>CAWEWF010000004.1:0-426142 GCA_963812605.1 uncultured Verrucomicrobiae bacterium | reverse complement strand
TTGGTCGCCGCTCGCGGGTTACCTCGGGCCGTTTACAAACGGCAATCAGATCACGGTTACCGACCCCAATGCGATCAATCCGCAGAAGTTCTACCGTGTCGACATCAACTCCTCCAGCGCCGCCGGCACCACCGGTGTGCCATCGACCCCGAGTGGAGGAATGGCTGCGGCCGTTTCGAAGGCCCAGATCACCGTCACATGGGCGCCCTCGATTGACTTCAGCGGGCTGGGTTTGGCAGGGTACCAGGTCTATCGCAATGGCGTCCTGATCACGACGACCACGGAGAACAGCTTCTCCGAGACCGGTTTGTCATCGAATACGCTGTACTGCTACACGATTGTCGCCCTGGATAACGCGGGGAACAAGTCGTCGATGAGTTCGTCTTTTTGTGTGACGACGCTTGGGCCATTGCCGGGAGATCCCGCGTCGCCTACGAACCTGACGGTTACCGCGGTGACCGTTTCTTCCATCACGCTCAACTGGCAGGACAAGTCGAACAACGAAACCGGATTTCAAATCTCGCGGGCCACATCATCCAATGGATATTGGGGTGTGATTGGCAACGTGGGAGCGAATGTCACCAACTTCACGGATTTCTACCCCAGCCCCTCGACGACGTATTACTACGAGGTCGCCGCGTTTAACTAGTGGTGCGACACGCTTCATTTGCAGGGTCGTTGGTAGGGACGGCTCGCCGAGCCGTCCGCGATTCCGCGCTGGCGCGGCGGGCCACCGCGCTCTGCCCATCGAATGAACTGTGTCGCAGCACTAGCGCGGGCGACGCCGGCGCCAGTGCCACGCGGTCAGCCAAAATCATTCCGATCAGTTTTTAAGTTTCTTCCCCTCCACTGGCACGCTGGATTCAGACTCCAGGCCAACGCTGTTTACGGTGCGCACCGCGTAGCGGTGTTTCTCGCCTTTCTTTGCCGTATTATCGGTGTAACGCATTTCAGGGAGCGGTGGTGTCGGCGTGTCGCCATAGCCGATTCGTTGGAATACTGGGCGGCCGACAAAGTAACCCGAGTTCTTCTCCGGAAGGCGGGCGATTTTCACGCCATCGCGTTCAATGATAAATGCGGCAATGCCGCTCTCCAGGTCGGCTTCGGCCTCCCAACTCAACTCGCCGGCCGGGCTGACGCGCACATTGGTTGGCGCCGGTGGCGGCGTCGAATCGTTCACGTCGCCGTTTTTCACGTACTCGACCCAGGCTTTCGCCACGCGTTGATTCGGAAGCCAAACGGCAGTCTTTGCATCTCCTGGAAATCTCGCAGCCGGTTGTGCTTCTTTGCCGAGCAAGGGCGCAAGCCACGCGCCGTCCGTAGGCATTGGCTTCAACCTGGCGTCGCCGGCTTTCTCCGGCAACCGGGCGGTGAGACACGCGTCAAACCAGAGAATTGCCAGATAACGCGAGTTTCCGCAATCGTGACTGCTGTTCGGATCCACGGCGACACCGATGAGACTGCCTTTCGCACGGAACGCTTTGAAAAAGGGCTGCACCCAGTCCCAAACGACGGCAAACTTGTCGGTTTTAACGGTCACGCCTTCCTGCGTGCCGAGGTTGCACATTATCGGCACCCCGTAGGTTGCCGCGGAGATTTCCAAAGGCCGTTCTTGCAAGGGGCCGTTCATGTTCAACCACAATAAACTTGTCGGCACCTCGGAACGCAACCAAACGGCGGCGGTGCGATCGGGATGAAGTAAAAGCATGTCTCCCACCCAACCCGCTCCGCCGGAATGTCCCCACAACGCCCAGGGCACCGTCTCCAGTTCCGGATGATTTGACTGCTTCGCAAGATTCGCGAGGGACTGGAGGAATCTTTTCTCCGAGCCGTTGCGCGGATCGCACCACAAACCGCAATCGTTCTTGCCAGTCTGTTCATACGACGGCCCCAGCAACGCGCATCCCTGCTTGCGTGCCAGCGCCTGCCAGTGCAGGTCGTAGGCCGCGGTCGCTCCGCCTTTGCAGGCGGGTTCGCCGCAACCATGTTGATGCACGATCACGCCACGCAGAATCTTCACGCTCGGCGGTATCCACACCGTATAGGTCGCGCCGAGTTTTAATTCACCTTCCTTCGTCGAACCTTCATAGTGAACCATGTAGTAGGGTGGAGAGATGGCATTGGTGAAATCCTCCGCCTCAGTGCGGAAGGAAAACGCGGATAACAGTGTCGCCAAACAAATGACGCGGACGGCAGGGACCATTTGGGAATATATAGACAAGGCTGCCTTAAATTTGTCACGGCACAGTCGCTGGCGCAACGCATTTTCCAGCACGGGGCGACAGGACCTTGCCGTCGCGAATTCGAATACACACGGACGGGTCAGCGGAACTGCTTGAGCTGTCGCATGTCAACCACCGCGGCGTGGGCGGGGAGCTGCGGCAATTGTTCCGGGGTCACCGGGATGACCTTCACGCCTATCGCATCCCGCCCAATGTCCCGCAGACCGCATTTCACCATCCCCTCTTGCGCCCAAACTTTGAAAGATGAGGGAGTGCCAAATTCGTCGTAATAATAGAACTCGGTAAGCCGGTCAGACAATGCCGCGGGGATGAAATAGATGGCGGTGTCGGCGGGATCGATCTTCTGTAACTGGCTCTTCACCAACCGATACTCGATGGCCTGGGGTCCGGTCATATAATGGACCACATTGTATCGGGCGAAGCAGGCGGACACGATTGCCCACCCGCTGACCACGCAGAGCAGAAGTTGTTCACGGGACTGGCGCGAGAATACTGAGAGGGCGCCGAGATAACCACGCAGCGCCAGAAGAAAGTAAAAAGCCAGCAATGGGGTCAGGGCCACTTGTGTGCGATGCGAGCCAAAGCTGTCCTGGGCGGCCAGATTCGGCAGGTACGAGAGAGGCAGCAGCGCAAGTGCAATCCCCAACATCGCGGCGCGCTGTTTCCAGGAACCGACGAAGTAGAGGACCAGCCCGCTCGCGATGAAAACTACCGCGATGATGGCGAAATCCAGTGAAGGATGAAGTGCGTCAAGATTAAGCGCATTCCGGAGAGGTTTCCGCAGAAACCAGATTACCTTCCCGAGCGCATCGGGAGTTAGCCCCGCGCGCATTGCGTCACTCGGGCCATAGGCGGCCGCGCCGATTTTGAACACGATGAATTCGGCGAGGATCGGGCCGGCGCTGATGGCGAGGCAGAAGGAGAACTTGCGGACCGCAGTGTTGATTGTTTGCCGCGAGGTCAAGAGCACCATCGCCACGACCACCCCAAAAAACATCCCGGCGGGCTGATAAATCATGAGCGACGCGAGCAGGGCCACACCCGCCAGACCCCCACGGAACAGGCGCGCGGCTGGTTTCAGGTCGTCAGCCAATGTCAGCGCGAGCCACGCCGCAGCCCCCGCGACGGTGGCGGCGAAGGGGACGACGGTCATGCCGGCCCAGGAGGTGCAGATTTGAAAACACGGCAGGGCCGCGATGCCCAGGGAAAACGCGGCGGCCAGCGCATTGGCAAAGCCCAATCGGCCGAGTGCAAAATAAATCGCCACCGCCAGGACGCAAAGGCTGGCCAAATTAATCGCGCGCACCCAGCGGAGGCGATCCACCGTGCCGGCCAGCGGAAGAAGGACCACCTGGATGATGCCCATTAGCGGACGCCCCTCGGAAACCTGGTGTCTCCAAAGCTCCCGTCCGCCCATCGCCGCCTCTTGCAGCTTGCGATAATCATCGGTGAAACCATACGTGGCGGTCACGACCGGGTAGTAGGTCACGATCACGCATAACAGTAAACCGAGCAGGATGGGGACGTGTACACAGGCTGTTTTTGCCGCGTCGCCGGCAGGCTTTTCGGTCGCTGGGTTTTGAGGAAGCAGGGGCACTCGCATGAAGTCCAAACAGGCTAGGGGATGGATAATCCCTGGACAAGCGCAAACCGAAACGGTGGCTGCCGCTCCGGGCAGTGTCCCACCGGTTTAGCGCAGGAAAGTCGTTGAACAGGGGCAGTGATGGGGCTACGTTCAGGTGCCATGCCGGAAGACCAGCGGCCAAAGCGAATGATCCATCGCGTCCTGGTGGTTGACGACGACCACGATTTGGCGGTGTTGCTGGGCGAGGTGTTGACCTACGAGAACTGCGAGGTCGATATCGCGGCCAATGGCATGGAGGCGATGGACCGCTTGCGCACCAGCGACTACGACGCGGTTCTTTGCGACTTGATGATGCCGCGCGTGGATGGCGAAGCCCTCTATAATGACGTGGTGCGGGACTATCCCTACCTGGCCGATCGGTTCCTCTTCGTGACCGGCCAACCATCCCGCAAGGCCGGCTTCAGCGACTTTGTCTGGCGCACGGGCAATCAACTGATTGAGAAACCGTTCGAACGTCCAGCAACTGCGCAACGCTGTTCGGGATGTACTCCAGCGTTAGGTTGTCGGGCTGACCCCGACATTTTTGTCCAATCGTGCGCCCTTTTTGGCCGGTGCAACGGACGTTCCTGCCCCAGGTCCGTGGCGAGTCTCTTGATTTTACGTGATTTGGGAAGTTGGCAGGGCTGGTGCTAAAAGGAACCATGCCGGGTTGGGGGATGCCCGGTGGTTTACAGGAGGCCAACCCATCCGTGACGTGGTTGCGGAACGATCTGCTTCCGACGCACGGAAGAACACGCACTGAGCAACAAGCGTTGAACGATCGACGCGCGCCAGACAGAGAGCGGTTCGAGCAATAAACGCGGGACCGAGTTTCCATTCTGTGGAAATTCGGTCTTCGTGTTTTAGGACGTGACCCCCCGGAGTCCGCCGCTATAATCCCCCCGCGATGGCGAGTGCGAAATCCGACTCAACGGGCGACGGTCTGACGCCCATGATGCAGCAGTATCGGCGCGTGAAACACCAGATTCCGCCCGATGCGCTGCTGTTGTTTCGTCTGGGCGATTTTTACGAGATGTTCTTCGACGACGCGAAAACCGCTTCGCAACTGCTCAACCTCGCGCTCACCAGCCGCCATGGCACCCCGATGTGCGGCATCCCGCACCATGCCGCCGAAGCGTACATCGGCAAGTTGCTCAAGCAGGGGCGCAAGGTCGCCATCTGTGACCAACTCGAAGAAGCGCAGCCCGGCAAACTCGTCAAGCGCGACGTTACGCAAATCCTCAGTCCCGGCACGCACTTCGACACCCACCTCTTGCAGGCGGAGCGAAACAATTTTCTGGCGGCAATTTGTGGCGACGGCAAGTTTGGGCTCGCGCTGGTGGATTTGACGACGGGCGATTTCAAGGTGACCGAGCTTTCCAATGTGGAACAACTCCAGAACGAACTCACGCGAATCCGTCCCGCGGAGATCATCGTGCCGGTCGAATGGCTCGCCGAGGCGAAGCAGATATTGGCGCCCTTGGGCATCCAGGCGCTGACACCGCATGACGGCTGGACATTCGAACGCGAGACGGCCTTCTTCACGTTGCGCGACCATTTCAAAACGCAATCGCTCGACGGCTTTGGCGCGAGCGAGTTGACCGTCGGCATCGGGGCGGCCGGCGCGGCGCTCCATTATCTCCAGCAAGCATTGCGGCACAGCACCGCGCATATTCATCGGCTCACCGTTTACAGCATTAATGAATTCATGGTCCTCGACGCAACGACGCAGCGGAATCTGGAGCTGCTCGAGTCTCCGCGCTCCGACCGCAAACACACATTGATTGGCTGTCTCGATCGCACGCTTACGCCGATGGGAGCGCGGCTGCTGCGCGAATGGCTGACGCGACCGCTGAAAAACGTGGCGCAGATCCAGGCGCGGCAAGGGGTGATCGCGACGTTTTGCGACAGGCCGCACGTGCTGGCGGATTTTCGCGAGCAGCTTCAGGCGGTGCGCGACATGGAGCGGACGCTCGCGCGGCTCAGCGTCGGCAACGGCAACGCGCGCGACCTCATCGTGCTGAAGGAATCGCTGACCGCCGTGCCGAAGCTGAAGAAGACGCTGGCCTCGGTGCTGGGCGGGACGGAATTCCTCGACCAATTGACCGCGCAGATCACCGAGTTACCGGAACTGGTCGACCTCATTGCGCGCGCCATTGCGGACGCGCCGCCGCTGGCGTTAAAAGAGGGCGGACTTATCCAGCCGGGTTACCACGCAGAGCTGGACGAATTCCGGCGGGCGGGATTGGAAGGCAAGGCGTGGATTGCCGCGCTGCAACAAAAAGAAATCGAACGGACGGGCATCGCCTCGTTGAAAGTGCGCTTCAATTCCGTGTTCGGTTATTACATTGAGATCACCAAGGCGAATCTCGACAAGGCGCCCGACGATTATATTCGCAAGCAGACCATTGCCAACGGCGAACGGTTCGTCACGCCCGAGTTGAAAGAGATGGAGCACAAGATTCTCGGCGCGGAAGAGCGGGCCAACGCGCTCGAGTACGAGATCTTCCAGCAGATTCGCGCGGCGGCGGTCGAGAAGTCGGCGCCGATCCAGGAATCGGCTTCGGCCATCGCCGCGCTCGATGTGCTGGCGGGGCTGGCGGAGTTGGCGCGGCACCAGGGCTACTGTCGTCCTGTCATTAATGATGGGGACCGGATTGAGTTCGTCGATGGACGGCACCCGGTGCTGGAGCAGACGTTGATTGAAGAGCGGTTCGTCCCGAACGACACGTTGCTCGACAACCGGGAACAGCAGATTCTCATCATCACCGGGCCGAACATGGCGGGCAAGAGCACATATATCCGGCAGGTGGCGCTGCTGGTGCTGATGGCGCAGGTCGGCTCGTACATTCCCGCGGCGCGGGCGACAGTTGGGCTGGTGAACCGCATTTTCACGCGCGTAGGCGCGAACGACGACCTCGCGCGCGGGCAAAGCACGTTCATGGTCGAGATGAATGAAACCGCGAACATCCTCAACAACGCCACGGCGCGCAGCCTCATCGTGCTCGACGAAATCGGGCGCGGCACGAGCACGTTCGACGGCTTGAGCATCGCCTGGGCGGTCGCCGAGCATTTGCACAACGGCGTCGGCGCGAAGACCCTGTTCGCCACGCATTACCACGAACTCACGGAACTCGCCGCCACGATGCCGCGCGTGAAAAACTACAACGTCGCCGTCCGCGAATGGCAGGACCAGGTGATCTTTCTCCACAAGATCCTCCCCGGCGGCACGGACAAGAGCTACGGCATCCAGGTCGCGCGCCTCGCCGGTCTGCCGAAAGAAGTCCTCGCCCGCGCCAAGGAAGTCCTCGGCAATCTGGAAGAAGCCGAGCTTTCCGCGGAAGGCCAACCGAAGCTGGCGAAGCGACCGAAAAAGGGCGAAGGAGGAAAGGGAAAGGGGACGTGAAAGAAGCCCCGCAGATGTATTTGTTCGGCGGGAAGCCGAAGGAGTAGAAGCATTATGTTTGCGAAAGATGTCAGGAACTGCGAGAAGCCACGGTGCATCTTTGTCGCATAATTGTTGATGGTCGAGTATGAAGAAAAGTCATCTGTGTGAAGAGTGCAGTCGCGATGCCGCGATGTCAGAGGCGCCCCCGACTTGCGCCACTTCGAGTCTCCAAATCGTTTTTTCGCGAGCGGGTCGCGAAGATTGTTGCGCGTGATCAGCGATATGGACATTGCGGGCATATGAATTTGTGAGAAGAAGCTCTTGGACAAAGCCTTGCTTATGAGAAACCCAGTTATGAGACCCATGACATTCTCGGCACGTTACCGGTAAGGAACTCCTGGAGGTTTTACGCATCTTCGCTCTTTTGCGTTTCGAGAAAGATGCGAAAGCGCATTTGAATGAGTGGGGTGTCTTGAGCTGCGAGGATTTCGGTGAGATTGTTTTCAATTTGGTGGAGGCTGGTTTGCTTGGGAAACGCCCCGAAGATCACCGCGAAGATTTCCAAGGCGGCTACGATTTCGACGAAGCGTTTCCGGAACGCTGACGCCCGTCAGAACAATGGCGTCAGGACGACTTTCTTGCGGCGGTTGTCGAGCAGGATATTGAAGAGATCGAAAAAGCCTTCGCGACCGAGTAATAGCGGTGCACTATCGGAATCGATGTAGATGCACGGGATCGGAGGGAGTAACAGCTTGCCAAGGCGCAGGCGGACGAAAGCTTTGGAGCCACGGATGCTGCGGCCTTCGATGCCGGTGATGTTCCGCATCGGCAGGCGCGCAAAGTCCAGGCCGATCAAGTGCCCGATGTGCCGCGGGAGCATCGTACAGTCCGCGCTGGAGTCGAGGAGCGGGCGAATGGGATGAAATCCAAATGGCAACTGCACTTCTGCGGGGATGGCAGGGATTAAGACGGTGTGGTGCCGTCCCGGTCGCCGTGAATAAGGGAACTCAATAGATGCAGACGACATCGCGCGCGGGGATTTTTTCGACAACGGTCTTGGTCAGGTCGGCCCGCTTTCGTTTCAACTGCTCGTACAACTTCCGAATGGATGGCGAATGTGCGATCACCCGGCCAGTCCGTTGATTCGTCGCGATGAACTGGTTCGCGTATTCTTCATACGTTCGCATTTGAACCGCCCGCTTCATGAAATGAATTTACCAGACCTTCGGCTCCAAAGCAATCCCCTGGAGGCAGTCCGCTCAACTCTTGGGATGTGCCGTGAAGATCGCAAGGAAGATTTCCAGGGCGGCTACGATTTCGACTAGGCGTTTTCGGAAGGCTGACACCCATCTGAGCCGCGGATCAGTGCGCTCTGCCGACGGCAATGGCGAGCAGGATTCCGAGGCCGAACAGAATGGCGAATTGGACGGCGGCGATGGCGAAGATGGCGCCGTTGTCCATGGCGTAGGTGCCCTCGAACAGGCTGCTGGAGGAATGCGTGGCTTTGTAGAAGACAAAGAGCCCGACAGCCGCCAGGAAAAACATCCTGCCCACGCCGACGCCCAGCGAGATGGAAAGCCAGAAGAGAAACGCCTGCAGGGATGAGACGACCGCGACGATGACCGCTTCCCGTTTCCATCCCGAAAGCCCCAAGTCTCCCCCGAGCACGTTGTAAATCCACGAGAGCGAACCCACCGTCACAGCGAGAGACGCGAAGGTGATGAACCAAAAGATCAAGAACGATACCACGGTTATTTTCCTGGCGGCCCGATAGTTTTTTAACTCTTGCCCAAAAGAAATGTTTTGTAGGTGATGCCGGCCAGGGCGCCGCCGAGCATGGGGCCGACCCAGTACACGTAATGATTGGTCCAGTTGCTGACGGCAAGCGCGGGGCCGAACACGCGGGCGGGATTGATCGCGCCCGCCAGTCAACGGCCCGGCAAAGAGGATGCCGATGGTGATGGTCAAGCCGATGGCGAGGCCGCCGATTTTCGGCGCGCGCGGATCGATGGCCGTTCCGTACACGACGAACACGAGGAAGAAGGTGGTGATGGCTTCGATGATGATGCCGGCAGCTGCCGTCGTGGTGCCGCCAAGTTGCGGTGTTCCGTCTATCGACCATGGCCGGGTTGAACAGGGCGAGGCAGACAAATGCGGCGATGGTAGCGCCGATCGAGTTGCGAAACCCAGTAGCTGATGGCGCCCTTGAGGTCGATCTTGCCGCCGCACAAGCGGCCGAAAGTCACGGCGGGATTGAGGTGGCCGCCGGAGATGCCACCGGTAGCGGAGACCATGACGGCGATGGTCAGGCCGTGGGCCAACGCGACACCGAGCAGATCCATGTGGTGCTCGTTACTGGCGTAAATGGCGCCAATGCCGATGAAGATGAGGGCGAACGTGCCGATGGCTTCCGCGACGCATTTTGAGAGTTTATCCATTTGTCAGCCTCCTGTCGTTGTCCCGCTGGAACGCCCGATTGGACGCGCAAGTAACAGAAGGGAAGGGGAGGCGTCAAGGTTATTGTCGAGCCCAGGCCGCCATGTTATAGTTGGAGCGCTGGGAGAGCGGCAACGCATGGCAATCCAGAACCGCATCATCAAAGTGCAAAAGCGCAATCGGGCGCTCGTGTCCTTTGACGAGGAGCGCATTTGCAAGGCGGTCCTGCGGGCGGCGGATTCGATTGGCGGTTTTCGGCAGGACCATCTGCCGGGGATCAACGACAAGATTTTCGAGGCGTACGACACGGACGAAAAGATCGCGGAATTTATCGCGGACATCGTCGTGCTCTGTCTTAACTCCGATCCGCATCATCTCATCGCGAATTTTCCGCCGACCATTGAAACGATCCAGGACGGCGTGCTGCACGCGTTGCGCAGTTACGGGTTCCAGAACACGGCGGATGCCTACGAATGCTATCGCTGGGGCCGCCATTGGTTCCGCGAGGGCGCGATCACCGAAACGCAATTCGTCGGGAACGGTTTTCCGCGGAAGCGCATGGAAAAGACGCTGGAGTGGAACCGGCAGCGCGGGTGCGACACGGTGGCGGGCCTGAATGAAGTCGTGCGCGGCGGCAAATTCAAGTCGCTGATCGATGAGTCGCTCGCCCTGTACGAGGCGTCGCTGGATGAAGCGGCGCGCAAGGTGATCGCGCGACTGAACGCGGGCGACGACCTCCGCATGATGTGGGTCAGCGGCCCGAGTTCGTCGGGCAAGACCACGACGACCGTGAAACTGACCGAGCGGCTGCGGAAGCAGGGCCTGCAGTTCCTCATGTTGAACCTCGACGATTATTTCTGGGCGCTGATCGAGCATCCGTCCGACTGGATCAACGACCGCAATTTCGAAACGCCCGAGGCGCTCGACATCCAGTTGCTCAATCGGCATTTGCGGGATTTGCTCGACGGCAAGACGATCGAGAAACCGGTGTACAGCTTCAAGGAAGGCCGGCGGGTTTCCTCCAAGCCGGTCAAGCTGGAGAAGGGGCAGATCCTGCTGCTGGATTGCCTCCACGGTTTTTATCCGCCGATCACCGAGGAGATCGACCCGACGACGCAATTCCGCTTGTACATCGAGACGCTTAATGTCCTCTATGAAGGCGATGGCAGCACCAATCGGCTGACCAAGTTTACGGATGTGCGGTTGATTCGCCGCATGCTGCGCGACGTGCAACATCGCAATCACAGTCCGCTCTCGACGATGTTGCACTGGCACTACGTGCGCGCCGGGGAATTGTTCAGCATCGTCCCACTGATGGGGCTGGCCGACCACATCGTCAACGGCGGCCTGCCGTTCGATCTGGCTGCGCTGAAGCCGTTCTTTGCGGGACCCGACGGGTATCTGCCACCGGCGGAAACTTTTGGGCCGTATGGCGGCTTCCTCGACGCCCGCATTCGCTACGACCGCGTGAAGCGCCTGCTCGAATCGGTCGAGGGATTCAGCCGCGAACAGGTGGATTCCTACGAGGTCATTCCCGGCGACTCTGTCATCCGCGAATTTGTCGGCAAGAGTACGGTCAAAATCCCCCACAACGAGTGATCCTGATGAAACCATTTATTTTGTTCCTGAGCGTTTTGCTGTTGGCGCAATCTCTAGCGTTCAGCGCCGACATGCCAAAGGTCGGCGACAAAGCGCCGGATTTTTCCGCGCCGGCCAGCGACGGGACAACTGTCCATTTGAAAGATTACGTGGGCAAGAGCAACATCATCCTCTACTTTTACCCGAAGGATGACACGAAGGGGTGCACGACGGAAGCCTGCGGCATCCGCGACACGATGGAGGAATTCAAGGGATTGGACGCAACGGTCCTGGGCGTGAGCTTCGATTCGGTCGAGTCGCACAAGGCGTTCATCGAGAAATACAAGCTGCCGTTCGTGTTGCTGGCGGACACCGACAAGAAAGTGGCCGAGACCTATGGCGTGGCGGACACCAACAGTGTCGTCGCCAGCCGCGTCACGTTCGTCATCAACAAGGCCGGCAAAATCGCCTTTGTGGACCCGAAAGTGAATCCCGCCACGCATGCCGCCGAACTTCGCACCGTTTTGAGCTATCTGGTGGAGTAGGGCGGTCTAACTGTAGGCCCCTTCGTAGAAGCGGCGAAATTCTTCAAGAAATTCGCCGACTCACAGAGTCGGCCTACAAACGCGACGGGATCGCTTTCTCGCGCAATTTCGGCGGTCACAGACCGCCGCTACAACGGACTTCATTGCGGATGCGTTTTGCTCCACACGGCGTAAACTTCGAGCGCATGCTTGGGGGTATCCCGATACCACGCGTACCCGCGCCGTCGCTCCTTGGAAATCTCCTCAAGGTTGTCATGAATCGTCTTGTCGCGGTCGCCGAAGATCGGGCGGTCGGTGCCGATTTCGTAATAGCGGGCCCAAATCGGTCCGCTGCCAGGAGCGGCTGCGAGGCGCCGTCCGTCGTCGCCGACACGCTGGTAAGCCATGTCGGAAATCTTCGTTTTCTCGAACCATGCGGCGGCGGCATGGACGGTGGCGATGATCGGCGGGCTGGGTTTGGGCAGGCTCATCAGGAACAACATGATATCCGCGCTCTCGCTGGAAACCTGTGACGGCATTTCGTAATTCCGACCGGACGCGGGCTGCAAGGTGAGCGGGTCATGTTGCTGGCACCAGACCGTGCGATGGCCGTCCACGACAATTTGCGTCGCCACGAGACAATCGATCCCGCGCCGGGCGCTATCGCCGGCCTGTGCGCGCACCGAAAGGGGCATGAAAGCGAATTCGTTGGTACCCCAGGCAACGTCGCGCAGCAATCCGAGAAGGTTGATCATGGCGTCGTCGTTGTAAGTGATCGTGTCATGATAACCGCCCTCGAGCGGCCAGACCTGGGGCCAGCCGCCGTTGGGATATTGCGCGACCGTGATGTACACGATCCCGTGCATGAACGCCTTGCGATAAGCGGCGCTGCGGTCCGGCCCGACCGCGGTGATGACCTTCGCGAGATAGCGCAGTTGGGTCATGGTGGCATCATTGTCGAACGTGCCGACATAGTTCCACTTCACGTTGTGCGGTGTATCGAAGTCGCCCGGGGCAAGGAAGCGTGAACGGTTGTCGGGCGCGAACGCTTCCCCGGGCGCACGCGGATGCAGCGACATATCGAGGTTCTTGCTCCATCCTCCCGCAGGTGTTTGGAACGAGACGACGATATCGGCGATCCGCACCGCATCGGTCCCGCCGTACCAGTCCGCCGGTTTATCAAGGGGCAGAGAATCCGCCGAGCGACCCGCAGGCGGAAGCACCGGCTCCGCGAGCTTGTGCTCGCTGAGTTCCGCTTGCAGAAAAGCCTGGTCGGCCTGCCTCTGCCGCTCGGATTTTGCGAGATAGTCTTTCCAGGCCTGTTGCTGCGCCGCCGGTAGCGCGTCGATGCGATTCGTCGTGAGCGACAACGCTGGTGGATTGGTGCCGATGATCGCAGCGGACGCCAGTGGGGCGAAACCGCAGGCCATCACGAACAAGGGCGATAGAATCAGCGATATTTGCCGTCGGGGTCTCAACAGTGGAAGGCTAGCAAGGACGGGGCGGAAGGTCAATCCGGCGACGGCAGGCGGGCCGCGATGACGGATGTGGTGGAACACGGTGCGATACCTAGACGACAGGCATCGCGCCCTACAATAATGGCGGAGTTGATATGATAGAATAGAGGCGTCATGAGTGAGCGCGAAAAACTGGTTGGCGGATTGAAGCTGGCCTGGCGCGATGAGATGGGGAGCGCGCGCAATTACCGGGCGCTGGCGAAACAGGAGGCGCATCCGGATCGGCGCGAAATTTTGTTGCGGCTGGCGGAGGCTGAGGAGAAACACGCGGCGAACTGGGCGGCGCGATTGCGGGAACTCGGCGCGGAGCCGGGCGAATACCGCGAGACGTTGGTCGAACGCGCGCGGCGCTGGGCCTTGCTGCAAAGCGGGACGGACCGGGCGGTGGTGAAACTGGAGGCGGCGGAGAACGGCGCGGACGCGATGTACGATGAACTGGCGAAGATCGCGCCGAGCGAAGAGGTGCGCACGCAGTTGGTGGAGGCGCAGCGGGAGGAACGCGCCCACAGCCGGGTGTTGAGTGAGTTTACCGAGGGGCAGATTCCGCCGGCGCAACGGAGATTGCAGAAGATTTTGGGTTCGGAGAAGTGGCACGTGACCGGGGCGGGGTGGATCGGGCAGGCGATTTACGGGGTGAACGACGGACTGGGCGCGGCGTTCGGCGTGGTGAGCGGCGTGGCGGGCGCGACGAATGTGAATGGCAAGTTTGTGTTGTTGAGTGGCATCGCGACGGCCATCGCGTCGGCGCTGTCGATGGGCAGCGGCGCGTACCTGGCGACGAAATCGGAGCGCGAGGTGTACGAGGCGGAGATGAAACGCGAGCGGATGGAGATTGAGCAGGACCCGGACCAGGAACGCGAGGAGATGGAGCTGTTTTACCAGTTGAAAGGATTTTCCGTCGAGGAAGCGAAGATGATGGCGGCGCGGCTGGCGGAGCAGCCCGAGCAGTTGCTGAAGACGCTCGCGCATGAGGAACTGGGGTTGTCGGAGAAGGCGTTTCCCAACCCGTGGCGTTCGGCGGTGAGCGCGATGTTGAGCACCGCGGCGGGAGCATTCGTGCCGGTAATCCCGTTTTTATTTCTGTCGGGAACTCAGGCCCTGATCTGGTCATTCGCCATCAGCACGGTCGCGCATTTCGCGGTCGGCGCGTCGAAGGTGATCGTGACGGGCCGGTCATGGCTGAAGAGCGGCGCAGAGATGACCGTAGTCGGCGTCGGCGAAGCGCTGCTGACGTACGGGATCGGATTGTTGATCGCGCCGGTGTTGCGGTAGGGGATTTCTAGCCGATTGTAAGTCACAACTCAGACGGAGGGAGTGCCAGACCTTGGCGTTTCAATTTGACACTTTAGAATAGCGATGTCCACTGCAACGCCAAACGAGCGTTTCTTTCGCGACCTCGCCGTTCCTTCATTTGTGACGCCTTTGTGTTTTCAGAGACGAGCGAGCGGAATCGTGCGCATATTCTTCCGATGTTTCATATAGGACGAGTTGGTCTTGTGTGACTGAGGCTGTGCTCCAGCCGTCCCTACCAACAGCAGCGCATGGCGGGGGGCAACATGGGATGCAACCGGGCCGAGTTGAAGGAACTTGTCATCGCCTCGGCGGCATGCGATAAGGCGCTTGCGTGAGTCGACGCTTTCTATTCTTTGCCCTGTCGCTGTTGGTAGCCTTGTCGCGTTCCGCGGCGGCGGACACAGCCGATCCAGTGAGTGTCGGTCCCATGCCAGATTGGGCCGATCGCATTCCGTTACCAGACGACGACGATAACGCGCCCACGCAGTTACCGGTGGGAACGCGGTACCTGCTCATTGATCATCAGGTGCACCATGGCGATCTGGGAGTGGAAGCCTTTGCTCACGTCGCCAAAAAGATCGTGTCGCATCAAGGCGTCCAAGAGGGCGCGGAATTGTCGTTCGATGTGGACCCGTCCTACCAGCAGCTGATTCTGCACACGATCCAGATTCATCGCGGCACGAATATTCTCAATCGCCTGGATCGAAGCAATATGAAGGTGCTGCAGCGCGAGCGTGATTTGGAGCGCCAGATCTACGACGGCGCGCTCTCGGTGGTCCAATTTCTCGAAGATGTGCGCGTGGGCGATGTGATCGAGTACTCCTATACATTGCGCGGGACAAACCCGGTCTTCGACGATCATTACGTGGATGCGATCGCCACCCAGTGGCAGGTGCCGGTCGGGCGAAACCGGGTGCGCGTGCTCTGGCCGTCGAATCGAGCCCTGCAGATCAAGCCCCACGGATCGACCCTGGCCCCGAGCATCCGGAAAGTTGGGGACCAGACGGAGTATGTCTGGGACGAAATGCATGTGCCGGCCATCGTGAGCGAAGGCGATCTGCCGACCTGGTACCAACCGTTCGCGTGGCTCCAACTGAGCGAGTTCACCGATTGGGGAGACGTGGCGCGGTGGTCGAATCACCTGAACCGGAGACCCGCGACGCTTTCGCCCGAGCTACAGGAAAAAGTGAACGAGTGGCGCGCGCAATCTTCGGACAAGGAGGACCAGGTATTGGCCGCACTGGAGTTCGTGGAGGACGATATCCGCTACCTGGGAATCGAACTCGGCGCCAGCAGCCACGCGCCGGCCGATCCCAACGTCGTGGCGCAGCGGCGGTTTGGAGACTGCAAGGACAAGACGCTCCTGCTATGCAGTCTGCTGGATGCGCTGGGAATCGAATCGCATCCGGCGTTGGTCAGCACATGGGCGCAGCAAACGGTCGAAGACTGGCTGCCGTCCCCGCTGTGTTTCAACCACACGATCGCGCAGGTCAGTGTTGGCGGCAAAACATACTGGATCGATCCCACGCGCTCGCATCAACGCGGGCGGTTGCGCGACTTTTATGTGCCGGAGTACGGCGCGGCACTGGTGGTGCGTGACGACACTGAGAAGCTCAGCAAGGTTACCGGCTCGCTTTTGGCGGAGCCCATTGTTGAGGTATACGAGCACTACGATGCCCGGAGCCTTACCAATCCGGCGACGCTCCGGATCGAAACGGTGCGTCACGGCCTGGAAGCCGAGCAGATGCGGTTCTATTACACGCAGGTAACCCAGGACCAACTGGACAAAGAATTGTCAAATTATCACGCTCGATGGTTCCCGCAGTTGATTCTGCAAGGGCATGTGCAGATCCATGACGATACAGCACACAACATCCTGAAAACCGTCCAGGACTATCAGGTACCGGGGTTTTGGTTGTTGAGCGATGACAAGCGCAAGTGGACACAGGATGTAGCCCCGTGGTCAATCGTCAGCAAGGTGCAGAAACCGCGCACGATCCATCGCACCATGCCATTGGCCGTCAATTATCCCGCCAACGTAATTCACACGATTGAAGTAGCGCTGCCAAACGCCTGGAACGTGCTGCCCACGAATATTGTGGTGGCCAGCAAGTTTATGGAATTCAGTTTTCGACGGACCTATGCCAACTGCGTCCTGCGCCTGACGTATCAGTTTGACACGTTGTCTGACTCCGTACCGGCGGAGCAAACGGCCGAATACTTGCAAGCATTGGATCGAATGGATCACGTGCTCAACACCCACATATTCACACCGGTGTTGGGGTTGGAGACAAGTGGTTTCCGTGGGGGCGGCCTCAATTGGCAGCTCATCCTGACTTCGACCCTGTTTACGCTCCTGATGGTGGGTGGTGCAGTATGGCTCTATCGATACCGGTCCAGCACGCCTCCGCCATCGACGGATGGCATCGATCCAAACCTGCGCGGCATTGCCGGTTGGCTGATTTTGCCGGCAATCGGTGTGGTAGTGAATCCATTTGTTATCGCATTCCAGTGTTTCAAGCTTCGCTACATGTTCCGGATGGACCATTGGACGGCGCTCACGTCCCAAGCCAGTGAGTCCTATCACCCCTTGTGGGCGCCGCTGTTGACCGGCGAACTACTTACGAACATTTTCTTACTAGTGTTTGCCATCCTGATGGTGGCCATGTTTTTTCAAAAGCGGCGCGTCGCGGTCATTTGTTGGATTGTCTTTCTGATTGCGCATCCCATAATTCAGGTTGCCGATCATGTTCTTGCCGATCAGATTCACGCCGTTGTCCGCCATTCCACGACGAACTGGGGCCCGGCAATCGTCCGTGAGATAATCTCTGCGTTCATCTGGGTGAGCTATTTTCTTATGTCACAGCGGGCCAAAATGACATTCGTCAACTGACCGCGGGATGCAAATGTCGATTGCAAACTGACCAGCGTGGACAAATGGCGACAGGGTATGCGATGCACGGCACGGCTCCGGAAAATTTCTGGTGTTTCGCGGCGCTTGGTCGAGAGGGTGAAATTCTCCTGTATTTACAATGATTTCAGCGTCTTGCGTCTCCTGGCCTCCGATCTGGAGCGAGGGGTTTCGGCGATTCCAGCACGGGCGGTGCTATGAACACAAACATGGAAACGTCCACGTCAGTACCGGGCGAGGGAAACGTATTGCCCGGGGCGCGCCGGCGGTGGCGACGCAACTCAACCGGGGCACGAAGACCGTGCAGCAGATTTTCGAGACGCACCGGAGCCGGCTGTACGAACTGACGGTGAACGCCGACCTGGGGATCCGGTCGGAGGAACTGGAACTGCATTTTGCCAGCATGCCGCTGCGGTACTGGCCGCGCGTGGACGGCGAGTCGTTGCGGTGGCACCTGGAAATCATCCATCAATTTATTGACGGTCTCACGCACAGCGATGTGCTCCTCGCGCCACCCGTTATGCACTGGCGGCACTTCCCCGATCGTGGTTTCTCTGAAGTGGTCGTTTGTACGTGGGACCGTCTGGGTTTGCTGGCGAAAATTGCCGGCGCGTTTGCGGCGACCGGGTTGAACATCCTGCGGGCGGACATTTATACGCGCACGGACAACGTGGTGCTGGACGTGTTCCAGATTTGCGATGAGGAATTGCGGCACGTCGAGGACATTTCGCGGCTCAAGCAGATGGAGCAACTGTTGGCCGTCGCGTTCAGCCCGAATGGAGGCGGCGACGCGGTGCTGCGGACCTGGATGCAGTGCGCCGGCGCGGCGGACGCTCCCGCCAGCGGCAAGGCGCCCGTGTTGACGTTCGATAACGATCGGTTTGACGATTACACGGTGCTGCAGGTGGAGGCCCACGACCGGGTGGGTTTGTTGCACGATATTTTGGAAGCCATTGCGACGTGCGACGTGGACATCGTCCACGCCATGATCGTGACGGAGGAAGATGAAGCGGCGGACGTTTTCTTCATGACCGGCACGGACGGACGGAAGATCCGCGATGCGGCGCGGTTGGAGCAGATTCGCGACGCGGTGCGCGCGGCGCTGGGCTGAATGATGGCAGTGCCTCCAGCCCGACACAACTTATGCGTAGTAATGATAATTGATGTCAGGAAAGATGTTGTCCCGCCATTCAATTGAGGAAAGCCAGGGCTCATCGATGCGATGTTCTTTAATCTGCTCGTAGAGACGCGTGAAACGCAGGATGTGGTCCTTCGTCCGCTTCACGGCGTAGGGCACCATTGTCCCGGTTTTCATGATGAATGCCCAGTCGCTGGATTGCGCGAGAAGGAGTTCGCGGGCCGCCTGTTTGAGGCCGCGCTGCGTGAGATGGTCGCCATGCTTGAAGTTGCGCGCGAGTTCGGTCATGCGTTGCGCGGCAACGTGCAGGTGCGGATAAATCCACGCATTGGAGCCTTCCAGCCAGACCTCCCAGTAACCCTTGTTGCCCCAGCTCGAGGCGCCCGGCTGCGTGATCTGTTGGGTCGGGAAACTGCGCAGATACTCGGTCGGCGTGGTAAGCTTGAAGACGTTCTGGTCGAATGCGACCTTGCGCGTGAAAAAGTTGATGAAGTCGGGGCCTTCGAACCACCAATGGCCGTACAATTCGGCGTCGTACGGCGAGATGATCAGCGGCGGGCGTTTCATGATGCCGAGGAGATGCTCGACCTGTTTTTCGCGGTTGAACATGAAGTTGCCGGCGTGCGACGCGGCTTTCTCCATCGCATTGTGGCGGTTGTAGGGCTCCTTGTTCGACGTCTTGCCCGTGATGCGGAAATACTTCACGCCGGTGAAACAGCGGATACCGTCGGGGTGGATGTACGGCTTGATGTAGTCGTATTCGAGGTCGAAACCGACGTCGCGGTAGAAATCGCGGTAATCGCCGTCGCCGGGATACCCTTCCTCGGAACTCCAGACCTGCTTCGAAGATTCGACGTCGCGCCCGAACGCGGCCACGCCGGTCGGCGTGAATACCGGCGCGTAAATCCCGTAGCGCGGGCGTGGATGGCCGAACATGAGGCCATGCGAGTCCATGATGAACCAGCGGATCTCGGCCTCCTGGAGAAATTTGTCGATGCCGGGCACGTAGGCGCATTCCGGCAACCAGATGCCGCGCGGGTCGCAGCCGAAACATTGGCGATAATGGTCGCGCGCGATCATGATCTGGGCGCGAATGGATTCAGGATGCTCCGTCATCAACGGCAGAAAGCCGTGGGTCGCGCCGCAGGTGATGATCTCGAGCTTGCCCATTTCCTGAAACTTGCGGAACGCGCCGACGAGGTTGCGCCCGTAGCTGTCGCAGAACGTGGCGCGGGCCTCTTGAAAACGGTGGTGGTAGAACCAGGCGAGATCATTGAAGGCCCGGTCCCATTTGGTGCGTTCGATTTCCTTTTCGGTGAGTTCGATGAGCCGCGTGATGTGGCGGATGTAGCGCTCCTGCAGCAGCGGATCGAGGAGCATCGAGCAGAGCGGCGGCGTGAGCGTCATCGTCAGGCGAAAATCCACGTTGTCGCGGACGAGGCCTTCCATCATCTTGATGAGCGGGATGTAGGTCTCGGTGATGGCCTCGTACAGCCAGTCTTCCTCGAGAAAGTCCTCGTACTCAGGATGGCGCACAAACGGCAGATGCGCGTGCAGGATGAGCGCTACGTAACCTTGTGGCACTGGCAAAATTCCTTTCGGCGTTTCGTTTCGGAACGGGGTTCTTCGTTGCGCCGCGAATTACGCGGCGGCAGGCGCTTTGAGGTGCGACGGTTGTTTGACCTTGCCCACCCCGCCTTTCGTGCGGCTTTGGCGTTCAAAGGTCAGTTGCGCTTCGCGTTGGTCGTCACCGGCTGCCGAGATGGCGACGACCGGCAGTTTGTACTGTCCATCCGGGAACGCATATTGGAACGAGAAGGTCCCGTCACTGCGCAATTTCACGGGCTTGCCGTCAATGGTGACCTTGGCCGTCGGTTCCGTTGCGCCGTAAATGATCAACTCGGCGTTCACGGCGAACCAGAACCCCTTCTGCGGCGCGCCCGACCAACTCGAACCCGACGGACTGAACGCGCTGGACATCCCCGAACTGAGTTCTTCCTGCAAACGGCGGCGCAGCCACTCCGTGATTTCGAACGACCCCATCTGGATGCGACGGAACAGATCGCCGCCGAGAATGCGCTCCAACTCGGCAGCCTGGTCCGTGGTCCACGGGCCGAGTTCGAGCCCGAGTTTGAAGGGGAAGCGGAACCCCGCGAGTTGCAGGCGATGCAACGCTTCGGCCAAAGCCTCGCCGTCGCGCATGTGGCCGCGAATGATCGCAAAAAGTTCCTGGAACGAAATATCGATCGGGATGGTGGCGAACCGGGCCGTGGTATCGGGCGAGATCGCATCGGGCGGCGTCGTGGCTTCGCGCGAACGGCTGATTACGTGGAAATGGCCGTCGTGCCGCCAGAAACCCAGCTCGGCAGTGTACGTGGTGGCGGCCTTGTTGACGGGGATGTACCAGTTGCGTGAATCGTGGCCGAGCGTCAGTACCTGAAACGGTTCCGCGTGGTTCTTCTCGAAAACGCGCAGCAACAAACGGCCATCCGCGGCCTGGCCGCGAAAATCGGCCATCTGCTGCCAATTGAGATCCCAATAAACGTAAAGCCAATGCGGATCGCGGGCGGTGAGAAAGAGATGGCCGGTGCCGTAGGCATCGGGCAATTCGCCCAGGTGCTCCTCTTGAAAAACCTGCCGGGGCGCCGCCGCTGCCGGCGTGACATCGAATTTGTGGGCGGAAAGTTCTTCGGATGGGCGGCCGGTCTCTTCCGCCTCGATTTCCATGGGCCTGGATTTCGCGGCAACTTTGGCGCGATGTCCCGGCCGGACAGCCTGTGTTCGGGCTTTGACAGGGGCGGCGTGAGCGACGGGTTCCCCGGCGTATTTGCGAACCGCGCGCCGTTTGACAGCGTCAGCGATTCTGCGGGCGACAACACTGGGACCCAGCGGCTGTTTGGTGGTGCTCCCTTTGGGCCGCTGCTGGGACTCGTGAATCCTGTCGGCCAACTCCTCCTTCTTGAGCGTGGACACCCCCCGCAGGCCGTGTCGGTGAGCGATCTTCAGCAATTCAGTTTTTGTTTTCGCCAGTAAGTCTGTCATGTTCATGGTTCGCCAGTCTCCTGCCTCGCGGACGCGAGATGGGCCTCGAAGGTGCTCGAGGCAACCTTTCTCCAAGCAACCACTAGCTTAGAACAGAAATCTCGGAAATGTAAAACGATTATTTCACGAAAAGCGACGAAAAGCGGCCCGTACGGCACGGGCTCCCCGGATTTCCTTCCCGTGATGAAACGCATAGTACTAAGCGCGCAGCCTATCTCACGCCCCACCCGATTCAAGATATTGCTCCGCACCGCAAATATCGTTTCCGAATTGTAGGGCAACCATCTTGGTTGCCGTCGTTCTTCATTTTGGACCACTGCGTCCAGAAGGTTGTCACCCTTGAGCGAAGCGAAGGGTCTAGCCCGCATGCACGAAGAACACACAAACCAGCCGGCGACTTCATTTACAGC
The DNA here is from genome assembly GCA_963812605.1 of uncultured Verrucomicrobiae bacterium. GTDB lineage: Bacteria > Verrucomicrobiota > Verrucomicrobiia > Palsa-1439 > Palsa-1439 > Palsa-1439. The sequence goes on along the minus strand of CAWEWF010000004.1, from coordinate 404,038 downwards.
ACCTATTTTAGGTTCGTTTTTCGACGCAGCACCGTTTCCGCGGCAACCAACCCCCCGAAATTGGGTTCGTTTTCCAAAACGAACCCACCGAATGTTCCAGGACTTTCCGTCACAACCCCCGTGTTCCTTGAAGGTTACACCAAAAACGCCCTCCCAAAACGGTGGGTTCGTTTCGCAGAAACATATATAGGCCCCCCTTGGATCTCCCTGCTAGTGGCGTGGGCGTCCCGCCCGCAGCTTTCTGCGTTCGAGTGGTATTGTTGTGCGCCGGTCTCCCGACCGCGCACTTTTCTCGACCGTAGGTCTCCAAATCCCCTCCATTCCACCCTCCCGCCGATCCGAATTGTAGGGCAAGCGCTCCGCTTGCCGCTGTTGGTCTTCTGCTCATACATCACCCGCCAACTATATCGACCTCCACAAACCGTGTCCAGCAAAAAGTATCGATTTACGATATCAACACGACAATCTACCTTTGCCTTTATGGGCTCAAGTTCACCATTCTCGGGAGGAATCTGCCGCTCCTGCCCAAAAGTCTGCCGCGCTTGCACCGAGGGATAAATCTGCGAAAGGATTCCTGGCGCCACCACTAATTAAAATACTACCTTGATTTTGTGGGAAGATACGTCAGGAGACGAGCACGTCTTTGATCTCAAGCCACCCGAAAAACTGCTGAATTTGTATCTCAGTGCGCATCGGCATGCCAAGCAGTCGGTGTGAACCAACGACGGAACCGAAGACTACAATTCGGCACCGCGACTTCACTACTTGCATGCCATGCAATTCGACTTATGCTCTAATCATATAACAGAATGCGTTATACCGGTGTTATTTACGCATCAAAAAAATAAAACACGAACAGGTGCTTTCAACCGCATCTATCATCCATTGGGCCTCTAAATCGCGGACTCGACTTGTGTTTAGGCAGTTGCCGTATGTTTCTCATGCCACCGTATGCTAATTTGTGATCGCCTTGGATTTGAAAAATCCGATGGCCACATCCTTAAATCTGCCGAAAATACAGGTTAATGAGGCTATCGCGCCGATTGTCCTGATCTCTACGAGTCCGGAACGCCAAGCAATCGGTGTGAACCAGCGACGGAGCCGAAGACTTCAATTCGGCGCCGCATGTATACAGTTTTCCTATAGTGAAATACTATTTATGATATGTAGATATAATTATGTAAGTAATTGTAACAGAATATATTAGAAATAGTAAGATATATATATTAGTTTTCATGTAGATTTATTATCGGCTTATCCAAGCCTACACAACCACCACGGACCCGTAAAAACCCACTCCTTGCATGGAAGAAGCGGTTTGCGTTCGGCGGTGCCTCGTTTAGATCCATGCAATCATATGGAGCTCCGACTTTGGGCCGCTAGCCAAACATTCATCAATTGCTATGTCAAGAGGCAATCCTGGCGGTGCATGTATTCGCGCGGCAGCGGCAGCAAACACCCGGCGCTTATCATTCATTGACCCGGCACGCCAAGCAGTCGGTGTGAACCAGCGACGGAGCCGAAGACTACAATTCGGTGCCATCACAATTATTCTTGCATTAAGTGAATTCCTATATATGATTAGTACAGGTGTGGAAAAAAACAGAAACCAGAGCCCTTCTTTATGGGGGCAAGAAAAGAGGAGATATGGAGATAAAGTCAATTGAAGAGTTCGGTGAAATTCTTAAGGCCCTGGGTGAATTTACTGCGAGTTTACCCGGCCCAGTACAGCCCGAAGCGTTTAAATTCCTTCTCTACCGCGAAACATCGCAGAACGTCGCTCCTGTTGCAGTTCGCACTGACGTAGTCACATCGCCCAAGCGAGACCTTGCGCCCCAAGAGTCTGATTCGCAAGAGTCGAAGAGTCAAGCTGACGGACAAAGCGATCGTCCTTGGGTACTGGGCGGAAACGCAAGCAGGGAAGGAAAGCTTTTCTAGCGGGGATCTTAAGAGACTCCTTTGAGTCAGCCGTGAAAAATCACCTAAGAACCCAAGCGATGTAGTGGCTGGTTTGGAGAGGACAGGAAGACTGATGAAAGCCGAAAAAATCGGTGGAGTGCAGCACTATCGTCTCACAGGTAGTGCGCTGGAGGAGGTCGAAGGCTGGCTGACCACAAATGATACGGAGTAGTAGAAATGGCAACGCACAACAATACGGATTAATTGGAGAAAATAATGGACGACGAACTTACCGAGAAGTTGAAGAGCCTAGAAGAACAAGTGGGCGTAATTAAAGACGAAAGTCTGCGACGAATCGCTTTTGAGAAACTTCTTGAAGGCATTGTACCGTTCGGCAAAAGGCAAGCGGCTGAAGAACCCGAACTCCGGGATGCCGACTCGATTGAACAGAAGACAGAAACTGTTAACCTTGATGGCTTCTTCTCGAAACTGAAACAAGGCAAGCCCTCTGATAATGCGTTGGCTGTGGCAGGGTTCCACTACAGCCTATATGGGTCTGAAGAGTTTACTGCTGACGAGATCAGAGACATAGCGGATCAAGTGGGCATTACAGTCCCTGAGCGTGTCGATATGACCTATAAAAACGCTCAACGGGAAGGTAAGAGTCTATTCCGCCGTTCTGGCAACGGCTTCCGACCCACCGTACATGGCGAGCTGTTCTTCAAAAAAACCTATCAAGTCAATAAAGGAACGAAAAACAAGCCCGTAGATAATGACAAACAAGCAGAATGAAGTATTTGTGCAAGTCAGCACGCCTTAGGAGAGATTGCTCATACCATCGTTCCACCAACATTCACGCCACCTCAATTGGTGGCTAGTCTTGGGCGATTCTTAGCGGCGCATCCATTTGAAAGAAATGTATTTGGGATGACGCGTTTTCCAGATCCGAGTGAATCAGGACGCGCTGATGATCCGGTAGGACCGGCTCTAGCAGCCGCCCGCAAAGTGTGCGCAATGCATGGTCTTGAATTTCACCTGGCGTCGGACCGGTTAATTGACGATACACTCTGGGCAAACACTGCGGCTCATATGTGGGCTAGCCAATATGGAGTCGCCTTCTTCGAAGATCGTCAAAAGGAAGGACTAAATTACAACCTCACAATTGAGGTTGGTAGCATGCTCATCACGGGGCGACGTTGTGCGCTACTGAAAGATCGTTCTATTGAACACATGCCAACTGACCTAGTTGGTCATATTTATAAAAGTGTTGATCTCGACAACACTGATACAATCTGTTGTGAGCTTCACGATTGGATCAGGAATGACTTAAATCTGGGGTCGTGCGCTGATTGTGGAAGTTAAAGCGCTTCCGTGTTCTTCGTGTCTTCTTCGTGCTCTTCGTGGTGAATTCCACCTTGTTCACCTCCGCTTTCGGTAGTAGGCTTCGCGGTTCGATATGATGACGATTTCGGGAATGACCAAGGCCTTTGGGGCGCACGTACTCTTCGAGGACGCGTCGCTGCAGGTCAATCGCGGCGACCGCATCGGGCTGGTCGGGCCGAACGGCGCGGGCAAGTCCACGCTGTTCTCGCTCGTCCTCGGCTACGACTCGCCGGACGAGGGCGAGGTGACCATCGAACGCAATGGGACGATGGGCCATTTGCCGCAGGAGACCGCGCCCGTGGGGGAGGAGACGGTGCTGGAGTTGGCGACGGCCATCACGCCCGAGATCGCCGAATTGCAGCGGCGGCTGAAGTTGTTCGAAGCGGGTCACGACACCGAGTCGCACGATTTCCACGAAGTGCAGGCGCGGTTCGACGAACTCGGCGGTTATCAGCTCGAACCCCAGGCCAAGACGATCCTGCGCGGGCTGGCGTTCCGCGAGCGCGATTTCGATCGGCAACTGAAAGCGATGAGCGGCGGCTGGGTCATGCGCGCGCATCTCGCGCGGTTGCTCGTGCAACAGCCCGACCTGCTCCTGCTCGACGAGCCAACCAACCATCTCGACCTCGAAGCGTTGCAGTGGTTTCAAGAGTACCTGAAAACCTATCCGGGCGGCGTGTTGCTGATCTCGCACGACCGCGAATTCCTGAATCAGCTGGTCGGCAGCATCGTCGAGATTCGCCAGAGCCAGTTGCTCCGCTATCGCGGCAACTACGACGAATATCTCGTGCAACGCGAGGCGCAATCGGAACAATTGCTGGCGGCTTACAAGAACCAGCAGCGCGACATCCAGCGCTTGCAGGAGTTCGCCGACCGTTTTCGCGCGAAGGCCAGCAAGGCGTCGCAGGCGCAGGCCAAACTCAAGCAGATCGAGCGCATGGACAAGATCGAAGCGCCCGTGAACGAATCGCGCAAGATCAAATTCCGTTTTCCGCAGCCGCAGCGCAGCGGGTTGAAAGTGATCACGCTGAAGAACATCAACCACGCCTATGGCAGCACGGTCGTTTATCGCGGCATGAACTTCGAGGCCGAGCGCGGCCAGCGCATCGTGCTGGTCGGCCCGAACGGCGCGGGCAAATCCACGCTGCTCAAACTGCTGGCGGGCGTGCTCCCCGTCCAGGGCGGCACGCGCGAGTTGGGCTTGAACGTAAAGGTCGGTTACTACGCCCAGTATCGCGTCGAGATGCTGAACGCCGAACGCACGGTCGTCGAGGAAGCGCTGGACACCCCCCAACGCATCTCCGAGCAAACCGTCCGCACCGTCCTCGGCTCGTTTCTATTTCGCGGCGACGATGTCTTCAAATCGGTCGGCGTGCTCAGCGGCGGCGAGAAAAGCCGTCTGGCGCTGGTCAAACTTCTGCTCGATCCGCCGAACCTGCTCTTGATGGACGAGCCCACCACGCACCTCGACATGGCGAGCATCGATGCGCTGATCGGCGCGCTGGAATCCTACGAAGGCACACTGATTTTCATCAGCCATGACGTGTATTTCATCCGCAAGCTCGCCAAGTACGTCTTGCACGTGAACAACGGCGAGCTGATGCATTACCACGGCGATTACCAATACTATCTCGAAAAATCCGCGGCCATCGCCGCGGCGATCGCGGCGTCAGCGGTCCCGGTCGCGCCGCCGGTGAATTCTTCGCGTCCCAAGGGCAAGGAACAAAAGCGGTCAGAAGCCGAGGCGCGTAATGTCCGGTCGCGCGAGCGTCGCGAACAGGAACAACTCGTGGGTACTCTGGAAAAAGAAATCGCCCGCCTGGAACAGAAGCAGAAGGAATTGGCCGCCGAACTGGAAAAGCCCGAGACCTACGACAAACCCGGCCGCGCCGTCGCCGTCAATCGCGAGTTGAGCACCGTCACGGAAGACCTCGCCCGCGCGACCGCCGACTGGGAGCAAGCCGCCGCGCGTGTGAACGAATTGAAGCCCGCCCTGAAAGCCGACCTCACACCTTCCTAGGTCGCTCGATCGATTTGCGCCGCGACTTCACGTCCAAAGTCTTCGACGGATATTCGCCGGCTTCCACGAGCCGGAGAATGCTGGCGACAACCTGCGGTTTGTCTTCCTTGTACGTGATGCCGAACCACGAAGCGGGGGTGCGCAGGACTTTTACGCGGGCCGCGCCCGACGCCACCAGTTCGTTCACCGTTGTGGGAATGTAGGATTCGCTTTTCAATTCCTGCCCGCTGCGTCGCAGAAAGGCATTGAACTGTTCCCGCAATTGCGGGAACAACGCGGGCGTAAAACCCCAGAAATTCATCGACACCAATTCGTCGCCGCTGAGCGCGCGGTCTTCCGCTTGCGCAGCCGCGATCCCGCTTCTCGACTTTGGGCAACTCCACGACGGCCCGCAGAAAACCAGCCGGATCGCATTCGCAAACCGCGCGCGACACGCTGCCGTGTTGGGACAAGGTGTTTCGCAAGGTGTAGCCGATCATCGCGTAGTCAGCGCCGCTCGCCCGCAGAAAATCCGCCATGACCTGAAACGACTCGTGTCCATAAAAATCATCGGCATTGATCGCGGCGAACGGCTCATGTATGGCTTCCTTGGCCATGAGGATCGCCTGCGTCGTGCCCCACGGTTTGGTGCGACCGGGCGGGACGGAAAATCCAGGCGGAAGGTTGTCGAGTTCCTGGAAGACGTAATCGACCGCGATCCGCTTCTCGAACTTTCCGCCAATCGCCTCCCGAAAGGCCGCTTCGATGTCGCGGCGGATGACAAACACCAGCCGCTCGAACCCCGCCCGCAAGGCGTCGTAAATTGAGTAGTCGATGATCGCTTCGCCGTTGGGGCCGACGGCGTCGATTTGCTTCAGCCCGCCATAACGGCTGCCCATGCCCGCGGCCATGACCAGAAGAGTCGGCTGCATTTTTTTCAGTCTTGCGAAATTCGTTCGATCCCAACCAGTCTTCCTTAGCGGTGTTACCGCAGCTTCGTCAAGAAAGACCTTCCGAAACGGCAACCCAGCAGCGGTTCTTTGACAGAATTGTTCATTCACCCGGCCAAAAGGGTTCTTGGACGCAAATCTGCCTTCGCAAAAGCGGCGCAGACAGCAGGTTATCGCACGTCGCAAAAAACCGGCACGCGGGATGCGGAAGATGGCTGCGGTCAGTATGAATAATAAGGAACAATTCAATTTTCAAGGACCCCTCTCGTGGACGGTTCGGTAGCGAAGCAATCCCACACGGTCGCGCGCGCGATAGACGTATCTGCGGCATACACGTCGACCCTGACAACCCTAGCGACGCAGCCCGCAGCCTGACCGAAACTCGCGCCCGCCGTGTCCCTTCACCCCGAACCGTCTGCGGTAAGTTTCCCCTGGCCGAGCGCGGACAAATTACCAGTACAGGAGCGGACTTATGAGCGTCGTCGAGCCATCCCTGACCCGAAATGATGAATTGCGCGCCGAACTGCGCGAGGCGTGTTTGAAGGAATGCGGGGGCGCCGCGGCCTTAATTCGCCAGGCCATGCAGGCCATCGCCAAAAACCCGGCGGATGTCACGAAGTTGCAGGAACTCTACAGCGAGGTGCACGCGCTGGCGGGAAATGCGAGCGTGACGCGGCTCCTGACCATCGCGCGGATTGTGGGCGCCTTCGATTCGATGCTCAAACAACTCGTCGAAAAACCCGATAGCGTCACGCAGTCCGTTCGCCGCACGATGGCGCAAACCGTCGATCTGCTCTGCACCCTGTTCGAGGGTGACGGACATGAGGTGGACCTGGCCACCGCGCGGGCGTTGGCAGTCGATGACCAGCAAATCGCCTTGCGCTCCGTCATGAACGCCCTGGAAAAAGCCAACCTGAAGTCACAGGCGTTGTCCGATCCCTCGGCCGCGCTCAGCGTGGCGCAGGAATGGCAGTTCGACCTCATCGTGCTCGATCTCGAAATGCCCGGCATGACCGGCACGGAACTCTGCACGAAGTTGCGCGCATTGCCGAACTACAAAAAGACCCCGATCCTCTTCGTCACCAGCGCCAGCGGTTTCGAGAATCGCGCCCAAATGTGCCGCAGCGGCGGCACCGACGTCATCGCCAAACCCTTCCTCGCCACCGAACTAGGCCTGAAAGCCCTCACCCTCATCGTCAAGTCGAAGATCTCGTAGTAGCGCTTCGTTTTCCCGTAGGAGCGGTTTTCAACCGCGAGCGACGAACCCGGCCACTTTCCGAGAGCCGCCCGCCTAAGTACTTGCAAAATGGGTAGTTAACTTGGGGGTTCGTTTCGCAGAAACGCATGTTTTCGAGTCCCCTCGTCCGCTAGTGGCGCGGGCGTCCCGCCCGTGGTCCCCTTCGAGTTGAACAGGCCCCCCTTCTCTCGGTAGTGGCGCGGGCGTCCCGCCCGTGGTCCCCTTCGAGTTGAACAGGCGTCCCGCCTGTTAATCTCCCGCCGCTGTAGCCGACTCGGACGGAGCCGAGTCCGACGAGACACCGCTGTCGTCTGCGGCAACCACATGTTTTTGAGGCCCCCCCCTTCTCTCGGTAGTGGCGCGGGCGTCCCGCCCGTGGCCTCTCGCCGCGGTCTCGCGAAGGCGGAAGCCCCAAGTGCGACGGCGGACGTGTCACGCCGAAGCTTTAGCGAAGGCGGATGTCAAAGAACTGCGCCGACTATACCCATCCCACCACCCGCTGTCGAGAAAAATTATCGATTACCGATACTGGATTGATGATCTCCGGGCGCCCATCAAACTTCATTTGACGCGTAGAACAGGCGTCCCTGTCCCGCCGTAGCCTTGGCGAAGGCGGGTCGCCTGTTTAACATTCACAATTTGCAGGGCCTGCCCCGATTTTGAGATCGGGGCAAGCACTCCGCTTGCCGCGCAGTCGGAGGGGCGCGCTCCTGCGCGTCCGTTCACGGCACAAGCCGAATCCGGTAAAAAAAGCCCCGGCCAGTTGGTCACAGCGCCAGTGAAGTCCCTGACGCGACTGACACGCGGCAGGTTCGTTTTCCGAAAGCGAATTAGGGGAAACCTTCAGGGGGAACCGATGTTCTGCTTGCGCGGCACAGCAGGGACTTTAGCGTGCCATCAGAGAGGCCGCATGGCGGAACCGGAGATTCCCTTTAGGAGACGGCCAGAGTGTGATCGCGATCAAACAACTGAACAAACTGCACAGTAATGAGCCGATTAGGGAATACACATCGCGGTAGAAAAACTCAAATCAGACTGCGATACGTTTCCGTTTGCCGCTGCGATACCAGGCGATAGCCTCAAGGAATTTTGAAGTCCAATCCGCGTTCGGGATTTGCGAAACCGGCTGGAATTTAAGAATGTTCGAGGAAGCATCGGGCTCTGGCAGCAGCCAGCTGGCAACTGTGTATCTGAATTCACGCCAATCATTTGTGGATGGGTGCAAGGAAACAGCCAAGATGTCAAACTCTCCGAATTTGTAAGGGCGGGTGTTTCCTCCAGCGCCGTCCTTGCCTCCGCGAGTTCGCTGAGTTTCAACGACAAACTTGTCCTTGGAGAGGCGGCGAAATCCTTCTGATGCCATCATTGGACGATGATCCTTGAGCCGTTGCATTTTGACCTGTACTCGGACGCCACCCTTATTGTCTTCGATCAGGCAGTCGTATGGCAGGTCTCCTTTCGGTGTGGCGTCACGCCACCCTGATTCGAGAAGAGGGCCAATCACATCCACGATAAAACTAGCCTCTGCGATAATGCCTCTGACACCACGAATAGTCAGATCTGGTGCTTTGCTGATCGCCTCCAAGATGACCTCGGCTCGCGTATTAAGCGCTTTCTCAAACGGATGGATGTGGAATTCCGACCGAAGAATCTTAAATACTTGCTGCCGCTCCTCTGGGGTGCACTGCAAGAGCAACTTGTGAATCTCGTCGAGTCTACTCATTTTCTCTTGCTCTGCTTCTTTCGGCCCGGTGGGTTCGCTTTGAAAGCCTCGACAGCGGACAACCGAACGAGCTTTCGTCCGGCAATTTCAACCGTTTCAATGCGACCTCCCTTGATGAGTTTCGTGATCGCTTGCCGCGAAACCCCGCGAATCCTGGCAGCCTCAGCCGGAGAGACCCAATCGGAGGGCGAAATAGCGATTTCTTTTTTGGTTGACATTGTAAACCTAAACCACTAGTCTCCTGATAAACTTCGGGGTGGGCTACATTCCGAAGTGTGCATTTGGTCAAGAGTGTAGTAAACTCTGACACTAAAGGAAACTTGTTTTGTCAACAGAAGCCAGTGTGAAAACGACCGTGAAGAGGCAGAGGGATTTGCATTTCGGCAAGGGCGTCCATCCCTCGGCACTTGTGAAAAGCCTGGAGCCGTTCCACGAAACGGATTTCGGTGCGGCCTATCTATGTGATTCCGAGTGTATGCTCGCCGACATGCCGGACCATAGCGCCAACCTGATCTTTACGTCCCCCCCCTATGCACTGCATTTCAAAAAGGCATACGGGAATGTTGAGAAGCACAAGTACGTTGAGTGGTTTGTACGCTTCGCCAAAGAATTTAAGCGAGTGCTCACTGACGATGGTAGTTTTGTTCTAAACATCGGCGGAAGCTACAATCAGGGAAGTCCTACACGGTCCATCTATCACTTTAAGCTGCTCGTGGCTTTGGTAGAGGAAGTTGGTTTCCATTTAGCGCAAGAAGCCTTTTGGTATAACCCAGCGAAAATGCCCATGCCAGCCGAGTGGGTGACAGTGAGGCGGGTACGGATCAAGGACTCCGTCGAATATCTTTGGTGGTTTTCTAAAACACCGCACCCGAAAGCCAACAACAGGAATGTGCTTAGGCCATACAGCGCTGACATGATTCGTTTGAACAAACGCGGTGTGCTTGAAACCATCCGACCTTCTGGACACAGCATCAAATCCGGGTTCACCGATATTTCGTCTGGAGGGTCGATCCCGCCAAACGTGATAGACGACTCAGACGCTGAGTCGATGCTTCGGCTAGGCAACAACTCGGCGAACGATTATTACACGAAGTGTTGCAAGCAGCATGGAGTTAAGATTCATCCAGCGCGATTTCCTGCCGCACTTCCAGAATTCTTCATTAAACTCCTCACGACCGAGGGTGATCTCGTATATGACCCCTTTGCGGGCTCCAATACCTGCGGCGCTGTAGCGGAGCGCCTTGGGCGGCGATGGCTTGCGAGTGAAAATGTCGAAGAATACCTGATTGGCAGTCGCTACCGTTTTGACGAGGGCGCGTTGGTCAACGGGAATGGGAAGTCGAGCATCTTGGTGTCAGAAACAGAATGAGGTTGTCGGCGGGTTACACCGCCAAATTATTAGGCGCGGCCGCGCGCTTGGCCTTACGCAATTCTACCTGTCCGTCGGGATGCCCCCCCGCCGTTTCCTTCAACTGCATTTGCTTTTGGTCCGCCTGCAACGACTTCGTGCTCTTCGTGACTTCGTGGTGAAGCAAACGGCAAAACAGGCGATCAGCCTTCGATAAAGCTACGGCGGACAGGGACGCCCGTTTTATGCGCCCCGTGTCCTCTGCGTCTCGCTGGTGAAATTGCGATGTGACTTCCTCTGCTGGATTCCCTAGAGTGCTGCGCTTGAGGAGCGCATGGTTGACTGGCAAATCGTCCTGGTGAAAATCGCCGCGATGTTCCTGGTGATTGTTGTCGGCTGGTTGGTGCGCCGGCGCGGCTACCTACCCGCGGAAACGACAAAAATCCTGAGCCGGTTTGTTGTGGATATTGCATTCCCTGCGCTGGTCTTCACGCAAATGCTGCGTACGGTCACGCCGGGGGCTTTGCGGGAGAGCTGGTTTGCGCCGTTGCTCATGTGCCTATTGATCATCATCGCCTACGGAGCGGGCTTGCTCATCGCGCCGTTCTTCTGTCGCGCCGAACAGAAAAACACCTTCGTCTTTCTCGCGGCGATACCGAATTGGATCTTCCTGCCGCTGCCGATCGTCGAGGCCATGTACGGCGACGCGGGCGTGCGGACCCTCCTGCTCGATAATGTCGGCGCGCAACTCATGCTCTGGTCGTTTGGCGTTTGGCTCCTGCGTGGCGGCGTGACCGCGCGTGAAGCGACAAGCCATATCGTGAAAAATCCCGGATCTGATCGCGACCGCCGCGGGGATTGTTGTCGCGTTGCTTGTGCCTTCCTCACATAACTGGGAAGCGGCGACGATTTTCTCGGGATCGCCGCCGCATCTGGCCGCGAGCGCCGTGGTGCAGGCGCTGGGCATGGTGGGCAGCATGACCATCCCAGTGTCGTTGCTGGCAATCGGCGCGCAACTTGGCGATCTCGAACTCCATATGCATCGGCCTTCGCGGGCGCTTTGGGGCGTGCTGCTCGCCCGGTTGATCGTTGGGCCGTTACTCACGATAGCGGTCGGTTGGGCCGTGCTCAGAACCGGCGTGATCGTGCCGGAAATCCCGCGAATGGTCGGCTACCTCATCGCGACGATGCCCGTGGCGATTTCTTGCAGCATGTTCACCGAACGTTTTGGTGGCGACGTGTCGCTCAGCGCGCAGGGGATTTTCTACAGTACGCTCTTCAGTTTGCTTACCGTGCCGGTAATTTTCTTTCTCATCCAACGGCTGGGACTGTAGCTGCCCGCAACGCCCGCTTGTGGTAACTTTCCAGCGTCGTCGTTGTTACATCAATGGGACAAACCTCGTGACTGTATGGAACCGTGCCAGTCTGTCGAGTGCGCCGGTGGCCCTGGCCATCGTGGCGTTGTTCTGCGCGCTGCTATCGGGCTATTACGTCGCGTCCTATGAAGGGATCGACGAAAACGGCTACCTGATTACCGCCAAGAGCCTCGCGACGAAGGGGGACTCGGGAAAAGTCCTGGATGACCCGAACGAGTTTGTCAGCGGCAACTATGTGCTCGCGGACAACGGGAATTATTACGGAAAATATCCCCTCGGCTATCCGGCCCTGTGTGCGCTTGCCTACAAACTCGGCGGCCCGACGGCAGTCTTTCTGGTGAACCCGATCCTCGCCGCGCTCGCGGTCCTGGGAACTTTTTTTCTGGGACGAGCGATGCTGGGTGAATTTGCCGGCGCGCTGGCGGCGATCCTCCTCGCCACGAATCCGCTGCATGCCTATTTCGGCGTCTCCGCGCAGAGCCATTCCGGCTCGATCTGCTTTGCGGTCTGGGGAATGTTTTTCCTTGTGGCGGTGGACAGAGTCAGGCGGAATAGGGAACGCGTTCCTTGCGGGCGCGCTGTCGGCCTATGCGAGCACGGTGCGCTATACGGACGGCCTGTTGATCCTGCCGATTGTGGCCATGGTCTTGTGGCGATATTTCAGGATGGAAACGCCCGCCGATCAGCGACCGGTCGCCCGGAAGAAAGTCTTGAGGGAATTTGCCGTGATGACCGCGGCGGCGATTATGGCCGTGACGCCGCTGCTGATTCATCATTGGAAGGCGTTCGGCGCGCCGTGGGTCACGGGTTACTCGTTGTGCGGCGAGTCGACGGGTTTCGGCTGGAAGTTCTTCAAGGAAAACTGGTGGTTGATGTTGACCCGCATGGACACGGGCGGCCTGATCTTGCTGTTCCCGCTGGGACTCGTGGGGCTGGCGTACCTGGCCACGCACGACGCGAAACGCGGTCTGTTGCTCGGGTTGTGGGCGGTGCCGGGATTATTTTTATACAGCGCGTACTACTGGGCGCCGCAAGGTGACGGACCGGGATACGTGCGTTTTTTCGTCAGCGTATTTCCGCCCTTGATCCTGAGCGCGCTGGCGCTGTTGTGTTACGCGGTGCGGGCGCGACCGTGGTGGTGGGAGGTGGGATTGGGGATGTTTGTGATCGTGGTGGCGACGGCGAATTTGCGCGAAGCCATGCGCCAGCTTGATCGCCAGAGGGACCGCCTGCTGTTTGCCAAAGAAACGACCGAGAGAGTGCAAGACAAACTGAAAGATGGCGCGGTGATCGTGGCCAATGATCGCCTGCTGAATTTCCTCGAGTTCGCGGGCGACTATCGCCTCTATGCCCAGGAGACGTTCGACCGCGGGGCCATCCAGAATCGGATCAAGATTCTCAAGGACAATGATCCGCGCCCGTTTCAGCGCCGCAAAGCGGAGAAACTGGCTGAGACCCAGGGCAAGAAAAGCGATTCGGAGCTTACGCAGGAACAACGCGATCTCATCAACCAACAACTGACGGCTGGCCGTGAAAGTGGCGATGATCCTGCCCAAGGACTCTTATCGTCGCGCGCGAGGACGGCTGGGGGACGAGTTCGAATTCGACCCCTGACCGAATGGACGGAGATCCGTTACGGCGCAAGGGACAATGACTTGAGCTATACTGCATGGGCGCTGTACCGAATTAAACCCCGGACGCCAAAACCCACGAGCGTGGCTGATTTGGAACAACAGATTGATGATTTGGACGCCAAGCTGCGGGACGAGCGTGCGGATTTCGACGCGCGTTTTCCAGGCGGGCAGGCGGCCTGGACGAAAGTGCAGGACACGGAGCACGATTTGCGTGATCTGCGCGAAAAGTTAAAAAAGGCCACACCAAAAAAATTACCGCCACCGGTGGCAAACGCCGCGGCTGCCACGACCAATGGACCGGCGGCGGTTCCCGCAATAAATCCGAGTGAGGTGAAGAAATGAAAACAAATCCACGGCAAAGGCAGGCGGCGCAGGGCTTCACCTTGGTGGAATTGCTCGTCGTCATCGCCATTATCGGGCTGCTGGCGGCGCTTTTGATGCCGTCATTGGGAATTGCCCGCAAGAAAGCGCGGGCGGCCGGTTGCATCAACAACCTGCGCCAACTCGGCATCGCGGCCCAAATGTACACCGATGATTCGGGCGGCCAACTCGCCGCCTTGAGCGGGATTTTTCCGACGTGGACTTCCTCGGGCAGCGGCACCCAGGCCTGGAGCCAGCTTCTGTTTCCCTATCTGAAGACCACGAAAGTTTACCTCGATCCCGACCGTCCTCCGTGGATGCCGGATCTTGCCGGTGGCGTATTACCTGAACCTCCTGCCGGCGTATGTCGAGGCCGGATCTCCCGGCACGGGAATTTATGCCATCGATTTCCGGCAGATCAGCAATCCTTCGGCGTTCATCCTGATGAGCGAGGACCTCTTCATCAGCCCGATACAGGAGATTGACCCGACCAATGAGACGGCCGACCGCACCGGATTCAGCACAACCTCGGGGAATTATCCGCCCCCGCACCTGGGCTACGCCAATTTTCTGTTCGCGGACGGGCATGTCGCGCCTTTCAATCATTTCGACGTGACCCAGATGACCTACTGGTACGACAAGATGGCCAATTGGCAGTGATGACGTGATTCTTCTCCCGCGGTCCCGCACTGGCGGGATCCCGAGAACGGGACAAAGCTCGCCCTCATGAAACAAGACTGGAAACTCTGGTTGGCGGCACTCGCCTGTGTGGTCGTCCTGGCGTTCTGCGCCCGGCGCGCCTATGTCGCCTTTCACGGCGGCCCTCCCGATTGGATCCGACAGGAAGACCGCATTGGGTCGACGCTCAGCAAGGATGATCGGTTGAAGGCCGCTTGGGAAAAATTCAGCGATCTCCTGGGATCGGCCCGCAACGAAGCCGTGCAACGACAACTGCCCTTGGGAACCGTTTCACTTTTCGCGCTCGAAAAGAGCGGCACCGATGCGGTCTCCATCGTGACCCAGACGGTGGTGAACCAGGGATTCAATCCTCTCCAGAATGCGCAGTCTTCCCTGGGGGGCGATGGGAAAGGGTTCGTCGGTTTTTACACGACCGCGGGCGAGCCGATTCCCTTTACAATCGTATGGGTGAAAGCACGGTCGCGAAATCCGCCGGTGACGTTGCATCTCGATAAAACCGTTGCGCCCGGGGCGACGCAATTCGTGGCGCGCGTGGAATGGCGGCGCGCTCCGGTCACGATTGGCAAGGACGGAAAACTACAGGCCGGGCTGGGACGTTTCCCGCGCACACCGAACGCAGTTTACGCGCGCGCGGTCAGGCTGCCGTCCGGCAGCGTGATCATCCGCAGCATTCCGGACAAAGCCGCCACGGTGTCGATCGATGCGGCTCCCTTGGTGTCGTGGATTGGCACGGCGGCCAGCGCGAACGCGCCGATGAGTGTCGTCTTTACCCTGCCCAAATAACGGTTCACGGCGCACGGTGCGGTATCGACAGGGCTTGTCGAACCGCGGTCTCGACCTCGTCAACGTGAATCGCCGCAAAACTCCGCCGCCAGTACTTCTCCTGTGATTCCCAGCGCTTTCGTGGGACGGACTTCGCCACGATGACCGCTCGTTCCGTCAGGGGGCGCCAGCGGGTCGGTCCGTACGTCGGCGTGGTGCGGCCAAAGATCACCACCACGGGGCAACCAACCGCCGCCGCGAGATGGCTCGGTCCCGTGTCCCGCGTGACCAGCACGCGCGCGTGTTTCAGGAGCCAGCCCAATTCGGCCAGGTCCGTTTTGCCCGCGAGATCCAGGAACCGGGAGGCACCGCCCGGAAGACAATCCTCGGCGTCCGCGCCGATAAAGACCGACCGCAAGCCGCCTTCGCTCTCCAGTCTGTCGGCCAGGCGCAAAAAGGATTCGACCGGCCAGCGGGCCACCGGCGAGTGCGCCGAGGGATTCAGCACGGCGAACGGCGTGGATTCCAATGGCCACGGCAATTTTGCACGGAGCAAGCCGAGGGCCGACTCGGGAAGATGCACATTTGGTTCCAAACGACTCGGCGGATCGACGCCGATCAACTGCAGCAGATCGAAATTGTTGGCGGCTTCATGTTTCAGTCCCTCCGCGCGCCGGTCGGCAAGCGAATGCGTGAGATACCTGCCCAACGATTTGTGACGGTAGCCGATGCGGATGGGAACAGCGGCGCGCTGTGCGGCCAGATAAACTTCCTTGTCAGGATGCAGATGCACGATGGCGTCTGGCGCGAGGCGCGCGATCTGCGCCGCGTCGGAGATGAAGCCGCTCAAATCGGGATGATTGTCCAGCAACGGCCGCATCCGCTCCGCTGCGAGGAAAAAAAGTTCGCCGCGTGGAAACGCCTGGCGCAGGGGCGCGAGGCATGAGGTGGAGATAATCACGTCGCCCACGCGGTCGGGACGCGCGATCAGCAGGCGGGCGTCAGCGTTGAGTGTGAGCGGTCGCATGGGTAAGTTGTCCCCCGGAGATCAGGGAGAGCAGGGCGTGCCAGAGACGGCGGAGGTTGTAGCGCCAGGGTTGCGTGGCGAAACGCAGCAGGTAGTTCGCGGCGGCGAGGCGCCGGTCGCGCGGCGTAAGCGAACGCTGAATTTCCGCCTGCCAGCGCGCCAACAGCCGCTGTTCGTTCGCCTCGTTGAACTCGTGACGGCCCAACGAGGAACTAACGTGGTGAAAGACGATGCTTTCATTCGCGACGTAATGCCGGCGACCGATGCGTCCGAGGCGCAGGCACAAATCCACGTCTTCGCTTCCGTTGATGTATTGCTCGTCAAAACCACCGGCTTCGAGGAAGACCGATTTCTTGATGAGACAACAAGCCGTCGTGACTGCGCGCCACTCGGTATAGCCGCGGTAGGGTCGAAAGGGAAAGTATTTCCCGAAATGCCACGGCACGCCGTTGTCGCCGAAGACGAAGCCCATGTGATCGTATCGCCCTGTGTTGGGATTGCGCTGGACGTTGCCGACGATACCCGCGTTGGGGAATTGATCGAAGGCGCGCAACAGCGGGGCCAACCAGCCGGGCGTGAGAACCAGATCGTTGTTGAGCAGGCAGAGGAATTCGGCGCGGGCGACAGCGGCGGCGGCATTGTTGTTCGCGGCGTAGCAGCGCCGGGTTTCATTCCGAATGATATGGAATGGCGGCGCGGGCAGTCCGGCGAGAACCTCGCGCGTTCCGTCCGCGCTGAAATCGTCGACAACGATGACCTCGTGCTCCGAGAGATCCACCGTCTCCCGCAAGCTGTCGAGGCACGCCCGGGTACGGGGCAGCCCGTTAAAGACCGGGATGATGAAGGAGATGCGCGGCTCGGGACGGGGTTGGCTCATACTGGCGCAACCTGGCTCAGCCGGTGGGCGGCTTCTTCTTGAACCGGAGCGTAAGATAATACCACCAGCGACCAATGGCGTAGAGCGGTGACGCCTTGAGCCGTTCGAGACGCGCATTTAGTTGCGCGAGTTCACGACGAAGCGATTCCGAGTCGTCGGGCAACACCGGGATGTCACTATCGAGTTCGACATCCGCCGCGCGCGGCATGGGGAGATTGGTCCAGAACGCGCCGACGGCATTGGTGAGAAATCGCTGCTGCCAGGGGGGCATTCCTGACATCACATTGCGGAGCAATCGTTGGTGGCTGGTGTAGTGATCGACAACGCCCGTCACGCTCGTGTGGGATTGGCGATAATAGAACAATACTTCCGGAACGACATCGAGCGCGTAACCATTCATCGCCAACCGCAGCAAAAAATCCCAATCCTCCAGGCCGATGCGCTCTTCATGGAATCCCGCGAGCTTCTCGAAGACCTCGCGGCGGATGATGAAATTCACGTCGCCGAGGGTATTCTGGTACATCGCAAGTTCCAGGCACGGCCCCAGCGGCACATAGCGGTGTCGCCATTGTCCCAACCGCCGCGAGAGGTCGTTGCTGAATCCCAGATTGTGGCAGCTCAGGCAATCCGCGCCCGAAGTTTCGATGCCCTGCACCAGGCGTTCGAGCATCTGCGGCGTGCTCACATTATCGGAATCTGCAAACACCAGGTATTCACCCGTCGCCTGTCGCGCGGCGAAGTTGCGTGTTTGTCCGGTAAAACCGTTCTCCTTTTCCAGAAACTTCCATTCGGGTTGCGGGTATTTCTTCCGCAGGGATCGGAATGTCGCGAGGGATTCTGGATCCGTCGACCCGTCGTCAACGACGATCACCTCGAAATTCTTGTAGGTTTGGCTCGCCAGGGTGTCCAGGGCCAGCGGCAGGAATTCGCCGTAATTGTGGTGCGGAACACATACCGAGACTTTCGGCGTGCGCAACTCCTTTGCGGGTCGCGATGGCCAGGAGTCGGGCTCGTGCACCTTTCGCCAGGCCGCCCGCGCGTCGTCCGTATTGTACCGGGAGCGGGCTGCGGGAACGCCATCACGCAGGCATTCAAGCAGTTTTTGGCTCAAGGCTTGCGGGGTCGGATCGAAAAGGCATTCGGGCGTGTCGATCAGCTCGGGAATGCCACCCACCCGCGAAGCGATCAGGTTCAAGCGAAGCTGCAAACATTCGATGACCGTGAAGGGCAGGTTATCCACTAATGACGGCAGCACCACCAGCGCGTCAGCATGGTCCGTGACGAAGCGCAACGCCTCGGGCTGGCCCAAATCGCTGACCACCTCCCAGTCGAACGCCTGGCCGCCTGGCTTCATGGCTTCCGCGAGATAATCGGCCGCGAGTTGTTTCCCCACAAAATAGTTTCGGCCCAGAAACGTCACCCGTATCGGCTCCCGCGAATCCGGCAAACGCGGCGCGAGCGCCTGCAAGGCCCTGGCGAACACGACCAATCCTTTGCGGGTCTCGAGGCGGCCAAAGAAAATCAAGTGGCGGCGCGCGAATGGTTTGGGCTGCGGCGCAAACGGCAATTCAAAAAGGTAGGGAATAACGCGCCGATTTGCCGGAACGTCCAGCGGTGTGCCTGCGCCCAGTCGAACATGTGCTGGCTGGGGCTCAACAGGAGATCGGCGTGTTCCGCGGAATAGCGGGCCATGTATTCGGTCGCGAGCCCGAGTGTCCAGTTGTCCTCGTAGGCGAGCATGCCTTCGCGGGACCACTCCGCATTGCCATGCAGACCGAAGATCAGCTTGGTTCTGTCGAACGCCTGCCCCGTGCGCTTGGCTTGGATCGCCATAAAACCTTCAGGTTGCCAGTCCTCAAAGTGACAATAATCAAAGTCCTGTTCCTTGAGCCAGTCGTACACCTGGCGCGACCGGCGCAGAACGGGATACGACGGGCTCTGCTTGATTTGCGGCCAGTTCACGGTGCTCTTGAGGCCGACAAGGCGGATTCCCCATTCCTTGGAGTACCGTTTTTTCCACGGGCGCAAGGCGGCTTCCGAGATCGACGAGGTGAAAAGAACCGTGACTTCATGGCCCAACTCCTGGCGCAGGAACCGGGCGAGGTAATAGCAGTGTGTCCCGATCCCCCCGTTCTTAATCGGGCCGACAAGGTCCGAGGTGACAATGCAAGTTCTCATAAAAAAACGATGGTAACCCCGGTTCAGCGAAACTGCCTGAGGGTTCGCATATCGATTACGGTGGCGCCTGGAGGGACCTTCTTGACTTCGTCGTCACCAAACGAGATGACTGTAATTCGGTCAGAATCGCCGCCGATTTCCCGAATGGCGCATTTCACCATTGGCCCGGGTACCCATGGCTCGCACGAGGAAGGGAGGCCAAACTCATCATAGCACATGAAGGAGGTCACCCCGTCGTACCATCGGGCACGAATGACGTAAATCGTCTGCACCGCGGCGAGATCGATCTTTTTCAGTTGCCCCTTCAACAGATGGTACTCGGTCACCTGGGGCTCGATAAAGTACCTGACCAGATTGCGCGAGGCGTCAAACCCCGAGAGGACCGCCCAGGACACAAGCACACCGAGAAGCAACCGCTGGCAAGACTGAGCGGAGAACATCCGCAATGCCCGCAGGTACCCGTGCAGGGCGAGAAAAACGTAAAACACGAAGAGTGCACCCAGGGCCGCCAGTGTCCGGTAGGTGGCCCAGCTTTCCAAAACAACAAGATTCGGCAGGTAGGAAAGCGGGACCAGTATCAGCGCCATGGCCAACATGGTTAGCCGATACCGCAGGGAACCGCCGAAGTAGAGGAACAGTCCGACCACGATGAAAATAGCGCTCGCGACGGCGAACCGCCCCGTGGGGTCAATCGAATTCAGGTTCAACGCGTTCTTGAGGGGCTCTTTGAGAAACCAATGGATTTTCCCGACCACATCATGGGTTATGCCGGATCGGGCCGAGCCCGCGACAGGTCCATAAACCGCGACTCCAAGTTTCGCGACAAGGAACTCCATGATGCAGGCAACGGCACCAACAAACAGACAGTAGAATACCTTCCGCGCCACCAAGGGAATGCCCTCCCGCGGGCTCAACGCGAGGATCGCAACAAAGACCCAGAAGAACATGACATCGGGCTGGTAGACCATCATTCCGGCCAGTAAAAGCAAACAAGCCAGACCCAGTCTTCCAAGTCTCACGAATGCTTTGGCGTCTCCAGTGGATTGCATGACCAGAAAGGCAGAAACGCCGGTGGTGGCTGCCACCAACGGAAACACGGCACATCCCGACACGGCGGCGACCACTTGGAAAGCCGGCAGGGTAACAAGTATGAAGGCCAGCAGCGCGGACAGTCTGGTGGAAAAGCCGGCCCTGAACAGGGCCAAATAAATCACCACCGCAAGCGGGCATAGGGCCGCAACGGTGGCGGCGCGCACAAAACTCAGGCCGTGGACCGTGGACACCATCGAAAAAGACAGGAAGTTTGGGATGATCAACAAGGGCCGGCCACCCGCTGCAAACTCCGTCCATATCCAGTGGAAACCTCCGCGCGTAGTCTCAAGATACATGTAATCGTCCTGGAAGGCGTACGTGGCCACAATAACGGGAAGGTAGACCAGGATCACGCAAGACAACAAAAAAAGCAGGTCGGTCAAACGAACCGAAGATGGTTCATAATCTGCGTGACCGGGTCTCCATCGGCTGAAAAAGGGATCATTCATTCATTGCCCCGGGCGAGATGGCGCAGAGTCAGTTCGTCGTCTTGCTGGCGGGACGTTCGTTCTTAAGAAAACGAGTGACCGACTTGGAGGGAGTTCGCCACCAGCGGACCTTGTCGTCCTTGGCTTTGCGCTCCCAAAACTTCCGCTGTTCCTCAAGCCAGACGTTGCCCTTATGCAATTCTTCGATCCAATTGCGCAATTCATGGATGAGGCGTTCACGATCTTCCGCCAGCCGCTGCCAATCATCCGCGACATCGAGTATGTGATTCGTGGCAACGTCGGCAGCCTGCATCAAGCGCGGGTCGTCTTCCGGAATCTCGAACAGTTCACCAATGTACCGGGCCAACTCATCGCGCGCGGCTTCGGAATCGTTGCGGTTGATGCATTGTTTCGTGCGTTTCATGTACGCAACGGCCAGCGCGGACAGATCGCGGGAATACGGAGCGAGCCGTCGCGCCTTGTGGAGCGCGACCTTTGCGTCGGCATCCTGCGGGTGGAGTTGCAAGAGGTGCTCCAGTATCGCGACTGCCTCGTGAGGCCGGCATTCCTGGAGGAAGGCCAGCCCGAGAAAATAGAGTGCGTGGCGGTTGTCAGGAAATTGCGCGACCAGGAGTTTCATGTTTTCGACGCCCTTCATCGGGGGGCGTTTGTGCCAACCGGAGGGGGCCTCCGCGAGGGTTGACTGCGCCGCCTGCGACTCTTCGCGGGTGTAGAGATCCGGGTGCCGATTGACGACGTACGCGCGGTAAATTTTGTTGAGCCGCTTCGAGTAGGACATCAACGAGGTGTTGTAATGGCTTTGATAGAAGAACAACGGCTCATGCAACTGGATCGCGTCCCATCCGTGTTTGCCAAGGCGGATCCACAGTTCCCAGTCCTCGTAGTAACCAAAGTTCTCCTCATCGAAGCCGCCGACCTGATCGAACGCCTCGCGCCGCAGCAGCGCGCAGTAATGGAACATGTTCTCGCGACACAATCGCTTGAAATCGTAGGGACCAAGCGACCAACGACCGGTCTGATCGCCGAACATCTGGCTGTCCACGTACACCAAGGAAGCACGGGGATTGGCGGCGAGTATCGGCACGGTCTTCTCAAGGTATTCGGGGGACAGGTAGTCGTCCGCGTCGAGGAACAACAGAAACTCACCGCGGGTCATCGCCACGCCGCGGTTGCGCGCAAGAGAGGGGCCGACATTCGGCAATCGCTCCATGAGCACGGGGATGCCCGTGTTCTCGCCGGCCATCTGCTGCGCAACTTCCCAGGTATTATCGTCGCTGCCCACATCGAGGATGACGATCTCGATGGGCGCATATGTTTGCTCGAAAACGCTGCGGGAGGCACGGGCGAGATCATGTCCGTAATTGTGGGACAGAATCACTACTGACACCATCGGTTGACCGTTGCGTTGTGCTTTCACTTTCACTGTATTCTCAAGTCACTCAACAAAATCCCCGATGATTAGGGAAGCAAAATCTTTCGGGCGGACCCGCGACCTTATCCGCGTCGCGGAATCGGAGCGGTTTGCCCCGGCCGCCGTCGCGGTAGGACGCGAAGCCCAAGTTTCGTCCAAATCTTACCGCCGTCGCTTCCCGGCCGAGTTTCATCGTCTTTGGCGGAGGAAGATTTCCGATTCAGTTGTTGCCACATCCAGTCGCCATGGCGATCCAGTCGCGTGTATTCCACGGCTTGAATCGCGCAAGCCCGACCCAACCCGCGGCTGACCGGGGGACGGGGCTGCGTCGCCTGTAGGGACCGCGCCTTGTCGAACAACGCCAACATCCGATCGCCCATGGCGTCCAGACGAAAGTGCTGACAGATGCGCGCGCGCGCATGTTGCCCCATCTCCGCGCGGCGTTGTGGCTCCGCGAGCAAGCAGGCGATGGCGGTCGTATAGCGATCGACTTCCACAGCGGTTTCCGCTTTTGGCAGGAGGACCCCGGAGTCTTCCGTAATCAATTCCCGCTGGCCGCCTACATCCGCCCCCACCACGACCAATCCCGAAGCCATCGCCTCGTACGCCGAGAGCGCGATACCTTCCCATTTCGAGGGCAGGAAGAAGAGATCGCTCGCTGTCATCAATCGCTGCATCTGCGCGCTGGAGACCGCCCCTAACATCCAGATGCACTCGCCGAGGTGGTGTTGCCCGACAAACTGTTCCAGCCACGGCCAATCCCCGCCGTCGCCGGCCACCAGGGCCAGAAAGCCCAGCCCATGTTGCCGCAGGTTCTTCATCACGCTCGCAAATACTTTTGGCTGCTTCTGTTCGCAGAGTCGTCCAGCGTATAAGAGAACCGGGATCGTGTCCCCAATCCCCATTTCACGTCGGACTTCCGCGCGCAGGGCCGGATCGGGGCGCCAACGATCCGGATCCACATTGATGTAGCAGACTTCGACTCGGTCCGGTTCAGCGCCGTGCCGCACCATCCATTGCTTGAGATGTTCGCTAGTCACAATCGCCAGATCGAGTTGTTCCTGGTAATCCACCGCGCCGCGGGCGTGTCCGCCGCTCTTCCAGGACTCTTCTTCTATGTGACAATAGTCGAGGTACACGGGCTGGGGACAGTAGGCGCGCAGAAATGGTAACAGCAGTTGAGCGAATTCGCTGTGCGTCAGCAGCACGACCTCGGGTTGGCGCGATTCGATGAGGTAGCGAAGAAATCTCGGCTGGTCGGTCAAACGCAGAAATCGCGACAATAGAAAAATGTCGGTCGTGAAACGCATGAATTCGCCCAGCCATGGGTGATCACTTGGCAACGTCGTGGCGATCGTGACTTCCCAACCGCGTTTCGTCACTTGCTCCACCAAATCCAGGTTGAATTTGTCGGCGCCGCCCACGTTCAGCCAGGGCAGGATGATAAGCAATCGCGGTTTGGTTTTGGGAAGGCGGTTCGAGCAGGGGAGGGTCACCGGCACGCTCGCAAAAGCCGGGTGTCCGGCTTCCGCAATCGCGGGAATACCAGTTTTGAAAAGGCGGGGGTACTTCATTTCCGCACGCTGGCGGAACTCGCGGTTACCATTGGAGCCGACGTTTCCATCCTGCGCCACGCCACGGCAACGGCTGAGCACTTCCGGAATCGTCGCACCCCAATATCCACGATCCGCGCATGCCAGCCAAAAGTCTCCATCGACAAATTCGTCAGGCAGCGTCTCATCGTAACCCCCGACGGCCCGATGGACGCTAACACGGATGAGCGCGCTCGCCACCGGGACCGGTTGCTCGAGAAACCGTTGTCCCTGGGAAAACCCGTCAATGAGAAGCGGCTGATCGGAATCCGCGCTTGTCGTCTGTGCATCCACGAAGCTGGATTCGGGATGCGATTCCAGGTACCAAAGGAACTTCTCTGCGCAGGTTCGATCCAGCTGAACACCATCGCTCGCCCGCAGCACGTATGGTGCACGCGCTTCCTGAAAGCCACGGTTCCATACCGCGCCACCATTCTTTCCTGGAATATCGATGATGCGGATCCGGGCGTCCATGTTCCGGTACCGATCAATGACCTCCCGTGATCGCGAATCAGTGGGGTTAACAGCCAGCCGCAGGATCAGCCACTCCCAATCCAGCAGCGACTGGTCAAGAATGGACTGCGCGGTCTCGGCAAACGTCGAATCGTCCTCGTCGAAGCGGGTGAGAATGGTGACCGCTGGCGGGGTTGACCGGGGAATTTCAGGGGAGTTTGACGAATGAGGATTCATTTCGCTGCCGTTCGTCACGGATCTCTAGGCCGCCAACAAGAGCGTGTAGGAGTTGCCGTTCCACGTTGGGGCGGCGGCGCGCACCTTGAAGCCGGCGGCTTCACACATTGCCGTCAGGGCGGTTGAAGTTGGCAGCCACCACCACGGCGCCGTGTCGGCCATGTCGTAGGCGCACTTCTCGGTAAGTCCCTGGCCCTTGGCCCCCTGGCTTTCCCAGTAGGTTTTCATGATCGAGCGTTCGTGATCGGTGAGTGCCGGGACGAAAAGCACGCCGGAAGACGGGATTTCGTAGCGCCCTTGCTCGTTCTCGATCAAGGTTTGCGTGATGGCCGAGGTCAACACGAGGTATTCGCGCGTGATGCCGCGCAATACCGCCAGCATGTGCATGGGATTCGGATGGTGATAGAGTACGCCCGAGCAATGCACCACATCAAAGGGGCCGACTCCGTCGCGTTCAGCCACCTGGCAGATATCCCGGCTCAGACATTGGATATTCTTCGTAATTCCCAAATCCGCTGCTCGCTCGTGAAACTTTTGCCACAATTCGCCGCCTTCCGGTTGAATATCGATCATGGTCAGCGAGGTGGCGCCGTTCTGGTGCGCCACCGACACTTTCTCGTTGATGGTGCCCCAAAGTCCGCCGACTTCCGCAAAGGTCTTACCGGAGACAACCCTGGCGATGTACTCATCGCGTAAATCAGAAAAATGCTGCATGGCTTCGCCTCTTCATGTCGGCAACCAATGTTCTCAAAACGATGTTTCTGCGCTCGCGCAACTGTAACAGATCGCGCCCCAGACACAAGGCCGCCGTGGCCTGGCGGTGGAGCGTGAATAGCGCCTTGCCTTCGCCATCTATGCCCGGTCTCATTGCCGTTCCAGGATGACAACCGTTGCTGTCCCCGTGTTGGCCACAACCTGTCGCAGGGCCAGTGTCGGTGGGATCAGGGAGCGCACTTTCCCTTGCTGGGTTTCGCAAACGAGTTGCCCGCTCTTGTCAAGGTAGATGTCGAATTGGTGCATCTGCGACCATTTTTGGGCGGTGCCTTCGCGGGTATTACACGCGAGGGCAAATACGCCTCCCGCCCGGAGACAGGTCGCGACTTGCTCGACCACGATGCGCGGATCCTCGACGTGGTCCAGGGCATTGTTGGTAAAGACAAAATCAACCGCGCCCGGCGCCATGAACTTGGTCAGTTCCTCCGCCAGGATGGACAGTTCCCGGTCGCAGGAAATTTTCGGCAACCCCGCGATTCCATGACGCTGCAGGATGATTTGATACATCTCCAAAAGCGGATCAACACCCGTGATCGTCAGTAGTCCCTGCAGCGCTCCCCACCGCAGACGTGAGATCGGACCGCAACCGATATCGATCGCCAGCAGCGGGTTTCCACGCTGTTCCTGAAGCAACCGGCGGATATATGGCAGCGCATAACTGGGAAAAAGCCGGACGCAATGAACCGGGCTCAGGTGTTGGAGGACAAACGGTGAGAACTGCGCGGGAGTGCCATCCCATTCATTGAGGCCTCCCGTTTCGTAGTCGTGATGGGCGACCTCCGCCTGCATTGCAGCGGCCCGTGTGCCTTGCGACGGGTAGGCACTGGTCACCGAAGGGAGATGGAGTGTCCGGCATTCTCGTTGCGCTGCGTTGACAAAATCGTCTCTCTCCGACACGATGACGACCGCCTGACAGGTGGGCGACATCGAGCCCTTCAAACCATCTGGCTCCAAAGGCTTGCTGAGGGCCAGCACGGCTTCCAGGTTCAACCACGAGCGCCAGGGATGGAGGAACTCCAGGTATTCGGCGGAGGTCACGCCGGTGTGGGTATCGATGAGGACCGCCACGCGCGATCGCGCCTCTCGGGGCAACAACCACAGATTCAGAATGGACCGCATGCTCACATGCATCGTTGGTTTCTCTTCGGTGCCTCACGCATTCGGGTTGTTGGGTCGATCCGGCTTCAACGCCACCGCCTGAGCCAGCGTTTCAACGGATGCACGGCAAGTTGCTGCTCCAAGAGGACGGTCTTCTCGCGCAATTCCGCCAATGTTTTCTCTTGCTCCTGGATCGTCAAATTGCGATCCGTGGCCAGTCTCTCCCATTCGGCACGTTGCTGTTCCAGCCAGCGTACACCCTGGTTGCGATTCTCGATCCAAGCCGCTTGTTCTTTCAGCAATTTGTCGCGGCTTTCCGCGACGCGCTGCCAATCGGCCCGCTGTTGTTCAAGCCAGCGCATGCCCTGGTTGCGGTTCTCAATCCAGGCCGTTTGCTCTTGGAGCAATTTGTCGCGGTTCTCCGCGGCCCGTTGCCATTCAGAGCGTTGCTGTTCGAGCCAGCGCACGGCCTGATCGCGATTCTCGATCCAAGCGGCTTGTTCCTTGAGCAATTTGTCATTGCTCTCCGCGACGCGCTGCCATTCAGTGCGCTGTTGTTCGAGCCAGCGCACGGCCTGATCGCGCTTCTCGATCCAAGCGGCTTGTTCCTTGAGCAATTTGTCATTGCTCTCCGCGACGCGCTGCCATTCAGAGCGTTGTTGTTCGAGCCAGCGCACGGCCTGATCGCGCTTCTCGATCCAGGCCGTTTGCTCTTTAAGCAGTTTGTCGCGGTTCTCCGCGACCCGTTGCCATTCGGCGCGTTGCTGTTCGAGCCAGCGCATGGCTTCTTCCAGGGACTTCGCCTGCGTACCCTGGTCGCGGACGATTTTTTCCTGTTCCTGGGCTGCCTGTTGCCAGTTGACTCGCTGCTTTTCCAGCCAGTCGCGGGCCTGCTCGAGATCGCCAATCCACGACCTGATCTGCGAGCCAATCGCTTGCTGCCGCTTCAGTTCGCTCGACAAAGAGTAAAGCACCTGCGACGCCGAATCAGCCGGGGCGCTGGGGCAGGTTTTCCAGCGCATAAAGTCCGTTCGCGCAATGCGTCGCGGCATCCATCACGAGGGTCGCTTCGCGGAGTCCAAACAGGACGGGTCGGTCGGGATTTCCCACGATCTCTTCCCAACTGCCGCTTAGCACGCGGCGCGCTTCGTTCAGGCCCTGCTGCCAGGCAATCCGCGCCTCATCCGGTTGTTCTTGGAGCGAGGACAGCCAACCCGCCCAAAATGCGGCGTCGACAGTCTTTGTCGCCAGCAGGGGACTGAAAACGAGGCAGTCCATCTGGGCGCATTTCCAGAATTCTTCGCGCGCTTGGGCAATGTGTCCAGCGCTCAGGAGCAGTTTCGCAAGCAGGTACCGATTGGAAATTCTCCAACGCGCGGCGTGGGCGGTCTTCCCATTCGAATCGGCATAGCGGCGAAGTTGGTCGACCAGCCGTTCACGCTCCTGCGCGTCGGGGGTCTGCGATTCAAGTTGCAGGTAACCGGAAACGCACAGGGCAGCGCCGGCGTCGGCCGAACTGAAAGGCGCGCTTTCCAGCACGCGGCGGGCGATGTCCCGCAACAATACTGCCGAACGGCAACGTTGCCCTATGGTCACCATCGACCGCACCAGCCAGGGGTTGCGGTAATCGCGCGCGAAAGCCGTGATGTTAAGTTCCTGTTTCAAGCCGCTCGGGAAAGCCGTTTCCACGTAATTTGCCTTGTGGCCTGCGACGGGATCCTTCATCGCGATCAACAGCCATTGCTCGCCTCCCGAATCGGGCAAAGGAGCGCTGGCCGTGACCTCGACGAGGCGCTGGCCGATCTGCGCAAAGATCTGTTCGACCAATAGGTGTTTACCGACGAACGCTGTTAGTTTGGGCAGATCAAACTGCGCCTTCGAGGCGGAACAGATCAAACGACCACCCGGCTTGAGCAGGCGGCGGATTTCCTTCAGGTTCTCGATCGTTCCCAGGCAAACGGCAAGGTCCGCCGACTCATCGGCGAAATCGGACAACTGGCCGGCGTCGCCGTGACGGAATTCAAGCGTTGGTCGTTGCGGGCAGAAATTTGCCTGCGCGTATTCGACGGCGGACAGGCCCGGGTCGAAGCCAATCACCCTGGCCGCTTCCGACCCGTCCCACAAGATCGCCGAGCCGTAGCCGAACCCGCAGTCAAGATCGAGGACCACATCATTCGGGCGGATGTAATCCTTCGCGAGGCTGTAGCGCGCAATCGCTGCGTGGGAACGAGGATCGGACCGCCGTAGCGCGTCCATCGGCGAGTTGCCTTCGGTCTGGAGAGCGGCAAGTGGGTATTTCTGCAAGGCCGCTTGGGGAATCTTCTCAAACAGCAGTGTGATTGGCCCGGCTTTCGTGTTCAGCGATTGAAGTCCCACGGCCATCAGGAGAAGTGGGTGTCGCCGAAAACCCGCCGCAAAGAAGTGGTTTTCCCACCAGGCTCGATCGTGTGCCGTCAACTGAAGATATAAAAAGCGTTTGGTGACACGGTACAACTCCGACGCTGCTGGCGCAATGTCCGCCTCGGCAAGATGCTCCAGGCAGGCAATGCTAATGATCGTATCGAACGACTCCGGTTCATACGGCAAGTGCAGCACCGATCCGACCCGGTAGCGGCCAGCCACCCCTCCATTGGCCCGGGCAACGGCCGCCTCCTCCGCATCCACTCCGTAAGCATCCACGCCGTGCTCGAGAAGACGGCGCACCAGCGAACCCGTGCCGCAACCAACATCGAGCATCTTGCCGAGGCCGCACGTGGCCAGCACCTGTTCGATGATCGGTTGGGTATCGGAAAAGGACTGCGAAACCAGATCATCGGCCTGCCGCCTGGTCAGGTTAGACTTTTCCGGAGATGGATGCATCGGTAATGGCCTTCATTTGCAAATCGCAGATTCCGCCAAAAAAGTATTCGCGGTAACGCATGTTGACCTGGAAAAACGCCGCCTCGTCGCGCCACTGGAGGATGCGCTGCGACCCGTAGTAACGGTCGTTCTCTTCGCTGATGTGGGCCTGGATTTCATACAGATTCGGCGCCAGCGTGCAGGCGCCTTCGAGGACGACGCGGATTTCTTCGCCCGCGTCGAAGTGCCGGTCCCAAAACACTTCTCCCGTCGTCAGTCCGGCCCAGATCGCAATGTCCTGGTTCAACGTTCCCCAGGAATAAATCTTGATTCCTTCCTTGTTGCGGAGGCGCACGCCCACGTTCAGGTGGGTCAGGGGCTTGTGGACCTTGCACACGATGAGAATTCGCAGGAGATCGCGCGGATACAGGAGCGAGACTGCCTCGTCATTGGCATCGAGGACTTTAACGTCCACGACCTCTCCATCCAGATCGCCGAACGAGAGTGCGTCACTGCGTGCACCGGTCGCAGTGACGACTTTCCGCGCGTCCGCCTTCGCTTTCAGGTGTTCCGTAACGTGATTGAAATACGCCTTTTCCTCCTCGTGCAGGAGCCGGCGGTAATCGAGGATCACTTCCGCGGAGTTACCGTGGGATTTCATGCGGCCTTCCTTCAAGAGGATTGCCCGACTCGTGAGCGTGCGGACCGCTTCCTGATCGTGGGAGACAAACATCAAGGTCGTGCCGTTGGCGATGAGCTTTTCCATCTGTTGGAAGCAGCGCTTCTGAAACAGCGAATCACCGACCGCCAGGGCTTCGTCCACAATCAGGATGTCCGGCTGGATCTGCACCTGCACCGCGAACGCCAGCCGCACGAGCATGCCGCTGCTGTAGGTCTTTACCGGTTGTTCGATAAACTCGCCGATGTCCGCGAACGCGGCGATATCGTCAAACTTCTCGTCGATCTCGGCCTTGGTCAATCCCAGGATGGTCGCGTTAAGGTAAACATTTTCGCGGCCGGTGAATTCGGGGTTGAAGCCCGATCCCAATTCCAGCAGCGCCGCGACCCGGCCGTCGACCGTGACCGAGCCAGTGGTCGGTTGCAGGGTGCCCACGACGATTTGCAGCAGCGTCGATTTGCCCGCGCCATTGCGGCCCAGAATTCCGATGCTCTCCCCTTTGCGCACTTCAAAGGACACGTCCTGCAGCGCGAAGAAGTTCTTGAACGACTCATGCGAAACTCGTTTGCAAAAATCGCGCGCGCGAGCCGGCAGGAAGGGAATCTGCCCGAGTTGGCCGAGGACGGGCCCATGGAGCCGCGCCGCCGGTGACGACCAGATGGCGTAGCTCTTGGATACGTTTTCGACCCGGATGGCGACTTCGGCGCTCATGAATATTTATTCCCGCCACGCGACCTGACAGCGGGACAATTTCCAGCTTGCATTCCCCCGAAAAATTGACTGGTCTATTGGCTAATCTTGCACGCGACCTATTCCGCCAACAAGAAAATTCCTTGGCTGCAGTTGCTGCTGCCGTGGCAAATCATCCGCCAGTTGCGGCAGCGCGGCGACCTGATCCGGCAGCTCACCAGGCGCGATGTGCTCTCCCGCTATCGCGGATCGTTTCTCGGTATCTTTTGGTCGCTATTGCGGCCGCTGTTCATGCTGGCCGTGTATACCGTCGTCTTCGGCTACATTTTCGAGTCGAAGCTGGGCAACCATCCCAACGAAAGCAAACTGGATTTCACGCTCGCGCTGTTCTGCGGGCTGGTGCTGTTCGATTTTTTTGCCGAATGCCTCAGCCGCGCGCCGACGCTGGTCCTGTCGAATTCCAATTACGTTACCAAGGTGGTGTTTCCGCTGGAAATTCTCTCCGTGTCCGCCATTGCCGCCGCGTTCACGCATCTGCTCATCAGTTTGTTGCCGCTATTCATCGGCTTGTGGGTGGCGCATGGTTCGATTCCGCTTACGGCGCTTTATCTGCCATTGATTCTGTTGCCGCTGATCTTGTTGTGTCTTGGCCTGTCGTGGTTTCTGGCCAGCCTCGGCGTGTTCGTGCGCGACATCAATGCCGCCGTGCCGGTAATAATGGTCATTATCATGTACGCCAGCGCGATCTTTTATTCGATCAGCAAGGTTCCGCCCAACTTGTTGCCGATAGTGCGGTATAACCCCCTCGCGCTGGTGATTGACCAGGCGCGCAACGCCGTGCTCTGGGGCATCGCGCCGGTGTGGGACCGCTATCTGATTGTGCTGCTCGCCTGTTTCGTCGCCATGACGCTCGGCTACGCCTTCTTCATGCGCACCAAAGCCGCTTTCGCGGACGTGATTTAACCGGCAGGGGAGGTCTTCTGTCCGGCCTACGGTGCGCCCGACTCGGTTATCGTGAAGGTTTCGCCGGCAATGGTGATCGAGCCGGTGAGCGGCGTGCTATTCGTGTTCTCCGCGACACTGTAACTGACCGTTCCTGCCCCGACGCCACTGGTAGCTCCGGTGAGCGTGATAAACGGATCGTTGCTGATTGCCGTCCAAACGCAATCGTTCAGCTTGGGCTTTACCTTGATCGCCTTGGAACCGCCGGTAGCCTTGTATTTGGCGCCCTTCGGACTCAGCGAGAAAGCGCATCCTCCCGCGGCCTGGTTGACCGTGAACGTCTGGTCAGCAATCGTTATCGTGCCGGTCAAGGGCGCGGTATTGGTATTGCCGGGGACGGTGAAACCAACCGTCCCATTACCCGTGCCGGTGGCGCCCTCGGTGATCGTGATAAACGGATCATTGCTGACAGCGGTCCAATTGCAAGTGGTGCCAAACGCCTCCACCTTCACCGTCTTGGAGCCGCCTTTCGCCGGGAGTGTGATACTCGACCCTTTCAAACCGAAGATGCAGTTTACGCGCGGACCCTGGTCGACCGTAAACGTTTGCCCTCCGATCATCATGGTGCCGGTGCGCCCGCTGATTCTCATGTTGGCAGCAACCGTGTAGCTGACCGTCCCGGTGCCGGAACCGCTGATGCCCGACGTGATCGTAATCCAAAATGCATGGCTGCTCGCTGTCCAATCACAATCAGATGCCGCTGAAACATTGACAGTCCCCTGGCCGCCAGTCCCGTCGTAAGATGCGTTTGTCGACAGGATTGCGGTGGTACAGGTGAAGTTGGCCACCAGCGTGCTGTCAGCCGCCGCGGTGAACGTGTAATCCGGCGAGGTGCTGACCTCCACCCCGCCTTCTGTCCAATCTACAAAACTGTAGTCCGCGGAGGAAGTGGCTGAGAGCATTACGCTCGACCCGCAAGTTACGGAGCCGCCGCCGCTGGTGGTCCCTCCAGCAGGAGGTGAACTGTCCGAGTTGATCAGTACCGTGGTAACGGGCGTGAAGTTGGCCACCAGCGTCCTATCGCTGGCCGCAGTGAACGTATAGTTCGGCGATGTGCTCACGGAAACGCCGCTTTCGGTCCAATTGACGAAGGCATAACAGGGACTCGGCGTCGCAATCACAATGACGCTCGATCCGCAGATCACGGTGCCGCCGCCGCTCGTGCTGCCACCGCCCGATGGCGCGGGGGTTGTCGTGATCTCGTTCGTGCACGCAGAGCGGGTGAGGGCGTTGATCAAGCCGCTGCCATTGGGCGTGCCCCAGCCGGTGCAGAGATCGTAACCGGAAGCGGCGGAAAACTGGGAGGGACTGAAATGGGTTTCGTTGTTGCCGCTGGTGATATCGTGGAAACAACTGGCATAGGTTACCCCCTCGCCG
This sequence comes from uncultured Verrucomicrobiae bacterium, assembly GCA_963812605.1. Lineage (GTDB taxonomy): Bacteria > Verrucomicrobiota > Verrucomicrobiia > Palsa-1439 > Palsa-1439 > Palsa-1439. Next base: position 370,894 of record CAWEWF010000004.1, on the reverse strand, counting down.
ATCGCATAAATCGCGGGGTTGATAAAGCCGACTGTAGGTAGACCGCCGGCTTCGCCTTGTTGGTTGACCAGCGCCGTAAAGCCGGCCCAAAGCGGCGCGGCGCAACTGGTGCCGCCGATATCTGTTGCTACGTTACCGTTGTCGGAGATGACGTACACGCTGTCTGCCACCATGGCAACGTCCGGAACGTTTCGCGAGGACGACGATCCCTGGTTTGAGCCCGTGGCGATCCCCTGTTGCCAAGTCGGGATAGGGTAATTGACGCTGATCCCGCCGCCACTGGCGCCGTCCGTCGCGTCCACTCCGGTGCCTACGTTCCAGTTCCAAACAGTTTCAGACTGCCAGCTTCCTGCTGGCCCGGTTGTCAAGGTCGTTCCGCCAACCAGGGTGATATAGGGGCTGTCCGCTTGCTGCTGACCGAACCAAAGTGAGGTAAACGCTCCGTTGTCCCCGGAGGCCTGGAAGAACGACTGGCCCTGCGCGGCATATTGTTGATAGATCTGGTCAAAAGTCGGGTCGTCGCCGATTTCCCAGGAACAGCTGATTTGCTTGGCCAGGTTGTCCATCGCGATTTGGTTCAAAACATCACCAGTAAATGCTGAATCATTCGGGGCCTCATAGACGATGACCTGGGACAGCCCCGGTGCCATGGAAACCGCCATCTCGATGTCCAGGGACACTTCCTGCACCTGGTCGGCATCGGCCGTGGGGGTTCCGCTGAACCCGCCCAACAAGACATTCTTCAACGGCACATGCGGCAAGCCGCCTTGATTCTCGTAACTGGTGATATCGCTGGCGTCATAGCCATCCAGCTCCACCAAGCCGACCATTTGCCCGGAACCATCGAGCGCAACCCCCGGCGCATAAGCGGACCTGAAATCGTTCCCCATATAGCTGCCCGATGGCCCCGAACCGGAGGCGGGCGCCACCTTGCTTTCCGGAGTCGCCCGGACACTTAAGGGATGCGGCAATTTGTAATTGTTCAAGCCGGCGACGTGCAATACCGGGGCCGTCAGGTCGACAGACGGCTCAACGTCTGGCGCGTAGAACTTGCGGGCTTGCGTCGGGTGTTGATACGTGCGCAGTGTCACCCGGAACGTCCTCTCGATGTCCGCCACGGAGCCGCGCACATCCACCAGGGTACGATTGCGGTGTGTTGCGGTAATGGTGAACCCGTTCGCCTTGGCAAACGCGATGACTGCCTGGTAATCCTCCTCCGTCGGTCCGAACTTGGCCGTGAATTCCTTTGGGGTCAGCCAGTGATGGTACTGGGAGCTTGTTGGCGTGTATTGCTGTTGCAACAGATTCGTCAGTGCGCCTTGATTGCGCAACGGCAGTCCGATCACTAAATTCAGGTTCGTTGAACTCGCAAGCTTCTCCACCGGCTGCAAGTTGAACTCCGCAACGGCCCTTGGCACATGACCCCGCAAAACCTGCCTTTCCGTCACTTGGGCAGGGGCTGCGAATGCGAGAGCGAGGATGGAAAAAACCATCCCGAAGAATAAAACTGGCTTCACCATTGAATTCCCATTCAAACAACCCCAGAGGGCAAACACCGGCATAACCCAGAACAACGGCTAGATTAGGCTCTAACAGGCCGTTTGAGTCAAGCCGGCTTTCGTCGGCCTGGGAAGGGGTACGGCTTGACAGAAATTCAACTAATGATAAAATTTAACTATCTGGTTAGTTAAATCATGAGCCTTTCAAAAACAGGCAAGCCGGCCGGACGGCAAGGGCGTAGCGCGGAGACACGCGCCGCGATTCTGGCCGCCGCCGGACGCATCTTTGCGCAGTCCGGCCTGGCGGGAGCGCGCACCGATGCCATTGCCGCCGCGGCCGGGGTGAACAAGGCGCTCCTTTACTACTACTTCAAGAGCAAGGAAGGTCTGTATGAAGCGGTGGTTGAGGACCATTTCCGTGAATTCAACCGCCAGGCACTGGAAGCACTCAATGCGCCGGGACCAGCGCGAGTGGTCTTGCTTCGTTATGTGAGCCTGCACTTTGACTTCATCAGCGCCAGCCATCAATCCGCGCCGTTGTTCCAGCAGGTGATGATGACCGGCGGCGATTTTCTGGAGCGGCTGATCCATAAATATTTCGCGCCGCGCGGCGAGGCCCTTGGCAAGTTGATCGAACGCGGGATGCGCAACAGAGAATTTCGCCACGCGGATGCCTTCCAGACCTCCGTGTCGATCGTGTCCCTGATCGTGTTTTATTTCTCCGCCGCACGGGTCTTGCAATTGCTGGGACACCCGGACGCTTATAGCGCGCGCAATTTGAAGCGGCGCAAACAAGAGGTGCTCGATTTCGTCCGCCACGGTTTATTTACGGATCCAAAATCTCGCCTACCATGAACAAACCCAAAATCCTTGTTTTAATCGTGATTCTCGCCGTTGTCGCGGCTGTCATTTATTACGCCAGCACCCGGCCACCTGTCGCAATCGTTTTGACCGGCATTGTGACGACGGATGAGGTGATTGTTGGCCCTGAAATCCAGGGCCGTTTGCAGCAACTCTTCGTCAAAGAAGGCGACGTGGTCACCAATGGCGAATTGCTCGGCGTCATCCAACCCCAGGAACAGCAGGCTGACGTTGCGTTTTACGCGAGCAGTGAACAACAGTACGCCGCGCAGATTACGCAGGCAAAAGCCGATCTGGAAAATGCCCGCCTGACCTATCAGCGCGAGGAGGCCTTATACCGCCAGGGCGCCGAGTCCGCCCAGGCTTACGATCAGGCGCGAACGGCTTACGACGCCGCGAAAGCACGGGTCGAATCCGTCAACAAACAAACCCAAGCGGCGGGCGCCCAGAGCACGAAGGCGACGGTGCAACTGGGTTACACCCGGATTCTCGCGCCGATCGACGGCATCGTGGACACGCGCGCGGCGCTGCAGGGCGAAGTCGTGAATCCCGGCCAGGCGATCGTCACCCTGATCAACCCGGACGATCTCTGGGTGCGCGCCGACGTCGAGGAGACGTACATCGACCGCATTCGTCTCGGCGACAAATTGCCGGTGAGACTGCCTTCCGGCGCAGTGCGCGAAGGCACGGTGTTCTATCGCGGCGTGGACGCGGATTACGCCACGCAACGCGACGTGAGCCGCACCAAGCGCGACATCAAGACGTTTGAAATCCGCCTGCGCTGTGACAACCGCGACCGCGCCTCGCGGTCGGCATGACCGCTTACGTTACGTTGCCGTTGAAAGGCCCGTGAGGCCATGGCTGACATCGACGTTGAAAATTTGACCAAGCGCTTCGGCGATTTTACGGCCGTGGACGCGCTGAACTTCTCCGTCGAGCACGGCGAGGTGTTCGGTCTGCTCGGGCCAAACGGCGCGGGCAAATCCACGCTCATCCGCATGTTGACGACGCTGGTGCCGCCGACTTCCGGCACGGCGCGCGTCAACGGCTTCGACATCGTCCGCGCAGGCCAACGACGTGCGCCAGTCCATCGGCGTCATTCCGCAGGCGATGACGTCCGATCTCGATCTGAGCGCGGAGGAGAACATGAGCATCTTCGCCAAGCTCTACGGCATTCCGCGCGAAAAGCGGCTGCGCACCATCCGACCAGTTGCTGAAGGCAGTGGACCTGAACAATGGGCGGACAAGCCGGTGAAAATGTTTTCCGGCGGAATGCGGCGCCGGCTGGAAATCGCGCGCGGCCTGGTGCATGAGCCCAAGCTTTTCTTCCTCGATGAGCCGACCACCGGCCTCGACCCCGTTTCGCGCGTCGCGGTCTGGGAGATGCTCTCGCGGCTGAAACGCGAGCGCGACCTGACGATCCTCGTCACCACGCATTACATGGACGAAGCCGACAAGCTCTGCGACCGCATCGCGATCGTGGATCACGGAAAACTGGTGGCGCTGGATTCGCCGCTGAAATTGAAGGCCTCGATTCCCGGCAAGAACATTCTGGAGGTCAGTTTCTCGAACGTCCGCAACACTGGCTGGAGACGTGAAAACACCTGCCCGACGTGGCCGAAGTGAAGGCGGAGGACAACATCTTCCGGATTTCGTCGAACAACGGCCCGCGCACGACGGTGGCATTGATGGAAGCGGCGCGCAACGCGAACGTCACGGTGACTTCGCTTTCGGTGCAGAGCACGACGCTCGACGACGTGTTCGTGCATTACACCGGCCATCAACTGCGCGACGCGTTGCAGGCGCCCGGCGGCTGCCAACAGCCCGTTTCTGATGCAGCGAGGATAAGAGGACAAGACGATATGCACCGCATCTGGGCCATCATCGAACGCGACCTGCGCCGGTTCCGGCGCAGCCCGGTTCTGGTCATCGTCTCCATCGTCATGCCGCTGGTGCAGCTGGTCGTGCTCGGGCTACGCGTTCGGCGGCAACGTCAAGCACCTGAAAGTCGGCGTCGTCGACCAGGACCACGGCGTGCCGGCGATCAAACTGAAGGAAATGTGCCAGGCCGTCGCCGCCAACGCGCGCACCTTCGACACCGATTGCTTACAGCGACCAAGGCGGCCGCGCTGCGCGATCTGCGCAACGGCAAAATCAACGGCGTGCTGACATTCCGCCGGAGTTTTCGCGCAAGGTCCTCGCCGGAGCGAATCCGCGCATCGCGCTGGTCGAAGACAACACCGACAATTCTCCGCGTCCGCGCTCGAAGGCAGCCTCAATGGCATGCTTGCGCCCTACAATGGACCCGCCGTTCCGCCGCGCACGACCGCGGCGGCGACGCTCTCCGTCGTGGAGATTTATCCGTACGTGCCTTACATCCAGTACCTGCTGCCCGGCACGATCGTGCTGGCGATCTTTGTTTCGGCCATGATCGGCGGCGGCATCATTTTCATCGACGACAAGGCGCGCGGCCTGCACGAGGGCTATCTCGTCACGCCGATCCGCAAATTTGAATTGATTCTGGGTTTCACGCTCGCCGGCGCGGCCAAGGCCATCATCGCCGGGGTGGTTTTGATCACTCTCGGCTCGCTCATCGCGGGAATTCCCGATCCGTTGAATCCCGCTGCGACTGGCGAAGATGCTGTTGCTGGTGGTGGCGACGGCGCTGGCGCTGATCAGCATGATGTTTCTGATCATGGTGCGCGTGAGCGACCCGCTGGTGCCGCGCGCCATTTTCGGGATGTTGAACACGGTGTTGTATTTCCCCAGCGGCGCGGTCTATCCCACGCAATCCTTTCCGGCCTGGATGAAAGCCATCGCGGTCGTCGACCCGTTCACCTACGCCGTGCACGGGTTCAAACAGCTTCGTCTTGAAAAACACCGGCTTGTGGCCGTCAGCGGCGACCTGCTTTTTCTGTTGGTTTTCACCGTCCTGGCCATGACCGCCGCCACGCTGCTGTTTCGCCGGACGCTGTAGTCCGGTCTTCCTCGTGGTGTCCCGCCTCGGGATTATTACAATACGGTGGGTAACGTCCTGATCTGCGGCTTGGAGGGACACGCTCCGTCGTGGCCGCATTGAATGAACGCGACGCGACGGAGCGTGGCCCTTGTATCTAGAATTTTTGGTACTCTCTGGCTTGGTTTCCCACCGTGTGGGAGCGACAGGATGGCCCTTGGGGGGCATGCCCCCCAAGGGCGCGCGGAAGTGATCGTCGTGGCCCTCGGTTCGGTTCAGACCTGTCCGTTTGGAGCTGGATCCATCCGCGTTGCCTGTCGGTACGCTCGAACAGTTGCCAGAGCGGCGGTCGCGCCCATCCGCGCCACCACCAGCTCGCATTGCAAGGAGGAGTCTAACCATGTTGCCATCGATCGTCTACGTCGGAATGGATGTCGCCAAACTCACCCTGGATCTGCACGCCGCCAGCGGATCCCGCGCGCAGTTCCGTCAGTTTCCCAACCACCCTCAGGGCCACCGCGCCTTGGTGCGTTGGCTGCAAGCTCTGGGATCCGTGCACGTCATCGGCGAAGCCACAGGCGGCTATGAACGCGCCGTCGTGGCCGCCCTGCACGCGCCGGTGTAGTGGTTTCGGTAGTCAACGCGCGTCACGTGCGCGACTTCGCCCGCGCCACCGGTCGGCTGGCCAAGACTGACCAACTGGATGCCGCCGTGCTGGCGGCTTACGGCGCCGCCGTACACCCGGCCGGCACCGCCGCGTTGAGCGCCGCCCAGAGTCAACTGGCGGAGTTGGTCACCCGTCGCCAACAAGTCCTGGCGCTGCGCGTGGCCGAGCACAACCGCTTGGAGCATCTCACCCACCCCAACGCCCGCCGGCCAAATTTTAAAACACAGCCACACGGTGCTTGCTGGACGCCGGACGACAAACTGATTAAGCTGATCACGGAATTGAAAAACGAAGGTCGCCTGTGAAGACACACGTTCAACTTAAGAAACCGTACGGCCAGGCGGTCTTTGCCCGCGTCCGCAGGGCCCGGTATTTGGGCTGGGAAGACGCCTTCGAAGTGGAGTTTGCGGACGGCCTCTGCTTTCTTGAGCCGCAATCCGCCATCAAGAAGGCCAACCGGATTTCCGCCAAAGCCATCCCGGTGAGTGTAGAGGTAGACAACGATCTGGGCAGCCATTTCAAAGTCACCTACGACACCGACGAAGTCGCCGAAGTCTCCTGGTCGTTCATTCGTGAACTGCCGCCAGCACCGTCCACGACAATCGCTGAGGCACGAGCCAAGTACCGCGCAAAACGGAAGAGGTAACCACACATCGCGGCAATGTCTCACACAGATGACACTGGCGATTCGCAGCAGGCGAGAGAACTCGTCCAGAGGAAGGTCATCGACTGGCTCTTTGATGCAGTCTGGCATTTCGGCTTCATCTCAGGACTACTCGACACCAGCAAGGAACGTGGCGCTATACCTTTCGGTGACCATTTCCAAGGCTCCGCCTTGGAGTATGAATGGGTGGATTGGAATGGCATTCGTATCCGTATACAGCTACGGCTACGGGACCACCGTTTAGACAACCTGGAGTTTAGCTCTCCACGGGACCCCTTCGAACTTTATTTTGGTCGAAAGCCTCCCATTAAGCTGGAGTTGTTTCACAGCGACGTTGAGGAACTTATCGAGGTGCTTCTCCCTGGCATACACCGTGTTAACACATGGGCAGTGTGTGAATTGCAAGCAAGCAAGCGTTGCGAGGGTAAAGAAGGTAGGAAATCTGTTTGCATTGACATAGAAGGCAAAAAGGCTTGTTGGCCATGTAAAGAACGGTGCGGGCAGCATCCTAATAGAGCGACCAATAAGGAGTATGATGGCTTTGTGTATTTGCTAGGAAACAAAGAACGACGCATATACAAAATCGGTGTAAGCGGAGAACCTAAGACGCGATCCAAAGGTGTCAATACCCTGCTTCCATTCACAGTTCTAGTCATGCACGAGATCGGCGCAGATGATAGCTACAAAGCTGAGAAGATACTCCACGGCTGGTTTACCAAGAAAAGGGTTCATGGCGAGTGGTTTGAACTTTCAGAGGACGATGTCCGTTTCATCTCCAGCTTGGTCGAGTTTGAAAATGGAAAATTCAAGGACGAGTCGGGCAGGCAAATCTCTGAAGGTGATTCCTCAGCCTGACGTTAGGTTTATCACGCCCGTCTAGGAGAAATCATGAGCATACTGGACCACGCCAAAGAAATTGCAGAGTTGGTCAAGAAATACAACGACCAAGATCTCTACGAACGTATTGTGGGACTACGCGAGGAAATTCTCCAACTACGCGAGGAGAATTTGGAACTACGCGAGCAGGTTAAGTCGCTGAAGGAAGCCAGCGACATCACAACACGCTTGCGTCGTGACGGCAACAGTTACTTCTTGGACGACGACAAAAATAAGGAGCGGCCATATTGCCTCACGTGCTGGGATGCAGACCGGAAACTCGTCAGTCTAATCCTGAGCGAAGACAGAATCGGCACGCGCATTCGGTGTGGTATTTGTGCCGCACGGAAGAAGGACTGAATCGGTGACGGCAGCCGGCTGTCGGGGTCAATTCCGCATTCGCGACAGAAATGCCAGTGTTCGGTTCAATCGTCCATCTGAGCGCCGGCAGATTGCCGCAGCGGAGCAGGGCGGCGTTCGGATTCATAATGATTTTGCCAGCGGCAGAATTATGTCAAAATGGTCGTCCTTGTGCTCCAACTCGACCTCGTGGTGAGTGGCGCAGGCGGCAATCAAAATGTCGGTCGCCGGAATGGTCTTACCCTTGTCGCGGCAGCGAGTGGCCAACCGATGCGCCAGTTTCCAGACTTCGGAATTGGTTTCGAAGCGCGGAGCGGCGGCTGACAATTCCGCCAGCTTTCGTCTTTCTTCCTGTCCGCGTGCGCCGTTCCAAAGCTCAAGCATCACCATGTCGCACCAGGCAGCGTCGTCGGACAGGATCAGCGACTCTACATTCTCAGCAACCTCCCCGTGCCCGGAGCGCAAGTATTCCACCCACGCGGATGTGTCCACAAGTTTCACGAGGTCCTCGTCCATTTCGCATCTTCGCGCATGATCTTGAGGTCGTCTTGGGTCATGAAGTCAACGAATGTTCCCCGCAATTTCGCATTCAATTCGCGAAGGCGTTGGAGGCGGTTGAATTTTTCAAGGGCGGTAACGACCGCGTCGCGTTTCGTCTTGGCGCGGGTGCGTTTGATGGTTTCCCGAAGCAGTTCTTCTGGAATATCAATGGTCGTTTTCATGCTTCCAACATACGCCAATTTAGAATCCTGTCAATCAGGATTTAGAATCCCTAATAGGTCTCGTAGGCATCTCTAACCCGGCGGGCCGCTGCGCACCACGACGCCGTCTTTCATTTCGTGGATGAAATCGCCGGCTCGGGCGATTTGGGGGTTGTGGGTGGCCAGCAGGAGGGCCTTTTGCTCGCGTTTCACCAGTTCGGTCAGCAGGTTGAAGATGCGCTCGGAGTTTTCGGCGTCGAGATTGCCGGTGGGCTCGTCGGCGAGGAGGATTTTCGGGTCGTTGGCCAGCGAACGAGCGATGGCGACGCGTTGTTGTTCCCCGCCGGAAAGATGATTGGCGGGCCGCTCCAGTTTGCTGCCCAGTCCCACGGCATCGAGCAGCATCGCTGCCCGGTCGCGCATTTCACGGGGACTTAATTTGGCCAGCCGCCGCATCGGGATGGTCACGTTCTCCAGCGCGGTGAACTCGTGCATCAGGAAATGAAACTGAAAAACGAACCCGATCAACTCGCTGCGCTTCTGCGACAAATCATTGTCGGACAATCCCGACACGTCCTGGCCGCCGATGATGATCCGCCCCTCGTCGGGGAGGTCGAGCAATCCCAATACGTACAGCAGCGTGCTCTTGCCGCAACCGGACGGGCCGACAATCGAGTGAACCGAGCCGATTTGGACGTCCAGTGTGATTCCGCGCAGCACATGCACGCGCGATTCGAATTCGCCGAGATAGCGCTGTAATCCATGGCAGGACAACGCCGCGACCGGCGTGCTTCTGGCGTCGGCTTTGACCGCGGATGTGGCGCTGTTCGTCATTGTCCGGAACCCCGAAGAATGGTTACCGGGGCCAGCCTGGCCGCGCGCCGCGCCGGGAAGTAGCTCGCCAGGAATACGCCGACGAACGCGATGCCAATGGCCGCCGCATAGTGGTACCAACTCCAATAAACGAGGAAATGTTCCGTCGCGAAGAAGCCGCGCATCTTGATCGGAATCCGCGACACGCCCCACGTCAGCACCGCCCCGAGCACGCAGCCCGCCAGGGAGCCGATGACGGCGACCAGCAAGCCCTGCCAGAGAAAAATCGCGCTGATGTCGCCCCGGCGGTAGCCCATGGAGCGAAGGATTGCGATCTCGCGCACTTTCTCCAGGACCATCAGCGTGAGGATGTTGAAAATGCCGAAGCCGGCGAGCACGATGATCGTCGAGACCGTGATAGCGGCGGAGTAGCGGATGGCCTTGAAGATTTGCAGGTTCCCATGCTCGCGTTCCTGCCAACTGCGCGAGCGATGCTGGAGCAGGGACTCGAGGTGCGCGGCCAGTTGCGGCGCGCGGTCGGGATCGCGCAGCTTGACGAGAATAAACGAAACCTCAGACGGCTTGTTCAATAAACTTTGCGCGACGCGCAGATGGATGAACCCGCGCTTCTCGTCGATCAAATTGTCGCCAGTGCGGAAGATCCCGCAAACTTCAAAACTGCGCCGCTCGCCGCTCGGTCCCATGATCGTGACCGTGTTGCCCACCTGGACGCGCAGCTTCTGCGCGAGCGCCACGCCGAGGAGCAGTCCCGAGGATTTCTGGCGAAAATCGCCGAGATCGCCGGCGGTCATATAACGGCGCAGATCGGTGGCTTGCAGTTGCGAGTCCAGGTCGATGCCTTGCGGCCGAAAAACGTCGCTGGTAAAATCGGTGTCCACCGTCGCATTGCCTTCCAGGACGGGCGCGCAGGCGAGGACGTTGGAGAAAGTGCGAATCACGCGCATGACCTCGTCCGAGTCCGTGATCCCCTCGTAGTATTTGCGCGGCTTTTCGTTCTGGATGCTGACAACGGCGTTGCCCTGTGGCTGCAAAATGCCCGAAAACCGGTCCTGAAACCGGTCCTGCACCATGATCGAGCCAGTCGTGCCCAGGACCGTTTGAATGTAAAATCGTTCGAAACCCTGGGTCTGCGCCTGGGTGCAAATGAAAAACGCCACACCGAGAATAATCCCGCCGAGGCTGAGAATGATCGCCTTCTTGCGATGACCGATGAAACGCAGCGCGATATACAGCGGGGAAGGCATGCGAAAGCTACCGGTTGGTGGTGATGGCGCGGACGCGCTGGCCGGGTCGGAACAAATCCTGGTCGGCGACGACCACCTGCTCGCCTTCCTTCAATCCCTCCAGGATCTCCGTGCGTTCGAGATTGCGAAAACCGATCTTCACGGCGCGCGGCTTTACCACGTTGTCCTTGACGACGAACACGTGGTCAGCCAGTACCGCCCGCGATGGGATGATCAGCGCATCCTCGCGTTTGCCGGCGACGATGTTCATCTCACCCGTCATGCCCGACATCAGATTGGGCGGCGCCTTGTCCAGTGTCAGGGTGATCGTATAGCGCTGGTTGTTCGCCGTGGGAAGAATCTGGGCAACGGTGGCGGCAAAATCCTGATTGGCGTAGGAGTAGAGCCGCACGGCGGCCTTCATCCCCGGCGCCACCTGGCCGACGTCCTCTTCGTTGATCTGGCCCTCGAGATACGTGGCCACGGTTGCGACGACGAACGGCGTGCTGCCGTCGCCGATGAACTCACCGTTGAGGCAGTTGACGTTATTGAGATAGCCTTCGATCGGCGACGTGATCAGGCAGTGCGCTTTGCGGTCGTGCAACACCCCGGCCTGGTCACGATAGACCGCCACCTGCTGGTCGAGTTCCAGTTGCTCAACGCGCACGCGTTCGCGCAGGGCTTGCACCTCATTGCGGGTCCGCTCGAGATCCGCTGCGGGCACGTTTTGCATTTGCGCCAGTTTTTCCAACCGCGTCAGCAAGGCCTCTTGTGTATTAAGCGGCGGCTGACCGGACGGGCCGATTCTCCGTCGCTCCTCGGCGGCCTTCAAATCCGACTCGGCCTTGGCGACTTCGCGGTCGAGGTCTTCGTTGGCAATGGTGGCGAGCAATTCACCTTGCGTAACCACCAGCCCAACAATCGTATTCGTGGCGATGCGATCGGAAAAACGGATCGTACCGCTATTGCGCGCGCGAACATTCATGGTCAGGGAGGCCACGACTTTCACCGTGCCATACACCGCGGAAATAGCCGTGCCGCGTTGCGCGACATACACCTCCGCGGCCGGGCGGGAAGCCCACATGCCGTAGAGGATTACGGCTGTAGCCGAAACGATGAGCGCCGCCAGAATGACAATTTTTTTCATCGTGAAAACGACGGAGGGATACTAATCACGCCTCTCTGACAACGCAAGTGCCCTCATGGCGCGGGGGCGGCGACGTATTGCAAATAGCGGCCGGTGGCATGGTCCAATTCAGCCCGAGCCCCTTCGCAGGCGTACGTTGCCTCCAGGAGGCCGGCGCGCACGGCCAGCAGGTTGCTTTGCGCCTTCAAAAAATCAAACTGCGTGGCCTGGCCCAGCGAAACCTGTGCTTCGATCAACCGGAGATTCTCCTCGGCGGACTCAACGGACTTGAGGAATGCTTCGCGGCGCGCGTCCGCGCTTTGCCAGGCGCCCTGGATGGTCGCGAGTTCGCGCGGGATGTTTTGCTCCAGCTTGAACAGCAGGGTCTCGTACGCCTCTTGCGTGGCTTCCAGCCGGTGGCTCGCGCCAATGACCTGTCCGTTGTCGATGACACGCCAGGTCAACGCCACCCCGGCTTCCAGTTCGCTTGTGCGTGTGTCCTGCCCGGGCACGATATCGGTCTGCTTGCTCACCAGGAGGTTCTGGGGAACGAACAACCCCGACGCCACGAGTGATACCACAGGAAGATACTGCGCTCGAACAGTCTGCTTGTCGGCGGCGGTCGCGTCGACAAGCGCCTGCAACAATTTCAGGTCGGCACGCTGCTGCAGCGCGTCGGCGGATTCCTGCGCCAGATCCATCTTCACTGGTTCGTAGCGCAGGGCCCCGACCGGTTTTGGCAGCCATAACCGCCGTGTGCCATTCGTGCCCTGGCTCGAATCGCGTCCGCATACCTCGGCGATCCGCGTCACCGTGGAAAAGTGGGCATTTCGCAGATTGGCGAGAGCAAATTCCAGGTTCAGTTGTTGGATCTTCGCCCATTTCAAGGCCGCTTCATTACCGGCACCGACGTCGCGGCGCTGTTGCTCGCTCTGCACGTTGGCCTGGAGATGCTTGCCGAGTTCCTCATGCACGGCGACGAGATCGCGGAAATACAGCGCTTGCAAAAAAAGAAGACGGGCTTCGTGCAAGCGATCCGTCACTGCGCGATTGAGATTTTGTTGGGCGAGGGTGACTTCCAATCGGCCGCGACGAAGTGACGGCGGAATCCCCGCGTCGAAGAGTGGTTGGGAAAACTGCGCGGTGACAATGCTGAACAGGCCCGCGGGAGGGTATAACGGGTCTCCCCGCCAGCCATCCTCGGTTTGCGCAGCCAGTTGCGGCAGCGCGCGCGAACGAAATATGAGCCTGGTGCCCGCCGCGCGTTCGACATCCACCCGCAACTGCTGGATCTCCGGGTTCCCCGTCAGCGTTGACACCAGGCAGTCTTCCAAGGTCAGGTCATATGTCTCCGCCTGTTTCTCGATTTGCGCCAGCGAGGTTTGTGCGACGCAAAGCACGAGAAGCAGAATGCAAGTTTTGTAGCATCCGCATCTCATGGGCCGCCTTTACCCGTGGAACGGGCGTCGGTGATTTGAAAGTGGGTGCCCATGGCGCGCTCCAACCGCGCCAGCGCGGCGTTGTATTCGTATCGCGCCGACAATTCCGCTACCTGCGCACGCGTCAGGTCCAACTGGCTCTGCAGGAGTTCCAATTGGCTTGTCAGCCCGAGGCCAAAGTTCGCCGTGGCAAGTTTCAGGGAATCGGTGGCGAGTTGCACGTTGGCCGTTTGCGTCTGGATGTTTTCCTCGGACCGTTGCAGGTCGCGATAAGCGAGCAACACATCGGTCTCGATGTTGCGATAAACCGCGTCATGGGAAATCTCGGCGGCTTCGACGCGGGCGCGGGTGGCGTTCATGCGGCCCCGCGCGGCGAAACCGTCGAACAACTGCCAACTGACCGAGACACCCGCCAGATAACCGTCGTAATGGTCCGCTGACTGCGTGCGGTCAGGTTCGCTGACGACATCGTAACCGGCAAACAGGCTGACGTGCGGCAGCACCGCGCTGCGATCGACGATCAGTTGTTTCTTCTGGACGTTGATGTCGTTTTCCCGGGCGGTGAGTTCGGGGCGTTGCGCGAGCGCGCGCGAAAGACAATCGTCCAGTTCGAGCGCGGTTTTCTCGTAAGCCAGCGTCCCCTCGATATCAAAGGGGATTTCGTCCTGATCGATGGAATAGGGGATCGACAAGAGTTGGCTGAGTCGCAAATAGGAATTGCGCAGGCGATTGCGGGCATCGACGAGCGCCGACTGTTCCAGGGCCAGATTCACCTCGGCGCGGAGGACGTTGAGCTTCTGGCCCGTCCCGACTTCCATCCGCGAGCGTTCGTTTTTGGCCTGTTCGGATAGAAAACTCACGGCCTGTTCGTGGACGGCGGCATCGGATTGATTGCGCAGAATGTCATAGAAGGCGATGCGCACGTCCATGATGACCTGATTCACCGTGCCCTCGTAGTCGAGCGTGCGCGAGTGCTGTTGCAACCGCGCGATGTCCATCCCGGCGCGCACCGCGCCGCCCGCATAAACGGTTTCGGTCAGGCGGATGTTGACGTTCCAGATGTCCGACCGATTGCTCACCGATCCATTCAGCGTCGCGTAGTTGGCTTCGAGCCATTCGAAATTGGCGTAGGTGGTGAGCGCCGGCAGGTAACCCGCGCGCGCTTCAATGATCGCGCCCGCGGCCTCTTCGAGATGCTTCTTCGCCACCAGGATGTCGGAATTGTCCTCCAGCGCGCGGTCGATGCACTGCGGCAACGTGTAGCGCGGACGCTGGTTGAGCGACACCACGTTGGAGACGATCTCATTCTCCGCGAAGGCGCCCAGCGCGCACGCCAGCGCGCCGATCAACCACAGGATGGTTCCTCGCAGCGACAAAGTGGTTGCAGTTTTAATGACAAACCGCCCCTTTGCCAACGACTTTCGCACGGCCTGCGCTGGAGAGTGGGTCAAACCCTACCACGTATCCATGAATGCTTGGAGCTTGGTTCGCGCGAGATCGTGTCGCCCTGCATTCACGTCCGCCTGTATCTCGGCTGCCGCCGGATTTGCTGCAGCGAATTGCTGGAAGCTTCCTTCAAAAAACAACTCTTTGATACGCGGTCGTGTGAGCACCCACAGCTGCCAAAATGAATAGGCTGCGAAAAATATGACAGATAACGCATAGGCGGCAAAGTGAACGTGACCCACGGTCTGGCCGGCGAACATCATTGGAATCTCCTCGCGGACGGCGCTAGGATGCAAAGCGAACCAAATGCCTGCGAAGGGCCAGACAAGCAGGGAAAGCCACGCGAGCACCAAAGTGAACGTTCGCCATCCACGCTGCAAATGAAGCAGTCCTCTGCCAGCTAAAACTAGAAGAATGCCCCAACTAATTACGAAATGACCATGTGCGAGCATGATTATCATCTCGACGATGCCGACCATGCCCGAAAGAATGGAGAGCCACGCAACAACCTTTAGTGACAACGGAATCTTGTCCGTATTCATGCTTCTTCCGTCCAACGGCTCAAAGCTAAACCATGCCGTAGTCGAAGGCAAGCCTGCGGTAGTGGAACGAAAGGCGCAACCAGTGCGATGTCAGGCTTTTTTCTTCGAGCGAGCAGCCTTTTCGACGCGCTTGGCGGAAAGCATTTTCACCGCTTTCTGGATTCTTTGCTTTCGCGTCTCCGGTCGTTTGGCTTCGGTAATCCACTTCAGATATTCTCGACGGTGTGAAACCGCGTAGGCCGAAAAGAACTCATCCAGCCCGCTTTCTTTCAGGGCATCGGAAAAATCCTGGGGAATAGGCCACGAATCGTTCATCACTCAAAACCTCCCTAAAAGATGTCCGGCGTAAAGTGAATGAGGTGACGGAACAACCCTCCGGCGCTCTCGACGATACTCCGAAGCGATGCGCCAGCGTAAAACAAGACGGCGAAAAAAACCAGCCGTGGCCAACTCCGCGGCGTGTCGCGCTCGAATAGATTTGTGCAATTCCCGCAGGCGTCCCTGAAACTCCGGGCTTTTCCGCGACCTCTCCGCTCCATCGGCAACAATGTGATCTTTCATAACCAAAAAAGCGTTTGTGGCCTAGCGCCTAAAGTCAGTGACCCGCCAGAGCGAGACACGCAGCAATCGACTGGATCTTCTTTCATCGAGTGGACGGCCGCAAGAACCAGTATGCAACACACTCAAATAGCACACGAGCCGAATAGAGTCCAACAATTCCAGGAAGCGTGCGAACGCAGGCTAAAGCCTGCGGCTACATGGACTCCGGATGGGAGATCTGGGAAGAGAAGCACTCCTCTCTGCTAAAGCTACCGAGGACAAGAAGCCCCAGCCCTTCGTCCCTTCCTTGGAGGGGCACATATTTGACCGGCCCACTACCGACCTCCGCCTGACTTGACTGGCGGGGGACGTTCTATTAGCTTCGCGCGAAGGCAAAGGAGTGTGTCGAGTTTTGTTTTCTCGCAAGTCCAAACCCATCATTGAGCGGTGCGAGTCGGACGTGAATACGCGGTTGCGGCTGAAGTATGCGCCATATTACCGCGTCATCGATTCCGCCGACGGCGTGAACATCATGGTCGAGGGCCGGCCGATGGTGATGATGTCCACCAACGAGTACCTCGGCCTGATCCGTCATCCGAAGGTCGTGGCCGCGGCGAAGAAGGCGCTCGACGTCTGGGGTGCCAGCTCGTGCGGTTCGCGACTGGCCAACGGCAGCCGCGCGTACCACATTGAATTGGAGGAAGCGCTGGCGGCATTCCTCGGCAAGGAGGCGTGCCACGTCACTTCGGCGGGTTATCTGGCTTGCATGTGCAGTTTAAGTTCTTTGGTCCAGCGCGACGACGTCCTGATCGTCGATCCCAGCATTCATTCATCGCTGTGGGACGGCGCATTGCTGAGCGGCGCAAAGATCGAACGGTTCGCGCACGAGGACATGGACTCGCTGGCGCAACTGCTCGAACATCTCGACGCGAAACAGGCCAAGGCCATCGCGGTGGACGGCGTGTACTCGATGGAGGGGCATATCGCGTCACTCCCGCGATTGTGCGACCTGGCCGGGCAATACGGCGCGGCGATGGTCGTGGACGATGCCCACGGCTTTGGGATTCTCGGCCGTGACGGGCGCGGCGTGTGCGATCAACTCGGAGTGACGGAGCGCGTGGATTTGATTGCGGGCAGTTTTTCGAAGTCGCTGGCGAGCACCGGGGGATTCGTGGCGGGAAGCAAGGCGTTGATCGAGTATCTGCGCAGCAGTTCGCGACAGATTATTTTCAGCGCGGCCATCAGTCCCCCGGCGGCGGCAAGCGCCCTCGCGGCGTTGCAGGTGATCCAGGAAGAACCGGAGCATCGGGAGCGATTGTGGGCCAACCATCATTATTTGCGCGACATCGTGGAAGGCCTGGGTCTCGATTACTGGCAGAGCCCGACGCCGGCGTTGCCGATCGTCGTCGGCGACAAGGAGAAGTGTTATTGGATGTGGAAGGCGCTGTGGGACGAGGGTTTTTTCACGGTGATGTCGATTGCCCCGGGCGTGCCGCCCGGCAAAGACCTGATTCGCGCCGCAGCGACGGCGCTGCATACCCGGGAACAACTCGACCGCTTTGGCGAAGCGCTCAAGTTGGCCATGAAGAAGGCGGGACTCAAGCCGAAGTCCGTTTGACCCAGGCGCTGACAGCGCCGAACGTATCAACCAAAACTTCAGCTTCGCGGGCCTTTATGTATTGGAGATGCTGGCGAAGCAGGTCGGGATCGAGCGGATCGTAACCGCGACCGATCCCGTGAATCATGGAGACAACCCAAACTCCTTTGCGAATGGCGCGGTCAATCAGACGATTCGCTTTGGCCAGGGTAAAGCCGGGGCTGCCGTAACGAATCCGCTCTTCCCTCACGGCCTGATGATGCTGGAGAACCAATTCGCGCACAGTCGTGTTCGATTTGTTGTACGGATATGCGAAGCTCGCCGGCCATTGCCCGATTTTTTCTTCGATGAGGCGCGCGCTTTCGACGACTTCCGCGCCCAACCGTTGCGTTTCCCGTAAGCGGGTCAAAACGGGATGGGTCAGGGAGTGATTGCCGATCTCATGGCCCTGGTTCGCGGCGCTGCGCCATTCCTGCCAGCTTACCTCCGCCCACCAATCGCGGCGGCGATTGGCCACGAGCGGATCGCTCTTATTCTCGCGAGTCAGGCCGGCGATCACGAAGAACGTTGCCTTGAAGCCGAATTCATTCAGCAGCGGCACGGCCATGTCGAAGTGCTCGCGACTGCCATCGTCGAAGGTAAACGAGATCGCGGCGTGTTTATCGTTGGGAAACATCATGGAAAGCGCGTGCCAATGTTGCGGCGTTTTGGGCAATCAAGAAATGCTCCTCGACCCAGCGCCGGCCATTTTCACCAAGCCGCTGGCGCAGTGCCGGGTCGCCGGCGAGACGTTTCACCGCGCCCGCCAATTCCGTGGCGTCGGATACATCCACGACCAGCCCGGTCGTTTCGTGTTCTACCGCTTCCATCGGTCCCGCTGTACGGCTGGAGATCACGGGCAGGCAATGAGCGAACGCTTCGGGGATCACATTTGGAATACCATCGCGGTCACCTTGCGGGTCGATCACCCCGGTGTGCCAAAAAATGTCCGCCCACCGGTACTCTTCTTCGACGTGTTCGGGAGACAGCGCACCGCAGAGCGTGACCAAACTGCCGAGTTCATCGTGGTCGATCCGTCGTTGTAATTCGTCCCGCAATGGGCCGTCACCAACAATTCTCAAGGCGAATGGCACGCCCCGCGACTTCAACAAGGCGCAAGCAGCGAGTTGGTGGTCGTGTCCCTTCTTCGGGACGAGACGGCCGACGGAAAGCAGGTGGATTGGTCGCGTTGCGGTATCGCGAGCGGATTTTCGGGGAAGCCGATCCAGACCGCGGCGCGCGAGAATGATCTTCACTGCCGCGCCACGCGCGTGTTCTCGCAAATACGTGGCGCCGGCCGCGGTGGTTGTGTGCACGAAACTCGCGGCGCGGAGCTTGGGTTCGAGAAATGCGTCGCCGCCATGGCGGTAAATATCATGGGCGTGACCGCCGAAGCTGAACGGAATGCCGCAGAGCCGGCCCAGGATCGCGGCGGCCGTGGCGGGTCCGGTCGCCCAGACGCCGTGAACCACGGCGGGTTTGTGACGGCGCATGCGGCTGGCGCGGCAGATGGCAAAAATCGCAGCCCACATAGTGCTCCAGAAGTTCTCGGCATTCGTGGGACGGTAGCGGCGATACAATCGCCAGCCGTCGCGCAGCAATGCCGGATCGCGCAGCAGTTCGCGGGGCAGGGCGACGACCAGTTTCCCGGCTTCCCACCAGTCGGAAATAATCGACGGGCACGTCGGCGAGCGCGTGGGTTCGATCGGCGGCGCTGGGCGTGAGCATCGAATGGATTTCCACGCGCACGCCCTGGCCGCACACGCCCGCGACCTCACGCCGCAGAAACGTCTGCGAGAGCACGGGGTAACGCTCGAAGATATAGGCGATGGTTGGCGGTGCGCTCATTTATTTTTTTGCGCCGTGGGAGTCGCGGATAAGATCGCGGACGCGGTTGGTGACGATCTCCGTGCCGTCCACGAATGTTTCCTGAATCTTCCTGCGATACATGTCGAGGCGCGACTCAAAATCCGCGAACATCGCGGCGGTAGGCTGGAAGCCGATCGAAAAATCGCCGTAGCCGAGTTCGCGCACGTACCAGGCGTTGATAAATTGCTCGAAGTTGACCGCAACAGGAAAGCAGAGGAGCGGTTTGCCAAAGTAGAGCGCCTCGCAAATAAGATTGTGGCCGGCATTGGCGACAGCGTAGGCGCTGCCCGCAAGGTCTTCGAGGATGGCCCGCGGATCGAACGGTTTGAATGTCAGATTGCCTTCGACTGCCTTTTCGTTGCGGTAACCGTAGACGATGGCGGGTCGTTGGAGTTGGCGCGCGACGTCGATGAGAGCGCCAAAGGTCGGCGTTGATTGATAGATAAAGACGTAATCGCCCCGCCGCGGTTGAATTTCGCGCACGGCAGGTCGCAAGATTGGCGGAAGCAGTTCATTTTGACCGCGGCGCTTGAGTTCGGGATGGAAAAAAGAGGTGACCAGGTTGTGACGGGTGTGGTCGAAGAAGAGAAAATCTTCAAGGCGTGACAGCGACCACGAAACCACTTGCGACGCAGGGACCTTGTAGCGGCAGACCTGTAGCACATGCGAATGGTCGAGCGAAAACATCGGCAACCCCGCCTGGCGGACCGCATGAGGCAGGAAGAACTCGCGATCACAAATGGCGATGTCGGGCCGCCAACGGTCGATGAGATCGAGGATCTCCTGACGCACGCGCGGTTGGTTCATCACGCAACGAGCGAGGTGCCCGCAGGTGGCCAGCACGTAAGCGCGTTGTTTCTTATAAACCGTGCGCGCCACGGGCACTTCCAGGACGGGATATAAACCCCGCAAGACTTCGGGCACGCGACCCCCGCCGACAAAATGAAATTCATGTTCCGGCAATCGGCGCGCGACAGCCAGGGCGCGGGAGACGTGCCCGAACGTATTTCCCATTACTCCATAAAGGACTCTGGCCATGGTCTCGCGGAATTTCCGCCCACAAAAAAACTTTAAGCCTGACCCGCGCCGTACGCTTTGGATAGGATGACGGCACGGAGACGACTGAATGGCAGCATACCGAATCTTGCGTGGCTGGGTAGCACTATTTTTGACGGGTTACTTTGCGCTGGGATTGGCGACGGCATTGCATCCGCGACAGGAAGTCTTTCCGGTTTATTCATGGTTCCTGTTTCCACTGGTGCCCGGGTCGGAGTCGCGCTATGCCGTGCGCTTGCAGGAAGCGCATGGGCAAAGATTGACCCAGCCGCTCTTCTACCAGGACGCGGAAGACTTCGTGGCGAATCCGCAGAGCGTGACCGTCGATGAGCTGGTGCAGCAACTGGGGCTGGCGGTGAAGCAGGGAAGAACCGACGAGCAACAGCGTATTCGCCAGGTTTTGGAGAAGAACCACCTGCCGTCGCCATGCCGGTATGAGCTTGTGACAATCACCTTCGATCCGTTGGTCCGCTGGCGCACGGGACAATACGAGGTCCAACCACTCGCGGAGTATGTATCGCCGGGAGAAGCGCCGTGACCCTCCTTCGGCGGGTGCGGCGTTTTTTCGGTTTCGACCATCAGCCAGCCCCGCGAGGAACGCTGAGTCGCCAGACCGAATCGTTTCGCACCACGCGAGTTGTCGTGCGCTGTTACTACGTGGCAGTCCTGTTCATGGCTGTGGCCACACTGCACGATTGGTCGGCCTACCTGGATCGACGAGAAACCCTGGCGCTTTGGCCAGTTTGCTGGCTCAACGCCGTGCCGTTGCGCGTGGGCAGGGTGGGTATCCTGGCGGGGTACCTGGTCGCGGCGTTTCTTGGCGCAATCTTCCCCGAGAGGCGTTGGGCGCGGGCGCTGGTGTTTGCCGGACTATTCGAATTTGCGGGGCTGGACAATTCGTTTGGCAAGATCAGCCACAACTACCACCTGTGGGTGTTGACAGCTTTCTGGTTGGTGTTTTTGCCAAACGCGCCCGCGCGGTCGGCTGGTCGGGCAGTACGACAACGTTTCTTGCTCATCTTCTGGGTTTGCCAGGCGATTGTACTACTGACCTATACGATGTCGGGCGTGGGAAAGATCGGCGGGGCGATCTACCAGATTGGCGCGGGTCAGAACAACCTTTTCCTGCCGACCGGTCTTGCGTCAATCATCGCGGATCGATTGTTGCAAACGAACTCCAGTAGCTGGCTGGGGCCCTGGCTCCTCGCCCATCCCTGGTTTGGGTGGCCGCTCGGATTGGTGGCCGTGTACGTGGAATTGTTCGCCTTTTGGGCGGCGTTCCGGCCGGCGCTTCAACGATGGTGGGGGTCCGGCTTGATTCTATTTCACATTGGCGTTTATCTGTTGCTGGGCATCACCTTTACCCAGACGATTTTGTTGGTCGGGCTGTTATTGCTTGCGGCGCCGCTTCACCGCGATGAACAGTCTTGCGGGGCGATTGTGAAACAACTCCCGCTGCTGGGTTGGGTCTGGCGCAAGCCATTTCGAAGCTTGTAGTAGGAATGGTGTATCATATAATCCGCTCCGTTTATGCGCGTCGTCCTTTTAACGTCGAGCACAGGGGGGGGCCACAACATGCGGGCCCGCGCTTTCCAGGAATGGGCCCAGACGATGCCGTCGCTGGATACTTCGGCGCAGCTTCATCGTCCCCTGGAAAAATCGCACGAACTCTACGCTTTCGGTGTCTGGCTGTATAATTGGATCCAGCGCACCGCGCCGTTCCTGCATCATGTCTATTTCAATTTCCTCGAAGTCGTGGCGATTGTTCGCACGAACAAGCCGCTGGGCGCGGGAAAGTATCGCAAGATACTGGAGGAACTGCAGCCCGACGTGCTCCTCAGCGTGCATGACTCCTTGAATCACGCGTTCTTCGACCATGCCCGTGAGGTATTGGGCGAAGATCGCGTGAAGTGCGTGACCTACTGCGGCGAATTGTCGGGCGGCTACGGTTTTAGTCGCCACTGGGTGAATCCATCGGCCGATCTTTTCATCGGCGCGGTTCCCGAAACCTGCGAGGCCGCCATCCGCTGGGGCATGGCGCCGGAGAAGACGCAGGTCGGGGGCTTTCTCTTGCGCCGGTTTTTTTACGATGAACCCTCTGACGAGGAGGGCCGAGCGGCATTCATCCGCCAGCAGTTGGACCTCGATCCGAACGAGTTCATTTTGCTGCTCAGCGCCTCGAGCCGCGGCGCGCACAATCACGTCCGCTTTCTCGATGCGCTAAAGCAACGCCACAGCGACGCGCAAGTGGTGCTGCTCTGCGGCAAATCGCAGATCGCCGAACGCGAAATCTCGGCGTGGGCGAAGGCCAACCCACAGGCGCGGGTGCGCCTGCTGCCCCACAATACGAACGTCGGCAAGCTGATGCGCTCGGTGTCGGCTATCGTCGCGCGACCGGGCACTGGCACGACCAGCGAGGCGATCGTCAGCGGTTGTCCCCTGTTGCTGAACTGTCTTGGCGGCATCATGCCGCAGGAACACATCACCGTAAAGTTCTGCCGCAAGCACGGCCTCGCGGAACTCATTCGCAGTCCGGAAGGGCTGGCGCGGATCGTGGGGCAGTGGCGGAAGCAGCCGGAGCTGCCCGCGGCGGTCCGTCAGGCCATGAAAGTGGCCTGCCCGCCGATGCACCCGCGCGATATCGTGCGGACGATTGCGGCGCTCCGCGTCAGAGCCGGTAGTATTGCCGCAGCGCCCATTCCAATAATCGAAGCGGCAAGAGCCGTGCCGCCAGCGGTGTTACCCGTGCCTGAAAACACCCTCCCACAACCAATAACGGTGGCGGGTTCGGCGCCGTGATCGCGCGCAGTATGGCCCGGGCGACGCGCTCAGGCGGCGGCGCGGCCATCATGTTGCGGACTTGCGAATCCCAGACCGCCTTCAGCCGGCGTTGCTCCCCGGCGCTTGCTGCGGTGGCCACCTTCTTTGTCCGTTCGTGAAACGGCGTGTTAATGTCCCCGGGCCGCAACTCGACGACGTGAATCGACGTGTTGGACAACTCCACCCGCAGTCCCTGCGTGAACAGGCTGAGCGCGGATTTCGCCGCGCTGTAGGGCGCCATGAACGGAATCGGGAACTGCGCGGCGAGCGAGGTGACATTGAGGATGACGCCGCGGCCGCGTTCTCGCATTTTCGGGAGCGCCAATCGAATCAACTCCAGCGGCGCGTCGACCAGCACCTGAAACTGCGCGCGCACCATCTGCGCCGGCATCGTTTCCAGCGGGCCGAACGCGCCATCGCCGGCATTGTTGATCAGCGCGTCGAATGCGCCGGCTTCCCGCTGGGCCATGGCAAAACCCTGGCGGATCGAGTCGAAACTGGCCAGGTCCATTCGCACCGGGTGGAAGCGCGGCAATTGCGGCAGGCGCGACACGTCGCGGGATGTTCCCCACACTTCGCAGCCGTGTTGGACAAGAAGTCGGGCCGTTTCCAGTCCGATGCCGGAACTGGCGCCGGTGAGGAAAACCTTCCTGGGTTCGCTAGCGGCCATTTTCCCAGCGGCGGATCGCGAGACAGACGTTGGTGCCGCCAAAGCCGCTCGAATTGTTGAGGGCGACGCGCGGCGCGGCGGCGATCGGTTTTGTGACGATGGGGACAATGGCGCAGGCCGGATCGAGTTGGGTAATGTGCGCGGAAACCGGGATAAACTTTTCCTGCACCGCGAGGACGCAGAACGCGGCTTCCATTGCCCCGGCCAGCGACAGGCCGTGGCCCGTGAGACTCTTCGTGCTGCTGACCGGCGGGGTTTTGCCGTTGCCGAATAATGTGCGGATTGCGCGGCACTCACTGACGTCACCCGCAGGCGTGGAGGTGGCATGCGCGTTGATGTAATCGACATCGTCCTTTTGCAGCTTCGCATCTTGCAACGCGGCTTCCATCGCGCGTCGCAGGCCATCGCCGTTGGGGTCGGGCGCGATGACGTTATAGCCGTCGGAGGACTGGCCCCACCCGAGTACTTCCGCGGCAATGGGTGCGCCGCGGCGTTGCGCATGATCCAGATCTTCCAGCACGAGAACGGTTGCCCCACCCGTGCCGACGAATCCGTCGCGCTTCACGTCGAAGGCGCAGGGTGTTTTTTGAGGATCGGTCTGCAGGCTCAGGGCGCGAATGCCGGCGAAGGGAAGAATGTTGAATTTATTGCAGTCCTCCGCGCCGACCACGAAGACCACGTCCTGGCGATCCAGGCGGATCAGGTCGCAAGCGGCGCCGAGCGCGTGGGCGGAGGACGAGCAGGCACTGGAGAAGCCGGCCGAGCCGCCCTTGATTTTGAAGGCCGTGACGAGATTGATGTAGAGCGAGCCGGGAATGCTATTGATGATCCCCATTGGCTGGCAGCGAGCGACGCCGCGGGTGAGCATGGTGTGCAGGTTGTCATAGGCGAGCCACATCGATCCGCCGGAAGCGCACATGACGCCGGTGCGCGGGTTCGAGATCAGGTCGGGGGCCAGCTTCGCCCCGGCGATCGCCTGTTGCATGGCGCAGTAGGCGTAAAGCGAGTTTGGCGCCATCGGTCGCAACTGCTCGCGGGTGAGTTGGAATTCCGGCGGGTAGATCCAATCCTCGAAGTAGGGCGTGGGAAACTGGAAGCCCTTGACGGTACCCGCCAGTTTTACGGGAATCTCGGGGGCGGCGAAATCCGGAAACAGCTCGACGCCCGTGCGGCATTCCTGCAGACTGCGCAGTACCTGCTCGCGATTGTTGCCGATGCTGGTGATGAACCCCAGGCCCGTGACGGCGACACGCTTCATTGGCGGAATAGATTGCTGTGGAATCAGGACGGACCGTTTTCCGAGCCGTTGGAGGAGATGGGCACCGCGAGCGTTGCGGGAGCCTCCAACTCTGGCACAATCACCGGCGTGGCGCTGCCCGGCAGCAACTGCTCACCGAACGCGAGCACGAGACGCTCGACTTTGGCGACCCGCTCGCCGTTGGAAGTCACGGTTCCCTCAAAAACCGCCAGTGGCTCGCGCAGTTTCGCCAGCTTCTGTTCGAACTCCAGGTTTTCGCCGGGTTTGGCCTTGCGATAGAAGTGTGCGCCATCCAGCGACGCAAAGAAAACGTGGTTCGACTTGATTTCCTTGCCAAGCCGGGCGGGCCCGTTTTCCAACACCCAGAGGCACGCGGCCTGTCCCATCGCCTCGAAGACAATCGAAGCCGGGAAAATCGGTTCGTCCTTGAAATGGCCTTCGAGGAAGAACTCGTCGCCCTTGATCGTGTAACTGGCCTTTACGCTGTCCCCGCTGAGCAGGGCCTCGTCGAGGAACAGGAAGGGCGGTTGTTGCGGCAGCACGAGCGCAATTTGCTCGCGGGTATAACGCTTGGCGGGCGCTTCGCGTGTTGCGCCCGTGATCTTGTCGTGGAGAAACTTGTTAAGCTGACCGAGAGTGCGGATTTCACGAAGTTCCTCATTCTCGATCCGTAGTTTGAGGACTTCCTCGATGGAGAGGACGATTTCGAGGAGCGTCAGCGAGTCCAGCCCGATGTCTTCGACGAGGCGCGTATTTTCATTCGCTTCCGAAAGTTTTACCGCTGCCGTGGCGGGTTGATAGCGGTCGAGAATCCCGAAGACGATGGTCGGAATCGCGGCGACATCGCCGTTTTCGCGGTAGCGGATGGCGGCTTCAATCGTTTCCGGGCTGCACCGGCGCAGTCCTTCCTTCAGGTCGGCCACATCATTTTCGGTCAAAGTTACGCTCATCAAAAACTACACTTCTGATTTTTGGTTCGTCGCGAGACTGATACCAAACCCCATGCCAAAGTGAAAGTGCTTTTTTGGGTTGGCAGGGCCATGCCAGTCTGTTGAGATGACGGTAGCCCACGCATGACACCACCCGCAAGCGCAAAACCGAGAATCGTGATCGTCACCCACGAGTTCGCCCCGTTTCGCGGCGGCGTCGCCACGTACAGCGCGGAATTGGCGGCGGCCCTTCACCGTGCCGGTCAAACCGTCGAAGTGTGGGCGCCGGACTACGGAACGCGTGGCGCGCCCGAAAAGCAGACGTTTCCCGTCGTGCGATTGCGCGCCGGCGGCAGCCTCGGGTTTTGGGACATGACGCAATTTGCGCGGGAACTGGTCGCGCGGCGGGCGCAACTGGAGCCGGCGACCGTGCTGCTTACGAGCGTCGGCGCACATATGGCCTTTATGATTCTCCTGCCTCTGGGCCGCGTCAAATGCCGACGCATCCTTTCGCTGCTGCATGGTTCCGAGGTGCTGCGGTTCGAGCGCAACCCATTTTGGAGGTTCTGGGCCCGGCGTTTTTTTCCGCACGCCGAGTGCGTGCTGACGGTTTCCCGGTTCTCCCGGTCGTTGATCGAACGGAGCTTCCTGTCTTCGTTGATTGGGCGGATTGTCATGGCTCCCTGCTCGTGCAGTACGGCCGCCATGCAGTCGGGTCCAGTCGCGAAGCCCGGCGACGACAAGATCCGCGTCCTCACACTGGCCCGCGTTCACCCGCGCAAAGGGCAACTCGACACCGCGCAGGCACTGGCGCTGTTGCCGGCCGAATTGCGGGCGAAGGTCATTTACCAGGTTGGCGGCAAGGGCGACGTGGAATACTTGCGGCGGGTGGAACAAACCTGTCGGAACGCCGGCGTGGCCTTCGATCCTCTCGGCGAGATCACCGACACCCTCGCGCGCACGTACCAGCAATGCGACATCTTCGCCATGACCAGCCGGACATTGCCGAAAAGCGTGGAAGGATTCGGCATTACCTATCTCGAAGCTGGGTTCCACGGGAAACCGGTCGTGGGCTACCGTAGCGGCGGCACCGCAGAAGCGGTCGTGGACGGCGAAACCGGACTACTCATCGCCGAGGGTGATGTGGCGGCGCTGGCGAAGGCCTTGCAGCAACTTATGACCGATCCGGCCTTGCGGCAACGGCTGGGCGAAGGCGGACGCCGGCACGCCGCCCGTTTCAGTTGGGACACACCGGCGGAAATCATCGGAGCCGTGCTGGAAAAAGGCGCTTGACATTCTGCATTTAATTCTGTAATTTCTGTCATAACAGAAATGAAGCTGACGCCGCTCACAAGAAAGTTCATCCTGCACTGGGGGGAGATGGGGACCCGCTGGGGGATCAACCGCACGGTCGCGCAGGTCCATGCGCTGCTGTTCGTCTCGCCGAAGCCGCTGAACGCGGAGGAGATTTCCCAGACCTTGTCCGTGGCGCGCTCCAACGTCAGCACCAGCCTGAAAGAATTGCAGAATTGGGGCCTGGTGAAGGTGATCCATGTCCTGGGGGATCGCCGCGATCATTTCGAGACGCACAAGGACGTTCTGGGCGCTTTTCCAGATTGTGATCCACGAGCGGATGCGGCGCGAAGTGGAACCGACGATGGGATTGCTGCGGGAGGCGGTGGAAGAGGGACGGGCCGGGGGGAAAGAGGACGAATACGCGCGGGAGCAACTGGCGAAGATGCTCGAATTCTTCGAGGCCGCCTCAGCTTGCTACGCGGATGTCGGAAAACTCCCGCCGGCGACGTTGCGAAAATTAATGAAGATGGGTGGAAAGGTCGGCGCGCTGCTGCGCTGATTTTTTTGGACCATGAATTCTGAAATTACAGAAATAACTGACAAAGATGGCGGATGCGTGTTCTACGACGCCGAATGTCGGTTCTGCACGGCCTGGGCGCGGCGTGGCCAGCGCTGGCTGGGTAAATATGGGTTCCGGTTCGTCCCGCTGTCGGAACCGGCGGACGAGATGAAACTGGTGACCGACGCGGGCGAGTTGATCGGCGGCGCCCGCGCGGTGGTTTACCTGGCGCGACGAGTGTGGTGGGCGTGGCCGTTGTGGGCCATGAGTCGCGCGCCCGGTGCGATGCGCCTGCTGGAGTGCGGTTACCGCCAGTTCGCGGCCCGGCGATACTGCCGACAAGGAGGCTGTGAAATTGCGAGCACCCCTGCGGAGCAAACATCGGATTGGTTGCCGGGAGGATGCGGTCTGGGATTCGCCCTGGCAGTTGGCAGAAAGCTTCCCGCCTGGGCGTGGATGTGGAGCCTGGCCGCGGCCCTGTTTTTCGGCTTCAAATGGATCACGTGGATTCGCGCGCGGCGCAGTGGTCTGCGGATGGGAGTCGGCCGCAGTCTCGGCTATTGGTTGTTGTGGCCCGGAATGTCACCGAGCACTTTTGCGGGTGCGGGACATGATGCACGACCTTTGGACTGGGTATTTGCGACCACCAAAACCGCCCTGGGAGCGCTGTTGGTCTGGTGGATGGCGCGTCGGCTACCCGCCGGGCAAAGCCTGCTGGTTGGCTGGGTCGGTTGGGTTGGGCTGGCCTTCCTGCTGCATTTCGGGGTGATGCATTTGTTGGCACTGGCGTGGCGGGTGCCGCCAATCATGCACGCACCGATTCTGGCGACTTCCCTGCGAGATTTTTGGAGTGCGCGGTGGAACACAGCCTTTCGTGATCTCGCGCAGGTGCTGTGGTTTGCGCCGCTCCGTCGTCGTTACGGCGCGGGCGCGGCGACCTTCGGCGTATTTTTGGCGTCGGGCGCATTGCATGAATTGGTGATCTCGGTACCGGCCCGAGCCGGGTTTGGATTTCCGACATTGTATTTCACTCTGCAAGGACTGGGGATGTTGCTTGAGAGACGATGGCAACGTCGGGGCCGCAGCGTCATCCGCCAGCGGTTGATGACCTGGATCATCGTGGCTGGACCGGTGTTCTGGCTGTTTCATCCCCCGTTCATCGAGCGCGTAGTGGTTCCGTTCCTGCGCGTGATTGGAGCGGTCAACTGAAAGGAGAACGATCATGAATCGGCTGGTGCCATATATCTGGGCGGCGGGAATCATCCAATGGGTAATCGCAGCGGCAAACCTGTTTATCCCCCGGAAGCTGGGGTACGGCGCGAATCTGATGAAAATGTCGGCGATTGTTCGCCAGATTTTCATCGTGCATGCGGTCTACATTGTCGGGGTGTTGATCGGTTTGGGCGCGTTGAGCGTGTGGTTTGCGCCCGAACTGGCGAGCGGACCGGGGCTGGGACGATTCCTCAGCTTGTTGATGGCCGCATTTTGGCTCCCGCGGATTGTCGTGCAGCTTGGCTATTACGACGACCGGGTCAAAGCGCAGAATCGCCTGGCCCACTATTTCTTCACGCTCTTGTTCGTTTACCTTGGCCTGGTGTTCACGTTGGCAGCTTGGAGGGTGATATCATGAAGGAATTACTCAATGTACTGCTCTGGCTGGCGGGCATCGGCCACTTCGTTGTGCTCATCGCGAGCTTTCAGGTGCCCTGGCGGTTGCACTGGGTTGACGAGTTGCCGCGGCTCAGTTCCTTCAACCGCAAATTGATGTGGGTCCATGGGGCGTTTGCGATATTGACGATCACCACTTTTGGCCTGCTGACGCTTCTCTTGCATGAAGACATGTTGCTGGGCGTGCGGGCGGCCCTGGGGATCGCGGCATTTATCGCCACGTATTGGACCGCGCGGGTTGCGGTCGACTTCTTCTACTACGAACATACCGATTGGCCGAAGGGCCGGCAGTTTGCCGTCGGTCACGCGTTGCTCACGGGATTATTTTGCGCGCTGGCGGCAACGTACTGGTTGTTGATCTTCTGGCACTGGTGTGCCGCCGGCGGAGGGAACTGATGAAAGCGAAACTCCTCCCGGTTGCCAGTGGAAGCGCTCTGTGGGGCGCTTTCGTTCTGGCTCCCTGGGACCCGAACCGCGGAATCGGAACGATTGAGAGACTTTTCCTGCTCGGACCGCTCGTCGTCGCGCCGTTGGGACTACAACTCGCGGGGGTGGACAGTCTGTGGCTGCTCTTAATTGCAGCCGTCGGCGCGGCGATTTCCTTTCTGGCGCCGACCGGTACGATCGCGGGAATGCTGGTGGCGCCGTGGCTGGCGGTATGCATCTGGATTGCCATCGGTGGGCTGTGGCAGCGCCGGACACATCTCACTCCGTCGACACAACATCTTGGCGAGATTTGCCGCGTGGTGGGGATGATCGGATTGGCAGTGGGCGCTGTCGGCTTGTTGCAATCGCGCTGGGGAATGCAGCCGCTGGGGTTTCAAGAGCCGCTTGTGCTGTTGGTGGCCGTGCACTTTCATTTTGCGGCGTTCGTGACGCCGCTGATGGCGGCGGAAGTCCTGGACAGGACCGGGGATGAAAACGGGAAGATGAAATGGATGCTGACAATCTGTGCGGCAGGCGGGTCACCCCTACTGGCCGCAGGATATCTCTTACACGCGCGGCCGGTGAGATTGACCGGAGCCACATTGCTCGTCGTCGCGTTGATGATGATGGCCGCGTGGGTGCTGTGGAGCCTGAGAAAAATTGAACCCTTGGCAGCCCGCGCGCTGTTGGGAGTGTCGGCGATCGCGGCGGTTGTGGCGATGGTTTATGCGAGTGTCTACGCGGTGGCTGATTATTTCGGTGAGGTGTGGATCGCCATCCCGCAAATGGCGCGGACGCACGGGGTATTGCAGGCGGTGGGTTTTAGCGTGTGCGGGTTGCTCGGATGGATCGTCGCGGAAAACAAGAAGGAACTGAGACTGCAAAGTCTCACGAGAAGGTGGCATTAGCCACGGAAAGGAGCCGGTATGAATCTGTATATCGTCTGGACGTATGCGTTTTATGTGGTGATCAGCGTGGCCCTGACGCTGTGGGTGGCGCAGACGCTGCATAAGAATGGGCGGGTTTTCCTGGTGGACGCATTTCTGGGAAACGAAGCCATTGCGGATTCGGTGAATCATCTGCTGGTGGTCGGGTTCTACCTGATCAATATCGGATACGTGACGCTGGCATTGAAGTACGGGGAGAAGCCGGGGAACCTGCAGGAGGCGATCGAGTTCCTGAGCACCAAAGTGGGTTTGGTGCTGGTCGTCCTTGGGGTCATGCACTTCTTCAACCTGTACGTTCTTTCGACGAGCCGACGGCGCGGGAAAGAGAACGCGAAACCGCCGATGATGGCCTAGTCTCAATGTGCAAAGGAGAATGTGAACATGAAAGTGGCAATTACTGGCGGAACCGGGTTCGTGGGACGACATGTCGCGCGGGCGCTGGTGGAAGACGGACATGAAGTGGTGCTAGTTGCGCGCGGATTGGACAACCGTGATGAGAGCATTCGACAGCTGGCGGGCGTTCAGCTGGCGATGGTGGGTCTCGAAGACGAGTCGAAGCTGGCCGAAGCATTTGCCGGATGCGATGCGGTCGCGCATTGCGCCGGAATCAATCGTGAGCTCGGGCGGCAAACCTACCAGCGCGTGCATGTGGAAGGAACGCGACATGTCGTCAACGCAGCGACGCGGGCCGGTGTGAAGAAGGTCGCCTTGCTGAGTTTTCTCCGTGCGCGACCCGGTTGTGGCTCCGGCTATCATGAATCGAAATGGGCTGCCGAAGAGATCGTTCGCGCCTCGGGGCTGGACTACACGGTGCTGAAATGCGGCGTCATCTATGGGGTTGGCGATCACATGCTGGACCATCTGAGCCACGCTTTTTACACGTTTCCAGTTTTCGCGCTCGTAGGTTTCCAAGACAAGCCGATACGCCCGACTGCAGTTGAAGACGTTGTTCGCATTCTGCGCGCGAGCTTGCTTGATGGAAGGCTGTCGCGGCAGACGGTAGCAGTGACGGGACCAGAAGAGCTGATGTTGACCGAAGCCGTGCAACGGGTGGCCCGGGTGGTTGGAAAGAAACCGCTGTATGTCCCCATGCCATTATGGTTTCACTATCTGCTGGGTTGTTGCCTGGAGCGGGTAATGAAGACCCCACTGGTGTCCATCGCGCAAGTGCGCATTCTTTCGGAGGGAATCGTGGAACCCCTGCCGGCCTGCAGCTCATTGCCCGAAAATCTGCGGCCCGAAATTCAATTCACGGATGCACAAATTCATCAGGGGTTGCCCAAACCAGGTGCATTTCGACTGCACGACTGTCGGTGCTTTGGATAGTCGATAAATCGTGTGTGGAGCTGGGATGCTTAAAGCGAAATGGATGAGTGTGTTGTTCCTGCATTATGAAGTGGAGCCGGCGCGGTTGCAGGCAACGGTGCCGTTTCCCCTGGACGTGCGCGAGGGGAAAGCTTACGTGAGCGTGGTGGCGTTTTCGCAGGAGCGATTGCGGTTTGCCTTCGGCGGGAGCCTGACAAAATGGGTGGGGTGCTGGTTCGCGAACCACGAGTTTCTCAACGTGCGCACGTATGTGCGGCACGCAGGCGAGACGGGAATCTTCTTTCTTGCGGAGTGGGTGCCAAAACGGGTCGCAACCTGGTTGGGGCCGCCCCTATTTGGGTTGCCCTATCGGCTTGGAAGAATCGAGTACGAGCATCGCGAGCGGATGATCCGGGGCCGCGTGACGAGTCGCGGGACGGGATTTTCTTACAAAGCGGAGCGGGACGCCGCGATATGTTTCGCGCCTTGTGAACACGGCAGCCTCGACGAATTCCTGCTGGAGCGGTACGTGGCCTTCACGGAGTGGCATGGGTTGCGGCGAATGTTTCGGGTGAGGCATGAACCGTGGCCGCAGACGCGGCTGGAGGTAACGGTAGACGATGAAAGTTTGTTGCGGGAGCGTTTCGCCTGGTGGCCCGAAACGCGGCGGGCTGGCGCGAATTTCTCGCCGGGCGCAGGCGCCGTGACAATTGGCCGGCCGCAATTCGTAAAAAGCTGACGCGTCCGGCCAATTTTCCGATGCCGGCGGTGTATAGCGTCAGTTTGAATTCAGGATTCATCGAGGTGTTTCTGGATTGTAGGGAGGCGTTTCTGGATTGTAGGGCAGGCGGCCCGCCTGCCATGTCCATAAACGACGGCAAGCGAGCCGCTCGCCTACAAATTACGGCACCTGGGCTTTGCGCAAAGTGCGGGAGCGGCGGGTGCGCGGTCTGCGTCATCGCCCTTTTCTCTTTTACAGCCCTCCCATTTTCGAGTAGAAGGTGGGCATGGCGAAAGCGCGCCAGGCTTCATCCGCAGGCACGGCAAGTGCGGGCCGTCCATCTTCACTCGTGGACACGCGCGTTATCTATTGCGGCGACAATCTGAAAACCATTCGTGAGGAACTGGTGCAGCATCGGTCGAAAAAAGAAAAGGGCAAGACATGAAATACTCTTTGGCCGTTGTCGTATTCTTAATGGCGAGCCTGACGCTCGCCGCCGACACGAATGCGCCGCCAATGGGGACGCTGGCTTATATGGACTGGCGGAATGGGTTTCGGGATTTGAAGTTTGGGGAGGTGCTTTCGAACCGGGCGGACATGGTTCGCTTGAAGGATTCGGACTGGGACGAATATGAGCGCAAGCCAGAGAATTTAAGCATTGGCACTGCAACCGCCAAAGCCATCTACTACTCAACGACGCGCGGAAAGCTGCACGAAATTTCCATTATTATCGCTCACGAAGATCTCGAACAGGTGCGGGATGTTTTCGTGGCGGCCTACGGAGAGCCGGGCCCTGCGATAAAAGGGACGGCAACCCCTGAGGAGCGATGGAAGGGGAAAATCGTGCAAATGTTTACACGCGATACACCAGGAGATGCCTTCGTGACGATCTATAACTCCGAGCTCTCCCAGCAATTTTATGAAGAGGTGGAGGCCAAGAAAAAGGCCGACGCCGCCAAGGCCGCCAAGGGGCTGTGAGCGATGGATTTGTCGACCCCACTGATTGTTTTTGTTTGGTTGTGCTGTGCCTTTGGGGCGGCCGCCGTGGCCAGGAATCGCGGGGAGGAAGACGCCAACTGGTTTCTCTACGGCTTGGTCTTTGGTCCGCTGGCGGTGATTCTGCGCGTTTCGCCTCGGAGTGTCATGCTGGTATTGCCACCGGTCGATCCATCCGAAATCGACGCGGTGCCCGCATTGTGCCGGGGAATTGGTTTTGAAATCGGA
Organism: uncultured Verrucomicrobiae bacterium; assembly: GCA_963812605.1. Classification (GTDB taxonomy): domain Bacteria; phylum Verrucomicrobiota; class Verrucomicrobiia; order Palsa-1439; family Palsa-1439; genus Palsa-1439. Next base: position 336,776 of record CAWEWF010000004.1, on the reverse strand, counting down.
GGTAGTCGCCGAGACGGCCAGTGCTACACCCGCAGAGGAACCAGCCAGCGAGCCGGAGACTATTGCCGAGGATCCGGTGGAAAAGTGGAAGCGAGATCATCCGCCTGCCGCTGAAGCCGCAGAAGGACTTTAGGTGGGGATCCTCTTTGTGATCGCCGTTAGGCTGGCGCGCTCTACGATTTCCTGATGGTACAGCGCGTCGGCAAGGAAACCTGTCATTTGGAATTCATGGACGTGTGGTATCCGGTTCAGGTGAAGCAAAAAGACAAAGTAGGCCGCCCGGATATCGACGCCTTCGAGGCGGTGATGGCTCGTGAAGACCGCAAGCTTGGCTACTTCGTCGGCTTCGACTTCAGCGGGGACGCGCGCTTCGAGATCGACCGATTCCAGCGCAAGGAAGGCCGCGAAATCCGCGCGTTGACCGTCCGGGAAATTCTCGACGAACACCTGGCCGCAAAACGGGTGTGAGATATTCCTTTGAAACGTGTATGGCAGATAAGAAGCCGGGCCGCAAAAAAGGCATGGGCTACTGGTTACACGGTCAAGCCCTCACCGTCAGCCTTGAAAAGGTAAAAATCATGAGGGTCTTCCCGCCACTGAAATGAGCAACGCGTCCGAAACGAGAGAAGCGCTGCCGCCAGACCTGACGATTGACGACCCTCGCAACTGGAACTTCGACGGGGTGCCTTCCGATGAATTGGAAGTGTGCTGCTGGTGGGAGTATGCGCGCGAATCGGCATTTATCCGATCTGTGCATCAGCGTAGCATCGACGGCAACCCTAGCTGCGGCAGCATGGCCCGGATACAGGGTTACGGGAAATATCCGTGGTTGATCGTCGATAGATTCTTTGGCCTTGGCCAGTTCCCGCTTCCTTGGCAACAATTGTCAAAAAGAGATCGCCGTAAAGGTGTTTTACCTGCCAATGCCGACAAGCCCCATCCGTTTGGGCGCGGCCACTGGGTTGAGACGATCAAAATCAGACAACTGGTGGATGAATACTTAGCGCACCTCACCCCGGAAATGTGGCGACGCTTGCGACCAGAAGATGAGCCTTCGTCATTCTGTGACGAAACCGAGGGGTACGAGGTGGGCGTCTTTCGCATCTACTGGCGATTCTGCACCAACGAGGAAATCGTGCAAGGGTTTGCGCGGTGGGTCAATGCCAGGCGCAGACCTGGCGTTTTCAGGCTGTGGGATGGACGTCGCGTGGAGCATTTTCTGTCCAACCCGCCTTGGATGGGCTGGCGATCATGCGCCTGCTGCACCACTACACACCATCCCAGTTGAGAATGAAGGGTTTCAAGGTTTGGGAACGAAATCCACAACGGCAGCTTCAAGCCCGGTCTGAAACAGTGAAGCGATTCAAAAGGATGTACCCATTTGGCGAGCCTTCCTTGTCCGGTGAGACGCAGGGTGGGCGAACTCGGACCCGCCCGGTCCTCCGTTTTGAGTTCCTCCGCTGTCGGCTGAGACACGCGGTGGGCGAAGCAGGTAACGAAAAACCCCAGCGGTCGTTTATCGTCATTTAAGTTCGGGAACTTCAATGGCACTCTTGCCTTGATGAAGCACCAACCAACTTCAAAAAGGAGCAAGCCATGAGCTACTACGTTGAAATGATTACCGTCACCTCGACCGCGATTCGCGCCGTCGGCTTCGCTGGCGGAACGCTGACCGTCGAATTCCGCAGTGGACGCGTCTACGACCACCCCGGCGTGCCGTCCCGCCACTTCGAAGGCTTGCTGAATGCCTCGTCGCCCGGCCGACTACAACCGCTACATCCGGGGGAAATACAGGTGACCGTTATGAAATTCGCGTCCATTCCCTTTCATTCGCGGTCTCCCGTGAGGATTGCCCCATGAGCACCCGCACCGGGAAAATCGCCCGACTGCCCCGCGAAATCCGCGAACAACTCAATCGCCGCCTCGCCGACGGTGAGTTGCAGACACATCTGGTGGACTGGCTGAATTCCCTGCCCGAAGTGGAGGCCGTTCTGAAGGCCAACTTCAAAGGACAGCCCATCAGCGAGCAGAACCTGTCCGAATGGAAACAGGGCGGCTACCGCGACTGGGGCCTTCACCAGGAGATCATCGGCCTTGTCCGACAGATGGACGCCGATGCCGACGAACTGAATCAGGCCAGCAAAGCCCGGTCTGCCGGACCTTCTGGCGCAACGGTTGACGGCCCATTACGTGATCGCGGCCAAGGTCCTCAGTCAGTTGAATGCGGAGGGCGAAATCGATTTGAAAATCCTCCGCGAGTTCTGCGCGGACATTGTCGCGCTGCGCAAGGGCGACCACAGTGCCGAGCGGCTCAAGCTTGAACGGGAACGGCTGGAGTTCGAGCGCGAGCAACTCCGCGAACTGCGCGAGGAGGAGTTTTCGAAATGGGCCGAGGAACACCGCGACGAAATCTGCCGGGGAGACAAGACACCCGAGGAAAGGCAGGCGTGGTTGCGGAAGGCGGTGTTCGGAATCGAGGACCCACCAGAAGCCAGCGGGGAAGTCAAACTGCCCGAATGACCCCGTCCCCGCGTGGACTCAATTCAACCAAATCAAACTAGATCAAACCTGGTCACCGGGGTCTCGCCGAACGCAGTGACAAATCAAGAGTTTACCAAGACGGGAGGCGCAGCCTGGGGCATCCGTTTTCCCGATGCCGCCGGTGGCGGTGCGAGCGGGGCGGAGGCCTTGCGGCTCGGCAGCGTGCGGGTGTAACCGACTCGTGTGGAAGGCGATAATTGCCAATTCATTTATCAGGCCTCCAAACTACACAACGGCATCTGCTTGTTGAAATAAATGGTGAAATCCTGTGTTTTAGCCCGATTTTTCGCAACCGTGAGAGTGCCAAAGTATTTTGCAAACATTCTGGTTGCAAAGGCAAAAGCCCTTTTGATACCTTATAGTCCACCAGCCAATCTTTCCGAATGATAGGTAGGGTGGAGAAGACTCGAGCAATGAAATCCTGCAAAACGTGGTTGTCAGTACTTGTTGGTCTCGTGTGTCTTATCCTCGCGGGACACCACTGTCAGGCGTTGCCCGTCGCGGCGGCGGACAACAAGGTCGTCGTTTACCCGACTGCAGACGAGAAAATCGGCCAGCTCAATGCAAAGGGTTTCCAGAAAGTTACGAACTACGGTTCCTACTGGTTGGTGGAAGCGACCGATGCTCAAGTCGATCAGTTGACGCAGCTTTACGGGGCGCGAGCCGTAAAGGAGAACCGTTTGAACCGTATTCAGTTGAGCGGTACTTCGTTCGACACGACCTCCGGTGACCCGGCAGTTCCAGCCAATTTTCGCGAGGAAGAGGTGCCTGGCAAGCGGCTGCGACTGGTGCAGTTCCGCGGACCCATCACGCCCGAGTGGCTGAGCCTGATAAAATCCGTAAGTGGCGTGCAAGTTGTCTCCTATGTGCCCAATGACGCCTATTTGGTCTTCATGGATACCGGGACGGAAAAGGAGCTTGAAAAGCTGCGCTCGCCCGGCGGTTCCATTCAGTGGATCGGGGCTTATCATCCATTTTACAAGATCCCGCCAGAGCTTCGGTATGCTTCCGGGACTGAATCGATAAGGGTGCGGGTGGCCGTGGTGGATCGCTCGCAGGAGCCACAGGAGGCCACACGGGTCCCCACGATGGGCTTCGTCAACACGTCCCTGACGCGCTCCGGACAGCAGATCTTCGAAATGGACGTGCCACCATCGGCCATTGCCAAAATCGCGCAACTGCCGGACGTGTTGTGGATCCAGAAGGTCGAACCGCAGCGGCTCTTGGACGAAGTGCAGGGCCTCATCCTCGCCACCCAGACCAACGCTCCCGGTTTCGGGCCGACCAACTCACTCACTGGCACATCGGCTTTGTACACCAATTACTTGGATTTCATAACCAACACCGTGGCCGGTGGCCTGTCATCGATCACTAATCAGTTCGCGTATCCGATTGTAGACGTTGCGGACACGGGAATTGATGTGGACAACGTGGTGCATCCATCATTTTACGAGTTTGGCACTCGGGCCGGGGCGTCGCGTGTGGTGTATCGAGAGCCACCCAGCTACATCGATGCCGGCCAGCCACAACTGGGGTGCCAGGCTTTCGATGTCAACTTCTCCGGGTCCGAGGATTTTTACGGGCACGGCACGCTGGTGGCTTCGGTCATTGCCGGATACGATGTTCAGACGAACGTTGCTGATGAGGTATGCGTCATCAACGAAATAGTAACTCAAACATTCCTTCCTATTAACCCGTATACTTGCTCGGGTACGGATAGCGAGACCAACACCTTTATTTACCCGACGTTGCCGTGCATGCTTGCGACAACTCTCGTAGTAACCTGCACAAGCGGGCTGGTACTTAGCCCACCGCTGACGCTCCCGACGGAAATTATCGTCACCCAGTCGGTTGACAACACCCACCGGGATGCGAGCGGGTTCCAGCTCGGCCTTGGCGTTTCGCCGTTTGGCGAGATCGGCGTCTCGCGCATTTGGTCTCAGGCGGCGCATACCGCAGGCACTCCACCCGCCCCGGTGATCGATCCCACAACTCTTTGCATCAACTCACTGCCGTCGTTCATCGCCTCGGCTTATGGGCTCGGTGCGCGCATCCAGAACGACAGTTGGAGCGACGCGTTGAACACAGACGGTTCGAATGGCGGGCAATACACTTCCGATTCGCAGACCTTTGACATCGCCGTTCGCGATGCCTTGCTCGTGGGAGACCTGGGAATTGGAGGAAACACGAACAGTGTTCCCGGTCCATCGCCGTTGAATCAGGAGTTTATCGTGGTTTTCGCCGCCAATTCCGGCCTTGGCGATGAAGGCGCCGGTGGAAATGTCGGTGGGTTTGGGGACATTCGTCTCACCGCTCCCGCCACCGCCAAGAACGTCATCACGGTCGGCTCATCCGACAGCGTGCGACTGGACGGCAGTGGCTGCGCGCCGGAAAACCAGCAGGACAATTCACTAATGCTCCCACCGTTCACGGCGTTCGGTCCGACCCTCGACGGGCGATTCAAGCCCGAGATTGTGGCGCCCGGCACCACAATTTATGGCGCATCGTCCGAACTGGCGCTCGGGATCGATGCCTCGGGCCTGATCACTCCCCTTGTCAACCGCGATGAGTGTGGGAATCTTGGCAACGACGACAATACCATTTGTGCTATTACGAATCTTTTTGATTGTCCCCCCTTTACTGCTTGTTCCAACGAGATCGCGAGGTATGTCCCCCCTGGCGGCCTGTATCAATGCAATTCGGGCAGCAGCTATGCCGCGCCTGTGGTTTCCGGAGCCATTCAACTCCTGTGGTGGTATTTCCAGAATCGTCTCACCAATGAACTGGGCCAGGCATTGTTGCAGCCCAGCCCAGCGATGGCCAAAGCCTATCTGTGCAATTCGGCCCGTTATCTGCCATTGACCAATCCCCAGACGCATGCCATGGACACATTGCCATCAAATGCCCAGGGCATGGGCGAACTGGATTTGGCGCGTATGTTCGATGGCGCGGGGCGGGCGATCCGTGACGAATCGTCACCGCGGGCGATTGACTCACCCCTGATCACAACGAATCCGGCAGCCGCAGCAGACCTACTTCAGCCAGTCAGGTCAGAGCTACGAATTGTCAGGCCAGATCGCCAGCAACGGCTTGCCGTTCCGTGTGACGTTGGCTTGGACCGATGCCCCAGGGGCGCCGGGCGCCGCGCAAGAATTGGTGAATAACCTGGATTTACAGGTGATTATTGGCGGGGTCACGTACAAGGGCAACGTGTTTGCCGAGAACGTGTCGGTGCCGGGTGGCGCGTTTGACTCCGTCAACAACATGCAGAGTGTGTTCTTGAACCCGATCGGTTCGCTGGGCGGCATTGCCGCGGTGACTTCCGGTGCCCCGTGGCAAGTCATCGTGCGCGCCGCCAATATCGCCGGCGATGGCGTTCCGAACGTGGGTAGCGGCAACGATCAGGACTTCGCGCTCGTCGTTTACAATGCAGCGACGAATACCCTGTCCGACGTGCCCAATTTGAAGACGAACAACTCCTGCCAGACGGCGATCAACCTCACCAGCTTCCCGACGACCTTCTCAAACATCCTCTCGCCAAATCCGCCGGCTTCGACGGGAATGTCCAGCCAAGCCCGAGCGCGGGGCTCGGCGGTATCGATGAATTCTTCAAGATTGTCCTGCCCACGGCCGGAACGGCATTCACCATCGACACGATCGGCAGTGATTTTAATACGCTCCTGTCCGTCTGGACGGTCCAGGCTATCCCGCAGACCGTGTTCGTTCGCGGAGAATGCGGCGCGCTGGTGGAACTCGTCTCCAATACGGAAGGATTGAACTCGCATGTAACGTTTACTGCGGACGGCTCGAATGATTACTACATTGTTGCGGAGCCGCTGGACAATGGGCCGGGGGGCATCTCGTGTTGAACGTCGCCAGGGCTTGCGCGCTCACGCTGTCTCCCGCGGAACTTCCGCCCGGTTATTCCAATATCGAGTATACCGCGCAGTTCTCCGTCATCGACGGGGCCAGCCCCTTCAGCTTTAGCAACCCCGCCGGTTCGTTGCCGCCGGGCCTGACCTTCCAATCGGACGGGAGGATTTTGGGAACGCCGACCACGACCGGCGCGTTCACCTTCACGGTCACCGCCACGGATGCGCTCGGCTGCGCCGCGAGCAACGCCTATACGATTGTCATCGACCATTGTCCGTCCTTTGGGCTGGCGCCCGCCGTGATGACGAACGGTTTTGTCGGTCAGGTCTACAGCAACGCGTTTACCGCCGGCGGACAACCACCCATCACGTTCTCCTTGAAAACCGTTCCTTGCCGACGGGACTGGTGCTGGCCACCAATGGCTTGGTTTCCGGCACGCCGACAGTCCTGGGGGTCTTCAACTTCCAGGTACAGGCGGTGGACTCCAATAGCTGTGCCGATACGCTGTCGGCCGCAATCACGGTTACGTGTCCGCCCATCGCGGTTTCTCCGGGCATACTGCCCGAGGGGCACCTGTCTGTGGCTTACAACCCGCAGCTCTTGACGGCTTCTGGAGGCACCGCGCCTTACAGCTTTGCCAAAACTGCCGGTTCCTTGCCGCCGGGCCTGACCTTGCAACCGGATGGGGTGCTTTCGGGGACGCCGACCGTGACCAACGTGTTCACCTTCACGGTCACCGCCACGGATTCGCTCGGCTGCGCCGGGAGCAACACGTATATCATTGTCGTCAACAACTGTCCGTCCCTGGGGCTGGGCCCAGCCGTGATGACGAATGCTTTTCTCGGTCAGGTTTACAGCAACGCGTATACCGCCGGCGGCGGGCACCACTGGTGGCGTTCTCCTTGAAAGCCGGTTCCTTCCCGCCGGGACTGGTGCTGGCCACCAACGGCGTGGTTTCCGGCACGCCGCTGGTCCCCGGGGTTTTCAACTTCCAGGTGCAGGCGGTGGCTTCCAATAATTGTGCCGATACGCTGTCGGCGACAATCACGGTTACGTGTCCGCCGATCACGATTACTCCGGGCACGCTGCCCCAGGGGCACGTGACGGCGGCCTACAACCAGCAGTTCTTGGCGGCTTCTGGAGGCACCGCGCCCTACAGCTTCACCAACTCGGCCGGTTCGTTGCCGCCGGGCCTGACATTGCAATCCGGTGGGATCCTTTCGGGAACGCCGACCACGACCGGCGTGTTTACCTTCACGGTCACCGCCACGGATTCGCTCGGCTGCAACGGGAGCAACACCTATACCGTTGTCATCAGCACTTGTCCGTCCTTGGGGCTTGGGCCTGCCGCCATGACGAATGTTTTTCTCGGTCAGGTTTACAACAACGCGTTCACCGCCGTCGGCGGACAACCATCCGTGACGTTTCCTTGCTAACCGGTTCCTTCCCGCCGGGACTGGTGCTGGCCACCAACGGCGCGGTTTCCGGCACGCCGCTGGTCCCGGGGGTTTTCAACTTCCAGGTGCAGGCGGTGGCCTCCAATAACTGTGTCGACACGCTGTCGGCCACAATCACGGTTACGTGTCCGCCCATCACGATTACTCCGGGCACGCTGCCCCAGGGGCACGTGACGGCGGCTTACAACCCGCAGCTCTTGACGGCTTCGGGAGGCACCGCGCCCTACAGCTTTGCCAAGACTGGCGGTTCGTTGCCGCCGGGCCTGACCTTGCAATCGGGCGGGATCCTTTCGGGAACGCCGACCGCGACCGGCGTGTTTACCTTCACGGTCGCCGCCACGGATTCGCTCGGCTGCACGGGGAGCAACACCTATAGCATTGTCGTCAACAACTGTCCGTCCTTGGGGCTGGCGCCTGCCGTGATGACGAATGCTTTTCTCGGTCAGGTTTACAACAACACGTATACCGCCAGCGGTGGACAACCACCCGTGACGTTCTCCTTGATAGCCGGTACTTTCCCGCCGGGACTGGTGCTGGCCACCAACGGCGTGGTTTCCGGCACCCCGCTGGTCCTGGGAGTTTTCAACTTCCAGGTGGAGGCGGTGGCCTCCAATAACTGTGCCTCTACGCTGTCGGCCTCCATCACGGTTACGTGTCCGCCCATCACGATTACCCGGGCATACTGCCCGTGGGGCCTGTGGCTCTTCCCTACAGCCAGCTTTTGACGGCTTCTGGAGGTACCGCGCCCTACAGCTTCACCAACACGGTCGGTTCGTTGCCGCCGGGCCTCGCTTTGCAATCGGATGGGATCCTTTCGGGAACGCCGACTGCGACCGGCGTGTTCACCTTCACAGTCGCCGCCACGGATGCGCTCGGATGCATCGGGACCAACCCGTATACCCTTCAAATCAGTTGTCCATCATTGACGCTTAGTCCCGCAGCATTGCCGAATGGCTCGCTTGGTCAGATTTACAGCAACGCGTTTACCGTCGGTAGCGGACAACCACCCGTGACGTTCTCCTTGAAAACCCGCTCCTTGCCGCCGGGACTGGTGCTGGGCACCAACGGTGTGGTTTCCGGCACGCCCACAACGCTTGGACAATTCAATTTCGTGGTCGGATTTACGGATGCATTCGGCTGCACCGGGAGCGGTGCGTATACCATTGTCATCAACAGCTGTCCGACCTTGGGGCTTGCGCCCGCCGCGATAACGAATGCTCTTCTTCTCGGTCAGGTTTACAGCAACGCGTTTACCTCCATCGGCGGACAGCCACCCTTGACGTTCTTCCTGGCCATTGGACCGCTGCCGCCGGGTCTGTTGCTGTCCGCGAATGGCGTGATTTCCGGGACGCCCACCACGGTTGGACAGTTCAGTTTCGAAGTGGGATTCACGGATGCAAACGGCTGCACCGCCGAAAAGGTGTACACGGTCCTTGTGAGTTGCCCGACGATCAATCTTTTGCCGAATTCGCTGCCAATGGGTACGGAATTTGTCGCGTACAATCCACAGACATTTACCGCGTCCGGAGGCACACCTCCATACACGTTCAGCCAGACGGTGGGAGCCTTGCCGGCGGGCATGACCATCTCCAGTAATGGCGTGCTTTCTGGGACGCCGACTTCGTCGAGCAGCTCATTTACTGTGATGGCCACCGACTCGAACAACTGCACGGCAACCAAGATCTATACGCTGACCCTTGCCGATCCGTTCCCGCCGCCGCCTACGATCACGGTGAGCCCGTCAAACCTCCCCGCCGCCGCGGTGGGTCGGAGTTACGATGGCGTCATCACCGCGAGTGGCGGCACGGCGCCTTAGAGCTTTACGAACTCGGCGGGTTCGTTACCCGTGAGTTTGACTTTGTTGGGCGCGGGGACACTTACCGGCGTCCCCACTGCGGCCGGGACATTCAGCTTCACGGTTACGGCAACCGACCACGGCGGCAATGTCGGTCAGAACGATTGCACGATCAGCGTTACCAGCATTGCCGACCTCACGGTTTCCAGTTCCTTCAGCCCGAGCCCTGTGATTGTGGATAGCAATCTGACGTGCAGCATTACCGTGACGAATCTCGGGCCGTCTCCGCCACCGGAGTGACAATCAGCAATTCATTGCCTGTGGGCGCGGGTCTCGTCTCGGCTTCGGCGGGGTGTGTCATGGTTGGAGGCACGCTGGTCTGTAATGTGGGCAGTCTGGCCGCCGATGCCGGCCTTTCGCTAGCTACACCGTAACCAACACGACGCTGGGTTTGGTCAGCGCCACGACGACCGTCAGCGCCAATGAAACCGATCCAAAGGCTGGAAACAACAGCGCCATCGCGGCCAGTATCGTCGTTCCCGTTCCGCCGCCCTTTTCCGTTGCCTCCAACCCCCAGGCGATCGCCGACGTGGAGGGAAATAGCACCAATCGAGTGTCGGTAACGCTGAAGGGGGCCGGCACCATGGAGGTGCACTTGCTCGGGGGCACGGACGCCGGCCCGATTGATTCCATCGTGCTGACGAACACCGACGCCACCACCAGCCTCACGATTCAGGTAAAACGCGGCTCACGCAGCAGCGATGGATTGGTGAATATCGGCAGCATCGTGGGGAGCGGCGGTCTTAAATCGATCAACGGCAAGGTTGTCAATGTGACCGGTGCGGGCATTCAGTTGGGAGGCAGTTTGGGCACGATCAATATCAACGCTCTGGCCAATAGCGCGCTCGCCGTCAGTGGAGCGATTAAAAATGTGACCGTGCGAACATTTACTGCTAGTATAATCACCGCCACAGAAGTTGGCTCCGTCAAAATCGGCAGCGTTCCGACGACAAACAACAATGGGCAAAAGTTTGGTGTTGTCGTTCAGGAAGCCTGCAAAGGCACGGTGTCGGTGAAGAGCCCGCGGTTAAACTGGAAAATCGCGACGGCGCCCGATCAGTCAACGGGCGATTTCCACGTGAAGCAATAATCGAAGATAAAGATGGCTGATGGAGGTTGGAGAATGAGATTTTCAGCACGGCGTTGCCGGTCACTCGTTGGCGTGATTGGGCTCGCGTTCGGATCTATTGTGCCCGTCGCGCTCGCCGATAATGCCGGCAAATACCAAGGTCATCGTCTACCCGGGTCCCGGCGATTTCATCGATCAACTCAAGCAGCCGGGCGTTGAGAAGGTGGATAACTGCGGCTCGTACTGGGTCGTCGAGGTCGCCGACAAGAACCTTGCCAAACTGAAGGCGGTGTTCGGCGACCGCGTTGTGCTGGCAAATAATCTCAATCATGTCGAACTGCGCGCCGCTTCGATCGACACGTCGGGCAGTGAACCGGCGGTGCCTGCGGACATGGAACAGGTCGAAACCCCGGGACGGCGTCTCCGGATTGTCCAATTCAAGGGACCGGTTAGCCGGAATGGCTGGCGCAGCTGGGGAGTTTGAGCGGGGTCAAGGTCGTCAACTACGTCCCGAACAACGCCTATCTCGTGTTTCTGGACGCCGCGGCGGAAAAGAAAGTCAGGGCGTTGCGCGACCCGGCCGGGCTGTGTCAGTGGGTGGGAGCCTATCATCCGTGGTACAAGCTCACGCCGGCGCTGCAAAACGCCGATCTCACCCTCGATGTTCGCGTGGCGGTCGTCGATGCACCCGAGGCCGAGGCCGCGTTGGAAGTTATTCGCTCCTTCGCGCGGCAAACCGAGCCTTCCGCAAACCGGGTTCTGAATCAGCGCGTGATTAGCGCTCGCATTGATGCGACCGCGTTGAGCGAAATCGCCCGGCTGCTGAAGTGCTCTGGATCGACCCCATCAATCGCATCCGGCCGATGGATGAGGTCCAGGCATTGATCCTTGCCAGCGACACCAATAGCCCGGGGCCAGGGATTGGTGCGCCTTTGCCACCGGCCTCGGGCGGACAACATTACCTTAACTTTTTGACGACCGCTGTCGGAGGTGGAAGCGCGGCCTTTACCAACCCACTGGCCTATCCCCTTATCGATATCGCGGACTCGGGGTTCACGGCCAGTCCCCGCCCGCTTGATTTCTTTCAACCCGGCTTCGGATTCCGCATACTCTACGCGACGTACGATTTTAGTTGCGGCCCTTATAACATCGCCAAAGTCACCGGCGCCAGCGGCACCAACACCAACACTTTGGTCTGCATTGCGCAGATTATGAACGGAGCGGGGGAAGATACCTTGGCTTTCGGGCACGGCACGGCCATTGCCTCGATCATTAGCGGCTTCAACACTAACACCGTGAATCAAGATCCCAGCGGATTTCAGTTTGGAATGGGCGTGTCGCCGTATGGCCTGGTTGGCTCCACGCGCGTCTTCCAACCGGATGTAATCGTCGACGACGCAATGACGTGCCTGTACCATGTCGATGACGTGTTTTGCGTGGTAAATTTCCCGCAGCTTATCTTTAACGAGTATGGCGCTACGGCGCGCATCTCCAACAACAGTTGGGACGAAGGCCTGGTGTTCGGAAATGGAAACGCAAACGCGCCGAATGAGAACGACGGCTTCTACGACGCGACCTGCCAGTCGTACGACATCGGTGTCAGGGATGCGCAACAGACCGGATCGACGAACACACCGTCGCCGTTCCCCCTGAATCAGGAGATGATCATGGTGTTTGCGAACGGCAACGCGGGCAACGTCGGTAATGCGGGGGGGTTTGGTAACACCACTCTCGCGCCGCCGGCCACCTCCAAGAATGTCATTTCTGTCGGAGCGACGACGAGTGTGCGTCTGGATGGCTCCGGCTGCGAGCCGGAATTGCTTCAGGAAAACTCCTTTGAGATCGCGCCATACTCCGCTTTTGGCCCCACGCAAGATGGCCGGTTTAAACCCGAGATCGTCGCTCCGGACACGACGATCTACGGAGTGGCCAGCACCTTCTGGACGAATGCCGCTGCCGGGACCGGCGGCTTGGAGGGAAATCAAGTTACTCCGGTACCCGTGGGAATTCCGTCAGATAGCAACAACGTCTACCTTTGCGGTTCAGGAGCGAACAGCATTGTTATTCAGATACCCAATCCGACGCCCATCAACGGGATTCGCGGCACAAGTTTTTCCGCGCCGGCAGTTTCGGGAGGAATCCAGTCTCTTGTGGTGGTACTTCCAAAACCGGCTGACGGATGAACTGGGCACGCCGTTGCTGCAACCCAGCCCGGCGATGGCCAAGGCCTACCTCTGCAATTCGGCCCGCTACCTGTCGATTACCAACCCGGCGACGGGAGCTATGGACACGTTGCCCTCGATTGCCCAAGGCATGGGCATGATGGATTTGCAGAGAATGTTCGATCAGGTTCCTCGCGTGATTCGTGACGAATCGACGCGACGGGCGATCGATACGCCGCTGATCACGACCAACCCCGTCCCGCAACAGACGTTCTTCAGCCAAGTCGGGCCAAAGTTACGCGGTCGAGCGGACAGATATTCGATCCCACCAAACCTTTCCGCGTCACGCTGGCGTGGACGGATGCAGCGGGCGTCCCGGGCGCGGGCAAGCAACTGGTCAACGATTTGGACTTGGAGGTCACCATCGGTGGACATGTCTACAAGGGCAATGTCTTCTCGGGGCCAAACTCCGTGCCCGACGCCGGCACCCCCGATAGCATCAATAACATGGAGAGCGTCTTCCTGCCAGCGGGCCAGACTGGCGTGTGGAGTGTGGTCGTCCGCGCCACCGATATCGCGGGTCAGGGTGTGCCCAATGTCGGCAGCGTCCTGGGTCAGGATTTTGCGCTCGTGGTCTACAACGCGGCGTCCACCAATCGGTCCGACGATGCCCAATTTGTCCGACGAACAACTCATGCGGGACAGCGGTGGTCATCACGGAATTCCCGTTCATCTTTACCAACACCTTGATGCAAGCGCGTATCGAATGCTACCAAAGGGTCCACCCCGAGTCCTTCGGCAGCCGTTGGCGGCTCCGAGGAATTCTTCAGGCTCGCGAACCCGACGCCAGGTGCGCAGTTCACGATCAGCACGGCCGGCAGCATTTCGACAATGTGTTGTCCGTCTGGAGAGTGCAGGTCGTCCCGGAAGCAGTGTTTGTCAGGGGCGAATGCGGAGCGCTCATCGAAGTGACCTCGACCAACGGCGGTATCTCATCGGTGCTGACATTTACCGCTGATGGATCCAATGACTATTATATCGTGGCGGAACCGCATAACAATGGGCCGGGTGGCCATTTCGTACTGAATGTCAACGCCGTCATTTCGTCGATCGTTGCCACTCCAAGTTCCCTTGGTGTTTCCCAGTGAACCGATCGGACTCACCAGCAGGTGCAGAGCGTAACCTATCAAAACAACACAGCCGGCCACTCCCATTGAAATTTCAAGCGCCACCATTAGCGGCTTCCGAATGCCTCGGATTTCGTCGATCGTGTCTCCAGAGTTGTGCGGGTGGCCCGTGTTTTTCCGTCAGGCAGGAACTGCAGCGTGAATATTGGGTTCTCAACCAACTACCAATGGATCCGTGGGCTTGCGCCAGGCGAACCTTATCTTCATGGACAATGCCACGGGCAGCCCGCGCATCGTGCCGCTAAGCGGTTTTGGCACCCCGGCGGTGCCGGTCCTCTGCCTGAGTTCGGCAGCAATACGTTTAGTTTCGGCAACCAGTTGCTCACCACGACCAGCGCGGTGCAAAGCATTACGATCACCAATTGCGGTTCGGCCGACTTGAATATTTCCAACGTGACCGTTACCGGGTTCGGGTCGAACGACTTCACCGTGACACAGAATTGCACCGGCGGGCCGATCGCCCCGGGCAGTTTTTGCACGGTCAATGTAACGTTTAACCCCCAGGCGGCCGGCGCTCGGGATGCGAATTTGTGATCGTGGACGACACGGGAAGCCCGACGACGCTGGCCCTGACAGGTGTCGGCGTTGCGCTGGCGCCTTCCATCTGCTTCTCCAGTAGCCCGATCGACTTTGGAGATGTCGTCGTGGGTTTCACCGGTTCGGTGCAGAGCGTGACCATTACCAACTGCGGGACAGCTCCCTTGGTGATCAGCAACGTGACCGTCACCGGCGCCAATGCTCTGGATTTCTTCAAAATCTCGAACACCTGCGTCTTCATCGCCACGGGCGACACCTGTCTCGTCACGCTGCAGTTTGCCCCAACCGCTGGCGGACCGCGCACGGCAAATCTGGTGTTCGTGGACAATGTTTCCGGGGGTCCCCAGCTACTGCCGCTAACAGGAAATGGCGGCCTGAGCCAGCCGGATGCCGCCATCGGGAAGAACACGAATGCGAAAAAGATGGTTGGCAATGGAATCATTAATGCCAGCGGCGCCGGGCAGGAAATCCAGCAAAGCATCCGCCCGGGCGCGAAAAAAGCCGTGCGGTTCTTTGTGACTCTACGCAATGTCGGTTCCGCGCCCGACCGGTTCACCGTGCAGGGCGTGGGCAATGTCACGGGCTTTACGGTGAAGTACTTCCTCGGCGCCATCCCCAACGACAGTAAGGAAGTGACTTCTGCCGTCGAATCCGGCGTGTTTTCGAGCGACACGCTGGCGCCGTCGGCCACCACCGGTGACGCCACGATGATTCGCGTCGAGGTTTTCGCGGACAAAACCCTGGTTGGAAAGGGCACGGCGGCGACCTTCACGCTCACCTTCACTTCCGTCAGCGACCCGACAAAGGTCGACGTCGTGAAAGCAACGGTGATAGCGAAGTAGAGTCCTTGGCGCGGCCGCACGTCTTGTTGGGTGACGGCTCAACGATACATGTATGAAACAGATTTTGATGTTGGTCGGCATTACGATTGCCGGTGGCTTTGTTTGAATGAATGGCCCTAAGGTTATGAGACGATTGCGCGCACAGATGACGGTGGCTATTTGTGTGGTCACAGCGGTCTTGGGTATTCGCGAAACGGACTCCTACGCGCAGTCGGAGAGACCCTTCTATACGGGCGCCCAGTTGGCCCATGCGGTTGCCGTCCAGACCGCCAACCAATCGGCCCTTTTGGCAAGTGATGGCGTGTTTGGAGTCGGCATTGGCGAGACGAATGGCAGCCTGGCGATTACGGTTCTGGTCGATGGTACGAATCGGGCTGCAGAATTGCCTCCTGTCTTGGATGATTTGCCCGTGAGTATCCGTGTCACGGGAGCAATTCACGCTTTCGCTTGCGGCGGGAGCAACCCGCAGATTGCCTACCCGCTTCCGGTGCCGCTGGGGGTTTCTACAAGTGATCCACTTCTTTGTGCCGCTGGCACGATTGGGTACAAAGTCCGCGATAATGCTACGGGAGCGATTGGTTGGATTGGCAATGCCCATGTCGTTAGTATTGGTTCGAATGCGTGTCCTGGCGCGGCCCCCATTGGGACCCCGTTGTATCAACCGGGTCTGCTTGATGCGTCGTGCACTGCCGATCAAAACATCGGCATCTTGAGCCGCGACGTCCCGATCTCTTTCGGGGGTGGTAATAACCTGGTGGACTGCGGTTTCGTGCTGAGTTCCGACGCGGAGGTGTCATCCGACATTCTTAATCTGGGCCCGCAGGTGAACAATGTGGTGCCGGCTTTCGTGGGCCAAGCCGTTCAGAAGAACGGACGGACTACCTTTTGCACGGAAGGGACCGTCAGCGCGATCAACGTTACAATTACAGTCATGTACGACGGCGCCACCTGCGTGATGGCGACGTTCACCAACCAGATCGTGGTTTCGCCGACCGGAACCGCGCCCGCGTTTGCGGCGGCCGGGGATTCCGGCTCACCCATTGTCGATGCCAACAATAATGCGGTGGCGCTCCTCTTCGCTGGGGATTCTACCGGTAATGCCATCGCTAATCCCATTGGGGCAGTGCTGGACGCCCTGAATGTGTCGCTGGCCAGCATCGCGAGTTCCCAGGTGGTTACGCGAACCTCCCGCTTCTGGTTTACGCACGGGTTCTCCTCGGACACGAATTGCGCCACCTTGCTGAACGCGCTCCAGTTCAATGGTGGCATCCTCGATCTCGGGTTTGTCACCATCGCCACGGAGAATCGCAACTCGGACAATGTCATTGACGCCACCGACGCCTTTATCGAAGCGCTGGGTTTTTACTGGAGGGGAACTGGCAATACGGGTGAACCCAACGGGACACAGGGGCAGAAGTTAAAGTCTTCGGGCCTGTGCGTCGCGCGCAAACAGTTGGCGGTTGAATTAATCGCGGCCTATGCCAACACCACATTGCTCGGCACCTTTCCCCCCAATGCGACCTACGTTAACGGACACACCGTCACGAACTTTCCAGCCAACTTGGTCTCGCAAGCCCGCGAGGCGGCAGCCGGCTTTGATGTCACGGCCATTCGCAGCATGACGGCCCTGCTTCGGCAATTCAACAGTAGTGGCCAGACCAATAACCTGCCCAATAATCTGGTCGAGTGTTCTCCACAACCGGCCAAGGTCCTCAAAGCAATTTCGCGTGATGCCACGACGCAGGATACCTGTCCCGGCGTAAACGACACCTGTCTGGCGGCCAAGATGATCTTCTTTTCGGGCGCGAATCCGGTCTTCAAGGACTCCGTCAGTATCGCCAATCTCCAAAACAACATGCCAACTCCATCTTGCGGCACCGGCGGCCCCAATGCCGTATGGCAGGTGGCCCCGCCGATGGCGGCTGCCGGGCGGCAATTTAGTGTTTCTACCGCGGGCAGCAATTTTGACACGCTGATATCCGTTTGGTCGGGTACGTGCAGCAATCTAACCCAGGTCGGATGCGCGGATAATGTCCTGGGTGTGGGCGGGGAAACCCTGATATTCACCACGGATGGAATCAACACGTTCTATATTGCTATTGAGGGCAAAGGTGGTGCGTTCGGCAAAGTACAAATGACCGTAACGAGTTTTTAATGAGGCAGATTGATTTGGTGGGGAAACCCAATATGAAAAAGACAGTGCTATCGGTGGCCGGGGCCTTGCTGGCGGCAGCCACGGCGCACGCAGGACTTTTGGTAAGAGATCTTGGCCAGGGTCCTTCTCCACAGGATATGGTCAACGCCCTTGTTGGTACCGGCGTGAGCATCTCGAACATCCAATACACCGGGGCCACGAATGCGTCGGGCCTTTTTTGTTCCGGGACAGGCATTATCGGGTTCGAGAACGGAATAATTCTGACGACCGGCAGTGCAGCCGGTGTCATCGGCCCGAACAATAACATTGTATCTTCGACGGACAATGGGCTGCCTGGCGATCCGGATCTCTCTGGGCTGATTTCCGGGACCCCGACGTTCGACGCGGCCATATTGCAATTCGATTTCGTCCCGGACTCGGACACCGTTCAATTCCAGTATGTCTTTGCTTCAGAAGAGTACAACGTATTCGTCAACTCGTTCAACAACGTCTTCGCCTTCTTCGTGAATGGAGTCAACTACGCGCTCATTCCCGGCACAACCACCCCGGTATCCATCGACACCGTTAACAATGGACAGTCCTCTGGTGTGAGTACGGGGCCTTGCATGAACTGTCAGTTTTTCATCGATAATGTTGCTGGGAATCTCGATGTCCACGTGGGGGGGCTGACCACCGTTTTGACTCTCACGGCACCGGTTCTGGCCCATCAGGTCAACCACATGAAGATCGCGATCGCCGATGCCGGTGATGCCAATTTGGATTCATCCGTTTTTATCCAGGCGGGCAGCCTTCGTTCCGCCACCGCGTCAAACCTCAGCACGCGTACTTCCCGTTATTGGTTCACGCATCCGGATTATACGGACCCCACCTGTGCGTCGTTAAGCAATGCCGTGGTGAAGATCATGAACGTCAATTGCGGCGCGGTGCCCCTGGGCTTCCTCGACCTGCCGCAGGGCTTCCATAATAGCGATAACGTGAAGGATGCCGCGGATGCGGAGATCGAAGCACTCGGTCTGTATTGGCGCAGTACGAAGTTTACGGGTGAAATAGGGGGAACGCAGGGCCAAAAATCCAGGTCGTCTAACCTTTGCGTTCTGCGCAAGCAATTGTCGACCGAACTCATCGCCGCCGAAGCCAATACGGAATACCTTGGCACCGATCCCTCGCAATTGACGTACCTCAGTGGAGGCACCAACGTTGCGTTCCCCGCCGATCTGGTCGATCAGGGGCAAAGCGCGGCCGCGGGGGCCGACACCACCGCGATTGTCAGCATGACCGCGTTGCTTCGCGCCTTCAATGCCAGCGGTCAGACGAATAATCTTCCCACGGGAATCGTTGAGTGTTCACCGTCCAAACCGAGTGCTCTCAAGAAGCTTTCGCGTGATCCGACGACCCAGGACACCTGCCCTGGCGTGAACAACAGTTGCGGGGCCGCGGAAGAGGTGGCGTTTCCCAGCTCGGCGGGATCGTTCTCGAGCGCGGTCTTCACCCGGTCCGTCAACCTGGGAAGTTTCACGAACTCATTCCCGAGCCCAGCTTGCGGCGCGGGCGGACGGGACGCGGTCTGGGAGGTAATGCCGCCGGTGGGGGCGGCGAACCGTTCCTTTACGGTTTCAACATCGGGGGCCAACTTCGACTCCATGATTGCTGTCTGGGAAGGCAACTGCAGTAATCTGGTGGCGGTCACTTGTACGGATTCCCCGTTAGGCAACGGTGACGAGACCCTCAGCTTTCAAACGGACGGGACAAACACATTCTTTATCGTCGTCGAGGGGGTTACGGGTCAGTTCGGCAAGTTGAGTCTCAAGATTACCAGCCCGTAACGGGCATCCCGGGCGAAGCGCCTCGCCCTTTTGCGGCAAAAGTCGCGCCACGATTTACGTGCGCGACAGCAGCGCGGCAAATCTTCCAAATTGCTCGGCGCGCGCCGGTTCGCGCTCGGCATAGATCCCGTGGAGATTGTTGCACATCCGCAGGAGGATGATTTGCGGCGTGGTGGGCGTCAGGAAGACGGGATTGAACGCCACGCCCATGCGTTTGCACAATTCACGGCAGTCCTCCTCATCCAGCAACTCGCCCTCGTGGAACGGATCGAAGAAAAAGCCCATGGTGTCGGATTGCCATTTGAGCAGGAAATGGGCGGGCATGTTGATGCCGATCAACGGGAGGCGCAGCCGTCGCGCCAGCAGGAGGTACAGTACCGACAGGCTGATGGGAATCCCGATGCGGCGGTCCAGGACGCGATTGAGATAGGAATTATCCGGGTCGTAATAATCCTGCCGGTTGCCACGAAAACCGAGCGTGCGGAAAAGATAGTGGTTGCAAACTTCGATCGCGGATCGAGGTGTCTCGCGTCCTGTCAGGCGCTTGCGCAACTCCTGCGCCATCTCGTCGAGCCGGGTGCGATAGGCGACCTCGTCCATCTCGGGGTAACGGGTTTTCGCCACCAGCCAGGACGCGACCTCCAGGTCGAAATGGGTTCCGCAGGTCGCGCAAAATTTCGCCAGGGCCTCCCACGCCGCCGTCTCGCGAAGCACGCGCAACATCTGCTGCGCGTTGCGTTGGGCCGAGGGCTCGCCGTCGAGCACCACCGATTCCAGAAAGCTGATCCCTTCCGCGCCCCGCTCCGCCAGTTGTTCCTGCACCAATTGCAACTGCCGCGGATCCTGGTCCGCCAGCAGCTTGGCGAGTGCTTTTCGATCGGGTTCGCGCAGGGCTTTCATCGGTTGCACCTATGCCCACAACAATCCCCCAAAACGCGACGAACTGCAACTCTGTAAAACGGGGTCACGCCTGGTGTTCCAAAATCCAGGCGGCGGCCGCGCCGATGTCTTCGGCGACATGATCGGGTTTGACTTCCTGCTTTGCCAGGGTTTCGCGGCCTGCGCCGGTGAGCACGAGAATGGTCCGCGCGCCCGCGTTAAGGCCCGCCTGGATATCGCTGGCACGATCTCCCACCATAAAGCAGCGCGACAGATCAAGTCCGTATTCGCGGGCCGCGTCGAGCAGAAATTTCGGCTTCGGCTTGCGGCAGTCGCAATTGTCCTCGGGGTGGTGTGGGCAAACATAATACCGGTCGAAGCGCACGCCGCCCCTGCCAAAATGCTCGTCGAGGTGCCCATGGATCGACTCGACGGCTTCACGGCTGAAGTATCCGCGCCCCACGCCGGATTGGTTGGTGATAATGAACAGCTTGAAGCCCGCCTCCTGTAGCTGTCGCAGCGCCGCGACGGCGCCGGGAATCACCAGGACCCGCTCAACGTCGCCGACATAATTTGAATCCTCCATGATCGTGCCGTCGCGGTCGAGAAAGACGGCCCGATTGCCTGTGCCTTGACTCATCGTGGATGCAGCCTACCGGAACCGCCGCTCTTCGCCAAGAACGTTGTCGGCCAGCCAGCGCGTGAGGCCGGGGAGGCGCTGAACCAAGGGAATGACGGCGCGGGCCGCGCGCTCGCGGTACATGACGCGACTGAGGCATTCGTTCGTCCGCCCGCGCTGCCGGTACAGCGCCGTAACGTCCGCGGTGTAATTCCTTTCGGGATGCGAGGGGCTGCCGATGGAATCCGCCACGATCTCCGCCGTCCGCAGGGCGAAGAGGATTCCCTGGCCCGTGAACGGCTCCATCACCCGCAACGCATCGCCAACGAGGAAAATGCCATTTCTGGCCGGGATGTTCATCGGCCGCTGTAACGGATGGGTGCTATGCAATGGCTCGAGCGGTTCAGGATCGATGCCCAGATTGCGGAAATGAGGGTTCTGCCGAACCGTGTGCGCGAAGAGCGCTTCGCAATCGTTGTGAAACCGCGCTCCACGCCGATCGGTCACGATGCAGAGGTTTGCCCGCTCGACATCCACGCGTACCACTCCACAATAACCGCCTTGAAAAAGGTGTAGTTGGACGCGGTCATCCAACGCCCGGGGCGCATGGAAATGCGCTTGAAACGCGATGTGTCCGTTGCCTTCCGGAAGCATGCGCACGAGGCCCGCGGTCCGCGCGGTCACGGAATGCCGGCCATCGGCGCCAATAATGCCCGTCCTTGCCCGATAGCGACCCAGACTGGTGATCACCTGCTTCTCCGGCGTTACTTCATGGACGGCTTGATCCTCGAAAATCTCCACGCCGCAACTTCGGGCGTGCTCCAGCAATGCGTGGTCAAATAGACTGCGACGAATGGCGATTGCTCCGCGCGGCAGTGGAACGCTGATCACCCCGCCGGTCGACGCCGCGAATAACGCCGCGTCAATCTCATGGTGCGGCAGCGCGCGGACTCTTTCGGCTGCGCCAAGTTTTTCAAGCACCGGCCAGCAGTTCGGATTGATGACATCGCCGCAAACTTTTTGGCGTGGGAACCGGGTGTGCTCAAAAAGGGCAACGCGCAAGCCGCGCTGGGTACACAACGCGGCGGCAGTGGCGCCACCCGGCCCGCCGCCGACCACAATGACGTCAAAATCATTCATGGCGAGCGAGGATGATACCGGCATTGATGCCGCCGAAGCCGAAACTATTGGAGAGAATGCAGTTCACACGCGCGTCGCGGCCCGTGTTGGGGATGTAGTCGAGGTCGCATTCGGGATCCGCCTGCGTCAGGTTGAGTGTTGGCGGCAGGTAATTATGTTCCAGCGCCAGGCAGCAAATGGCGATCTCGATTGCCCCCGCAGCGCCGAGAGGATGCGCATGGAACGGTTTGGTCGAGCTGACCGGAATTTCCCAGGCGCGAGCGCCGAACACCTGCTGGATGGCCAGGGTTTCCGCGGCATCGCCAAGTGGAGTGCCGGTGGCGTGAGCATTGATGTAATCGATATGTTCGGGCGAAACGCCGGCATCGGCCATGGTTTCGCGAATGCAACGCGCCGCGCAGGAGCCATCGGGACGGGGCGCGAGCATGTGCCAGGCATCGTTGTTGCAGGCGTAACCGAGGATTTCAGCGAAAATGTGCGCACCGCGCGCCAGCGCGTGCCCGCGCTCTTCCAGGACAAACATCGCCGCGCCCTCACCCATGACGAATCCATCCCGCGAGGCATCGAAAGGACGGCAGGCGCGTGCCGGGTTGTCGTTGCTTTTGCTCATGGCATGGAGAAGGTCGAAGGCGCCGAAAGTGAGCGGCGCCAGCGGCGCCTCGGCCGCGCCGGCGACCATGGCCATGGCGCGGCCCTGTTGGACGTGGCAAAAAGCTTCGCCCACCGCAATCACGCCTGAGGCGCAACTATTCGAGTTGGTGTTACCCGGACCCGTGAAGCCGAGTTCGATGGCGACGTGGGAGCCGCCAGAGCCGCCGAACACGAGGAACGCGAGGGCGGGGTTCACGGCGCGGATTCCCTGGCGCATGAATAATTCATGTTGGTGCTCGGCGAGCGCGACGCCACCGAGCGCCGTGCCGGTGCAAACACCGATCTGCGAGTGAGGCGGTTCGCCCGGGCAAAGCGGCAGACTGCCTTGCTGCGAATCATCCAGCGCCATTTTCGCGGCGACCAGCGCGAACTGCGCAAACCGATCCAGTCGTTTCACGCGGCGCGCGGGAAAATACGCCAGCGGATCGAAATCGGGCACTTCTCCCGCAATCTGCGACTCGAACGGCGAGGCGTCAAAGCGCGTGAGGCGGCGGATCCCGGACTCGCCGCGCCGGATTCCCCGCCACAACCCGTCCCGTCCGCTGCCGACGGCGGTAATGGCTCCCATTCCGGTGATGACGACGCGGTGGTGTGACATAACTCCGTAAGTTAGGAGCGTTCAGGCACGGTCCTGTTCCAGATATTCTTTGAAATGCGACAAGGTGCGCGTCGCCACGGGCCGGATGAAGATCTCGCCAAGCACGTGGTGCGCGAACCAGCGACCAAAGGCCGAGGCGCGGTCCAATTCATGGGAGATGGTAACCCGCACGCCTTCGGATGTGGGGGTGTACGTCCATAATACCCGCATCCCGCGCGTGAAGGCCTTGAGATGCTCGAAATGCAGTTCGTGCGCATTCGGATCAACTTGGAACCGTGAAGTCCACTGGATCGGCAACGAACCGCGGCGCGCGCCCATTTTAACAACCAAACCGTCATCACCCGCCTGGAGGATGCGGATCCAGCGATAGTGCGGGAGCACCTTGGGCCAGAGCAACAGATTGGACGTGGTCTCGAAGATTTTTTCGAGCGGGGCCTTGATCAGGATGGAATTTTCGGTGCGGACGCTCATTTGTACCCGACCAGGGCCATGCGAAAGAATCGGTGACGACGGATCGTGAAGCGGTTCATCCCCGCGCGGCCGGCCATTGCGCGTCCCTCGGCGATAGTGAAGGCGCGTTCGCACGAAGCGGGCGCATCGAATCGCGCGATGGGGTTGGTGATAATCGTGCGTGCCATGAGTTTGCTCAAACCAATTGCGATGCGATTCCTCCGCAGGTCGTTGATGATCCAGCCGCCGCGCGCAATATCGTGGATGCGTCGCAGAATTGCAACAGCATCCGACTCGGAAAAGTGGTGCAGCGCGAGCGAGCAGAGGACGACATCGAAGCTCGCGGCGGGATAGGGGAGGGCGAGGAGATCCTGCTGCTCGACGTGAATCTCCGGCCAGCCGGCTGTGTTCTCGCGCGCGATGGACAAAATCTCCGGGCTGCCGTCCACGGCAGTGATTTCAACCTTCACGGGTTGCGCCCGCGCCCAGGTCGCGATGGCGCGGGGCACATCCGCCGCTCCGGTGGCGAGATCGAGAATTGTCAACGGTTTAACGGAACGGAGATGCCTTGAGAACTTGCGCAAGTAATGTAATGGAATACGGTAGCCGCCAAGGAAGCGGTTGATATCTTCCAGCACACGGAGGTCGGCGCGGAGAAGACCGGGTTCGTTACCGCGGCGGTCCATGATTTCCGGGACCAGCGGATCGAAGCGTCGCGGCGGAACGAACAGGCTCATGGTGGCGTCAGGGCGAGGACGGCGAGCATTCGTCCTGTTCGACCTTTTTCAGCCCGGTAAGAGAAATAACGGTCAAGATGGCAAGCCGTGCAGACGCGCGGGTTGTGGACCTCACTCACACCCGCCTGGCGCAATTGCTGTTCGAGACCGGTCCAGACATCCATCTCGTAATGGCACGGCCCGATGGAGGGACTGATAAAGGAAGCGCAATCGGCCGGATTCGTGCCGAATTTCTCCCGCATCGTCGACACCGTATTTCCCACGATGTTGGCCAGCGTTCCTTTCTTACCGGAATGAATCAGGGCGATAGCCGGTGTCCGAGGATCAACGAGAAATACGGCGGCACAGTCCGCGCAGCGAATCACCAGCGGCAGATTTCTGGTGGACGTCACCAGCGCGTCGACCAGCGGCGCGCGCTTCCCGGTCGTTTCCAGGATGACCGCCACGCCATTCCCGTGCGTTTGTTCGGCGGAAGCAAAATGGGTGGGGGAAAATCCCAGGGCCGCAAGCGCGCGCCCCTCAAAATTGTCGGCCTTCGTGTCCTCGGTCGTGCGCAGGGTGAACCCGTGGGTGATGAACGGGAACTGGCGCAGCGGCGCGAAGGTTTCGAACTGCATGGATCAATTGGCGACGCTCACCGTCATCCCGGTGACGCGCTCCAGCGTGGCGATGGCGACATTGTAATCGTGGAGCGCCTGGACTTCATTGGAACGGGCGTCGCTGAGCGCAGTCTGGGCGCTCAGAACGTCCAACTGCGTGCCGGTGCCGGCGCGGAACCGCGCCTCGGCCAACCGCAGGCTTTCCTCGGCTTCCTCCACGGTTTTTTTCTGGGCCTCGATCAACTCAAGGGTCTGAAGATAGTCGGAATAGGCCTGGCGCACATCGAGTTCCACCTGGCGGCGCGTGTCGGCGTAATCGAGGTTCGCTTCCTCCAATTGAGCGCGCGCCTCGGTGACCTTGCCGCGGGTGACCATGCCGTCGAAAAGCGCCCAGCTCACACTGGCACCGGCTGTCCAACCTTCCCGCGTAACATCCGGCTCGTTGAAGAACGTGTCATCATGCCAGCCATAGTTGCCGAAGATCGAGGCTTCCGGTTTGTAGCCGGAAGAAGCGACTTTGACATTGGCTTTTGCGACACCGATTTGCTGTTCGGCTTGTAGCAACTCCGGCCGATGCTCGAGGCCCTGCTGCAGGGCGGTCGAAAGATCCCAGGCACGATGTTCATAGACGAGCTGGCCCTCGAAATTAATCGGTGTGAAATCGTTCGTTTGGGCCGGGGAATCGATGGCCAGCAATTTCACCAGGGACTCCTTGGAGATGCGCAGGTCGTTTTGGGCGCGGATGAGCGGCGGTTTGGCGTTGGCCAGCTCGACTTCGGCGCGGAGAACATTGAATCGCGGGATGGAGCCCACATCGTAGCGTGATTGCGCGTCCAAGAGTTGCTGTTCCAGCAGTGTCACGGATTCTTCGCGGACTTCGGCGAGAGCCTTGTTTAAGAGAATTTGGTAGAATGCCTTGCGCACGTCGAGAATGGTATCGGCAACCGCTTTTTGGAAACCGAGCACTGCGATCTTGTCGGACAATTTCGCGGCACGAACGGCGGCGCTGACGCGTCCACCCTCGTAGAGCAACTGCGAGATCTGGACCTGGGCACTCCAAGGCTGTGTTTGGTTCTTAAAAACAGTGTTGGAACCCCCGCCACCGGTGCCGGCAGGAAATGGGAACGCATCAATGGCGCTTCGGGCGATCATCTCGCCGGAACCGGAGGCGGTGATTTGAGGCACGGCGGCGCCGCGGGTTTCCACGATGACGCCCTGGCTACGGCGGATTTCTTGCTGGGCCTTGAGGATCGACGGATTCTGTTTGAGCGCAAGGTCAAGGCAATCCTGAAGCGTCATCGTCTGGGGAAGTCCGGGCGCATCCGCGCCCGGCGTTGATTTCACGATGGAGAAAAACAAGAAGGCGGCAACAAGGCCGCAAAGGGTTTTGGTCATGGTTTCGAACTCGCGGTAGACGGTTGGTCGGGGATTGGTTGTTGGAACGATTCTGGCGGGCAATGGTAGCCCTGAAGCGCGGTTTGCCGGGTCTGCTTCGCCAGGTCAAATTGCTTGGCTTCCAGAAATACCTGGACGAGCCCGTAGTAGGCGGAGCAGATATGATTATGGACCAGCGGACAGTCGGAATTGAGGCGCGGCTGGCCCTGATTCATGACGATCGAACATCCTTCGTGGTCGATCTGGTGGTAAATGTCCACGAGCAACCGCAGGGCTTCTGCGCGGTTGCTATCGAGCAACAGGGCTTGCAGCAACGAGATGCCGGCTTCCTCGATATGTCCCGTCGAGAGGTAAACCGAAGCGATGCTGAGGTAGGCGTCGGGATTCGTAGGCCCGAGGTGGCGCATGTAGAAGTAGGCGTCGAGCGCCTGCTGGTACTGGGACATGCGCATGTAGGAAAGCCCGAGGTTCCAGTAAATCTCATGGTTGCCGATATCCGGGATCTGGTCCGGATTGCGGCCACGCTTCAGTTCCTTGGTGCGGTTGTCGTCATTGAATTCGTGGTCCAACGGCACTGCCTTGCTAAGAGCTTCCACCGATTTTTCGTACCAGGGCATGCTGGCCGCCGTCGGCACGAGCGAGCCATCGGGCGCGTGTCGGGCGAGTGTATCGCCCTTGATGCGGTAGTAGGCGCCGAGGTGGAGCAGGACGATTTGTGTTTTGTCGGTAACCGCGCGGGCCTTTTCGCCTTCCGCGATGACGCGGTCGATATTCTTGCCCTCGGGATCCTTTTCATAAATCGCAAAGGCGAGCGACTTGTGGCTCTTAAAACTGTCCGGGCAGGCTTCGACGGCTTTCGTCCAGAGGTGCTCATCGTCCTCCCAGTCAGGATTGCGGAGGAACGAACGCGCGCCGTAGGCAACGACCATCAAACTCAGCGCGGTGGGGGCCACGACCTGCAACCAGATGCGTTGCGCCCATCCCGAGACGTCCAACTGCGGAATCAGGTGCCGGCAGATCGCGTAAACGGCCAGCACGGCGCAGCCGGCGAATCCAATCAGCGGCATATAGAGGAAGCGCTCCGCCATAATGCTGCCGATGCACCAGCTCAACCTGTCCAAGAGCGGTTCCCCCAGTTTCGGAAAGAGGTTCGAGGTGGGCAGCAAGGTCCCGAAGAAAAAGAAAACGAAGAAAAAGAGGGGCTTGTTGCGCTGATAATTGCGGACGGCCACGAGCACCACCGTCACCACCGCGATCAACGCGACGACGGCTTTCCAATCTTCGAGCGTGCTGAAATGCCAATCGACGATCGGGATTTGGTTGTAGGAATAGTCGCACGAGAGCACCTGCGGCCAGAGAAGCAGCCAGAAGTATTTTCCGATGACCTTGATGGCCGTCAGGCGCGCCGTCCAGAAACCGACGCCGGGCATCGCCAGAGGATTGTCCACCCAGGGCAGCTCGGGCGGGCGCAAATTTCCGAAGACCCAACTGCGCGTATAAAACATCGCCAGAACGGGCGCGGCCAGCACGATATAGCCCTTGAGCGCAAACTCCCAGAAGTTCGAGACGAGGTTGATCAGCCAATTCGGGTGCTTCCGGCGAATGCGAAAGGTGAAATCATAGAGCATCAATACCCCGAGCACGACGATCCCGGTCTCCTTGCAGAACACGCCGATGGCCGTCGACACCAGCAAGAGCAGCAGGGAGGGAAATTTGCCCCAACCGCCCAGCAGACAGGCAAATGTCAGTGTCGAGGCCGCAAGCGACACCAGGGCGATGATGATGCAGGTCCAGTTTAGCAGTGATGGAGGAACCGAGGCCGGCTGGCGCCAGCAGAGCAGGATGAATCCCGCCAATACCGCGGAAATCGCTGCCGTAGCGATCTGAAGACCGGTCCACGGCTTGCGCTGGCTGTCTGTCGTGGTGCTTTTTACGTAACACAGGAAGCCGACCAACAAAAACAGCGTCGCAAACAGATCGGAGCGCCCAATGATGTTCGTTACCGATTCGGTGGCCAGCGGATGGGTGCCAAACAGCGCGGCGGCAAAAAACGCCGGCCAGAGCCGCTCCATCAAGACCAGCACGGTGAAATAGACAAGCACCGTGTTGGCCCAGTGCAGGAAGAAATTGATCCAGTGATAGCCCGCGGCGTGGTCGGCGTTGCCGAGGGTGTGATAGTTGAAGAGGTAGGACAGCGTGGTCAACGGCCGATAGAGTCCGCTCACCGCCTTCGGCCACCAGTAATCCTGGTTGAAGATGAGCTTGGATGTTGCTCGGGCTGGCGTCGCGCAATCGAGGGTCTTCGAGGATGATGAATTTATTATCCAGCGCAAAACCCGTGTTGTGCACGGTGTTGCTGTAGGTCAAGAGCACGATCACACCGAGGACGAAAACGATCGCCAGATGGGCGGAAGTTCCCACCGCCGGCCACAACTTGGTCTTCGGAGGTGCTTCAGCCTCTGGCTGTTGCATTTCTTTTTTCTTCGCGGCAGTTTGTTTTTTTCGTGAACCCATGAGCGTGGCACGAGCCTTACAATCAATCCCTTGACCTGATCGGGGCCCCAAAGTGTGTCAGCAGCCCGCAGCAATGTCAAAAAGGTTTTGCGCAAGGCTGCGGGGAGCGCTGGGGATGTTTTGACGACGGTATCGCGCCGCGGTAAAAGGCGTGATACCCAACAGCACACAACAATGGCGGGGCACCGCAAGCGGGACGCTCGCGTTACGGCAGCGAAACGTGGACGCGGTAGAACTTCGAGGTCTGCGTGGCGCTTAGATCGGTTACGGTGACCTGGTTGACGTTGGTGACCGGACCGCTGGCGCTGGCGAGCGCGGCGTAACTGCCGCTGAGCAGATTCGTTCTGGCTTCGATGATATACGTCCGTCCGCCGGCGATGGGGTTGAAGATCAGGTTCTTCTGCGTCGGCTGGCCGGTGACGCTGGCGATTTTCAATACGAAGATTGAGGTGGGGTTAGTTGGGTCGAGGCCGGCGGTGTACTTGAAGAGATTGTTCTGTTTCCGGTGCCATCCGCGTCAATGCCCGGCGCGGCTTTGGGATTGTTCGTGCCGAAATATTGCACCTGCCAACTGTCCGGTATGCCATCGCCGGCGTAGCTGCCGTAGTTGTCGGGATTGCTGTCGATCACGGCCACGAGGCCGGTGCTGGAGAGGCCCAGGTAGAAACCGCTGAATACGCCATTGGTCGTGGCATACACGGACGCCGCCGTTGCCAAGCCGTTGCTGTCGATCGAGGCCAGTGGGTAGACCGCGCTGGCCCATGCAACGTCGCTGCCCGAGAGGATGGACACGCTGTTGTCATCGAAGGAGGCGGTAGCGCTGAGCTGGCTGGTCGCGTCTTCGTTGACGATGCCAGGGTGTGCTGGTGACGCTGATACTGACGATCTCGGTGAGTTGACCGACGGAGCCGGGCAGGGTCGAGATGTTCCCGCCGCTGGAAATCCCGCCGATGTCGCCGACGCTACTATCCATCGAGTAATTAGCGCTGGTCGCGTGCAGTCCGCCGCCGTCAAGGCTGCTGGTGGTGACGGTGCTGGCGGCAAAGGTGGATAAGCAGCGGATACTGATCCCAAAGATCGCAATCACGCAGAAGCTGTAGATACCGTCTTGGTTGTCAATGGGTCGTTGCGTGGTTGGGATTGAAAGGGGTGGCGTGTTTGAGGACGCCATAGGCTTGGTGCAACAGTTTGCGCATGACGGCGCCGACGATGACCATCGGGGGTTTGTTGCGTTCCCGTAATCGCTGGGCAAACGCTTTGAGCAGTGGGTTGTAACGCATCGCCACCACGGCCGGCAGGTAGAGGGCACGGCGCAGGCGTGCATTGCCGATCTTGCTCAGATGGCTGCGCCCGCGCACCGAACTGCCCGAGGTGCGCTGCTGCGGATTGAGTCCCGCATAGGCCACGACTTGCCGGGCGCTGGACCACTGGGCCAGACCGGGCATTTCGGCCAACAGTTTGAGCGCCGTGGTTTCCCCAATGCCCGGGATGGTCTGCAACAGATCGTTTTGGTGTTGTAACGGCGGATGCGCTCGGAGGTGTTGGCGCAGACGTTGTTGGAGGCCGCGCAGTTGTGCGTCCAGATAAGCCAGGTGCTGGCGCAAGGAATCGGCCACCAGACTGTCGTCGGCTTCCAGATCCAATCGGTTGCGTTCTTGCTGGCGCATGGCTTGGAGCGCCTCGATCCGACGCACCAGGCTTTGGAGTTGGCGTTGTTCCAGCGGTGGGGGTGTCCACGGTGGCGGTTGCTGGGTGGCCACGAAGCGGGCGATGAGCGCGGCATCCAGGGGATCGGTCTTATTACGCGACAATTCGCTCTGGGCAAAGGCATGGATCCGCGTCGGGTTGATGACGCTCACAGGCGTGCCTTGCTGGTGCAGGAATAGCGCCAGCGCGTTGCCATAACTGCCGGTGGCTTCCAAGCCGGCGTGAACGGGGCCGGTGGCATGTCGGCGCAGCCAAGCGGCCAGTGCGGTGAAACCGGTCGGCGAATTGGTGAATTGATGATGGCGATAGCGGCCCTTGTCTAGCAACAACGCCGCGTCGACGGTGCGTTTGGCGATGTCCAGGCCCAGTGGGTGATAACTTGTCATGGCAGTCTCCTTATGGTTGAGTGTGGGCGGTGGACGGATCGGTTGGCGTGGCCGGGCTTGTGCATACAGGTTCACTCCGAAGGCGTTCGGAGGACCTCCGATACCGTTCGGCCTGAGCCGACCACGGGGAAAGGGATCGAATCTACAGCTCAGGCTCGTGGGCCTGGCGGCGGTCACAGATTCACCTTTCCCCGGCTTGTCCACCATGGTCGGTTCCCCTACGGGGCTACAATAAGGAACCATATCGGGCAAGATACAAGCGGCGGTCTATGACCGCCGTCCGTATCCATTGCGTGAACCCTCGGCGCTCATAGAGCGCCGCTACAGAAGCACCCCTTTTCATCCTCTCATTCCTCCCGGCACGACTGAGATTCCTCGACAAGCTCGGAATGACAGAAAGAGAAAAATGTCGCTTGTTTTCATATCCCTCCTGATCACGGCAGCTTCTCCAATGATTTGATTCCGGCGGACGTTCGGATGCGGATCCGGGACGCGTTCGCTGAGTTTGTGTCCACTAAAATGACGCCGTAATTCGTTCCGCCCTTGGCTATGCGAAGTGCCGAGGTCAGTGTACCAACTTCGGCTGCGATCGTGATGTTGCTGGTTCCATCATATATACGGAGGCCAATGTCCTGCGCGGTCACGATAGAGTTGGTCAAGATTGTGCCGCTGCCGGTGACGCCCCCGAGAAATTGAGCGCTGCCATTGGTGGCGACGATGGTGCCGGTGTTGAACACGTTGCCGAGAAAGCCCAATGTTGTATTACCAATCGCCGTGATCGTTCCGTTGTTGGTGACGATGCCCGTGAACGTGAGCGTGCCACCGCAGTCAGCCGACACCGTGCCGCCGACATCCACCGCCACGTTGCCATTGATGGTGCCGCAGCCGCTGAGCGTGGCGTTGTTGCGAATTTCCAGGTTATTGGCAAAGGAATGCACACCGCCGAGCAGGTGATACGTGGCCGCATCCGCGCCGTCGCCGACCTGGAACAGCGAGGCATTGGTGACGGCCGCGCCCGCGCTGTTGACCATTCCAGCGCTCAACGTGAACAGGTTGGTGTCGATCACTGAACCATTGATGTTGTTGGTCACGACGAGCGAACTGACGGTTAGGGTGCCGTTGGACACGGTCATTTGAGCGGAACCCAGCCGTCCCACAACCGTCGCGCCATTGGTCACCGCCAGTTGCCCGCCGGTGACGTTGACCGAGCCGCCAGCGCCCGCAGCAAAACCAATGTCAAAAGAAGCGAACTGATTCGTACCGCCCAAGATCGTTAGCCCACCGGAAGACCCGGCGTTATAGCCTACATGCAGATCTCGCAGTGATACCGTCCCGCCGGCAACTGTCATGGCACCATTGTTCGTGTAACCCACGTACGTGCTCACGTTGGTGGCAATGATCGAGCCGCTGGAAAGGGTCACAGACGGCGCGATTCCTGGTGAGCCGTTGATCATAAACGCTCCACCCGAAAACCCATCCACCTGCAGCGAGGAGTTGGTAATGAGAAGTCTGCCGAGATAGCCAACGGAGAGGCCATTAAGGATCTCCAGCGGCGTGCCGAGACCGGCGTTGTTGAGCGAGAGCGTGCTGCCTCGGCCCGTTGGCCCTAGTCCTGCGCCTGAAACCACCAAATTGACTACCTGCATCGTGGAAGGGAAGTTCCCCGAGGTCGTCGCGTCAATGGTCACCGTCTTATTGACTCCCCCGTTCGTAATCACGTCCGCCGCATCAGCGCTGGAGGGCGGGAAAACAAGCGACCAGTTCGTGTCCCCTTCCCATTTGCCGTTGCCGTCCGTCCAACTATTGGTAATGGCAGGTGGGGTACTGATAACGGTCCCATTGTTAACGAAACCTGCATGGAAATTCGTTGCGCCGCCGGTGATGTCAATCGTCCCGTTGTTGACGACCAAGCCGTAGGCTTCGAGCACGCTGTGGTTGATGGCTTTCATCGTGCCATTGTTGGTGACACTACCCCCAAACGTCAGCGCCCCGCCACAGTCAGCCAGCACAAGGCCACCCGCGTCCACGGTCACGTTGCCATTGATCGTGCCGCAGCCGCTGAGCGTGCCGTTGTTGCGAATCTTTAGGTTGTTGGCGAAAGAGTGGACGCCACCGAGCAAATGGTACGTGGCTGCGTCCGTGCCGTCGCCGACGACGAATTGCTGGCTGTTCGTGACGCTCGTACCCTTACTGTTGAGCGTACCGCCGTTGAACGTGACGACACTACTGAAGCCGTCGACGGCGACGAAGCTGTCCACCGTCAATGCGCCGCCGGCGATGGTCAATGTGCCCTGGCTGTCGTTACAACACGGGACGAACTCGCTCACCACCATGCTGCCCGCCAGCACCGTGCCGTTGGACACCGTCATCTGACCGGCGGCGGAGTTGCCGATGGTTATCGTCGCTCCGGAGTTGGTCGCCACCAATTGTCCGTCCGTCACCCACAATGCGCCATTTGGGTGGTACACACCGTTGCCGGCAGCAACCGTCAAGCTTGAGGAAACGACGGTCGTGCCACCGGCGATTGTCAATGTACCCGCGCCTCCGCTCTGGCCGCCCACAGCAATATCCTGCGCAAACCAGAAACCATTGGACACTGCCATCTGACCGGGCCCCACTTCGCCAATTTCCATTAGCGCATTCCTCGTTGTCAGTTGCCCCCCCGTGACCCATACGGTGCCCACGCCGCCGCCGAAGCCGAGATATACACCGCTTGAGAAAGCGTTCGTTCCGCCAGCCACCGTCAGCGTGCCAACACCGCCAAAGTTGCCGATTTCTGTAAACCCAAGCAGGACCGTGCCGTTGGACGTCGTCATTTGGCCGGTGCCTCCATTTGCACCAAAGTAGGTGCCCTGATTTGTAGCAACTAGTTGGCCACCCAACATCCAGACCATTCCAACCGCCCCGTTAGCTCCAACCGCCATGCTACCGTCAATTACCATTGTCGAATTCGTCACACTCAGCGTCCCAATTGCCGGTGAGAGTGAAATTGTTGAGAATGTGGAACTCGGTGGCAATGGCGTTGGTCACTTGCAGCGCATTGGCGCTAATGGTTAAGTTGCTGACGGCCATGGTGGACGGGAAGCTGCCGGCTGTGGTTTGGTCGATGGTGACGGTGTTGTTGCCGGCATTTGTGATGAGGTCGGCGGAATCGGCGATGGAGGGCGCCACGCCGCAAGGTGACCAGTTGGCGGCCGTTTCCCATTTACCGCCCGTCGAACTGATCCAAATATCTACGCTGCTGCCGCAGGGTGGCAGCCCGACGATCTGCTCGGGACTGTTGGTGCCGGTGGTCGTGCCGTCGCCCAACTCGCCGGAGCTATTGAAGCCCATGCCCCAGAGGCTGCCATCGGACTTCAAAAACAAGCTGTCCTCGGCTCCGGCGGCAATTGCCGTGACGCCGCCGGCCACGATCCGCTCGGGACTGCTGGTGTCGGTGGTCGTGCCATCGCCCAACTCGCCATCGGCGTTGAAGCCCATGCCCCAGAGACTGCCGTCGGACTTCACAAACAGGCTGAAGGCCCCCAAGCCGAAGTAATCACGGTTGTTAGCCCCCGCGGCAATCGCCGTGACACCGCTGGACACAATCTGCTCGGGTAGGTTGGCGCCGGTGGTGGTGCCGTCGCCCAACTCGCCGGAGTCGTTGTTGCCCATGGCCCAGAGGCTGCCGTCGGACTTCACAAACAGGCTGAAGCCCAACAATTGCGGGTTCTCTACAGACCTGCCTCCTCCGGCGGCAATCGCAGTGACGCCGCCGGCGACGATCTGTTCGGGAGTCGAGTGGCTGGTGGTGGTGCCGTCGCCCAACTGGCCGTTCCCGTTGTAGCCCATGGCCCAGAGGCTGCCGTCCGACTTCAGATACAGGCTGTGGCTGGCTCCGCCAGCAATCGCCGTGACGCCACTGGCCACGATCCGTTCGGGAGTCGAGTGGCTGGTGGTGGTGCCGTCGCCCAACTCGCCATCGCCGTTGTAACCCATGGCCCAGAGGCTGCCGTCGGACTTCACAAACAGGCTGTGGAAGCTTCCGGCGGCAATTGCCGTGACGCCGCTGGCCACGATCTGCTCGGGAGTGTGGTGGTCGGTGGTGGTGCCGTCGCCCAACTGGCCACTCCCGTTTATGCCCATGGCCCAGAGGCTGCCGTCCGACTTCAAATACAGGCTGTGTGAGTTTCCGGCGGCAATTGCCGTGACACCGCTGGACACAATTTGTTCGGGAGTCGAGTGGCTGGTGGTGGTGCCGTCGCCCAACTGTCCGTTCCCGTTGGCGCCCATGGCCCAGAGGCTGCCATCGGACTTCACAAACAGGCTGAAGTCGTATCCGGCGGCAATTCTGGTCACGGTCGCGGCGCGGACAGCGACAGCCTGCAATAGCAGCAGGGCCAAGCCGCAGAGCAGCCCGGCGATTGTCTTCCAGACTCCCTTGCTGAAATTGGGGTAGCCTGCGAATCTACGGCTTGGAGGGACGCGCTCTGTTGCGTCCGTTGCGCGCTCAATGCGGCCACGACGGAGCGTGGCCCTTGTATCTAGAATTTTTGGTACTCTCTGGCTTGGTTTCCCACCGGTGTGGGAGCGACAGGATGGCCCTTGGGGGGCATGCCCCCCAAGGGCGCGCGGAAGTGATCGTCGTGGCCCTCGGTTCGGTTCAGACCTGTCCGTTTGGAGCTGGATCCATCCGCGTTGCCTGTCGGTACGCTCGAACAGTTGCCAGAGCGGCGGTCGCGCCCATCCGCGCCACCACCAGGCTCGCATTGCAAGGAGGAGTCTAACCATGTTGCCATCGATCGTCTACGTCGGAATGGATGTCGCCAAACTCACCCTGGATCTGCACGCCGCCAGCGGATCCCGCGCGCAGTTCCGTCAGTTTCCCAACCACCCTCAGGGCCACCGCGCCTTGGTGCGTTGGCTGCAAGCTCTGGGATCCGTGCACGTCATCGGCGAAGCCACAGGCGGCTATGAACGCGCCGTCGTGGCCGCCCTGCACGCGGCCGGTGTAGTGGTTTCGGTAGTCAACGCGCGTCACGTGCGCGACTTCGCCCGCGCCACCGGTCGGCTGGCCAAGACTGACCAACTGGATGCCGCCGTGCTGGCGGCTTACGGCGCCGCCGTACGCCCGGCCGGACCGCCGCGTTGAGCGCCGCCCAGAGTCAACTGGCGGAGTTGGTCACCCGTCGCCAACAAGTCCTGGCGCTGCGCGTGGCCGAGCACAACCGCTTGGAGCATCTCACCCACCCCGACGCCCGCCGGGAGATCCAGCGCCACCTCAGCCAACTGGATCGACACCTGGAACAGCTCGCCGCGTGGATCGCCGCCTTGGTCCAAGCCGAGCCCGCGCTGGCGCAGAAAGTCGCCCGACTCTGTTCGGTGGTCGGCGTGGGACGCCTGACGGCCGTCGTGCTGTTGGCGCTGCTGCCGGAATTGGGCACGCTGAATCGGCGCCAGGCCGCGGCGCTGGCGGGTGTGGCTCCCTTCAATCGCGACAGTGGTCCGCATCGGGGACGCCGACAAATCGGCGGAGGACGGCCCGCCGCCCGGCGGGCCTTGTACATGTCGGCTCTGGTGGCGGCCTTTCGCCACCCGCAATTGCAGCCCTTCTATCAACGCTTGGTGGCCAAGGGCAAGGCCCCCAAAGTCGCCCTGGTCGCCGTCATGCGCAAACTCATCATCTTACTCAATCGCCTGCTCCAAGAACCTACTTTCCAACCCTTATGAAAAGACAGTTGCTCCAAGTTAGGAAACTACCGAAACCAGTTAGTGCGCAGCGTATGGTGTTCATTCGTCGCCTTGGCTACAGATCGGTTCGGAGCCACATCTGCCCGATCGCCGGGCTGGATGGGTCCGTACCAGTGCGGGTTTCGATGATCAGGCCGCCGGCCGTGCTGCTCACGCCGTTGAAAGTATTGGTGGAACCGCTGAACGTATTCTTCCCGTTAATCAACGGCACATTCGCCGAAAGCTGGTTGTCGGCAACGCTCCCGGTGAAACTCGCCGCGGTGGTTGCCGAACTGGCGGATGTAGCGGTGGCGGCATTGCCATTGAGACTGCCGGTGACGGTGGCGACGGTGATGTTGCCGCTGCCGTCGCGTTTGACGATAGCGCCGGCCGTGTTCGCGGAGGTGGCATTGTTGGCGGCGGTCGCCCCGGAGGCCACATTGGCTGCGGTGACGCCGCCGACGGCGCCGACGACGGTTGCGTTCTGCAGGCCCGTCACGTCCCCGCCCAGCGAGCCGGAGAAGTTGTTGGCGGTGGTCGCGCTGCCGGCGGTCGTCGCCGAACTGGCGCTCGTCGCCGTGGTGGCATTGCCATTGAAGGTGCCGGTGAAGCTGCCGCTCAAGGTCACCCCGGTCTGGTTGTTGGTGACCAGACCCGCCGGCAGTTGACTTGACGGCAGATTGGTCAATCCTGATCCGTCGCCGACGAAGGCCGTGGCGTTCACCGTCCCCGCCAGATAGGTGGCGGTGTGCGTGCCCGGCGTGCCGATGCGGATGATACCCGCTTCACCCGCCACCCCCTGGTTGCCGATGTCGATGTTGTTGTCGCCCGTCGTCAGGTTGTCCCCGGCGCCGGACCCCAGCGCGATATTGTAGTCGCCGGTGGTGAGTGTAAAAAGGGCCTCCGTTCCCACCGCCGTATTACCGTTGCCGGTGGCGTTGCCGAGCGTATATTCACCAATGGCAGTGTTTTGGTTGCCGGTAGTGTTCTCATAAAGGGACCCCAACCCCATGGTCGTATTCCCACTTCCGCTCAGATTGTGACCGAGCGAAGCCTCGCCATTGGCCGTGTTTTCGTTGCCATTGCTGTTGGAGACGAGCGCCCCGTCGCCGGTAGCCGTGTTGTTGTTGCCGCTCGTGTTAGACAAGAGCGCCCTGGAGCCGGTGGCCGTGTTGTTGTCGCCGCTCATCGTCGCATTGCCGGCGCTTTGCCCGACGAACGTATTGTCGCCCGCAGCCTGGACATTGGCGACGGTGAGGGCGTACCCGACCGCCGCGAGGCGCTGATCGGGACTGAGTTGCTGGAACACCTGACTTCCGTTGCCGTCCCAAAACCAGACGCGGAGGCGGACGTTGGAATTCGCGAATACCGCCGGTGAGAGCGCTACACTCATGTTGGCGATGGTCGTGTCGCCGAGCAGGACGGAGTAGAGGCCCTTGGTGACGGTGAGCGAGACGGCGGCGGACGGCGGGCCGAAGGTGGTGCCGTCGTTGCTCCAATAATTGGTGGTGCCGCTAGTGTTGACGAGGGCGAATTTGAATTGCCCAGTGCCGTCGAAGTTGGTGCCGGCATCCACGATGCGGCCCTGGTAGTTGATGATGCCCGGTACTTGGGCATGGGCGGTCACAGGCACGGAGGCCTGTGCCACCAGCAAGAGCAGGACCGCAAGCAGGGACGCTCGAAAGGGATTCGAGGCAAGCGCTTGCGCCACTAAGTGACGGATGGGGGATTTGTTTTTCATGATTGGTTCTCCTATCTGCGGCGGGCTGGGCCAGCCCGCCCTACCGGGGCTTGGGGATTCGGCAAGCGGGCGCTTGCCCTACAATTAGAAAGAATGGACGGGCGCAGGAATACGACGGCGTTGTGCTGGACCGTTTGACGGTGCGACCCGCGTGATGCGTGGAACGTCACTAGTTGTGCGACTCTCAACGAAATACGAGAGGAAACGCCACGTGACGCCAGCCTCTACGCTTATCCAAAAGGAACGTCACGGAAACATTACCTCATGATTACACCAAAATGTCCAGTAAATTCAAGGGCTTCGGGGCGATAGGTGATTACAGTCCTGTAATGTTTTTGCAATGTTGCGGCCTTTCGGAAGAAAAGCTTTCCGGATGGAGAACGACTTTCCTTTGGACATCGGATTCCGATAATGGTATGGTGCGGGACATGAGTCCAAATAAGTTTGAGCGGAAAAGCGCTTCACAGAAGCGCTGCTACACCGGCAGAATTCGATGGACGGAGCGGCGCGATACCTGAACGACAGGCATCGCGCCCTACAATCCGGATGCGGAGGAAGGAGACGCGAAAAACATGCTTTTTGCGAAACGAACCCACCGTCGTGTGTCGGTGTGCTTGATGTAAGCACCTATGAATACATATGTTGCGACAGAAGGGCCGGAAAATTGGGTGGGTTCGTTCTGGAAAAACGAACCCAAATTGGGGGACGTTGTGCGCTAAGATAGGGCGAACCATGATGGAAGCCGCGATACTTGTTGGCAGCGCCGGGTGGAGTTATCCCGACTGGGAGAACGTGGTGTATCCCCCGGGCAAAGCCGGGGAGCGACTTCGCACTGTGGCGCGGTATCTGGACTGCGTGGAAGTTGACAGTTCGTTTTATTATCCCCCGACGGCACGCACGACAGAAGCCTGGGTGCGTTCGGTAGATCAACAACCGGGGTTTCGGTTTCTGGCGAAGGCATGGCAGCGTTTTACGCATGAGCGATCCTCACATTGGACACAAGCCGAATACGAATTACTCACCACCGGCTTGCAGCCGTTGCGCGAGGCGGGGCGACTCGATAGCCTCCTCTTTCAGTTCCCGTGGTCGTTTCGCAATGACGCAAAGAACCGTGATTGGTTGGGCAGCATTGCCGATGCTTTTGCCGACTGGCCGCTGGCGGTCGAAGTGCGCCATGATTCGTGGCTCGCGGATGAGACGTTCGAGTTTTTTCGTGAACGGCAAATTACGTTTTGCAATATCGACCAGCCAACACTGGCGCATTGCCTCCCACCGACCGCGTACGCGACCACCGAGATCGGCTACTTTCGGGTGCATGGGCGTAATACCAAAAATTGGTTCCTGGAGAAGCAGGCCACGCCTGGCGGACGATACGATTATTTGTATTCGGCGATGGAATTGGATGAACTGCTCGCACACATCACGAAGATCACGGCACGGACGAAAAAAACATTCGTGGTCTTCAACAACCACAAAGACGGCAAGGCATTTTCCAACGCGCTGCAATTGAAGGCACGGCTGATGCCGGGCACGGTGGTGCGCGCCCCGGTATCGCTGCGGGAACGCTTTCCCACCTTGCGCGCCTGCACCGTCCCCGATGGCGCGGAGCAACTGCCGCTGGTGTAGCCCGGCGGGGAAAATAATTGCTTTCGTCGAGAAGACCTCGATTAACCTCGTTGTCATGGGCCAGCACACCCACGCGAAATTCTCGAACCGGCTCTTAAATGATATCCTCGTCAAGCTCCTGCATGTAACCGACAGTCCCGTCTTCTTACTCCGCTGACAGAATCCGCTCGATTGCTCGCCGATGAGCGGCCGGCAAACTCAATCGCGTCATTTCCGCGGCGGACACCCAACGCAACCCGGCGGTGAGCTTGTCTTGCAGCGCGTTTCCGCATTGGCACTCAAACACGCGCAGAGTGATGCGGCGGTTGGTGATCGTGTGGCGGAGCTCCAGCACGCGTTTTCCCTTGCGAAATTGTCCGCGAGTCAGGGTCGGCAATTCCCACATTCCGGCCAATAGCCCGTGCTCGGGGCGGCGTTGCATGAGTAAACTGCCATTTCGACGCAAGAGGGCAGCACTCACGATTATCTGTTCTGTCGTTTGCGGTCGCCCGCGATTCGGCAGTTGATTGACCAACCCGCGTGCCCGCGCGATGCAAACACGACGCATCGGGCATGTCTCGCACCGCGGGTTCGTGGGTGTGCACACCAGTGCGCCCAATTCCATCAGCGCCTGGTTGAAATCGCCGGGGTTACGTTCGGGAAGCAACTTTTCCGCGAGTTGCCAGAGGCTTTCCAGCGTCCGCGGCTCCTTTATGTTGGCGGTGATGGCGAAGACCCGCGCGAAGACCCGCGCTACGTTGCCATCCACCAGCGGCACGCGTTCCCCAAAGGCGATGCTGGCGATCGCGCCTGCCGTGTAGCGGCCAATCCCGGGGAGTTGGCGCAACGCTTCCGCTGTCCGCGGCAGCTTGCCGCCATATTCGCGAACGACAGTCTGCGCGGCGTGATGAAGATTGCGCGCGCGTGAGTAATACCCGAGCCCTTCCCACAATTTCAAAACCCGGTCGCCCTTCGCCCGCGCCAGCGCGCGTACCGTTGGGAACGCCCGCAACCAGCGCGCGTAATAGGGCAACACGGTTTCAACCCGTGTTTGTTGCAACATGATTTCGCTCACCCAGATGCGGTACGGGTCGCGCGCGGCCCGCCACGGAAGCTGGCGACGATGGCGTCGATACCAGCGGAGCAGGTCGCGGTGGAACACCCCCCGAAAGCTTTCGGGATTGACCCGCGCGGTTGGTATGTGGAATCGTGTCGCCATGGCCGAGCGCACATCCTACACGTGTTTGCTGGATGCTGACAAGATTCCGCAGTTGAAACGCGACTTGCAGGCGCGCGGCTACGATTTCCGCGAGGTCCCGTACGCCCATTTCGGGGCGATGTCCGACAGCGAGAAGGTCAACATCGCCGTTTACACCAGCGGCAAGCTGGTCATCCAGGGGAAGGGGACGACGGATTTCATACAGTTCTACCTCGAACCGCAATTGCTGGGCGAAGCGCGACTCGGGTACGAGCACATTCTCGACCCGACGATGTTGGAGCCGCGCATCGGCGTGGACGAAAGCGGGAAAGGCGATTTCTTCGGGCCGCTGGTGATCGCGGGCGCGTTCTTGAACGAGGCGGCCGCGCGAAATATGATGGAAATCGGCGTGCGAGACAGTAAATTGATCAAGAGCGACGCGCGGATCACCGAGGTCGCGAAACAGATTCGCGCGACGCCGGGGTGTGTGACGGATGTTGTCGCCATCGGCCCGGAGAAGTATAATGAATTGCATGCGAGGATGCGTAACGTGAACGATATTCTGGGCTGGGGCCACGCCCGGGTGATAGAGAACCTGCTGGCGCGCGTGGACAGCCCGAAGGCGATATCCGACCAGTTCGGCAACAAGCGTATTATCGAAAAGGCCCTGATGGAACGCGGGCGAAAGATCCAGTTGGTGCAACGGCACAAGGCCGAGAGTGACCTGGCCGTCGCGGCGGCATCGATTATTGCGCGCGAAGGGTTCGTCATGCGCTTGCGCAAACTGGGCAAGGAATATGGCGTGGAGTTGCCCAAGGGCGCGTCGACGGCGGTCCAGGAGGCCGGCTTTCAACTCGTGGCGAAACACGGAGGCGACGTGCTGCGCAAGGTGGCCAAGACGCATTTCCGCACAACGCAGAAAGTTTTGGAAGGAGCGCCAAAATGAAAGTCATGATTGCACTCGTGGTGGTTTTCTTGATCGGCTACGCGGGCCTCACCGCGATGAAGCAGTTCAAGACGAATGGCGATTTTGCGGAGCGGGTCGACCATGAACTCAATTTCGTCGATGAAAACTCGATGGATTCCGTCAAACAGGACCTCGTCAACGACGCGACAAAGATGGGCATCGACCTGAAGCCCGAAGACATCCACATCAAATATGAGGACACGGAGCAACGGACGGAGGCGCAGCACCTGGTCGGCAATCGTCTTGACGTGACGTTTGTCAACAAGCTCGTCACCATCACGGTGGACTATGTCCAGCCCCTCCTCGGGATTCCGTTCCACAAGGAAATCACCCAAAGCCATATCCGGCAGATACAGGCCCCGCGCAAAGAGCCCAGCCCGGAAATGAAGCAGCTTTTGGATTCCACCGCGCAATAGTATTTTGGAAGGGAGAAGGCGATGCCGCTTTACGAATTTTCCTGCAGCAAGTGTGAGAAGGATTTTGAGTCGCTTGTGCGCTCGGTCCGGTGGGAAGGCGCCGTCGAGTGCCCCCATTGTGGCTCGAAGAAGCTGACGAAAAAACTTTCGGTTTTCGCCGCGCAGGGCGCCGGCCCCGCGTCGGGTTCAGCGTCTGCCCAACAGCCGTGCGCCCGCCCCGGCGGTTGCGGCTGCGTCGGCCCTCGCCATCATCATTGATGCTTGACCGGTGCAAAATCGAAATACGCGAAGTTATTTCCGGCGTTGTAATGCAAGGTCAACAAATGCAGCCCGGCTTCAGCGAAAGTGATCGTTCCAATCTCCGCCTTGTTCCAGATATGCCAGCTCCCGGTGGCCATGGGGAGTTTGCATTCGCTGGCCGGTTTGTTGTCGACGGAGAAGTTGATTGTTTTCGGTTCGTTGCTGTATAGGGCCGTGATGGAATACGTCCCCGCTTTCCTCACGTTTACCGTGTAGTTGCACCATTCGCCATCGTCCGTCCAACCGATATAAAGTTGGTTGGTTTCCGGGGTGAAAAAATTCGGATGATTGAAGTCCGCAAAATCCTTGGTGTAAGAAATATCCATGCCTTCCTCCTTCCGGAATCCCCAGATATAAGGCGTCGCGTGCGGTCGCTGATGGTCGGGTAGCAGATTGAGTTCGCCACTGCCATGATTGATGGCATCGACATCGTGATACGCCACGCCCTCGCCGCCCAGGTCGAAGTAAGCGCATTCGATCCGTCCGGGAATGGCCTGGGGGCCACCCTTATAGACCGTGTCGGAGAATGGCTGGCCTTTGTAATCCGCGGGGAAGGTCGAGGAAACCCTCGCCGAATAACTCGTCCGATAATCGCAACAACCATTCAAGCCAAAGGCCACTGCCAGGGAGAGGATGAGAATAGGCGTCTTCATGACGAACAATTGGAGGATGGCGCCGTCCTTATCAAGCCAAAACGTGAGAACACACCGGTTGCGCTGAGGACATTGAGCTGGTATTCCCGTCGCGCTTGGGATACAAGCGCCACCAACAAGGAGGCGTGCGTGAAGAGATGGTTCTGCCGTGTCGTGGTGGTGTTATGTCTTCATTGCGGTCGATGCGCATCGTCTCGTGCCGAGAGCTTTACGACGAATATAGTCAGCGGCATATCCACGAATGCCGGCAGCGATTTTATCATTGGCAATACCGGTAGCCTCAACTATCTCGAAATCAATAGTGGAGGGGTGGTCACATGCGGCGATGGAATTCTGGGGAATGCAATCGCGGCCAGCAATAATACCGCCTTGGTAACGGGCACGAATTCGGCATGGATTGCCTCCCCATACGGTATGTATATCGGGGAAACTTCCGCTGGAAACACGCTGATTGTTTCGAACGGTGCACTTTTGACGAGCACGATGCTTTCCGTTATCGGCGACACGTGGCACGGCAGTAGCAACCAGGTGCTTGTCACAGGAACGAACTCAGTCTGGAGTAATAGCGGCTCTCTCGAGGTCGGTAATGCCGGAGCAGGGAACCAGCTTCAGGTTCTTAATGGTGGGCAGGTGCTGAGCAATAATTCTGTTTGGCTGAGCACGTACCCCGCTTCATCGAACAACGCCATTATCGTGGACGGTTCCAACTCGCGGCTGGTCGATAACGGCTCGTTTGTGATGGGGGCCTATGGCCCCGGCAATCAGTTCATGCTGAGTGGAGGCGCGAAGTTCATTTGCAATGGTGCCTCAGTCGATAACGGGGCAAATATTATCACGATCACCGGGAGCAATACCCTGTGGAGCAATACCGGCCTTCTCGCATTTGGTTATTCTCAAGGGACCAACAACCAAATCGCGATCAGCGCTGGTGCAGTGGCCAACGACTCAGGTGTTATCATTGGCAACTGGCCGGCGAGTAATAATACGGTGCTGGTCACCGATACAAACACTCTGTGGCAGATCACTTCGTATTTCTACGTCAGCAGTCCGGGAAACACCATTACCGTCACCAATGGAGCCCGTGTGATCAGCGGAGGACTTGTCATCGACAGCTATTACCCAAATAT
This sequence comes from uncultured Verrucomicrobiae bacterium, assembly GCA_963812605.1. Lineage (GTDB taxonomy): Bacteria > Verrucomicrobiota > Verrucomicrobiia > Palsa-1439 > Palsa-1439 > Palsa-1439. Next base: position 291,884 of record CAWEWF010000004.1, on the reverse strand, counting down.
CAAGGATCCGAATGTTCTCACCGTCGCTGATGGTTCCGTGTGGAGCAACGCAGGTTTGTTGGCTGTCGGTTACTACGGGGACGGCAATGAGTTGGACATCGAAGGCGGCTCACAAGTTATTGGGAGCACCAACATCAGCAGTTACACCAGTAGCAATGTGCTCACCATCGCCGGTCAGAATTCGCGCCTTACCGATTCCGGCCCGTTTATCATCGGGGCGTACGGTAGCAAATCCGGTAATAATCGCGTGACTGTCCGTGCTGGCGCGATCTTGATCACCTCCGGTCAGACAACAATTGGGTACGAGAACCCCGTGGGTGGGAACACGATCTCGATTCTGGGAACCGGTTCGGCGTGGTCCAATGCGCAGATGTATATTTATAGCTCGAGCAACGTGGTTTCCGTCACCGACGGAGCGTACATAAACGGTGGTGCCTCAATTTTGAGCGGAAGCGACAACCTCATTCTCCTTAGCGGGTCGGGTACCCATGTGGATGGAGGTTTCGACATTGGCTCCTATGGGAATACGAACAACGCGCTGATCGTCAGCAATGGCGCGGCGCTGAATGGCGGTTTCACACTGGATTACGGGTCGAAAGTAACACTCACGGGTACGAACACAACCTGCACCGACAGCGGAACACTTTACGTCATCTACTATGACCAGTTGTCGATCCTCGATGGCGCACAATTGCTCGGGAACCAATTCGTGTACGTCAACGGCAGCGGTTGCAATATCAACGTCGCAGGAAACGGCGCGCGCTGGGGAAGAACTGGACAACTCTATTTCGGCTTGGGTTCTGACAACAACAATTTGGCCATCGGCGTCGGGGGTTCTGTCGATGCCAGGCAACTGTTCATCGCTGGCGGAACTAGCGGCCCCAGCAATTTTGTTACCGTGGCCGGATCACTCACCATCACCAACGGAGGCGCTGGCCAGATCCAACTCCAACACGGGCAGATCGTTCTCCAACAAGGGGTTGTCCTGACGGACCTGCTCAGCATTTCTGCCGGTACTTCGGTCAGCGGTTGCGGCACGATCATCGGAAGCATCAATAACTCCGGAACTCTGGCGGTCACCTGCCCTGGCGGGACGCTTACCCTCAAGGGGATCGTCACGAACAGTTCGACAATCGTTGCCACCAACAACGCCGATATCGAATTCCTCGGACCGGTTGTCAATAATGGCACGATCGATATCGTCAACGGTTTCGCGCATTTTCCTGGCGGATTTATCAACCACGGCACCTATCTCGACGCGGGCAGTGTCCTCGAAATACCTGGCCTGAACTTCTCAGGCGCGGATGTTGTGATCAGTTTCGGTTGCATGAGTGGGAAAACTTACGCTGTCGAATACACCGATGATTTAACGTCCAGCAATTGGTTGGTTCTCGCCGGTAACGTCCTGGGGAACGGGGGAAATACGCAGTTCTCGGACATCGGCGCAGCCAATCTTACGCAACGCTTCTATCGCGTACATCTGACGCTGCCGTGATCCGGCGCATGCGCATTACTTGAACAACGGCAGGATCTGCTTGAACTCGGCGGTGCCGGATTCGCGGAGAAGTTCGAAGACGGCGGACTCGACGGTGGTGATGACCGCGCCACAATCGCGCAGGCGCTCGATAGCGATAGTGCAATCGGTTTCGTGTCGCGAGCCGATGGCGTCGACAGCGATGTAGACGAAATAATCCTTCATCAAGTCGATGGCCGTTTGCTGGACGCATACGTGTGCCTCGATGCCGCAGAGGATGATGCGTTGCCGTCGCAGATCCTTCATGGCGCGCAGGAATTCCTCGGAACCACAGCACGAGAACGTCATCTTCTCAATTGGTGGCGCAGGCGTCCCTGCCTGCGATGTCCCTACAATCTCCCCGCAGACCGGGCCGAGGCCCTTGATGTATTGCGCCGTGACCAGCGTTGGCAGTTGCAATACGCGCGCCGCGCCGACGAGTTTCTGGATCGCCGCGAGCAACTCCGTGCGCCGCGGCATGACGTTCATGAGCTTCTCCTGCACGTCGATGACCACGAGGGCGGTGTTCTGCGGGGTTAATCGCCAATCAGACATGAGGATCTCTCCAGAGGGCCATCATTGCGCGAGCGCTTTCACGAATTCCTGCTCGGTCAGCGTCTTGACGCCAAGGGCGCGGGCTTTGTCGAGTTTGGAACCGGCATCTTCGCCGACAATCAGGAAATCAGTTTTCTTGCTCACGCTGTCGGTCACGTTCGCGCCCGCTTTCCGCAACGCATCCTTCACCTCATCGCGTGAAAACTTGTCCAGGGTGCCCGTGACAACGACGGTTTTGCCGGCGAACGGCCCGGTCGGATTCTGGATTTTAGATTTCGGATTTTGGATTGGCCAGACGCCGGCTTTCTTGAGCTTTGCAATAACAGCTTGATTGCGGGGGTTGCGGAAGAAGTCGTGAACGCTTTGGGCCATCACCGGCCCGACGTCTTCCGCCTCCTGCAATTCCTCACTGTCAGCGCTGGCGAGAGCGTCGAGGTCGCAAAAATGATCGGCCAACTTACGCGCTCCACCTTCGCCGACGTGCAGGATGCCGAGACCGTGAATGAGCCGCCAGAGTTCGCGTTCCTTGCTTTGGGCGATGGCGGCGACGACATTTGCCGCGGACTTTTCACCCATGCGCTCCAGGTCGGCGACTTGCTGCGCTGTGAGTGAATAAATGTCGGCGACATCGTGAACAAGACCCTTGTCCACGAGCTGATTCACGAGCGCTTCACCCAGGCCTTCGATATCCATGGCGCCGCGCGAGGCGAAGTGGCCGACGGTGCGCTTCAGTTGCGCGGGGCAGGCGATATTCTCGCAGCGCCACGCGACGAATTCAGGATCGCGCGCAATCGGTCCGCCGCAGGCGGGACACTTGCCATGGATGTGCTTGAAGAAATCGAACGGTTTCGCGTCCCTGGGCCGTTTCTCTTTCACGAAGCCGATGACGGCGGGGATGACTTCACCCGCCTTCTCAATGATGACGGTATCACCAATGCGGATGTCTTTGCGTTTGATCTCCTCCTCGTTGTGGAGCGTGGCCCGTGAGATCGTCGAACCCGCGAGGAAAATGGGTTCGAGTTCCGCGACGGGTGTCAACGTACCGGTGCGACCGACCTGAATGGTAATGCTCTTGAGCTTTGTTTGCGCCTGTTCGTGCGAATACTTGTAGGCGATGGCGAAGCGCGGGGCCTTCGCGGTCGTGCCGAGCCGCTTCCACTGACGGAGATCGTTGACTTTCACCACCGCGCCGTCGATTTCAAACGGCAATTTCACCTCAAGCTTCTGCAATTCTTCGGCGCGCGCGATGACTTCCTCGATGTCTTTGCAGATCCACCAGTAGCGATGCGTGGGGAAGCCGAATTTCTTGAGGGCCTCGAGCACCTCGGATTGCTTCTTAAATTCTGCACCCTCGGCGACCGCATAGAAGATCGCCTGCAAGGGACGTTGGGCGACAGTGGCCGGGTCGAGCTGCTTGAGCGAGCCGGCGGCGGTATTGCGCGGGTTTTGGAAGAGCGGTTCGCCCGCTTTCTCGCGCTTGGCGTTTAGTTTCTTGAAGTCTTCGACAGGAATGAACGCTTCGCCACGAACTTCGAGTTGTTTGGGCGGCGATTTGGCGCGGAGTTGCAGGGGAATGGCGCGAATGGTCTTGAGATTGGCAGTGATGTCGTCACCCGTCGTGCCGTCGCCGCGCGTCGCGCCAACCGTCAATCGGCCTCCCTCATAACGGAGAGTAATCGACACGCCATCAATCTTTGGTTCGAGGACGTATTCGACGTCTTCGCCGGGCAGAAGTTTGCGCACGCGGTGGTCGAACTCACGCAATTCCTCGAGGTTGTAGGTGTTGTCGAGTGACATCATCGGCACGGCGTGCCGGACGCTCTTGAATTCCTCCAAGGGTTGGCCGCTCCCGCGCTGGGTGGGTGAGTCAGGAGTGACGAGATCGGGGAATTGCCCTTCGAGCGTCTTCAGCTCCGCGTAGAGCTTGTCGTATTCGAAGTCGGAAATCTCGGACTTCGCTTCGACGTGATAAAGGTAATCGTAATGGCGAATTTGGTCGCGTAGTTCAACGATTCGCTTTTGAGCGTGGGCGCGATTCATAAGATCGAACCGATCGAAGGTTGTTTCTGTTGCAGTTTGGGCATGCTCTTGTAAAGAAAGTGATCGACAAGACGCGGCACGAATTTATTGACGGTGTGCAGCAGACGCGCGTGAAAGGGAATAATCACCGTGCGCTTGCGCCTGGCAACCGCGTCCAGCAGAGATTGCACAACCATTGCCGTCGTGAGTGTTTGGGGCACTTTATAGAGTTCTACGGGACCATATTTCCTGGCATTCGCAACAAAGGGAGTATCGTTGGTCCGACTGGGGCAGATAGTGGTCACGAAAATACCGTCAGGCTTGACCTCCAAACGCAGGGCGTCGGAAAACGCGATCAGGGCCGCCTTCGAAGCGCAATAGATTGAACTGTTCGGGATGCCCCGCAGGCCGGCGACCGAGGCCATATTGACGAGGTGACCGCTGCGTTGACGCTTCATGATCGGCAACACGGCTTGCGTGCAGTTGAGCGCGCCAAAGAAGTTGGTTTCAAACAAGGCGGTGGCATCTTCGAGTCGAGTAGATTCAAATGGCGCAATCAGACCGGAGCCGGCATTGTTGATCAGGATGTCGATGCGGCCGAAGCGCGCGATAGTTTTAGCGATGAGTTCGTCGGTTTGGTCGCGCTTGGAAACATCGCACACGACCGCCAGGGTGGACCCGGCCGGACAATTCTTCGCCAAATCGTCGGCGGCTTGCTGAAGACGGTTGGTGTCGCGGGCGGCGAGAACAACCCGGGCGCCGGCGGCGGCGAAAGCGCGTGAGGCGGCCAGTCCAAAACCGCTACTGGCACCGGTGACGATGACGACGCGGTCGGCAAATGGAGCGGTGGCAATCGTGCGCATGACAATGAGTATCTCTGCCTGGGTTTTTAATGTTTTGAATTGTAAAACACCAATCATTATAATGGGTCACATGGGGAACTTCGACTGGTTATTTGTTGTATTTCTGGTGTTTGTGTCCGTGGAACGGTTGTGGGAAACAAGGGCCAGCCGTCGTGCGGAACGTGGACAGAAGCAAGAGGCATGGTCGTTGCCTTTGTTTTACGTCTTACACATCGCAGTGCTGGCGTCGGTAGCGGTGGAATATTTCTGGGCGGAGCGGAGATTGCAGGTGTGGGTGACGGCGCTGGGCTTGGTCATGTTCGCGGGGGGGCTGATGTTGCGGCTGGCGGCAATCCGCGCGCTGGGCCGTTATTGGAGCCTGCATGTGGAGATTCGCGCGCAGCATCGGCTGATTGTCGAGGGGCCCTATCGATACATTCGGCATCCAGCCTATGCGGCGGTGGTTTTGGAGTTCATCGGGATTCCGTTGGTGGGGAATTGCTACTACAGCCTGCTCCTGGTGTTCCTGTTGTACTTTCCCGTGCTGGCCGCCCGAATTTTTTGTGAAGAGCGGGCGCTGACGGCGAAATTTGGCGATGCTTATGCGCAATATCGGAAACAAGCCGGCGCATTGGCGCCGCGGATTGGGCGGCGCAGCACGGAGGAGAAGCGCGTCGCCGCCCCGGGTCCGGGTTAGCAGGTCGCTGGCCACCGTTACGTTGGCCGGATAATCCATGACGCAATTTTATTTCTACCTGGTTCTGCTCAATGCGCTGGTAAGTTGGGCCGCGGCGATGGCGATGTTCGTCAAGAACCGCCGCGAAACGGTGGGGCGGATGTTCGGGGCGACGATGTGCGTGCTGGCCGTGTGGCTCGTGGGATTCGCCCAGTATTTTCGTCCCATGGCGGGAGCGGACGCGCTGCGGTGGGCGACGATAACCCTGGCGGCTTCAACGGTGGTGCAACCGCTCTGGTTTCACACGCTGGGCGCGATGGTGGGAAAATTGCCGCGCTATCGGTGGTGGATCTTTGCCTCCTACGCGGCGACGGTATTTTTCCTGGTGCTGCTCTGGCAGGGGCATTTGGTGACGGGGTTGAAACTATCGCCCCCCATGGCGCATTACATTCACTACAATCGGTTTTGGTATCCGCTATTCGCTGGCCACTCCGTGATCTGGCAGTTGCTCGGCATCGGGATCACGATCCACAGCGCGGCCGAAGCCAGGGGCTATAAGCGGACGCAACTGGCTTATTTCATTGTCGCGTGGTTCATCGTTTTCCTGACAACGAGCTCCATCATTGTTCCCCTGGAGTACAATCTGAATATCGCACCCGTTGGTTTTTTTGTATTGCCCATAAACCTGGCGTTTCTGGCCTACGTCATGGTCAGGGCGCGGCTGGCGGATTACAACGTCGTTATCGCCCGCGTATTTCTGTACGTAGTGACGATGGTCATCATCGCGGCGGTGAGCCTGGTGTTCATCGGGGGCGTAGCGCTGGTCGCGCCAGGGTTCATGAACGAGAAGCAGTTGATGTTCGCATTCCTACTGGCGATGGGGATTGGACTGGGATTGATGGTCAGCCTGCCCAAGCTGTTGCCCCGCGCGGAGCGCATGATGCAGGAACGGTTGTTCGCGGGCCGTTACGGTTATCAGGATGCGCTCTCGGGCCTGGTGAGGGAATTGAGCACGCTGTCGACCATCGAAGAGGTGCTTGGCGCCGTCGTCACCACCCTGCATTCCCAGATGCAGGTTTCGCGCGTTCTGGTGCTCCTTCAGGACCCACTCTCGGGAGATTACCGGCTGCAAGCGGAAAGCGGTTTGGGCCCGCAGGATGACGTGGAAACGCTGCTGCTGAAGGAAGATTCGCCGATCGTGAAATGGCTGCTGGGCAACCGGGACGCGCTCGTCCGTGATGAAATGACGCGGCGCGCACCGGCGTGGCTGCGAGAGCAATTGGACGCCGAGTTGGACCGGCTGAACGTCGCCATCGGCGTGCCGATGATCCTGGATGACCGTCTCGTGGGCTTGATTTGTCTTGGCGAAAAGGTGAGCCGCGAGATGTTTTTTGTCGGTGACCTGCGCCTGCTGGGAACGCTCGCCACGGAAGTCGCCCTCGCCGTGAAATACCGCCGCATGGATAGCGAGGTATCCCGCAAGAACCGTCTCATCGAGCTCGGCACCATCGCGGCGGGCGTGGCCCATGAGATTCGCAATCCGCTGGCATCCATCAAGACCTTTGCGCAATTGATGCCCGAGCGGATGGATGACCCTGAATTCAAAAATGAGTTCAGTAAACTGGTGTTGAAGGATGTCGATCGGATCACGAAGGTCATCGAGAGCATGCTGGCCTTCGCGCGGCCGGCGCAGGTGAACATCAAGGAACAGCCTGCCAACGACCTCATCGAAGAAGCCATCCTGCTGGTCCAACCCCGCCTGAAAGGCAAACGAATCGAGTTGAGCCGCGAGTTCCACGGGAACCCAATCGTCAATGTGGACAAGCACCAGATCCTCCAGGTGCTGGTCAATTTGCTCAGCAACGCGGCGGATGCCTCGCATGACCAGGGCAAGATCCGCGTTGCCTCGGGCGTCAGCCAGCGCGATATCAACGGCGACGGCAATCGAGACCAGAAATACACCGTCATCGAAGTCGCGGATAACGGTTCCGGCATTCCGCCCGCCGTCCGCAATCGCCTCTTCGACCCGTTTTTTACGACGAAAAAGGAGGGTACAGGCCTTGGCCTGTCGATTTCCCAGAAAATCGTTCGGGACCATGGTGGTGCGATCACCGTCTCCAGCGTCGAAGGCAAAGGCACGACCTTCCAGGTCAATCTCCCGCTGAAGTAGCCCCTGATGGACAAAATTGTCCGTCATCCACCAAGAAGTTCTTTACTCGGTGAGGGAATCTGCTATTATAATTTACAGGGGAACTTTTCTGGAGGCGGTTCGCAATGTTTGCGAACCCGCAGCGGGACGTTTTTGTAACCCGCTAATGCAACGCGAAAGTTGTCGATGAGTAAACGCAGGGTCGTTATTACAGGGATGGATGTTTTGACCCCGGTAGGTATTGGTCTGGAGGCGTTTTGGGCCAATATCCTCGCCGGGAAATCAGGCGTTGATCGCGCTCCCATTTTGGTGAAATCCGACTGTCCCTGGAAGATGGCGGGTGAAGTGAGCGACTTCCGACCCGAAGACTGGCTGGGGCGGAAGGACATCCGACGAATGGATCGATTCACCCAATTCGGGCTTATCGCATCGCACCTGGCCATTACGAATTCCGCGTTGAACCTGGAAAAGGAGGACTGCAATCGCATCGGGCTGGCAATCGGCACGGCGTACTCTGGCTGGGGATTCGCGTCGCAAGAGTACGATGTCTTTAAGACGAGGGGCTTTGAGGCGATGAGCGCCTACACGAGCATCGCCGTGTTCACGGGGTCGTGCGGCGGGCAGGTTTCACTGCATCTCGGACTTCACGCGCCCAGTCTGACCATTGCAACGGGTTGCGATTGCGCCAGCGCAGCCATTGCCCAGGCAGCGGACATGATCGTGGCCAATGATGTGGACGTCATGCTGGCCGGTGGGGCAGAAGCACCGGTTCAACCCATTGTTGTCGCGGCGGTTGGCACCAGCCACGCCATCTCCATGCGGAATGACGAACCCTCGCAGGCTTCCCGTCCGTTCGACCGAAAGCGGGACGGTTTTGTTATGTCCGAGGGTGCGGGGGTGCTGGTCGTGGAGGAATTGGAGCATGCGTTGCGCCGCGGCGCCCATATCTATGCCGAATTGACCGGCTGGGCGTCCACCTGCGATGCCTACCACATGTGCCAACCGGATCCCGACGGCACGCAGGCGGTGCGTTGCCTGCAAATGGCCCTGGCCCGCGCCGGGATACGGCCGGAGCAAGTGGATTATCTCAATGCGCACGGTACTTCAACGGTACTGGGTGATCGGGTGGAAACGACCGTGGTCAAGAAGGCTTTTGGCGACCACGCGTACAATTTGCCCATGAGTTCGCTCAAGGGGGCGCTCGGGCACATGCAGGGAGCCTGCGGTTCGGTCGAACTGGCGGCCTGTTGCCTCGCCATCCGCGACAACATTATTCCACCAACGATCAATTATGAGTTTCCGGATCCCGAGTGCGATTTGGATTGCGTTCCGAACACGGCCCGCCACCGTCGCGTCAATGTCGCGGTGAGCAATTCCCTGGGGTTCGGCGGCCGCAATACCTCCCTTGTTGTCGAGCGGTATCGGAACGGGCAGGCCAGCGAACCGAGTAGCGCGAACGAAAAACCGGCGAGACATGAAAACGGCTTTGCTGCTGACTAATTCAGCCGAGACACAACGGCTGTTGACGGACATTCTGGGCGAGAAAACGAACATCGTTTTGCTGCCGCCACCGACCGAACCGTCGCGGGAACAATTCGACGCGCTTTTCTCCACCTGGCTGCGCCTCGTGGATGCGGTCATCCTGGACGCTGTTTCCCTGGGGGAAACAACCCGTTGGGCGGTCGATTCTCTTGCGGGATCAATCCTTCAGGAACACCAGGCTGTCATCGTTCGCGTCACCGACGCCCAACGCGTGGCGAGTTCCATGCCGTCGAGCTGGTTGATCGTCACCCAAGCCGATTCCGCGGACCGCTTGAAGCAGGCCTTGGGTACGTTTTTCGAATTGCGTGACGCGCAATCCAAGCTGAAGCGGGTCGATGCCGTGATGGCGCGCCAACGACAGGTGGCCGCGCCGATGGCGACAGCCGTTCCGCAGCCCCGGTCAGCGGCGACCCCGACCAGCGTTGCTTCCTTCGACGCGTATCGGTACCGCGATGCGTTGAAGGACCTCTCGCGGATTCTCAGCCAGTATGTGGACGAAGGCGAACTCCTCGCGGAGTTCCTGCGACTGGTGCGCGAACTACTCGGCGTCGGCAAGGTGGCGATCTTCACGCGACGGTTGTCCGGCGACCTGTTTGCCGGGCAATCCACCCCGGCTGGCGGGCAATTCGCGGCCACCCGCAGCGCCGGTCTCGCGCAACACGTTGTCGAACACTTGCGGTTGAGTATTGATTCAGGCATTGGCGCGTACCTGGCGCGGGAAGCCAGGATTCTCCGGCGAAACCAGGTGGCGGATTCACTGGCGTTTGACTACGACCCGGAGATTGCCCGGGAGTTCGAAGTGCTGGGCACCGAGGTGGCCGTGCCAATTTTCGATGACGACCAGTTGCTGGGTGTCCTGACGTTCAGCGGCAAGATCACCGGCGAGCCCCTGGCCGGTGAGGAATTGGAACTGGTTTACTATTTGATGGCGCAGCTCGCGCAGGCAGTCCGCAACCTGCATTTGCGCGACCGGATTGCCGGCCAACAACGGTTTGTCAACGAAGTATTGGCCCATGTACAAACGGGCGTGATTGTCATTGGGCAAAACAGCCGCATTCTCGCCGTCAATCGCCGTGCCAGCGAATTGCTGGAATTGGGTGGCAAGGTAATCGTCGGCCAGGATAGCCGGCATTTGCCGAGTCGCGTGGCCGATGTGGTGTTTGAGGCGCTCCAGACCGGCCGCGAGATCCACCAGCGAGAAGTGGTATTGCCTCCGGGACATCGTCCGCTTGGCGTCAGCGCCACCCGTTTTGCCATGACCGCGGGCAACGCGGCGACGGGAGAAAACGGTTGGATTGCGGTCGCGCTGATTGAGGACCTGACGCAGGTCCGCTTGCAGCAGGCGCGCACCCGCGAGTTGGCCGACAAGGAGTTTTTTACGCGCCTGGCGGCGCGGCTGTCGCACGAGCTGAAGAATTCGCTGGTATCGATCAAGATTTTTGCGCAACTGCTGCCGGAGCGACATGACGACAAGGAGTTTCGCGAGCAGTTCAGCACGACGGTGACCAACGAAGTGAACCGGGTGGATGTGCTGGTCAATAACCTGACCTTCTTCGCCCATCCGCTGCTGTTGGTGAATGAGGAGCTCGTGCTCAGCGACGTTATTGAGACGTGCGTCAAGAATGTCACGCAGGAATTCGGCCGCAAGCAGGTGGCGCACCTCATCGGCGTGGGGGAGAAGGCGCCCGAACCGTCCCAGGCGCCCGTGGTGACCGTGAAGAAGAATTTCGCGCACAAATTTGCGCGGCTGGAAGGCGACCGCATCCGGCTGTTACAGGCGTTCGAGCATGTGTTGCGCAACGCGGTGCAGTCGATGCCGCAGGGTGGCCGGCTGACCATTAGCACCACCGATGCGCAGCGCGCCGACTTCCCCGATGGCAATCCGCCGGCGGGCGGCGGAGTGCGGTTGGAATGGCAGGACACCGGCGGCGGGATCGCCCTGGAGGACCTGCGGCGTGTGACGGAACCGTTCGTGACCACGCGCAATGTCGGCGTGGGACTGGGGTTGACGATTGTGAAGAAGATCGTCGAACGGCACGGGGGACGGCTGGAAATCGACAGTTTGCTGGGCCGCGGGACGACGATTGTGATGGTGCTGCCGCTTCAGGCGCAGCCGCATCCTGACGATGAGTTGTTGCGGGAGAATTTGCGGACGGAAGCATCGGCCTCGCCGCCGGGCCCGGAAGATGCCCGCGCGGTGCGCAACCGCATTGCAGACCGTTGGAGTGCGGATGCGGGCCGGAAGTCGGACGAGTCATAAAGCCGTGACGGGGATGCGGCCGCGAAAGGTCGCGGGACGGGCGGTGGATAAGTTGATCGCAATTTAAGGAGGCAAAGGAGAGATGTCGAAAGCAAGAATTCTGGTCATTGACGATGAAGAGAGTCCGCGCGAGTCGATGCGGTTTATTTTGAAGGACCGCTACGACGTGACGCTGACCGAGAGCGGCGCGAACGGTTTGGAGGCGCTGGGCAAGATCGGACCGTTCGACGTGGTGCTGCTCGACATGAAGATGCCGCAGATGGACGGTCTCGAAGTACTTTCCAAAATTCTGCAGTTCTCCCCAACGATGCCCGTGGTGATGGTCACGGCCATCACGGAAGCGAAGCCTGCCGTGCAGGCGATGAAGATGGGCGCGGCCGATTACCTGAACAAACCCTTCGATGTGGATGAAATCCGGCTCGTCGTCGACCGCATCCTCAAGGAGAAGGCGCTCGAACGCGAAGTCGGCCGTCTGCGCACGGAATTGCAGGTTGTCAGCAAGTTTGAAAACATCGTCGGCAACGGCGCCGCGATGCAGAAAGTGTACGGATTGATCCAGCGCGTGGTGGACACGGACACGTCCATTCTCGTGCTGGGCGAGACCGGCACGGGCAAGGAGTTGGTGGCCCGCGCGTTGCACTATAACAGCGTGCGTCGCGAGGGGCCGTTTATTCCCGTGCACTGCGCGGCGATTCCCAGTGAGTTGTTGGAAAGCGAATTGTTCGGCCACGAGAAGGGCTCGTTCACGGGCGCGTGGCAGCGGCGTATCGGCATGTTCGAGGCGGCCGGCGGCGGGACCTTGTTCCTCGATGAAATTGGGGAAATGCCGCTGGGTACGCAGAGCAAATTGCTGCGCGCCATCCAGGAACGCGAGATCCGGCGCGTGGGCGGACAGGAAACGATCAGTATCAATGTCCGTCTGGTATGCGCGACGAACCGCGACCTGGAGCAGGAGGTCAAGAAGGGCACGTTTCGCGAGGATCTTTACTATCGCATCAACGTGGTACCCATCATGATTCCCTCGTTGCGCGAGCGCCATGAGGACATCCCGCAATTGGCGTTGCATTTTGCCCAGCGTTTCGCCAAGGAATTGAACCGCGAAGTGCCGCAGTTCACCCCGCCGGCGATGGAGTTGCTGCTTTCCTACCCGTGGCCCGGCAACGTCCGCGAGTTGGAGCATGCGATGGAGCGGCTGCTGGTTACCTGCGATTCCAATAAGATTGTCGCGGAAGACCTGCCTTTTGTGATTTCGCAAGCGGACGCGGCGACAGCACAAATCGCTTCGCGGCTGGCAGCCAGCACGCCGAACAGCCACCTGGGTGAGAAGCTCGAGTTTGAGGGAGGCGGGCTGGATCTACCGAAGATCACCGAAGACCTGGAGCGCCGCGCGATCGAGGAAGCCTTGCGGCGCACGAGCGGCGTAATCACGGAAGCGGCGCGCACGCTCCACATCACGCGGCGGATGCTCCGTTACAAGATGGACAAACTGGGCATTATATCGGGCCGCGTGGACGAGGCGGAGATCGAGGAGCCGGACGAAGACTCGGCGGCAACGATGTGACGTAGCCAAACTTGTCCCGGACGAACGGAGAAACTGGCCAATTTTGCGCACAGTTGACCCACGGGCACGTGAATCGTTTCTTTCCATCCGAAAGGCGGCCCTCCCAATGCCTTTGCACCCCCGTTCCACGCTTTTTGCGCCATGGCATAACCATTGCTAGTTATGAATCCGCAGCCTCGTTGTTGGGGGCCAAACAGGTCGGTGCAGGAGGACAGTACGATGAAAAAACTCAGGCAAGCGGTGCTCAGCGCGATGGTATCGGCAGCGATCGGCGTTGTTGCCACTCCTCAGGCGTTCGCACTTGGCTTTGACAACCCCGATCAGGACGCGCGGGCCACGGCGCAAGGCGAAGCTTTCGTTGCCCAGGCGGATGACGCGTCGGCAATTTATTACAATCCCGCGGGTCTGACCCAATTGTCGGGTACGGAAATCACCTCGGGACTGGAGCTCACATTTCCCAATTCACGTCTCAAGGGAGGCGGTTCGGGCGCAGAGATGAACACGATGTCCACGATCCCGCAACTGTATGCCGCGACAGACTTCGGCTTGAAACAATCTCCGTGGCGGTTTGGCCTTGGCTTCACGATTCCCTTTGGAAATGCCTCCGATTATTCCAAAACCGGTCCGTTCCGTTACCTTGTCACGTCCGCCAGCCTGGTGGTTTACGACATCCAGCCGACGGTGGCCTACAAGGTCAACGATCAGTTGTCGCTTGGCGTCGGACTGGATGCCTACATTGGCGACACCCGTTTGAGTCAAAAGGTTCCGTTCACCGGCCTCCCGGATGGCAATCTCCATTTTGGCGGGAAGGGAGACGCCTTCGGCGCCACGGCAGGTTTGCTTTGGAAAATCACGCCGCAGCACGCGATCGGCCTCCTCTACCGCAGTCCATTTGACATCAACTTTACGGGCGATGCCACGTTAAAGACGCCGATTGGCAACCAGACCGCCAGCTCCAGCGCGGACCTTCCATTTCCCCAGTTTGTCAAAGGCGGTTATGCATATCGACCGATCCCGAAATTGAAACTGGAAGCCGACGTTGAATGGATCAACTGGGAGACACTGAACAGTCTCAAATTGCGCGCGACGGGGGCCGCCTTCAATGGAACGACGATTCCGTTTCGCTGGCTGGATAGCTGGTACTATGAATTTGGCGCGCAGTACGAAATCACCGAGCACTGGACGGTGCGCGGTGGCTATATTTACTCGATAAACACGGTTCCCAATAGCACGTTTTCGCCGTCGGTACCCGACGCGAACCGGCACGTGTTTAGCGTCGGCGGAGGCTATTCCACGAAGCGCATCAGTATCGACCTCGTGTACCAATACAGTTTGTCGGAGGATCGCACGGTCAGCAACGGTTCCGCCGCAGATGGCACGTGGGTGGGCCACAGCCAGCAGGTAATGGTCACCAGCAGCTTGAAGTTTTAAAAAATAGAGGGCCACCATGGCAGCATTCGACACACTCGCGGCAGAACCAACGCCAGCCAAGGCGGCGGAGAAACCGACTTTGCTGATCGTGGATGATGAGCCCGGCCCGCGCGAATCGTTGCGGATTGTTTTCAAAGACCGTTATCAATGCGTCATCGCCACCTGCGGTCGTGAGGGCATTGAGTACGCCCGCACGCACACCGTGGACGCCGCCATTCTCGACATCAAGATGCCGGACCTGTCTGGCGTGGATGTCCTGCGCGAGTTGAAGGAAATCGATCCCGATACCGAATGCGTCATGCTCACGGGTTACGAAACCATCGAGACCGCCCGCGCGGCGGTGCGGTTCGGCGCGGCGGATTACCTTAACAAGCCCTTCGATGTGTTCTCGGTCCGCGAGGTGCTCGATAAATGCATGAAGCGGCGCCAGGAGAAGCTCGCCGCGGAAGAAAATGTCCGCACGCTGGAACAGACCAATGCGGATCTCGGGCAGGAATTGGCGCAACTCAACCGGGCCGTGGAAGCCGGCGTGCTCTCGGCCGGCGTGGTGCACGAGATGAACAACCCGCTGGCGATCATTGCGGGTTACACCGATTTGCTCGGCCGTGACCTCGCGGCGCTTGGCATGGCCGACCAGGAAACCGCGCAGCATGTGCGCCAGCGTCTCTCCTCGATTCAGCGTGAGATCGATCGTTGCAAGGACATCGCCCGACGCTTTTTGAATTTTTCACGGAGTCCCCAGGAGGTCCATGGAGATCATCGGTGCCCGTCGGCTGCTGGAAGACGCGGCGGCGTTGATCAAGGCGCATCCGTCCAACCACGGCGCCGAAATTTCCTTCACCTCCGGCGATCCGGATCCGCAGTTGAAGGTGAATCCCGCGGAAATCCTGCAGGTGCTCATCAATCTTGGCGTGAATGCGCTGCACGCGATGAACGGGAATGGAACGCTGCAGTTGTCCGCGATGCGCGCCACTTCCGTGCCCTCCGAATGGGCCTTCCGCTCGGAGACCTTCGATCCGCAGCGACCGCTGGTGAAGCTCTCCGTGGCCGATAACGGTTCCGGTATCGAGCCTGAGAACATCAGCAAAATTTTTCAGCCCTACTTCACGAGCAAGAAGGAAGGGACCGGCCTCGGCCTGGCCATCACCTGCGAACTCGTGTCCCGTTACGGCGGCGCCATCGACGTGCGCAGCACCGTCTCGCTCGGCACCACGTTCAGCGTCTACTTGCCGCTCACGGCCTGAATCTGCTAACATTCCCGCCGCATGGGTGGGGACCCGAAAGCCGGATCATTTTTCCTGGGCATCGAAGGCGGTGGCACGCGCACCGTCGCGCTGCTTGCCGACGCGCGCGGCCGGATTCGCAAGCGCTTCGAACTTGGCCCCCTCAATCTCAAACTGTCTTCCGATGCGAGACGTTCTTCAACGGCTCCGATGAGATCAAGAAACGTGCTGCCCTTCGTCCTTCGTCCTGGTCGCTCTGCCTTGCCGGTTGTCGCACGGTTGCCGACCAGGCGCGTGTTCGTGCGCTGGCCGAGCGGATCTGGCCGCGTGTGCCCGTTTATGTCGGCAGCGATTTGGATTCCGGCTTCGCGGCGGCATTCGGCCTGGACGCCGCAGGCATCCTCGTGATCAGCGGCACCGGCTCCTGCGTCATGGGTCGCAACGGCAAACAAGTCGCGCGGGCCGGCGGCTGGGGCCACCTGCTCGGCGACCACGGCAGTGGCTATTGGATCGCCTTGACCGGTCTGCGCGCGGCCGTCCGCGAGCACGATCGTCGCGGCATGATAACCCCTGCGCTGCGTCGCGTGCTGCGCCGTCTTTGCCTGAACTCACCCGACGAATTGGTCGATTGGATCCAAATCGCGAACAAAGCGGAGGTCGCCGCGTTGGCCACCGAGTTCCTCGATGAAGACGGCAGCCGGCTGACTCTGCAAGCCGCATCATTTCTGGCGATGGATTGCGAAGCCGTGGCGAGGAAACTTGGGCTCGGCAATCCTGACATTGCCCTTGTGGGCGGGCTGCTGACCAAACACAGGCGATTCCGCTATATGGTCACGCATCGGCTGCGAATGCTTTTCCCGCGCGCGCGCATTTTTGTCGCCGAAGCGCGAGTCGGCGGCCGGGGCGCTGGTGTTAGCCGGCGTAAAGCCAACACGCGCTGATTCCGCTTTCAAATTGCAGCCTTCGCCATTGTCTTTGACCGAGCAGCGTAATCCACGGACGATGGATTTGGACAAGCGGTCTGTGTCGCGACTCATCGATACGATGCTGAACGAGGAAGCCCGTGTGATTCCTGCGCTGCGGAAGAACAAACGCGTGATTGCGCGGGCGATCAAGGACATTGTCCGCGCGTTTCAGCGCGGCGGGCGATTGTTCTACATCGGCGCGGGAACGAGCGGACGGTTGGGGGTCCTGGATGCCAGCGAATGCCCACCTACTTTCTCGACTGACCCCGAGAAGGTGCAGGCAATCATCGCCGGTGGCGCCACAGCATTGCACACCGCCGTGGAAGGCGCCGAGGACGACCCCGCGGCGGGTGCGGAAGCCGTGCGAGCGCGCGGCGTTGGCCGGCGCGATGTTGTCATCGGCATCGCGGCCAGCGGTTCGACGCCGTTCGTACTGGGCGCGCTGGACGAGGCCAAACGGAAAGGCGCGAAGACGTTTCTGCTGTGTTTTTCCCCACCACGATCCCAGAACCACACGCCGCTCTTTTTTCGAACCGGGCCGGAAGTGATCACGGGTTCAACACGACTGAAGGCCGGGACGGCCACCAAGCTTGTGCTGAACATGCTGACGACGATCGCCATGATTCGACTTGGCAAGGTCGCCAGTAACCTGATGGTGGACTTGAAACCAACGAACGAGAAACTGCGCGTGCGGGCGTGCCGCATTGTCGCGACTCTCAAGCGGTGTAGTGAAGAGCAGGCGCGCGAGCGATTGCAGCGAAGCCACTGGGACGTCCAGAAGGCCTTGCGATGAGAAGGTGGTTGATCGGCTTGCTGCTCTTGGCTGGCTGCGTGAAGCCGGGCGACAACCGGGTCGAAATCACCTACCAAACCATTGAGACGCTGCCCGAGCAGCAAGCGCTCCATCAACAGATCATTGCGGAATTCGAAAAATCGCATCCGCAAATCCGTGTGCGGGTGATCTATGACACATCCAAGTTTCAGAAGCTGAACGTGCAACTGGCGGGCGGAGCGGCGCCCGATTTGTTCTACTACGTGGTGGATCGACTTCCCGCACTGGCGCAGCGGGGCCAGGTTGCCGACCTGACGGAAAAGTTTTCGTCCCTGGCGGACCAATTCTATCCCGAAGTCGTCGAATCCTGTCGCATCAACGGCAAATTGTACATGGTTCCGTTCCACTACAGCACCGACATTCTTTTTTACAACCGCGACTGGTTTGAGAAGGCGGGAGAGTCCGCTCCAGACGAATCGTGGACCTGGGAAAAGTTTGCCGAAGTCGCACTCCGCCTGGCCGCGCAACGACAGGCGCGGATACCGACCGTATTGCCGCGACCGCTCCTCCTGGTGCAATCGTTCGGCGGGGTGCTTTTTGCCGGGGGACGGTGTACGGTGAACTCAACTGAGACAATTGCCGCGCTCCAATTCTACCGCGAGCTGGTGGCGCGCGGCGTCGCGCCGACGACGGCGGCGATGGGCGAGGTGGAGGCGTTTGACGGCGTGAATCTATTCCGCGACGGGAAAATCCCGGTGCTCGTGGGACGCACGTATATGCTGACGGAGTTTGATCACATCGCGAATTTTCGCTGGGATGTGGCGCCCGTGCCGAAGGAAAAGTTACGCTGGTCGCGGTTGTCCGTCGGCGGCAATTGCGTATGGAGCGGCACAAAGCACCCGCAGGAAGCGTGGGAGTTCGCGCGGTTCTATTCCACCGAAGGCGCGAAAATCGCCGCGAAGAGCCGCAACGCAATCCCCGCGTTGAAAATCGCCGGCGCCTCGGCCCAATTTCCGCCGGCGATGATGGCAGCATTGAAGTACTCCCATCTCGACAACCCGTGGGGCTACGTCTTCTGGGACGAGTTCAATCAGAAAGCATTCTTTGAAACGACTGATGCCGTGGCCCTTGGGCAGATCACGCCAGCCGCCGCCGCGCAGAAGATTGAATCGCTCGGCACCAGTCTGCTTCAGCCTCACTAAAACGCTTGACCCCCGTCGCAATTCTACGGCATTGTGTGCGCCGTTTCCCCCGCAAACTGAATGGAGATTACACACATGAAAATGAAGGTTTTGACTATCGGTTGTTCTGCGTTGCTGGTCATGACTTGGGCTCGGGGCGCCAAAGCCGCCGACGCTCCGAATACGAATTGGAACGGCAACGTGGCGTTCGGCTTGTCACTGGCGAGGGGCAACGCGAATACGTTTCTGATGAACGCCAGCGCGTTGGCGCAACGCGCCTGGGAGCAGAACGAATTAAAATTCGGCGCCGATGGCCAGTACGGACTTAACAACTGGGGCCAGAGCAACCAGACGCAGTCGGCCAACAGCATCCATGGATTCGCTGATTACAAGCGGCTTATCACAGATCGATTCTACGGGGATTTGAATGTGGATGGAACGCACGACGATATCGCCGCGGTCCGCTATCGGTTGATCGTCGGTCCAGCGATTGGCTACTACTTTATCAAGAGCGACTCGACAAAAGTGAACGGTGAAATTGGCCCTTCGTTTATCACCGAACGATTGGGCGGTGAGAACAAGAGTTACGTGACAATGCGCGTGACGGAGCGCGCCGAGCACGCCCTTAACAAGGGATCAAAGATCTGGGAACAGGTTGATTACCTGCCCCAGGTGGATGATTTCAACAACTACCTCGTGAATTCAGAAGTCGGCGCGGAAGCGGCGCTGAACACGCGCTTGAGTCTCCGCATTGTCGCGGCGGATAAATTCAACAGCATGCCAGCCGGGGGTCGTAAGGAAAACGACATCACGCTCATCAGCGCGCTCGTGTACAAGTACTGACCGCCGCGCCACGCTGATTTTTTCCTCGCAACGCCTGCCGCGCATTTCGTATGGTGCACGAGCCATGCGAATTCTATCCGGCATTAAGCCAAGCGGTAAGTTACACATTGGCAATTACTTCGGCATGATGCGCCCGGCGCTCGAACTGGCGCAGAAGGGCGAGGCGTTTTATTTCATCGCCGATTACCATGCGCTGACGACGATCAACAAGGCCGCGGAATTGCGCGAGAACTCGCTGGATATCGCGTTGGACTTTTTGGCGTGTGGCCTGGATCCATCCAAAACGGTGTTCTACCGCCAAAGCGACGTGCCGCAGGTGACGGAGTTGACCTCCATCCTGCTCAACCTCACGCCAGTGCCGATGCTGGAGAACGCGCATGCTTACAAGGACGCCATCGCGCAGGGCCACAAGCCAAATGGTGGTCTTTTCACGTATCCCGTGCTCATGGCTGCGGACATTCTCATCGTGCAAGGTGAACGGGTGCCCGTCGGCAAAGACCAGAAGCAGCACCTCGAAATTGCGCGCGACATCGCCGGCACCTTCAACCGCCAGTACGGCGAAGTCTTTGTCATACCCGAGGCGGACATTCAGCCGGATGTGGCGACGCTGCCGGGGATCGATGGTCGCAAGATGTCGAAGAGCTACAACAATACGATCGAGATTTTTGGCGACGAGAAGGCAACGCGGAAAAAAGTGATGAGCGTCGTCACTGACTCGCAGCCGGTTGAGGCGCCCAAGACGGATCTCGATAAGAACGTCCCCTTGCAACTTTACAGGCTGGTCGCCACTCCCGCCAAAGCGCAAGAATTGCAGGCGAAACTGGCCGCCGGCGGCTTTGGGTATGGTGACGCGAAGAAGGAACTATTGGGGACGTTGACAGATTATTTTGCGCCATTCCGCAAGAAACGCGAGGAACTCGTGAAGAATCTGGATTATGTCCATGAGACGTTGCGCAAAGGCGCGGAACGCGCCAACGCCGTCGCGAACGAAACCATGGAGCGGGTGCGCGACGCCGTGGGGCTACGATGAATGCCGACATCCTCCAACCGTTAGCGGAGAAGGTCGGCACGCCGTTTTGGATCTGCGACGCCGCCTTGTTGCACGAGCGGATTGCCGCCATCAAGCTTCTCACCGAAGGCGAGGGATTGCAGGCGCGCTACGCCATGAAAGCGTGTCCCGCGACACGAATCTTGAAGGAGATGCTGGAGGCCGGCATCTGGATTGACGCGGTCTCGGGCAACGAGGTCTTGCGGGCACGCCGCGCGGGTTTTCCGGGTTCGTCGATCCTGTACACGAGCGACGTGTTTCGCGATGGGGCCATCGCGATCCTGCGCGAGCACGGTGTGATGCCGAACCTTGGTTCGCCGGGGATGTTGAACGAATTGCGGGACGCGGGATATGAGGGGCCGATTTCGCTGCGGGTCAATCCCGGTTTCGGTCATGGTCATGTCAACGCCTGCGACACGGGCGGACCGAGTTCCAAGCACGGAATCTGGTTCAATGACATCGGCGACGTGGCCATCCGGGCGGAAAGATTTGGCATGTCGGTCACCATGCTGCACGCGCACATCGGCAGCGGGCCGAAGTTCCCGGAGTTGCTGGACAACATGCAGCGGCTGGCGAAAGAATTTGTCGAGTTCATCCCGCAATTCCCGAAGCTGACCGCGGTCAGCCTGGGCGGCGGCATTCCGCACAATTACCGGAATGCGAACGATCAGCCTGCGCTGGAACCGCTGCGGTCGGTATTGGAAGAGGCGCGGGCCAGTTTTTGCAGCGCGGCGGAACGCGACGTGCGGTTGGAGATCGAGCCTGGACGTTATCTCGTCGCGCCCGCGGTGACGCTGGTTGCGCGCGTGACCGATGTGAAGCGGACGGAAACGAATGAGCGCGGCAACGGGGAAACGTTTGTGATGGTGGACGCGGGTTTCACCGACCTATTGCGGCCCGCGATGTACGGGTCGTTCCACCGCATCACCATTGCCGGGCGTCATGAGCGCGATGGAATGACCGACGTGGTGGTGGCCGGGCCGCTGTGCGAGTCGGGCGATATCTTCACGCGCGACGGGCACGAACTGCTGGTCCCGCGCCGCTTGCCGACGCCGCGCGTCGGCGATCTGCTGCTCCTGCACGACGTGGGGGCCTACGGATACGCCATGAGTTCGAATTACAATTCATTGGGGCGCGCGCCGCAGTTGATGCTGGAGGAGGACGGGTCGGTGACGATGTTTTCGCGGCGGGAGACAGTGGACGATTTGCTGGCCACGGAGGCGAACGAGAAGATTTCCTGAATGGAAGCGGATTACAAAGTAAAATTGGAGGTCTTCGAGGGCCCGCTGGATTTGTTGCTGTACCTCATCAAGAAAGAGGAAGTCGATATCTACGATATTCCCATTGAGCGGATCACGAACCAGTACATGGAATACCTGGGCCTGATGCAGATGCTCAATCTGGAAGTGGCGGGTGAATTCCTCGTGATGGCAGCCACGCTGATGTACATCAAAAGCCGCATGTTGCTGCCGGTCGACCAGCAGGTCACGGACGCGGAGGCCGAAGAGGGGGAAGACCCACGGTGGGAATTGATCCGCCAATTGGTCGAGTACAAGAAGTTCAAGGACGCGGCCGCGCAACTCAGCAAGCGCGAAGAGGAGCAGGCCAACATTTTTCCGCGCCAGGGTCCCGATGCGGGGATCGAGGCGGACAAGAACGTGCCGCTGGCGGAGGTCAGTATTTTCGACCTGATCAATGCGTTTAACGATGTGTTGAAGAAGGCCACGGCGCGGGAGGACTTTCATGAGATCCTGGAGGAACGATTCACGGTTAGCGACAAAATTGAGGAAATCCTTTATACTCTGCGGGACCGGTCGGAGATGATTTTCAGCGAGCTGTTTGCCAACGCCGGATCGCGGGCGGAAGTGGTGGTGACATTTTTGGCGTTGCTGGAATTGATTCGGATGAAACGGCTGAAGGTGCAACAGGCCGAGGCTTTTGGGGAGATACGGGTAATTAAAGTGGCATAGTAGAACGGGCGTCTCGCCCGTTCAGCCGTGCAACAGGAATATAAACGGGCGGGACGCCCGTTCTACGAAAAACGATGACATTGGAACTGAAAAAGATTGTGGAGGCGTTGATGTTCTCGGCGGAGCGACCGCTCTCGCCGAAGGAAATTCGCACGATTTTCGCCGAGGCGACGGACGAGGAGCACGCCGGCATGACGGAGCCGTTCCGCAACTGCCGTGAGGCGCAAATCGTGGCGGCACTCGACGAACTCAAAGCGGAATACGACTTGCAGCAGCGCAGTTTCCAGTTGGTGGAAATCGCCGGCGGCTGGCGCATCGTGAGCCGATCGGAATACGCGCCCTGGTTGAAGAAGTTGTTGGATGAAGCCCGCCCGCACCGCTTGTCCCCGCCTTCGCTCGAAACACTTTCCATTATCGCGCTCCGACAGCCGATTTGCCGGGCCGATATTGCGGCGATCCGCGGCGTGGAAGTCGATGGCGTTATCCGGACGTTGCTGGAACGCGACCTGATTACCGTTACCGGCAAAAGCGACGCGCCGGGTCACCCGATGCAGTACGGCACCACCCAGAAATTTCTCGAACACTTCGGCCTGCGCGACCTGGATGACATGCCCAAGGCGGCCGAGTTGCGCCTGCAGGCCGCCAAGTTGAAAACGCCCGAGCCGAAGGCGGAAGGGGCGACAGAAGAAAAGACGCAGGCAGGGACGCTTGCGCCACCAGAGCACCAGAATGAAGGACAAACTCCAGCCGCTGCGCAGTAAAATTGACGAGCTCGACTCGAAGCTGGTCCGCTTGTTGAACGAGCGGACGAAGCTCGTGCTCGAAATCGGCAAGATCAAGCACACGTCGGGCGGGGAAATCTATGCGCCCGACCGCGAGGACGCGGTGCTGCGCCGGATCGTGGAAAAGGGGGAAGGGCCACTGCCCGCCGATTCGTTGCGCGCCATCTACCGCGAGGTCATGTCCGCGTCGCTGGCGCTCGAGAAGGCGTTGGTGATCGCCTATCTCGGCCCCGAAGCGTCATATTCGCACCTCGCCGTGATCAAGAAATTCGGGTCGAGCCTGAAATACGAGCCGTTGCCAAGTATCACCGACGTTTTCGTGGAAGTATCGAAAGGCCGCGCCGACTACGGTGTCGTGCCGATTGAAAACTCCACGGAAGGCGCGGTCACGCATACGTATGACATGTTCCTCGACAGCGAGCTGAAGATTTGCGCGCAGATCGTGCTGCCCATCCGCCACAACCTGATGGCCGCCGTCGCGCGTGACCGGATCAAGAAAATTTATTCAATTCCGCAAGTGCTGGCACAATGTCGCCAGTGGCTGCAGCTCAATATGTCGCACGTTGAGTTGATTGAAACGTCGAGCAGCACCCGCGCGGCGCAGATTGCGAAGACGGAACCGAACGCGGGCGCGTTGGCGAGTTCGCTCGCCGCCGAGATGTACGGGCTGACGATCCTCGAGGCCAACATCCAGGATTCGAGCGAGAACGTGACGCGCTTCCTCGTCATCGGGCGCAAGTATCCTGGGCGTACGGGCAACGACAAAACGTCCATTATGTTCTCGGTGCAGGACCACGTCGGCGCGCTGCACGATTCCATCGCATCCTTCAAGAAATTCAAGATCAACATGACCAAGATCGAGTCGCGTCCCAGCAAAAAGAAGGCGTGGGAGTATTACTTCTTCGTGGACATCCTCGGCCATTGCGAAGACGCGCTGGTAAAGAAAGCGCTCGCCGAATTGGCGAAACACACGATGTTCGTGAAAATCCTTGGCAGTTATCCGAACGTGAATGGGTAAGGTCTGCCGTCATGACGGAAGTTTCTTGCTCGCTACTATAGTTTCTTCAGCGCCTTGGTGAGCAGCGGGCGGGTAAATCGCCCGGGGCGATGGCGACCGCGTAACCATTGTTTCACGGTAATTTCCGACACGGAACACCCGAGGGTTGCGAGGGCCCGGCGCAATTGTGGCAAGGTTCGCCCCGCCCGTTTCGCATACAATTCCCGACAAAGCGGATCACGCGGCGGCAATAATTTCTTCCGGCTCATCGCAATTCTTTCAGTGGGTGAAACACAAATCCAGCGCCTTCACTCCCTGCCGCAATTATAGATAGCACTATCCATAAATCGCAAGAACGAAGAAATGGCGGCGGTATCGGGATAAATCGTTCGGCAGGGGCGGTGTCGCGGACATCAAAACAGCGCCGGCCGGTTCATGCATGAGGTTATGGATAGCACTATCCATAAATCACAAGGGTGAAAAAATAACACGAAATCATGAGGGTAACCAGAGTCAACGAACTTTCAAGCCAACACCAGCCTAGTGAACACGATCCCCATGGTCGGCTGGCTGGCGCAAGTTGTGAGATTTATGGATAGCACTATCTATAAACCGGGACTGGAAATTGGGCTGGAAGAGCAGGGGAACTACGAGGCGGCGGTGGGTTGGTTGTATGGAGGGGTGGGGCGTCTGGTGGACATCCGGGAATTGAATGGCGATTTCCGTCAACCTGTTCGCAAATGCCTTGTCCAGGATTAGTCGGTGGCTGTATTCTAACACCGCGATTCTGATGGCCCTTGGGCGCACCGTCGTCTGCGGTAAAAACTCAAAATCAACATGACCAAGATCGAGTCGCGTCCCAGCAAGAAGAAGGCATGGGAGTATTACTTCTTCGTGGACATCCTCGGCCACTGCGAAGACGCGCTCGTGAAGAAAGCGCTGGCTGAATTGGCCAAGCACACGATGTTCGTCAAAATCCTCGGCAGTTATCCGAATGTGAATGGGTAACGGTAAACTCTGCGCCGATTATCTCCAAGAGAGCACATTTATTTCGCCTCGATGAGGCACGCGCTGCTTCGAACTCATCCCTTCAATCGTCAGATTACCCGCAGACTTCCATTCGTTGATCCAGTCTTTCAAATCACTTTCCCAGGTAAGAGACTCTGTGAGAGCTAGTGCATACAGTTCGTCGTACGGGACACGGTTTCGTTCCTTGAGGGCCTTCAATACAAGATCTTTTGACTTCGCAAGGTGGCGATCCCGCAGTGAATCGTAGTAGCTTGAATCGCTGAGGACTTGGGCGGGAAAGAGGTCGGGTTGGCCAGTTCGTTGCTCGCGCCTTCTGGTGCGTGCTTCAGCTCGAGCGGCTTCCATAAGTTGCATGGCCTTCTTCTCAGCCTCCTTAAACACTTCAATCCCCTTAGGATTTCGCGTCGCGTAAATCAGATGAAAATGGCTCCGGTCGATTTCAGGGTGGAGCACAATCGCTGTACAAACGTGGTTGAACTTGCCGATATCCTTTACGTTCTTGGAGTATTCGGAGACTGCGGCTTCTTCCCGGTCGTGATGGGCCAGGCCCTGGATCCTCTCTCGGAAGACCTCCGATCCGAAAAGTCGTTTAAAGCTTTCTTGTGTTTGTTCCTGTGGGGAATCAATGAAACGACGAACGTGGCTCGTCATAAAATTGATCAAGACTTCGCCGGGGTTCAGTCGCAAGAGCGGTGCGATTGCCACCATTTCAAAACCTGTCCAACCTGTTGGATCAATGAAGATGAACGGAAACGAATGTGCTCCACCTCTTTTAGCGAAATCGAGGACATCTGGGATGGAGTCTTCGAGTGAAGCGTTTCGCGTTTCAATCTCGACGTCCCTAATCTTATCAGCGAACTCCTTCAGTTTGGCGTGAGCTGTGCGATCCTTTTCCAGAAAAAAGCAGCGGAGTCGAATATGCCTACCTCTGCTCTTATGTGTGTCGCGGGCGTTGCGCAGTTGCTGCAACGCAACGGAAAACGAGCTGTCGGTCAGATTTTCGGAGCGGACATTCCACGGCCCGGAGAAACAATCAACGTAGGTGATCGTGTCCCAAAAGCTGCCGACGATATGTGCAAAGCGTTCGAGATACTTTTCCAAGATGAAGTGTTTAACGAGCGTTTGCTCGCGTCCTACATAGTGGTCGGCCTTCGCCATTACGCAACAGCCACCTTATAGGAGGACTCTGCTTCTTGAAGCATAGCCATTCTTTCAGGAGCGGCGACTACAGTTGGTGCAACCCGAGCAGGAAATTCGTCGTAAACTCTGCCGTCAAGCTTGCGCCCGGCTTCAACTTTGCGAACGCCACCCCATTGTTTAAAGAAGAAGGGTACGCCAGCGCCTCGACACTGGGAGCGAATGGAGCGAACCCAAGCTGCTTTCATTGGCCTCGCGCCAGGGCCGCTTTCGCCACCGACAATTACCCAACTGATGCCACGCAAGTTGATTTGTCCCACGTCTTCAAGTAGCGGTTCAATGGACAGAAAGCGCACCTTGGCTGGTGCAGACCTCAGGTGGTTGATCCTTGGCAGTCCATGCTTTCGGTTCTCCACACTAACGCCCCACCAGATGTGCGGCTCGTCAGCAGCAAACCGAATTCTTGTGTCGAGCAGATGACGCATACGTTCCGAGCGTTTGGTCAGCACTTGATACGTATGCCAGCTTGCAAGTTTCATCACTCTCGCAACTGCAGCGATGTAATCATCAGAAACATTTTCGTGGAAAAGATCGCTCATTGAGTTGACAAATATCATCTTAGGCGTCGACCAATGAAAGGGCTCAGTCAACTTTTCAGGCACGAGCCGAGGATCAAAACCGTGCTCATACGGGTGGCCAGGGATTCCGCGAAAACGTTCGGCGAATGTCTCGGCGTAACAGTGGGTGCAGCCAGGGCTAACCTTGGTGCATCCCCGCACCGGATTCCAAGTTGCATCAGTCCATTCAATTCTAGAATTCTGGCTCATCCTTGTCGACGCCTCCCGATTGTGGCGCATACTGCGCACCACTACGCCCCACATCTTAATCCGGTTGCTGTTCTCTGTGCAAGGGTCAACGGCTATCTTGAGCGAGGATGTATTTACCGATGCCGTCCCATTCGCTAAACGGGGTCACGTGTTTCAAGTTTGACCACCCTGCCTGCCTTTGCCACACTGACCCTGTGAACTTCACATCCCTTGCCAATCAATTTGTTTGTGATGTTCCCGTCTATGAGCCGGGGCGGCCGATTGAGGAGGTGGCGCGGGAGATGGGGGTGGATCCGCGGTCGATCATCAAGCTGGCTTCGAATGAGAATCCGTTGGGGCCTTCGCCGAAGGCGGTGGTGGCGATGCGGAAGGCGCTGGCGACGGCGCATCTTTATCCGGACGGCGGCGGGTTTTATTTGCGGCAGGGAATCGCTGACAAACTACGCCGAAGCGGTCGGGACCCTTCGACTTCGCTCAGGACAGGCTCCGCGCGACCCTCCATCAGCATTGATAATATCATCCTCGGCACGGGGTCGAATGAGATCATTGAGTTTCTGTATCACGCGTTTGTTTCGCCGGGTGATGAAGTTGTTGTTGGGCGACCGCGCGTTTGTCATTTACAGCATCATGGCGAAGCTGTTCCAGGCGCGGTGCGTGGAGGTCCCGTTTCGCGGTCACACGCACGACTTGAAGGCGATGCTGGCGGCGATTACGCCGAAGACGAAGCTAGTTTTTGTCGCGAACCCGAACAACCCAACGGGCACGCGCGTGACCGATGCGGAACTGGATGATTTCATCCGGCGTTTGCCACCGCACGTGATTGCCGTGCTGGACGAGGCATACATTGAGTTTTTGGACGATCCGCCGCCGTCCATCGAGTACGCGATGAAGCGGAACGTGATTGTGTTGCGGACGTTCTCGAAGATTGTCGGCTTGGCGGGACTACGCATCGGGTACGGGGTGGCGCAGAAGGAATGCATCGCCCTGCTGCAACGGGTGCGGCAACCGTTCAATACGAATGCGGTCGCGCAAGCCGGGGCGCTGGCCGCTTTGGGAGACGCCGCGCACATTCGGAAGACGAAGGCGTTGACCCGGCGGGGGCTGGCGTATTTGGAGAAGGAATTCAAGCGACTGAAGCTCGAATACGTGCCGAGCTGCGCCAACTTTGTGCTTGTCAACGTGGGCGATGGCGATGAAGTATTCCGCGCTTTGCAGCGGCGCGGCGTGATTGTGCGGCCGATGCGCGGGTATAAAATGCCTGCGTGGGTGCGGGTGAGTGTCGGGACGATGGAGGAGAACCGTAAGTTTATCAGAGCGTTGCGGGCGGAACTAAACCGCGAATGAACACGAATGGACGCGAAGTATTCGCGCTGATTCGTATCCATTGGCGGTCGAGAATAAAATCATGATCATCATTTGCAAACCGGAGGCGACGGACGAGCAGGTCGCGCATATTGAAGACGCGATTCGCAAGTGGGGGCTGAAACCGCACACGAGCCGCGGGGTCGAGCGCACGATCATCGGCGTTATCGGGCCTGAGGACCTGATTCGCGAGAAACCGCTGGCGGCTTTCCCGGGCGTGTCGTCGGTCACGCCGGTGATGAAGCCGTACAAGCTCACCAGCTACGATTTCACGCGCAAGCGAACGGTGATTGAGATCATGACACCCAACACAGGCAGGGACGCCTGTGCCACCAACACGCGGACGCGGGGTCTGGCCACAATACAGTCGGCGACCAGAAGAAGGTCGTGCTGATGAGCGGGCCGTGCTCGGTGGAGAGCCGCGAGCAGATTTTGGAGATCGCGAAGATCGTAAAGAAGGCGGGGGCGACGGTATTGCGTGGCGGCGCTTTCAAGCCGCGCACGTCGCCGTACACGTTCCAGGGGCTGGGCAAGGAAGGGTTGAAACTGCTGGCGGAAGCGCGCGCGGCGACGGGGTTGCCTGTCATTACCGAGTTGATGGACACCAAGGACGTGGAGCTGGTCGAGCAATACGCGGACATCATCCAGATCGGCGCGCGCAACATGCAGAATTTTTCGCTCTTGAAGGAAGTCGGCCGGTGCCAGAAGCCGGTGATGCTCAAGCGCGGCATGGCGGCGACGGTCAAGGATGTGTTGCTCAGCGCCGAATACATTCTCAGCGAAGGCAACATGAACGTCATGCTCTGCGAGCGCGGCATCCGCACGTTCGAGACCTACACGCGCAACACGCTCGACCTCTCGGCGGTCCCCGCGTTCAAGAAGGAATCCCACCTGCCGGTGATTGTTGATCCCACGCACGGTGCGGGTCATCGCGATCTTATCCCTACGATGGCACTGGCCGCAGTTGCCGCCGGCGCTGACGGAATCATGATTGAGGTCCACAACGATCCCGAAGCCGCGCTGTCGGACGGCGAGCAGGCGATGCTTCCGGACAAGTTTGAAGTGCTCGTGGCGCAGATGCGCGCGGTGGCGGCGGCGATCGGGAAGACGATCTAGGCGAAGTTCCCTACTTCAGCGCGTTTCTGAGGTCATCGAGGCCTTTATCAAAGCCGGATTTGATGTCGCTCCAGGCGTTGGTGGTGGCGGTTTTCAGTTCGGTCAGTTTCGGTTTCAATTCATCGATCTTCTGCTGGGCTTCCGCGATTTTCTTATCGAAGGCGGTCCTGGCGTCGCCGGTTTTTGTTTGGGCCTGGGCCTTGAGATCGTCCAGTTTCTTTCCCAGTTGATGAAACTGCCGTTCGGCTTTCCGGTTGAGCGCCTGGAGCTGCTCTTCGGTATAGGTTTTTGCGGCGACGACTTTGTTCGTGGATTCGGCTGGTGAAGCCAGAGAGACGCTGAAAAGTAGCGAAGCAATTGCGATCAGTTTCCATGTTCTCATTGGTGATGACCTCCGTGACACCTCCTTTAGCGCACACTTCGCTGGAGCACAAGGCAATTGGCTTGCGGTGACCGTCGCGGGGGTGTAAGAAGGCGCAGAGATTCCAAGGAGATCTCGGATGGCACGAACGAAACGGGGACGGTCTGCGCTGGCGGGGTATTTATTCCTTTTGCCGAACCTGCTCGGTTTCCTGGCGTTTACCCTTATTCCCGTAGTCGTTTCGCTGGGATTGAGTTTTTTTGAATGGGACCTTTTCAGCCCGCCGAAGTTCGTGGGGCTTCAGAATTTTGCCACGCTGCTGAAGGACCACGACTTTTGGCGTTACGCCTTCAACACAGTCTTCCTGATGCTGACGATCCCGGTGAACATCCTGGGGTCGCTGTTTTTGGCGATGGTGATGAACCAGAAGCTGCGCGGGATCGTGGTGTTTCGCACGATTTATTTTTTGCCAACCATTGTGATGGGCGTCGGGACCTATCTGCTCTGGCGGTGGATTTACAATCCCGACTACGGGTTGATCAATACGATCATCACCCATTGGTTTCCGCGATGGTTGAACCAAGGGATCAGCAACCTCGGCGTCGAATGGCCGCCGCAATGGCTGCACTCCGTGACGTGGGCCAAGCCGGCGCTGATGTTCATGACGTTTTGGACGGTCGTGGGCGGCTACAACATGATTTTGTTTCTTGCGGCGTTGCAGGGCGTATCGCCCGAGTTGTACGAAGCGGCGGACATTGACGGCGCGAATCAGTGGCAGAAGTTTCGGGCGATCACCTGGCCGCTGGTCAGTCCGACGACATTCTTTGTTTTCACCATGAGCTTGATCGGCGGGCTGCAAGGTGGATTTGACCAGGCCTACGTGATGACGCGGGGCGGCCCCGCTGGGTCGACCACGACGATTAGCTATTACATTTATAATCACGCGTTCGCCTGGAACCACATGGGGTACGCAGCGGCGATGGCGTGGGTGCTGTTCACGGCGGTGTTCGCGGCGACCATGTTGAACTGGCGGTTTGGGGGACGAGTCGTCCATTACTGAGATGCGCTGCCGGTGAACAAAAGTTCTCAGTTACACGGTTCTCGGTTGCATTGGTCTGTTCATGCTGCTCCCGTTCCTCTGGATGTTCTCGACGTTGGTGAAACCGTCGGGCGAAGTTTTCAAATCGGTGGACAGTCGCTTAGAGGCGCTGGTGCGCGGCGAGGTACAGTGGCGGAATTACGGGAAGGTTTATGACGCAACGCAAGAGATGGGCGGCGGATTTGCACGCTGGTATCTGAACAGCGTTCTGGTTGCGGTCGTTGTGACCCTGGGGCAGGTGAGCACCAGCGCCTGCGCGGCGTACGCGTTCTCGCGGCTGCAGTTTCCCGGACGCGACAAGCTGTTTCTCGGTTATCTCGGGACAATGATGATCCCCGGCGCGGTGACGATGATCCCGAATTTCATTTTGATGCGCAAAATCACCGACTGGCTGACGGTGGCCGCGCCATTCGTGAACTGGGATGCACCGCGCGTGATTTCCCTTTTTGGGCGCACGTACGATGTGGGACGGCTGGTGGGATTGGATTCCTATTTCGCGTTGATCGTGGCCGTGATGTTCTCGGCGTACGGGACATTCATGCTGCGGCAGTTTTTCATGAGTATCCCGCGCGACCTGGAGGAAGCGGCGACGATCGACGGTTGCGGATTGTTCCGCATTTTCACGACGATCATCCTGCCGTTGAGCAAACCCGCGCTGGCGACGCTGGCGATTTTTACGTTTCTTGGCAACTGGCAGAGTTTTTATTGGCCGCTCATCATGCTGACGCAGGATTCGATGAAAACGCTGCCG
This sequence comes from uncultured Verrucomicrobiae bacterium, assembly GCA_963812605.1. Lineage (GTDB taxonomy): Bacteria > Verrucomicrobiota > Verrucomicrobiia > Palsa-1439 > Palsa-1439 > Palsa-1439. The sequence goes on along the minus strand of CAWEWF010000004.1, from coordinate 259,873 downwards.
CTGGGGCTGCTGTCGTTCATGGGGTTGTACAGCACACAGTGGACGCTGCTCATGGCGGGGTCGGTGATGATGATCCTGCCAATGATTGTGGTTTTCATCATCGGGCAAAAGTGGTTCATCAGCGGCATCCAGATGGGCGCGCTGAAGGGGTAGTACATGGAGGCAGACAAGAGCCTCCGGTCCAATTGGATAGAACCTCGGCCAACGACGGAGCGTGGCGCTCCAGCTTCGCAACCACTTGCAGGTTTAGCTCGATTGAATAAATTTATTGGTGACAAGTCCAATAGTGCAGAATGGAGGGTTCACATGAAAAGAATTCTTAAGATTGTCGGCGGGTTCGTGGCCGTGGTGACTTTGTCCTGCTTGCTGGCGGCACCGGCCCAGGCGCGAACGTTCGTTTCGGTGAATGTTGGGTTCGGCGGTTACGGTTATTACCCATGGTACGCGGCATATTATCCCGGGTACTGCTACCGCGCGCCGGTGTATTATCGACCGGTCTATCGGTATTACCCGAGCTGCTACTATCGTGGCGGCTACTACTACCGCTAAAGGGTCAGGGGATTTCTTGGAGGCTGGTTAACGGTGTCCGATATTGCGTTGCGAGGTCGGGATAAACCACCCGGCCTCGCGCGATGTTTACACCCGTCGCCAGCGCTGTGTTTTCGCGCACGGCGCGGCTGTATCCCCGGCGGGCGATTTCCATGGCGTACGGGAAAGTGGCGTTTGTCAAGGCTGTCGTCGAAGTCCGCGCGACCGCACCGGGCATGTTTGTGACGCAGTAATGCACGACACCATTGACGAGGTAGGTTGGTTTTTCGTGTGTTGTGGGCCGCGAGGTCTCGATGCAGCCGCCCTGGTCGATGGCCACATCCACGATGACCGCGCCGCGTTTCATTTGCTTGACCAGCTTGCGGGAGACGAGCATCGGAGCCCGCGCCCCGGCCCGTAACACCGCGCCAATGAGCAAATCCGCTTCGCGAACCTGCTCGCGAATATTGTGGGTATTGCTCATCAGGGTCTTGACGTTTTTCGGCATCACGTCGTCGAGATAGCGCAGGCGATCCAGGTTGATGTCGAGAACCGACACGTCCGCACCCAGGCCGGCGGCCATCTTGGCGGCGTTCGCGCCGACAATGCCGCCGCCGAGGATCACGACTTTGGCCGGCGCGACGCCCGGCACGCCGGCAAGCAACAACCCCCGGCCTTTTGTCGGCTCTTCGAGGTACTTCGCCCCTTCATGGACCGCCATTCGTCCCGCGATCTCGCTCATGGGCGTCAGCAAGGGCAGGGAACCGTTCGGCAACTGAATCGTCTCGTAGGCGATGGCAATGATGCCGCTGCGAACTGTGGCCTCGAAGAGTTTTTTGTCGGCGGCGAAATGGAAGTACGTGAAAACGATTTGCCCGGCGCGTAGCAAGGAAATCTCGGAGGGTTGCGGTTCCTTGACCTTCACAATCAGATCGGCGCGGCGGAAGAGGACACGGGCGGAATTGACGATGGTGGCGCCGGCGGCCCGATAATCCTGGTCCAGCGCGCCGCTGCCTTCGCCCGCCCGGTGTTCCACCAGCACCGAATGACCCGCTTCGGTTAGCGCTTCACAATGGACTGGCAGCAGGCCGACGCGATATTCGTTGTTTTTGATCTCCCTGGGGACGCCGATGATCATAACGTCAACGTCGCGGTCGGTTTGTCCTGACTGGCGACGGCGACCTTGATGTGGCGCGCGCCGATTTTCTGAAGCTGGTCGCCGACCGCCTGTTGCGCGAGTTCGGGGCGATTGCAGTCCTGGCTGAGGTGCGCGAGAAAGACGTGGCGCAGTTTGTCGCAGGCGACTTCGCTGGCGAGCGTTGCCGCGGCGTCATTGCTGAGATGACCGTGACGGCTCATGATGCGCTGTTTCAGGGCCCAGGGGCGGGCGGCATCCTCTTGCAGCAACTTCACATCGTGGTTGGCTTCCACGACCAGCACATCCATGGAACGCATACGTTCGGTGACGAGCTTGGTGGCGTGGCCCAGATCGGTGAGGACGCCCACCGCAATGCCGGAACCAGGATGGCGAACGACATAACCCACCGGGTCGTAGGCATCGTGCGGCACGCTGAAGGATTCGACCAGCAGGTCACCCACCTCGAAGGAACCGCCCGTGGGAAACAGCCGCCACGAGATGCGGACGCGGTCCTGCCAGTCGGGATCGGTGGCAATGGCCTCGGCGGTAAGGCGATTCGCGTAGACGGGCAGCGGACGCGTTTTGCAGAGCACGCCGAGAGCGCGGGTATGGTCGCTGTGCTCGTGGGTGAGGACGACACCCGTGATCTCTTCGAGGTTGCGGCTGATGAGCGCAAGCCGCTGGGCGATCTGGCGGCCACTCAGACCGGCATCGACGAGAAGTTTCGTCGTGTCGGTTTCAATCAAGGTGCAATTGCCGGCGCTGCCACTACCCAAAATCGTGATTCGCATCCCCACACCGGGGATTGTACACCGAGCATGAATTGACTCAAGCTTTCTGAGAGGGGAAGACACTTTCAGCCGGTGGCACGATGCGTGCTGATTTCTGTTAATGGTGGTACGCGTTTTGCCCATTCAAATTGGCCTTTGCGCGCTATGGCTCCTCGGAGTCGGAGCCGGCTTCGCCGTAATTTTGAATTACCAGAACGTCAGCGGGCGCGTCGGCATCACGCCGCAGCATTGGCCGTTGGGAGCCCAGATAATGTTGGATCGCAACCGTGATACCTTGATCATGTTCGTTCATCCCCAATGTCCCTGCACGCGGGCCAGCCTCGAAGAATTGAACCGGCTGCTGGCTCGATCTCAAGGAAGAGTCGACGCACAGGTGCTGTTCTTCAAGCGCGGCAAATTTTCTGGTGATTGGACACGAACTGATTTGTGGCGAAACGCGGCGGCCATTCCGGGGGTTGCGGTACATGAAGATCTCGACGGCGCGCAGGCACGCCTGTTTGGAGCCGAAACTTCCGGCTATGTCCTCCTCTACGACGCACACGGGCAATTGCTGTTCAAGGGCGGAATCACAGGCAGCCGTGGTCATGCCGGCGACAATGCGGGAGAAAATGCGATCGTCTCGCTACTGACTGGACAAGACGCGAAGCTGAAGCAAACGCAAGTTTACGGGTGTTCCTTGCTGGGGAAGCGCGAGGCCCCGCCAGAAGGAGCTGCCAGATGAAGCCCTCCGGAGAAAAAATAAGCATTCCGGCCGACACGATTTCCGCGCGGACCGCCGAACTGTTCGCGGAACAGCAGCAAAGCATTGTTAAACACACTGACCAAATCTTTGCGCGCCTGATGACCTGCCAGTGGCTGTTCGGAATAGCGCTGGCTGTTTGGATTTCCCCGCGCACTTGGACCGGCACCGAAAGCCAAATACACCTGCACGTGTGGGCGGCCGTGTTGTTAGGGGGCGCGGTCACCAGCGTGCCGGTGCTGCTGGGACTACTGCAACCGGGAAAGGTGCTGACGCGCCACGCGATCGCCATCGGACAAATGCTGATGTCGGCGCTGTTGATTCATTTGACCGGGGGGCGAATCGAAACACATTTTCACGTCTTTGGCTCCCTGGCGATTCTGGCCTTCTATCGGGATTGGAAAGTGCTGATCTCAGCCTCAGCCGTGGTCTATGTGGACCATCTTCTTCGAGGGGCCTTCTGGCCGCAATCCGTGTATGGCGTGCTCAATGCCCCGATATGGCGGTCCTTGGAGCACGCGGGATGGGTAATCTTCGAGGTTACGTTCCTGATCATTTCCATTCGCAAAAGTCTGAGCGAAATGCATCTTGTGGCGGAGCGGCAGGCCCGATTGGAGTCCTTGAAGGAAGGAATCGAGCAGACAGTGGCCGAGCGCACGGCCGATTTGACCCGGGAAAACATCGAGCGGCGCCAAGCCGAAACGCATCTTCGGAGCAGCCAGGCCCAGCTAGCACAAGCGCAGCAGATCGCCCACCTGGGAAGTTGGGAGTGGGACCTCGCCGAAAACAAAGTCACTTGGTCCGAGGAAACGCGGCGATTATACGGATACGAACCAGAAGATTCTGGATCTCCGATGGAAAGCTGCCTGGAACGGGTGCATCCCGACGACCTGGCACGGGTCAACGAAATCATGTCGGAGGCGTTGCGAACCCGCCAACCGTTCGTTTGTGACCACCGGGTGGTTTTGCCTGACGGCACGGAACGGGTCGTGCAAGGTCGCGGGGAAATCCTCGTGAACGCTCATGGCGAACCGCTCAAGATGTTCGGAACGGTCCAGGACATCACGGAAGCAAAGCGCGCGGAGGAGGCCCTTCGCCGCAGCGAAGAACAGTTGCAGCAATCCCAGAAAATGGAAGCGGTTGGTCGATTGGCCGGCGGCGTCGCGCACGATTTCAACAATCTGCTCACAGTGATCAGAGGTTACTGCGCGCTGTCTCTTCGGAAAATGGAGGAAACCAGTCCACTGCAGAAGAACATCGCCGAGATTCTAAAGGCGTCCGAGCGCGCCAGTTCATTGACCGGTCAATTATTGGCCTTCAGTCGAAAGCAGGTGCTTCAGCCGCGCGTGCTGCAACTCAACGAAGTCGTTGGCGGCATGGAAAAAATGTTGCGACGCTTGATCGGGGAGGACGTTGAACTGTCCACCAGTTTCACCGCAGCGCTTGGACATGTGAAAGCCGATCCCGGCCAGATTGAACAAGTTGTCATGAATTTGGCAGTCAACGCGCGCGACGCCATGCCACGCGGGGGCAAGCTCACCATCAGCACGGCGAACGCCACGCTGGACCACCAGACGAACTTTCGTAATCGCACATTGGACATCGGTGAATACGTCATGCTCGCCATCAGTGATAACGGCATGGGGATGACGGAGGAGGTCCAGGCGCATTTATTCGAGCCGTTTTTTACCACCAAGGGATTGGGCAAAGGCACCGGCCTGGGCCTGGCGACTTGTTATGGCATTATTTGCCAGAGCGGCGGCGACATTCGCGTATACAGTGAACCGAACTCCGGCACCACTTTCCGGATATTCCTGCCGCGCACCGACGCGAAACCGGAGCCTGCGGCAAACATCGAGTCAAAGTCTTTGCCCACGGGCACAGAATCGATACTCGTTGTGGAGGATGACTCAGCGGTTCGGGAACTCGCGGTCTTTATATTGCGGGATTGCGGCTATCAGGTTCAGGAGGCAAACAATGCCTTTGAGGCGCTGGGATTGATTAGAAGGAATTTGGGATTTGACCTGGTGCTCACGGATGTGATCATGCCGCAAATGAGCGGCAAAGAGCTCTGCGATCAAATCAAAAGCCAGCTTCCCCAAACCAAGGTGCTGCTCATGTCGGGTTATACGAACGACGCGCTCGCTCACCATGGTGTACTCGACGAAGGATTATCCTTTCTGGAAAAACCATTTTCGCCGTCGCAGCTTGCGCGAAAAGTCCGTGCGGTCCTTGACCTGGCAGTTGCCTTGAAGCCAGTCGACCGTGATGGCAACAAGCCGGAACTGGCAGAAGTGTAAAACTTTCAGAGGACGTTGAGCCCGGCGTCGACGAGGAGTTTCGTCGTGTCGGTTTCAATCAAGGTACAATTGCCGGCGCTGCCACTGCCCAAAATCGTGATGCGTATCCCCACGTCGGAGATTGTACACCGAGCAGGAATTGACTCAAGCTTTCTGCAAGAGGGAGAGGGATGTTTGGGCGCGGGCTGGTGATGCCGGCGATCGCCCAATTCATCCAATTTTCTCAGTGATGATCGCTAGACTTTTCCTCGTCCTTACTTCTGGAAGGAGGCGTCAATAAAGCAGCCACATCGGTGTGATGCTCATCCTGCGCCAACTGTAGTGGAGTCTTTCCATCCTTGTTTGCTGCGTTCACGAGGGCTCCATTAGCCAAAAGTAGCTTGACCATGCTCAAGTTCCCATGAATGGCAGCCACACAGAGCGGAGTAGCCTTGTCCCTGTAGCCGATCGCGTTCACATCTGCTCCTGCTTTCAGTAAAACTTCTGCAACCGATGTGTTTCCGTAAAACGCTGCCTCATGTAATGGAGTAATGTCCGAGGCATCTCTTGCACTCACATCCGCTCCTGATCGGAGAAGGAATGCTACCATCTCACTCCTCCCGGCAGCTGCCGCTAAATGGAGAGCCGTCTCATTCTCCCAAATGGTTCTAGCCTGAATCAGCGCCAGCCTTTCGGAAAGCAACTCCCTCACCCGTTCTATGTCGCCCAACGTAACGGCTTTGAAAAAGGGTCGGTTCTGGAGGCTAACCGACAACAAAAGAACCGCACTTAATAGGCACAACCCCAAGAGGCTCAAGCATATCTTCTTTCGTAAGTGACGCCACTTCTGTGGAAATTGTGAGCTTGCAACGACAAGAGTTAGTCCAACAATCACAATGAAGTATGAAAGTTCCGGTTGCATCTCACGTGTCAATCAAATCGCTGGATCGCCTTTGTCTTCCGCGTCATACGGATGATCGGACTGAGATAACGTACTCCCGACGCTGCCCTGATTCCAGATTTCTTTGAGGTGGGGATTGGTGAAGAGTCGGAGAGAAACAGGCGGGAGGCTGTTCAACGAGGAAGGCGGCAGGCGGGCCGCCTGCCCTACAATCGGCTTGCGGCGGACGAAAACGGAATTGCAGATTTCGGGATTGGAGATTTCAGACGAGGCGGGGAATGGGCGCGATCGGGTTCCGAAAGGGTTTAAAGTAGAAGTCCGTCACGCAATAGAGGAACGATTTCACAGGGAAATGATTCCACAGGCAGGGACGCCTGTGCCACCAACGACGGTTCAATCGACCGGTATCGCCGGCTATGGTAAGGTGGGGCCGCAGCATGGGCAGGCTGTGATCGAAAATGGCCATCCCTGTCGGGAGAGGAGTTGTGCGATTTCTGAATCCAAACGGCTGGTTCGGCGCGTCCCACTTGTGAACGAGGGGAAAAACTTATGACAAATACATGCAAGAGATTCATCGCGGTGATTATGATGTTGGGCGCCCTATTGCTGGTACGCACGTGGGCGGCGGTAAGCGTGTACGCCGAAGATATACCGGGTAGTGCGGTGGCGGCGACCAATCCTCCCACTGCGGAGGGAAGTGCCAACGGATCCAGCGCCGATCATCCGCCGGTGCGGATTGACGAAACGGGCGTCCACGTCGGCGGCGCGAATCCCGTGGATATCAACGTGCCCGGGTACGGAGGTGACGGAGAACACGGTTTCCCGTGGGCAGCCACGGTCAAAGCCGTCGTTGCCATTTTTGCCAGTTTTGGGTTGCCCGTGGCGTTAGTCGCCATCGTTTTCTATTTCAATCATCGCCGCAACAAGATGGCGCATGAAACGTTGCGAGCGATGATTGAGAAGGGTGTGCCCATTACTCCTGAATTAGTCGCCGAGATTAGGAGCAAGCGCAGTGGCTGTTCGACTGGCAACCGGACACGCAGCCGACTTTTGCCCGGACTGGTTTTAGCGGGCACTGGTACGGCTTTGCTGATCGGCGGCACGCATGGAGACAGCCGGGCTGGATGGATCGTGCTGTTTATCGGCGTGGCGTTCTTGATCGTCTGGCTTGTGGAAGGAAAGAATCCGAACAACGGTCAACCACCCCGATAACGCGTGTCCTTCACCGATGCCGATCTCATCGCCCGTGTCCTGTCGCGCGAAGACCAGCACGCCTTCGGCGAGCTGGTGCGTCGCTACCAATCGCCGGTGCGCGCGTTCCTGGCGCGGTTGGCGCGCGGTGACGCGCATCTGGCGGATGACCTGGCGCAGGAAACATTTGTGAAGGCCTGGCGCAAATTGGGAACGTATCGCGGCAGCGCACGATTCTCGACATGGTTATTCGGCATCGCCTACAACGAGTTTCGCACCGTGGCGCGGCAGAGAAAAGAGCTGGCGTTGGAAGACGTGGAAGAACCGCTGGCCGACGTGATGAAATCCACCGCGGATCCCCGCGGCGATTTGCGCCTGGACTTGACCGAAGCGTTAAAACAGCTACATTCCAGCGAGCGGGCGGCAATCGTGTTGTGCTGTCAAAACGGTTTATCGCACGAAGAGGCGGCGCAAGTTTTGGATTGTCCGCTCGGCACGGTGAAGACCCATGTGCTGCGTGGGAAAGAGAAATTGAGACGCCGATTGATCGGCTACCAGGATTATGAATCGACCTGAAGACAAAGATCCGCTCGATGCGCTGTTGGTCGAGCAGAATGCCCATATCGATGATGATGGTTTCACGGGACGCGTGCTTGCCGCCCTTCCGCAACGCCGTCGTACCCGGCTGCATCCCATGATTTTGCTGGTGATCACGGCCATCGGTTCCGCGCTGGCCATGCGCTGGCTGCCGTGGGAGAGCCTGTCTCCTCCCGACGTATCCGCTCTGCTGTCACTCAATTCCCAGGTGCTTTTACCGTGGTTGCTGGTGCTCTCCGTGACGGCTTCCCTGGCGTGGGCGGTCGTGGCCGCCGTGCAGCAGGAGGACTGATTTCTCGAAACGGATGGCGTTCCCCGGGACGTTGGCGCGTTGTATCGCCGGTTACCAATCTCAACTGCAAGCGTGATTTTGATTGACGCTGCGGGCTGATTATGGCACAAGAAGCCTGACGGTTGGGGGTTGGGATTAGGGATTCGAACGGTAACCAAAGTATTTCGCGCAAGGAGAAGACATGAATAAAGCCCAGTTGGTTGATGTTGTGCAAAAAGAGTTGGGGAAGGAATTTAGCAAGGCCGCGGCCGAGCGGTCGCTGGACGCTGTGTTGCGCTCCATCCGCAGAGGCGTGCAAACCGGCGGGTCGGTGCAGATCGTCGGTTTCGGCACGTTCCGCGTGAGCAAGCGCGCCGCGCGCATGGGCCGCAATCCCAAGACCGGCGAGTCGATTCAGATCAAAGCTTCCAAAACCGTGCGTTTTAGCGCGGGCCAGGGACTTAAAGAGAGCCTGTAAGCCAGGTTCAACGGTCCTGGATTCACAAGAACCCCGCCTGGAGCGGGGTTCTTTTTTTGCACCAATGGCCTTAAAGCTCCGCAGACTCGGCGAACTGCGGCGCGCGCACGTTGGCCTGCGGATATAAACCGCGCAGCGTTTCGGCGAAAGCCAGCGCCTGTGGTTCTTCGCCGTGAATCACGAAGATGCCGCGTAGCGGGCCCGTTACCTGTTCGGCCCAGGCGCGCAGCTCATTCTTATCGGCGTGCCCGGAGAACGCATCGATCGTCTCGACCGTTGCGCGCACCTTGTACGGATCGCCAAAAATGCTGACCTCTTTGTGGCCCGATGCGAGTTGCGCGCCCAGCGTGTGCGGCGCGCACCAGCCGACAATCAGGATGGTGTTGCAGTCACTCTCGATGTTGTTCTTGATGTGGTGGCGGATGCGCCCGGCCTCGGCCATGCCGGAGGCGCTGATAATAATGCAGGGCTTCTTGAAATCGTTGATCGCTTTCGATTCGTCAACGCTCTGGACATACGTGATGTTCGGAGTGTTGAACGGATTCTGGTCGTTCATCATGAGGTCGTGGAAATTCTGGTTGAGCCCTTCCAGATGGCGCTTGAACACTTCCGTCGCTTGGAGTGACAGCGGACTATCCACATAAACCGGCAACACGGGGATGCAGTGGCTCTTCACGAGTTGAAAGACCGTATAGAGCAACTGTTGCGTGCGCCCAACAGCGAACGAAGGAATGACGATCTTGCCGTTCTTCTCCACCGCCCGTTTGATGATGGCGCAGACGCGGTCATTGACGTCAGCGAGCGGTTCATGCACGCGGTCGCCGTACGTGCTTTCGGTCAGCAGGTAATCGGCGTTCTGCGGATGATCGGGATTGCGCAACATATCGCTGTTGCCGCGCCCCAGATCGCCGGTGAACGCGAGCCGGACTTTGCGGCCGCCTTCCACGATATCGATCACGATCATGGCCGACCCCAGCATGTGGCCGGCATCCAGCCAGGTGGCTGTTACGCCCTCCGTCACGACCGTGGGTTGATTGTAGGAACTGACGGACTGAAACTGTCCGAGGACCGCCTGCGTGTCGGCCTGCGTGTACAACGGCTCGACGGGCGGGAGGCCCTTTTTCGCGTTTTTCTTCGTGAGATATATCGCGTCCTGTTCCTGGATGTGCGCGCTGTCCATCAACATCACGCGGCAGAGGTCCGCCGTCGCGTCGGTGCAGAAAATCCTGCCGCGAAAACCGCTCCGGCCCAGCACGGGAATGAGCCCGGTATGATCGATATGCGCGTGGCTCAGGAGCATCACGTCGATCTTGGAGCTGTCGAATGGCAGATGAGTATTCCGTTCGACCCACTCGGCGGTGTGTCCCTGGTACAGGCCGCATTCGATGAGGATGTTTTTGCCGTTGGCTTGCAGGACGTATTTCGAGCCGGTGACGGTGCGCGTCGCGCCGAAGAATGTCAGTTTCATAATGCTGTCGCGTTATCGTTCTGTGGTGAATGTGTTTGCCGGTTCAAAAGCCGGTAGGATCGGTTTGTCCGCGTTTATTCCGGCGCGATCAGGATGAGCACCCGCTCCGGCGTGCAAACGATCCCGCCGCAGCCACGGCAGCGAAGAAATAGCCCTCCAAGGTCTGGTCTTCGAACGCGCGATGCAGATCGATGTTACCTGGCACGCGGATCAGCGCGGCGTATTTCTTCGTCTGGTCCAAGTATTTGCTCCAGCCGACATGACGAATCGCAGGTGACAATAACGGCACGGAACCCAGAAAGCAACGGGCAAAGACGGCAGGGGGCAGAGGAGAAATCTCCAACGGAATCGCCCGACTTATGGCAGGCTGAGGAGTTTTTTACCGTCGGGCGAGATTTTCCCGAAACTCCACGGCGGGTCGAAGACGACTTCGACGTTGGCTTCGCCGACGCCGGGCAATTCGAGGAGCTTGCGCTGGACCTGGGCGGAGATTTGGGCCGAGAGCGGGCAGCTTGGCGATGTCAGTGTCATTCGGATGTCGATACGCGTGTCGCCGGCCCCGGCGACGGGTTCCAAGCGAACGTTATAAACGAGGCCCAGGTCAACGATGTTGCAAGGGAGTTCGGGATCGTAACATTCCTTGAGTTTCGTGAAAACCTGCTGCTCGGTGAGGCTCATGACGCTTTCGCGAGTTGGCCCATTACCGATTCCGCGCAACTTACAAAGGCCTGGGCCGGTTTGCTCTTCGGTTCAGCGACCACGATGGGGAGTCCCTTGTCACCGCAAATCCGGATGCCGGCGAAGAGTGGGACCTCGCCGAGAAACGGCACGCCGATTCGCTCCGCCTCCCGTTGGCCGCCGCCGTGCCCAAAAATGTCGTCGTGCTCGCCGCAATGCGGGCAGACGTAGTAACTCATGTTCTCGATGATGCCGAGAATCTTCACGTTGACCTTCTCGAACATCGCGATGCCACGCCGCGCGACCTCGAGCGCCACATCCTGCGGCGTGGTCACGATGACGCCGCCATCGAGCGCGATGGTTTGGGCGAGCGAAAGCTGCGCGTCGCCCGTGCCTGGGGGCAGGTCCACCACCAACACGTCCAGTTCGCCCCAATTAACGGCGTGGCTGAACTGCTGGATCGCCTTCATGATCATCGGGCCGCGCCAGATGACGGGGGAATTGCCATCCAGCAGAAACGCCATGCTCATCATCTTCAGCCCGAAATTCTCGACGGGATCGAGCTTCTCCCCGCTCATCGTCGGGCGCTGCATCGCGCCCATCATCTTCGGCACGCTGGGCCCGTAAATGTCCGCGTCCATCACGCCAATCTTCTGGCCGAGCCCGTTGAGCGCGCACGCGAGGTTCACCGCCACGGTGGATTTGCCGACGCCACCCTTGCCGCTGCCGACAGCCACGATGTGCTTCACTCCCAGGATCTGCGGTCGCGCGGGTGCGGCGCCACCCCCGGCCATTGGAACCTGGCCTTGTTGCGGCGGCTGCTGCGCGGTCATGTCAATTGACACGCGACCGATACCGGCGCATTGCTTGAGCGCGGTTTCCACGTCGCGTTGGATCTGCTGGGGAACGGCGGGATCCCGCGTCATCACGTGCAGCGCGAGGGCCACGTCGTTCGCCTCGGTGATGGTGATCGATTTGACGATGCCGAAGCTGAGGATGTCGCGGCTAAAGCCGGGGAATTTCACCTGCTTGAGGACTTCGCGGACCTGCTCCTCGGTGAGGGGATGCTGGACTTTGCCAAACATGACGCCTCAGTTCACCGACCGCCGCTTTGACGGGCGGAGCGGGGTGCGATTTGGGTTGGAGAAGATCGGCCATGGTCGTGCGGGCGAACACTTCGTTGACGCGGTTCTGCGCTTCGCTGAACACGGCGCAGAGCGTGCACGTGCTCATCCGGGTATTCGAGACCACGCACTCGGGCTCTTCCGCCACGCATTTCTGGAGTGCGAAAACCCCCTCGACGCATTGCAGCACCTGCAACAACGTAATTTCCCTCGCCGGTTTGGCCAGGCTGAATCCACCGCCCGCGCCGCGGTGAGAACTGACAAAGCCGCTTTTGGCGAGCGACTGGAAAATCTTCGCCAGGAAACTTTTCGGGATATCCTCCGCCTCGCTGATTTCATCAATCATGACCATGCGATGGGGAGGTTGTTTGGCCAGATACAACAGCCCGATTACCGCGTATTCGCCTGCTCGTGTGACTTGCATGATTGAATCGGAGTAAGTTTGTCCTGTTTCCGCAGTCAATATAGGGAGCGCCTCCCAAAAAGTCAACGTCCCCAGCCGCGAAATTCTTGCGAAAAGACGCAAAAATTCTGCTACAGTGCGCCGGAGGCAATCATGGCAAAACCGGCAAAGCTTTCCCAATCGAAGATCGAGCAAAACCTGGCAAAACTGAGCGGGTGGAAGCGCGATCGAAATGCGCTGACGAAAGAGTTTACCCTGAGTAGTTTTACGGGAGCGGCCAAATTTATCGCGAAGATAGCGCCGATCGCCAATCGGATGGATCATCATCCCGATCTTCAACTTCATCGTTACAAACGCGTAAAGATCTTGCTCACAACGCACGATGCCGGCGGCATTACGCAAAAGGATTTTGAGCTGGCTGCCCGGATTGACACGTTGGCCCCGCCCGGAGCAGGGCAGGCGTGAGCGCGCGGCGGCTGGTCATCACGAAGCACGCGAAATCCCTCACCGTTTTCGATGGCGACGAAGAGGTGCTCCGCATTCCCGTTGTTGTTGGCAAGAACCCCGCCGATAAACAGCGCGAGGGCGACCTGGCAACGCCTGAAGGCGAGTTCTACATCTGTTACAAGAATCCCGAAAGCAAATACCACCGCTTTTTGGGGCTGAGCTATCCCAATGTTGAAGACGCTGAACGCGGGCTGCGCAACAAACTCATTTCTCCGACCGAGTATCAGTTGATCCGCGACGCGATTGCCGGAAAAGAATGTCCGCCTTGGAAAACCGCCCTCGGCGGCGAGGTCGGCTTGCACGGGCCGTGTCCGAACATTACCTGGACGCATGGCTGCGTGGCGATGAACGTCGAGCAAATCGAGAGGCTCTACGATCTCCTGGAGATCGGGGATGCGGTGACTGTTCTCCCTTAAGTGTTCCTCGCCCATGAGCCAACGTTTTCTCGTTTACCCGATCCTGTTCCTGGCGATCACGCAACTGCTACCGTTGCTCGGCGGCGAGCGGCGCTGGTACGCGGCGCAAATTTCCCAATTGTCAGTCACGCTCCTGGCTTGTTGCGGGGCGATTTATTTCAGCAAGGAATATGTCTGGGTCCCCATCGCCTGGGCGCTCTTCGGAATATTTGTCATCGCGCCTGCCGCGCTGACTTCCCTGGCGGCGGGGAAAGAACTGCGCGGGTATTGGCGCGACGCGGCCCTGTTTCGCCAATGGGCGGGCTGGGTTGCCTGGGGGCAAACCGGCCGACTGTATCGTCGCCACGCCGCGGCTTTGCGCCTGTTGGCGCGCGGGCAAACAGAGGAAGCGTTGCGGGCGCTCGATCAACTCGCCGCGCAACCGATGCCATTGATGATCTGCGGCCTTGTGCGCATCTGGAAACTGGCGCTGCTCGTGACCCTGCGGCAATGGGAGCGGGCCGTGGCATATTACGAAAGCGTTTACGATTGGGGCACGCTGGGGCAGGTGACGCAGGCGCGGTTGTTCGCCGCGCGCGCGCTGGCGGAGATCGGCCAGGTCGAACGGGCGCTGCGCAGTCTTCCGTTCGTCGTGCTGTCACCACGAACGCTCGGTGCGAAACAAACGCAGCTTTGGGCCACGCGGGTTTGCGTAGCGGCGCTGGCCGGCGACATGGCAGCCGTCGACTCCCTGTTGCGGCAACGCGAATACAGGCGCCGTTCCCGTGGATTCACTCGATTCGCGGCCTACTGGCGTGGCCGGTGCGCGCTGGCGCGCGGCGATCGCGAGACGGCGGCGCAATGCCTCGCGCGCGCGCTGGAGTTGACCCGGTTGCGGGACCATTTGTGGCGCAAGGCCATCACGCAGCACTTGCACCGCGCCCAAACGGAGGAAATGCCGACGCGATGGGCCGCGCAAGACCCGGCGTACGCACACGGCCAGGACCTGTTGCAACGCGCGCAGAAGGACACGGCCGCGTGGCGCGCCTTGATGTTCATGGGGCGGCCCGAGCCGGTGACGCTGGTGCTCCTGGTAATCCTGGTGGTTGTGTATTTGGTTGGTGATGTGTTTTTAAGCAGTGACCTGCAGGAGAAATTCCTGTTGTGGGCCGGTAACAGCTCCGCCACGGTCCAGGAAGGCGAGTGGTGGCGCATTTTTACGGCGCTATTCCTGCATGCGAACTGGCTGCATTTGGTGATGAACGGCGCCGGGCTGTGGATTTTTGGAACGGCGGTCGAGAAGACCATGGGCCGCTGTCGCTTCCTCATCGTGTTCCTGCTGGCCGGCGCGCTCGGCAACCTCGCCAGCGCGTTCGTGGCGCACTACGACGTGGCCATCGGCGCGAGCGGGGGAATCTTTGGTGTGATCGGGGCGTTTGCCGTCGCGGTGTGGCGGCTGCATTCGCCCATGTATCACGCCCTGCGACGGCGACTGCTGGTGGTGCTGGCGTTAATGGTCGCCACGGACTTCACCATTGGCGGCCTCGAACCACAAGTGGACAACCTCGCGCATGTTGGCGGTTTCGTGTCCGGAATCCTGATTGCGATGTTGTTATACCCGCGACGCGATCGAATTGCGTCGTAGTAGGAAACTCGCGTAGATACCACAGCCCTATAAGGCAATTCGATAAGTGTTGCCTCTCGACTTAGGGGGCGCCCGACTCTGTTATCGTGAACGTCTCGCCGGCGATGGTGATCGAACCTGTCAACGTCGTAGTGTTGGTGTTGGCAGACACGAAGTAACCGACGGTTCCCCTGCCAACTCCATTGGTATTGCCGACGATCTTAATAAACGCATCGTTGCTGACCGCCGTCCATGCGCAATCGCCAAGGTTGGGCTTCACCTGCACAGCCGCCGGACCGCCTGCCGCCTGGAAATTCCCATCCTTCGGGCTTAAGGAGAACGTGCAGCCTCCGGCAGCCTGATTGACGGTGAAGGTCTGGCCCGCAATGGTCATCGTGCCGCTCAACGCCGTGGTGTTCGTGTTGCCGGGAACGGTGTAACGGACCTTGCCGTTGCCCGTGCCGCTACTGCCGGAAATGATCCTGATGAATGAATCGTTGCTGATCGCCGTCCACGCGCAGTCGGTGCCTTTGGCTTTCAACTTCACGGTCTTGGTTCCACCCTTTGCGGGCAGGTTGATGCTCGTCGCACTCAGGGTCAACCGGCAGTTTGGGCTAACCCCGCCTGCCTGCGTGACCGTAAACGTCTGCCCGGCGATGATCATGGTGCCGATTTGGATTGTCGCGTTCGTGTTGGCGGCGACGGCATAGCTGACACTGCCGTTGCCCGAGCCGCTGCTGCCGGCGGTGATCGTGATGAAGCCGCTATCGCTGACAGCCGTCCAGGAGCAGCTGGTCCCGTTGGCGGTGATGACGATGTTGCTGGAGCCCCCCGCCGCGCTGAAGCTGGCGCTGGTTGAGGTGGGCGAGACGCTGCAGGGGAGCGCCGCCTGGGTCACCGTGAATGTCTGACCGGCAATGGTCATGGTGCCGATCAGGGTTGTCATGTTGGTATTCGCGGCGACGGTATAACTCACGCTACCATTGCCCGAGCCGCTACCGCCGGCGGTGATCGTGATGAAGTCGCTGTTGCTGACAGCCGTCCAGGAGCAGTTGGTTCCGTTGGCGGTGATGACAACGTTGCTGGAGCCTCCCGCCGCGCTGAAGCTGGCGTTGGTTGAGGTGGGCGAGACGTTGCAGGCCGCCGCCGCTTCCGTGACGGTGAAAGTCTGCCCGGCGATGGTCATCGAGCCGGTCTGAATTGTCGCGTTCGCGTTGGTGGCGACGGTATAACTCACGCTACCGTTACCGGAGCCGCTGCTGCCGGCGGTGATCGTGATGAAGCCGCTGTTGCTGACAGCCGTCCAGGAGCAGTTGGTCCCATTGGCGGTGATGACAACGTTGCTGGAGCCTCCCGCCGCGCTGAAGCTGGCGTTGGTTGAGGCGGGCGAGACGTTGCAGGCCGCCGCCGCTTCCGTGACGGTGAACACCTGCCCGGCGATGGTCATGGTGCCGGTCTGAATTGTCGTGTTCGAGTTGGCGGCGACGGTATAACTGACGCTGCCGTTGCCCGAGCCGCTGCTGCCGGCGGTGATCATGATGAAGCCGCTGTTGCTGACAGCCGTCCAGGAGCAGTTGGTCCCGTTGGCGGTGATGACAACGCTGCTGGAGCCTCCCGCCGCGCTGAAGCTGGCGTTGGTTGAGGCGGGCGAGACGTTGCAGGCGAGCGCCGCCTGGGTGACGGTAAACGTCTGCCCGGCGATGGTCATCGAGCCGGTCTGAATTGTCGTGTTCGAGTTGATGGCAACGGTATAGCTGACACTGCCGTTGCCCGAGCCGCTGCTGCCGGCGGTGATCGTGATGAAGCCGCTGTTGCTGACAGCCGTCCAGGAGCAGTTGGTCCCGTTGGCGGTGATGACAACGCTGCTGGAGCCTCCCGCCGCGCTGAAGCTGGCGTTGGTTGAGGCGGGCGAGACGTTGCAGGCAGCCGCCGCCTCGGTGACGGTGAAAGTCTGCCCGGCGATGGTCATGGTGCCGGTCTGAATTGTCGCGTTCGCGTTGGTGGCGACGCTATAGCTGACGCTGCCGTTGCCCGAGCCGCTGCTGCCGGCAGTGATTGTGATGAAGCCGCTGTTGCTGATTGCCGTCCAGGCACAGCCATTGGGTGCGGTCACGCTCACACCGCCCACACCGCCCGCCGCCGTGAACACTCCGTTGGTCGGGTCAATCAAAAACGTGCAGGCGATACCACCTTCTGTCACCGTAAACCTTTGGCCCGCGATGGTGACCGTGCCAGTGAGCACACTGGAACTGGCGTTGGCCGCCACTGAGTAGCTGACTGTCCCGTTGCCTGTGCCGCTGCTGCCCGCCGTGATCGTGATCCAGCTATTCGTGGTGCTGGCTGTCCACGCGCAGCCATTGGAGGTGGTCACGCTCACACTGTCGGAACCGCCCGCCGCTGTGAAGGCTGCATTGGTGTGGTCAATCGAAAAATCGCAGAGCGTGAGTTTGAACACGGTGCCCGCCCCGTTCGTCCCGCCGCCACTGGTCGTCCCGTAGAAATTGCTGTCGCTGCCCTGCACCAACACGGCAAATGGATCGGTCCCATCGTTGGGTTGACTGCCAAAGGAGTAAAGATTCGTTTCGGCGCCACTGGGACTGATCCGGAACACCGTGCCGAGACCATTCGCACCGCCTTGCTCGGTCGTCCCGTAGAAATTGCTGTCGCTGCCCTGCACCAGCCCGGCCCCTGGATTGGCCCCATCGTTGGGGGGGCCGACAAAGGAGTAAAGGTTCGTTTCGGCGCCGCTGGGAGTGATCCGAAACACGGTGCCGCATCCGCCGAAGCAATTCGTGCTCGTCCCGCCGAAAAAGGTCGTCCCGTAGAAATTGCTGTCGCTGCCCTGCACCAGCTCCGCAAATGGACTGTTCCCATCGTTGGGTTGACTGCCAAAGGAGTAAAGATTCGTTTCGGCGCCACTGGGAGTGATCCGAAACACCGTGCCGTTCGAGCTCGTCCCGCCGGAAAAGGTCGTCCCGTAGAAATTGCTGTCACCGCCCTGCACCAACTCCGGCTTATGGACTGGCCCCATCGTTGGGTTGACTGCCAAAGGAGTAAAGATTCGTTTCGGCGCCACTGGGAGTGATCCGAAACACCGTGCCGTTCGAGCTCGTCCCGCCGGAAAAGGTCGTCCCGTAGAAATTGCTGTCACTGCCCTGCACCAATCCGGCCTCTGGATTGGCCCCATCATTGGGTTGACTGCCAAAGGAGTAAAGATTCGTTTCGGCGCCGCTGGGAGTGATCCGAAACACGGTGCCGCATCCGCCAACGCAATCGGTGCTCGTCCCGCCGCCACTGGTCGTCCCGTAGAAATTGCTGTCGCTGCCCTGCACCAGCTCCGCAAATGGACTGTTCCCATCGTTGGGTTGACTGCCGAAGGAGTAAAGATTCGTTTCGGCGCCGCTGGGAGTGATCCGAAACACCGTGCCGTTCAAGCTCGTCCCGCCGCCGCTGGCCATCCCGTAGAAATTACCGTCGCTGCCCTGCACCAATCCGGCCTCTGGAGTGGTCCCGTCGGTGGAGAAACTGCCAAAGGAGTAAAGAGTCGCCTCCGTCACAGCATCGGCGTTGAACACTCGACCAGCCGCAACAACCAGGACAACGATCAAAGAAACGCGAAGAATCCTCATGGTTTTTCCCCTTCAGTTTTTTATCGACACCAAGTTTTCTCGAACTATTGATCCGACGTTTCCCGCATTACTTGCGCATCCGGACGGAACGGAACGCCGTCGATGAATAGGCACACGGGCAATGCTGTGTCCTGATGAACCACTTTAAGGAGCGCCCCGCGTGATGCGTTGAAGGTCTGTATGCCTTGCGATTCTCGAAGGGAACCGAGAGAGGAAACGCAAACGAGACGCCAACCTCGCCATTTTTCCAACCGGGGCGAAGTACAGCAAATGACCACCCGAACGTCAAGTAAATTGGGGCTTGGTGAGGCCGAGAACTTGTGGCCTCGCAACAAGAAGCGTTGCGCGAGAGACGCAATTCCGGTATTAGGAAGGGTGAACTTATGACGATGAGACCCGGCAGCAAGGACGTGTTCTGGATGGCCTTTGGCGCGGCGATGCTGCTCGTGGTCATGCTGGTCGTGTTGCACGTGCAAAAAAGCCAGAGCCCGGCTGAACAACTCGCTTTCAAGGCCAAAAGGGTCGACCTGGTGGAACGAATGCGCCTGGCCCTAGCCTCGGCTTCCGAGGCCGAAAAGAGCGCCGTCATGGCCATCACCGATGAGGACTCTCAAAAATTTGCCGACCAGGCCCGCGCGGCCACAGCGGAGGTGGATCGCGGAAGCAAGGAATTGGGGGACCTTCTCCAGACGGGCGGGACTGCAAACGAGAAGGAATTGCTGGCCCAATTCTCGAAGGTGTTCGCCGATTTCCAGCTTGTCGATAGCAATCTTTTGATCCTGGCGGTCAAGAACACCAACCTCAAGGCGTACAGTTTGGCGTTTGGTCCGGCCGCGGATGCGTTGGCGGAAATGAACGCCGCAATTCCCCGCATCGTGGAAAAAAGCGCGTCCGCCCCGAATGCGAGAGACATCGCGCTGCTGGCCTTTGGAGCCCAAACCGCGGCACTACGCATCCAGGCCCTGCTCCCGCCGCACATCGCGGAAGAGAGCGATTCGAAAATGGATGAGTTGGAAGCGCGGATGACCAAAGAAGATCAAACGGTCCGCAAAGATTTGAAGCAGTTGGCCGGGGTGCCGATGCTTACCGGGGACACGGATCTCGGAGCCGCTCTCGCGGGTTATGCCACGTTCAGCAAGATCCGGACGCAAATCCTTGCGCTCTCACGCGAGAACACGAATGTCCGATCCCTGGCTATCTCCCTGAACCAGAAGCGCAAGGTGATGCTGCTGTGCCAGGACGCCCTGGCCGCGCTCCAGGAGGCGATCCTGCAGGAGCACATTGCCGGCGTGAACTACGGTCCCCCGTCCAATCCCCGGTAGCAAGCAGGGAAGAGTCCGGTTTACTCTTCACAAAATCGTCGCAAGATCGCGTTGACGAAACCGAACCGGGAAATGGAGACGGCTTTGTCGAGTTCCTCCTGCTCCTTCTGCTCGACTTTCTCAAGAATCGGACCGTACTTGTCCACATCCTGATTGAGGCATTCCTTCCAACCATCGACCAGCATCTCCGCTTTTTTCAACTGGTCTTTGTCGGTCCAAATGCCGCCGCATTCAGGACATTTGTGCAAAATCATTCCACTCGTGTCGCCATAATTAAAATGTTCCATGGGCACGGTTTCACACTGCGGACAATTCAACTCATCATGATCACAATTCTCCGCCGTAAAGGCCACCTTGTTGATCGCATCCACGGAAGCGAGTTCTTCCGGAGTGAAAACCTCGGCGTGATGCTCAACGAGCAGCTGAAGTTCCCCCGCGCTCAACCATTCACCTTTGCAACCCGTGCAAACTTCGACTTGGATGCCGTCGTCGTCAACCGGACTGAGCATGGAACTGCATCTTGGACATTTCATAATATTTGGCTACTGGTCGGAGCGTAGAAGTCTCCCGAAGGCCTGTCAATCTGAATCAGAACCACTTACGCCACCGTGCGGCGACAACGACGGTTGCGCCCGTTTGGCAAATCCCGCTACTCTGGAATGGCAACGCGTCCCTGGGGCGGATCACGCTCAGTATGTCGATCAGGTCCCCGTGGAGCCAGATGACCGCGTCCAGATGGTTCTTGGCGGTCGAGGCGCGCGCCTGATGACGCAGTACCCGGTTGCGACCGGCACAAGCCAGTCCTACCCCCGACCAAGATGGGGTTAAAGCTTATTTCCGCTCGCCAAGCACGTGGGAGATGCAGACAAGGCCAACAATTCTGCGTTGGTCGTCGCGATACGGAACCTTGCTGGTCACCGCCCGAATCTTCCGCCCCTTGCGGTCGGTCAGGTGCTCCTCGCGATTAAGTACCGGCACCCCGCCCGTCAACACCGCCTGATCATCGGCGTGAAGTTGTGTCGCCTGTTCCTTTGAATAGAAGTCGAACACGGTCTTGCCCACGATGTCGTCGAGGGTGCCGACCGCCAGAAATGCTCGATGAGCGGCGTTATCGAATACGTAGCGGCCTTTCGCGTCTTTGATGAACACGATGTCGGGAAGATTGTCGATCAACGTGAGCAGCATACTGCGTTCTTTGGCCAGTGTTTGCTCGGCTTGCTTGCGCTCGGTGATCTCACGCGAGATGCCGAACGTGCCGACGATGTCCCCCCGCGCGTCTCGCAACGGCAGCTTTGAGGTGGAGACCCATCTTTCTGTTCCGTCGGCCAAGGGAGAGTTCTCTTCCACGCTGATCAGTGGTTGGCCCGTTTGGATGATCTGTTGCTCGTCCGTGAACGCTTCCTTGGCATGCTCCGCAGCAAAGAAATCGAAGTCCGTCTTCCCAATGGCTTGCGCGGGATCGCTAAGACCGAATCGCTTGGTCTGCGCCCGACTGGATCGCAGAAAGCGGCCCTGCAAGTCTTTGAAATAGATGCTATCCGGGACGTTGTCCAGCAGCGTCCGCAGCAGGAATTGCTCGTGCGCCAGTTCCCTGGTGCGTTCCTGAACGCGCCGCTCCAGGTCATCGTTCGCGCGGCGCAAGACAATCGCTTCGCCACCGTACCGGGCCCCCACCAACGCCAGCAGCGCGACCAGCGCCAGTGCGATCAAGTTCTTCTTCAGCTGCCGATCGGCGTCGGCTAATGCAACAGCCACGGGCACGCTCGCGGTCATGTAGAGGTCAACACCAGCTTGTCTGCCGCCGATCGGATAAAATGCGTAAAGATGCGCAGCCCCTGCGGAATCGAACCACTGGCCGTCTCCTCCACCGCGTTGCGCCCTGGCCTCTTTGATGATGGCAACCAAAGGAGTAGTACGCCCAACACTATCCTCGTGGCCACCCGTTTGCCCAAGGATGATGCCGTCGCGGTCCACGACCGCCAGTTCTGCGGCTTCGAGCGGCAAGACGAAACTCATCTGCCGAACGAGATAAGCAATATCAAGGGTAGCGAACACGATCTGTGCTGGCCGACCATCGGAACCAACGACCGGGTAACCGAAGTTCAGCAATGGGCGACTACTAAAGGCGCTCATCTGATATTCTCCGACAGCGAATTCGCGCGTCGTCATCGCTTGCTGAAACCACGGGGCATCGGCAACGGACACCGGGTCCTTCAGCGGCAAGGCACTGCACAACACGTTGCCGTCGGGTCCGACCACTCCAAGGTTGGAGTAGAGCGGATATTCGCCGAGCAATTTCCCCAACATTGGCCCGCCCCGAGACGGATCAGCATTCCGAATGAGAGGCAACTGCGCCAGCAGAACGAGGAATTGGCGTGTATCGTCGATGACAGTCCGGTAGTGCTCCGCCATCAGCCGGGCAATGCGCGCGATATCCTGTCGGGCCAGCGCGTCGGCGGCTGCACGTTGTTCGAGGGCGTTGTAATAAATCAATCCAAGGGATGGAATGACGGCCAGTACCACAACCAGGCTAAGACGAACACGCAGACTACCGAGCGAAAAACGTTTCATGGCAATCTCCTTATCATACGTTTCACCGCCGTCGAGCTGTCAAGGTTTATGTGTAGCAAGCCACCCGAGAGAAGGCAATCCTAATAATCTACTCTACAAAACCAAGCCACAACGCGGGTGCCCGTCGTGGCGGCGAGGGCTGCGGAGAGGACTTCGGTGCAGGTGATCAGCGCTTCCGTGCCGCCTTCCTCGATGAACCGAATGGAGGCCAGGACCTTCGGCTGCGTCGAGCCGGTTTTGAAGTGACCCTCGGCAAGATACTGTTTGGCTTAGGTTCGATGCCCTACGGCTTTATCGCGGACTCGCATTGCATGTTTTCTAAAGACCGCGACGGCCGTGAACTTGCGGTCAAAATCGGCAAGGCGATAGATTCCGAGCCGAAGCTCAAACGCAAGTTTCGGCAGGGTTTGATTTCTACGTTCTCGGCAAGCACAGGTTTCATGGCCTCGATTGTCGCGGCAGAAATGATAGTGGAACTAGAAGGTCACCAACAGACACGACTTGATTTGCCCCTCCCTCAGATGATAACTTTCCAACGAAGCCGCCGTGGCGGAACTGGATATACGCGTTAGCCTTAGGAGCTAATGGGAGAAATCCCGTGTGGGTTCGAGTCCCTCCGGCGGCATCTTCCCTTTGACTGGTTGCAACCCGTTTTTTGCACTCGACCTTGCGATTTGAGCTTCTGTCTGCACTTTTAAGCCACTCCGAAAAACGTCTCGGAACCTTTGTAAAGATTGAGCGAAATCGAGATTTGCTTGGGGTGTGGGAAGTTGGGTAAAACCGCCAAAAACCACCTTGGAGCCTGTGGAGAGATCCGTGTGGGTTCGAGTCCCTCCGCCCGCATTTTTCTTTTTGTATCTCGCAGCTGTCCACCACCGGCGGAAGTGTTCATTCCGCCATACAGTTCATCCGGCTTCCGGTAATCAGTTGATGCGCTTCGCTTTCCCATTGCCGATATGGACAACCCCTACCCTCGGCCTTATAGTGTGTGCCCAAGGTCAACGAAAAACCTTACTAGGAGCGATGAGTAGCGAAGCAATTGAGCGAAGTCTGGCTCTGAAGGCTGGCGAGTTGGTGGAAGTCCGAAGCCGGGAAGAAATCCTTTCCACGCTCGACAAGAACGGCTGCCTCGATAACCTGCCTTTCATGCCGGAGATGTTCGCGTTTTGCGGCCAGCAACTGCGGGTTTACAAGCGCGCCCATAAAACCTGCGACACCATCAAGTACTCCGGCAGCCAGCGCATCGCGAATGCCGTGCACCTGGAGAATATCCGATGCAACGGTCAGGCGCATGGTGGTTGCCAGGCGGAATGTTTGATTTTCTGGAAGGAAGCCTGGGTGAAGCGGGTCAGCGGCACGCCGGGGCGCAACGCCATCGTCTCGACTCTCAGCAGTCCCGGTTGCACGGAGGCGGACGTGGAGTCGTATACGTGCAAGACCGACGACACGACGGGCGGTGAACCGGTCTATAGATGCCAGGCGACGCAGATGCTACAAGCCGGTCCTCCGCTGCCGTGGTGGGATTTGCGGCAATACTGGGAAGATTACACGTCCGGCAACGTCGGCCTGAAGTCGATGTTGGGCGTAATGTGTTACGCCACCTTCAACGTCTTGATGAATTTGCGACGAGGGCGGGTGCAAAGGATACTCAACGGCCTTTACGACGCGGTCCAGAAAGCTCGTGGGAGACCGTGTCATCCGCGCGCGGCGGGCCGGGTCCCCGAAGGCACACGAACACCCGCCGTCAACCTGAACCTCCAGCCCGGTGAGATGGTTCGGGTGAAGAGCTTTGATGCGGTTCGGGACACCCTGAATTCGCGATGCCTGAATCGGGGTCTGTATTGGGACGCCGAACTCGTGCCGTACTGTGGCCGTGAATTTCGCGTGCGGTCGCGGGTCAAGCAGGTCATCGATGAACGGACCGGCAAGATGCTGCACCTCAAGTCGGAACCACTGATACTGGAAGGCGCGATCTGCCAGGCAAAATACAGTGAACATCGCTATTTTTGTCCGCGCAGCATCTTCTCGTTTTGGAGTGAGATTTGGTTGGAAAGAATCGGTCAGGAAAGTCCGACAACGCCCGCCGCAAAGGTTGAAAAAGACGCGACGAACAAGGCAGCGGGCGACGCTGCGCGCTGATGGTCTCCTCTCAGAAGTGGATGTCGCGCGGTTGGACCGTGTAGAGGCCGAGCGTCATCGTCCACGCGTCCGCCAGCGGCAGGCGCTTCAGTTCATGCCCGGGACCCCAACTATCTGAGTACAGGATTTCCCCGGTGCGGCTGTTATAACCGATGATGATGCGCATGTGGCCGCCGATGCCGTGCACGGGCGGCGTCTCGGGAACCTTGCCGCACATCACGCTCCAGGCCAGGGGCACGCCGTTGTCGACGTACTTGACCACCGTGGTCTTGAACGCGGTCATGTCCGCATCCTGCTGTCGTCGCGCCTCGCGGAGGATATCGGTGTCCATTTCACCGTAGATTTGTGGCAACTCAATTGGTCCCGCAAGACTGAGTTGGATCGGTGAGGCGTGGGAGGTTTTGGCGGAGCGATTGTAGTCCTTGATTAGTTTCTCAAATTGGTAGACATCAAAATCCTGGTGCACGGTCACGTCGAGCTTCAGTTCGTCGCTGATGCGGCGTAATGCCTTGATCATAGCTTGCGGCGAGGTGCCGCCGCCTGCGGTCGTATTCGCCATCTGCGCGATTTCGTGCTGGTCCACTTCCTTGCCGTAATAGCGCAACAGTCTTTCAGCAACCGCCGCGGCGCAATAGCCCTTCGGCCCCTGGTCGACCATTGGCACGCCGCGGATGAGCACATCGCCGCCGGGTGCGTGGAAGACGCGCGCCCGCAAATCAGGGGCGGTCAGGATGCGCATCCGGCTGTCGAGTGACGTGGCGATCAGGTGGCGCGGGTCGTTGGCGGGATCAAACTGCGTGATCTCCAGCCGCGCATACTCGGGACGATTGGCGGCCACCCCTTGTTCGAGGCTTTTTTCAGTGAAACTCCAGACCATGTCCACACGGTGCGGCCCTTTGACCCAGGCTTTGCGCATGACGGTGATCGATGTCGTACGCTCCTCGCTCTTGAATCCACTGCCTCGCATTCCCGACCACGCGGTGACGGACTTGTCGATCGACGCCAGGAGCTGCAGGAATTTATCCTCGGGCATTGTGCCCGCGTCGCCACGGTTGTAGAGGGAAAGCGACAGCTCCTTCAACGTCCCGCTCTCGAAGCGGGCGAGCGCTTCCCAGACGCGCAATCCGGCAAAAGTGAGTTGGGGATCTGTGGAGCGCGCAACATCCTTCGTCGCGACGCTGGTCCAGCGGAAACCATTTGCTGATTGCGAACCGGCGAAGTCGCTCGCCGTGAAAGTCCAAACACGGCCGGCGTCATCGAGCAGTTGGTCCAATTCGGGAGAGGAAGAAATGTTTTGTGCACGCGCGACAGTCACCGCCCCGGTAGCGAGTGCCGCGAGGGCGAGGCCAGCCAGTTGTTTTCGCAAGGACATCCGTCGAATCCTCGCATGCCGTCTTAAGAAACGCAATTATCCGCGTAATTTGGTAGTGTCTTAATTTGCCGCATTGCTCATCGTTCGTGTTTTGTAGCCGAAGCGTAAGCTTCGGTGGTAGCAATGCGGATTCCCGAAGCTTACGCTTCGGCTACAGTTGGCGGATGCAAATTGGGACACCGCCCATGATTTTGGGTCTTGCAGTCGGTGGAAGATTTGCTATTTTCTTTTTCGTCTCCAACGGAAGCGAGCGTAGCTCAGTCTGGTAGAGCGTCACGTTGCCAACGTGAATGTCGAGGGTTCAAATCCCTTCGCTCGCTCCATTTTCATCCAGTTGTCAGCAAGGGGAGGTCAGCATGCCAGGCATAGTACTGTTGCTATTGCTGCTCGTCTTCGGAGTACCCATCACATTGTTTGTTTGGATCGGGACCAAAGCCTCGCGGGCGGACCGCGGTGTCCGCGAGCTTGAGGCGCGGCTTGATTCCCTCAAGATTGAAGTGCGCCAACTGCGGAATGAACTCCAGGGCCGCGACACGGTCAGCACCAGCCAGCCTCCTCCCGTTGCACCGCCGGTCCGGGCCGCGACGTTGCCGCCTCCGCTGGGGAAACTTCCGCCACAACCCGCGCCTCCACGTGTATTGGAAACAGAGAGGCCAATTGTCGCGCCCCCACCCATTGCGCCATCGCCGGCTCCGGCATCGCCTCGGGAGGATTTACCTCCGGTCAGTGCGCAGCCCGCGCCGCGTCTGCCGCAGGAGAGCCTGCCATCTATTGACTGGGAACAGTTTATGGGAGTGAAGTTGTTTGCCTGGATCGGCGGGTTGGCGTTGTTCCTTGGTCTCGCCTTTTTTGTGAAATACTCCTTCGACAACAATTTGGTCAGCCCGGAAATTCGCGTGGCGATCGGGTATGTCATCGGCGTGTGTCTTTTGATCGGCGGTCTGGTGCTCGCGGGTCGTGACTATTCCGTGCTTGGCCAGACCTTGTGCGCGACGGGTGTGCTGGCCCTGTACGCAAACATCTTTGCCTCGCACGCTTTCTACCATTTCATCGGTGTGATCCCGGCGTTCGCCCTGATGGTGCTGGTGACGGCAGTGGCTTTCCTGCTGGCAGTGCGGCTGGATGCGCAGGTGGTGGCAATTCTCGGATTGCTCGGCGGTTTCCTGACGCCGGTACTGCTTTCGACCGGCAAGGACAACCCGCTCGGCCTTTTCAGCTACCTCGCGCTGCTCGATGCCGGCCTCATCGCGGTGGTCGCTCGCAAACACTGGAACTACCTTGTCCTGCTCGCCGCGACGGGCACGGTGTTGATGCAGATCGCCTGGACCGTCAAGTTCTTCGCGGTGACGAAAGTGTTCATCGCCATGGGCGTCTTCCTTGGGTTCGAAGCGCTCTTTTCGCTGGCATTTGTGGTGACCGATCGCGACGACCCATGGGTCAGCGCCTCGACCATCGGCATGGCATTCGCCCCGCTGGTATTCACGCTGTATCTGCTGTCGTTTGGTGAACTCGGGGCCAAACCGTGGATCGTCTTCACTTTCGTGCTCGTGGCGGATCTTGGGTTGCTGACGATGGCCGTTTTGCGGAATGCCCTGGCGCCCGCGCATCTGGCGGCTGGGGGCGCGGCGTTCCTGTTGCTGTCGATCTGGACGGTCAGTTACGTGTCGGGTCCGCTGCTGAACTGGGCGCTGGGGTTCTACCTGTTGTTTGCCATCCTGCACACAGCCTTTCCCATCGTCCTGCAACGCTTGCGGCCCGGGGCCATGCCGGTCTGGTGGGGTCATCTGTTTCCATTGCTGGCGCTGGCGCTCGTTATGATTCCGGTGATGAAATTGCCCGGAACTGGGTTGGCTGGTCTGGCTGTGCGTTCTCGCGCTGGATGTCATCGTGTTCGCGCTGGCGCTCGTGACGGCGTCCGTGCTGGCGATCATCGGCGCATTGGTGTTGACGCTCGGCGCAACCATGGTCTGGCTGTTCAAGGCACCGGCCGTGGCGAGCGGCGTGCCGGATGTGCTGGTCGTGATCGGCGGATTTGCGCTGGTGTTCTTTGCCGTTGGGGTTTTTGCGGCGCGACGGATGGCGCTCAAACCGGCGGGAAGCGGGGTGGACCTGCCCTTGCTACCTCCGCTACCGTTCCTGTCTGACAACGTGCAGGCACAGATCCCGGCGCTCTCCGCCATCCTGCCATTTTTGCTGCTGATCATGGTGGTGTTGCGGATGCCGTTGACGAATCCGTCACCCGTGTTTGGATTGGCGATGTTATTGGTCGTGTTGTTGCTGGGCGTGGCGCGGTGGACAGGAGCGGAGTGGCTGACGGCGATCGGCCTCGTGTGCAGCGTGGCGCTGGAATACGCATGGCATGAACAGCGATTCAAGGCGGAAGCCGCCATGCTGCCGCTGATTTGGTATTTGGCGTTCACGGCGGTGTTCACGATCTTCCCGTTTCTCTTTCGCAAGGAATTGGAAAACCGGGTCGTGCCATGGGCCGTCTCGGCGCTGGCGGGGCCGGCGCATTTTACGTTGGTGTATCGGCTGGTGAACGCGGCCTGGCCGAACCCGATGATGGGACTGTTGCCGGCAGCGTTCGCGTTACCGCCGCTGATCGGGCTGCTGGTGCTCCTGCGCACCCAGGGCCAGCAACGACTGGCGCTGCTGGCGTGGTTCGGCGGCGCCACATTGTTTTTCATCACGCTGATTTTCCCCATCCAATTCGAGCGCCAGTGGATCACCATCGGCTGGGCCCTGGAAGGGACGGCGTTGCTTTGGCTGTTCCATCGGGTGCCACATCCGGGGCTGCGGCTGGTGGGCGTGGGATTGTTGTGCGCGGCGTTTGCGCGGCTGGCGTTGAACCCCGCGGTGCTGGAGTATCATGCGCGCTCGGCGACGCCGATCCTGAACTGGTTTCTCTATGCCTATGGCCTCACCGCCCTTTGCCTCTTCGTGGGCTCGCGACTGCTCGCGCCGCCACGACAGGAAGTGCTGGGACGCAATGCACAAGTGGTGCTGGCAACATTAGGAACCATCTTAGCGTTCCTGCTGTTGAACATCGAGATCGCCGATTATTTCACAGCTCCTGGTTCCCACGTGTTGACCTTTGAATTCTCCGGCAACTTCACCCGCGACATGACCTACTCGATTGCCTGGGCGTTGTTCGGGTTGGTGCTGTTGGTGTTCGGCATCGCAAAAAAACTGCCGGCGGTACGATACGCCAGCCTGGCGTTGATCGGCGTCACCTTGCTGAAACTTTTCTTTCACGACCTGGGCCAGTTGGGGCAGTTGCAGCGCATCGGCGCGTTCGTCGGCGTGGCGGTGGTCCTGTTGGTGTCGTCGTTCCTGTACCAGCGGTTCGTGGCCGCGGAAGTGAAGGCCAAATGAGGACGCTCCTGATTTATTTCCTGACCACGCTCGCGGTTTTTGCCGAGTTGCCGGCCGATTGGAAGAACGCGCAACAATTTGATGTAACCCGGACGGGACTGATCAAATTAAATCTCCCGGTCGAAACTATTGACGCGGCGCGGCCCGGGCTGGAGGACCTGCGCATTTTCGACAGCGCGGGCCGGGAGGTGCCGTACCTCATTGAACGCCCGGTCCGCAGCACGACGGCGGTATTCAGCCCCAAAAAATTCAATGTCAATCTTGGCGGGCAAGCCACGGTCATCACGCTGGAAACCGGTTCGTCGCTGATACTCGATTCCCTGGTGCTCGAAACTCCGGCCGTCGGGTTCATCAAGGCGGTGGCAGTCGCAGGCTCTAACGACCAGCACACATGGCGACCGCTGGCCGGTGGCCAGCCGATTTTTCGGCAGCCGAATGGCGCGAACCAGTTGCGGGTGGAGTTTCCGGAAAGTTCGTGGCCGTTTCTGCGCATGACGGTGGATGATCGGCGCGCAGAGTCGATCCCGTTCACCGGGGCGAAATTGCACGCCGTGACCGAGGGCGCCGCACCCAGTGAATCCCTGCCCGTTACCATCACGGACCGCACCGAAAGTGAAGGTCAGACACGGTTGACGCTCGATCTTGGCGCGGCACATCTCACGTTGGCGTCGCTGCGCTTGGCGAC
The DNA here is from genome assembly GCA_963812605.1 of uncultured Verrucomicrobiae bacterium. Classification (GTDB taxonomy): domain Bacteria; phylum Verrucomicrobiota; class Verrucomicrobiia; order Palsa-1439; family Palsa-1439; genus Palsa-1439. The sequence continues at coordinate 229,668 of CAWEWF010000004.1, read as the reverse complement.
GACCGAGCCGTTGTTCACGCGTCCTGTCACGCTGGCGGTGCGGCAGGTGGCGGAGAATGCCATCACGGAGCGCACGCTGGCCCGTGACACAATTTACCGGGTGGATATTGAAGGCTTCAAACGCGCGGAGCGGCTGGATCTGCCGCTCGATCTGGCGGTGGAAGGGCGCGAACTGTTGGTCCTGATCGACAATGCCGACAGCCAGCCATTGCAGATTTCCGCCGTGCGGGTGACCCGGCGACCGGTGTTCGCGGTGTTTTTGGCGCAACAGGCCGGTTCGTACCAGGTGATCACCGGCAATCCGCGTTGCCCCGCCCCGCGCTATGATCTGACGGGACTTGGCGGGACGCTTGCCTCAGCGCCCAGTGTCCCGATCACATTGTTGTCGCTCAGCATGCTGGCGACCAACCCATCCTACCATCCCACCGAATCCCTGCCGGAGATCCAGGATTTGGGGACCGCGCTCGACACGGGGGAGTGGGGGTATCGCAAGGCCGTCAAGTTAACGCATGCGGGCGTCCAGCAGCTTGATCTGGACCTGGATGTGTTGGCACGCGCCGATGCAACCTTTCAGGACCTGCGGTTGCTGCGCGATGGCAAACAACGTCCGTATATTCTGGAGCGCACTTCGATTTCGCGGAAGCTCGTCCCGGAAGTATCGTCGGCGAATGATCCGAAACGCCCCACGGTCAGTCGCTGGCGCGTCAAACTGCCGTTCACGAACCTGCCGATCGTGCGATTGACCGCCGAATCAACGAGCGCACTGTTCCGCCGCCAGGTCACGCTCTACGAGCAACCGGCGGACGATCGCGGCGAGAAATACGACCGTCAACTCGGCCAGGCCATGTGGGTGCACACGCTGCCGGCGACGAAAACGCCACTGGAACTGGTCGTAAACACCCGCCCCTTGACGGATACTCTGATTTTGGAAGCGGACAACGGCGACAATCCGCCGATTGAACTCACCGGCATTCAGTTTTTTCATCCAGTGACTCGCGTGCTCTTCAAGTCGCCGCTGGAGCCGGAACCTACCTTTATTACGGTAACCGCGACGTTGGTGCCCCGCAGTACGATCTCGACTTGATCGCGCCGCGATTGTTGGCGGAAGAGAAGTCGGTCGCTTCGTTAGCGGCCGAGGAGCCCTTGAAAAAATCGGGAGTGGGCGAGTTTTTCCAGGTTTCCGGCACCAAGAACGTCATTTTCTGGGCGGCGCTCAGCATGGTGGTGCTGGTGTTGCTCATAGTGATCGCGCGTCTTTTGCCGAAAAGCCCGACGGGGAACTGACAGCTACACACTCGAAAACTTTAAGGCGGTTTCCCGCACTTTGCGCAAGTCGAGTTTGCCGGTGCCGAGATAGGGAAGAGCGTCGATGTGAAAGAACTGGTCGGGGCGCGGTTTCCAGAGGTTGGGGAGATCGGAGGCGCTGAGTTTTTCGAGGACGGGTTGGAGTTGGACGTTGTTGAGAGTGTGCAGCACGACGAGGCGTTCACCTTTCTTTTCGTCGGGCACGCCGGTGACCGCAAAAGTTTGCTCGGTGACGCCCGCGAGTTCGTGGAGTTTCTCCTCGATCTTGATGTGCGGGACCATTTCGCCGCCGATTTTGCTGAAGCGGGTGAGGCGATCGGTGATGGTCAGGAAGCCGTCCTCATCGAGCGCGGCGATGTCGCCTGTGACATACCAGCCATCGCGCAAAACTTCCGCCGTCTTCTCGGGCTTGCCGAGATAGCCTTTCATCACGTTCGGTCCGCGGATCAGCAGCAGGCCGGGCTGGCCGACGGGCAGCGGTTGAAAGGTGTCGGGATCGACGACGCGCACGCTGATGGCGGGCAGTGGATGGCCGATCTTGCCGCGCTTGGCGCCGACCTGGCGGAAGCCCGCGGCGCGAAAGTCGCGCGTGTTCACCGTCACCGCCGGCGAACATTCGGTGAGGCCGTAGGCTTCGAGCGGGCGGATGCCGAATTTGTCCTCAAACGCCTGCGCCACGCGGTCGGGCAGTTTCTCCGCGCCCGTCATCACGAATTGCAGGCTGCCGAAATCCTCGGGTTCGCAACCGCGGTTGTACATCTGGAGAAATGTCGGCGTGGCGAGGAGGAAGGTCACGCGATATTGGCGCACGAGCGCGCCGATCACTTTGGCGTCGAGCGGGCTGACATGATAAACCACGCCGACCCCGAGCACGGCGGGCACGATCAGCGTTCCGGTGAATCCAAACGAATGGAAAAACGGCAGGACGCCGAGGACGCGGTCCTGTCCGCCAAACGCGAATGTCTGCCCCATCTGCTCGGCGTTCGAGATGATGTTGTAGTGGGAGAGCATCACGCCCTTGGGATCGCCCGTGCTGCCGCTGGAGAAAATGATTGTGACCAGGTCGTCGAGAGTCCCCTTCTTTTTGCGACCGAGCGCGCGCTCCAGCCAGCGGAAGGGTAACAGCCAGGTCATCAATGCCGCCACAATCTTCTCACCGAGTCGCGGTTTGTCGGCGAGTTCTTCCAGCAAAACGGTCTGGCCGGGGACGGTGATTTTGAGTTTGTCGAGAAACGCCCTGGAGGTGACGACCGTTTGCAGTCCGCACTGGCGGGCGCAAGACGCGAGCACTTCATCATTGGCCGTGTAATTGAGATTCACCGGCACTTTGCCCATGAGCAACGCCGCGTAATTCACCAGCGCGCCCGCCACGGACGGCGGCATGAGAATGCCGACCATTTCCTGCCCTGCCCACACGGGGCGAAGCCGTCGGGCGAGCAAGATCGTGCGCGTCAGCGCCGCGCCGAAAGCGCAGTTTCGGAACGCGCGCGTCGGCCATGAAGAAGCGGCGGGGATGATGCCGCGCTTTGCGGACGAAAGCGCGCGGAACGGTCATCATCAACTTTTTACGGTGTTGCCAGGCTTCGGTGTTGAGTTCCTGCACGCGTTGGCGCACCTCGAACGGCGTCGACGTGGGCGGCATCGGTTTGCCGAAGCTGACGGTGACGGGATAGGGGATGTATCGGGGCATTTTCCAGATGAACCGCTTCTTGTCATAGCTGAAAATGCTGCCCCAGACGTGGTCGAGGCAGATCGGGATGATCGGCGCGTCCACGTCCTTCATGATACGCTCGAAGCCGCGGCGGAAGGGGAGCATTTGGCCGATGCGCGTGATCTGCCCCTCGGCGAAAATGCAGACGACATCGCCGTTTTTGATCGCCTCGCTCGCTTCGCGCAAGGATTTGATCATTTCGCGCGGACGCAGTTGCGACGAAATGGGAATCGCTTTCATCGCCTTCGCGAACGGCTTGACGAGCGGATGGTCGTAAATGTCCTTAAAGATAAGCGCGCGGATCATCCGGTCGGTGGAACCGATCAATAGCAGCGCATCGACGAACGAAACGTGATTGCAGACGAACAACGCTCCGCCTCTTTCGGGAATGTTGTCACGTCCCTCGACGCGCAGCCGATAAACGGAATGGGTGAAGGCCCACACGAACAGGCGGAGCAGCGAATCCGGCAACAGCCAAACCACGTACACCGTCGCGACCACTGTCATGATCGCCGTCACGATGAACATGTGGCGCGGTGTGAGGTTGAGCGGCGAGGTCAGCACCCAGTACACGCCCGCCGCCGCGAAAATGCCGACGAACGAGAGGAGATTGCAGGCCGCAAGGACCGCGCCCCGTTGTTCCTTGCTGGGGCGGTGCTGGAGCAGCGCGGAGATCGGCACGATGAAAAAGCCGCCGAAGAATCCGAGCGCGCCGAGCAGCGGCCAGAGGGAGTGAAACGTTTGGTTGGGTCGCCCGAGCACGAAGCTGAAGACCGTCAAGCCGAGCGCGCCGAGCGGCACCAGGCCATACTCAATTTTGCCGCCGGAAAGCCAGCCGGCCGCGTAGCTGCCCAGGCCGATACCCAGGGCGAGGGAGACGACGAGCAAACTGGTGTTCTGCTCGCCGATGCGCAGCCGGTCGCCAAGATCGAACACACCCTGGAAAACGAGCTGGCCAACGAACGAGAAATAAATGTTACCCAGACAGGCCAGCCAGAGCACCCGATCCTGTCGCATCAATCGAATCTGCGAGAATAAATCGCCGAGAAAGTTTCGGTTGAATTTTTGTGTGGGGGCCGCCGCGGGCACGCGCGTGATGCCCAAACTCGTGGCCAGCCCGAGAATCGCCAGGGCGACCAGGACGAGTCCGATTCGGGCCAATTGCCATTTGAACGCGCCGAAAAGAAAACCGCCTGCCGCCGCCCCGAGGATGATGGCGAGGAACGTGCCCAATTCCAGGATGCCATTGCCCCAGGACAGTTTTTTCTCGGGCAAAAGTTCCGGCAGCGAGCCGTACTTCGAAGGCCCGAAGATGGCGCTATGCGTGCCCATGAGGAAAATCGCGGTCATTCCCATCCAGAGATTTCCCAAGAGAAAGGCGGCGGTCACAAAGGACATGATCGCGATTTCGAAAACTTTCACGCCGATGGTGACCGTGCGTTTGCTGTAACGGTCGGCGAGGAAGCCGCCCGTCATCGAAAACAGGATAAAAGGGAGGGAAAATACACCGGTCGCGATGGGCAGCAGCGATTTGTGCCAAAACGCCGGGAGCGCGAGACTCAATCCGAAAAAGGTGACCACCGTCTTCAACGCATTGTCGCTGAACGCGCCCTGAAACTGCGTGACGATCAGACTCCAGAAACCGCGCCGCCAGGGTCGTTCGGGAGTATTCGTGGTCACTGGCCGCGGAGTCTAACGGCGACCGGCGTGTGATTCAAGCCGCCAGCAACACGTGACGCTTTGGCTGGAATGTCGGGATGATTTCGGGCAGAGTAGGGTGACTGAACCGGGAGGTGCTCATGGACGAAGCGAAACGCGCGCGGCATTTTGCCAGTGACAATAATTCGGGGATCTGTCCCGAGGTGTGGGCGGCGTTGGCGGAGGCCAACACGGGACACGTGACCGGTTACGGCGACGATCCTTGGACCGAGAAGGCGAAGCATCTTGTTCGCGACCTTTTCGAGACCGACTGCGAAGTGTTCTTTGTCTTCAACGGCACCGCGGCCAATTCGCTGGCGGTCGCGAGCCTGTGCGATTCCTATCACAGCGTCATCGCCTTTGATTACTCGCACATGGCGACCGACGAATGCAATGCGCCGGGGTTCTTTGCGCCCGGCGTGAAGCTGCAGCCGGTGAGCGGCGAAAACGGCAAGCTTTCGCCCGACACCATCGAGCGCGCGGCACGATCACGGCGCGATGTGCACGCGTCGATGTCGCGCATGGTGAGCCTGACGCAGGCGACGGAACTCGGCACGGTGTACACGCCCGATGAGTTGGCCGGGATTTCGAAGACGGCGCGCGACCTGGGTCTTTACGTGCATATGGACGGCGCGCGGTTCGCGAACGCCGTGGCGACGTTGGGTGTGAAACCGCGCGAGATTTCGTGGGAACTTGGGGTGGACGTCCTCAGTCTCGGCGGCACCAAAAACGGCGCGGCGGTGGCCGATGCCGTCGTGTTCTTCAATGAGAACCTTCCACAAAACTTTCTCTACCGTTGCAAGCAGGCAGGCCAACTTTCCTCCAAGATGCGTTTCCTTGCGGCCCAATGGATCGGGTTGCTGCAGGACGGCGCTTGGTTGCGGAACGCGCAAAACGCGAACGGGACCGCCGCGCTTTTGGAAACCCAATTGCGCGGCCTGCCGGGTGTGCGCGTCCTTTACCCGCGCCAGGCGAACGCGGTGTTCGTGGACATGCCGAGGCGTGTGTTGGATGGCCTGCACGAGCGCGGTTGGCATTTCTACACGGACGTTGGCCCGGGCGGCGCGCGCTTGATGTGTTCGTGGGACTCGACGGCCGAAGATGTCGAGGCGCTCGTGCGCGACGTGGTCGATTTGTCGAAGTGAGGGAGCCCGGTTACATTTGATCATGAGCGCGCTCACGCAACGGAAATCGGTCCGCGTACTTTTCGACGAGTACCACAGCGAAAGCTGGTCGATCTCCGAGGCGCGCGCGCGGGAGATGCAACCGGAATATCCGCTCAATTCCTCGTATCAAATCGCCGCCGATACACTCGCCGCGAGCGACTTCACGGTCCACCGCAATCTCGACAAGCCCTTGCAGTGGGACGTGCTCGGTGGAGCGGATGTGTTGGTGCTCGCGCATCCGTGCGACCCGAAATGGGAACGCACCACCTCGACGAATTCACCACGGCTGTCGGAGCAGGAAATCAAGGACATTCAGGAATTTGTCCGCGCGGGCGGCGGCTTGCTGGTCATCTCCGAGTACGAGCACGACAAGTACGGCGACAATCTCAATGACCTGCTCGCGCCGTGCGGGTTGCACATCGAGAATACAACGGTGCTGGATACCGCGGCGAACGTCCACAACAACCCGGCGTGGTTCTTTGCCGAGCCGGTGGCGGAGGAAACGCCGCTGGCGCACTTCGTCAAGCGCGCGTGCTTCTATCAGGCGGGAACATGCACGGTTTCAGGAGACGCGCGCATCGCCTGGCGTACGGGCGCGACAGCGGTGCCGCGACACGCGGGCGTGATTGGGACGGCGGAATTTGGCGACGGGCGCGTGGTCGTGGTGACGGATTCACTGCTCTTTGGCGACAATCACATTCGCGAGTTCGATCACCGGCAACTGTGGCGCAATGTCCTGTATTGTTGTTCCGCGCCGACGTTTGCGCGCAGCGTCGTGGCGGTGGCGCCGTCAGTCGCGGCGAAGTCGGGTGCGTGGTCGTCATTGAAGGGCGCGGTCAACGCGTTGCGCCGGCTGCAAGAACCGGACGGAAACGTGACCTTCGAGAAGCACGAGGAAGCGGCGCATCTTGCACAGGCGGCAGCGGGCGCTGTGCAAGCATTGATACCATCATTCCCGCATGAGGCGGACTACCTCAATCAAGTGTTGCTCGATTTCGACGCGTGGATCGATGGGGGATTCAAGAAACCGGATTTCGCGAAGTCGCTGGCGCTGTTCAATCCGCAGTTGGAGCGATGCGACGGCATCGAGCACCTGTGGGTGATGCCGATGTACACGCCGAATGCGTCGCTGGACTGGCGATTCGAGGCGATGATTTACCGCGTGCCGTGGCCCGGCTGGCTCGCGGAACTGGAGCGGACGCAATACCAGAACGGGAAGATCGTGCCCGGTCATTTTGTGGATTTCACGGAAGGTTACAATAACGAATGCGCCGTGCTTTTTCCCGAAACGGTGTCGGCGGCGGGGAAGGGGACGAACAATTTCGCGACGATATTTTGCGACCGCGAAGCGAAACGCTACCAGCGAATTGTGACCCAGGCAGCGCGCCTGACGCGGCTGGAAATGCATCCGCAGTTGGAATGTTTTCTTAATTCGCTGCCGCTCATCATGGACACCTACGCGTTGTGGGACCTGATCCACGACAAATCGCACAGCGTCGGCGAATTGCCGTTCGATCCGTTTATGATCCGCCAGCGCGCGCCCTTTTGGATGTACGGTTTGGAGGAACTGCGGGTGGATTTGCGCGCCTTTTATGAGGCGACGCGGCTGGCGAAGGAAGGTTTCCTGTTCGCGCATTATGTGACCTACGCGGTGCTCTTCGACCGCATTTTTCGCTTCCCGATCACGGGCACGCGCGTCCGCAATTACGACGCATTGGGCGGACAACTTCTGTTCGCCTACCTGCATCAGCACGACATCCTCATCTGGCACGACAACCACCTTGCGGTCCGCTGGGACAAGCTCTATGAGGGTATCGACGGCCTGCGCCAGGAACTGCTCGCGCTTTATAAATTCGGCTCCGACGCCTCGAAGATGAGTTTCTGGCTCGCCGCGCACGATCTGGTTTCGCGCTACGTCCCCCCGAACGTCGCCTCGAAGTGGAAAAAAGACTCCCGCGCCATCACCGACGAGAGCGACCCCAAAAAATGGATTGACCTGGTCCACCCCGACGAATTCCCGCTCGGCAACTTCCACGCAAATTTGCAGAAGAAGCTGGGGAGTGGGTAGGGCTTGACTTGAGAGAAGTAATGAATGAAACGCTACCGGTTTCTCTGTTACCGCTTTGGAACGCTAGCTTACGCTCTCTGCTACCGACTGTGTCAATTGGTACTCATCAAAGGTTTCGTAATTCCTCTGACCACGGGCGGCATTGCGTTTCCCAAGAATGGTTTGGTCAACGCGCGACTGCAAATAGTCAACCAGTTCATCGAACCGTTCGACGGGGATAAAGTAAGTTGGTGCTTTGAACTTTGCTTCGACGTTCTTGAAGACAACCGCGTAGCTAAATCGGCCACTTGCCTTGCCAAAACTGGCGTCGGCCTGCTTGAAGCGATTATACCGCTCAATGAGGTAACGGACGTAGTTTCTTCTGATGAGGTCAGCGCCTATACAACCATTCGGATATGACGTTGAAGTACGCTTCGTCTTAGTCGCTTTAACGTGAATGGTGTCTGCATTGTAGACCGTGGCGTTCGGTCCATTCACCTGTGTTCGGAATGTATGCTTGCTACCCATGACGATCTTATTTTCTCACTTTTCTTGTTTTTTGCAACTCCTGCATCACCATCGCTAAGTGATTTCGGAACTCACGCTCGAACAGGATGAGATCGCTATACTCCCAATAAAGTGCATTTTTCCCGAGCTTCCGCTTGAATTTGTCGATTTTCGACCGTTCTAGCAGCTTCGTTCGAGGAGCGGGTCGACGGCAGAAATACACCATGACCTTTTTTCCTTTTCTCATGCCGCGCTGTAATTCCTCCTCCGTACCGGAGCCGTATCTCCCTGTCGGTGTTCCGAACTTTGACCAGAAGATTCCCGTGACGATGTCGGATTTATCAAATGCTTGTTTGTTGATCAGGGCTTGGGGCCGTCCACCGCTTGCCGGATACGTATGCGTCCGCCAGTATACGAGTTCAACGCGCACTCCCGTCGCGCGTCCGTGCTGGATATTCCAATCGCGTACGACACCTGCAATGATTTCATGTTCCTCTGTTACATCCGAGGGAGCAGACAAAAAGAGACTGAATAGGCGAACGGTTTCCATGTCAGCTAGGTCCTTAGCCTGGGCGTTGGTTGCTTTGCAAATTGAGTCCTGTCCGCGAAGGCCCGATATGTGCCGTCAAACTCGCGCGGCCATTTGAGGTCGTCGCCAAAGGGCAACCGGTTCATCGTAGTTGTATATCACGGTCCGGTTGATCGTCGCAATGCGAAACCCGGCAAGTCTGCTGGTAAAGCTGCGCCGCGACTGAATTCCGGCCATCCGCGATCTGCACTGGGCGGCGCGCCCGGCGGTCGCGCCCTACCACAACAGCCGTACATGGTGACAGTGACAAGACGCCTGTGCCACCGAAGATTTATGAGACCGCTTCTGGTCATTTGCCCGACGGACGCCTCGACAGAGCGAGTCGGCTACACCAGGGAATGAATTTCGCTCGGCAGCCGCGAAAACGTTTCGCGGCTACAATCTGGTGGCGGGGAAGCGGTTGAATATTCCTGAATTCCCGCCACCGCCGCGTGGGGGCACGCGGGCTACAACAGGAAATCTGGTCCCACGTCGTATATCGGTAATCGATAATTTAGCTGGACACGGGGTGGCAATACGGGTATGGTCAGCAAACAGATAAACATTGAACGTTCAACTTCCAACGTCCAACTTTCAAGGACTAAGGAAAGGCAGAAGGAAGAAAGTCAGCGCAGTTCTTTGACATTGGGAAAGAAGGAAAGCGGAGCGATCCGCCTCCGGTAAACCTACGGCGCGACTGCGCCGCTGGACGCGGCTTGAAGCGGAAAGTCAGAAAGGCAGTAAGGGGGAGGGATTAGGCCGAAAAACACATAAATTACGAAACGAACCCCCAAGTTAACATGCAGATTTGCAATGGGTTAGCTCGACGGAGGTCAAATGTCGGCCGGTTCGGTCTGGATGTTCGGCTGCGCTTCGTTAGTGCTACACACTTGGCAGGCTGTTGTCACGCGGCTGTTGCTTTGGGCTGGGATACTTCCAAGCAAGGAGGCGGGGAACGGGACATGAACCATGTGAATCCGGTATGCGAGGTTGGGATGATGAGATTTACGTTGCGAGAGGATAACGAGACGGAATTTCTGGGTCGCGCCGCGGAGGAGATTCTTCAACTGCCCAGCGTGTTGCGGGTTCGTACGAATCCTGCGCGGCAGGAGATTGAGATTACGTTCAAGCAGCCGGCCGAGGGGCTGTTGCGGCAGGTGAACAATGCGCTGCGGTCGGTCGGCACGGAGATGACGGCGTCGAAGGTGCGGTAGAATCCATTCACGCAGGCAGGGACGCCTGCGCCACCAAGCGTTTATGAGACCCCTTCAATGGTGGGACAGGCCTCTGTACCTGTCAAAATCCATCTACACAGGCAGGGGCGCCTGTGCCACCAGAGGTTTCGGGGACTACTTCCAGCTCCAAGGCTTTTGGGGTCACTTCAGATCGGGGTGCTGTTCGATGAACTCGCGGAGTTTCTGCTTTAAGGCGGGGGGCATGGGGGTTTCGGGCAGACCGTGGTGATGGGTGACCTGGATGGTGTGCCGGTAGCTTTTCACGTAGTCGAGGCAGGGGGGGCAATTGCCGATGTGCTTCTCCAGTTTGCGATGGGTCTCGGGAGTTAGTTGGCCCTCGACGAATTCGAAGAGCAGTTTCTTGGTGTGCGAGCACCCGCCCGGGCGCAAGAGGCATTTCAAATGACCCATGATTTTTTTCATGCTCATGACTTCTGTATGTCCTGCCCTTTGAGGTACGGCAGCAGGGCTTCCCGAAGCGCCAACCGTGCCCGATGCAGGCGGCTTTTCAACGCCGGCTCGCTCAAGCCGGTTTCCCGCATGACTTCGGCCATCGGCAATTCCTCCACGTCGCGCAGGAGCACGGCCACGCGGTACGGTTCGGGCAATTGGCTGATGGCGGTACGCACCTGCTCGCCGAGTTCACCGGTCATCACCACTTTGTCGGGGAGCGGTCGCTTATCGCTCAGTTGCAACGCGGGCAGGGGCGCGTCGTCATCGTCGGCCCCGACGGCGTCGAGCGAGATGTCGTTCTCGCGCCGCTTCTTTTTGCGGAGGGCCATCAGCCCCGCGTTGGCAGTGACGCGATAGATCCAGGAAGTGAACGCCGATTTGCCCTCGAACGAGCCGATCTTGTTCCAGATGGAGACGAGGGCGTCCTGCATGACCTCATGCGCGTCAGATTCATTGCGCATAAACTGGAGGGCGACGCCGTACATCTTCGCGCCGTGGACATGGACAAGCTCCTCCAAAGCAGATTTATCACGCTGCTTGAGGCGGGCGACCAATTGAACGTCATCGATTTGGGCGTTCGGCTTCGACATGAGAATGGGTACGACTCCGCTGCAAAAGCCTTTGATGCACTATAATAGACGCAGTTTCAAGTCTGATAAGCGGGAATCGTAAAAGACAAGCTCCCCGAACCCTAAAACCCAGCGCGAATAAACTCCTCCAGTTTCGTGCGGACTTCGGATGGAATCTCCACTTGGTTACAACAGAACTGACGGGTGACGTCGATGGTTTGCCGGTAGGTGCGCAGGAACTCAATGCAGGGCGGACAATCGCGAAAATGTTCGTCGAGCCGGTGTTTTACCTCCGGCTCAAGGGTCCCTTGCACATATTCGAACAGCAACCGTTCGACATCGCAACACCCGAACACTGATCCGAAAAACTTCAGAGTATGATCCACTGATAGTTATGATGCGGCGATGTCTCGAACGATTCGCGTGGAGCAAGTTTCTCGAATGAATGTATAGTTGAACTGATGGCGGTAACCCTGTATCGCGGATTACTCGTCGCCGGTCTGGCGGCTGTGGTATCTTGCGCCGTCATGGGCGACGAAACCACCACGCACAAGCCGAACCGTCTGATCCATGAGAAGAGTCCCTATCTGCTGCAGCACGCCTACAATCCCGTGGATTGGTATCCGTGGGGGGAAGAGGCGTTCGCCCGGGCGCGCAAGGAGAACAAGCCGATCTTCCTGTCCATCGGCTACTCGACGTGCCACTGGTGCCATGTCATGGAGCACGAGTCGTTCGAGAACGAGGGCATCGCCGCCGTCATGAACCAATACTTCGTTTGCATCAAGGTCGACCGCGAAGAGCGCCCGGACATCGACAAGGTTTACATGACGGCGGTGCAGGCGACGACGGGCAGCGGCGGCTGGCCGATGAGCGTGTGGCTGACGCCGGAGCTGAAGCCGTTCTTTTGCGGCACGTATTTCCCGCCGGACTCGCGCTATGGCCGCCCCGGTTTCAAGGATTTGCTCCAGCGCGTGCACGATGTTTGGGAGGGGAACCGTACCGGCGTGCTCGCCCAGGCCAGCAACATTGTGGAGACCATCAACCAGTACGCGAATATCGATACGAATGGATCTCCGAACCGTCCACTCGATGACGCGGCACTCAGCGCGGGTTTCGATCAGTTCCGGACATCGTACGACACGGTGCATGGCGGATTCAGCATGGCGCCGAAGTTCCCGCGACCGGTCGCCTTGAATTTTCTGTTTCGCTACTTCGCGCGGCTGCAGGCAGGGACGCCTGCACCACCGGAAGCAACGAAGGCCCGCGAGATGGCGCTGCACACGTTGCGGGCGATGGGGGAAGGCGGACTGTTTGATCAACTTGGGGGCGGCTTCCATCGCTACAGCGTCGACCAAAGATGGCTGGTGTCGCATTTCGAAAAGATGCTCTACGACCAGGCGCAGCTTGTTTCCAGCTATATTGACGCGTATCAGATCACGCATGATCCGTTTTATGCCGACATCGCCCGGCGCACTTGCGATTACGTATTGCGCGACATGACCAGTCCCGAAGGCGGGTTTTATTCGGCGGAGGATGCCGATAGCGAAGGGGTGGAAGGCAAATTCTACGTTTGGACGCGCGATGAGATCGACAAGATCATCGGCGACAAGGAGAAGGCCGGGATTTTCTGCCGCTACTACGGTGTTGAACCCGATGGCAATTGGGAGCACGGCAACAATGTGCTGCACGTCACGCTCACGCTTGCGGAAACCGCCAAGGAGTTCCAGAAGTCGGAGAAAGAAGTTGCCGCGATTTTGGAGGAGGGTCGGGCGAAGCTGTTTGCGGCCCGCGAGAAACGGGTGCGGCCCCATCGCGACGAGAAGATCCTGACGGCGTGGAATGGATTGATGATTTCCGCGTTCGCGCGAGCCGCGCAAGCACTCGATGAACCCAAATACCGCGCCGCCGCCGAGCAGGCAGCGCGTTACATTCTCACCAATCGTCTCAGGGACGGCAAGCTGACCCGTACGGCGACGGTGCCGGCGATGGTCGAAGACCACGCGTTTTTCGCCAACGGCCTGGTGGATCTTTATGAAGCGGACTTCGATCCGCAATGGTTACAGAAAGCGACGGAACTTGCCGACGCGATGCTCGCACAGTTCTATGATGCGAAGGAGGGCGGGTTTTTCCAGACGGATGGACGCGACCCGAGTGTCATCGTTCGCTCCAAGGAAGACTACGACGGCGCGGAGCCCAGCGGCAATTCGATGGCGACATTGCTACTGCTGCGGCTCGCGCAGTTTACCGATCGCGCCGATTATCGCAATGCCGCGGAGAAGACACTGCAGCTTTTTAGCGGTCATCTGTCCAAAGCGCCACAGGTTGTGCCGCAGATGCTTTGCGCGCTGGATTTTTACCTCAGTCAGCCGAAGCAGATTGTCATTGCGGGCAAGGCCGACGCTGCGGATACCCGCGCGATGCTGCGAGCGCTCGGCGAGCGTTATCTGCCGAACGCCATTGTGATTCTTGCGGAGGGTGATGAATCGCAGAAGTCGCTGGTGAAACTGCTGCCGTTTCTCGAAAGCATCAAGCCGATGGGCGGCAAGGCCACCGCCTACGTTTGCGTCAACTACGCCTGCCAGTTGCCCACAGGCGACTTGAGCAAAATGGTCGCGCTGCTACAGCCCGTGCACCCAGAGAATCAGCCAGATCGTGGAAAACACCAGCGGCAATAACAGCGGGGCGACGAGGCCGAACAAGCGGACCGGCGCGGCGGTCATGATGGGCGGCAAGGCAGTCTTCTTCAGGACCGAACCGTGAGCGATAGCCGTTGCGCAGCCGGCGCATGGTCACCACCGCCGCGAGGATGCTGATGTAGATGAGAATGCAGGTCAGCATGGCCACGATGGGAATCAACTGAAACAGCAATTGCAGTTGGTCGGTGAGATGCGCGGAGGCGAGTTGCGGCGGGGACATCAAGCCGTTCGACACGATGGCGTAGGCGGTAAAGAGGAACGACTGCGACCCGACCAGCCAGGTGAGCCGCTGCACGATCAGATTGTCCTCGTGCTCAAGGCGCTCGCGGACAAGATTGTAATACTCCAGCGCGGTGAGCGGGGTATTCATCAGTGGGCGCATTCATGACCATGACCTTTACACGGATTTTGGGTTGTGCGCCAGCCTAAGGTAAACCGCGCGCTGCGCACGGAACTGCTTGCCGGGAGGCGGCCGCGTCATTAGGATGCCCGCATGTTTCGCGCGGAAAACTTCCTCGAACTGAAGCAGTTTTCTTTTCCCGAGTTATTCGACGGCGACGAACACGTCTGGGACGTGCTGAAGAAGCTACCCGATTTTATCAAGCGGCACCTCAAGCCCGCGCGATTGTGCACGACCATTGGCGTGCCGTACATCGCCGACGATGTGTTTGTCGGCAAGGGAACGGTCATCGAGCACGGCGCGGTGATCAAGGGGCCGGCGATTATCGGGGAAAATTGCCAGATTCGCTCCAGCGCTTATGTCCGCGGCGATGTCATCGTGGGCAATGACTGTGTGCTCGGCAATGCGTCTGAATTCAAAAACTCCGTGCTCTTTAATGGCGTGCAGGTTCCGCATTTCAGTTATGTCGGCGATTCCATCCTGGGTTTCAAGGCGCACCTCGGCGCGGGCGTGATTCTGTCGAATGCCAAATCGATGAAGGGCAATATCACGGTCAAGTACGGCAATGACATCGACACCGGCTTGCGCAAGTTCGGGGCGATTGTCGGCGACGGCTGCGACATCGGCTGCAACTGCGTGCTGAATCCGGGCTCGATCATCGGGCGCAACACCGTGCTCTACCCGAATATTCTTTGGCGCGGGGTCTGTCCGGCCGACAGCATCGTCAAGTTGCGGCAGCAGCTCGAGACCATCGTGCGGCGGAAATGAACCGTGCGTTGTTGATCCTGTTGGCAATCACGACGACCGTTTCCGCGCAAACACAATTCCCTCGCGCAATCGCTCTCGCTTCTCCCGCAAAAGACGGATGGCGGCATTCTTTTTCAATGCTACGCACCCGAGGCGCACGTCGTTTATCTGGCGGGCGATTTCAACGGCTGGGCGAATAATGTGGATGGACGCATTACCAATTCCGCATTTGCAATGAACGGACCCGACACCAACGGCGTCTGGCGCAAGACAGTAAAACTCGATTCGGGGATGTATCGTTTCAAGTTCAATGTGAACGGCGAGGGGAATGGGTGGTTCGCGCCCGATTCGATTGACGAACGCGACGGCGACCAGAACGCCATTCTTCGCGTCAGCGCTGGCGGTGACGTGCTCATTCCCAGCGCGCGCAACCCGAAGTGGAAGCCACAACGCACGTCTCACGGCGTACTCCTCGCGTGTTACGCCCCGACGGCGCACCTGGTCTATCTCGCGGGCGATTTCAATGATTGGGGGCACAACCGCGACGGTCTCGTTTTTGATCCGCAATTCGTCATGCACGGCCCGGATGGTGACGGTGTGTGGCGTGCGGAAGTCGAGTTGAAGCCGGGCCGACATCTCTACCAGTTTGTCATCGACGGCGACCACTGGATTGCCGATCCAAACGGTGACGAGACCGACAAGGAAAATCATTCCGTGGTGGAGGTGAAATGAGGAGATCGCATTTCGTTTCCCTACGGGTGACAGTCCTGGCGCTGTCTCTCGCTGGTTGCGCGCAGACTGGCCCACGGCAGGCGCGAAGCTCCATCCCAGCCGGCGGCTGCGCCACGCGTGCTGCGCTTTATCTATGGCGACCCGTCTCATGGCTACCCTCTTGCGGACACCAACGGTGCGACGGCGATTATCGAATTCAGCGGCAACCCGCTGCACAGGAAATTGACAGACGGCGAGGCGCTTTGGGGTTTCGGTGAACGCTTCGACGCGCTGAATATGCGCGGGCGCACGATGGAGAGTTGGATCGTCGATGCGTGGGGCGGCGGCAACCGGTCATACATCTGCGCACCGTTTCTCATCAGCAGCAAGGGCTACGGTCTGTTTGTGAATTGCACAGGCAAAGTGCGATTTGATTGTGGCGCAACCGTCACGAATGAATTGCGCATTGAAGTTCCCGAATCCGGGCCGGATGTCTTTGAATTCAAAGGAACGCCGCGCGAGATCCTGGCTGAGTACACGAAACTTGTGGGCCGGCCGCGGCCGGTGCCGGATTGGGTTTTTGAGCCATGGATTTCGCGCAATTCGTACCTCTCGGAGTATGAGATCGACCGCGTGATCGACAAGATGGAGGCGCACGGGCTCAAGGCAGGCGCGGTGGTGTTGGAAGCGTGGGCGGAAGGCTTGCAGAATTTCCGTTTTGAGCAGGCGCGGTATCCAAACCCGAAAGAGTGGATCGGGAAACTGCACGGGCGCGGCTATCACGTCGTCTGCTGGGAAACACCGAGCATTTGGGACAGCGCGAGCACCTACCCGGAAGCCAGCACGAATGGCTATCTCGTCTTGAAACCCGACGGTACCGAATTGCGCGTGGACTGGCTGGAGAATGCGGTGAAGATCGATTTCCGCAAGGAGGCGGCGCGATTGTGGTGGCAGAAATTGCAGGAGCCGCTCATTGCGATGGGTGTGGATGGCTTCAAGACCGACGGCGGCGAACGGATGCCCGACCCGTGGTTCCATAATTTGCATCCTTTTTATTACCAGCGCGCCGTGCTGGATGCGTTCCAGGATCTTGGCAAAGTGGGGATGACCTTTGCGCGATCCGGCACGCCGCCCTGCGCGGGCGACTCGACGTTCTGGGGTGGAGACCAATCGTCATCCTGGAGTGATTTTCCGCGGGTAGTGCGGGCGGGACTTGAGCGCGGCACTCTCGGGATATCCTTATTGGGGCCACGACATCGGCGGCTACGCGGGCACGCCGACGAAAAATCTTTACATCCGCTGGCTGGAACTCGGCGCGCTCAGTCCGATCATGCAACTGCACGGCACGACGCCGCGTGAGCCGTGGTATTACGACGATGAAACGGTGCGCATCGCGAAATACTATTTCAACCTGCGCTGGGCGCTGCATGATTATCTCCTCGCCGCCGCAAAACTCGCGCGAGAAGAAGGTGTCCCGATGTGGCGGCCGCTCCTGTATGAGTTCCCGAACGATCCTGCGACCTACAATATGGATGACGAGTTCTTTCTGGGCAGCGATCTGCTCGTTGCGCCTGTATTGAGCGAGTCTGGTGAACGTTCCGTCTATCTCCCCAGTGGCGAATGGGTGAACGCCTTGACGAAAGAAAAACTCGCGGGACCGAAGACCTTTACGGTACGACCGGGGCTCGCAGAGATTCCTATCTTCATTCGCGCCGAACGCGCGGCTGACTTCGAGAAGATTTTCCCGCCGTTGCCAATCGATCAACGAGGCGATGCATTCATCGAATTGGCGGGCGCGAGAAATGAACGCGGCATTGTGCCCACGCAGCGGCTGATTCGCGGGCAGAAGTACGAAAAGGTTTTTCTGACAGCGCACAATCGCGGCACAAATAGCTTGAGTGGTGAAGTGGAGTTGTCCCTACCCGCGGGGTTTACGGTGTTGCCCGAGCGTACAACAGATAATTACCGCGCCAGCCGGTGGCGAAGCACGGATAGCGTTCTATGTGAGTCCACCGGAGTCGCTTGACGTGGGGAGCTACGCGGTAAAGGTCAGGAGTTCGGCTCTGTCGAATGCGCCGACGCTGACATTGATCAAGCCGCCTCAGTGGAGTGTACTCGGACCATTTGACGGCGGAGTGGGCGCGAAATTTACGGCAGAATTGCCTACTGATCCTGGCGCGGAGTACGCGGGCAAGGGTGGGCGGCGCGTGCGGTGGCGTGTGGTGGGGGATGATTGTGTGCGAATCGATGGCTATGTGGATTTCGAGAAGGCGTTGGGCAAGGACAACAGCGGTGCGACGACGTTTGGCGCAACGACGTTCCAAGCGACCCACGCTGGCAAGGCGCGGTTATATGTGGGCAGCGGCGATGCACTGACGATTTGGCTTAACGGACAGATCGTATTCGACAAGCAGGTACATCGGGGCGCCGAGCCTGACGAAGACGTAGTGGACGTGGATTTGCGCGAGGGAGAAAACGCGGTGCTGGTGAAGATCGGCCGCGGGATTGGCCCGAACGGACTCTATTTCCGCGTGGTGGCGGGTTCTTCATAGGCCGGCAGGTGTCTCTTGCGCCAGGCATCGGGACTGATGTGATGGTGGGTTTTGAAAACACGGCAGAAATCGCTGCTGCTTGAAAAGCCACATTGTTCAGCGACGGCCTCGAGCTTGAGGTTGGAAAGCGACAATAAGCCCATCGCTCGTTCGAGGCGCACACGCGTGAACGCAGCCTGCGGACTTTCCCGGCGTGACTGCCAGAAAAGGCGGCGCAAGTGGCGGACGGAGACGTTGACGGCCTCCGCTGTTTGTTCGAGTTTCGGTTGCTCGAGCATGTGTTCGTTGTACCACGCGAGACAGGCCTGGACTTTCTGCAAGGGATGCTCAACCCCGCTATCATCGGTCGCCGGGATGTCCGCCAACGCGATCAAGGAAAGTTCGATCAGAGCCTTCTCAAAAAACAGGAGACTCTTCTCGGTCACGCGGCCGTAGGGCACGCGCAATTCCGCTTCGATTTCGGTGACGCGCCGTACTTGAGCGGACGACAGTGCGCACTCCAGATAGCCGTGTTCGCGGGCGACCTTCTCGAGCAACTGCGGAACTTTGCCGAAGTGGAAGACAGCAACCTTGCAGCGGTTTGCGCCATCGCCCTTCCAACCATGGGCGGCTTCCGGCGGAAAGATCCAAAGATGTCGAGTTAGGAGAGCGACCGGGCCGGTTTCGCTCAGCACGGCGCCACATTTCCCGCGGAGCACCGCCAAAAACTCCCAATTATCCCGCTGATGAACGTACATTGGGTACAACCCGAAACGGCGAACGCCCGCGACCATGTGGCGCAACATGGGAGGATTTTGCCGCAGATGGCCGAATTTGTAAAGCATCTGACCGCCGTGCCGGTTCGACAAAAACCGCGCATCGGGCTAGATTGGTTTCACGCAATCTGGCGGGGAGAATGCTACGTGATAGCTATCGGCATTCATGAAGGGATGAGTCAATGATTCGATATGCTCTGGGCGCTTTTGCGCTGCTCTCCGGTATTCTCTCCACTGCAAACGCGCAAACTGCGTTCACCGAGGCAGGCGGTGTAGTCGTCATCGAAGCGGAGAGTTTTTCCAACAACATCCCGCGCACCATCAGCGGGACGAACTTCCAATGGGTCGCCACCAACGCGGTCCCGGGCTTCAGTGGCACGGGATACATGGAAGCGACGCCAAACATCGGCGTGAACCTGAACACCAGTTGGCTCAATACAAGCCCGGAGTTGGACTACGCCGTCAATTTTGCCAACGCGCAGACACACTTTGTTTGGATTCGCGGTTACGCGGCCTCCAATACGGATGACTCCGTTCATGCCGGACTTGGCGGGACAACCAACACCGCGGCGAATATCACCTTGAGCCAGTACGGCGTCTGGCAGTGGACGCGGACGAACACGCTTAACGGCGTCGCCACTTTGACAGTCAACTCCACGGGCGTGCAGACGTTCAGCTTGTGGATGCGCGAGGACGGAATGCGGGTCGATCGAATCCTGCTGACCACGAACGGCAATTTCCAAGCCAACCTGGGCACTTCCTTTCATATCCCCAGTGACATCGAGGCCGGTAACAGCGGATTGACAATGCGCAGCCCCTTGAGCGGGATTTTGTCCAACACGGCGGTGTTCCTCTATACCGGCAACCAGTTCCAAGGTTCCGGCGATCCGGGCAACCAACTGCAGACGGGGAGCACGATTTTTTATCGGAACGCGACCAACTCGACGTGGACCTCGATCCCGATGGCATTTTGGTATCAAGGCGGAGCGAACGGAAATAACAAATACTACTCCAACTCGATTCCCGCGAACGCTTTCAACCCGGGTGACACAGTGCAGTATTATTTCAAGATTCCTTACAGCGACCACCTGCCAACATTTCTCTACGGCAATGACAACCTGTCCCAGAGCGCGGAGATTGAAAGCGTGGCCCAGGCGAATCCATTCCAGTTTGTCGTTCAGCCATCACTGCAACCATCGGGACCATTCGTTTCCTTTTCGAACGCGGTTGGCTCCAGCGTGCTGGAAGCGCGCGTCTATCAAAACTCCGGTCACATTACACTCATTGGTCCCGACATCGCGGGCAATCCGGGAGTGAACACGATCACCTTGCTACCGGCCTCCTTCAGCGCCGGCGGCAGCTCGTATCTGATCGGCGGCGTGCAGTCATCCACTCCGATCAGCAACGGCGTTCAACTCGTGCAGTCGGCCGGCTCAACCTCGATTGTGGCGCAACTGACATTTCCGTATCCCGGCGTGATGCGCTACGCGGTCGCCAACTGGGGCGCGCTACCGGTCACGGCGACCTCGATCACGGTGCCATCCAGTTCGACCGAGCACTTTTATGGGTTCGGCGAAAAGTTCAACGGCCTGGACCAGGCGGGCAACAAAGTTCACATCATGAACTACGACACGTCCGATCGCACCAACAGCGACAACACATACCTGACCGCCCCGTGGTTCATGAGCACCTCGGGATACGGCCTCCATCTGGATTCCACCGCGGAGAGTTGGTTCGACATGCGGAACCAGTATCCCGACCGCTATGTTGTGAGCAACATGTATTCCGCGTTGGCGTATAACATGGTGTATGGGCCGAACCTGACCGATGTGTTGACGCGTTACACCGGCTATGAGGGCCGGCCGATGCTTCCGCCGCCCTGGGTCTTCCTGCCATGGATGAGTTCGGATTTCTGGAGCAGCGGCGGCGAAGTGCGCTACGTCGTTTCCGAACTGCGTGCACGCGGGGTGCCGGGCTCGGTCTTCGTCTTTGATTCGCCCTGGGAAACCGGCTACAACGATTTCAATTGGAACCTCCAGCAATTCGGACCCGGCGGCACCTTCGAGAGCACGTCGTACCCGGGCTTTAACACGATTGGCGATATGATGACGTTCCTGCAGACCAACGGCTACAAGGCCATCTGCTGGTTCACCCCGTTCATCAACACCAGTTCCGCCTCGGAGTGCTACAACAACTGCGAGTATAATATTTGCCCGGTGCCGGGGATCACCACCACGCAGCCCGCATCCACATACGCCACGGCGCTGGCCAGTAATTATTTTGTCCACGTAGTCTCCGGCGGCACGACCAATGTGCTGTCGGCGGCCTGGTGGAAAGGAACAGGCAGCCCGATCGATTTTACCAACCCCAACGCCGTGCAGTGGTTCCAAAATATCCTCAGTAATCTGATCAACCAGAGCGGTGGCGTCATTGGCGGCTTTAAGACCGACGATGGCGAAGCGCAGGCCAGCACCGGGCCGTACATTCCGACGAACGCCCTGTATGCCGATGGCCGCACCGGCCTTCTCATGCAAAATGGCTATTCCGTCGAATACGACAAGACTGTTGCCAGCGTCCTTGGCACCAACGGCATGCTGTGGGAGCGCGGTGGCTTTGCGGGGTCGCAGGCTTACCCGGGGAACTGGGCCGGTGACAACGAGCCGAATTTTGGCGATGGCAACGGCTTGCCGGCGGTCATGCTTGCCGGCGAATCCTGCGCGATGAGCGGGTATTCCATTTGGGGCCACGATATTTGCGGGTATGAAGACGCCAACTGGAGCTCGACGCCGACGAATCTCTTTATGCGCTGGACGCAATTCGGCGCGTTTTCGCCGATCATGCAGATGCACCGCAGCGTCGGCATGTGCTGGATTTACCCGTGGAGCTTCGGCGCGGACGCACTGACCAACTACCAATTCTACGCCCAACTGCATACCGCGCTGTTCCCGTACATTTATTCCTACGCCACCCAGTCCAGCACCAACGGTCTGCCCATCATCCGTCCGCTCGTGCTGCTTTACCAGACCGACACCAATACCTACGGCAGCGTGTACAATACCAGCCATTCGTACCTCTTCGGCAACGAGTTCCTGGTCGCCCCGATCATTACCAATAATGCCACCAGCCGCACGGTTTACCTGCCGCAAGGGAACTGGTACGACTTTTTCCTGGGCCAACGCTACAACGGCGGACAGACCATCAACTGGATCAATGCCAACCAACACCAGATGCCATTGTTCGTACGCGAGGGCGCGGTGATCCCGATGATCTCGACAAATGTACAGACGGCCCTCGACACCAGCTATACCTCCAACCCCAACCTGATCGTGCCCGGCAGTTCCTTGCAGTTCCTTGTCTATCCGACGACGAACTCCAGCTTTACGGTGTACGACGGCACCAGCCTCTCGTGCCAGTCCAACGGCACGGTTATTACCGCGACCTTGCTCTCCCAGCCGCGCCCGATGCTCCTGCGCTTTTTCGTCGCCCAACCGTTCGGTGTCGAGCGCGATGGCGTTCGTCTTCCGCGGTTCACCAATACGACGGACTTTGCCGCGACGAGTCTCGGCTGGTTTTACGATGGCGCCGGTTTTGTGAACGTCAAATTCAACCATACGGGTGGTTCCACGCAGATTGCGTTTGGGCCGGATTCCATCGGCGACGGTATTTCCGATTCGTGGCGCGCCACGCAGTTCGGCACGCCCACCACCACGAATGGCATTTCCTGCGCAACCTGTGACCCGGATGGCGACGGCCTGAATAACCTGCAGGAGTATTTGGCAGGGACTTCTCCGCTGGACGCCAGCAACTTTCTCCGCGTGAATTCTTTTTTTTCGAGCGGCAATGACGCGAACATTGGCTTTGGAACGGTCTTGGGCATGAATTATCGTGTGGAATACACCTCCGACCTCGTTACGGGGACATGGCTGGCACTCAGTAACAACATTCCCGGAAACGGAGGGATTATCCAAATCAACGATCCCGGGGCCATTAGTCAATTGCGCAGATTCTATCGAGTTCGGTTATTGCCGTAGAATATCCTGTGGCCTCGCAGCCATTGGGAGTGAAACACCCAGTTTCGAAGCCCACGGCACCAATGCCGGAAGAATTGTCGGATGCAGCACGACGCCGTTCGCCAGTTGTTCCCTGCGACGCAAGAGCGCAGCTTGCCCCGGCAAACGGACGGGCGGTTTCCCGGAGGGCACTGGCGTTTCCTGGCAGAGTTGGGCAAAGAAGCTCGTCTCGCGCAGAAAAGATTCTCGCCCGCCAAAACGCCGGGGATCCAGAATCTGCAAAAACACAGAAGCCCCCCAGCGCGATTCATCATCAGCGCGACCGTGACCAGCAAGCGCGTTCGTGAGCGCCTCGACAAGAAGGGCCAGAGCGAAACCTTTGTAGCCGAGGTCCGTGCCACCCAGGGGCAAAATCGCGCCCCCTTCCGGGCCATCCAGAACACGCGGGTCATCGGTTGGGTGGCCGTCGCGATTGATAAGCCACGGCCCCGGCAGCCGCTCACCGGCTGCCGCCAGTCGATTGCATAATCCGTTGGAAGTGGACGATGTACCGATGTCGATCAGGATCGGGTCGCCGCTTGTCGGAATGCCGGCAGCGAGCGGATTCGGACTGAGGCGAGGAGCGACCCCGCCGTGGGGTGTGACCGTGCGCGACGCGGGGTCGGAGCAGCAGAGCAAAATAACAAGCCCAGCCTCGGTAACGGGTTGAAGGTACGCCTGGAGACAGCCGATGTGGTGACTCCGGCGAATGGACACGGTGACGACAGGATGTTCTGCAACGCGGGCGCAGGCGACCGCAATGGCTTGGCGCATGAGCCAGGGACCCGGCAGATAATGTCCGTCCCACGTCAGGGAAGAACCATGATCGGCGATGACGTCGGGCTCGCCGACCGTCTCCATCGTCTTTTCCTGGATGGCCCTGAGATACGCGGGGAGCAACGCGAGACCATGGGTGGTATGCCCGAGCAGGTCGCCTTCCAGAAGTACTTCGGCCACGTCGCGCGCGCGATCTTCCGCGAGACCGCAGGCCACCAAAAGGGCTTGGCCAAAGTCTTGCAGGTTTGCGGCAGCGAACCTTCCAGCGCCGGGATCTGTGCGCAGCGGCATGGGCTCAGTCGATCTCATCTGCTCCTGCCTACAACGTGAACTTCAGGGCGGCATCGATCGTCTTGGCAAAATGAAATTGCAGTTTCTTCCGAATCTCCGCCGGCACGTCGGCCAAATCCTTGCGATTTTGGTCTGGTAACACGACCGTGGTCACGCCGGAACGCGCGGCTGCCAACACTTTCTCCTTGATGCCGCCGACCGGGCAGGATTTTCCCGCGAAGTGTGATCTCACCGGTCATTGCCAGCGCCGGTTTGACGGGCTTGTGGACGAGCAGCGACGTCAGGGCGACCGCCATCGTTACCCCGGCCGATGGCCCGTCTTTCGGGATCGCGCCGGCGGGCACATGAACGTGAATGTCCGATTTCTCAAAGGTCTTGGGGTCGATGCCCAGTTGTTTGGCCCGGGAGCGCACATAACTGAGCGCCGCTTGTGCGCTCTCCCGCATCACGTCCCCCAACGAACCGGTCAAAATCAAATTGCCCCGGCCTGGCATTTGCGTGGCCTCGATAAACAGAATATCCCCGCCCGCCGCGGTCCACGCCAGGCCGATCGCCACGCCCGGATCGGTTGTGCGCTCCGCGACATCATGGAAAAACTCGGCGGCGCCGAGAAAGCTCTTCAAGTTGCGCGGCGTGATTACCACCGACTTCGCCTTGTGTTCCACGATGCGCCGCGCTGTGCGGCGGCAAATCGTCGCGATTTGCCGTTCAAGGTTGCGCACCCCGGCCTCGCGCGTATGGTCGCGGATGATGGCGGCGAGCGCTTCCCGGCTCACGCTTAGTTGCGTCTTCTTCAGCCCGTGCTCGGTCAATTGTCGCGGCACGAGGTACTTCATCGCGATGTGGATCTTGTCGTCTTCCGTGTAACCGGGCAGTTCGATGACTTCCATGCGGTCGCGAAGCGCCGGTGGAACGGGCTCCAGCAGGTTCGCGGTGGCAATGAACATCACATGCGACAAATCAAACGGGATCTCAAGATAGTGGTCCGAGAAGCTGTTGTTTTGCTGCGGATCGAGCACTTCCAGGAGCGCGGCGCTCGGATCGCCGCGGAAGTCCGCACCCACCTTGTCGATTTCATCCAGCATGAAAACCGGGTTGTTGCTCTCGGCCCGGCGCAATCCTTGTATCACCCGACCCGGCAACGCCCCGATGTAGGTCCGACGGTGCCCGCGAATTTCCGCTTCGTCGCGAACACCCCCCAGTGAAATGCGTATGAATTTTCGGCCCAGCGCGCGCGCAATGCTCATACCCAGCGAGGTTTTGCCAACTCCCGGCGGTCCGACGAAACACAGGATTGGCCCCTTGCCGGCGGGCGCTTCGGTTGCGCCATTACTCTTGAGCTTCAACACGCTGAGATATTCCAGGATGCGTTTTTTAACATTTTCGAGATCGTAATGATCTTCGTCGAGAATCCGCCGGGCCTGCGCGATATCGAGTTTGTCATCAGTGGCTTTCGACCAAGGCAGGGCGATCAACCAATCGAGATAGGTCCGCGCCACGGCGTATTCGGCGGCGGCCGGCGTGATCGTCGCCAGGCGGTCGGCTTCCTTGATGGCGACCTTCTTTACCTCCGGCGGCATCTGTGCCTTGTCGATCTTGTCCCGCAATTCCCCGACCTCCGAGTTTTCGCCGCTTTCGCCAAGCTCCTTTTGGATCGCCTTGAGTTGCTCGCGGAGAAAATAGTCGCGCTGGCTCTTGCTGAGCGCCGTGTTGACCTTGTTCTGGATCTCGCTGCCGAGATGGAGCACTTCGACCTCATGGTTGAGCAGGCTGGTGAGCAGGGTGAGTCGCGTTTTGACGCTGACCGCTTCCAGCAGTCGTTGTTTCTCCAGCAGGGGAATGTTCAGGTTGGCCGCGATGACGTCCGCCAGTTTGCTGGGGTCTTCGATATTGACGACGGCAACCTTGAGCTCGTCCGGAAGCGACGGCGAAAGGTTGATGATCTCCTGGAACAGGTTGCCGGCGTTGCGCGCCAGCGCGGGCGTCTCGATCGTTGTGTCGAGTTCGTCGTCGAGCGGCAAAATTTCCGCCTGCAAATACGGCTTCTCCGATTCGACGCGAACGATCCGCATCCGTTTCAAGCCCTGGATGAGCACGCGAACGCTGTCATCCGGGAATTTCAGCATCCGCATCACGCGGGCGATGCAGCCGCACGGGCGCAGTTGGTCGGCCCGCGGTTGTTCGAGATCGGGGTCCGTCTGCAAGGTCACGGCCAGGAGGCGGTTGCCGGCCACCACGTCGTCAATGAGTTGGATCGATTGCCGATTGGACACGAGCAGGGGCGCGACCATGTGCGGGAACACCACCACGTCGCTCAGCGGCAGAATCGGCAGCCGCGTGGGCAGATCATGCGCGGGCGTCTCGGTCTTCACGACGTCCGTGACCAATTTGTTTTCCGGGTCAGCCATCTTAATTATAGGATGATGCCAGTGCCCCGCGTGTTCCGGGCGCGCGAGCGTTGCCGCTGCGCTCCTAGCCCAACTGTTCGATAATCACTGTGACCGTCGTGTGCTCGGATTTTTGGGACTTGGGCAATTCGATATGCAGAAAGCCGTTTTGGAACAGCGCCCGCACGCGGCTGCCATCCACCGAACGGGGGATGACGATCCGCCGCTCAAACGCGCCATAATCGATTTCCATCTGGCGGAACGAACAGCGCTTCTCGCGGCACGGGTCTTTTCGATGGCCCCGCACCAGCAACAAGCGGTCGTTCAAGGTGATTTCGAGATCGTCTTTCTCGATGCCCGCGATTTCCAGTTTTACGACCAGGCCGTCCGGCGTCTCGTAAACGTCCGTATTCGGGGTCCAGGCGCTGTGGGATGCCAGGGCCGGCAATCCCAGATAGGCAAGACTGTCATGTAAATGTTGATCGTACGCCTTCGCCATTGCTTCATCCTACCAAGGGGAGAATAGACGCCTTCACCCCAAAACGCAAGTTGGCGCAAACGTTTTTCCGCCGACCCCGAAATGCGGCCCCGAATCCATTTCGGGTTTCCGCGTTGAACAGGCGTCCCGCCTGTTTGGAAATCATGGGAGGTAGGGACGGCTCTCTGAGCCGTCCGTTGGCTTTCGCGGCATCCGAACCCTCATAAACCCCAGAATTTGGATTCGTTTTCGGAAAACGAACCCATTTGCACAATCCACTGCAAACCGCATAAGTATCTGTGAATGTGAATAATACGGTGGGGGTTCGTTTCGCAGAATGGCATATTTCATGCGCCCCATCCCTTGTCTGCTTCGCCATCTTGGCCGCCATGGGAGCCTCGCGAAGGAGGAAGCCCCTGCGAAGGCGGATATCAAAGAACTGGGCGGATTGTACGCATCCCGCCAAACCGCGTCCAGTAAAATTATCGATTTGCGATAATCAGACCCATTCCACTATGCCGTTGTAGGCCGTGCCCTCACGCGGCGGGGATTCGGGGTGAGTGCTGTCCTGTCCTCCGTAGCGCATTCGCTGCGGAAGCTGTAGCCGCAGGCGTTGACTGCGGCCTCCCGTTGCGCCGACTGAAACAAAGCGTGGCCATGACTGCCGGTTGTTGAACGGACTGGCGGAGTTATCGTGCTGATCCGTTGAAACCCGTGGTGTGCCAGCGATCAGTGGCCTTTGAGTTTGGCGGCTTCAGCGTAATCCGCATCCGCCCCCACCTGATCCCCTTTGGCTTTCTTGGCATTCCCGCGGCTGAAGTAGGCGGTGTCGTCTTTCGGGTTGAGTTCGATGGCTTTAGAGAAGTCCGCAATGGCACCGTCCAAATCACCATTGGTCTCTTTGGCACTGCCACGGTTGAAGTAGGCGGGGCCGTTGTTCGGATTGACTTCGATGAATTTCGAGTAATCGGCGATGGCAGCATCCAAATTTGCCTTACGCAACTCGGCATTGGCACAATCGGGCTTGAGCCTTTCGGCAGTGCCACGGCTGAAGTAGGCGTCGAAGGATTTTGGGTTGAGTTCAATGGCTCGATTGCAGTCAACGATAGCCCCGTCCTGATCGCCCTTCCATTCTTTAGCATCGGCACGGTCGACATAGGCTTCAGCGTTTTTCGGGTCGAGTTCAATAGCTTTCGTGAAGTCAGCGATAGGACCGTTCATATCAGCCATTTTCTTTGCTTTAACAACGCCTCGGCGGTAGTAGGCTTCGGCGTATTTCGGATTGAGTTCGATGGCTTTTGAGTAGTCGGCGATGGCACCATCCAAATCCCACCTGCGCTTCTTGGCATTGCCCCGATTGACAAACTCCTCCGCGGTTTGAGGGTTTACGGAATCATTTGCGGTCCAAGGGTTGAAGGAATCCTTTGTGGTCTGTTGGCCGAATGTGCAACCTGGCAGGGTCGGAGCAAACAGAAGAGCAAGTATAAGCAGAAAGGTTGGGCGGTATTTGGCTGGCATGAAATCCCTTTCGTTTGGGCCGCTTTAGACAGTCTATCAAACGACCACTGGATACCAAGTGTGAAATCAGGGGCGGATCTTCGACGCTTATTCGTCTCTGACCGATTCCGCCAGTTCCCGCTCCAGGCTGAAGAGCTTTGCCGTCAATGGGGTAGGTGATGCATCGCGCCCTGCTAAACTTTGTGTCCTTCGTGTCTTCTTCGTCGCCCTTCGTGGTTGTTTTGCGGTTGCCGCTCTCCTTGCGAAGCCGTAGATTCAACGCAGCATGAAGATTGCGCTGGCGCAGATAGATTGCACCGTGGGCGATTTACGCGGGAATGCCGGAAAAATTCTCGATTTCTACCGCCGCGGGGTTACGGCTGGCGCAGACGTGGTGATGACGCCCGAGTTGGCCATCACGGGCTATCCGCCGCGCGATTTGCTGGCCAAGCATCGCTTCGTCCACGATAACCTCTCCACCCTCCATGAGATCGCCGCGCAAATCGGTCCGACCGCGCTGTTGGTCGGCTACGTGGACTTCAACCTCAAGCGCCCCGGCCGCGACTACGTAAATGCCGTCGCCTTGATCCAAAATGGGAAAATTATCTCGGCGCGCCAAAAAATGTTGTTGCCGACCTACGACGTATTTGATGAAGACCGCTACTTCCAGCCAGCGGATTCCAACACGGTGCTGGATCTCGCCGGCCAAAGACTTGGGCTGACGATTTGCGAAGATATTTGGACCCAGGACTATTTGCCCGCGCGCCTTTACGAGCGTAGCCCGATTCACGACCTCATGCGGGACGGGACCCGCGCGCAATTCCTGTTGAATCTCTCCGCGTCGCCTTATCACCTCGGAAAGGAGCGGGTCCGTCACGACATGCTTCGGGCCGTGGCACAACAATACAAAGTCCCGGTGCTGTACTGCAATCTGATCGGCGGCAACGACGAATTGATTTTCGATGGCAACAGCCTGGCCTTCGACGCTGCCGGCAATCTCCTCGCCCAGGGCGCCGCCTTCGCCGAGGACCTGGTCATTGTCGATCTGGAGGGACAGCCCGCAACAATTCCGTCCACTGGAACCCGCCGCCGCGCTCCACGATGCGCTGGTGCTTGGCCTCCGCGATTATACCCAGAAGTGCGGCTTCAAGTCCGTCGTCCTGGGCCTGAGCGGGGGCATCGACTCCGCCGTGGCCGCCTGTCTCGCCGTGGCCGCGCTTGGACGCGAGAATGTCCTGGGCGTTTCCATGCCCTCGCAATTCTCGTCGAAAGGCAGCATCGAAGACGCGCGCGAGTTGGCCGACAACCTCGGCATTCGCTGGGAGACGATCCCGATTCAGGATGTCTTCGAGCAGTTCAAGGCGACGCTCCAGCCCGTGTTCGAAGGACGCCCCGAGGACACGACCGAAGAGAATATCCAGGCGCGCATCCGCGGCACGACGTTGATGGCGCTCTCGAACAAGTTCGGCCACATGCTGCTGACGACCGGCAACAAATCCGAACTGGCCGTCGGGTATTGCACGTTGTACGGGGACATGAACGGCGGTCTCGGCGTCATCGCCGATGTCCCGAAGACGATGGTCTACGAACTCGCCCGCTACATTAATCACCCAGCGCCCGGTGATCCCCGAATCTTCGCTCACCAAACCGCCGTCCGCCGAACTTCGCGCCAACCAAACCGACCAGGACACGCTCCCGCCGTATGACGTGCTCGATGCGATCATCAAGCATTACATCGAGGAGTCTCAGTCCGCCACCGAGATCGTGAAGGAAACCGGTTTCGACGAAAAGCTCGTCCGCGACATTGTCCGCAAGATCGACCTCAACGAGTACAAGCGCAAACAAGCCCCGCCCTGCCTCCGCGTCACCAGCAAAGCCTTCGGCATCGGCCGCCGCGTCCCCATCGCCCAGCGGTACGTGGAACGTTAGCGAGCAGAAGGACCTGCTTGCGGAAGTCATCCATAAGGGGTAAACTACGCCTCGTGAGCAAAGCCGAAATCATCAAGCAACTACCCAAGCTCAGCCAGCGTGAACGGCGCGAAATCGCCCGTCTTATCTTTGAAATCGAGGACGATAAAAGAATTCTGGTGGATAGCGACCGGCGCGCGAACGAGAGGTTCCTGATGCTTGACGCCTTGGAAGCCAAACATGGCAAAGCCAAGTCGCGGTGATGTCTGGCTCGTTGACCTGGGATTCACAGCCAAAGTCCGTCCTTGCCTGATCCTGAGCGATTATCCGAGCGATGACGAACTGGCGCTAATTGTCATCGTTCCACACACTACCGCTGTTCGCAACAACCGCTGGGAGTTTCCCATCTCCAAGTCATTTCTTAAACCCGGTGCTTTTCATCTGCAACAGATTCAACCAATTTCCTTGCCCAAACTGGAACGAAAACTGGGTATGCTCACTTCCCAAGAACTCGAAGACCTCGGCGAAAGAATTGTACGGTTGCTGAAACTCCCGACGGCAACGTAGAGTTGCGTGTTGCGTTGCCCTGCCTTCAGCGTGTATCTCTTCGCCGTTCCACCCACGCATTACAACCTTGTCATCTTCGCGTGGCAGTTAACGCTTGCCCTGCAAGGCAATGGAAGAGTTGTCTTGGCCCCGAAAATGCAATAGACTGGCCGCTGGCGATGCGGTACTGGACAAAAATAACGATGGGTCTGCTCCTGGCCGTGATTGGCGTTCTCGCCGCCCGCGAGAATGGCTGGTCCTTGCCCAGACGCGTGGAAGGCGAGACCCGCGCCAACGGCAGCAATTCGGTTGAGGTTGTCTCGAAACCGTACACACTCGATAAGATTTACCTGTCCATGACCGGCCCGAGCGGGAACCATCCCGTGAGCTGCCTCTTGCCGAACGCGAAGCCGCAGCTCGTCTGGCTGACCGGTTTGCGGACGGAGGTGCTCGACGCCGACAACCGCGAGACGATTTCACCGGAATTTTGCTGCCACGCGAACCTGACGTTCGATCCAAAGCAAATCACGCCCGCCAAGCATAACGCCGAATTCGATAATTCCACGCACATGGACTGGCGTTTCTTCACGCTCGTCCCGGGGCGGCTGCAGGAATCGCTTCCACCGGGCTACGGCCTGCCCGTGCGTTCGGACACACCGCTGGATTTCTTCACGATGTCGCTCAATCTCAACGTCCCGGATCGCGCCGTCAAAGTTCGTTTCAAAACCACCATCGATTTCGTCCGCGACGCCGACCTCACGGCCCCGATGAAGCCGCTGTTCCGCCGCGCTCTCTATGTGGTCCAACCGTTGGCGGGTTCCGGGATGGAACACATGAAAATGTGCGCTTCGATGACGCATCCAGGAGAAGGTTGCGTCGAGCCGATGGCAACCACGAACGCAGGCGTGGCTACCATGAAGGGTGGAGTACAGGCCCAATTTGGCAATGACGTGACCTATCACTGGATGGTGCCGCCCGGCCGCCACACGTATCGCGTGAAAGTCGCGGCGAACCAGTTGAACCTCGCGGCATCGACAACGTTGCACTACGCCACCGCGCACCTGCACCCGTACGGCGAATCGCTGGAACTATATGACCTGACGACCTCGTGGAGCGTGCTGAAGATTCAAGCCGAGGATTTCCACGACAAAGTCGGCGTCATGCACATGGGGGAATTCCAGTCCGCCAGCGGGATCGTCGTTGACCCGGCGCATCAATACGAATTGCGCGCCGAATACAACAACACCACTTCCGCCGACGTGGACGCGATGGCGATCTTGTATCTTTATCTTCTCGAAAAGGACTTCCACTATCCATCAGCCAAAAGCCTTCAGGTCACTCACATCTCGCCCTTCGAGCGCTTGGAACACCTCGTGGGATTGTCGCGACCGAGTTAGCGGTCTTACTGCGTCCCGAGCTTGGCGAGCAGGCCCTTGTCGCGGGCGACTTCGAACATGTAGTTGAAGAACAAACCCGCGCCGATCAGGTACACCACGTTCAATCCAAACGCCCACGCGAGGTCATGTGCGGACAGTCCTTCGCCACGCAGCACCTGTCGCATGCCCTCGAAGACGTACGTCGCGGGAATGGACCGCGAAATCGGCTGGATCCAGGCGGGCAATACGTTGAGCGGATAAAACACCGCCGCAACAGGCTGGATGAGGAACGGAATTCCCCACGCAAGCGCCTCGGCGGATTGGCCCCAGCGCATAATCAGCGCCGTGGTGACCATGCCGACCGCCCAGCCCATCAGCAACAGGCTGGCGAAAAGAGGAATGAGCGGGAGACCCATTTGAAACAGGTTCCAATGATAGAACCACAACGCCAGCCCGGCCAGGATTCCCACCGTCACGAGGATCTTGACGAAACCGACAATGTAGGTCGCGGCGATAAACTCGCTGACGCGAATCGGCGCGACGAAAATATTGAGGAGATTGCGCGCCCAGATGTCTTCGAGGAACGAAATGGTCACGGCCTGCTGGGCGCGGTAGAGAATGTCCCAAAAAATCATCGACCCGAGCAGGAACGTCACGGTGGCCGGCACCGGATGCGACAGCTTTTGGAGGTAAACCGTAATAAAACCCCACACCAGCAGGTCCATCACGGGCCAGAAAAACATCTCGGCCACGCGCGGCACGCTGCGCGTATAAAGGAAGGTGTAGCGCAACACAAGCGCGCGAATGCGTCCCCAGTTCATTGCGCCGCCTCTTTGTCCTTGGCCATCACATCGCCGCCGCGCGCGACGCTGATGAAAACGTCCTCCAGCGACGTTTGGTTGAACTGGTCCTTCACCTGTTGCGGCGTGCCCTCGGCGATGATGCGCCCCTTGTGCATGAACAGCACCCGATCGCAGACCTCCTCGACATCGCGCATGTTGTGCGAGGTGTAAATCATGGTGATCTGCCGTTCGCCCTGGATGCGACGCAGCAGCTTGCGCACTTTGTCGGCAATGTCGGGATCGAGGCTGGCGGTCGGTTCATCCAGCATCAACAATTCGGGATCGTTCAGCAGCGATTTGCACAAATTCACGCGCGTCGATTCGCCCGACGACAGGTGGCCGGTGATTCTCGTCCGCAGGTGCGTGATCTCGAACATCTCGAGCAATTCATCGATCTTCTGGCGATGGTTGCGGACGCCGTAAATCCTGGCGAAAATCAGCAGGTTCTCCCAGACCTTCAGGTTCGAGGGCAGTCCAGTGTACGCCGAGGAAAAATTCGAGCGCTGGAGGATCTCAATGCGGTTACGCTCCAGGTCTTTGCCGAAGATCGTGACCTTTCCTCCCGACGGCTTGATCAGCCCGAGGAGGATTTGGATTGTCGTGGTTTTGCCGGCACCGTTCGCGCCGAGGACCCCGACGATTTCCCCATGCTGTACGGTAAACGACACGTCCGCCACGGCCACTGTGCCGTCGAATTCTTTGCGAAGATTACGGACATCAACGAGGATCTCAGCCATGCGCGCTCCACCCGCTACGAGGTGATGGGCGTGTTCGGATTCAGATCGCCGTCCTCGGCGGCTGTTGGAGCTGGCTCCACGGTGGGCACCGGTTCGATCGGCGCCTCGATGGGCGTGCTCGGATTCAGGTCGCCGTCCTCCGCGGCTGTTGGAGCCGTCTCCACCGCGGGCGTCGGTTCAACCGGTGACTCGGTTGTCGTCAGAGCCGGCGACGCTGCCGCATTCTCGGCAGGCGTTTCGGTCGCAGTAGCCTTTGGTTTCTTGGTTGAAACCGGTTGTGGCGGTCTGTCCGGCAGCGCCCACAAACGACCATCTGAGAACTCGACCACATACCCGTCCTGAATCAACCAATGCAGGTCGGCCAGCACGCGATCTTCCGCGGACGGCATAACCGAAGCCGGAACGGTCGGGACATTGGTATCCGCAGTCGCACCGGGAGTTGGAGCAGCGGCGTCAATTGTCGGCGCCGGAGTTTCCGCCGGTGCGGGAGACGGCGGGACAAAATGCTCGACTAATCGCTTGCGTTTGGCGCCGACATGCTCGCGCAAAAACAGGATGATCTTCTGGATTTGTTCCGAGAGGTGACCGATGGACTCGAACCGCTGCGGCTTGACGCGACTGATGAACGTGATGCCCTTGGGGTCCTTGAAGAAGTGAAACCCTTCGTGTCGGAGACGGCCGCGCATTTCGTTGGCGGTCTTCAATGGAAATTTGCGCTCTTGCTCCCACGCGAGGCGGACGGCCTCGAGGAGCGCGGGATTCTGCAGTTGGCGGCTCGCCGCGCCGCTGATCCGCACTTCGGGCGCGGACGTGACGAACTTCGCCAGGTGATTCTCGACAAAGTGTTTCTCCGCTTCGTCACGGGTGGAAAAGCTTTTCGGTTCGGCATCGAGGAGGCACTCGTACTCGGTCTTGGAACTCATCGAATCCAGCCAGGCCTTGACCGCCTCGGGGTCCTTGACGGTCTGGATGCGCGACTTGAACTCCTCGAAGTGCATGTGCCGCAATCGCTGCTGGTGATGGCGGACCAAGCGGCCCTGGTACTCGTGGTAGTTGGGTGGCCCGAGCCATACCCCCGTGAGCCCGCAGCGATTCACGAACGTGAAATTGCCTTTCGGAGGGTCGATGGGTGTCTTCTTCTCCTTAAGAATCATCCCGGCATGCTGGCGCAGCGCGAACCGCACCGCTTCGTCCTGCCGCAAAAAAACGTTCTCGCCCGGCGTCACCAGAAACAGCGGTTCGGGAGCCACATTCGCCGCGGGCCGGCGCGTGAACTTCACCAGATGGCGCTCGGGTTTGTTGAGGACGAGCTTCGCGATGTCGAACAGGGTATACGCGCGCTGTGTCTGCTTCATCGCCTCAATCATCGCGGCGAACCCCTTCTCCTCCGGTTGGAATGTCACCTCGATCGGCAGGGTGGGCGGAGCGGCCGGCACGGGGGCTCGGCGTTCCGTATCGTGTCGGTGCGGTGGTCCGCTGCGGCGCTGTTCGGGACGTGGTCCGCGGCGATCACCGGATTCCTGCGGCCTGGGCGGACGCGGTCGCTGATCGCGGTCGTTGCCGCGACGGCGGTCGCCTTCCGGACGCCGGCCCTCGCCGCGACGCGGCTCGCGTTCTCCACCGGCATGGTTGGCGTAGGATTTGCCGGATGACTTGACCCATTGCGGGGTTAGTTCCAGTTCCTCCAAAGGCAACGCCTGATCTTCCGCGGGCGTCGTGTTCGCTGCCGGTAAATCACTCTCTGTCATGAAAATTCAAGGCCTCAAAATTATACCACAAGACGCCGGAAGGCCATCCAATTAGCTGTGACTTGAAGTGACAAATCGGTTACCGTCCCACGCCGTGATGCTGATCCAAAAATATCTTTCGCAAAATCGCCGCCAGTTTGTCGAGCAACTTAAATCACTGGTGCGTTTCCCCAGTGTTTCGACACAGCCGGAACATCGTCGTGATGTTTTGAACTGCGCGGACTGGCTTGTCGGGCATTTTCGCAGCTTGGGGCTGGATGTCAAACTGTACCCGACGAAGGGCAACCCGATCCTCGTGGCGCGCACTCCCTTGCGGCGCGGCTCCAAAATCCCGAGCGTGCTCATCTACGGGCATTACGACGTGCAACCGCCCGAGCCTTTTGAATTGTGGAAGACCTCGCCGTTCGAGCCCGTGGAGCGCGCCGGCAAGCTTTTCGGCCGCGGCGCATCCGACAACAAGGGACAATTCTTCGCGCACGTGAAGGCGGTCGAAGCCTACCGAAAAACGCGTACGCCACTTCCCGTAAATGTCACGTTCCTCATCGAAGGCGAAGAAGAAGTTGGCAGCCAGAGCCTCATGTCGTTCGTGAAACAGCGCGCGAAGCAATTGCGCGCGGATTACGTCATCGTCTCCGACACCTCCATGTTCTCGAAGGACCACCCGTCGATCACGTACGCCACGCGCGGCATCGCGGCCCTGGAAGTCCGCGTGGACGGGCCGTCGCGCGACCTGCACTCCGGCGTCTTCGGCGGCAGCGTGGCGAATCCCGCGGCGACACTGGCCCGCTTGCTGGCCGCCTGTGTGGACGCGAACAACCACGTCGCGGTGCCGGGCTTCTATGATGACGTGCGTCCGCTGGAAAAATGGGAGCGCGAACAGTTCCGCCGTTTGCCGTTCAACGAGCGCGCCTATGCCCGTTTCCTTGGCGTGCCGTCTCTTGCCGGTGAAAAAGGATACACAACGCTCGAAAGGCGCTGGGCGCGCCCAACCTTCGAGATCAATGGCGTGTTTGGCGGCTATCAGGGACCGGGAACCAAAACCATTGTGCCCGCCTGGGCGGGGGCCAAGATTACCTGCCGACTCGTGCCCGACCAGAAACCGGAAAAAATCGCGCGGCTCGTGACGCAATATCTGCGAAAACTCTGCCCGCCTTCCGTGCGATTGACCATCACGGCGGGCCATAATTCCCGCGCCTTTCACGAATCCCCGCGCGGTCGCGGGGCCAGAGCGGCGGCAATCGCGTTGCGGAAGGCGTTCGGACGCGAGCCTATATTTGCGCGGGAAGGTGGTTCGCTGCCGATTCTCGATGTCTTCAAGCGAGCACTTGCGCGGCGAGATCGTTTTGGTCGGGCTCGGCTTGCCCGACGACAACTGGCATTCGCCCAACGAGAAAATGGATCTCGGCAATTTCCACCGCGGCATCGCCATGAGCGCCGAACTGTTGCGTGAGTTGGGCATATCAACAATCAAACTGACGGGTCAGCGGCCATTGGCCCGCATCGCAGTTTCAACGCCCATTTTTCTCGGGTACGCTGAAACAAAAAACTTCAACGTCGTGCGATAAAAGCCCCAATATCTCGAGGGCTACCGCTAGGCTTGTAAAGAGCGATCCAAAACATCCAATAGACCCATCTTGGATACACGTTTGGCGTGTCCTGGCTCGGTTTCGATGTTGCTTAACATTGGCTCTCCTTCCAACTTCGATGCAAAACCAAATCCATCTATAAAAACTGCAAACCGCAGCGAAACATATACAAGCGATAATCATTTCGGAAATAACCAACTCGCAACGCCCGCCGCCGCGACGGTGCTCGTAAGCAACCAATGCGCTCACATGCCACTGGCTGGTGTGGGTAGAAATCGCTCATAGTGTCATTCCAATATCAGGGCCATGGCACAATCTCGGAACTGAGTTTCAGAACCCATGTCGAAGTACTGACAGGACGATGGCTATTCTGTCGACCAGGTTTCCCGTGGGGATGATAGGATGACACTGACGACTTTATTCTTTCACAACGGAAACCATGCCCGCGTATAACTTGCGGGCACTTTATGAAAACGCAGGGCTACTACCGATTTCCGACGATTCACAACGGCGTGGTTGTCTTTGTCAGCGATGATGATCTTTGGACGGTTCCCGCCAGCGGCGGAATCGCGCGGCGGCTCACCTCCGGCCTCGGCTCGGTCAGCCATCCCGCGCTCTCGCGCGATGGCAAATGGCTGGCGTTCAGTGGACGCGATGAAGGCAGCCTGGAAGTGTACGTGATGCCCGCGGAAGGCGGCGAAGCGCGGAGACTCACGTATCTGGGAGCGAACACGCTGGTCGCCGGCTGGACCGAGTCGGGCAAAATCATTTTCAACAGCAACGCGCAACAACCATTCGGCAGTCCGCCGCGTTTATGGACCATCGGGCTGGATGGCGGCGCGCCGGAATTGCTGCCGACCGGACCCGCCCAGTCGATTTCGTTCGGGCCGAACGGCGGTTGCGTCATCGGTCGCAACGCGCTTGATCCCGCGCGCTGGAAGCGTTATCGCGGCGGCACGGCGGGCGATCTGTGGATCGATCCCATCGGTAGCGGACAGTTCCGCCGGCTGATCCAACTGAAAGGCAATCTCTCCCGCCCGCTGTGGATCGGCTCGCGCATTTATTTTCTTTCCGACCATGAATCGGTCGGCAATCTCTGGTCCTGCACGCCCACGGGCAAGGGCCTGCAAGCGGCACACGCATCACGAAAATTTCTACGCGCGCCATCCCGCGACGGACGGACGGCGCATTGTTTACCATGCCGGCGCAGACCTGTTTGTTTTTGATCCCGCGACGAATACGACGGCCCGGATCGAGATGGAGTACGACAGCCCGCGCACGCAGCGGCAACGGAAGTTCGTGGACGCGGCGAAGTATTTGGACAGCTTCGAACCGCATCCGCAAGGCCACCTGCTGGCGCTCGGCACGCGCGGCAAGTGTTTCACGATGGGAAATTGGGAGGGGCCGGTTCTCCAACATGGCGATGCGGACACCGCGCGCCGTCGCCTGCCACGCTGGCTGAATGACGGCAAGCGGATCGTGCTCGTCAGCGACGCCGAGGGCGAGGAGACCCTGGAGATTCATAGTACCGATGGTTTTGCGAAGACGACGCGCTTGAGCGGACTGGGCATCGGCCGGGTCATCGAGATGCGCGTGGACCCGAAAGCGGATCGAGTGGCGCTGTCGAACCATCGCAACGAATTGCTGTTGGTTGATTTGAAATCGCGCAAGACGCGCGTGCTGGATAAAAGCGCGTGGGCGCAGATCGCGGGGTTCGATTGGTCGCCGGATGGACGCTGGATTGCGTACAGTTGCGCCTTGAGCCAGCACACGTCGGCAATCCGGGTGTGCGAGGTGAAAACGGGGAAGGTGCACCTGGTCACCCGGCCCGTGTTGCAGGACGTTTCGCCGTCGTTCGATCCGGCCGGCAAGTTTTTGTACTTCCTCTCCTACCGCGTGTTTGATCCGGTCTACGACAATCTCCATTTCGATCTCGGCTTTCCGCGCGGCGTGAAGCCGTACCTGGTGACGCTGCGCAAAGATACGCCCTCGCCATTCGTTCCCGTGCCCAAACCGCCGGAAGATAAGAAGGACGAGGCCAAAGCCAAAGCGGAGGCGAAGAAAAAGGCGGCGGTAACGATCGACTTCGACGGCATCGAGTCGCGCATCCTCGCGTTTCCGGTGGAAGATGGTCGCTACCAGCAGATCGCGGGCATTCGCGGCAAGGTGTTGTTCACTTCGCTGCCGATTGAAGGCAGCCTGGGTGGCGACAGTTGGCCGCCGTCATCGGAGCCGCAAGGGAAGGCCACGCTGGAAGTGTTCGATTTCGAGACCCAGAAGGCGGAGGAGCTGGTCGCGAAGATGTCGTACTTCGCGTTTCTGGCGACCGCAAGACGCTGGCCTATCGCGCGGGCCGGCGCTTGCGCGTGCTGAAGGCCGGCGAAAAACCCGACGAGAAACTGGTGAAGGAACCGCCCGGGAAGAAGAGCGGGTGGATTGACCTCGCTCGCGTCAAGGTTTCCGTCAAACCGCCCGCGGAATGGCGGCAAATGTATCGCGAAGCCTGGCGACTGCAACGCGATCAGTTCTGGACCGCGGACATGTCGAAGGTGAACTGGCAGGCGGTATACGACCGTTACCTGCCGCTGGTCGAGCGCATCGCCACCCGCGCGGAATTCTCCGACCTGATGTGGGAAATGCAGGGGGAACTCGGCACGTCGCACGCCTACGAATTCGGCGGCGACCACCGTCAGCCGCCACGCTACGATCTCGGGCTGCTTGGTGCGGATTTTGTTTATGATGCGGCAGTCAAGGCGTGGAAAATCGCGCACATCGTCCAGGGCGATCCGTGGGATGAAGAGGCGCGCTCCTCGTTGGTGGCGCCCGCCGTCAATGTGCGCGAAGGCGACACGTTGCTGGCGATTGGCGGGCGCCGTCTCGATGCCGCAACGCACCCGAACGCGCTGCTCGTGAATCAGTCGGACGAGGAAGTGCTGATCACCGTCGGCGACGCCAAAGGCAGAGGCGCGCGCACGGTCGCCGTGAAGACGCTGGCGAGCGAGTTCCCGGCCCGCTATCGCGAATGGGTCGAAACGAACCGCCGTTTTGTGCACGAGCGCACGAAAGGGCGGGTGGGGTACGTGCACATCCCCAACATGGGACCGCAGGGCTATTCCGAGTTTCATCGCTATTTCCTCAGCGAGATCGACCGCGAAGGCCTCGTTGTGGATGTGAGGTTCAATGGCGGCGGGCACGTGTCAGAATTGATCCTGGAAAAACTGGCGCGGCGTCGCATTGCCTACAACCAATCCCGTTGGTCCAATGTCCAGCCCTATCCCGTCGATTCCGTCGCGGGACCGATGGTCGCGATCACGAATGAGTACGCCGGCTCCGACGGCGACATTTTTTCGCACGGTTTCAAGCTGTTAAGACTCGGGCCGCTGATCGGCAAACGGACGTGGGGCGGTGTGATCGGCATCTGGCCGAGGCATTCGCTCATGGATGGCAGCTTCACCACGCAGCCGGAGTTTTCGTTCTGGTTCAAGGATGTCGGTTGGCAAGTGGAAAACTACGGGACCGACCCTGACATCGAAGTGGAAATGCGGCCGCAGGATTTTGTGGCGGGCCGCGACCCGCAGTTGGACCGCGCGCTTCAGGAAATCAACAAGGCTTTGCGGACGAATCCCCCGCGGCGACCGGACTTCGGCCAGCGCCCCGATCTCTCCGTGCCGCACTTGGCGAAAGAATGAATATATGAATGCATGCGACCTGGCCTCCAAGGAATGTATCCCGTGCAAAGGTGGCGTCCCTCCCTTGACGGGCGAAAAATTGCAGGCGCTCCACCGGGCCGTGAATAACGGCTGGCAACTCGTCGGCGAACATCACTTGGAGAAGGAATACAAATTCGCGGACTTCGCTGAGGCGCTCGATTTTACGAACCGCGTCGGCGACCTGGCCGAACGACAGAAACATCATCCCGACATCCATCTCGCGTGGGGCAAGGTGAAAGTCAGTATTTGGACGCACAAGATCGACGGGTTGACCGAAAGCGATTTCTTTTTCGCGGCGAAAACGGACATGCTCCTCAAGAAAGCATGATAGGTTTACCTATGGCCACCTCAAATCCCTATCCCTTGCTCGTGGAAGTTGATCAGTATATTGAGCGATTGTTTGTGCCGCGCGACGCGGTCTTGGAAGAGGCGTTGAAGGTGGCGACGGAAGCCGGCTTGCCGGAGATCCATGTTTCGCCGAACGAGGGCAAGCTGCTCTATTTGCTGGCGAAACTTTCAGACGCGAAGCGCGTGCTCGAAATCGGTTTGTTGGGCGGGTACAGCACAATTTGGCTGGCCCGGGCCATTGCACCGAAAGGGCAGCTCGTATCCTT
Source organism: uncultured Verrucomicrobiae bacterium (assembly GCA_963812605.1). Taxonomy (GTDB): domain Bacteria; phylum Verrucomicrobiota; class Verrucomicrobiia; order Palsa-1439; family Palsa-1439; genus Palsa-1439. Next base: position 188,002 of record CAWEWF010000004.1, on the reverse strand, counting down.
GGAGCTGGACGAGAATTACGTTCGAGTCGCCAGCAAGAACCTGGAGCTTGCGGGACTGCGGTCGATCGTCGACATTCGACAGGGCGCAGCTCAAGACACCCTGGAGAAGATGGTGCAGTCAGGCGCGGCGCCATTCGATTTGGTCTTCATCGATGCCAACAAAGACGGGTATCCCTTGTACTTGGATTACGCGCTGAAGCTTACCAGGCCCGGCAGCCTGATTCTGGCGGACAATGTCATTCGCCGGATTGCCGAGACCCTGGGCAGTCCCGAAAAGCCAAAGCCAGGCGTGGACGATTCGCTGCTGGACGGCATTCAAGAGTTCAACCGCAAACTTGCGGGCAATCCGAAGTTGGAATCGATCGTGGTGACAGTGACCCGTGAATTTGTCGATGGCCTGGCCATCGCGCGCGTGAGGGATTGATACTCAGGGCCCCGCCGAAATTGAATCGAACGGGCTCCTCGCTCGCTCTTTGCAGGTCCACGACGGCACCCGCAAGGATTTGGGGAAGATTCGGTTGTCACTACGGGAGTGACAGGGACAACAGGCGTAGGCTACACTGTCCCCCAGTTGAGACACGTCGCGTGGCTGGCTGAGGTTTTTGGCGCATGAAGCAAGTGGTCTTCGATGATTTGGCGAACTTGCCTGTCGTCAAGTATTACGAGACGGCGTTTCGTAAGGCCACGGGTGTGTCGCTGAAGGTCGTTCCTCCGTACGATCCCGAGAGGGAATTCTCCCCTGGGCCATCGGGAAACCCGTTTTGCTCTCTGGTCTCCCGCACGCCAGCGGGCTGCGAGGCGTGCTTGCAGGATGAAAGGCGCGTCCAGCTGAAGGCTGCGCGGAAACTCAGCCCGCAGCAGATCCATTGCTTTGCGGGCCTCACCGTAGTCGCGGTGCCCGTGGTAATCGGTGGACGGCATGTGGCGAGTTTGCTCAGCGGGCAGGTATTGCGCCGCGAGCCAACGCAGCGGGATTTTACGATGGTGGTTGGGATGCTCCGCGGCGGGCCGAACGGCGCCTGGGAAAAAAAGGCGCGGCGGGCCTATTTCGAGACGCCCGTGGTCAGTGTGGGAAGGTTCCAGGCGATCATCAAATTGCTGAACGTGTTTGCACAGTACCTGGCCGACTTTGCGAACCGTTTTGTTATTGCCAGCTCCGACGAGGAGCCGCTGGTGGTGGTCTCGGCCAAGGAGTTTGTTCATTCCCACGTCGAGGAGTCCATAATGCTGGTGCAAGTGGCGCAGCACGTCCACGTCAGCCCGTTTCACTTCTGTAAACTCTTCAAGAAGACAACCGGCATGACACTCACCGAATACGTGACGCGCGTCCGCTTGGAAAAGGCCAAAACTCTGCTGGTGGATCCGTCGCTGCGCATCAGCGAGGTCGTGTACGCGGCCGGCTTCGGATCGATCCCGCGTTTCAACAGTGTGTTCAAGCAATATGTCGGAATGCCGCCCACGCAGTACAGGGCCACGCTACGCTCGCCGTTGGCGATGTGAGACTGCCGGCCCTTGCTCCGTCGCATCTTCCCAGCCCACCGCAATCCGCGATAAGAGAATGCCAAGCGACAAGTAGCGCCTGGGCTGTCTCCGAGACAAACTGACAGGTGTCGATATAACTTCAGTTTTAGGGGGACTATGAACCGATTCCACTCTCTATATCTGCGTCCGGGTGCCGTTGCTGTCTTCGCAGCGGTGGTCGTCGTCAGCACATCCGCCATCGTCGCCTTCGCCAATGACAGCGATACCAAACCGGTGAAGAAGAAACTCACGGGTCAGGAGTTGTACGCAATGAATTGTGCCCGCTGCCATACGGAACGTTACGCAACGGAGCGGACGGCGGCGCAGTGGAAGACAATCATGCTTCACATGCGCACCCGCGCACAGATACCAGCGGCGCAGGCGAAAGACATTCTCAAATACCTTCAGGAAGACGCCGGTAAGTAGTCCTGGAAGGATCAAACCGATGAAAACTTATTTCCTAATTTTGACTGCCTTGACCATCGGCGGCGCGTCCGCTCTGGCAGTGAGCGACGAGGACTTCCAGAAGATGCAACAGCAAATGCAGCTACAGTCCCAACAGATTCAGGATTTGCAGAAAGCGCATCAGGAAGATCAGGAGGAAATCAAGCAACTGAAGGAACAACAGGGTGTTACACAGAAGACCACGACCGAGACGCAACAAAAGGCCGAGGAGGCACAGAAGAAAGCCGAAGAAGCCAAGCAGACCGCTGCGTCCGCCGAGGCCAGCGCCAAAACGGCGGCGGTGACCGGGCCGGATGCGCTACAGAACTTCATGGTCGTCGGTGACGCCGAGTTTCAATTTGCCAAGACCGAGGGCCAGCACAGCACCTTCGCTCTGGCCGATTTCGCGCCAATCTTCCTCTTCCGCGCGACGGACAAAGTGCTGTTTGAGGCGGGCTTCGATGTCATTCTGCAAAATGGCAGCAACCCGGCCGGTACCCATGACAGCGGCTCGGGAAATTCGGTAAGTCTTAGCTTCGGCACCCTGGACTATCTGTTCAACGACTACGTGACGGTGGTGGCCGGTGACATGCTGCTCCCTTTGGGCACCTATTCCGAGCGCTCCGCCGGTTGGCTCAACAAAATACCGGACAGTCCGCTCCCGCGCGATGTATTGCCGGGAGCCGGAGTCGGCCTGCAATTGCGGGGAGCGATGCCGATTGGTGATTCAGGACAGGCGGTTACGTACGCAGTGTACGGCGTGAATGGTCCCAGTTCTTCCGACGGCACGGCCGATTCCGGCGAGCTCGATCTCGGTGGCAACGTTGGCCTTACAGCGGGTGGTAATACCATGAATCTGCACGGCTCACCCAGCGCGGGCGGTCGTGTCGGCTGGTTCTTCCCGTGGAAGGCCCATTCGGACGTGGAACTCGGCGTCTCCGGCCAGAGCGGCACGTGGAACGACATGGATAACAAACTGTGGTCGGCGTTTGTGTTCGACGGCGCACTTGCACCTCACCCCGAATGTCGAAGTCAAGGGCGAGTACGTCAATACCTGGGTCGAGAGCACCGACCGCGGGACGTTTGCGCCACGCGGCTGGTGGGTGCAGGCTGGTTACAAGCTGGCCGGGCTGCAACTCGATTTCCCGATGATCAATAGCCTCGAGCTGGTGGGCCGTTATGACACGAAGAACGACGGCCTCGGCACACGGACGGAGCGGTATACGGCAGGCTACGTCTACTACATTACCAACACCTTGTGGTTTGAAGGCGACTACGAGTGGATCAATAGCAACGATCCTTCGCAAGCGAATAACAACCTCATCCTCCAACTCTCCTACGGGTTCTAAGAGAAAGGAACTGTCAATGATTCCCATGAACACCAAACTCTTCGCCGGTTTCCTGTGTGTCGTCACGGTCGCCCTGACTGGGGCGGTTCGTGGATCGGGCCCGTGGGGATGAACTTGATGAGGCGACAAAAGCGCGCATTGCGAAGGCCGAGGCCGGGCCGGCCACCATCGATGTCTCCAAGTACCCGCAGCAAATCCAGGACGACTACGGTCCGTTCTCCCAGAAATGCGCGCAGTGCCACAAGCTCAGCCGGCCGGTCAATTCCGACTACGTCCTGCCAGGTGAATGGGGACGCTATATCAAGCGGATGATGTACAAACCCGGCTCGGGCATCAACGGAACGGAGGCCAAGCAGATCTACGAATTCCTCGTCTATGACTCCAGTGTCCGCAAAAAGACGGACTTGGACGCGAAGCTGAAGACTTTGTCGGCCGACGAACGCGCGGCAGAGGAAAAGAAACTCAAGGAAGTCACGGACAAGATCAAGCCGTAGTCCCATCCAGCCACATTCATGGAAGAGCACGTTCAGCCTTCGCCGGAAGTGCGAAGTCGTCGGGAGTTTCTCGCCAACCTCGTTATGGGAACCGGGATCACGCTCGGACTGGGAAGTTTGTTCGTGCGGTTCTTTGAGTACCTCTACCCGGTGGTGGAGCCGGTGAAGATGGTGGAGGTGTTGGCGGCGAAAACCACCGATATCCCCCTGGGGGCCGTTCATTTCGCGCAACTGGCGGAAGGGGCGGTCATGATCGAGAACGTGGGCGGGCAGATGCGCGCATTCTCAGCCATTTGCACGCACATGGGCTGCATCGTTAAATGGCATCCGGAGTTGAACCAATTCGTCTGTCCCTGTCATCGCGGCATCTATGGCGCCGATGGGAGTAATATTTCCGGTCCGCCACCGCGTCCCTTGACGAACCTGGCGGTCAAGGCGCGTGGCGATGACGTGTATGTGATGATCCCCGCCCAGAAGGTGCAGACATGAGCCGCTTCCTGGAATGGCTGCACGAACGGGTGCCGGTGGATCCGGAGACACTGCGCAAGCCGTTGCGCGAGGAGTTACCGGTTCATCTCAAGACATGGCTGGCCTGCCTGGGTGGTACGCCGCTGCTGATGTTCTGTATCCTCGCTATGACCGGGATTTTGCTGACGTTTTATTATGTGCCCGATCCTTCGCACGCCTATGAGAGCATCCAGAACATCACCTTTCACGTGCGGTTTGGATGGTTCGTTCGCGGGATTCATCGCGGGGCGGCGCAGTTGATGATCATTACGATGCTGTTGCACATGATCCGGGTGTTTGGTACGAGGGCTTACCGCAAACCCAGGGAAATAAACTGGATGTTGGGCGTGGCGCTGTTTATGACTGTCATGGGATTCGCTTTCACGGGGTATTCGCTGGTTAATGACCAGCTTTCGTACTGGGCCACGATCGTGGGCACGAACATGGTCGGGACAATGCCCCTGCTCGGTAAACCGATGTTGTATCTGTTACGAGGAGGACCCGAAGTGAATCCCAACACGATGTCGCGTTTCTACGATATTCATATCGGGATCCTGCCGACAATTATCACGCTGTTGATTGCGGGTCACATTGTGTTGGTCCGCATGCACGGGGTGGCGCGTCTGGAAAATGATCCGCGCACGGAGACCTACGCCTTTTTCCCCGATCACTTCCTGCGGGAGCTGGTCGTGGGGTTGCTGGCGTTGATCGTCCTGGTCAACTACGCGATTTTTTTCCCGCCCACGATGGGTCCACCGGCCAATCCCTTGGTGACCCCGGCAGTCATCCGACCCGAATGGTACTTCTGGCCGGTATTTCGGTGGCTGGAGTTGGTGCCGGAGATGGTCGGACTGGGCGGGGTCGTGTTGTTCGTCCTCGGGATGTTTTTCTGGCCGTTCATCGACGAGGGCCTTGAGAAGATCGCGCCGAAACGGCATCTCGGACGCATCGTGGGGACAACGGCGTTTCTCATCACCCTTGGCTTGCTGCTGTGGGAGGCCATCGCTGGTTGAGAGAGGAACCATCATGACGAATACATCACAAAAATTTTTCGTGGGTTTCCTGGGCCTGGCGATGTGCGGTTCTCTGGTAACCGTCGGTTATGTGGACGCGAACCGACGACACAAGGCGGTGGCGGAAGTGGCGGCGGAAACTGCCAAGTTGAAGCCGGATTTGGATAAGGGCGCGGAGATCTTCCGGAAATTCAGTTGCACCGCCTGTCATGGCGTCGGCGGCAATCAATCCACGGACAATTTCAATGCGCAAACTGCGCAAAAAGTCCCGCCATTGATCCATGTTGCTGAAAGCTATACCAAGGAAGACCTGGCCAAGAAGATTTGGGACGGAGTGCCCGTTGAACCGAAGCTGGACCCCAACGGCCCGACCCCGCCACTGCATATGCCATCCTATAAGGGAATCATCGATACGAACGACATGACGCTCCTGGTCAATTACCTCTTCAGCCTGAAGCCCAAAGACACTGGAAACCTGGGGTTCTAGCCCTGCTTCGCCTGTAATTGCTGGCGCGCCAGTCTGGTTTCCCTAACAGACCTTTACAATGAGACAAGAGAACACACCCCTCACCCAGCCTCTCCCCCAAGGGGAGAGGAGGCGTTTGTTGAGGTACGCTTGGCGGATTTCCTCTCCCCTCCGGGGGAGAGGATTAAGGTGAGGGGGACAGTCGGAAAACCGTAAAGTCATTTCTGTGACACCACACTAGGTCCCGCCGCACACGGTGTAACCCTGCTCCCGTAAGTCCTCGGCCAAATCCTTCTCCATCTGGCACGCCGCCTCGTACGGCATCGGGTTGAGGTATTCGTACAATTCCGGCAACAATCGCACGCCGTATTTACAAGCGTAGTACGACGCCTTGTAGCCGTCCTTGTGGTTCTGAAACCGTTCGATCGGCGGAATCCCCGTCATCCCGACATACACGCACGGCTTCTTCGAATCACGTTTCGGATTCAGTGCCCTGACCTTGCGCTCCTTCGACACGGCGCTATCGAGCAGGATGACGTAGACATTGTGGTGGAATCGCTCCGTCATCGTCAGGCGCAGTATAAGCGCTTTCTCCCTGTGAACCCGCTCATAGCTTCGGAAACCACACAAGTTTACCGTAGTAAAGGTAACAGCTGTCGAGGTACGCGAAGAAAGACATAACCGAGACACCAAGAGCAAAGGCAGACTGCGAGAAAGCCAGTATTCTCGGGATCGGTAGCCGCAGTCGGTACAACCTGTACCCACTGACCAGTGCAAAAATCGCCAACACAAGAACCACAATCATCGGTATGAATAACTCGCTAGGAAAGCCGTGGGTCATCCTAGGGAACGCGGCAAGCACAAGATAAACAAGCTGCAATACCAGTGGAAAAACACGTTCCGTCCAAGGGAGTTTTCGAGTAGCAACCCAGCCCGACAGACAGAGCGATAAAACGTATGCGACAACCAGGAGTGCTAGGAGCGCAATGTCGATCCAGCGCAGTAGAACATCGCTGCTCATGCGAAACTGTCTTTCCATCCTCTACCAGAAAAGCCTTGCATAGTCATGCTGGTCACCGTTCTCCGCTTGCGCGCATCGCGACCAACTGCGTTTCACGCCGCGATACGCCGCTTTGACTTTGAAGTAGTGCGCGACGACAGGCGTGGAAGGACTTCCGGGGACTCGCGGACGATTTGCAGGAGGCGCAATGCGGCACCGGACGGTTTTCTTCGGCCGCTTTCCCAACTGATCGCGGTGTCGCGGGACACATTGAGCCAGCGAGCGAAGACACCCTGACTGGCATTGAGGTCACGACGCAGACGCGCGATCTCTTTCGGTCGAATATTCTCCACCTTCGGCGGCAAGGGCATATCGCTTGTCTTGAGCGTGATTTTACCGCGCGCGTGTTCGAGCGCCTCGACCAGTCCTGACTTCAGGTTTGCGAAATCCTTAGTTTTCATTTTCTGTATTCCTCTTTGATCGCTTCGGCGATGGTCTTGAGTTCCCTTTTCTGCGCTGCCGATAAATCGTCAGCTTCGTCTTTGTCGTACACGTACACCAAATAAATCACCATTGCCGTTTCCAAATGCAAGTAGATGACCCGGGCGCCACCTCGCCTACCCTTGCCTCTGGCGGCCATGCGCGCCTTGCGCAGCCCTCCGGTGCCCTGAATAAGTTTCCCCTTTTCCGGGTTCGCAGCCAGTTCGGCCTGAAATCTTCGATAAGTGTCATCATCTGTGAGTTGCAGCAACCGTTTGGTGAAGACCAAAGTCTCCACAAATCTCATATATCGACCGTTCATCGTTTATATGACTCTGTACAATAGCGCATCAACCACCCATTTGTCAAATTCTAGTGGTGCGATCAGTTCGTGTATCGTAAAACGATAATCTTGCTAGACAAGGTGGTGAGGAGCGGGTATAGTCAGCGCGGTTCTTTGACAAGAGAGGGCACCCGTCTTCGCGGAAGCTACGACGGACGAGGAAGGTGTTGTTTCCTGGAGAGAGAGGAGTGCGAAAAACATGTGTTTCTGCGAAACGAACCCGATTTGTTGACGTGAAATTATGAGCGGAACTATCAGAGCTATAGCTGGTTAGGATGAAAAATCGAATTTTTGAAATCGGGTTCGTTTGGCGCGAAAATCGTATTGTGGCATCTCGTTTTGGGGTGCCGGGTTTGAACTTACTCGAGGTTGGGACACGTCTCGTGGCTATGATAAAGTCTTGCAAACAATGAGTGTGAGCAGCCTGCCAATTCTGGAAATACGGGAGTCTTTGCTGTCGGCTTTGGCGAAGCAGCGACGGTTGATCCTGACGGCCCCGACAGGGTCGGGCAAATCGACGCAGGTGCCGCAGATGTTGCTGGATGGCGGAGTGCTCGGCTCGGCGGGAGCCTCGCCCTCCAGCGGCGGCCAGGTAGTCATTCTCCAGCCGCGGCGGTTGCCAGCTAGGATGTTGGCGGCGTGGGTGGCGAAAAATCGCGGGGTGAAGCTGGGCGAGGAGGTCGGCTACCAGATTCGGCTCGACGATGTCACTTCACCCGCGACGCGGATTCGTTACGTCACGGAAGGCATTCTGTTGCGGCAGATGCTTTCTGACAAAAACCTGCTCGGGATCAGCGCGGTCATTTTCGACGAGTTTCATGAGCGTCATCTTTACGGCGACATCACCCTGGCGCGCGCGCTGCAGATCCAGGAAACGACGCGTCCCGATCTGATCATTATTGTCATGTCGGCCACGCTCGATGTCGGGCCGCTGCGCGAATACCTGAAACCTTGCGAGCTGCTGTCATCCGAAGGCCGCACGTTTCCTGTGGACGTTGAATACCTCGACAAACCCGTGGGCGATTGGCCGGTGTGGGAAGCCGCCGTCAAGGAATTGGAGCAACTCGTCACGCAACACGAAGGCGATGCGCTGGTGTTCATGCCCGGTGCGTACGAAATCAGCCGGACAGTGCGCGGGGCACAAGACGCGCTTGGCAGCCAGTTCATCGTCCTTCCGCTGCATGGCGATCTGGCGACCAATGACCAGGATGCGGCCGTGGCGCAATACGACCGGCGCAAGATCGTCGTCTCGACGAACGTCGCGGAAACTTCGTTGACGATCGACGGTGTGCGCATCGTGATCGACAGCGGCCTGGCGCGCATTCCGCGTTACGATCCGTACCGCGGCATCAATACATTGCTCGTCGAGAAGATCAGTCGCGCCTCGGCGGACCAGCGCGCGGGTCGCGCGGGCCGCACGGCGCCGGGCGTTTGTTTGCGGTTGTGGACGAAGCACGAACACGAGCAGCGGCCCCTGCAGGAAGCGGCCGAGGTGAAACGTCTCGATCTCGCGGAAGTAGTGTTGACGCTGAAAGCCAGCGGGGTGGATGACGTGTACGCGTTTCGCTGGCTCGAACCGCCGAGCCGTCAGTCGTTGGAGCGGGCGGAAATGCTCCTGCTCGATCTCGGGGCGATTCAGTCGATTTATGGGGCAAGCGGCCCGCTTGCCGAAACGGAACGACGGCAACGGGGCCCGTTGCCCTACAAGCAGACGCGGATTTCGGATCTGGGGAAACGGATGCTCGCCTTCCCGTTGCACCCGCGCTATTCGCGGATGCTGCTGGCGGCGCAGGAATACGGCTGCGTGCGGCAGGTGGCCCTCATCGCCGCGCTCACGCAAGGACGCGATTTGATGGTGCGCCGGCAGGGAAAACAGGTGGAAGAAGCGCGCGACGATTTATTTGGCGGTGAGACGCAATCGGATTTCTTCGTGCTCATGCGCGCGTGGCGGTACGCGGACCGCAATGGGTACAATCTCGATCGCTGCCGTCAGGTCGGCGTCCACGCCCAAGCGGCGCGGCAGGTCGGGCCACTGTTCGAGCAGTTCCTCGACATCGCGAAGCGTGAAGGGTTGGATGTGAGCGAGAAGCGCGCGGCACCCGACGCGATCCAGCGCTGTGTGTTGCTTGGATTTTCGGATCACGTGGCCCGCCGGCTGGACGAAGGAACCTTGCGCTGCCAACTCGTGCATGAGCGACGCGGCGTCCTGGCGCGGGAGAGCGTTGTGCAAAGCGCACCCTTGCTGGTGGCGACCGAAATTCACGAGATCCAGAGCGGCACGGGCAAGGACCGGGAACTGAACGTCCTGCTAAGCCTGACGACGGCGATCAAGGAAGAGTGGTTGCGGGAACTTTTCCCGGGCGATTTCACCGAGACGCTGGCGGTGGTTTATGACACGACACAGCGGCGCGTGTTTGGGGAGCGACGGAAACAATTTCGGGACCTGGTGCTGGAGGCGGGGCGGTCGGAGGATGTCCCGTTGGACGCCGCCGCGCGGATTCTCGCCGCCGAAGTGCTGGCGGGCCGCTGCGTGTTGAAGAATTGGGATGAGGCTGTCGAACAATGGATCGTGCGCGTGAATCGGCTGCGCGAATGGATTCCCGAACTCGCCATTCCCGCAATTGGCGGCGACGACCGGCAGGCGTTGATCGAACAAATCTGCCACGGCGCGAGGAGTTACAAGGAGATCAAGGACAAGCCCGTCTGGCCGGTAATGAAATCGTGGCTCTCGGGTCAGCAGCAGGCGTGGGTCGAAGAATATGCCCCCGAACGAATCGAGTTGCCGGGCGGGAAACGAGCGAAGGTTGTCTATTCGGTCGAGGGGCCGCCGACCGTGGCGGCCCGCATTCAGGATTTGTACGGCGTGAAGCAAGGTCTGTGGATTGCACAACACCGTGTGCCCGTGCGTATTCAAGTGCTGGCGCCGAACCAGCGCCCCGTGCAGGTGACCGAGAATCTCGCGACCTTCTGGCGCGAGACGTATCCGAAACTCAAATTGGAATTGCAGCGGAAATATCCAAGGCATGAATGGCGATAGGATGATTGTTCGCCACTAGCGCCGTTATATGATGGGTCCCAATGAACCTCACGGGCAGACGTTTGGAACGTCTCCACCGTAGTCTGGAACTGGCGCTGAATCAGGAGTGGCCGCAGTTGGACAGGATGCAGCGGCAACTCGCCCGCTGCGGCCCACCGCGATTCAGACTTTACAGGGGCCTGGCTCCTTAGTTCCGATTGTGGCGACAGTGGCGACCGATGGCGGTGAAAACCGGCTCAATCTCGAACCGATTCGAGTGCAAGTGCTGCGCGTCGCCGACAGCGATGGTGAGATTTATTTCGAGGATTTTATTCCGCTCTCGCTTTCTCCCGAAGAAATTCTCCGGTTCTACTTCAAGGCAGAACCGCGCTTGCAGAAGTTCCTCGATTATCTCGGGTGCGACTGGGATGCGCTGATGCCACAATCTGAGTTTCAACGCAGCAACCTGCTGGCAATGCTTCGAGAGTTGATGGAGTGGGCTGCGCTAATCGAGCTTGCCAGCCAGCCACCAGCCAAATTGTTGATCCGCGATGGCCTGCTGCGGTCGGTGCTCCTGACGCACGGGGTGTTTCAACGCCTACGGGCTCGGTTCGAGACAATGACGGCCGAGCACGGTCACCTACTGGCCGGCGTTGCCAAACGCTCACGCATCATCAATTATTTGTCCGTGGCGTTGAATCTGAATGAAAGCTTCGCGGATCGGCAGCCATCATATGCGGTGGTACCGGCGAAACTAGAGATCGAAGCCGCGCCGGAACAGTACCGCTGGATTGGTGATCGCGCGATGGGGCAACTCTACATGGCGCGGCTGGATGTGGGAGAGGGCGTGCCATTAATGCCAGTGGATATCGCCGCTTGGCAGACGGAGCGGGTATCGGAAGCGATGGCTCTCCTCCATGAATCCTCACGGGCCAGTTTCCCGGTGCGGGGCTATCCGCAGGCATTGGTGCGTGCCCACGAGCACGCGCATTTGGGTGGCTTGGAGGTGGAGATGTTGGAGCGGCTGTTGTTGGAGGAAATTGCCGCGCGCGATCCGGCGGCCGCAAATCAGGCCAGGCTGTTGAGATTACTGGGCCGGCAACTTGTGGAGGATCATGACCAATCAACCGCAACCTGACCTGTACGCGGACATTCCTGCCGTTGGTTTGCTGAAGGGGTTTTCGCCCGTTCCGCACCAACTCGAAGTGGACGTGGTGGTGCCGCCTGTGGAGCGCGGTTTACCTGGATTCGGCGAGTTCGTGTTGGTGGAACTTTGCACGACGGAGGCGCTGGTGGGACGCGTGAGCCGGTATCACGCGGCCGGTCAATTGGTAACGGATCGAGGCGACGCGTATCTCGCCGATTTAGCCAAGACGAAGGAGGCAGTACCCGCGCCAATCATGCGGCAGATGTTGCGCTACAACCTCAAGATGCAACTGCTTGGGGAACTGCATCTTGAAAAGGGAAAGTTTAAATTCACGGTCGGCCAACGCGCTTTTGCCACGTTGGGCTGTAATGTGCGACTGCCTTCGGAAGCGGCCTTGGCGTTTCTGTGTAACGTCGGGTTGGAAGACGATCCGACCGCCGCGCCGCTTGGCCACTTGGTTTATGGCCAGCGCGTGGTGTCAAACGTCCCGGTTAACTTCAGTGTCGCTCGACTCAAAGGTAAACGCAGTTTCGTTTTCGCGCGCGCGGCTACGGCAAGAGCAATCTCATCAAATATTTGGTTTCGCAGTTGTACTCGTCACCGCCTGATGTGGGCTTGTTGATCTTCGATCCTGAAGGTGAGTATGCTTTCCCGGATGCGCAGGGACAACCGGGCTTGGTGAACGTGCCGGGCTTGCAGGGACGGGTCGGTTTGTACACGAACAGACGTGTGTCCGATGAATACGACGGCGTTCGCCGTGGCGATGTATATGTGGATTTTGGAGATTTTCCGCCACAGGACATCGTCGCAGCATTCGTGCTATCAGAGAAGCAGGATATGGTCTTCGCGAATCTGGTGCGTGGATTGGATTGGAACGTGTGGCGTGAACTGGTTGCGCTGCTGGCCAAGGACGGCTTTCGTGCCAACGACAAAAAGATCGTTGACTACTTGTCCTTCACACCCAAACAGAATGACGTAAGTATCGCGGCTGTGAAAAACAACCTTGTGCCGGCCATCCGCCGTCTCCATCGCGCTGGTGCAACACTTGGGCAAAACATGATCGAGGAACTCCGTCAGGCGCGTGTTGTAATCGTGGATATATCGCTGCTGGGAAGTGAGGACGGGCTCGCGATCATCGGGTTGATCCTACGGCGGGTGTTCCAGCATAACCTGAGACATCTAACAGAGGTGGGCGGGCCATCGGTACGCTGTCTTGCCGTGTTGGAGGAGGCGCAGACAGTGCTCGGCGACCGGCGACTTGATGACAACAACATTTTCGTACGTTGGGTCAAGGAAGGTCGTAAGTACGGACTCGGTGCTATACTCGTCACGCAACAGCCCGGCGCGATTGCACCCCAGATCATCAGTCAGGGCGACAACTTCTTTGCCTTACACCTCCTCAACGACAACGATTTACAGACACTCAAGCGTCACAACGCCTACTATACCGACGAGATTCTCAACTATCTCCGCGCTGAACCGATTATCGGCAACTGTTACTTCTGGAGCGCGCCAAACCAGCCGTTCGTTCTACCGGTGCGGGTCTGCAACTTTGAGTCGGTCTGCCAGAAACCAACCCTCATGGCTCCTTCCAAATCCACAGTCAAGAAGTCGACGGGGAGCGTGCCCCAAGCCATCAAAGACGCGCTCGAGACCAATTCACGTGTCTGGCTTTATCCAGTCCGGGCTTTCAATGGAAAGGAAGAGAAGGGCTTGCTGGCGTTTAGCGTGGACTATTTGCAGGCCACAGTCAGCCAAACGGCCAGCGGCCATCCAGAAGACTTACTACGGGAGATCGCCAACATTCTCCAACGTCACAAAGCCCGCGCTGGGTATGCGGTATTGGAGGGTGTCACTCGTCCTGTCTGGGCCATCCCGCAATCCGAACTGAAATTGAAAGGGCAAAAGAAACCACGCCCAACCCTTGTTGAAGTCACCGACAAGCTGTAATCATCTGCCCATGCTCAAACACGAATACTCGGAAAAACTCTGGCAGGAGGCGCTGCGGCATTTTCCGGGCGGGGTGAATTCCCCGGTGCGCGCCTTTCGCGGCGTGGGCGGCACGCCGTTTTTTACGCAACGCGCCAAGGGCTCGCGGCTTTGGGATGTGGATGGCAATGAGTACATCGACTACGTCGGCTCGTGGGGGCCGATGATTCTCGGTCACGCGCATCCGCAGGTTGTGCGGGCCGTGCAGGAAGCCGTGCGCGACGGAACGAGCTTCGGGACGCCGAATCCGCGCGAAATTCGCCTCGCGCAACTGGTCTGCGAGGCCTTCCCGTCGATGCAAAAGATTCGCTTCGTCAACTCGGGCACGGAAGCGACGATGTCCGCGATCCGTCTGGCGCGCGGGTTTACGAAGCGGGACAAGATCGTGAAATTTGAGGGCTGCTATCATGGCCACGCTGACGCGCTCTTGGTGAAAGCGGGTTCGGGCGGAGCGACGTTCGATGTGCCCGACAGCGCAGGCGTCCCCGCGGACTTCGCCCGCAACACCGTCACGCTGCCCTTGAATGATTTTGCGGCGCTCGACACCGTGAACTGGCGCGAGATCGCGTGCGCGATCATCGAGCCGGTTCCCGCGAACATGGGATTGATCCCGCTCAAGCCCGGTTTTCTCGAAAAACTGCGCCAACTCACCCGGGACAGTGACGCGTTGCTGATTCTTGACGAGGTCATCAGCGGATTCCGCGTGGCGCGGGGCGGCGCGCAGGAATTGTTCGGAATGCAGGCCGATCTGACGACGCTTGGCAAGATTATCGGGGGCGGCCTGCCCGTCGGCGCGTTCGGCGGGCGCGCGGACGTGATGGATCTGCTGGCGCCCACTGGTCCCGTGTACCAGGCCGGCACGCTTTCCGGCAATCCGCTCGCGATGGCCGCGGGGATCGCGACGTTGGAGGAACTTTCACACGGTGGCGCCTATGAGAAGCTGGAGCGGCGCGCGGCGGCGCTGGGCGATGAGTGGAAGAAGGTCGTGAAAGGACATTCGGTGCGCCTCGGTTCGCTATTCTGCACGTTCTTCACCGACCGCGAAGTGGTGGACTTCGCCAGCGCCAAAACGAGTGACACGAAACAGTACGCCCGATTCTTTCACGCGATGCTCGAACGCGGCGTGTATCTGGCGCCATCGCAGTTTGAAGTCGGCTTCCTCTCCCTGGCGCACACGGAGCAAGACATCGAAGAAACGTTGCGCGCGGCGGCGGAGGCGGTGAAGACATTATGAAGATCGTGGTGGCCATGACCGGCGCAAGCGGCGCGATTTATACCCAGCGGTTGCTCGATAATCTCGATCCGCGAAAGCACGAAATCCATTTCATCTCCACGAAACATGCCCGGGAAGTCGGCCAGCTTGAGTTGCCGAAAGGGGAACTGAAAATCGCGCCATCCGTGATTCAATATGATGAACACGGCTCCATGTTCGTGCCGTTCGTGAGCGGGTCGGCCAAATTGGATGCGATGGTCATCATCCCCGCGTCGATGGGCACCATCGGGCGGGTTGCCCACGGCGTGTCCGATAGCACGATTGCGCGGGCGGCGGACGTCTTTCTGAAGGAACGGCGCAAGCTGATCTTCGTCCCGCGCGAAGCGCCGTATAACCTGATCCACCTGCGCAATATGGCCACGCTGACGGAAGCCGGCGCGACGATCATTCCCGCCAGCCCGTCCTTTTATACCAAGCCGAAGACGATCACGGAACTCGTGGACACGATCATCGCGCGGGTGCTGGACCACCTCGGCCTTGAACACCAACTCGTCAAGCGCTGGCGAAGCGACGAGTAGGATCGGTCGTTGCGCCGATTGTAACCATCAGGTGAAATCCTCCGTCTTTCTGGGCAGGATGCGAACCTGTGAAATGGTGAAGCTGGTTTTGGGAATCGTTGTGTTATCGTTACTGTCGATGCGCAGTCAAGGCGATGAATTGAAGGCCGGCGATCACGTATTGTCGTTGAAAGCTGGCGAACAGGCGCGAACCTATCTCCTGCATTTGCCGCCGGCCTACGACGGGAAGCGGCTGCTGCCGCTGGTGATCGTCTTGCATGGCGGCGGCGGGAACGCACCGGGCGTCGCGCGTATGACGGGGTTCAGCGAAAAGTCGGACAAAGAGGGTTTTGTCGTCGTGTATCCGAATGGCTCCGGGCGATTGAAGAACCGGCTGCTGACCTGGAATTCCGGCAACTGCTGTGGATACGCGCTGGATAACAATGTGGACGACGTGGGTTTCATCCGCGCGCTGATCGATGAATTGGAAAAGACGCGGGCCATCGATCCCCGGCGCGTTTATGTGACGGGCATGTCGAACGGCGGGATGATGACCTATCGCGTGGCGTGCGAGTTGTCCGACAAGATCGCCGCTGCTGCGCCCGTCGCCGGCGCGCTGAACCTGGAGAACTGCCAGCCCGCCCGTCCGGTTTCGATGATCATTTTCCACGGCACCGCTGACGAACATGTCTTGTACAACGGCGGAGAACCGCTCAAGAGAGCGGACACGCATCGGCGGGTCGATAAACCCGTCTCCTACGCGGTGGCGTTCTGGGTGAAACAAAATGGTTGTTCGGAAATACCGGAGCGGCAGGAGAAGGGGAGTATTCGGACGGAGATTTATCGCGGGGGCAAAGAGGGGACGGAGGTCGCGCTGTACACTGTCAAGGGCGGCGGCCACGCGTGGCCGGGCGGGGAGGCTTATCTGCTCGGGTCCGAGCCAACCCGGGAGATCTCCGCAACGGATTTGATGTGGGAGTTTTTCACGCGACACCCGAAAAAATAAAGCCGACAGATTCAGCGCGGCACGGCAACATTTCTTGCATCCAGAAACGCGAGCGCGGCGTAGAGTTGTTCGAGTAACGGCGACGACGGCTCCCGCCCCTTGGATGGCCCGCAGAGGATTGCCGAAAATGGCTTCGATCTCCAGCGGGCGGTGGTCGTCATAGTCGATCTTCATGCTCGTGCGATACGGCGTCATTTTTTCCGTGTTGGCGAGCATCCTCTCGATGATGTTGTCCGCGACAGCCACCCCGCACGCTCGCGCACCGTCCACCACTTCTCGCATGATCGCCTCGACGAGTCGGCGGCTTTGCGGATGGGCCATCAATTCCGTGGTCGTCGCGTCGAGAACCACCGAAAGCCCGTTATAGGGAATGTTCCACACCAGCTTTTGCCAGCGAACGACGTCGATGTCCTCCGCCAGCTCGGTTTCGACATTGGCGCGCTGAAGATCGTCGGCGATCGTGCGCAGGCGCGGGCTAATCCCGCGCGTGGCAAATTCAGCGAGTGCAACCAGGGTGTAGCCCAGATGACGGATGTGTCCTGGCCCGACTTTGTTGGAGCAGAGAAAACACAACCCCCCGACGACGCGCTGCGCCCCGACAATCTCCGCGACCTGCGCCTCCATGCCGAGCCCGTTTTGCATGACAAGCACCACGCCATCGTCTTTCACGACCGACGGCAGCAATTCGGGGAGCAAGTGGTTCTGGGTGGTTTTCAGGCACACACAAACGACATCGCATTTGGGCATGTCGCGCACATCCCTGTAGGCATTCACCCGTGGCAACGTGAAATCACCGTCGGGCGATTCGCAAATCAAGCCGTGCTGCCGCACATATTCATAGTCGCCGTGCAACAGGAAATGCAGCTCGCAACCAGCGCGTTGCAGTCGCGCGCCATAAAACCCGCCAAGCGCCCCTGTGCCGATAATCGCATAGCTTCGCTGCATGACCTTCAACCTAGCAAAATCCAGTTCGTTCTTCTATGTCTTCGCAGGCTTGTGTTAGAAGAAATGAGTGTTCCACATCCGAAAATACTTCGAGTTCGTGCGCTTTTCACACACGGTGTTTGCGTTGCCGTTTGCGTTGGCATCGATGGTGGTCGCGGCAAAAGTTGACCGCGGCTGGCCGGGCTGGCGAGTATTTCTGCTGATCCTGGCGGCGATGGTGTGCGCGCGGACGGCGGCGATGGGGTTTAATCGCATTGTTGATCGCCGACTGGATGCGCTGAATCCGCGCACCGCGCAACGCCATTTGCCGGCGGGACAGATCCCGCTGTTGAACGCATGGGGACTGGTCATCGTAAGCGCGCTGGGGTTGGGGTATGTGTCCTGGCTTATCAACCCGTTATGCGGTTATCTCTCACCGCTTGCGTTGCTGATCGTATTTTTTTACTCGTTCACGAAACGGTTCACGGACTTCTCACACGTATTTTTGGGACTCGCTCTCGGGATTGCCCCGCTGGGCGCGTGGCTGGCGGTGCGCGGAAGATTTGATTGGCCGCCGTGCGTGCTCGCCCTGGCGGTGGTGTTCTGGTTGGTGGGGTTTGACATCATTTACGCGACCCAGGATTGGGAATTCGACAAGTCGCAGGGGTTGCATTCTTTGCCGGTGCGACTGGGGATTGCCCCGAGCCTGCGTGTGGCGCGCGCAGCGCACGCCATCATGGCTGCTTTGCTGCTGGCTTTCGGGTTGATTTCAAGCCTTCGCGTGCCATACTACCTTGGGCTTGGGATCATCCTGGTCTGTTTGGTCGCACAGCATCTGCTGGCGAGAAAGCGCGATCCGATCAGCCTGAATGTGGCGTTTTTTCGCATGAATGCGCTCATTAGTGCCGTCTTTCTCGGAGCGGTCGTGGTCGATGTGGCTTTACAATGAACAAGTTGCTTGAGCGTTCGGAGTTGCGGGACATTTACGAGAAGGTTGAAGCGGTCCAACGCATCAATGAGGACGACTGCCTGCGCCTCTACCGTTCGCAGGACCTGGCGGCCATCGGCGCGATGGCGAACATCGTGCGCGAGCGCAAGAACGGCAACGTCGCGTACTACATTCTCAACCGCCACATCAATTACTCCAACATTTGCATTCTCGATTGCGATTTTTGCGCGTTTTATCGGCGGCGGCGCGATGCGGGCGCTTACGAATACAACCTTCCGCAAATGATCGAGAAAGCGCAGGAGGCGCTCAAGCTCGGCGTCACGGAAATTCACATCGTCGGCGGGCTGCATCCTTCTTTCAAATGGGACTACTACGTCGATATGCTGCGTTCGCTGAAGGCGCTGGATCCAAGGTTGCACCTGAAGGCATTCACCGCCATTGAGATTTTGCACCTGTCGTGGGTGGGCAAACGCAGCGTCCCCGAAACTCTCGCCGCTTTGCGCGAGGCCGGGCTTGGCTCGTTGACGGGTGGCGGCGCGGAGATTTTCGATCCTGAAGTCCGCAGCGTGATTTGCCACGCCAAGGAATCCGCAGAGGAATGGCTCGATGTTCACCGTCTCTGGCACAAGATGGGCGGACGTTCGACCTGCACGATGTTGATTGGCCATGTCGAAAAAGAGCATCACCGCGTGGATCATCTGCGGCGGCTTGCGGGAATTACAGGCTGAAACCGGCGGCTTCACAGCCTTTGTGACGCTGGCGTTTCATCCCGATAATACCAAGCTGCCCGAGGTCACGGGCCCGAGCGGCTACGATATGTTGAAGACGCTGGCGATCGCCCGCATTTATCTCGACAATATCGACCACATCAAGGCGTACTGGATTTTAATGGGCCTGAAACTCGCGCAGGTTTCCTTGAGCTATGGCGTGGACGATCTGGACGGCACCGTGATAGAAGAAAAGATTTACCACATGGCCGGCGCGAAAACCCCCCAGGAAATGGCGCGCGAAGAATTGGTGAAAACGATTCGTGAAACGGGCCGTGAACCCGTCCAGCGCGACAGTCTGTATCGGCTAGTGAACATAGACAAGGCAGAGAGCAGCGTGCTTGCACCGCCGCGCGACGGGGCGAGCCGTGCGCCAGTTTTCCCGACCGAAACCGCCTACGCCGGCGCCAGCAACGAAGGAGGAGCAGCATGAGCGTGGGATTGCCGTGGCGGATTGGCAGTGTGCCGTATCTGAACGCGCGTCCGCTCATTTACGGAATCGAAGACCAGGTCACGCTGTCGCCGCCGTCACGGTTGGCGGATTTGATGTTCCGCGGACAATTCGACGCGGGGCTGGTGCCGATTGCCGAGGTCATCCAGCACGACCGTTACGATGTTCTGGACGGGATTGCCGTCGCCACACGGGGCCCGATTCAAAGCGTGTATCTGGTCCACCGCGAGCCCGTCGAAAAACTGAAGCGCGTAGCGGTGGACACGGCATCGCGCACATCGGCCTGGCTGGTGCGCATCATTCTCCAATACGGCTACAACGTGACCCCGGAGTTCTATCCGCGGCCCGAAGGCGGCAAATTGTCGGAGCATGAGGCGATGATGTTGATCGGCGACGAGGCGCTCTGGTATCGTACCCGGAACGGCTCGCAACCGATCCTCGATCTCGGCGAAGCCTGGGTGGAATTGACCGGTTTGCCGTTTGTCTTTGCGGCGTGGGCCTTGCGCCGCGGGGTGGATGGGAATGCGCTCGGTGGCCCGCTGCGTGCCGCCAAGGCCCAAGGGCTTGCGAATATCGAACGCATTGTGCAAGATGCGACGGAAGCGACACCGGAAGTTCGTCGCGAATACCTGACGAAGAATTTGTCGTACGAGTTGGGCGCGGCGGAGAAGCAGGGAATTCGGCGGTTCCAGCAATACTTGAAGGAAATGCGGTTGGTGGACGACTGTCATGATTTACGATACGTCGCTTGATACGATTCAGGGCAAGGTCTGCGACGGCGCGCGGATTACGCCCGCCGAAGCCATCCGGCTCTATCACGCCTTCACGCTTCCGGAATTGGGCGCGCTGGCGGATGTGGTGCGCGAGCAAAAGCATCCGGAGCGACGGGTTACCTACATCATTGACCGCAACATCAATTACACGAATGTCTGCGACGTGTATTGCACTTTCTGCGCCTTCATGCGCGAGGAGCGTGACGACGATTCCTACGTGCTCACACCCGAGCAGATCGGTGAGAAGATCAAGGAATTGGTGGCGATCGGTGGCGTCCAGATCTTGATGCAGGGCGGCCATCATCCAAAACTCGGGATCGACTACTACCTGAACCTGCTGCAGTACATTCGCCGCAACTTTCCCCAGGTAAATATCCACGGTTTCTCGCCACCGGAGTTCAACCATTTCGCCAAAGTCTTCAGCATGCCCGTCGAAGAAGTGATTCGCAGATTCAAGGAGGCCGGGCTGGGTTCCATCCCCGGCGGCGGCGGCGAAATTCTGGTTGACCGCGTGCGCCAGCGGATTGCGCCGTTGAAGTGCACCAGCGACGAATGGCTGCGCGTGATGGAGATCGCCCACGGCCTTGGCTTGAACTCGTCGGCGACGATGATGTTCGGGCACGTGGAGACCATCGAAGATCGCGTCGAACACCTGGTGCGACTCCGCGATTTGCAAGACCGCACCCACGGCTTCACGGCGTACATCTGCTGGACGTTCCAGAGCGAGAACACCCGCCTGAAGGTGCCGTCGGTCGGGTCGCATGAGTACCTGCGGACGCAGGCACTCTCGCGTATTTTCCTGGATAATTTCTCGAATGTGCAATCCAGTTGGGTGACCCAGGGACCGCAAATCGGGCAGATTGCGCTGAAGTACGGCGCGAACGATTTCGGCAGCGTGATGATGGAAGAGAACGTGGTGTCGCAGGCCGGAGCCACGTTCCGCATCAACGAAGAAACCATGCAGCGATTGATCCGGGAACTTGGGTACGAGCCGCATCGGCGCGATAATTGGTATCAGTTATTGAACTAGAGAGGAAAACGGGCCCCATGGAAAAGATCAAAACGATTCTTTTGTTCGGCTCCCCCGGTAGCGGCAAAGGCACCCAGGGCAAAATGCTTGGCACACTGCCCGGCTTCCACCACCTCGCTTGCGGCAATGTCTTTCGCTCTATTGATCTCAACAGCGAAGTTGGGAAGGTCTTCCTCCAATACTCGAGCAAGGGGGAGTTGGTCCCGGATGATTTCACCGTGCGTTTATGGCGGGAACACATCGACAAGCTCATCCACACGGGGGCCCTCAACCCCGCCGCCTCCATTCTGGTTCTGGACGGCATCCCGCGAAATATTCATCAGGCGAAGATGCTCGATCAATACATCGAAGTGGTGAAATTGATCTCTTTGCGCGCGGTCCATGATCGCGAGGAGATGGTCCGCCGCCTTAAATCCCGTGCCCTGAAAGAGAACAGGCTCGACGACGCCAATGACCAGACGATTCGTCATCGGCTGGATATTTACGAGAAGGAATCGCGGCCCCTACTGGCCCATTATCCGAGGGAAATCAGCGTGGATGTCAATGCGCTGCAAACGCCCATTGAAGTTGCCCATGACATTCTCAGCGCCATTCTCGGCCGCTTCCAGGAGATGCGCGAAATTCCGCCGCCATCGCCCGCTGTGGGCGCGAGGAATTGACCTGGCGGGCCAATTGTTCTCTGGAAACGAGTGGCATTTTCTGACAAAAGCTCGCTTTTTCGTGGAAACAACCATGTCCGTATGCTAGGATACGCCAGTCTTATGGGGACAGAAACCTGCAACGATGGGCGGTGTTTAACCGTGCACGTGAGCAGAAGTCTGGATCGTGTACTCGGCCAGCGATCCTGACCAGAAAAAAACCGAGCAAGGAGCAACTTATACGATGAAAGCAAAACAATGGATTGCAATTGGGGCAGCGGCCTTAGTGGTCGCGGTCCTGACAGCATTAGGGGCCCCGGTCGTCGCGGGCACGTTTCGGGACACGGCGGCAGTGAACGCGGTGTTTCAGGTGCCGAATCCAGTAGCGACCAATACGGCCCTGCTCGCGTTCGATACGTTTGCAGGCCATGACCTGGTTAACCTGGCTTTGGGTCAAGCCCTTACGACCGTGGAGACCAATCGTGTGCTGGGGTTGGAGATTAGTTGCGATTCAACGCTCGCGAGATTGGTCGTCTTCGACACGAGTCTGTTAAGCAACGTTGTGGACATTGCCGGCAGCACAAACATCGATGTGTTGACGGGCCAGGACGACCCTTCTGCGCCGGGTCCCAACCACGAACGGTTCGTCATGCGAATGGCTGTGAATACCAACGGCTTCCTGGTGGGTGGCTTCCTGACGGTTGCTGGCAGGGTTTATCTGAATCCCACCAACGGTTGTCCGCGAGCGGTACTGGTGGACACGGATCGCTCACAAGACAAGACCTTTGGGGACATATCTGTCAAGAACACCGACGACAAGGTCAAGGACAAGGAGATTGCCGGAGACGCCCACCTGATTGGCGTTGTTAACGTCATTTTTGAAGGTGGCACGACCAACGTCACGCTTCTTCCAGCCGGACACATGACGCTGAGACGTCAACTCCTTCCATAACGAAGAATACGATCGTTGACTGATGGGCGAGGGGCATCACCTCTCGCCCATCCTCTTTTTGGGGTGGCAGCACGCTTGAATTTCACCGGCGGCTCTGTTAGGGCTGACCCGTCATGCGCATCGTTTTTATGGGAACAGCCGAACTTGCCTGCCCGAGCCTCGAGGCCGTAGCAAAAGTGCCCGGGAACGACATCGTCGTTGTAGTCACCCAACCGGATCGCCCGAAAGGACGTGACCTTAAACCCACACCGCCACCCGTGAAAGTTGCGGCGGAACGTCTTGGTCTTCTCTTTCAGCAGCCCGCTAAGATTCGCGAACCTGCTGCCATCGATTCCCTGCGGGCGGCCCGGCCCGACCTCATTATTATTGTCGCCTACGGCCAGATTCTGCCGAAAGCGGTCCTGGAAATCCCGCCGCTTGGGTGCATCAACGTTCACACTTCGCTGCTGCCGCGTTGGCGGGGCGCCGCGCCAATCCAATACGCGATCCTTCATGGCGACCACGAGACGGGAGTCACAACAATGTATTTGGACGAAAACATGGACACCGGCGACATCATCCTTCAGCGCGCGCAACTGATCCACGCCGACGACACCAGTGCCACCTTGCACGATCGCCTCGCAAAACTGGGGGGCGATTTGTTGGTGGAAACGGTGGGGTTGATCGCCGAGGGCAAAGCCCCGCGCGCGAAACAGGACGAGACCCGCGCCACGTACTCAAAAAAAATCGCGAAGGAAGATGGCCGTGTCAATTGGACGCGTTCCGCCGTCGAGATTGAGCGGCAGGTTCGTGCTTTCGATCCGTGGCCCGGCACTCACACGCGCCTCGGCGATTTGTTGTTGAAAGTATGGAAGGTCGAGGTCGTCGAAGGTGTTTCCGGCAACCCCGGCGAATTGCTGGCGGATTTCATTGTCGCCACCGGCCAGGGCGGCGTACGCATCCAGGAACTTCAACCCGCCAACAGCAAACGCATGCCCATCGACGCCTTCTTGCGGGGACACGAGGTGAAGGTGGGTTCGATTCTGGGATGAGAGCGCTCCAAGGGCGCCACAACTAGTCGGCTTGCGCATCTGACATTGACCGCTACAATGGCGGCCAATGCAGACCACTTCGGATCGCGCCGCGTCCCCGTGGCTTCGTCCTGAATTCGCGCGACTGCTCGCGATCCTTTGGGTGGTCGGGCTGGCGCTGATTTACCTCGTTCGCTACGGCGCGTGGCTCCTGCCCTGGCAGGCAGCGAACCTGTTTGCCGCGGCGCTGCCCGCGCTCCAAGTCGGCCCGCATTTTCAGGAATTCTGGACTGCGCGGGTGTATGACTTTGTGTGCCTTATCGGGATTGTGGCCGCAGCACTGGGGTTGGGCGCGACGGTAACGAATCGGCTCGTGACGAAGCGCGATATTCTCGGCGTGTTGTTCGCCCTGGCTGTGGGCTTCTGGTCTCTCGCCGTGCTCGTGCTCGTGGTGGGATCTGTTTCCATCACGAAAGTCCCGCTGGTAGGTCTTGCCTTGCTCTGCTGGTTTTTGCCCGCGCCTCGAAAGTTCCTGCGCGAATTCCAGGTTTCGACGGACCGAACCGATGGCTGGGCGAAGTGGATGATCGCGTGCATCGTGATTGCCGCGGCGCTCAACCTCGCGGGCGCATTGGCGCCGCCGTTTGAATACGATGAACTCGAGTATCATCTGGGCGCGCTGGCGGATTATCAACGCGCGGGCCACATCGTCTTCCTGCCGCACAACTTCTACTCGAACCTGCCGCAACTGACGGAGATGTTGTACCTGTTGGCAACGACGCTGACCTCGGATATCGCGGCGAAGCTGTTGCACTGGCTGTTCGGCTTGCTCGGCGCGCTGGCGGTGTTCGGCGTGGGGCGGCGGTTGTGGTCGCGGGCCGTGGGGTTGACGGCAGCGGCGCTGTTCTATTGCACGCCGTTCGTGCAGGACCTGGGTCAAACGGCGCGGATTGATCTGGCGACCGCGTTTTTCGCGATGCTGGCGTTCGGCGCGTTGGTGATTTGGGGCGAGGAAGAAAGCCCCAAGCTTGTTTGGTTGTCGGCCCTTTGCGCCGGCGCGGCGGTGGCGACCAAGTGGACGGCGATCCCGGTGGTATTCTTGCCGCTGGCCGTATTGCTGGCCTTCCGCCGGAAAATCCGTCTGCTGCCGGCCTTCGGCCTTCTCGCCCTGGCCGTTGTTGCGCCGTGGCTGGTCAAGAATTGGCTGCTGGCGGGCAATCCGGTCTACCCGTTATTCCATCAATGGTTCCCAAATCCCTATTGGAGCGCAGCCCAGGCCACAGTGTTCTCGGGGAAGCATTATCCAACATTCGGGTGGGGAACGATCGGGCAATTCTTTTTGTTATTGTGGAACTACTCCTTCGTCGAGCCGGGCGCAGTCCCACTGCTGTTGATGACGGCGCCGCTGGTCCTGCTGGTCTCGCGCTGCGAACCAGCGGCGAAGCGGGCAGGGTGGTTGGTGGCGGGCGCCTGCGCGAGCTGGTTTTGCTTCACCTTTCGACCATGGCGGTTCCTGTTTCCGACCTTTGGCATGGCGGCCGTGGTTGGCGCATTCGCGGTGGAGAAGCTCGGTCGTGAAAGGTCGGTGCGATGGGCGATCCGCCTTGCTGTCGGCGTTGTCATGCTGGGGAGTCTCGCGACGCTGGCGCTGAATGATTTGGTGGACACGGAGAAGCCGGAGCGCTTGCCGCCCCAGATGGATTTCGTCCAATGTGCGCTCGGACAATTCACCCGGGATGAATTCATCGCGCGGATGGGGAAGGGCGTGCTGGAGCCGATCATTTGGATGAACGAAAACCTGCCCAGCGGCGCCAAAGTTCTCTACGTCGGGGAGGGCCGCTTGTATTATGCGAAGCATCCTGCTGTATGGAGTACGGCGTTCGACCAGTCGCCGTTGACCGCGATGAGCAAGGAAGCGAAGTCGTCGGAGGAACTGCTGGCGGCGTTGCGGGACAGGGGCATCACGCATGTGTACGTGAATTTTGCCGAAACGGATCGGTTGCGACGTGGCTATAATTACATGGCGGATGCCAATTGGGACCTCATCCAAAGTACCCTGCACCACTACGGGACCGAAGTTCACCGGACGGGACGCGGGATCGTCTATCAGTTGCGTGAAAAGTAATACATGAGAATTTGCCACGTCATTACGCGGTTGATCGTCGGCGGGGCGCAGGAGAATACCGTATCCACGTGTATCGGGTTGCGGAAACTGGGGTACGATGTGGACCTGGTAATCGGACCGCAAACGGGGCCGGAAGGTTCGCTGTACGACCAGGCAAAAGCGGCGGGTGTGCCAATGATCATCGTGGAGGAACTGCGGCGCGCGCCAAATCCGCTGCACGACCTGGGTGCGGGCGCCGCGCTGCGAAGATTGTTCGTGCGGAAACGATACGATGTCGTCCACACGCACAGTGGGAAAGCCGGGTTTATCGGGCCGCGTCGCCGCGAAACTGGCCCGGGTGCCGATCATTGTGCACACGATTCACGGGCCGTCCTTCTACGAATACCAGAATCCGATTGGCAACTGGATCTTCCGCTGGGCGGAACAAGTGGCGGGTGAATGCACGACGCAATTTGTCTCCGTCGCGGACGCGATGACCGAGCAATATCTGGCGGCGGGCATCGGCGCGCCTGACCGGTACACGACCATCCACAGTGGCATGAATATCGATGCGTTTCTCGATGCACGACGTGATGATTCGCTGCGTGAATCCCTCGGGATCTCCCCGGGGGATCTTGTGGTCGGCAAGATTGCCCGCCTGTTCCGTCTAAAAGGGCACGAGTTTCTCTTCGAGGCGGCGCCGCGCATTGTCGCGGCCGTGCCCAATGTCAAATTTCTGTTGGTCGGGGATGGAATTTATCGGGAACGATTTGAACGTCTCGCAACGGAAATGAACCTGCGCGGTTATTTTGTTTTTGCGGGTCTCGTCCCGCCGAACGAGATTCCGCGGTACGTGGCCTCGATGGACCTGCTGGTGCACTTGTCGTTGCGCGAGGGCCTACCGCGGGCGTTACCACAGGCGCTCGCGGCCGGAAAGCCGGTCGTGGCGTTCGACGTGGACGGCGCGCGCGAGGTATGCGTTGACGGAGAGACCGGCTTGCTCGTGCGGGCCGGGGATGTGAACGGATTGGCCAACGCGGTGATTCGGTTGTTGCAGGACACAGCCCTGGCCAATAGAATGGCCGCGCAGGGCAGGAACCTGGTCAAGGAGCGTTTTTCGGAGGAGCGGATGGTGAGACAACTCGACGAGTTGTACCGGCGACTGTGGGCGGCGCGGTACTGACATGCACTGGCTGCTGGTTTATTTCTATGTGTTCGATGTCAGCTTCGGGCTGGCGCTGCTGTTTACGCCACTTTTCAAGCGACTCTCCATCCAATGGAATTACATTGACCAGCCGGACAGCGAACGGAAGATTCATACGGAAGCGATGCCGTTGCTCGGCGGGGCGGCGGTTTTCAGCGCGTTCGCTGCCAACGTGGTCTTCAATTATCTCTTCCTGCTCCCGCTGGCGAGCCGGGTGGATCTGCCCTTCATCGAGATGCCCGATGTGAAGATGTATTTGGACGGCGCCTTCTCGGTCTGGCCGAAGTTGCTTGTGATCGTGCTCGGCGGCGGCCTGATGGTGGCGCTCGGCATGTACGACGACAAATACGAGATCAAGGCGCGGACAAAATTGATCGCACAAATCATCATTGCGTTGTCAGTGGCCCTGGCCGGAATCCGGGCCACGGTTTTCATTCACAGCACATTCGTGAGCTATGTGCTGACGGTGTTGTGGATCGTGACCATCACCAACGCGATGAACTTTCTCGACAACATGGACGGGTTGTGCGCGGGTATCGGACTGGTCTGCGCGGGACTGTTTGGGCTGATTGCGGGAATCCAGCATCAGTATTTTGTCTGCCTCATCGCGATGGCGCTGGCGGGCGCGCTGCTGGGGTTCCTGCCGCATAATTTCAAGCCCGCGACGATTTTTCTCGGGGATGCGGGCAGTCACTTTGTGGGCTATATGCTGGCGGTCCTGCCGATCACCGTCACGTTCTATCGGCATGGGAAAACGCCCACGCTGTTGCCGGTGCTGATCCCCTTGCTGGTGCTGGCGGTGCCGCTGTTCGATCTCGTGATGGTGACGTGGATTCGGCTGCGCGGCGGCCAGCCGATTTATCATGGCGACGTGAACCATCTTTCCCACCGCCTGGTCCGGCTCGGCCTGCCGCAAAGCTGGGCCGTAACGCTCATTTACCTGATCACGCTGACCCTCGGCCTGGGAGCCACGGTGCTGTTGTGGTCGCAGATGACCGCCGCGCTGATCGTGATCGTCCAGGCCATCTGCATCCTGGCCATCGTGACGTTGCTGGAACGGCTCGGCGGGAAGTGAGACGGTTGACTCGGTTGCTCAAACTGCGAATATCTCGCGCCGATGAAATTTTACGTCACCACCGCCGATTGATTACGTCAACGACGCGCCCGCACATCGGGCATGCGTACTCGAAAAGATCGGGGCGGATGTCGTGCGCGCGCTACCATCGGCTTTGCGGCGACGAGGTTTTCTTTCTCACAGGCACGGACGAACATAGTTTGAACGTGCAGCGGCAAGCGGAGAAGGAAGGCGTGACCCCGCGCGAGTATTGCGACCGCATGATTCCCGCCTTCACGGATACCTGGGCAAAGCTCGGCGTCGCGTACGATGGGTTCGTGCGCACGACCGATCCGCAACACGAAGCGGCGGTGAAATTGTTGTTCGAGCGGCTGGTCAAAGACGGGTTATTTGTACGAAGGCGATTACGAGGGCCTGTACTGCCCGAGTTGCGAGAATTACTACACGGAAAAAGACGCGCCGGACTTCCAATGCCCGATTCATAAACGCCCCCTCGAGCGCGTCCAGGAGAAAAATCTTTTCTTCAAACTCACCGCGTTTCAAGAGCGGCTACAAAAGTTGATCGAGACCGCGGAGTTCCGGATTGAACCGGTGATTCGTCGGAATGAAATCCTCGGGTTGCTGCGGGAAGGTTTGCAGGACGTCAGCTTTACGCGCAGCAATGTCCGCTGGGGCGTGCCGAGTCCCGTCAATCCGGCGCAGACCATCTGGATCTGGTTCGACGCGCTGGTGAACTACATCAGCGCGGTCGGTTACGGCAGCGACGAGGCGCAGTTCGGCCGTTGGTGGCCGGCGGACGTGCACATTATCGGCAAGGACATCACCCGTTTCCACTGCACGATTTGGCCGGCGGTCTGCTCGCGGCCGGATTGCCGCTGCCGAAAATGGTGTTTGCCCACGGGTTCATCTCCGTCGACGGCGAAAAGATGAGCAAGACGCGCGGCACCATGATCGAGCCTTCGGAAGTGCTGGAAAAATACAGCGCCGATGTGTTGCGGTATTATCTCATGCGTGAAGTGCCCTTCAATGGGGACGGCGATTTCTCCTGGGCGCGCCTGGAGCAACGCTACAACGCCGAACTCGCCAACGATATCGGCAACCTGGTCAATCGCACGCTGTCGATGATCCAGCGCTATCGTGAGGCGTGCGTGCCGAAGCGAACGACGCGGACTTGAAAGCTGACGGCGAGAAGACGACGACGGCGTATCGCGAAGAGATGGAGCGAATTGATTTCAGCGGGGCGCTGGACGCACTGTGGGACTTTGTCACGCGGGCCAACCAGTATGTTGAGGAGAGCAAGCCGTGGGAGTTGGCGAAAGATCCAGCGCAAGCGCGCGGCTGGATGGCGTGCTCTACAACCTGGCGGAATCGGTGCGCCTGATTTCCGTTCTGGTGACGCCGTTTATGCCGACGATCGCGCGCAGCAGATTCGGACGCAGTTGGGCGCGGCGGACAAACTTCGGGTGCTTGCGGAAGAGATTGCGTGGGGACGCCTTGCGCCGGGAACGAAGATCGGGCAGATTGCGCCGTTGTTCCCGAAACGCACATGATCCAGTTGCCTGAGTCGTCCCGCTTTCACGTCATCGACGAGTCAAAGGTGTTGCCTCGTTTCGGTCATCTCACGGCCCGGCCGATCTATGTCTATCTTCCCGAACTCGCGGAACATGATCATCGCCGGCGTTTCCCGGTGCTCTATTGTCACGATGGCCAAAACATCTGGGATGATCCGCATTGCTGCTTCGGTCACGGCGGCTGGTATCTCAACCAGATCGCGGATGAATTGACGCGCGAGGGAAAGATGGAGCCGACCATCCTGGTCGGCATCCCGAATACGCACGCGCGTTTCCGTGAATACACGCCGGGAAAAACCTACGACGACATTCTCGCGCATCCGTACGCGAATTACGTGGTCGATGTCGTGAAGCGCTGTGTCGATCGAAAATTCCCGACGAAGAAGGATCGCGAGCACACCGCGGTGCTGGGTTCCTCCCTGGGAGGACTGGTCTCGTTGTGGATGGCGCATAAGCTTCCCGAGACGTTCCACAAGGCCGCGTGTCTCTCCGGCGCGTTCCAGGTTCGCGATCGACAGGGGAAATCGTTCGTCGAGTTCGTGAAGAAACTCGAGCACCAGGATCTCCGCGTCTATCTCGACTGCGGCACGGTGCGGGACGGCGCGCCGCAATCACGCCAGGTGCACCAGGCGTATCTCGCGCGCGGCTGGCGCGAGGAAGAAGACCTCTGCTACTTCGAGGAAAAGGGCGGCGAACACAACGAGCGCTGCTGGCGCGAGCGGGTGTGGCGCGCGCTGGTTTTCCTCTTCGGAAACGCGGCCGACGCGAAGTAAAAAGCCGCGTCGGAATCTCCGCAAAGATTTTTCCAAATATTTTCGGGAAAGGTGTTGACACTTTAGGGGGGGGTGTGTCACAAAGTGGGGAGCAAAGGGGATTTGTAGTGGCAAGGGTGATGGAGAGTGGGGATGGTGATTTTCAAGGAGGAATCACGATCCAATGGTCAAGGCATTAACAAGGACGGTGTTCGTTGGCACGTTTCGGCACTCGGTTGATGAAAAGAAGCGTGTAGCGATCCCGGCAAAATGGCGAGCCGCCGTGAAAGGCTCGCAGGAGTTTTACGTGTTGCCCGACCCAAAGAATTGTCTGGTGGTGATGCCGGCATCGGCGATGGAAAAGATGCTGGAGCGCGCCGACGACATTTCGATTGGGGAATACAAGCGACGCGATGTGGTCCGCGTTATCGCCTCGCGGGCACATGGTTCGGCCTGCGACTCGCAGGGGCGCATTGCCCTGACCGAGGAGCTTAAAAGGCACGCCGGCTTCGATAAAGAGGCGGTGCTGGTGGGGACACTCAACCGTTTTGAGATTTGGTCGCCGGCCCGCTGGGCCAAGGTTGACCGCAACGCGATGCAGAAATTTTCGGAAGCCGCCAAACAGGTGGGATTGTGAGATCTGAAATGAGTCGAGATGGCATCATGGGTTTTTTGAGTTTGAACCGCAGCCTGACCAATCTGGGCGGCGAAATGCGGCAGTTTCGATTGCCGCGGATGAATCCCTTTCCGAAGTTGGACGGCAGAATCGTCAGTTCGCCGGGTGGCAACGGAGTACCGCGGACTGCCTCACGCCCCGTAGCGCGAGGCGCAGTCATTATCGAGGGGGGCTGCGGCTGTTTGCCGGAGATGGCCACCGACGTGATTGATATTTCCGCAAGTTACACCGTGGAAAACGTGAAACGGGAGCGTCCCAACGGCAGCCCGTGGTCGCGTGTTGGATTTGGGCATTTGGTCGGACGAATGTTGGGCAGTCATCGTGCCGCGCGCTTGTGAGCGGGGACTCGCAAGGCTGTTGCGGTCACGTGAGGCGATGGCGGCGGGAGTGAAGGCTCCCGTGAGTGGGTTGGGGAGGTGTGTCAGAGGAGGCAAGGATCGGCGTACGTAAGACGTTGATTTCCTACCGATCCGGGCTTCCACATGACCTATCACACCCCTGTCCTAATCAAGGAGGTCGTAAACCAGTTGCAGCCGCGCCGCGGCGGATTGTACGTGGATTGTACTGTCGGCGGCGGCGGGCATGCGCGGGAGATTTTGCGCGCGTGCGGGCCGGAGGGCCAGTTGATCGGGCTGGACTGGGACGAGGAGGCAATCGCGGCGAGCCGCGAGCGGTTGGGTGAATTTGGGGCGCGCGTTCAATTGGTGCGCGCCAACTACGTGGAGTTGGAGAAAGTGCTGATGAGTCTGAGAGTGACAGCGGTGGATGGGGTCGTATTCGACCTCGGAGTGAGTTCCCGTCAATTTGACGAGCCCGGGCGGGGCTTCAGCTTTCAGCGGGAAGGCCCGCTCGATATGCGCATGAGCCGCCAACCCCGCGAATCCCACGGCGAATCTGCCGTCACCGCCCGGGACATCCTCCGCACGCGCCGGCCTTGATGAACTGGCCCGGATCTTCCGCGTGTACGGTGAAGAGAAGCGTGCGCGCGCGATTGCCCGCAAAATTATCGCCGAGCGCGAGGATACGCCGCTGGAAACCACGACCCAGCTCGCCCGCTTGGTGGAGAGCGTTCTCGGGCCAAAGCGCGGGGGAATCCATCCGGCCACGCGGGTTTTCCAGGCGCTGCGCATCGCGGTGAATGACGAACTGGGCAATCTCAAGCGGGGCCTGGAGAGCGCCACGCAGTTTCTGAAATCGGGCGCGCGGATCGCCGTCATCTCCTTCCATTCCCTGGAAGACCGCATCGTGAAACAATTTTTTGTCGAGAAAAGCACCGGTTGCACCTGCCCGACGGATCTACCAGCGTGCGCGTGCGGCCGGAAAGAAGTTTTGCGGATCGTGACGCGGAAACCCGTCATCGCCGACGAGGTGGAAGTGCGCAACAACCCGCGGGCGCGCAGCGCGAAGCTGCGAGTGGCGGAGAAAATTTGAAGCTGGAAAGCAACAATGTTCGAGGGGGTGGGGAACCCCGCAGGGGGTCGGTTCAAGGAGGCCGACCCCCTGGACAATTTGAGTGATGAAGCGAAATCGCAAACGTGAGCAATTGAGGTTCGGAACGGTGACCAAATCACTGGTGGCATGCATTTGCATCGCCATGAGCGGTTTGGGTTACGTCTGGCAGAAGAACGCGATCTATCGCCAGGGCGACGAGATCAAGAAGCGTGAAGCGGCCCTGTCCTCGGCGCAGAAGCGCAACATGATGTTGGCCGCGCAAATGGCGCATTTGGAGTCACCCGCGCAACTGGAAGCGGAGTGCCAGCAGTACAACCTGAGCCTGGTCGCGCCGAAAGAGGGCCAGGTTGTGCGTCTCTATGAACCGGGCCCGGAGTGGGACATGCAAATGGCGAACGCGCCGCCTGCCACCCAACGTCCAACCGAAAACGCTGGTGAAGCGATGATCCTGGCGCCACAAAAAGGCCGGGCGTTGATCGTGATTGGCGCATTGGCGTCTGTTTTCCTGGCGCTGGGCTTTCGTCTTTTTGATTTGCACATCCTGCAGCACCGGGAACTCAGCGCTTTGGCCCAGGCAAATCGCGAGCAGGTTGTCCACCAGCAAGGTCGCCGTGGCGCGATCCTGGATGCGAATGGCAATCTGCTCGCCAACAGTCTATCCGTGCGCATCGTCACCGCGGATGCAACGATCACCGCGCCCCAGGCCGCTTCGATTGCGGAAAAGCTGGCGCCCTTGTTGAAGACGGACGCGGAATCGTTGACCGAAAAACTCAGCAGCCAGTCGCATTACGTCCGCCTGAACCCGCGCGCGAAACTCGACGAAGACACCGTCCAGAAGATCCGCGCCATGAAGTTGAAGGGCATTTCCTTCGAGGACCAATTCGTCCGCTCGTATCCCAACGGCCCCCTGGCCAGCCACGTCATTGGTTTTGTTAACTCCGAGTACAAGGGAGTCCAGGGCATCGAAGCGTCCATGGACGATTACCTGGAGGGGCAGGCAGGGTATGAGATCATCGAGCGCGACCGCAAAGGGCACGAGATTCGGGCGCTGCGCAACGAGGAACTGGGGCCGCGTGACGGTTTCAATGTTGTCCTGACGATTGACCAGGTGATCCAGCACGTGGCCGAACAGGAGCTGGACAAGGCCATGGTCGAGTTCAAGCCGCAGGCGGGAGTGATCATTATCTCGCGCCCGAAGACCGGCGAAATCCTCGCGATGAGTTCGCGACCCACGTTCGACCCGACCGACATGGACGCTGGATCGGCCGACGCCCGCCGTAATCGCTGCATCAGCGACGTGGCCGAGCCGGGCTCGACCTTCAAGATCGTCGTTTGTTCCGGCGCGCTCAATGAAGGCATTGTCAGTCTCACCGATCAGTTTGACTGTGAGAACGGGGCGTTCATGTATGCCGGCCGTATTTTGCATGATGCGCATCCGTACGGAGTCCTGGACGTCGAGGGAATCCTGTTCCATTCCAGCAATATCGGCGCCGCGAAGGTGGGGCTGCGCATGGGACCGGCGCGACTCGCCGAGTACATCCGGCGTTTCGGCTTCGGCCACAAGACGGACATCGCACTGCCCGGGGAAGTGTCCGGCATCGCGCATCCGCTGGCCCGTTGGAACAGTCTTTCAATCACACGCATCCCGATGGGCCACGAGATAGCCGTTACGTCCCTGCAAATGTTGATGGCGATGAACACCATCGCCAACAACGGCGTGCGCATGAAGCCGATGATCGTCAAGAGCATCATGGACCAGGACGGGACCCCGATTCTCCAGTATGAACCGCAGCAAGTGGGCCCGGTTATTTCACCGCGCACGTGCATGTTGATGACGACGGCGTTGCGCAAGGTGGTCGGCCCGGACGGAACCGCCCCGAAGGCTGGTCTGCCGGGTTTCGACGTTGCCGGCAAGACGGGCACGGCGCAGAAGGTCGAGAACGGCCAATATGTCCGCAAGTATTATTCGTCATTTATCGGCTATTTCCCGGCGGCGGACCCGCAGATATCAATTTTAGTGTCCCTGGATGATCCGTCCGGTGGCGCGTTCTACGGCGGATCCGTTGCCGGACCTGTCTTCCGCGACGTGGCGGAAAAAGTCGCCGAGTATTTGGGAATCGAACCACAAACGCCGCAAACTCCACAAGCCGAGGTCGCAAAACTGTCATGAACCTGGCCGAAATCGTAAAAACTGTAAAGCCGCTGGCCGTCGAGGGCACGCTGGACCGCGAAATCACCGGTATCACGTGTGATTCGCGGCGGGTCATGCCCGGCAATTTGTTTGTGGCGGTTCGCGGGGAACGGACGGATGGACACCGCTTCGTGGACGCCGCGATTGACCGCGGCGCCCTGGCGGTGGTGCTGGAGAACGACGCCAGCTTTCGTCAACGAGCCACCCGCATCAAGGTTCGCGACGCGCGTCGGTCAATGGCGCAGGCTTCGGCGCAGTTTTATAATCATCCGTCGCAAAGCTTGAAGGTGGTGGGCATCACGGGCACGAATGGCAAAACCACGACGGCCTTCATGGTGCGCGCGATCATGGAAGCGGCCGGTTTTCCCTGCGGACTGCTGGGAACGGTGCAGTACCAGATCGGACAGCGGGTGATTCCCGCGTCGCGCACGACCCCGGAGTCGGTTGAGATCCAGGAAATGATGAGCCAGATGTTGTTGGCGGGCTGCGGCGGCGTGTCGATGGAAGTCAGCTCGCATGCGCTCGATCAATCGCGCGTGGCGGAAGTGGACTTTGACGTGGCCATGTTCACCAATCTTTCGCAGGACCACCTCGATTACCACGGCACGATGAAGAAGTATTTTGAGGCAAAAGTTAAGCTGTTCAGCGCGTTGGGCACTGTCCGAAAGGCGGGCCGCGCGGTTGTGAATGCGGATAACGCATACGGTCGTGAATTGATCAAGCGCTTGGGTGGGGACCACGCCGTAGTCAGCTACGGCGTTTCAAGCGCGGCCATCGTTCGCGCCGAGGACGTGCGCGTGTCGGCGGAGGGAAGTTACTTCGTCGTCCACACGCCCGAGGGCAGTATCCCGATGTCACTTCCGCTGATTGGGCGCTACAATGTGTCCAACGCGCTGGCAGCCATCAGTGCGAGCCTGGCGCTCGGTATCGATCTTCAGACGATCGAACGGGCCCTGGCCAGATTTCGGCCGGTACCGGCCGGGTCGAGAGGATCGACAGCCGGGAAGGCTACGGTGTTTTTGTCGACTACGCCCACACGGCGGACGCGTTGCGCAATGTCCTCGTCACCCTGAGTGAGTTGACACGCGGGCGGCTGATCGTGGTGTTCGGCTGCGGGGGAGACCGCGACAAGGGCAAGCGCAAGTCGATGGGAGAAGCCGCCGCCGACCTGGCGGACTTTTCGATTCTTACGAGCGACAATCCGCGCACGGAGGATCCCCGCGAGATTCTGCGGCAAATCGAGGAGGGATTCTGGGCCAGCACGGTGCGTCGTTACCAGGTCATCGAAGACCGGCGCGAGGCCATTGAGCGGGCGCTGGACATCGCGCGGCCCGGCGACACGGTGCTCATCGCGGGCAAGGGTCATGAGGCGTACCAGGAATTTGCGGACACGGTCGTGCCGTTCAATGACCGTCTCGTCGTGGAACAATACTCCAACCTGAGTGGAACACGGTGGAAACCTTGCGTTTAGAACAGTTGGCAGAACTTTGTGAAGCGCGGCTGATTCGCGGCGAACCCGAACGGATCGTCGAGCGGATCAGCATCGACTCACGCGCGTTGGGCCGGGGCGACTGCTTTGTCGCGCTGCGCGGCCCGCATTTTGACGGACATGAATTTATCCCGGATGTGGCCCGATTGGGGGCATCAGCGGCGGTAGTCTCGAATCCTACCCGTGCAATGAACTCGCCTAGTGCCTTGTCGCTTCTCCAAGTGCAAGACACCCTCACCGCATTGCACAAACTCGCAACGAACTACCGCCGACTGATGCCTCCAACGACCCGCCTCGTCGCCGTCACCGGCTCGAGCGGGAAAACGACCACGAAAGAACTCATCGCCGCGGTGCTCGGCGAGCGGTTCAACGTGGTGGAATCGTCGGGGAATAACAACAACCACATTGGCGTGCCGCTCAACCTGTTGCGACTGGATCCCGCCCACGACTTCGGCGTGTTCGAACTCGGCACGAATCATCCGGGTGAAATCGCCGTCCTCACCGGGATGGTGAAGCCGGATATCGGCGTGATTACCAACATCGGACTCGGGCATGTCGAGTTCTTCGGGGACGAATCCGGGGTGGCAAAGGAGAAAGGTTCTCTGCTGGAAGCCCTGCCGCGAAACGGCGATGGCCTGGCGGTGCTGAATGCCGATGACCCGTGGTGCGCGGAACTGCGGAGCCGCACGAACGCGACGGTGGTCACGGTTGGCATTGAGAATTTTGCGGATGTCCGCGCCAGTGAAATCAAAATCAACGGCGATGTTAAATTCCGCCTGAACATCGCGAAGAAGCGCGAAGACGTGATCATTCGGCTCAAGACGCTGGGTCGCCATCAGATTTACAACGCCCTGCAGGCGGCTGCGGTAGGCTATTTCGCGGGCATGGACCTGGACGAGATTTGCCTGGGCCTGGAGAGCGCACAGTTTCCGCGCATGCGCATGGAGCCGGTCATGATCGGGGGTGTGCGGTTTGTGAACGATTGCTACAACGCGAACGTGGTCTCGATGAAAGCCGCGCTGGAGATGATGCGCGAGACGCCGTGCGCGGGCCGCAAAGTCGCGGTGCTGGGCGATATGTTGGAGTTGGGTGAATGGACGGAAGGCGCGCATCGCGACATCGGCACAATGGCGGCCGATTGCGGCCTGGCGTTCCTTGTGACCATTGGCGAATCCGCCCGGTCGATCGCGCAGGGGGCCGTTGCCGCCGGCATGGAGGTGCATCGGATCCTGTCACTGGCGACGGCGGAAGAGGCCGGGGAGACATTGCGGGGACTGGCACGCGAAGGGGATTTCGTTTTAATCAAGGGTTCCCGACGATTGCAGTTGGAACGAATGTTGGAGGAATTCAAGAGTAATGTAGCGGCGCTTCCCTGAAGCGCCCAAAGGGAGTTTGGGGGGCTGTGCTGGATGGCGCAGCGGCACCGCTGCGAGGAAGTGAAGGACCGAGGAGTGGATGTTTTACTATTTAAGCGAGTACACGGATTTGTTTTCGCCGCTGCGCGTGTTTCAATACACGACCTTCCGCGCGGTGTTCGCGGCCATCACGGCAATGCTCATCTGTATCGTGTCGGGACCGTGGCTGATTCGCCGTCTTGTCGAAATGAAGTTTCAACAACCGATTCGTGGCGAGGACGATCTGCGGGAATTGGCGGTAGCTCACGGCAAGAAGGCCTGCCCGACCATGGGCGGCATCCTGATCATCTGGGCGGTCGTGGATTCGATTCTGCTTTGGGCGCGTCCGACCAATCAACTCGTCTTGATCTGCCTGGCAACCCTGATCTGGCTCGGCGGCGTGGGGTTCCTCGACGATTGGGCCAAGGTGCAGTCGAAGAAGTCGGCCGGCATACGCGGCAAAACGAAATTTCTTTTCCAGATCGGGCTGGGACTGTTCGTCGGCACCCTGTTGCTGACCGATCCACATCTCGGGCCGATGGCCAGGAAGCTGGTGGTGCCGTTCATGAAAGGGCCGCTGATCGCCGACATGGGGTGGTGGACGCTGCTCGTCGTCGTGGTGGTGATCGTCGGCGCTTCGAACGCGGTGAACCTGACGGACGGGCTGGACGGTTTGGCCACGGGCTGCACGCTGACGGTGGCGCTGGCCTACGCGGTGATGTGCTTCGTCGCCGGCAACTTTCGCTTCGCCAACTACCTGCAGGTACCGTTTGTGCCCGGGTCCGGCGAGCTGACCGTCGTGTGCGCGGCGCTGATTGGGGCGAGCCTGGGGTTTCTCTGGTTCAATTGCCATCCCGCCCAGGTGTTCATGGGCGATACAGGTTCACTGGCCATTGGGGGATTGATCGGCGCAATTGCGGTAATGATCAAACAGGAAGCGGCGCTGATCATCGTCGGCGGAATTTTCGTGATGGAGGCGTTTTCCGTGATCCTGCAGGTCGCAAGCTTCAAGCTGCGCGGCAAACGGATTTTCGCGATGGCGCCGTTGCACCATCATTTCGAACTGCGCGGTTGGTCCGAGACCAAAGTGACGACAAGGTTTTGGGTGATGTCCGTGATCTTTGCGCTGCTGGGATTGGCGACATTGAAACTGAGGTAATGGGATAATGCAGACGATGAAATTAAGCGGCAAGGACGTGTTGGTGCTGGGGTTGGGGCGGAGTGGAATGGCGGCGGCGTCCCTGCTGCAGCGCGACGGGGCTCGCGTGGTGGTGCGCGATGACGCGACAGACGACCTGTTGCAGGAGCGGGCGATTCGCTTGCGCCAGCTCGGCGTGCGCGTCGAATTGGGCAACCACTACGATCGTTCGGAGCACTTTGATCTCGCGGTGCTCAGTCCCGGCATCGCGCCCGAGAGGCCGATTGTACGCGAAGTGCTCACCCAAAAGACGCCCATGCTGAGTGAATTGGAATTGGCGTATCGCTTTTGCCTCTGCCCCATCGTGGCGATCACGGGCACGAATGGCAAAACGACGACGACTGAATTGATCGCCACGATACTCACTGGCTGCGGTAAACGCACCGTGGCGGCGGGGAACATCGGCCACGCATTTTCTGACGCCGTGGAAGCCAGCGCCGGGCTAGATGCGCTCGTCCTCGAGGTCAGTTCGTTCCAACTCGAAAAGATCGAGCAGTTCCGCGCGAATATCTCGGTGCTGTTGAACATCACGCCGGACCATCTCGACCGCTACGAGTCGATGGACGACTACGCCGCGGCGAAAGCCCTGGTGCTTTTGAACCAACAACCGGAAGACACGGCGGTGATTAGCGTTGAGGCGCTAAAGCAATTGCGACATATGTGCCTGCCGATCCGGGCCCGGGCCATCACTTTTAGCGCCTACAACCACCCGGCGGACGTTTGGCTGGACTCGTCTGACAACGACACGATTTGGTCTCGCCTGCCCGAGTGCAACGGCATTCTGATGAAGATGAGCGAGACGAGCCTGCGGGGAGCGCATAACGCGGAGAACGTGCTCGCGACCCTCGCGACCGGCCTGGCGGTGGGATTGCCGGTATCGCGAATGCGCGAAGCGATTTGCGCGTACTGCCCGCAACCGCACCGCTGCGAGTTTGTGACGGAAGTCGATGGAGTATCCTTCATCAACGATTCGAAGGCCACCAACGGTGACGCCGTCGAGAAGGCGCTGCGTTCGCTACCGGGACGTTCGGTCCTGATCGCGGGAGGGCGCGATAAGGGTTTGGATTTTGCATCCTTGAAGCGAGTGGTCAACGAAAAGGTCAAGCTGGCGGTGTTGATCGGTGAAGCACAGAACGAGATGTGGCACGCCTGGTCCAAGGTGGTGCCGTGCATACGGGCGTTCTCGATGGAGGAGGCGGTGCGTGTTGCCGCCAGCCATACCCTCCCCGGTGACACGGTGTTGCTGTCGCCGGCGTGCGCCAGCTTCGACATGTTTGAAAACTATGAACATCGCGGGGACGAATTCAAACGGCATGTCTTTAATATTCAGTGAAAAACAAGAACAAGGTTTGCCCAACAGCAAGCTAGCAACCAGCACAACGTAACGAAAGGAACCAATGAAAGTCTCAAAAGTCGTCCTCATCGTAGTGGCCCTGCACGTCCTCGTCATCGGGGGTATCGTCGTCTTTGAGGGATGCTCACGATCCCGAACCAGCACGCCAGACATGGCGGCCAACGAACCGTCGGACAGCGGACCGGCCGGCGCAACCAATAACCAAACGGCATCAATGCCGAATCCAACGGGTCCGAGCGCGCCAGGCTCGCTCGCGCCGAATTCGGTGGCGGGCAACGAAACGGTGGCCTCGACAGCGTCGGTCACAGCGCCAGCCTCGACAGCGTCAGCGCACAGCTACGTCGTTAAAAAAGGTGATTCGCTCTGGAAGATCTCGAAAGCAGAGAATATCAGCGTCGGGGAACTCTCCCGCGCGAACAACCTGACGAAGACCAGCACCCTCAAGGTCGGCCAGAAACTCACGGTCCCGGCCCTGGCGAAAGCCGAAAAGACAAATATCGCGACGGCCTCGGTGGTCCCGACTCCGTCCGACGCAAGCACGCCATCACCGACAATATCGGCGACCGAGACCGCTGCTGTCGCATCGGATGCAGGTGGCGGAAGCTACACGGTCAAATCCGGTGATTCACTGTGGAAAATCGCCCGGCTGCAGAATGTCAGCGTCGCGGCCATCAAACAGGCCAACAACCTGAGCGGCGATTCACTCAAGGTCGGCCAGAAGCTGCATCTCCCGACGGCAACCGCCAAGGCGGCCACGGACATGACGGCCAACACCGTCAGCGCGGGCATTGCGCCGACATCATCAACGGCCTGGCAGGCTCCGGGCACGTACCAGGAGAACGGCCAGACGATCCACATTGTGGACTTCAACGAGTCGCCCGCAACCATCGCCAAGAAATACGGGATCAAGACCGACGATCTCCTCAAGGCAAACAGCATCAGCGACCCGAAGAAGGTCCAGTATGGCCAGCGTTTGGTGATCCCGCAACAACAGCAAACCACGGCGGCTCCGGCAGCCACGCCGGCCGCGAGCACACCGGCCGCGCCAGCAGCTGCTCCGGCAGCGGCGTCGGCAGCACCGGTCGTCTCGGCTTCGCATACCACCGTTCAATAACAAACCAACGTTCTTTTTGTAAAACAGGAAGCGACGGAAGGCCGTGAACAAAGCCGCCATCACGCTGTTGGTGATCATGCTGATGTTGTTGACGATCGGCGTGGTCATGCTGTTTAGCACGAGCGCGCTCTACGCGCGGGACCGCTACGGCGACCAGCGCTACCTGCTCAAGAGGCAACTCGCGTGGATGCTTGTCGGCGGCGCGGGATGCGTGATGGCTGCCCGGGTCCCGTACCCGAAGTTGCGCGGCGTCTGCACGGGAGTCCTCATCGTGGCGGCCATTATGCTGGCGTTGGTCCTTGTCCCGCATATCGGGATGAAGGTTGGCGGCGCGCGGCGCTGGCTGGGTATCGGCCCTATGCGGTTTCAACCGTCGGAGCTGGGCAAGCTGGCGCTGATCGTCTGGCTGGCACACTGGCTGGCGAAGGAGAAGCGGCGGCTCGGTAAATTCGGGCGCGGCTTTGCGATACCGATGGGCGTCGTGGGCTGCATCCTGGTCCTCGTGCTCGCGGAACCGGACTTCGGTTCGACGGCGCTCCTGGCTTCGGTCAGTTTCGCGCTGATGTTCATCGCGGGCGTGCGCCTGCGATTCCTGCTGCCGACGATCTTCACGGGGGCCGGCGGGTTCGTGGCGCTGATGATCCACAACCCCGAGCGTTCGCGGCGGTTGATGGCATTCCTCGACCTGGAGAAATACAAACAAGGCGCCGGGTACCAGGTATGGCAGGCGATCCTGGCCTTCGGATCGGGCGGGTTCAACGGGCTCGGCCTGGGCAACAGCCGCCAAAAAATGTTTTACCTGCCGGAAGCGCACACGGACTTCATTTTTCCCATCGTCG
Source organism: uncultured Verrucomicrobiae bacterium (assembly GCA_963812605.1). Taxonomy (GTDB): domain Bacteria; phylum Verrucomicrobiota; class Verrucomicrobiia; order Palsa-1439; family Palsa-1439; genus Palsa-1439. The sequence goes on along the minus strand of CAWEWF010000004.1, from coordinate 145,550 downwards.
GGGAGGAGTTGGGGTTGGTCGGGACCATTGGGATCCTGCTCGCCTTTGCGCTTTTGGTTGCGTGTGCCGTGATTATCGCCCTGCGCGCATCCGATCTGTTCGGCCAGTACCTCGGCATGGGCATTGCCCTGCTGATCGCGATGCAGGCCCTGATCAATGTCGGCGTGGTGACGGCGTGGTTGCCGACGAAAGGGCTGCCGCTGCCTTTTATCAGTTTCGGCGGATCCAATCTGGTGTTGAACATGGTCGCGGTGGGTTTATTACTGAACATTTTCCGGCATTGCACGATTGAGACAGAGAATGACGACCAGGAATTTTTTGCGCGGCGTTCCACGGTATCGTAGCCGCGGGTCGGATTGAGAGAAGGTTCATGAATGAAAGTGATGATCGCATGTGGCGGGACGGGGGGGCATCTGTTTCCCGGGTTGGCGGTCGCGGAAGTTTTACGGGAGCGGCGGCACCAAGTGCGGTTGTTCGTCTCCGAAAAGGCGGTCGATCAGACCGCGCTGACAGCGGTGACGGGCTTCTCCGATCCTTCGGCGGACATCGCGGTGGAAGTGGTTCCGGCCGTGGGCTACGAGGGACCACGCCGGTGGATGCGATTTTGCATCCGTTTGGCGAAAGCGACACGCGGATGCGCGGCGGTCTGCGATGAATTTGGGCCTGACGTAGTGCTGGGAATGGGGGGATTCACGTCCGCGCCGGCGATGTTGGGCGCGCGGTGGTTTGGCAAACGGGGAACGGCAACGGTGATTCACGAATCGAACGCCGTGCCGGGCAAGGCCAACCGTTGGGCGGGGCGGTTCGTGGACCATGTCGCCGTGGGGCTGGCAGACTGCGCGCATTTTTTTGGACGACGGCCGGTCACGGTGACGGGCACGCCGATTCGCGCGGCGTTGCGCGGCGGCAAAGTGGCCGATGCGCGCGCGCAGCTTGGGTTGCAGGCGGATCGGCTGACAGTATTGGTCGCGGGCGGCAGCCAGGGAGCCCGCGCGATCAATGAGGCGGTGGCGGGCGCGTTGCCATGGCTCGACCGCCGGACGGAACGCGTGCAGTTCGTGCATTTGACGGGAGCGCACGACGAGCAGTTCGTGCGCGAGTCGTATGAGAAGAATGGGATTACCGGAAAGGTTATGAGTTTCTGCAACCAGATGGAACTGGCCTACAGCGCGGCGGACGTGGTGGTCGCGCGCGCGGGGGCCTCGACGCTTACCGAGATCGCAGCCTTCGGACTGCCGGCGATTTTGATTCCATATCCCCAGGCGGCGGGGAACCATCAATGGCACAATGCGCGCGTCTTCGAGAGCGCGGGAGCGGCGCGGCTGCTGGATCAGTCGCAGTTCGCCAGCCTGCATGCGGAACGCGGCGAGCGACTGGCCAGGGCCATCACCGAACTGCTCGACGATGAAACCGGGCGCGCGCGCATGGCGGACGCCGCGCGTTTGCTGGCCGTGGACGATGCGGCGGAGCGTTTGGCGGGACTTTTGGAACAATATGGGCAATAGGCAACAACTGATTGATTTTCTCGGCGGCGCCCCCCGGCGGGTGCACTTCGTCGGGATTGGCGGCTCCGGGATGAGCGGCCTGGCGCGGCTTTTGTTGCAGCAGGGGCACGGCGTCAGCGGTTCGGATTTGTCACCCAATGGCGGCATGAAAGACCTGCAGAAGCTTGGGGCGAAGATTCACAGCGGGCACGCCGCGAAGAATCTCGGCGAGGACACGGAACTGGTGGTGTACACCTCGGCGGTCGGCAATGAGAACGTTGAACTCCAGGCGGCGGATGAACGGAAAATTCCGCGGGTGCGGCGCGGGCTGTTGCTCAGCGCGTTGATGAACCACAGCAACAACATCGCCGTCGCCGGCACGCATGGCAAGACGACGACGACCGCGATGATCGCGTACGTGCTCACGCGCAGCGATAGCGCCCCGAGCTATTGTGTCGGCGCGCACATTCCCGTGCTCGGCACAAACGCGCAAATTGGCGGCGGCAAGTATTTTGTGGGGGAAGCCTGCGAGAGCGACGGGACGCTCATTGGATTCAGCCCGGAATACGCGGTCTGCCTGAATATCGAGCCCGAGCATCTCGATCACTATGGCTCGATGGACAAGCTCCGCGAAACCTTCGACTCCTTTTTCACCAGCACGCTTAACACGGTGTTCTTTTGCGCCGACTGCCCAAACAGCCTGCAGCACGCGGCGAAGTGTCGGAAGGCGATCACCTTCGGTCTTTCCGCCAGGGCCGATTACCGGGCGCTCGCGATCGAGCACACCGCGCGCGGCTCACGATTCACGGTCGCCTGCCGCGACCAGCAGATCGGCGTGATGGAGTTGGTCATTCCCGGCGAACAAAACGTGACGAATGCGCTGGCGGCGGTCGCTGTGGCAGACCAGTTGGGTGTGCCCTTCGAGAAAATTGCCGAGGCGCTGGGGCAATTCACCGGGGCAAAACGGCGATTTGATCGGAGATACGAAGCGGGCGGCATTCTCGTCGTGGATGACTACGCGCATCACCCGACGGAAATCCGCGCGACGATTGCGGCCGCGCGGACGTTACTGGCGAAGGAGGATGCGGACGGCTACCGCCGTCTGCTCGTGGCCTTCCAGCCGCATCGGTACACCCGTACCCAGGCGTTGCGTGCTGAATTTGCAACGGCGTTCGGGGGCGTGGACAAATTGTTTCTCACGGAAATCTACGCGGCCAGCGAGAAACCCATCGACGGAATCACCGGCCAGGCGCTCTGCGATGCGGTAACGGCAGTGGGGCCAACCGACGCCATCTTTGAAGGCGATTTGGAAATGTTGGTGGTGCGCCTCTTCTCGGAGGCGCGACCCGGTGATATCCTTCTGACCATGGGGGCGGGGGACATATACAAGGTGGCCGAAGCGCTGGAGCGAAGACTTCGCGCGCGCGGGCCAAACATCCCCAATCCGGAGAACCGGGCCGTGGAAATGCAGACCGACCTCGAAGCCTTACTGTCGGACAAGGCGAAAATCCGGCGCGATGAACCAATGGCGCGGCATACATCGATGCGCGTGGGCGGTCCGGCTGAGTTTTGGGTTGAGCCGGCCAGCGAGCGGGACCTGGCGCGGCTGCTTCATTATTGCCATGTCCGCGAAATCCCCGTGACCGTCATCGGTCGCGGCACGAACCTGCTCGTGCTCGACGGCGGCATTCAAGGGGTGGTGGTCAGCCTGACCCACGAAGAATTTTCCAGGATCGAAGTGGATGGCGAGCGAATTCTCGCGCGCGCGGGCGCGCGCCTGAAAACGATTGTCTCGGTTGCGACCAAACATAGCCTGGGCGGGCTCGAATTCATGGAAGGCATTCCCGGTTCGCTCGGGGGCGCGCTGCGGATGAACGCGGGCGCCATGGGCCGGCAGACGTTTGATGTTGTCGATTGGGTCCGCTACATCGGCTACTCGGGCGACGTTTATGATACAGAGGCGAAACAGCTTCCCGTTGCCTACCGAAGCTGCCCGGTCTTCCACAACCACGTCGCCCTGTCGGCGATCCTGCGCGGTACGAAAACCGAGAAGAAAGCGATCGATGGAAAGCTGCGCGCGTTTGCGGAGAAACGCTGGGCGTCCCAGCCGGCGAAACCGAGTGCGGGCTGCATTTTCAAGAACCCCGCCACGATTCCGGCCGGTCGGCTGATCGAGGAACTGGGATTGAAAGGAATGTCCGTGGGCGGAGCGCGGGTTTCCGAGATGCACGGTAATTTCATTGTCAATGAGGGCCAGGCGACCGCCGGCGACGTCCTGCAGTTGATCGCGGCCATTCGCGAGCGGGCGCGGCAGGAGCGGGGGATCGATCTCGAACCCGAAGTCATGATCCTTGGATCAGAGAAAGCGTAGGCGACGATGAAGCGATTGAAAATTGCAGTATTAATGGGCGGGCCTTCGGCGGAGCGCGAAATATCACTGAAGTCCGGGACGGCGGTGGTCAATGCCCTGGCGACGACGGGCGCCAAAATTGTGCCGGTCGACGTCCCGGAGACAAAATTCTCGATCCCAACCGACGTGGACGTGGCTTTCGTGGCGTTGCACGGGACGTTCGGTGAAGATGGCACGCTCCAACGGATGCTCGAAGACAGCGGCATCGCCTACACGGGCTCGGGTCCCGAGGCCAGTGCGCGCGCGTTCGACAAAATTGCCGCGAAAACGGAGTTCCTTGCCGTGGGAATCCCGACGCCCAAATATGAGATTTTTGATCGCGCGCAGACGGACCTGCGTCGGCTGGCGCTGCTCGGGTTTCCACTCGTCGTGAAACCGTCGCGGCAGGGCTCCAGCGTCGGAGTCAGCGTCGTGCAGGAGGAAACCGATCTCGAAGAAGCCTGCCAAATCGCCTGGCATTATGACGATCGTTTGCTGATCGAACAATTCATTGGGGGACGCGAATTGACGGTGGGCATTGTTGACGGCCACGCTTTGCCGGTGATTGAGATCCACCCGAAGCACGATTTCTTCACGTACGAAGCGAAGTACACCAAAGGACAGACGGACTATCTGGTTCCGGCCCCGCTCGATATCAAGATCGAGGCGCAGGTAAAGAAGCTGGCCTTGCGCGCGTACGATTGCCTTGGCTGCCGCGACCTTGCGCGTGTGGACCTGATCCTGGCGGAGAACAACGAAGTGTTTGTGTTGGAAGTAAACACAATCCCCGGATTCACCGAGACCAGCCTCGTGCCCCAGGCGGCCCGGGCGGCGGGGATCGAATTCCCGGATTTATGCGTGCGCCTGGTGCAAATGGCGCTGGCGCGTCGCAAGCCAAAGGCCGGGATCGACGCGGACGAGAAGGAGACCATCGCGGTTTCATGATCAAGCTGGGTAATCGAAGGAAAAAACGGCCGGAGTATTTGCTGGACGTGAAAGTGCAAACGCGCGGGCGCGCCCTGGCGCGGCTGCGGGCGACCGTGACCGTCCTTATCGCCCTCGGCATGTTGATTTTGACCGGCTACGGCCTGTACCGCCTGGTGAGAATCACCACGGACCGCCTCGTCTACAACAATCCGCGGTTCGCCATCCACCAGATCGTGGTGGATGACGATGGCGTGTTGACGCCCGAGCACGTGGTGCAGTTTGCCGGTGTGGAAGTCGGGGAAAACCTCTTGTCGGTCAATCTCGACCAGGTGCGCAACAACCTGGAGATGCTGCCGCTGGTGCGCGGCGTGGAGGTGCGGCGGATGTTGCCGGATCGGTTGTTTATCCGCGTGGAAGAACGCACCGCTGTGGCGCGATTGCAGGCACCGACGCGCGACCTGGGCGACGCGGTGTTTTATATCGACCGCTCGGGCTTCGTGATGAAGCCGGTCAAACTGGCGGACGGGACGCTGGTGCAGCCGCAAACCCCGCGACCGGTGCCGATGCTAACGGGGGTGTCGCTTGCCGACGTGCGTATCGGCCTGCCGGTGGAGTCGGAACAGATTTATCGGGCCCTGGAATTTTTGGACAAGCTTGACCAGGCCATCGCGGGGTCGCTGCTGGAGGTCGAGCAGATTGATTTATCGAAGCCGCGGCAACTGGTCATGACCACGCGGCAGCACACGACGGTGAAACTGGACGTGGAAGAATTTCCGCAACAGTTGCGGCGGTTGGGGGTGATTTTGCGGTGGGCGCAACAGCGGCAAAAATCCGTGCAAATGGTGGACCTGACGGTCAACCGCGGGGTGCCGGTGACGTTCGTGAATTAGAAAGGTTTGGCCAGGAAATGTTACCGAAGGAAAAAATCATCGTGGGGCTGGAGGTGGGCACCTCAAAAGTCTGCGCCGTGGTCGGCGAGGTGCTCGATGATGGCAATATCATGGTGGTCGGAGTCGGGCAGGCAAACTCCGAGGGCGTCCGCAAGGGGGAGATCGTCAATATTGAAGCGACGGTCGAATGCCTGCACGCCGCGGTGGCGGACGCGGAGGAAAGCGCGGGGGTTGAGATTCACAACGTGTATGCCAGCGTGAGCGGCGGGCACATTCGGAGCTTCAACAATCGCGGGACGGTGGCGGTGACCAACGAGGAGCGCGAGATTTCCGAGGAGGAAGTCCGCAATGTCCTGCTCAACGCCAAGGCCGTGAACATTCCGATGGACCACGTGGTCATTCACGCGATTCGCCAGCATTTTTTCGTGGATGGACACGACGGCATCCAGAACCCCGTGGGCATGATCGGCGCCAAGCTCGAAGCCGACGTGCATGTGATCTACGGCGTGCGCACGCGGCTACAGAACACGATCAAATGCATCAAGCACGTGCCACTCGATGTGGCCAACATCGCGGTCAGCGGTTTCGCCTCGGCGCTGGCCGTGCTCACCTCGGAGCACCAGCAGCTTGGCGCCGTGGTCGTCGACATGGGTGGTGGCACGACGGATTATCTCGTTTATAGCGAAGGGACGATCCAGCACAGCGGTGTGCTGGCGGTCGGCGGCGACCATATCACCAACGACGTGGCCATTGGGCTGCGCATCCCGATGAACCGCGCCGAGACCTTGAAAGTCGAGCACGGCTCGGTGGCGGTCCCGCCGGACGACGAGATGCTCACGCTCAAGCGCGAAGTCGGGCTGCCGGACCGGCAGGTTTCGAAGCAGCAGCTCTGCCGCATCATGAACCTGCGCGTCGAAGAGACGTTGACCCTGGTGAAGAAGGAACTCGAGAAGCACAAGTTGCTGGATTACCTCGGCGCGGGCGTATTCATTACGGGCGGGTGCGCGCGCTTGCAAGGTTTGGAGCCGCTGGCCGTCCAGATTTTCGGGCTGCCGGTGCACATCGGGCACAGCCTGACGGTTGGCGGCCCGACGTCGGCGATTGAAAGTCCCGAGTACTCCACGGCCATCGGGCTCGTGCGGTACGCACTGGGTTCGCAACGCGACCAACACCAGCCGCCGTCGCCGTTGCGCAAGATTGGCCAGTCGTTCCAACACCTGATCCAAAGGGCGCGGGCGTTCATGTAAATCGGAGCGTTGCCATGGCGACCCGAAGCAAACCAATTTCGACTTCACCCACGCCGCCCGCGGCACAACCGGAAACCACGGAGAACATGGAAAAGAGATCAGCGCCCTTGCACAAGATTCGATTGAAAATTATCGGCGTGGGCGGCGCCGGCGGCCATACCGTCAGCCAGATTGCCGAGAGCCGGATGCAGGGCAATCACACGTTGGAAGGCGTCGATCTCGTCGCGATCAACACCGACCAGCAGGCCCTCGGTGAAATCAACGGCGCGGAGAAAGTGCAAATTGGGGGGGCGGTAACGCATGGGCTGGGCGCCGGGGGCGAACCCGAGGTCGGGACCCGCGCCGCGCAGAACGACGCCGAGAGGATCGAAGCGCTGGTGCAAGGCACGGACGTGGTCTTCATCATGGCCGGTTTGGGTGGCGGCACGGGCACGGGCGCAAGCCCGACGATTGCGCGGGCGGCGAAGGAGCAGGGGGCGCTGGTGCTGGCTTTTGTGGCCCTGCCGTTTTCCTTCGAGGGCGACCGCCGCAAACAACAGGCGCTGTCGGGCCTGGAGCAACTTAAGGCGCAAGCGGACGCCGTCATTTGCATTCCGAATGACAAAATTTTTCGGATCGCCGGCGCCGACGCGAGCGTGGTGGATGCTTTCAAGCGCGCCGATGAGAATTTTATCCTCGGTGTCCAGGCCGTATGGCAATTGCTGTCGCGCAAGGGGCTCATCAATCTTGATTTTGCTGATTTGCGTTCGACAATTGGCTCGAAGCATTGTGACGGCCTGTTCAGTTACGGACAGGCCGAGGGTGCGAACCGGGCGCGCGAGGCGGTCAAGGCCCTGCTGGAGAATCCGTTGCTGGACGGCGGGGATGTCCTCGCGAAAGCCGAAGGAGTGCTGGTGAGCATCCTTGGCGGGCCGGATTTGACTCTTGCCGACGTACAGAAGACGGTGGAGCCGATTTCGCGGCTGGCGAACCGCGCCCACGTCATCATGGGCGCAGCCATTGACGAAGCGTACCGCGGAAAACTGGCGGTGACGGTGATCGCGGCAGCAAATATCCACCCGCGTCGCACGGTACCGCAGCCCGTGGCCACCAAGCCAATGACGTTGCCGCGGCCGGGCGACGCGACACTTTCCCGCAACCCGCGAGTAGCTCCGACGCTGGTTCCGTCAACTTCACCGACTCACCAACCGGTTGAGGAGCTTCCCAAGCCGGAGCTGGTTGTGGCGCAGAAGGTACCGGCCAAACCGAAACAGGAAACCCTGCCCCTCGAAGGCGTGAGCCGCGGCCGCTTCGACAAGAGTGAGCCGACACTTTACAATGGCGAAGATCTCGATGTGCCGACGTTCATCCGGCGGGGCGTCAGCATCAAGCGATGAACAACGGCGCCGCACAGTCCAGACTTGAAAGCGCGCGGCTGCGGGTGGTGCTCGCGACGATTGTGCTGAACGTCATCGCGGTGTTCTGGTTCGCGGCGGTGCCCTGGTCGAACTGGCGGACGGGGCTCGCGTTGAACATCGTGGACAATACCCTCCTGATCATCCATGTGATTCGGCGACGGGATTCGTTCATGGCGCACCTGATGGTTTTTGGGTTGGTGGTTGGATTTGTCGAGTTGGCGGCGGACGCGTGGCTGGTGGAAGGGACGCGGACATTGGACTACACGATGGGCGGCGGGCCCGATGCTCTGGCAGTCCCCGATCTGGATGCCATTGGCCTGGGAGATCGTGGCTGTGCAATTTGGGTATATCGGGTCGCGCCTGGCTGACCAATGGGGCTGGGCGGGCCTGTTTGCCACGGGAATTCTCGGGGCGATCAACATTCCCTTTTATGAAGAGATGGCGCGGCGGACGAATTGGTGGACGTACAGCAATTGTCGGATGCTGTTGCATACGCCCTATTACATCATCGCGGGCGAGTACCTGATCGCGGTATTTTTTGGCGTGCTGGCCACCGACTTGCGCAAAGAGAAACCCGCCCTGACCTTTAGCGCCGGGGCGGTGGCCGGCGCCAGTATCCTGATCTGCTACGGCCTGGCCTACGAGTTGATCGATTGCTTCTCACGATAGCCTGCCCGAATCTTCGACGCCCACGCGCTCCAACTTTCTCGTGTGTGTGGCATCCGGGTAGTGTATCAGTTTGAACCGAGATGCTTCTGCATTGTAGGGCAGGCGGCCTCGCCTGCCACGTCGATGAACGACGGCAAGCGAGCCGCTTGCCCTACAAATCACGGCGAAACGGCTCTACTCAAAATTGCACACTACCGGCACCCGGGTAGTGTCTTAATTTGCCGCATTGCTCATCGTTCGTGTTTTGTAGCCGAAGCGTAAGCTTCGGGAATCCGCATTGCTACCGCCTAAGCTTACGCTTCGGCTACAGTTGGCGGATGCAAATTAAGACATCACCGGCACCCGACGCGTCTGGAAACGGCCCGGCGGAAGTGGTAGTTTGATGGCAGCGGGAGTTGAAAGACAATGCCGAAGTCAGATCCAGTTTTGGCGCGGGAGGACCAGGCGCGCGCGACCGTGTCGATGGAGACGTTGGGTGAGAATCTTTCGCGGCTGACGAAGGAGGGCGAGCTCTACGAGAAGCTGCTCGATGGCAAGGTGCGTTGTTACGCCTGCGGGCATCGTTGCCTGATTCTTGAAGGGCACGATGGCATCTGCCGCGTGCGTTTTAACCGCGGCGGCACGCTGTTTGTCCCTGCGAACTACTTTGGCGCGTTGCAGTGCGATCCCATCGAAAAGAAGCCGTTTTTTCACGCGCTCCCGGGCACGCTGGCGATGAGCTTCGGGATGCTGGGGTGCGATTTGCACTGTGGTTATTGCCAGAATTGGTTTACCTCGCAGGCGCTGCGTGATCCGCTGAGCACCGCGCCGGCGATACCGATGAACGCGGGGCGATTTGTGGAATTGGCGATCCAGAAGGGCGCCGACACGGTCACCAGCACGTATAATGAGCCGCTGATCACCAGCGAATGGGCCGTGGAAGTTTTTAAGGAAGCGCGCCGGCACGGGCTGCGCACGTCCTACGTCTCCAACGGCAACGGCACCGAAGAGGTGTTGGATTACATCAAGCCGTGGGTGGATTTTTACAAGGTCGATTTGAAAAGTTTCAACGACAGGAATTACCGTCAACTCGGCGGCAAGCTCGACAATGTGCTGAAAACCGTCGCGATGCTTCACCAGAAAGGGTTTTGGTTGGAGATCGTCACGTTGTTCATCCCCGGTTTCAACGACAGCGAAGACGAGATGCGGCAGATCGCAAAATTCCTGGCCGACATTTCACCCGATATCCCCTGGCATTGCACGGCGTTTCATCCCGACTATAAAATGACCGATCGCGATCACACGGCGGTGCGCACCATTGTTCGCGCCTGTGAAATCGGCCGGGAAGCGGGTCTGCGCTACTGTTACGCGGGCAACCTGCCCGGCCACGTCAGCGATTGGGAGAACACGCGATGTCCGAATTGCGAAGAGTTGTTGGTGGAGCGTTCGGGGTTCATGGTTCAGGGTTATTGGTTGACGGACGACGGCAAATGCCCGAAGTGCGGGACCGCCATCCCGGGCCGCTGGGATGCCGTCAAGACGCGGCGGGCCCTGAAGCGCTTCAATTCATTTGACCGCATGCCAAGGGCGATCAGACCCTCATGAGGCGAGGGCACCTGGCCGAGTTTTCCCCAATCGTGGAGACAAATGAGTTTGCCTTTCGGGGAAATATGTTGAAGAAAGGATGGCATGGCAAAGGTTGTCGTCACGGGTGGAAGCGGCAAGTTGGGGCGCGCGTGTGTTAAGGACCTGCTGGCGCACGGATACGAGATTTTCAATGTCGATCGGACGGCCCCAACGGAGAGGACGTGTCCTTTCATCCTGGCTGACCTGGCCGATTTCGGTCAGACGGTTGACGCGTTTTCCGCCTGCGCCGGGGAAAAGGCGCAGCGGGGCGGCTTCGACGCGATTGTCCATCTGGCAGCCATTCCAGCACCCCATCTTTTTACGGATGCCGTTACCTTTGGCAACAACACACTGAGCACGTACAACGTTTTCGCCGCGGCCTACCGTCTGGGAATCAAGAATGTCGTGTGGGCTTCAAGCGAGACCGTGCTCGGGTTGCCTTTCGACACGCCGCCGCCTTACGTGCCGGTAGATGAAGAATACGCCGGCAGGCCGGAGACCGCCTACTCGCTGTCGAAACTGCTGGGCGAGGAGATGGCGAAGCAATTCTGTCGATGGGATGCAAAGCTGAAGATCATCGGTTTGCGCTTTTCGAATGTCATGGAGCCGCACGACTATGCGCGTTTCGCCGGTTTTCAGAAGGACCCGGCGATCCGCAAATGGAACCTCTGGGGTTATATCGACGCGCGCGATGCGGCCCAGGCGATCCGCAAGGCGCTGGAAGCGCCCCTCAAGGGGGCGGACATCTTCATTATCGCGAATGCGGAGACCGTCATGACGCGTCCATCGGCGGAACTCATGGCGGAAGTTTTCCCGAGCGTGCCGGTGAAGAAGAAACTGGAGGCGAATGAAACGCTGCTCTCGATTGAGAAAGCAAAACGAGTTCTGGGGTATAAGCCGGAGCACGGTTGGCGCAAGTAGGAAGGGAATTTATGGATTATGTGAATTTAGGGAAGAGCGGGCTGAAGGTTTCCCGGGTGTGCCTGGGTTGCATGAGTTACGGGGTGCCGGAGCGCGGGGGGCATCCCTGGTCGCTCACCGAAGAGAAGAGCCGGCCCTTCATCAAGCGCGCGTTGGAAGTAGGCATCAATTTTTTTGACACGGCGAACGTCTACTCGGACGGCACCAGCGAGGAGATTGTCGGCCGGGCGTTGCGGGACTTCGCGAAACGCGAGGAGGTGGTGCTGGCGACGAAGGTGCGCGGACGAATGCGGCCGGGGCCGAATGGCGAAGGGTTGTCGCGCAAGGCCATTATGATGGAGATGGATGCGAGCTTGAAGCGCCTGTGCGTGGATTACGTGGACCTTTACCAGATCCATCGCTGGGACTATGACACGCCGATTGAGGAGACGCTGGAGGCGTTGCATGACGTGGTGAAGGCGGGGAAGACCCGGTACATCGGCGCCTCGTCGATGTTTGCGTGGCAATTCTGCAAGGCGCTTTACCTGGCGGACCGGCATGGCTGGACGCGGTTTGTTTCCATGCAGAACCATTACAACCTGCTGTATCGCGAAGAGGAACGCGAGATGATGGGTTTGTGCCAGGCGGAAAAAATCGGCGTCATTCCCTGGAGTCCGCTGGCGCGCGGACGGTTGACGCGACCCTGGGAGCAGAAGGAGAGCACGGAGCGTGGCGGGCATGATGAATTTGCCAAGAAACTTTACGGCAGGACCGAAGAGTCGGATAAGCTTGTTGTCGAGCGCGTGAGTCAGATCGCGCGCAAACGTGGTGTTCCGCAAGCACAAGTCGCTCTGGCCTGGATGCTGCACAAACCCTTCATTACCTCGCCCATTGTCGGCGCGACGAAGCCGCAGCACATCGAGGATGCGGTGGCGGCTGCTGTCCCTGAAACTCTCCCCGGAGGAAATTGCGCCATTGGAGGAACCGTACGTGCCGCATGCGGTGGTGGGGTTTTCGTGATGCGGTACCGAGGCTTTACGAAATGCATAATAAATAGACCTGACCACGTCGTTCTAGTGGTTTTCGTTAAAGATGCCATGAGCATCACGACAGAGCTTGGCTGGTTCTGGCTATGCAGGGATGGTGAGATCGCCTCCACATTTGGGACACTGGATAGTAAGACCAGCACCTGACTTGTCTATCACAATGTTCTGACCACAGTAGTCGCAACTGAATTCAATATCCCTTGTTTGAATTGGAGCTTTGGGAGGCGACACGAGGTCGCTGCCGCAATATCGGCACTTAATGGCTTCTTTGCGAATCGACTCCGCACAGTAAGGACATCTTTTCACCTCGTCCGTTTGTGAAATTTGAGCCGTCTGCTGCGCTAGATCGTTGCCACACCGTGGGCATCTAATGGCTTCCATTTTTATGACCTCAGCACAAACCGGGCACTTCTTCATCTCACCCTTGATGAATTTCAACTGCTCTATGCCTTTCACTTCCGATTCGTATTTGTTGGGCTTCACCAGTAAAGCTACGATGAAGCCGATCAGTGGACTCAGTATCAGCGAGAGGAAAAAGAAGGCGCTTGAATCCGATCGCCCCTTATTCTTGGCAAAAACCGCCACAAAGATGCATAGCATTATCCAAATGATTAAGAGGATCATGAGAAGCCCTCCCAATCTCCTGCTTCAGAATCTGGCCGTTGAGCGTTCTTAGCTCCCATCACGTCACCACTACACAATGAATGATCTAGCCTCAATTCCATTTGCCAAGTCCGTCAATCCGCACGATACCGTACCGGCAACAAAGGAGCATCCCTGCAAAAAGGCGTAGTAGTAGCGGCGCTTAGCAGACGTTTTTCGTAATTTTTTCGATCCCCTCCCAGATTTCTCCAAACTTCAGAGAAGGGGAGTCAGGAGGAGACTTTGAAGAGTTCGGGTTCTTCCACAAATCGAGCAATGCTTTGAGGCTGATTGACTTTCGATCCGGGCGCAGTTGCTTTGTTGGCATAACGTAAAACTCCCATTGATCGAGATTCAATGGCTGAATGTCTTTTTTTTCCTGATGTGCCAGCAGACAAAACACGTAAACGTCTGCTTGCCTCTTAACTTCTGGGTCAAGTTTATTGTTGTCAGGATTCCATGCCCGCGTCGGCCGAATGTTGAAAAGAATACTTGATAACTCTTCTTGTGTCCAAGATTGGACGTACGCCGCCGACTTTACTTCTATCTTGATTTCGTTTTTCTCTAGGTCATAAGATTGCCACGGTTCGCGTGTGTTCGATGCTATTCCCAAATCGCAGGCAACGAGGTATTCGGCCAATACGCCACGTATGATATTGCTAACCAAATCCGAAGCCGACCATCGCCAGAAATCGCCAAGCGAGAAATCCTTGTCCTTCCCGTCCTGACGGAATGCTTCGTCGCCTGTTTTTCGGTCGATCGTTAGCCGGGAAAGGTCTTGTTTCTCTTGAGTCATAGATTCTCCGTTCGTTGAACGTCAGCAGGAGCAAATATATGTGGCGAGGTGCAGGCGGTAAAGGGAAAAGCATGAAGGGCTAGTTCCGGAAAACCGCATATTCCTGATCTATAGTCCATTGCACCGGCTGGGACGTTTCAGTTGTAAGAAACATGGTTTTATGTCCTTCGTGATTGCTCTGGTGCAGTGTGAGACCCTTCGCTTCGCTCAGGGTGACAACTTTGGGAATGGGACTGGCAAGCGGAGCGCTTGCCCTACAATTGGGAAACAGCGAACTACTCCCCCCGTTTTGGTCTGGACATCGGATTCCGATAATGGTAGGATCTGGGCGTGAACTTTGACGAACACATTTCGTGGGGATATGGAGACGACACGGGGGCAGGACGGCAAAGCTGCGGCGAGCCGCAGCACTCCAAAAGGGACAGCGGACTCGGCGGGGACGCTTGCTCCTTCGCCAAGGCTACGGAGGACAAGTCGAAGGCCGAGGCAGGTCCCAAAAAAACATCCTTTCTGCGAAACGAACCCGATTTTTATGCGGCTGGAAATCAATTGATCCATTGTATTCGCAAGGTGTTACGTATTGAAAGAGCGACTGGAGAATTCGGGTTCGTTTGGAAAACGAAGCCGATTAGGCATTTTTTGGCGGACGTTTTTGGCGTTGTATCAAGGAGTTGCGGCGATTCGAGCGTTTCTGAATGCCATATTATATGAAGGCCGCCGCGTCGGGGGACGCGGTCTACAACGGATGGGCATCGGCGACGGCAAGCGGAATAAAGGCAATCCACGTTTAGAAGGCAATCCACGTTTAGCAAGTACGGCTACAATGGGAGCCGTTGCGCTGCAATTTCATGGTGGTTGGGTTTACGGAATTATCTATTTGACAAACCACTCCACAACTGCTAGTGTATAGGCATGAAAACGGAAGCGCCCGAAAACCTAGCGGAAATCAGCGAATTCACGGAGGAGCAAGCTCGTGAATACTTGGAGAGCGTCCTGTGGCCGGACGGCCCGGTGTGCCCGCACTGCCAGTCCAAGAATGGCGTCAGGCTCAATGGCAAGGCAACGCGACCGGGCCTGTGCAAGTGCCGGGACTGCCGCAAGCAATTCACCGTCACCATGGGAACGATATTCGAGGACAGTCATATCCCGCTCCGCAAGTGGCTGCTCGCGTTCCATCTCATGTGCTCATCGAAAAAGGGTATCAGCGCGAAACAGCTACAGCGCAATCTCGGTTTGAAGTCCTACCAATCCGCGTGGCATCTGTCACACCGGATTCGGCTCGCCATGAATCGCAATGGTGTCGCGGCCCTATTGAATGGCGCGGTTGAAGTAGACGAGACCTACATCGGCGGCAAACCCCAGTCCGGCACCGGGTATCACAAGCCGGGTCGCGGCACGGCAAAGTCGCCGGTGTTAGCCCTCGTGGAGCGGCAAGGTGACATCCGGGTGCGGGCGATTTCAAACGTGACCGGGCGGACGTTGAAAGGGGCGATTCGAGAGAGCGTGGACAAAGGCGCAACGGTCTATACCGATGAATGGCCGTCGTATCGCGGCATCGGCAAAGAGTTTGAGGGCGGTCACCGGGTCGTGAATCACGGCATCAAAGAGTATGTGAGCGGCGATGCCAACACGAACACGGCAGAATCGTTCTTTGCGCTACTGAAGCGCGGGGTTCACGGCACGTTCCACCATGTATCCCGGCGGCATCTACACCGTTACTGCGATGAATTCGGATTCCGTTGGGGCAGCCGGAAAGTCACCGACGGCGAGCGTACCGCATTGGCGCTGGCGCAATCGACCGGCAAGCGGCTGATGTATAAAAATGTGCGGGGAGTAACCCCGCTCGGAAATATGCGCCCGATGCGCCGTAAGCCGGGATTTCAGAATGGGAAGTAGCTCATCGCTCCATTATATCGCCGTGCCTGTGACCCGGCTTGGCGAATTGTAGATGAATACCATAGCCCAGCCGACCTCCAGCCAGCAACGCGACCCGCGCCTAATGATGGCCGAAGCCAAACGGTGTATGGAAGAGGCCATTCAAAGCGGAGTCAGCGACTGGGTGGCTGAACTCGTTTATCATGGGGAATGCCTCGCCATAGCTCTTCGATTACTTCGCTCCACTCCTTCGAGCGGTCGTGAAGATACTCTTGGTCTTTCGCATTCAGAGAATTTATTTTTGGCAGATAGCGAATAACCACCAATTGAGCATTGCCAACGACGACCAGTGCGTTCTCAATGCGGGTGAGTCGCTCGTCTAATTCTTTGTCCATGCGATGTATCTTGCAACACGCAAACAGATGCGGTCAACGCGAATCGCGCTAGACTGGCGAGCCGAGACGCGGTAAATTAAGCATATGAGCAAGACCAAGGCGAAACGGAAGCCGGGCCGCAATAAGGGCAAGCGGTACGCCAAGCCGATTTCACTCTATCCGCTGACGATTACCAACGCGATTCGTATCCTTGCGCCGGTGAAGTCAAATGGCTCCGGCAATGGCGCGTCTAGCCACTAGCATCATTCCCGGGATTCTGTTGCTGTGTTCCGGCTGCTCCAACCCGCCCAAAGAAGTAAAAGAAGTACCTGACCCGCTGAAGGACTTTAAGGGCGTCGTGGCCGCGTTCTCAACCAATGCGAGCGCCTGTTATACGGAACTGCCAACCGGCTTTTCGGTGGATTGGGATAATGACGTGCAAATTGATGTAGAGAAAACGACTTCCCTCGTGTCGCCTTACACTGCAACGGCGAATTACTCACGGAAATATAACGAAACTCGTGGCGAGCGAAGTATTGGATTCAAGGCGGATTTTGCCTATCAGGACAACAAATGGGTATTGCAGGAGGTGGACACAGTGCCAGCCAATTTCTGGATATGGTCTGGCTATCGCTTCTGCCGCGAAACAGAAACCAAATGCTGGCAGGGAGCTTTGGATAAACTCTACAAGACGAAATCAGGGTGACTATTAGAGAATATCTATGAAACAACAACTCATGATTCTGTTCCTGCTTCTCGGTGTCCTTGGCCTTTTGCTCACGAGCGTGGGCATCCTTCCGTTCTGGTTGTTTTTGTGCATCATCTTCTTTGGCATACTGGGACTCGGCATCGCCTCTGCTAAATAACACGAGCGCCCGCTGACCGCAAAACCACAACCGGCAGCGGCTGGTTTGTCAAACTGATAGTTCCGTGGCTGAAAAACAGATGTAACCATCATGTGCGCAGTATGTTACGCGATTACGAAGAAGGTGGAGTAATCCGGTTCGTTTGGAAAACGAAGCCAAATCCACAGGTTTGACGGATGTTTTCGACGTGGTATCAAGGGGTTGCGTTCGTCGAGGGTTTCTGAACGGCGTATATCCTTATTATCATATGAGGACGCCGCGTCGGAGGTCGCGGCCTACAATTGGCAGCTAAGGTGACGTTTCCAGAGGTTCTCGTAAAGTTGGTAGAATGCGCTGGGGACAGCGCATGCTACATCCTGACTTTTGGATACGACGGCAAGCGGGACGCTCGCCCTACAATCTCTGGCTTGGGTTCGGCGGTCATGAGCCGCCGCTACAATTGCTGCGGCAAGCGGGTCGCTTGCCCTACAGGTTTGAGGCATTTGGGGTTGGAAAGATTCGGGTTGCAATGCGGGGGGCGAAACGGTAGAAGGTACGACGCTTTGGAGGCCACAGGTCGCGGGTGTGGCGCTGATTTTTGGTCAAGACAACCTAAGCCGTGGAGTTGTGTGTCCAGTTGAAGATTTTTTCTGGCAATGCAAATCGGCCCCTTGCGCAGCGGATTGCCGATTCGATCGGGGTCCCGCTGGGCGACGCAACGGTCACAGCGTTTCCGGATGAGGAGACGTTCGTTAAGATCAATGAGAACATCCGCGGTCGGGATGTGTTCATCGTGCAGCCGACGTGTCCGCCGGCGAACCATCATTTGATGGAGTTGTTGATCATGATCGATGCGTGCCGGCGGGCCAGCGCCAAGCGCATCACGGCAGTCGTACCGTTCTTTGGATATGCGCGGCAGGACCGCAAGGACCAGCCGCGGGTGCCGATCACGGCCAAGCTGGTGGCGAACCTGATTACCGCCGCGGGGGCGAGCCGGGTGCTGACAATGGACCTGCACGCGCAACAGATCATGGGATTCTTCGATATTCCCGTCGATCACCTGTACGCGGCGCCGGTGATGTACCGGTACTTTAACGGGAAGAAGTTGAAGGATTTGGTGGTGGTTTCGCCCGACATCGGCGGCGTCAAGATGGTGCACGCGTACGCGAACCTCTTCCAGGCGCCGTTGGCCATCGTCGACAAGAAGCGCAAATCGGCTTCGGAAGTCGAGATGCTCAACGTCATTGGCGACGTGGATGGCAAGACCGTATTGCTGGTGGATGACCTGACGGAAACGGCGGCCACGGTGACGCGGGCGGCGGAAATCCTGAAGCAGAGGGGCGCGAAGAAAGTGTATGCGTCCGTGAGCCATGCGGTTTTGAATGCCGCGGCGCTGAATCGGCTGAAGGCGTCGGAGTTGGAGGAGTTGGTCACCACCGACACGGTGCCGCACTCGAAGGTCAGCGGGTTCAAGCTGACCGAGTTGACCGTCGCGCCGTTGTTGGGCGAGGCGATCAAGCGGATCCACAATTCGGAGTCGGTATCGTCGCTGTTCGACATCAACGGGAAGCGGCCGGAGAGTTGAGCGCGGAGGAATAATTTCACAGTCAGTCGTTTTGATTTGAGGAGAAAGTTGCCATGGCACAAAGAGTACAATTAAAAGCAAAGTCCCGGGCCGAGATCGGCAAGGGAGCGGTGAAGCGGATGCGGGACCAGGGAGCGGTCCCGGGTGTCATTTACGGCGCACACATGAAGCCGATCAACATTACGGTTGCGGTCAAAGAGTTGGAGAGGGCGCTCCACAGCGCCACCAGCGAGAACGTGCTGGTGGACTTGCAACTGGAAGAGGGTGGCAAGACGAACAACCGCCTGACCTTGATCCAGGAAGTGCAGCATCACCCTTACAAGGATGCCATCCTGCACATTGATTTCCATGAAGTGCTGGCGACGGAGAAACTGCGCACGAGCGTACCCGTTCGGCCGGCCGGCGAACCGGCGGGCGTGAAGACGGGCGGCGGCGTGCTCGAATTCGTCATGCGCGAATTGCACGTGGAATGCTTGCCGCAGGATTTGCCCGACCTTATCGAGGTCAATGTGGAGAAGCTGGAGATCGGACAGAGCATTCATGTCGGCGATATTACGCCACCGAATGGCGTGGCGTTGCTGGACGACAAGGGGCAGACGGTGTTCCTCGTCGCCGCGCCGATCACGGAAGAAGAATTGGCAGCGATGACCGAGGCGGCGGCGGCGACCCCGTCGACCGAGCCCGAGGTCCTTACGGCGAAGAAGGAAGAAGGCGAAGAAGGCGCGGTTGTCGAAGGCGAAGCCAAGCCGAAGGCGGAAGCCGGCAAGGCCGATGCCAAGGCTCCCGCAGCGACCGGCAAGGCGGATGCGAAAGCTCCCGCGGCCGCTGGCAAGGCTCCGGGCAGGCGCGAAGCCCGAGGCCAAACCGGCGGGCGGCAAACCCGAAGCCAAGAAGTAGCGGAAGCAGGACGACACCACTGTGTCGGCCAGGCCAAAGCTGGTGGTGGGGCTGGGCAATCCCGGCAAAGAGTATGAAGGCACGCGCCACAACATCGGGTTCGCGGTGCTGGATCGGCTGGCGGAGAAGTTCGATTGTTCTTTTCGAAGCAAATGGCGGTTCTCGGCGAAGATCGCCGAAGCCGCAGTCGGCGGTGCCGGCAAAGTGGTGCTGGCCAAACCGCAGGCCTACATGAACCGCAGTGGCACGGCGGTCAACGCGTTGTTGCGGTGGCTCAAGATCGAGCCGGCGCAGTTATTGATTGTGGTGGACGACGCCGACCTGCCGCTTGGGCAGATTCGGTTGCGCATCGCGGGTGGCAGCGGTGGCCATAACGGATTGCGCTCGATCATCGAGACGCTTGGCGGCAACGAGGAATTTGCGCGGTTGCGGGTTGGGATTGGACGGAGCGCGCCCTTGGGGGCGGATATTTCGGGACATGTGCTCGGGCGGTTTGCCCCGGCGGAGCGCGAGTTGGCCGAACAGGCGGTCGCGACAGCCGTGGAGGCGGTCGATTGTTGCCTGCGCGAGGGTCTCACGGAGGCGATGAATCAGTTTAATCGGAAAAAGTCCGCGGATTGACGCGGGCATGAGAAGGAGAGGACGTTGAAGACATACGAAGGATTGTTTATTGTGGACGCCGCTGGTAAGGAAGAGGTGTCGAAGGAACTCGTGGACAAGATCCAGAAGAACATCGAACACGCCGGCGGGCGGGTGGACAAGGTGCAGCGCATGGGCGCGCGCCAGTTTGCGCGCGACACGAAAAAGCGCAGTTCCGGGTTCTACCTGAATTTCGTTTTCAATGCGCCGCCGACAGCCATCGCCGAGTTGGATGCGAAGTTCCACCTGGATCCCGAGATTTTCCGCTGGGAGCTTTCGGTACAGCCGCCGGAACCGCCGCCGCGCAAGCCGCGCCGGATCCCGACGACGGGCGTGGTTGAGAACTAAGCGACATGGCCTCTTATAACAAAGTGCTGTTGATGGGCAACCTGACGCGCGATCCGGAAGTGAAGTACACGCCCAAAGGCACGGCGCTCGCGAACCTCGGCCTGGCGGTCAACCGTGTTTACACGACCGAGAGTGGCGAACAGAAGGAAGAGGTCACGTTCGTCGATATTGAAGTGTGGGGTCGCCAGGCGGAAACGGCCGGTCAGTACCTCTCGAAGGGCCGGCCCGTGTTCATCGAAGGGCGCTTGAAATTGGATAGCTGGGAGGACAAGGAGTCCGGCCAGAAGCGCAACAAGCTGAAAGTAGTGGCCGAACGCGTGCAATTCCTTGGCGCGCCTCGGGGCGGGGCGGAATTCAAGGATGAAGGGCCCGCGGCCACAGGCGCGGCGCCAGCGCGACCGGCCGTCGCAGCGCCCGGCCCGCCGCGCCACCGGCGCGTGACCCTGCGGAATCGGATACGCCGCCGGCAGCCGAGGACGACAATATTCCCTTTTAGGCGACAGCAGGAATCACAATCATTCATTCAGGATAGGAAGACCAACAGATGATGGAGAGAAATTTTGACAGCCGCGACAGCCGTGAAGGCGGTCCGGAAGGCCGAAGGAACAAGCGCGATATCATCGTCAAGCGCGACTGCAAGTTGTGCATTGACCAGATCGATATCGACTTCAAACAGTCGGACTTGCTGAAGAAGTTCATGACCGAACGCGGCAAGATTCTGCCGCGCCGAATTTCGGGCAATTGCGCCAAACATCAGCGTCAGCTCGCCACCGCGATCAAGCGCGCGCGGGTGATGTTGCTGGTACGATAGGATGGAGTTACCAACATCATGAGTACGCAGATTATTTTGACCGCTCCCGTTGAGAACCTCGGGGCCGAAGGGGACACGATTGCGGTCGCCGACGGCTACGCCAGAAACTATCTGTTCCCGAAAGGCCTGGCCATGCCGGCGACGGCCGGCAACCTGCGCCGCGTGGGGTCGCTGCAGAAGAAGCGCGAGGCCACCCTGGCCGCGCAACTGGATGACGCGAAGGCCACCGTCACCAAACTGACGAAACAATCGTACACCATCAGCGCCGCGGCGGGTGAGGACGGCAAGCTCTATGGCTCCGTGACCTCCGCCGATATCTCCGATGCGTTGAAAAAGGAAGGCATCGAGGTGGATCGGCGCAAGATTGCGATCGAGCACCCGATTCGCGAATTGGGTGTGTACGACGTGGATGTGAAGTTGCATGCCGAGGTGGTGACGAAGGTGAAGATTTGGGTTGTCGGCCCGGAGGGCGAAGGGGCGGCGGCCGCGAAATCCAAGTCTTCGGACGAAAAAGCTGGCCGGAAGACACCGAAAGCCGATAAGAAGAAATAGCCGCAAGAGTTTGTGGGGACGGCTATATGGCTTCGACCAACCCTCTCGCATCCGAAAGCGCCGGCCAAAGCGGAGGGGCCGGTGCCGCACGGAATTTTGGCCCGGGAAAGGCGCAGCCTCTTGGGAAATCCAAAGCGACGCCGTCGCTTATCCTCGACCGTGTTCTTCCCAACAGTCTGGACGCCGAGATGGCGGTGCTCGGCGCGATGTTGCTCAGTCCGGCGGAAGCCGGCTCACTGGTGCGCGAGCGCCTGAGCGAAAACCATTTTTACCACGCCGCCCATTGCGTTATCTTCCGCGAGATCGCCGCGTTACAGGACGCCATGCAGGCGATCGACACCATCACGCTCACGCAACGGTTACAGGACAAGAACCAACTCGAAGCGATCGGCGGTCCCGTCTATCTCTATGATTTGGTTTCTCGCGTGCCGACCACGGCCAACGTCGAGCATTACATCGATATTGTTTGGGAGAAACATCTGCTGCGCCAGTTGATCGGCGCAGCGCACGACGTCATCGCCCGCTCGTTCGAACAGCAGGATGACGTAAAGACGTGGATCGACGAGGTCGAGCAACAGATTTTTGAGATCACGGCGGAGAAGACGGCCACCGGCGCGCGCCCTGTCCGCGACATGATCAAGGACGCGATGGCCAGCATCGAGAAGTTGTATGACCAGCGCGGCGCGATCAGTGGCATCCCCACGGGTTTCCGGGGATTGGACCGGATGACCTCCGGGCTGCACAACGGCCAGATGATCGTGATTGCGGCGCGCCCATCGATGGGCAAGACGGCGTTGGCGATGAACATCGCCGAGAACTGCGCGATCGATCACAATATCCCGGTCGGGGTGTTCAGCCTGGAAATGTCGTCGGAAGAACTGGTCAAACGCATGTTGTGCTCCAAGGCGAAAGTGAACCTGCGCAAGATTCGCGACGGATTCCTCAGTGAACGGGATTTTCACCCGCTGACCACCGCCGCCAGCCAGTTGATGAAAGCGCCGTTGTTCATTGACGACTCGGCTGGTCTTTCGATCAATCAAGTGCGCGCCCGCGCCCGCCGAATGAAGCAGCAGCACGACATTCGGTTGTTGATCATCGACTATATGCAGTTGATGCGGGCGCCGTCGCGTCGGGCCGATCTCAGCCGCCAGGTGGAAATTGCGGACATTTCGGCGGGTGTAAAAGCGCTGGCGAAGGAATTGAAGATTCCGATCATCGTGCTGAGCCAGCTCAACCGCCAACCCGAACAACGCGAAGGTGGCCGCCCCAAACTGGCGGACCTGCGGGAGTCCGGTGCGATTGAACAGGACGCCGACGTGGTGGGTCTGTTGGTCCGTCCCGAAGTTTACGCGGAGGAGGAAGGGGACAAGGCCGCCGAAAAAGGCAAAGCCATTCTCGTTATCGCGAAGCAGCGCAACGGTCCGACGGGCGACGTGCACCTGACTTTCCTGAGCGAATACACAAGGTTTGAGGACCAGGCGCTGGTGAACGAAGAAGATATTCCGGGCAGTCAAGGGGGCGAGGAATGAGGTGGTTGCAATGGGGACTCCTCATATTCTTCGCCGCCGTTGTTCCGAGTACGCTTTCCTGGGCGCAGGCACCCGAGGAGGCCATTGTCCGTGAGATCGAAGTGCGGTTCAGCGGTCCCGAAACAGTCAACCGCGCGGTGGTGATGGCGAATATCCAGACAGCGGTTGGCAAACCGCGCACCCGGGAAATGATCGAACAGGACGTCCGCAACCTGATCAATACCGGTTACTTCTATGATGTGCGGGTGCTGGAGGAACCGGTGGTGGATGGCGTGCGGGTGGTCTTCCAGGTGCAGGGCAAGGCCACCATCAAAGAGATCATCATGGAAGGGAACAAGCGCTTCAAGGAAGAACGCCTGAAGCGCGAGTACAGCCAGAAAGTGGGGGACAGCCTGGATGAGCGCAAAGCCCACGATGACGCCCGCAAGATGCAGGATCTTTACCAGAAGGCTGGCTACCCGGATAGCAAGGTTACCTACGAAGTCAGCATCGACAAGGACACCGGCAAGGCCATCCTGAAATTCAAGGTGTATGAAGGCGAACGGGTGTTCATCAAGCAGATCAAATTCACCGGCAACAAGGCTTTCCCCGACGACCGGCTGTTGAAAATCATGAAGACGCGGCGCCACTGGTGGGGTTCGTGGTTCGCCAGCACCGGCGTGCTGAAGGAAGAGGACTTCAAGGAAGACCTCGATAAACTTCGCGACTACTATGACTCCAACGGTTACATCGACATGGAAATCCGCGGCACGCATACGGAGCGGGTCGGCGCCAAGTGGATGGTGATCACCATCGATCTTTACGAAGGCTCGCAGTACAAGGTGGGTACCGTCACGATTGAGGGGAACAAACTCTTCCCGACAGCGGACCTCGAGAAACACGTCAAGATGACCTCGGGGAAAACGTTTACGCCCAAGGCCATGGCAGCCGACCAGAAGGCGCTGGAAGACTACTACGGCACGCGTGGGTATCTGGACACAAGCGTGCGCCCGGTTCGCGTGCCGAACGTCGAGACCGGCCGCATCGACATGACGTATTCGGTCCACGAAGGGGAATTGACGTACATTGAGAAGATCGAGATTCGCGGTAACACCAAGACGAAGGACAAGGTGATTCGCCGCGAGTTGGCGGTCAACCCGGGGGAGATCTACGATACCGTGAAAGTGGATCGGAGCGTCGAACGCCTCAAGAACCTCGGTTATTTTTCGAAGGTTGAAGCCACCCCCGAGCCTACCGAGGTGCCGAACCGCAAGGATTTGGCACTCAATTTGGAGGAGCAGCGCACGGGTTCGGTTACCTTTGGCGCGGGATTCAGTTCTATCGACAGTCTGCTCGGTTTCGTCGAGATCACCCAGGGCAATTTCGATCTTTTCAATTGGCCGAGTTTCACGGGCGGCGGCGAGAAGCTGCGCTTGCGCCTGCAAGTGGGCTTCAAGAGGCAGGACGAAGTCCTCTCGTTCGTTGAGCCCTGGTTCCTCGACCAGAAACTGTCCCTGGGTTTCGATGCGTTTCACCATAATAGCTCCTTCTTGAGTTCCGAATACAGCGAACAGCGGACCGGTATCGATTTGTGGCTGGAAAAAGCTTTGAACGATTTTATCCGCGGACGAATCGAATATGGCATTCAGAGCATTGACTTGAGCGTGGACCACATCGCTTCCCAGGAACTGCAGTCGCAGGACGGATCGCACACGCGTAGTTCGATCACGGGAACGCTCATCTATGACACGCGGGACAGCGTGTTCCTGACCACTCGGGGCAATCGCACGGAGGTGAGCGCGGAACTGGCTGGCGGGCCGATGGGAGGCAATGTTTCCGATTACAAACTGAACGCCAAGACGTCGTTCTATTTTCCATTCTTTGACAAGCAGGTATTGCAATTGGTTGGCGCGGCGGGCGTGGTGGATTCCTTTGGCGCAACCCGCAGTAGCGCGTCGAATGTGATCGAAACCGTGCACAGCGGCGGGGTGACCAGCACGGTGATGCGCGCGATTGACCCCGTGCCGATCTTCGACCGTTACTTCCTTGGTGGCGCCAACACGTTGCGTGGTTTCGCGTTTCGCCAAGTCAGCCCGAAAGACGGCGATAACCAACCCATTGGCGGGAATAGTTTTGTGAACGCCACGGCGGAGTACACTTATCCGATCGTCGAACGGATGCGCGGGGCCCTCTTTTTTGATATCGGCAACGTGTACCAGAATGCGTATGATTTTAGCTTTAGTGGTATGAAATCAGACGCGGGTATGGGGGTGCGGCTTAATTTGCCCATTGGGCCGTTGCGCCTGGATTACGGCTACCCAATCATGACAGACAAATCGTCCGGAAGAACCGGAAAAATTCAGTTTAGTGTCGGCTACCAGTTCTGATAGACTGGGCGGCACAAATTACCAAGAATAAAAATAAAGGGAAGGTTGCGTGAACAACATGAAAAATACAATTGTCGCATTCATGGCCGTGAGTTTCGTGGCGCTGGCGCTCACCGCGTCGGCGCAGGCGCCGGGGGGCGCATCGTCACGATTGACCTGAACAAGGTCTTTACCGATTACTACAAGACACCCATCGCTTCGGGCAAGATCAAGGATACGGCCGAGTCCTTCAACAAGGAACTCAATGAAATGGTCGACAATTACAAGAAGGAGATCGAAGACCTGAACAAGCTGCGCGAGGACCAGGACAAGCCAGAGTACACCGCCGAGGTCCGCGACCAAAAGCGCAAGGCTGTCTCGGAAAAACTCGCGGAAACCCAGAAGATCCAACGCGATATTGACGACTACCGCACAGGTCACGGCAAGATCCTCCAGGACCAGCAATTGCGCATGCGTCAAACGATCCTCAAGGAAATCCAGGACGTTATTGACAAGGAATCGCGCGACGCTGGCTACCAACTTGTGCTCGACAAGTCGGGCAACACGGCCAACGCCGTCCCGACCATTTTGTATAGCCAGGATTCACTGGACATCACTGACGAGATCATCAAGGTCTTGAACAAGAACCAGCCAAAGACGGCAGAGACGCCCAAGCCCGTTGAGAAGAAGGACGACAAGAAGTAAATGTGCAGCTAAAGGCGCGTGATATTGCGCACATGGTGGGGGGTGCGCTGGCGGGCGACCCCGAGCAGTTGGTGACTGGTCTCGCGGGCATACGCGAGGCCGTGCCCGGCGATGTCAGCTTCGTTGCCAGCCCGAAATACCAACCCGCTGTCAAAACGACGCGCGCTTCCGTCCTGATTGTTGCCCCGGACATGGATGTAACATTTGGCGGCGCGCTTATCCGTGTCGACAATCCTTCAGAGGCCTTTGTCAGGCTGGCCGCGCAGGTTGCGCCACACGCGGTATCTTACAAACCCGGTGCCCATCCGACGGCGATCGTCGCACCCACGGCCAGACTTGGGAGAGACGTTCTCTATTCAACCGCATGCCGTCATTGAAGATGGTGTTATTATCGGCGACCGGACCGTCATCGGGGCGGGCAGCTACATCGGCCACGAGAGCCGTTTGGGCGCGGATTGCCTGTTATACGCTCGCGTCAGCCTGCGGGAACGGACAATCGTGGGGGACCGCGTGATTCTGCATTGTGGGGTGGTGTTAGGCGCGGACGGTTTTGGCTTTGAGACGGTGGGGGGCAAGCACCGGAAGATTCCCCAGGTTGGTCACGTTGAGATTGGGAATGACGTTGAGATCGGCGCCAACACGACCATCGACCGTGGTCGCTTCGGCCGCACCCGCGTGGGCGAAGGCACGAAAATCGACAACCTCGTCCAGATCGGCCACAACTGCGCCATCGGCGATCATTGTCTGATCTGCGCACTGGTCGGCATCGCCGGCAGCACTATTATTGGCAACCAGGTAACCATCGCGGGCCAGGTCGGCGTTGCGGGGCATCTGACCATCGGCGACAAGAGCATCGTGATGGCGCAGGCGGGTGTTACAAAGGATGTGCCCGCCGGCGCAATGATGCTTGGGGCGCCGGCCATGCCTCACAAGGAATTCAAACGCGTCAACGCGGCCATCCAGCGTCTTCCTGAGACGCTCGCCAAGCTCCACGAGTTGGAGCAACAACTCGCCGAGTTGCGCGCCCGCCTGACCGCTGCTTCCTAGTGCATCAACCCGCCCGCCCGGTTAGTTTTTGCATCAGGACAGTCCCGGTGCTAGACTAAACCCGGCCCATGATTCGCTTCGATAAACTTACGATCAAGGCCCAAGAGGCCCTGCAATCTGCGCAGGAGATGGCGCAAAAACTCAACCACCAGGAGGTTGATTGCGAGCACATGCTATCCGCACTAATCGAGCAACCCGATGGACTCGTGCGTCCGTTGCTCGACAAACTCGGCGCAAATCCCGATACGGTCTTGCACTCGCTCGATGATCCGTTGAAGCGCCGCCCGCAAGTGCGTGGCATCGATTCAACGCAGATTTATCTCGGGAAAGCGTTGCGCATTGCGCTCGACGCCGCCTTCGCGCAAGCCGACAAGCTCAAGGACCAGTTCGTCAGCACCGAACATATCCTCCTCGGTATCGCTGAGACAACGAACCTCCTCAAACCGTATGGGGTGACCACCGCCGCCATTTTGAAGGCGTTGCGCGAAGTCCGGGGCAACACGCAAGTCACCGACCAGAATCCAGAGGATAAATACCAGTCGCTCACCAAATACGGGCGTGACCTGACCGAGGAG
Organism: uncultured Verrucomicrobiae bacterium; assembly: GCA_963812605.1. Lineage (GTDB taxonomy): Bacteria > Verrucomicrobiota > Verrucomicrobiia > Palsa-1439 > Palsa-1439 > Palsa-1439. Next base: position 117,431 of record CAWEWF010000004.1, on the reverse strand, counting down.
GCCCGCCGCGGCAAGCTCGATCCGGTCATCGGGCGCGACACCGAGATTCGTCGTGTCATGCAGGTGCTTTCCCGTCGCACCAAGAACAATCCGGTGCTCATCGGCGACCCCGGTGTGGGCAAAACGGCCATCGTGGAAGGTTTGGCGCGGCGGATCGTCAGCGGCGACGTACCGGAAGGTCTCAAGGGCAAGCGGCTGATCGCGATGGACATTGGCGCGATGCTTGCCGGCGCAAAATACCGCGGCGAGTTTGAAGATCGGCTCAAGGCCTTCTTGAAGGAGGTCATCGCGAGCGAAGGCGGGATCATCCTGTTCATCGACGAGTTGCACACAATTGTCGGCGCGGGCAAGGCTGAGGGCGCGCCCGTGGACGCGGCCAACATGCTCAAGCCGGCGCTTGCTCGCGGCGAACTGCACACGATCGGCGCCACGACCCTGGACGAGTACCGCAAGTATATCGAGAAAGATCCCGCGCTGGAGCGGCGGTTTCAGCCGGTTTTCGTGGGTGAACCATCCGTGGAAGACACGATTGCGATTCTGCGCGGATTGAAGGAACGCTACGAGGTACACCATGGGGTACGCATCCAGGACAGCGCGCTCGTCAGCGCCGCCGTCCTCTCACAGCGTTACATTGCGGACCGGTTCCTGCCGGACAAGGCGATTGACTTGATCGACGAAGCGGCCTCGCGGTTGCGGATCGAGTTGGATTCCCTGCCGGCCGAAATCGACCAGATTGAGCGGCGCGTCATGCAATTGGAGATCGAGCGCGCGGCGTTGAAGAAAGAGAGGGACAAAGTCAGCCAGGAGCGCTTGCAGAAGCTCGAGAAGGAACTCGCCGACCTCCAGGAGCAGGGTAAGAAGCTGAAAACGCAATGGCAGAATGAGAAGGGCGTGGTCGATGAGATTCGCAGCTTGAAGTCAGCCCTGGAAATGTCGAAGGAGGAGATCGAGCAGGCGAAACGCGAGGGGAATCTGGGAAAGGCCAGCGAGATCCAATACGGGCGGCTGCCGGAGTTGGAGAAGAAACTTCAAGAGGCCGATGCGAAACTGGCGAAGCTCCAAAAAACTGGAAAAATGCTGACCGAAGAGGTCACGGAGGAGGACGTGGCCAAGGTCGTGGCAACGTGGACGGGCATTCCAGTGTCGCGGCTGGTCGAGGGCGAGCGCGAGAAGCTGGTTCATATGGAGGAACGGCTGCGCCAGCGAGTGGTGGGACAGAAGGAGGCGATTGTGGCCGTGTCGAATGCCGTGCGCCGCGCGCGCAGCGGGCTGCAGGATCCCCATCGGCCCGTGGGCTCGTTTATCTTCCTCGGGCCGACCGGTGTGGGCAAAACGGAGCTGGCCCGCGCGCTGGCGGAGTTTCTCTTCGACGACGAAAACGCGATGGTGCGCATCGACATGAGTGAGTACATGGAGAAACACACGGTTGCGCGGCTCCTTGGCGCGCCCCCGGGTTACGTTGGATATGAAGAGGGCGGCCAATTGACGGAAGCGGTGCGACGCCGTCCCTATTCGGTGGTGCTCTTCGATGAGATTGAGAAGGCGCATCACGATGTATTCAATGTGATGCTGCAGGTCCTTGACGACGGACGATTGACGGACGGGCAGGGTCGGATCGTGGACTTCAAGAATGCGGTTATTATCATGACCAGTAATCTTGGCTCGCGGTATTTCGCCGAGCGACGAGCGGATAGCGAAACGGTGCGGCAACAAGTCATGGATGACTTGCGCGCGCATTTTCGCCCTGAGTTTCTCAACCGCGTGGATGAGATCGTGCTGTTTCAGCAACTGACCCGGGAGGACATCCAGCGGATTGTGGAGATCCAGCTCAGGCGCGTCGAGAAGCGGCTCGCGGACCAAAACATTACGCTCCGCGTTAGTGATGCGGCGAAAGAGTTGATCGCGCGCGAGGGTTACGATCCGGTCTTTGGCGCGCGTCCGCTCAAGCGTGTTATCCAAAAAAGGATTCTGGATGCGCTCTCGATGGAGATCCTCTCCGGCAGATTCGAGGAAGGCGACAAGATTAACGTGGATGTGGACAAGAAGCAGGCGGGGGCGCTGGTGTTCGAGCGCGCCTGAACGAAGGTAGGAAGACGAGGCGATGGGACATGCCGAACCACTGGTTATTGAAGACAGAACCAAGCACGTATTCGTTTAGTGATTTGGAGCGCGAGAAGCGCGCGGTATGGGATGGTGTCGCGAACCCCCTGGCTCTGAAACATCTGCGGTCAATGAAACGCGGCGACCTGGTCTTTATTTACCACACTGGAGACGAGAGGCAAATTATCGGTACCGCCGAAGTGGCAAGCGATCCCTATCCTAACCCACGGGAGAATGACCCGAAAATGATGGTAGTCGATCTGAAAGCGCGAGAGCGATTGCCTCGGCCGATCACGCTGGCTGAGATCAAAGCCAGCCAAGCTTTTCAGGATTTTGAGCTGGTTCGAATGGGGCGACTCAGCGTGATGCCCGTCAGCGATTCGCGATGGCAGAAGCTATGTAAAATGGCCGCTCGCTCGTGATATTTCTTTTCCGAGGTGGTAACCCATTGCTTGTTCGGAACAGCGACAAGATATTGGGCCCTAAGCTGTTAGGACTTGTTCTTGTTACGATGGCCAAGAATGACTTTCAAACAAAACGCATCGAATTTGTTGGCAATCCTCGCGAGAGGCTGTATAATTGGGGCGGCTTGGGGATGGAGTGCTGGTAAGGGATTAAATGAACAGAAGACAACAAAGGTTACTCAGAAAGCTGAGGGCAAAGCCAGGCGCAACTCTTACAGAGTACGCCGTCATCCTCGTGCTGGTCTCGATTATAGCGATAGCAATTCTGCAAGGCATCGGTGGCAAGACGAACAATATGGTTACGACCGTCAATGACGGATTCGGGCCGTAGTTTCGGAGCCGATCCCTAGGTCGCGGGCTGTTGCTGTGTGAGGCAGTGGAAGGATCCGAGCCCCCAAATGAGATTTGTGCTGTCGATGCTCACTACGCGTCGGCTTGTAAAAAGTTTTTGTAGTGTTTCCGTTGCAACCGCATCGGTTTTCTGGTTCCGATAGGTTGGCAGCAGTACCACACCATTTGCGATATAGAAATTGGCGTAGCTTGCCGGCAATCGCTGATGATCGTATTCAATCACACCTGGCATCGGCAACTCGACGACCTGCAAGGGCTTTCCATCCTGGTCGCGCATGGAGCGGAGCCGTTTCCGATTTTCCTGCAGGGGCCAGTAATTATCATCTTGTGGATCCGGCTCGACAACCGTGACGACCGTGGTTGAATTGACGAACCGCGCCAGATCGTCCACGTGTCCGTCTGTATCATCCCCAGCGATCCCGTCCCCCAGCCACAATGTATTGGTAACCCCGAGATACTCGCGAAGATGCTGCTCGATTTGCTGCTTATTGAGACCCGGGTTGCGATTGGGATTGAGCAGGCAGGATTCGGTCGTCAGCAATGTCCCTGCGCCGTTGACGTCGAGCGCGCCGCCCTCCATTACAATGCCGGGGTTGAAAACCGGCACACCCAATAACTCGGCGACGCGCCGGGGTACCGCATCATCATCGTCGTACGGCGGGTATTTGCTGCCCCACGCGTTGTAGTCCCAGTCCACGATGGCGAGTTCGCGGTCGCGCTTCACGAAGACGGGTCCATGGTCGCGACACCAGGGTTCGTATGAGGGAATGTGGTGGTAGAAGACATTTTCCGTGTCACCGATTGCCTGGCGGGCAATGGCTTCGACCTCTTCGTTGCGGACGTTGATGTCGACGCGTTCATGCGGGGCGAGCGTCCGGACCATCTTGCCCAGCGTCGGGAGCGCCTCGGAATAGCGGTCGGGAAAACTGATGCCGTCAGGGCGTGGCCAACTCAGCCAGGTGGCCGCGTGCGGCTCCCATTCAGCGGGCATGCGATAGCCGAGTTCGCGTGGAGTGTTCGCAGCCATCAGTCGAGCAAACGCTGCGTGATCCCGCTGTAGGCGTCGATCCGTCGGTCGCGAAGGAACGGCCAATGCTGGCGCGTTTCCTCCACCTTGCGAAGGTCACATTTTGCCAGGAGCACTTCCTCCTGGTCGTGGCTTGCCTCGGCAATCACCTCACCGAACGGGTCGCACACGAACGAACCGCCCCAGAACTGCACTGTGCCTTCCAGCCCGATGCGGTTGGAGGCAGCTACGAACACGCCATTGGCGATGGCATGGGAACGCTGGATCGTCACCCACGCTTCATGCTGTTTCTTTCCAAATTGTTTTTTCTCGTTTCGGTGCCAACCGATTGCCGTCGGATAGAAAAGGATTTGCGCGCCTTTTAGCGCGGTGAGCCGCGCGCCTTCTGGATACCATTGGTCCCAGCAGATGAGCGTGCCGATGCTGGCGTGCTTCGTTGCGAACGATTGAAACCCGAGATCGCCGGGCGCGAAATAGAATTTCTCGTAATACAGCGGGTCGTCGGGAATGTGCATCTTCCGGTACTTGCCCACAAGCTTCCCGTGGGCGTCGAGAACGACGGCGGTGTTGTGGTAAACACCTGCCGAGCGCTTCTCGAAAATCGATCCGACGACAGTGACGCGGTGCTGGCGCGCGGCTTTCGCGAGTGCGGCCGTCGTCGGACCGGGAATCGGTTCGGCGAGCGCGAACTGGCGGTGGTCTTCCGTCTGGCAGAAGTAGAGCGAGCGAAAGAGTTCCGGCAGGCAGATAATCCGGGCGCCGCGACGGGCAGCCTTCGCGACGAGAGCGAGTCCTTTCCGCAGATTCGCCTGTGGTTGGGATGTGCACCGCATCTGAATGAGGCCAATAGTGACGATATGTGTCCGGGGCGGCATGTGAAAAATCCGTCAGAACCATGATGAATTTCTTGCATTGCTGCAAGAAATTTGTTTCTCTTCCGCCCGGAGGCGAGAAACAACCACATGCATTTTGTTCCATCGAAGATTTTTTTGACCAAAGGTGTCGGAACCCACAAGCACGAGCTGCGCAGTTTCGAATTGGCACTACGAGACGCGGGCATCGAAAAGTGCAACCTCGTGACCGTCTCGAGCATCCTGCCGCCACGCTGCAAGATCATCTCGCGCAAGCAGGGCGAACAGTTGCTGCAACCGGGGCAGATCACTTTTGCGGTGATCGCGCGCATTTCCACCAACGAACCGCACCGGCTTATCGCCGCGTCGATCGGCGTGGCACAGCCCGCCGATGAGGACGCCTATGGCTACCTGAGCGAGCTTCACGCCTATGGCATGAACGACACAACTGCCGGCAATTTCTCCGAGGACATGGCGGCGGCCATGCTGGGGACGACGCTCGGCGTGGAATTCAACGAAGATGGCAGTTGGGACGAAAAAGAACAGGTTTTCCGGATGAGCGGTAAGATCGTGCGTACCAGCAATTGCACGCAGACCGCGGTCGGCCATCCCCAAGGCCAGTATTCCACCGTGATCACCGCCGCGATTTGTTTGTTCTAGGGCGCGCGCGCCAAGTTTGCCTTTCCATGGAAAGGCATTTAAAGTACACCCGTGAAAAACGACGTTGTTGAGGTCCAGGTAAAAGGCGTGCTGCCGACAACCAACGGCTGCGCGGTTTTCGTGGGCAACGACGAAAAGACGTTCGTTATCTACGTCGATCACAGTGTGGGCGCCGCGATCACCATGTTCCTGCGCAGCACGCCGAAGGAACGCCCGCTTACACACGACCTCATCGGCCATATTTTCACCGGGCTGGGTGTGAAGGTCGAGCGCATCGTCATTAACGACCTCAAGAACAGCACGTACTACGCGCGGCTCGTGTTGCGCGCGGAAAACGAACTCGGCAAGAAGATCCTGGAGATCGATTCACGGCCCAGCGACTGCATCGCGCTGGCGGTCCAACAGAAGAGCCCGATTTATGTGGCGACCAAGGTTTTCAGCGCCGTCGAGGACATGTCGGAGGTGCTCAAGCGCATGAAGCAGGAGGGTGGCGATGAGTTTACCGAGCAGGGGGAAGAGGGGCCGACCGAGTAGGTGCTGACGGTTGTTGCGGCTTACTGCCACCACGGATGCTCGACCTGGTACACGTAGATCGAATAGCCAATCATCGCCACCGGTTCGGTTTCCAGCAGCCTCTTGTAAATATCCCGCGAGCGTTCCCCTAGATAAACCCCCCTCAGATTGGTGACACTTACGGCGACGAAGCCGGGTAGTTGCGGACCTCTCACAAGTCTCTCGTCAAAAAAGGGACTGCCGGGAAGATAGGTGCAATCGATCTTGTAATAGGCGGGATCCGCCGTGCCGAAGTAGCTCAGGTTGATGTGTTGCACCTGGTGCTGGTCCATCCAACTCTTCAAACCCTTCAAATCCTGTCCCCAATCGAGATTGGAATCGACGAGGTACTGGTGTCCATTTCGCGGGCCGCCGGCGAACTGGTTGAAGAACGCGAGATAATGCGGACAAATGAAAGCGAATTCGGTGACGGCCAGGAGACCGAGCGCGCCCAGCAACACGCGAAGGGGCTTTCGTTGGCTGGCGTACAGTTCCGCAGTGGCGTTACCCGCCAGCAGCAGCACGAAGGGTTGGATGGGCAGGATGTGGCGCACGCCAATGTTCAGCCTCATCATCATCGCCGCTCCCAGGAATGCCGCCAACGGCAAGACGGTATAGACGTTGTGATCGAGGAAGCGTCGCCAGTGCACCGCACACAAGCCGACGCCCGCAAGAAAGAGCAGGACCAGGGAGATGGGAGTCTTGATGAGGAACGCAAACGGGAAGAAATACCACCAGCCCTTGAGACTGTAATCACCCGCGAGAAATCCGCTGCGTTTCTGCGCTTTGACCTGTCCGAGCAGAAACCCCTGGCTATAGGCGTTTGGCAACAACTCATGTTCGTCCACCCATCCGATGACCTTCGTGAGCAGGGGAGCGCGTTCAAGCACGCCCGGGTCCTGCTGGAGATTCCAGCGCCAGGTGGTGGACTCCGAAGGGAGATACCGGAAGTCGTAGACGGCCCAAATCGCCATCCACGTCGTCACAGCAAGCGCGGCGACGATGGACATCGCCACCGCCAACTTCGCGAACCGGCTGCGCACGCCCGTTCGCCCGCGAAGCTTCTTCGGCCACGGCTCTTTCTGGCAGACGCGAACAATAAGCAGCGCCAGGACGATCGGGCCCAGCAAGAGCGCCGAAAACTTGCTGATCTGCGCCAGCGCAAAGAACCCCAGCAGGCCGCATAAATTCCCCAGGCTCAGCAGCCGCGTCGTTCGCCAGAGGAAGTATATCGTGCCAAAGGTAAAGCACGTCACGCCAAAATCGGTTGTGACCAGGCGCGCATGCGCCAATAGATTGGGTTCGATGGTGTACAGGCCCAGTACCATCACCGCGGGCCAGAACCCGAGCAGTTCGCGCGACCAACAAAAGAGCAACACGCCCAGTAAGACGCCGAGCAGCACGATCATAAATCGCGCCGGGTACAACAAACGGTCGGCATCATTGGCGACGTAAAGCACGTCATGACAGAAAAAGAACTGTCCTCCCGCCGTCCATGTCATGGGGTCGGTCTGGTCGATCATCCGGAGATCCACCTTGACGTCATCCATCGCGAGCCGCGGTAATGCTGCCCACAGGCGGAGGAATGGGGGATGCTCCGGATCCGTGCGGTAGTCGTGGAACCGAAGGGCGCAGTAGCCCGTGACCACGTGTTGCGGCTCGTCCCAGGTCGCCGACTCGCGCGTGTAACTGCTGACGGTTAGCGCGATAAAAACGGCGGCGAAGACGAGCAAGCTAATGGCGGAGCGCTGCCGTTCGGAAAAGTTCATGGCTGGGAATTGTACCACCAATTGGTTTCAACCCAATAGACGTGAATCGAGTAACCGATGACGGCGGTTGGCTCTCGGTCCAACAGCGGCGCGTAGTAATTGAGTGTCGCCTGGCGCGACCACACACCGTGGAGGTTTTGCACGCTCACGGCAACGTACCCGGGCAGGCGCGGCTCCGTCACCTGCGCTGTCAAGAACGAGGGTGAACCCAGCAACGGTGTCGCATGAATCCCGTAGTAGGCAGGGTCCGCCGTGCCGAAGTAACCGAGGTTGATTTGCTCGACATGATGCGCGTCCATCCAGAGTTTCAGCGGTTTGAGATCCTGGCCCCAGTCGAGGTTCGAATCGAGCAGGACCAGATGGCCATTTTTGGGCCCGCCGACGAGTTGATTGAAGAACGCGAGGCAGTGGGGATAGACAAAACCAAGTTCAACAGCCGCAAGTACAATTGGCGCCATGAGGAAAAGAGGGCGCCACCTCACGCGCATTTCCTCCAGGGTGATTCCGCAGATCAGCAGGACCAACGGGTAGATGGGCAGGATGTGGCGCAGACCAATGTTGAGGTGCGCCGTCATGGCGACGCCGAGGTAAATCACCAACGGCAGGACGAGGAACGCGTCTTCGCTTTTCCAGTGTGCGCGCGTTTTCACGCTGAGCACCAAACCGCAGATGAAAAGCAACAGCACGGTCAATGGCGTCTTGACCAGGAACACCACGGGGAAATAATACCACCAGCCAGTGCGGCTGAATTCGCCCGCAAAGTAAGCGCGTACGGCGCTGGGCTTTGACCTGGCCAAGGACCAGGCTGTGCGTGTAGGCGTCGGGCAGGAGCCGATGTTTGTCGAACCAGTTGGCGACGACGGAAACGGTGTGCACATGCTTGAGAATGTCCGGGTTATCCTGCACGCGCGCGAGATCGACGCTCGGGGCCGTCGGCCCGTAACGGAAACCGTAAACGGCCCAAACGGCGGCGTACGAAGTGATCGCGAGCAATCCAATGACAACAATCATGGCGAGCGTCTTCTGTCGAAGTGAACGGAATTCGCCCTGATTGCCAAACCGGTAAGACCATGCGCCTCCGCACAGCACATGAACGAGCAACAGCACCACGACAATCGGCCCGAGCACCAACGCGGAGAATTTGGAAACCTGCGCGAGCGCGAAGAACGCGGCCAGGCCCGCTGCGTTGCCGCAGGTAAACCTTCGCGTCAGTCGCCAGAGAAAATAGAGCGCGCCGAAAATAAAGCACGTCACACCGAGATCCGTCGTGACCAGGCCGGAGTGCGCGAGAATGTTCGGCTCGAGGCAGTAGAGCGCAAGGACTGCGGTCGCCGTCCAGAAACCGAAGAGTTCCCGTCCCCAGCAGAAAAGGAGCACGCCCAACACAATGCCGAGCACGACCGTCATGAACCGGGCGCGATAGAGCAAGCGGTCGGCATCATTGATCTCGTACAGGAAGTGATGACTAAAGTCCCAATCGTGTCCCGTCCGCCACGAGATGTCATTGGTGCCGAGTTGCACATCCGGCAACATCAGCAGCGGCAAGGCGGCCCACATGCGCAGGAATGGCGGATGCTCCTGGTCGACACGGTAATCATGCAGGCGCAGCGCTGTGTAGCCCGCGGCCAAATGAATCGGCTCATCAGACGTTGCGGATTGCCGCGTGTAACTGCCGACCGTCAGCGTGATGAAGACCGCGGCGAACACGCACAGCACGAGCGTCGTCCGAATCCAAGGGCGGTCCATTGCGGCGGATTGTACCGAGTGCCGCGAGTCCCGACTACAAAAACCGTGCGCCATCACCAACGGTCGGGCGGCTACAGCCCGAGATTGGTGCCGAGAACCGGTTTGGAATCCTTTTCGATAATGATCTCTTTGACCGTCTTGCCGGATGGAATCATCGGCAGCACGTGCTCGGTGAAGGGGACGATGACATCGAGGACATACGGCTCTTTCGAGTCGAGCATCCGCTTCATCGCGTCCCGCAATTCACTCTTGCGCGTCACGCGCTCGGCGGGGACATTAAAACCCTTCGCGATGGCGACGTAATCGGGATAGACCTTGTGCGGGTTCTGCGGGTCGCCGAGATAGGTGTGGCCGCGATTGGAATCGTAAAACTTGTCTTCCCACTGGACGACCATGCCGAGATGCTGGTTGTTGAGAACCAGCGCCTTGGCCGCGATCCGCTCGATGTGCGCGGTCGCGAGCTCCTGGATGTTCATCAGGAACGAACCGTCGCCGTCGATGTCCACGACCTGTTTGTCGGGGAACGCGACCTTCGCGCCCATGGCGGCGGGATAGCCGTAGCCCATCGCGCCGAGGCCCGCCGAAGTCAGGAACGAGCGCGGATGCTTGAACTTGTAGTATTGCCCCGCCCACATCTGGTGCTGGCCGACACCTGTCGTGAGAATCGCCTCGCCCTCGGTCAATTCGCTGAGCAACTCGACCACATGCTGCGGCATGATGATTTCGTTGATGTCGCCCTTGAGGAAATCGCGGACGTATTGCGATTTCAAAACTTCGTCGGTGACGCGGTAGCGGAAGGGGTATTGCTTCTTCCACTCGGCGATCTGCGCGTGCCACGCCTTGAACTGCTGCTTGCCTTTGACAACCCGGTTGAGTTGTTGGAGCGCGTACTTGATGTCGCTGACGATCGGCAGATGCGCGACCTTGTTCTTGTTGATCTCGCTCGGGTCAACGTCGATGTGGACGATGGTCCCGTGCTTGGCGAACTCGCTGACCTTGCCGGTGACCCGGTCGTCAAAGCGGACGCCGAGGGCCAACAGCAAATCGGATTTGTCCACCGCGTAATTCGCGGTGACCGTGCCGTGCATGCCGAGCCAGCTCATCGAGAGTTCGTGGTCGGTCGGAATCGCGCCGATGCCCATCAACGTGGTGGCAATCGGGATGCCGGTCTTCTCAACGAACGCAATCAGTTCCGCGCTCGCGTTCGACGAGATGATGCCGCCGCCCGCGTAGATGACCGGGCGCTCGCTCTTTTCGATGAGCCCGGCGATCTCATTGACCGCAATGTCACTGATGCGCTTGTCCGGGTTGTACCCGCGCAGGTTGATCTTCTCCGGGAAGACCAGCTTGCATGTGCTCTGCTGCACGTCCTTCGGGATATCGATCCAAACCGGGCCGGGCCGACCCGTGTTCGCGATATAGAACGCCTCTTTGACGACGCGCGGGATGTCCTCGACGTTCATGACGAGGTAGCTGTGCTTGACGATCGGCAACGCCAGCCCGAACACATCCGTTTCCTGGAACGCACCTTTGCCGATCATCGGCTCGCGGGACCTGGCCCGTGATCAAAATGAGTGGGATCGAATCCATGAACGCATCGGCAACGCCCGTGACGAGGTTCGTCGCGCCGGGACCGCTGGTGGCGATGGCGACGCCGCACTTGCCGCTCGCGCGGGCATAACCTTCCGCGGCAAACGCGCCTCCCTGTTCATGCCGCGGCAGCACCGTGCGAATGATCTTCGAGCGCGTCAACGCCTGGTGGATTTCCATGCTCGCGCCGCCGGGATAAGCAAACACCGCGTCCACACCCTCGCGTTCAAGGCATTTGACGAGGATATCCGCCCCCTTCATGGGCGCGTGCTGTTCAGCGCCGAGTTCGACAATCGGCGCGGCGTTCTTCGCCCGGCTCTTGGCCGTGGCATTTGCGTGTTTGTTCATCGGAACTCTATTTCCTTCTAGGAATCACCGGTACCCTAGAAGGGAAGGACTTATACACCAAAACCCCCCGCCGGGCAAACCAAATTGCGTGCCCATCATTGCCGCCGTTTTGTAGGGCACGCGGCCCGCGTGCCGATTCCGAAACGACGGCAGGCGGGCCGCCTGCCCTACAACTCGTACCGAAAGAGAAAGTAGCCGTTGCCTCATGCGCAACCGCTCTGCATGCACCGATTTCGCCAAACGAACCCGATTTGAATTTTGAAGCAAATCGCCATAACTCTTGCATTCACTGGCGGTTACATCAAAAAAAGCGCCACCGCAAATCGGGTTCGTTTCGCAGAAACGCATGTTTTTCAGAGCCCCTGTAGCCGCGTCGTAAGGCGCGGTTCTGCTTTTGCGTGTCGATCTCCCGATTCCCTAAACTCATGACCCAAACCATACCATTATCGGAATCCGATGTCCAGCGCTTTAGGAGACCCTCCTCTGTAGCAGCCCTTGCTAAGTGCTGTTCCGCCGACCGACCCCCGCCGCTCCGATTTGTAGGGCAAGCGCCCCGCTTGCCGCCGTTTCTTGCAGGAGTCCCCGCTTACTTGCGACTTGAGTCGGATTGCCTCATGTCGTAACATTTGTCCATGAGCACCGTCGAAAAAATCGAAGCCGAGATTGCCAGGCTCTCTCCCAAGGAAGTGGCGCAACTTACCCGCTGGCTTGTCGGGTACGACGCGACGCTCTGGGACAAACAACTCAAGGAAGACAGCAAGAAGGGCGACTGGATCGCTTGTGGAAGAAAGCAAAGCGGAGATTGGTAACAGCCAGGCGAAACCGCTCGATGACTTCTCGTCAACGTTAGATTTCGGAAGCAGTACCGGGCGCTGCTGTCGTCCGTGCAAAAGCCTGCACGGAAGATTTGCATGGGCACGCAGCCCGCGTGCCGTTGTCCACTTTAAGAAAGTCGCCGATTACTGGTTCGTCCGTGCCGGCTGATCCTTCTCACCGCATCTCCTCTGCCCCTTGGGGGACGAGCGCACTCTAATGGTTTTAGATCGGAGGCTATCTGTGTAGAGCAGGTAGTCCGCGCACACCCACACCAGGCGGAAACCTGTGTGTCACGTCGTTGGCAGATCACAATTCTTCGATGACTGTTGACGGCCATATCCCCTGCACTCCTAGACTCCTCAAACAGCCAACGATGTCGTCACAATTCCAAAAATCCTGGCGGTAAGCCTTGCGCTGGCAGCATCGTTCTCCGGCGAGAAATTGGGGTCAGGTCTCAACATCAGACAATTGATCCGAGGCGATGTGTTGGCGATTCGTGCCAACCGGAATCACCGAAAAATCCCCACGATGAAATCATGAACGCACTGTTCCGGCTTCTCCGCGGTCAGTTTGGCGAAATCGATCTCCTCCAGCTGTAGTTCCGCCAGACGCGTGCCCGCGGAATGACTTCCGACGATGGTTCGGGCGCTACTGCCACCGAATACATCCGGCGGCTTCGAGTAACCCAAATTCACTTGACGGTCGGGCATGGCTTTGTTGTACTTCAACCCACTGCGGAGGGTGATGAGCTTGGCGTCGTGTTTCCATGTGCCTCTTCCGACCTTTCCAGAATCACGGCACACTGACATTCCAACAAACCAGGAAGAGACGATGAAATATTTTGGTTCGTGGCTATGGCGCGGATGTCTGGCAGTCCTGTTACTGGCCGGCAGCGCACGCGCGAACGCCTCACCCTTCGACGTCACCCTCTATGTGCCAGCCGCCAAAGGTCAGTTGTTCGACCAGTTCACCTCGGGCGCGCCCACGCTGTCGGCAACCGGGTTCATGTTCCAGGCCATTGTCACGGGCACCGGCTCGAATACGATCCTCAGCGCCGCCGTCCAGGTCCCGGGCGGCAGCAACGTCGTTTTGTCACTGACTGACCCCGCGAGTTCCAAATTCGAGTTCCAGTCGCTCTTCATAGATCAACCATCGATGGATGCCGTGTTCACCAACGGTACCTACCTCATGACCATCGGCACTGCGGACGACGGGACGCTTACCCCCGCGGAGACTCTGTCGGGCGACGCCTATCCCAACCCGCCACAAATCCTGAATTTCGACGCGGCCCAGGTGATTGACGCCTCGACCAACTTCGTCTTCGTGTGGGGATCGTTCACGAACGGGACCACCAATGATGCGGTCAGCTTCGAGATCGACGACGGATCCGGTAACACGATCACCAATACGCCTGACCTTGGACAGCCCGGGCAGTTGGACGGCACGGCAACGAATTTCCTCGTTCCCGCGGGGTTATTGACCGCGCGGCACCACCAATACCGGGCACCTGGAATTCATCAAGATCATATCCAACGATACCAACAGCGTGCCCGGCGCCCTCGGCGTGACCACCTACTTCGCACAGACCCAGTTCAGCATCGTGGTGGGCACGACCGTCTGCGTGTTCGCGATCAGTCCGACCAACGTGATGTTTACCGCCGCCGGTGGCGATGGCGGGGTCATTGTCACCGCGCAGAATGGCTGCGCCTGGACGGCCACCAACAATGACAGCTTCATCACGATCAACTCGGGCGCCAGCGGCTCCGGCAATGGCATGGTGAGTTATACCATTGCCGCCAACACGAGCAGCAACGAAATCACCGGCACGATGACCGTTGCCGGCCAGACTTTCACCATTGTCCAAACGGGCGTTGGTTGCACTTTCTTGCTCGACTCCACCAGCGCCAGCTATGACGCGACGGGAGGGGCCAGTAACATTGTGGTCACCGCCGGGACCAACTGCGATTGGCTGGCGGCCAGCAATAGTGGTTTCATCGCCGTCACCGCCGGCAGCAGCGGCACCGGCAACGGCACGGTCAGTTACACCGTCACCGCCAACCCCAACACGTTTGGTTTGACCGGCTCGCTGACCGTTGCGGGACAGACCTACATCATCACCGAGGCGGGTGTCGCCTGCGCGCTCGCGCTGGACTCGACCAACGCCGACTTTGGTGTGGATGGAGGCTCCAGCAACATCGTGGTCACGGCCAACGGGACCAACTGCACCTGGACCGCTGTCAGCAACAGCGGCTTTATCACGGTCACCGATGTCGGTATCGTCAGCGGAAACGGCACGGTCGGTTACACGGTTGCCACCAATGCCGACGCCATCGTCCAAACCGGTTCAATCACCGTTGCCGGACAAACCTACACCATCACCCAGCCGGCGGCTCCCTGCGCCTTTACGCTCGATTTCACCAACGTCGACCTCAGTGCGGACGGAGCCACTGGCGATATCACGTTCACCGCCAACGGGACCAACTGCGCCTGGACCGCCGTTAGCAACGACAGCTTTATCACCATTACCAATGGCCCCAGCGGCGCCAGCGGCGTTGGCAACGGCACGGTCACTGTTACCGTCGCCACCAACACCGACACCGTCGCTCGAACCGGCACGCTGACCATCGCTGGGCAAACCTTCACGGTCACCGAGGACGCGGCTGCCTGCACCTTCTCGCTCGACTCGACCGCCGCCAACTTCAGCGCGGCGGGAGGCTCCAGCAACGTCGTGGTCACCGTCAACGGGACCAACTGCGACTGGACCGCCGCCAGCAACAGCAGCCTGATTACGATCACCGCCGGCACCAACGGCCTCGGCAGCGGCACGGTCAGTTACACCTTGGCGGCGAATACCGGCACGGCCCGCACCGTCACGATGACGATTGCGGATCAGGCGTTCACCATTCATCAGGCCGGAGCGACCTTGGGTTTCGCCTTCACCCAGGTGGCGCAGACCTGCAAGACCAAGATCGATAAAAAGAAGGCGACAACCAATACCACCTGCGCGGTCGATTTTGATCTGGTGGTCACCAATACCGGCGTGGAAAACACCCCCAAGTTCTATGTTCTGCTCTGGTTGGGGCAGGGCAGCGCCTTCAATCCAAATGTCGGCATCGCCTTTCTGGCGAAGAAGGTGAATCCCCTTAGCGAAGGCAAATCAGTCACGATCAAGATCAAGAAGAGCAAGCTCAATGGAAACCAGGCGGGCACCTTTTTCTTTGCCACCGATACCGACAATAACGTCCTTGCGTCCGTTGAGGTCCCCAATCTCCGAGTAGGGAAACAAAAGCAATCGGACTCACCGGAAAATTTCCACAATAAAATCGTGGACGCACTGTTCCAGCTTCTCCGCGGTCAGTTCGGCGAAATCGATTTCCTCCAGGTGTAATTTCGCCAGGCGCAGTTGTTCGGTGAAGATGACCACCTTGAGCGTCTTTTGTCTCAGGCAGATCTCCAATTTCGGGTACGGCTGGCGCAGCCGGCGAATGTACACGCCTTCCCTGGGGGTGATGACCATTTCCACGCTCACGACAAACGGCCGCTCCGGCGTGTGCTCCTGGCGATGGATCTGAACGGTACAACTGTCCTTCAATAGCTCCGCCGTTTTATTGAAGAGGGGGAGGACGTCCGATTCGACGATCTTATTGAATCGCTCGGCCGCCATTTCTTCCATCTGCTCTGTCCGTTCCGCAACAGCCACCGTCCGTTCCTGGCGGTTGCGGTAGGCATTGACGGCGCCCAACACTCTTTCCTCGAACTGCATAGAATTCTCCTCACGTGTGACCGAGGTTTCTTCCATCTAAATTTTCCACCGCCCTACGGGGAATCAATCAGGGAGCAGTCCGATTCCGGGATAGGAATAATTCCTGGATGCGTTCGAGAATAAGGAGGAATCAACTAACGGTGCGATTAATGAGGCGGCTCTTTATTAGTTGCGTAAAAGAGTTCGTTTTGTGCCAGCGTTCGGGGGGAACGTTTGACCGAATAACCGTCAATGCTTCCTTGGGAACGGTCACCGTGATTTTTCTTTCCTTGTCGCACTCCGCGGTCACCAGGACCGCCGACCATCCGGGCAGGTCCTGGTCTTCAACCTTTTGGATGTCAGACCAACGGAGCAGGATCGGTTGACGCCTGGCGAAATAGGCGGTGATCAACAAGCCTTCCTGGGCGGGCTCAACGAGAAATAACGAATTGAGGCTGAACGGGCGGCTTTGCGACTTGCGGTCAAAGAGACCGCTTTGTCCGCCATATTCTTTCCCCAGCGAATGAGCGTCCGTCGCAGGAAATCTTCGGACCAAACCCTTCCAGCCGGAAAAATACTTCGCAAAAATAGTGAAGCCACTCACCACCGCCAATCCGAAAGCGAGGAGGATCAATGCGATGACAATCAACGCCGGAAAAGGTTGTAGATGAAGATTGATAACACCGGTATGAAGCGCCTCCATCATGACGTTGTAAAACTTGCACTCTCTGAAACATTTATCAAGTGGGAAAATTCAAACGGATCAGAAGCAGGCGCCGCAGCAAAGCTATCGCTCTGGCCGGTCTTTGCCGTTGGAACTCCTTCCGTCAGTTGACTCTGCAATGAAAACGTTGTCATCGCACTTTAACATCGTAATCCCAAGCCGTGCTAGTGTAGTATGGCGGGCGCGATACGGGTTCAGTTCAGAATGACCGCGTTACGGATATTGTCTGTTATGTGAAAACGTTGTCATCCAATTTCAGCATCGCGTTTTGGGGGCGAGCAAGCGAAACATAACAGGGATCAGGGAAACCAGTTCACGATGACTGCACTACGGTTTTTTGCCAACCTCTTCGTTCCAACCAAGCAGACGTTTCTGACTCTGATTGCTGGTCTGTTGCTTTTTGTATTCCTCGGCGCCGGGACCCAGCGACATACGGACAGAGCGTGGTCTTGTCGCTCGTCTGGAGCGATGAGTTCAATAGCGTCACCAGTTCCAATGTCGATGGCACCAAGTGGGTATTCGACACCGGGGCTGGCGGCTGGGGCAACAATGAGTTGGAGACCTATACCAGCCTGACCAACAACGCTTACGTCGCCGGTGGCTTCCTCCATATCCATGCCCAAAAAGAAAACACGAATCCGATTACCATATCCTCCGCCCGCATGAAGACCCAGGGCAAATTTGCGACGGAATACGGTCGCATCGAATGGCGCGCAAGCTGCCCGCCGGCGTCGGCATGTGGCCGGCCCTCTGGATGATGGGAACCAACATCAACAAGGATCCCTGGCCGAAGTGCGGCGAAATCGATGTCGTGGAGAATGATGGAGCCAACGTAGGCTTCGTCCAGGGAAGCATCCACACCGGAACTGACGCGACCCAAATCTTCACTAATTTCAGCAGCGGCGATTCGGTCACCAACTTCCACGTGTATGATTTGGATTGGACGACGAACTCGCTCACGTGGTCGGTCGATGGCACGGCTTACGAAACCCAAACCAGTTGGACAAGTTCCTCGGGCAAACCTTATCCAGCCCCATTCAATCTGGGTTTTTTCCTGCTCATGAACCTCGCTACCGGCGGCGATTACGTCGGCGATCCGGATACGAACAGCGTCCTTGCCAGCCTGCCCGCCGAGATGCTGGTGGATTACGTTCGGGTTTACCAGTTTATCGTAGTGCAGGAGCCCCTGATCTTCTCGGTCACCCCCAACCACGGCTGTGCCAGCGGTGGCACGCCGATCACCGTTGGCGGTGTGAACTTCCAAAACGGCTCCACGATCACCATGAATGGCGCGAACGCCACCAGTGTCACCTTGGTCAATTCCAACACCCTGACAGCCATCACGGCTGCCAACTCGCCGGGGACCTACAACGTCGTGGTCAAGACTCCCGGTAAACCTCCGACAACGCTGACCAACGGATTTACCTACGCCAGCCCGCCCCTTTTCGCGGGACCGAGCAGTGTCACCCGGCGATTGAAGGCGCAACGTTGACCTGGTCCGCGGCATCCGGTACGGCGCCGCTCACCTATGGCGTCTACGAGGCGACCAATAGCGGCGGAGAGATCAATCCGTTGCTGACCACGAACGCCTTGTCCGTCTTCCTTCCGCTCTATCCGGGAAGCAACAGCCCGATCACGTACTTCTTCAAGGTAAATGCATTTGATAGTTGCGCAGCCTCCGATACCAATCAGGTCGAGCTTTCTGTCCAACCGCTCCTCGACCCGACCAAGAGCCAAGTCGGCGACGGAATTCCCAACGGCTGGAAACAACAATATGGCTTCAATCCTTTCGATCCCACGGTTGCCGCCGCGGACCCTGACGGCGATGGCTTGTCCAATCTTCAGGAATTCCTCTTGGGAACCAACCCGCTCGATAGTACGTCTCCGTTCCATGTTACAGGAACCACGTTACAAGGTTCGGATCTGCTGATCACGTGGCTGACCGCAGGCGGGCTGACAAACGCCGTGGAGTCCACATCGGATCCCGGCGGCGCCTATTCCAACATTAGCGGAAACATCATTATCCCCGGCACCGGCCTTACAACGACAAACTATCTCGACCCCGGCGCCGCCACCAACACCCCCGCCAACTACTACCGCGTGCGGCTGGTGCTTTGAGTTATTGGTCTTCCCAGTAGTGTCCTAATGATGGAGGGCCACGCTCCGTCGTGGCCGCATTTGAGCGAACGGACGCGACGGAGCGCGTCCCTCCAAGCCGCAAAGGATAGCGCCTTGATTTCACTGCGACCGCCCCTTAACCTGCGGCCATGAACCCCGTTCGTAGGCAATCAGCCGTTAAAAACCCAATCCATTTCGCCTTTCGTCTTTCCCTGTTTCTATGCTGTCTGGCAAACATCTCTTGCGCCCAGGAGCAGCAGTTCGCCCGACTCGGTGATTTCAAACTGGAGAGCGGAGAGGTCATCCGCGACTGCCGCATTGGTTACCGGACGTTCGGCGCCCTCAATAGCAATCAGTCAAACGCGGTTCTCTTTCCCACGTGGGCCCTGGGAACAACCGAACAACTCATCGGCAGCATCGGCTCCAACAAACTGGTGGATAGCACCAAATACTTCGTCATCGCCGTCGACGCGCTGGCCAATGGCGTTTCGTCGTCGCCCTCGACCAGCCAGTTGCAGCCGCGCATGAAATTCCCGAAAGTCACCATCCGCGACATGGTCAACACCCAGCACAAACTTCTCACGAAGACATTGCATTTGAATCACGTGAAGGCCGTCATGGGAATCTCGATGGGCGGCATGCAGACCTTCCAATGGATCGTTTCCTATCCCGACTTCATGGACAAGGCGATCCCGATCGTCGGTTCACCTCGGCCCACCCCTTACGACATCGTCTTTCTCCGCGCCCAACTCCGCGCGATCACCAATGATCCCGACTGGAACAAGGGGAATTACACCAACAATCCCGCGCGCATGGCTGAGGCCGAATTTCTCGCGCTGATTCTCACCACGCCCGACGAATACAACCGCCGAATGACCCGCGAGCGACTGGCAGCCGATCTCGAAAAGGCGAGCCACACCCCCGGCTTCGATTCGAACGATAAGATCCGCCAGTTGGAGGCCATCATGGCACTGGATGTCTCCGCGCCGTTCGGCGGGTCGATGGAAGGCGCAGCCGCTGTGGTGAAAGCCAAAGTATTGGTCATCTCCGCGCTGCAAGATCGCGCCGTTAATCCCGCCCCCGCCCTGGAATTTGCAGGTCTCCTGCACGCGCCGACCCTAAAACTGGAAAGTGACCGCGGCCACCTCTCCCCCGGTTACGAAGCCGCAAAGGTCAACCCGGCCGTCGCCGATTTTCTGGCGCAGTGAACCGACCATGACCTATCGGCGCGCCACAACGGATGACTGCTCGCTTCTTGGAGAGCTCAACCACCAATTGATTCGCGATGAGGGACATCGCAATCGGATGACCGTTCCCGAGCTGGAGCAACGGATGAAGGGCTTGGCTCGCCGGGGAGTACGTGGCGATTCTGTTCGAGGATGCCGGGACGGTCGTCGCCTACGCGCTCTATCGCGAGCAACCGGAAGAGATTTATCTCCGCCAACTCTTTGTCGTCCGCCCACGGCGTCGGCAAGGCCTGGGCAAACAAGCGATATGCCTGCTTCGCTCCGAGATCTGGCCAAAGACCAAGAGGTTGACCGTCGAAGTGCTCGTCGCCAACACCGCCGCCGTGGCATTTTGGCGCGCCGTCGGCTATCGCGATCATACTTGGCACTGGAAATCGTGCCGACAGATAGTGCGGGGACTTGAGAGGTGAGCAAAATATGGAAGTGAAATTGGACTTTCGTTCCGAGATGAAACCTCGTTTAGAGCCATTTGCTCTTGTGGCGTTTGGGTTAGCTCTTTTTGTAATGGCTGCGCCCATTGAAGCAGACATGCTTTGGGCTATGCTAAGTAATCGGAGGTTCGCGGCTGGTATCGCCTTCTGGTTGGTTTGTTTCCTGATTGTGTTCGCGCCGTTCCTTTTTTCATGGAAAAGGTTTCGTAGTCATCCCACGAGGTGGCGTGGACGAGGCTATCTCTATGCCACAGGTTTGATTCTAACTGTTAATCTGGCATTCGGTGTCGCGGCGTTCTGCCATCTAGCTATCGACATATTTCGTTAGTCTATTGCGAGGACTTGATTCGCTCGCGTATCTGCCGCTAGCCTAGGGACGTGGATCCCATCTATCAGCAACTGGCCGGGCTTCTGGAACGCAAGGAGCGGCTGGCGTTTGCCGTCCTTGTGGAAACCAAAGGCTCGACTCCGCAGAAATGCGGGGCGAAGGCCATCTTCCTGCCGGATGGACGCATCCTCGGGACGCTGGGTGGCGGTTGTCTCGAAGCCGAGACGCGACAGAAAGCCCTGCGGGCAATCGAAACGGGCGAGCCGTTTTCATTTCGCGCTGTGCTCGACGATGATTTTGGCTGGGACGACGGGCTGATTTGCGGGGGATCGGTGCAGACGTTTGTGCAACCCGATCCGCGCAGTGACAAAGTCTGGCAGGCGCTGCTGGCGGAACCGTCAAAGCGCCAACGCCGCGTATTGGCCACCATCACGAGCGGCGACCATGCCGGCAAACGCGCCCTGTTTACCGGTAGCGAACTTATCGTCGCTGACGATCTCCCAGCCGACTTGCTTTCTGAACTATCCGTCAAGTGCGCGCACTTGCTCGCGGAGCCCGAGCCCGAACCTTCATCCCTCATCCTCATGTCCGCCGAAGCCGCGGCGAAGGCGGATCATCCTTCACTCTCCGCTTATCTCGAACCCATTCTTCCGCAACCCGATCCTCGTCATTTGCGGCGGAGGCCACATCGGTTGCGCGGTCGGAAAACTCGCCGCCTGGAGCGGTTTTGATGTGGTGGCCATCGATGATCGCGCCTCGTTCGCCAACAAGGAACGCTTCCCGGACGCGAAGCAGATCATCGTCGATGACCCGGCGAAAGTCATGAAGGATTTCCCGGTCGATGTCGACACCTACATTTGCATCGTCACGCGCGGGCACCGGCACGACGCGGTGATCCTCAAGGAAGTCATTCATCGCCCGGCGGCCTACATCGGGATGATCGGCAGCAAACGGAAAGTCCGCACGGTCATGGACGGCTTTATCGAAGAAGGCGTCGCCACGGCGGAAGATTTTCGGCGCGTTCGTTCGCCGATGGGAGTGGCCATCCACTCGCTGACGGTCGAGGAGATCGCCGTGAGTGTGGTTGCGGAATTGATCGCCGTGCGGCGCGGCGCGCGAAGCTTCCTGCCGCTCTCCGTGACGAATCAACTTGCCGACAAGATGCTCGAGCAAGCCTCCCGGCAAAGCGGAATGAACGTCGCCATCATTCTCGCGGCCGGGGAATCCCGGCGCATGGGCCAGCCCAAACAGCTTCTTCCGTTTGGCGACAAGACCATGCTCGAATGCGTGATCGATGCGGTCAAAACGCCGCGGGTGGATGAGATTCGGGTGGTATTGGGTTACAAGGGGGACGAGATCGCCGCGAAGATTGGTTCACAGGCAGGGACGCCTGTGCCACTGAGGATCGTGAGGAATGACCGGTACCAGCGCGGCATGTTCACGTCGATGCAGGCGGGATTGCGGGAACTTCCGAAGAAAGCCAAAATCGTCATGATTGCCATCTGCGACCAGCCACGATTGAAACGCGAGACGGTAGAGACGCTGATTGAGAAGTTCGAAAAGGAGCGGCACAAGATTCTGATCCCGTCCTATAACGGGCGACAGGGACATCCGCCGTTGTTGCGGGCGGAGTACGCAAAGGAAATTTTGGCGATGGACGAATCGATGACCCTGAAGCATTTCTACGCGGAACATGCCGACGACATCGAGCGCTTGGTGGTTGAGGATGAAGGCGTGCTGGTGGACATCGACGACCGCGAGACCTACGAACGCGAATTGAAGAAACGGCAATGACCGGCGCCTTTGAAATCCTCGCCCGCGACCCCCAGACACCCGCCCGACTCGGGCGGCTGCATACCGCGCACGGTATTGTCGAGACCCCCATCTTCATGCCGGTGGGTACCCAGGCGACTGTGAAATGCATGACGCCGGATGAACTGCGCGAATTGAAGGCGCAGATCATTCTCAGCAACACGTACCACCTCGTCATCCGGCCCGGCACCGACCTGATCGCCAAGGCGGGCGGGCTGCACAAGTTCATGAACTGGGACGGGCCGATTCTTACCGACAGCGGTGGTTACCAGGTCTTTTCGCTGGCAAAATTGCGCAAGATTTCCAAGGATGGCGTGGAGTTCCAGTCGCATGTGGACGGCGCGACGCTCTTCCTGGGTCCCCGGGAATCCATGGCCGCCCAGGCTGCGCTGGGCAGCGATATTGTGATGGCCTTCGATGAATGCCCGCACTGGCCGTGCGACCGAGAATACGCTTGCAGTAGCCTGGAGCTGACATTACAGTGGGCAGCCCGCTGTCGAGAGCAACAGTTGTCCGACGGCCAATTGCTCTTTGGTATCGTGCAGGGCAGCGTCTTTCCCGATTTGCGGGAACGCAGTGCGCGGGAACTGGTAGCGCTGGGTTTTGACGGGTATGCCATCGGCGGCGTCAGTGTCGGCGAACCGCCGGCCGAGATGGTGCGGCAGGTGGAAATGACGGTGCCGTTCTTGCCGCAGGACCGGCCGCGGTATTTAATGGGCGTGGGCACGCCGCCGCAGATTTTGGAAATGATCGCGCGGGGCGTGGACATGTTCGATTGCGTGCTGCCGACGCGGGTGGCGCGCAACGGGACGATTTTTACAGCGCGCGGGACATATGCGATCAAGAACGCGCAGTACCGGGAAGACTTCGGGCCGCTGGAAGAGGGTTGTGAGTGTTACGCGTGCCGCAACTTCACGCGGGCGTACATTCGCCATTTGTTCCGCACGAGCGAGATCCTCGGGTTGCGGTTGATGACGTGGCACAACCTGCACCTGTACCTGGGTACATTGCGCCGCGCCCGGGAAGCGATTGCCGCGGGAAGTTTTGAAGAATTTCAACGGGAATTTACAGCGACATACACGGAAGGAATCGGAGTAGATGAGATTGTTTGAACTATTGGCCATGGGAGGATCACCGCCGGGGACGGACCCGAACCCGACCGGGCAGATGTTGTCGATGGTGGGGACGCTCGGGGTTTGCGTGGTGATGTTTTACTTCCTGCTGCTGCGCCCGCAGCAGAAGCAGCGCAAGGAGCAGGAAGAGTTGCTCAAAAGCGTCAAAACGGGCGACAAGGTCCTCTTGAACAGTGGCATTTTCGGAATCGTCTCCAACGTCAAGGACAAGTCGCTGATGGTGAAGATTGCTGACAACGTGAAAATTGAAGTCCTGAAAAGCGCGGTCGGTTCGGTCGTCCAGAAGTCCACGGAACTGGAAGCCGCCGTGTCATCCCCGAAATAACCCGAGCCATCATGAACAAGCAATTCCCCTGGAAATCCACTTTGGTTGCCGCGGTCCTGGCCCTTGCCACCTGGTCGATTTATAACTACGGCATCAAGCTTGGTCTGGATATCAAGGGCGGCACCTCCTTCCTGCTGCAAATGGACCTCAGCAAAATCGATTCGACCGGCCGCGCGACGGCGCTGGCGCAGGCGGTGGAAATCCTGCGGAAGCGCGTCGATCGCTTCGGCGTGGCGGAGCCGGTGATCCAGCCCATCCCGCCGGATCGGCTCCTGGTCCAATTGCCGGGCCTCGACGAAGCGAAACAGATTGAAGCGCGGAAGACCATCGAGAAAACGGCCTACCTCGAATTTCGGCTCGTGCATGAGGACAACGATAAGCTGGTGGAGGAATCCGTTTCCGATCCACGGTTCGTGGAACCCGTGGGATACAAGAAATTGGTCCATGAAGAGAACCGCAACGGGCAACCGACCAAGCAGACGTACTTCGTGAAAGTGCGCCCGGAGATGACCGGCAGGCACGTGGCCCGGGCCTACGTGCTGCCCGACGACCTGGGGCGACCCTACGTGGCGCTGAGCTTTGACCCGGAAGGGGCGGCGATTTTTGGCCGGATCACTTCGGCGAACGTCGGACGGCAATTGGCCATCGTGCTGGATGGCGAACTTTACTCCGCGCCGGTGATCCGGGATGCGATTACGGGCGGCAACGCGCAGATTAGCGGCAGCTTCAGCCAAACCGAGGCGCAGGAACTGGCCAACGTGCTGGAAAACCCCCTCGAGGCGCCCATCAAGGTCATCGAGACGCGCAGCGTCGACCCGTCGCTGGGCCGGGACTCCGTCAAGAGCGGTATTCGGGCGGCGTTGATCGGCGCGGCGGCCGTGATTATTTTTATGGCAGTGTATTATCAGGCGGCGGGAGTCGTCGCGAACCTGGCGCTGTTATTCAACATTCTCATCACGATGGGCGTGTTGGCGATGTTCAAGTTCACGCTCACCATGCCCGGCATCGCCGGCATTGTCTTGACCATCGGCATGGCGGTGGACACCAACGTGCTGATCTATGAGCGAGTCCGCGAGGAATTGGCCGCGAAAAAAGCGTTGCGCGCGGCGCTGGCCGCGGGCTATTCCCGCGCGTTTCGGGTGATTTTCGACGCGCACTTTACCGCGATCCTGACGGCGGCCATCTTGATCTCCATGGGCAGCGGCCCGGTGAAGGGCTTCGGCGTCACGCTGGTCATTGGTTTGCTGGCCAACCTTTTCTCCGGCGTGTTCGTGACCCGGCTGATCTTCGACTGGCTCGTGGACCGGGGCTGGCTGAAGTCGTTCCACATGCTCCATGTGTTTCGCCGCCTGCCGCACATCAACTTCCTCGGCGTCTGGAAAGTTGCCTTCGCGCTTTCCTGGGCGCTCATCATCACCGGCATGGTGGTGTTCGTGAACCGTGGCGGCCTGAAAGTTGGCGTGGGCGAAGTGTACGGCATTGATTTCAAGGGCGGCGACACCGCGACGCTGGGTTTCCAACAGCGTATCGACGTGGACGAGATTCGCCATAACCTGGACGCAAACCATTTCGACGAGGCCTACATCCAGTACGAACGCGATTTGGCCGGCGGTTCGGAGGTGCTGCAATTGAGGCTTCCCGAGGGCAAGACGGAGGATGTGGTCAAGCATCTTCAGGATCAATATCCCCAGGCGCAGTTCAAGGTGCTCAGCACCGAACGCGTCGGGGCCATCGTTGGCAAGGAGTTGCTCAACGATGCCCTGAAGGCCGTGGCCTTGTCGCTCATCGCGATCATGGTCTACATCGCCCTGCGCTTTGGTGAAATCTCCTACGGATTGGGCGCGCTGGTTTCACTGGTCCACGACGTGCTGATGACCGTCGGCCTGTTCTGTCTTTGGCCGTGGCCGCATCGCACGTTCTCCATGCCCGTCGTCGCCGCGGTGTTGACGCTGATCGGCTATTCGATCAATGACACCATCGTCGTATTCGACCGGATTCGTGAAACCAAGAAGCTCACCGGCGGCAAACTCAGCTATTTTGACCTGATCAACCGCAGCGTAAACGAAACGCTGTCGCGGACGATCCTCACGGCCGGCACGGTGTTCCTCTGCTCGGTCGCGCTCTATGGTTTTGGCGGGCGCGTGCTCAATGATTTCGCCTTCTGCTTCGTGGTGGGCGTGCTGACGGGCACGTATTCCTCCATCTATATCGCCAGCCCGGTCGTGCTCTGGTTCCACCGCAAGGAATCGGTCCGCACGAGCCAGGCCGCCGTGAAGAAGCCGCAACCGGCGAAAGCGTGAGGCCGTTCGTCGATGAAGCGCTGGGTCATTGCCAAACCCGAACCAGCGCTGGCGGAAACGCTGGCCCGCGAACTACACCTCGCGCTGTCCATCACGCAGGTCCTGATCAATCGTGGTTATCGCACGGCCGCAGCCGCGTCGTCCTTTCTTAACCCCCAGCTTCGTCAGCTTGGCGATCCGTTCGATCTGCCAGACATGGGCGCGGCGGTCGAGCGCATCCTTGTCGCGATTGCGAACAAGGAGCGCATCGTCATTTACGGCGACTACGATGTGGACGGGGTAACTTCCAGCGCTTTGCTGCGGCGCGTCCTGCAAACGGCGGGGGCAACGGTCGCCAACTTTCTGCCGCAACGCGCGGAAGAAGGGTACGGTCTCAGTGCGGACGGCATCGCGCGCTGCCTCAAGGAGCATCAACCACAGTTGCTCATCGCGGTGGATTGCGGCACAAGTTCCGTGCGCGAAATTGCGGATCTCCACAAGCACGGCGTCGATACGATAGTGCTCGACCATCACGAGCCCCCGGAGAAATTGCCCGAATGCGTCGCCGTGGTAAATCCCAAGAGAATTGCCGGTTCACCGCTGGGTGTGCTGGCCAGCGTCGGCGTTGCTTTCAAGCTCGCGCACGCCCTCTTGAAGCGCGAAAAGCGATTGGCGGAACGGATCGATCTGCGCGAGCATCTGGATCTTGTGGCCGTCGGGA
Source organism: uncultured Verrucomicrobiae bacterium (assembly GCA_963812605.1). Lineage (GTDB taxonomy): Bacteria > Verrucomicrobiota > Verrucomicrobiia > Palsa-1439 > Palsa-1439 > Palsa-1439. Next base: position 90,297 of record CAWEWF010000004.1, on the reverse strand, counting down.
CCGTCGCGGACCTGGTTCCGCTTACGGGCGAGAATCGCATTCTGGTGCGGGCCGGTTTGGAGCGGTTGCCAGCAGACGGCAGAAAATCGGATTGCGCGCCTTAATGAAGATGGCGGATGTGCCGGACAAGGTAAGTCCGTATCACGTAGGTTTTCGCATCGGGCCGCGGCTTAATGCCGCCGGCCGACTGGCCGACGCAATGGCCGCGCTGAAATTGCTGTTGACCGACGACGCTACGCGGGCCGCGGAATTGGCGAAACTGCTCAACGAGCACAACGCCAGGCGCCAGGGCATTGAAGGACAAATAGTGGAAGAAGCAATCGCCATAGCGCGGACAAATTCCAGCGACCGGATACTCGTGCTGGCGAAGGAGGGCTGGCATGTGGGTGTCATCGGTATCGTGGCTTCGCGCGTGTTGCAGGTCTACCATCGACCGACCGTGGTAATCGGGATTGAGGAGGGAATGGGGAAGGGGTCGTGCCGGAGCGTGTCGGGCTTTTCCATCGTTGGCGCGTTGCAACATTGCGCGCCGCTCTTGGAAAAATTTGGCGGACACGAGATGGCGGCGGGATTGAGCGTGAAAGCGGACAAGATTGACGGACTGCGCGAGATGTTGAACGAATTTGCGGGCAGAATGCTCAAGGACGAGGATCTTCAACCGCAGGTGCGGATCGACTCCCTGGTCAAACTTGACGATCTGGACGCGGATTTTTTCGAGCAACTGGAGCGGCTGGAACCGTGTGGGACGGAAAACCCGACGCCGCTGTTTGCGGCGGAAGGCGTACATTTGCGTGGCAAGCCCCGCATCGTCGGCAAGAATCACCTGCGCTTCAGTGTGACCGATGGCGATACAACCGTACAGGCGATTTGGTGGGGAAAGGGCGATTTTGAATTCCCCGAAGGCGCGTTCGATATCGCGTTCACGCCCGAACTGAATGAGTACGGCGGCACGGAAAGCGTCCAACTGAAAGTGCGCGATATTCGAGAGCCATTGTAGAGGCGCTTCTGTGAAGCGCCGCGAATTACGCCGCTTGGAGCACGCGGGGACTCTTCCGGACCACGCGACCGCTCTTGATGCAGTTCGCGCAGGCTTTGACCCGGCGGCGCACGCCATCGACGACGGCATGGACCACCTGGATATTGGGCTTGAAGATCCGCGGCGTGACCGCTGTCACGTGCTGACCGATACCACCGGTTTTCTTCGCCTGACCACGGCGGAGAATGTGATTGCCGCGGACCTGGCCTTTGCCACAAATTTCACAACGTCGAGACATAGTTCGTTACTCCGTCTTCCTGTAAGAGTCGCACACGATAACCAAAAAATGCCGTGGCCGCAAGAGGATTCTTCGCCAGGGCTAGCGGGAGCCGACGGGGATCGGTCGGAGTTTGGCGACGATGCCGAAGACCAAGGGATTCAACGTGATCGACAGCAGCGCGCCCGCCAATATCAGGTCTCGCCCCTCGGCTGGCAGGAGGCCAAGGGTGATTCCCATTCCGACCAGGATAAAGGAGAATTCCCCGATCTGCGACAGCGCGGCCGAGACCGTGAGGGCGGTACCCAGCGAATACCGCAACGCGAGCACGATCCCCAGCGCGGCGAGAAATTTGCCGACGACAATGATCGCCACTACGATCAACACGCGCAGCGGTTCGCGCGTCAGGATGGCGGGGTCGAAGAGCATTCCCACTGCCACGAAAAAGAGCGCGGCAAATGCGTCTTGCAACGGCTGCAGGTCGGTCGCGGCGCGATGGCTTAGGTCGGACTCGTTGATGACCATCCCGGCAAAGAACGCGCCGAGGGCGAACGAGACGCCGAAAAATTCCGCGGAGCCGAATGCCACGCCAAGCGCCAGTGCGATCACGGCCAGCGTGAACAACTCGCGCGAGCCGGTGCGTTCCACTTGTTTCAACAACCACGGAACCACGCGCGGTCCCACCAACAGGATGAGAAAGACGAATAACGCAACGCGGCCGAGCGTCAGTCCGAGCGTCATCCAGAGGTTGCCGGGCGCGGCGCCATGGCTCGGATCTGCCGCGTGTCCGCCCATCACACCCGCGAGGGCCGGCAACAGGACCAATGTCAGGACCATTGCCAAATCTTCCACCACGAGCCAGCCAACCGCAATCTGACCGTCGCGCGTTTTCAAATTGCCCTGTGCTTCCAACTGCCGCAACAAGACGACCGTGCTCGCGACCGACAAGGCCAGGCCGAACACCAATCCGGCGCCGATTGACCAACCCCATACCAGGGCGACGCCCGCGCCCATGGCTGTCGCGATCACAATCTGCGCCACTGCGCCCGGCACGGCAATGCCGCGCACCGCCAGTAGATCGTCAATGGAAAAGTGCATCCCCACGCCGAACATAAGAAGAATGACCCCGACCTCGGCCAGTTGCGGCGCCAGCTTGACGTTGACCACGAACCCCGGTGTAAACGGTCCGACAACAATGCCCGGCCAGCAAGTAGCCCACCAGCGGCGGCAGGCGCAAGCGGACCGCAAGAAAACCGCCGACAAACGCAAACGCCAGGCTGATGGCCAGCGTCTCGATCAGTGCCGCTTCGTGGTGCATAAAATCGTCATCGCGAATCATTCTACCGGCTATCCGTCCGGCGTGGAATTAAAAAGAAGAACCCTTGCAGCGGACGCGCGGTTTTGTTTTCATGATGAAACATGCCCTTTGCCGTGGAAATGTTTTTTGATGAGAGCGCCGACAAGCTCGTGCGGAAGGTTTGGGGCGACCTGGCGCAAGCGAGGGTCAATTCCTTCATGATCGATGGCGGCTATCGGCCCCACGTCACTTTGGGCGTGTTCGAGAAATACTCTTCGCCGGAATTTGAAAACGAGCTTCATTTCTTTACTGAAAAGCGCATCGCGTTCCCGATCAAACTCGATTATCTGGGCATTTTTCCCCGGCCGGAGGGAGTAGTGTACCTGGGCGCAGTCGTTACCGAACAACTGCTTTCCATTCATAGCGAGTTTACGAGTCGTCTGCGCCGGGCAGGTGACGGGCGTTCGCCCCTATTACCTTCCGGGAAACTGGGTCCCGCATTGCACGCTGGCTTACGGACTTTCAATCGCTGCGATTCCCGGGGCGGTTGAAGTGTGTTCCCGATTCACGCTTCCGTTGATAACCCAAATCAAGGAGATCAGTTTGGTGGAAGTCCCAAAACACCGGGAAGTGCTGACGTGGGAGCTTGCGGCAGATCCGCGTGGCGCCAATTAAGTTTTGCGTCAGCCGCGCAGCTTGCCGCTGATTAGCGGCAGCAACTCGGCGATCTTCACGCGATCCTGTTTCATCGTGTCACGGTCGCGCAGGGTCACTGTGTCTTGAAGTTCGAGGCCTTTTTCGCCGAGCGTTTCGAAGTCGATGGTCACGCACCACGGGGTGCCTTGTTCGTCCTGGTAGCGATAGCGTTTGCCGATGTTGCCGCGGTCGTCCCATTCGGTGGTGAAATGCGGCTGGAGGAGCTTGAAGACTTCTTTCGCTTTCTCCACGAGCGCCGGCTTGTTCCGCAACAGCGGAAACACCGCAACCTTGATCGGCGCGATGCGCGGCGCGAACCGCATGACGACACGGGTTTCGGACTGGCCTTTCTCATCGGTCGTGGTTTCTTCGGCGTAGGCGCTGCAGAAGATCGCCAGCGTGATGCGATCGACGCCCACGGCCGGCTCGATGACGTGCGGCACGTATCGACGCTTCTTCTCCTCGTCAAAGTAATCCAACGACGCACCGCTGAATTTGGCGTGCTGGGAAAGATCATAACAACCCCGGGCGGCAATGCCCCACAATTCCTGCACGCCGAACGGGTAGCGGAACATGATGTCGGTCGTGCCTTTCGAGTAGAAGGCCAGTTTCTCCCTGGGGTGGTTGTATTCGGAAAGGTGCGAGGCGGAGAGCCCGACGGAAAGCAGCCAGTTGCGACACCAATCGATCCAGTACCGGTGCCATTTTTCCCAGTCGTCTTCGTCACTGATAAAGAACTCCATCTCCATCTGCTCGAACTCGCGACTGCGGAAGATGAAGTTGCGCGGGGTGATTTCGTTACGAAAGGATTTGCCGATCTGCGCGATGCCGAAAGGGATTTTTACCCGTCCCGTATCGAGCACCGCCTTGAAATCGGCAAACATGCCTTGCGCCGTCTCGGGACGCAGATAAGTTTTTTCGGACTCCTCGCGCAGCGCGCCCACATACGTCTCGAACATCATGTTGAAATTGCGCGCGGGGGTGAGACTGCCGGGCTCGCCGGTGGCGGGCGAAGGCACCAGCGGGATTTCCTCGGGCGTGGCCTGCGTGAAATCACGCGGCTGGACCGGTTCCAACTTCCCCTGGATCGCCTTCTTTCGTTTCAGCGTTTCGGCCTTCTCCTGCAAGTCCTCCGTGGTCCGCTCGGTTTCCAGGAGGCTCACATACCCCACGACCTTGCCATCGACGATCACGGGAGAAAACCAGATTTCGTCGGCGCGAAAACGCTGTTTGGAAGATTTGCAGTCCACCATCGGGTCGGTGAACCCGCCCACATGGCCGGAAGCTTCCCACACCTTCGGGTGCATGATGATTGACGTTCTCGATGCCCACGACGTCGTCACGGCCGCGAACCATGTCGTTCCACCAGCAATCGCGGATGTTCTTCTTCAACTCTGCCCCGAGCGGGCCGTAGTCCCAGAAGCCGTTGATGCCGCCGTAAATCTCCGACGACTGGAAAACGAACCCGCGCCGCTTGCAAAGCGCGACGATTTTTTCCATTAGCGGCGGCGATTGTTTCTTGTCCGTCATGGCAACGGCGGACTATGGCGAAAGGCGCGTGCCAAGTCAAGGCGTGCACCAGTCTGCGGGCACACCCCTGCGAACGGCCCACCGGGCGCTTGATCCGCAATTGCAGGAGGTTGCGACGGTGCTTGATTCGGAGGGCTTTGGCTTCTTCGGCTGCGAACGCATCTACTTTGTAATGGCACACTTAATGCGCCTCCGAGAGCTTTGGGATCGGGATTCTTGCGGTTTGGACGGACGCTCGATTCCTCAGTCAATGCAAATGAATTTGTCAAGACTCGGTCGAAGAGGGCGTCAACCGTGACGCTTCGTCATCGAATCTTTGTTATCCTCGGGGCAACACTGGTGGCCCTCATCGTCGGGTTCTACGCGGTTTCCTCATCGATCCTCTTGAAGGATTTTGCCCGTCTTGAAGAACGCGACATCAGCCGCGACGTGAGATGGGTGGAAAGCGAGTTGCGCGAAAGATCGGCCAATCTCAACGACAAATTGACCAGTTGGGCGGTTTGGGACGACGCGTATCAATTCGTCGAAGATCACAATCAGGACTATATTCGCTACCATCTCGATGACACGGATTTCACCGAGCTACAGGTGAACTTCATCGTCTTTGTGAACCGCAAAGGAGAGGTCGTGTGGAGCAAGGGCTTTGACCTGGATGCGCGGAAGGCGACACCCGTCCCCCCGGGCTTCCTGCGATTGCTCGACAGCGGCAGCCCGCTGCTACGACACGCGAGTGTTGACAGCGTTCACGCGGGCATGGTGCTGCTGGCCGAGGGGCCAACCTGGGTGGTTTCGCGGCCGATCGTGACGGGCCACCATACCGGACCGATCCGCGGTTCAGTGATTTTTGGGCGTTTCCTTGATGCGCGGGCGATGCGGCGGCTCGGCGGCGCCATGCACCTGATGTTGGCCATGCGTCGTGTCGACGATCCGCAGTTACCCGCCGACTTCCGCCAGGTCCGCGCCGAGATTCCCAACGCCGGCGCCGTGCGCGTGGAAGCGCTGGAGGAAGATTTCATCAGCGGTTACACGATCTGGAACGACATCTTTGGGAAGCCGGCGTTGTTGCTGCGGGTGGACATGCCGCGTGAGATCTCCGCCCATGGGCGCGAAACCATCCGGTACCTCGTGACCTGGCTTTTGGTGATCGGATTGTGTTTTGGACTTGCGATGGTGGCGCTGATGGAGCGGTTGGTGCTGGCGCGGCTGTCACGGCTCATTATGGACGTGGACCGGATCGGGGCCAGCAGCGATGTTGGCGCGCGGGTAACAGTCAGCGGCTCCGATGAGTTGACCGGTTTGGCGAACGCACTGAACAAGATGCTCGGCGCGCTCCAGCATTCGCAGGGCGAGTTGCGGGAGAGCCAGCGGCAATTGTCCTCGTTGATGAGCAATTTGCCGGGCATGGTCTATCGCTGTCGTCACGACGAGGAAGGCATCATCGAGTTCGCCAGCGAAGGTTGTATCGAATTGACCGGGTACCAACCGGAAGAGTTCCAGCGCGATAAAAAGATTTCCTACACGCAATTGATACTCCCGGAGGATCGCGAGCGCATCCGTCAGGAAGTGAACGAAGCGGTGCTGGCGAATCGACCGTTCCATTTGCAATACCGCATTGCCACCGCACGGGGCCAGACAAAGGCCGTCTGGGAGGAAGGGCTGGGAATCGTCTCGGCGAACGGCGCGGTCGAGTTCCGGGAGGGTTTTATTTCCGACGTTACACAACAAAAACTCGCCGCTGACCGTCTTCGTCTCCAGGGCGCAGCGCTGGAGTCCGCCGCCAACGCCATTGTGCTGACCAACCGCACCGGCGTGGTGGAATGGGTCAACCCGGCGTATAGCAAGCTCACCGGTTACAGTTTTGCGGAAGCCTACGGGGAATCCTGGTCCGTGTTAAAGTCCGGAGGCGTCGACCCGTCGTTTTCCGACGGAATCTGGCGGACGATCCTGGCCGGCGAAGTGTGGCAGGGTGAACTGGTCAACCGCCGCAAGGACGGCACGCCTTACACCGAGCGGATGACCATTACGCCGGTCACCGACGACCGTGGTGAGATTGGGCATTTCATTGCGATCAAGGAAGACATTACCGAACAAAAAAACCTGCAAGAACAGTTCCTGCAGGCGCAGAAAGTCGAGGCGGTTGGGCGGCTCGCGGGCGGCGTGGCCCACGACTTCAACAACATCCTCACCGCGATCGGGGGTTATGCCGAATTGATGATGCGCCGGCTTTCCTCGAGTGATCCGCTCTATCGCCACGTGGACCAGGTCCTCAAGGCGACCGAGCGCGCGAGTGGGCTGACCCGGCAATTGCTGGCGTTCAGCCGCAAACAGACGCTCCAAGCGCGCGTGCTCGATTTGAGCAACGCGGTCAGCGACATCGAGAAAATGTTGCGGCGACTGATCGGTGAGGACATCGAACTGCACACGATTCGCGGCGCCGCCGTTGGCCACGTGAAGGCCGATCCCGCGCAGATCGAGCAGGTCATCCTGAACCTGGCGCTCAATGCCCGCGATGCGATGCCCAAGGGCGGCAAGCTCATCATCGAGGTCGCCAATGCCACGCTCGGCGAAGACTACGCGCGGCTCCATGTCGGGATCCAGCCTGGCGAATACGTGTTACTCACCGTGAGAGACACGGGCGTGGGGATGAACGAGGAAGTGAAGGAGCACATTTTTGAGCCGTTCTTTACGACCAAGCCGCAAGGGGAGGGCACGGGACTCGGCCTCGCCACCTGCTACGGCATCGTCAAGCAAAGCGGCGGTCACATCCAGGTCCACACCGAGCCGGGTCACGGCACGACCTTCAAGATTTACCTCCCGCGGGTTGAAGCCCACGCCGATCCGCAGCCGGCCCGACCGAAACTGCAGGAGCTTCCCAGCGGCCAGGAGACGATCCTGGTTGCGGAGGATGAACCCGGTGTCCGCAAGCTGACGGTCGATGTGCTGCGCGGCCTCGGCTACCACGTGATCGAGGCCGGCAATGGCGAGGAAGGCATGCGCGCGGCCACGGAGGACCCGGACGAGAAAATCGATTTGCTCTTTACGGACGTGGTGATGCCGCAAATGGATGGGAAACAGTTGGCCGATTGGTTCGGGGCGACGCGGCCAGTGACGAAGGTTTTATTTACTTCCGGCTATACCGCGGATGCGATCCTCCGGCGCGGAATCGTGGAAGATCGGATCGCATTCCTTGAAAAGCCGTACACGCCGGCGGTGTTGGCCCACCGAGTGCGCGAGATTCTGGACGAGGGGACGGCCGAATCTGTGCCCACCGGGCGAAGCCAGCCATGAACAACGCGCTCAACCTCGGTTTTCTCGATCAGTCCCTGCTCTTCTTCCCACCGGAATGGATCAAGTCGGCGCTCGTGCTGGCATTGATCAGCGTGTGGATGGTGATCGGGTTGTTCACCTACATGAATTACTCGACACGACGGCCGCATCTCAGCCTTTGGACCGTTGGGTGGATGTTCTATTCCGTGTACCTCGCCGCATCGATCGGACTGGAGGAATCTCCGCATACGGCGCTGCTGGTGATGGTCTCGCGGGCCTGCATCGGCATTAGCGCGCTGTTCATGTTCTGGGGCAGCTTCCAGCTCACAAAATCCAAGCGCGACCAGCGCGAAATCGCACTGGGAAGCGTAATGATGGTGATCTGGAGCTACGTCGGCGCTTATCGAGTCCAGGATGAACGCTGGATTACACTCCCGGTGTTCCTCCTCCTGGCAGGCGCCGGCGTGTACACAGGGATCCTCTACATGCGGACCCGCCGACGGTCTCGCGGGAGCGTCATTCTCGGGGTTGGATTCCTGCTCTGGGGAGTCCACCTGCTCGGTTTTCCCCTGGCCAGCGGTTCCCAAGTCCTGATGGCGGGAGCGTATTTGACCTCGGCCATCCTGGCGCTGCTCATTGTGGTGGGGATGGTCGTCGAGGACAGCGCGCACGCCTCCGAGGTTGATTACCACGCCCTGTTCGACTCATCCGGTGACGCAATCTTTCTGCTCGATTCCAAAAAGCTCCAGGTGTTGGAAGCCAACCGCACCGCGTCACGCTTGAGCGGACGGAAGGCGGAGGAACTGGTGGGGAGAGCGCTTTTGGAGTTCTGTGACCGTCTGCCGCCGATGTCCGTGCCGGCGGACATCACCACGCCCATGGCCAGCGAACCCAACCGCGAGGTTCTCCTCCGGCACCCGGATGGCAGTGAACTTTTCTGTGAAGGACGCGCGGATCTCGTCCACTGTCCCAAGGGGGACGTATTGATGCTCACCATGCACGATATCACCGCGCGCAAGCGAACAGAGCAATCTCTCCGCGAAAGCACGCGGGAACTCGGCAGCACCGTGGCGGAACTTCGCGAAACACAGAAACAGGTTGTCCAGCAGGAACGGTTGCGGGCCCTCGCGCAGATGGCCAGCGGTGTCGCGCACGATTTCAACAATGTTCTCGCCAAGATCCTCGGATTTAATGAACTGCTCCTGGCGTGGCCCGAAAACCTCAACGACAAGGAAAAGGTCAAAAAGTATCTCCAAATGACCAGCGCCGCCGCGCAGGAGGCCGTCAGCATCGTCAATCGCCTCCGCGAATTCTACCGTCATCGCAAAGAGTCGGACGTTTACCAATCCATGGACCTTAACGAAACCATCGCGCAAGCGGTCGTCCTCACGCAACCCAAGTGGAAGGACCAGATGATGGCCAGCGGCGCGACCGTGGTGATCGACACGGACCTGCGCGATGTGCTGGCCATCCGCGGCAGCGAGTCGGATCTGCGCGAGGTGTTCGTCAACTTGCTCTTCAACGCGGTCGACGCCATGCCACAAGGCGGCCTGGTTACGATCGGCACGCGCGCCGAAAGCGACTCCATCGTCGCCGAAGTCCGCGACACGGGGCGTGGGATGACCGAGGAGGTCCGGCAACGCTGTTTCGAACCGTTCTTCACGACCAAGGGTGAGCGCGGCACGGGACTGGGCCTGGCGATTGTGTACGGGATCGTGCAGCGCCATGGCGGCACGATCAACATCGAGAGTCAGGAGGGGAAGGGAACGGTCGTTGTTGTTCGCTTGCCGGCGTTGACGTTCGAGAGCGGCGACGTGCCGCCAACGACCGCCGCGCCATGGCGTCCGTTGCGGGTTCTGTTGGTCGAGGATGAACCGCAGGTCTGTGATATCCAGGCGGAGTACTTGCGGGGCGATGGGCACTTTGTCGAGACCGCGCTGGATGGGTATCAGGGCCTGAAGCAATTCAAGGGCGGCCATTTCGACGTTGTTGTCGCGGACCGCGCGATGCCCGAAATGAACGGAGACCAAATGACGGAGGCTATCAAGCTGGTTTCCCCCGGTACACCGGTGGTTATGGTCACCGGTTTTGCCGACATGCCGATGGACGACATCGAAGCAAAGCGCCGCCCTGATCTCGTCCTGCGCAAACCAATCACGCAGATGGCTTTACACCAGGCGATTGCGAGGGTTTTGGCCCTGCCTCCAAAGGTGCAGCAATTGAACCAAGCCCCCGCCAGCGGTTCCTAGATGGAACGTAAACTGCTTAAAAGCAGGCGTTGAGGAAGGGATGGGCAGTTTTATGCGCAAGACGAAGATTTTAATCGTGGACGACGATATGGCGGCCAGCCGGTTGCTCGGTTTGGGACTGGAAAAAACCGGTGCATTCGAGGTGAAAGTTGAGAACAGCGCGACCCACGCCTTTGGCCGGGCGCGCGAGTTTCATCCCGATTTGATTCTGCTTGATGTGTGCATGCCCGGGGCGGATGGAGGCGACGTTGCTTTCCAGATTCACGATGATCCGTCCCTGCGCTCAACACCGATCATTTTTCTTACATCACTCGTCTCCGGGCAGGAAGCCAGCAAGACCGTCCAGCGCGGGGGATATGAATTCCTCTCGAAGCCCGCCAGCATTGGAAAAGTCATCGAATGTATTGATCGACATCTGGCGCGTCCGAGCAGAACCACGAACAACGTGTCCGTGGCGTAGCGCCATGGAAGAAGACCCGGGAGAGTCATCAGCGGTCCGGCTGGCGCCACGGTCGGCCACCCGCGCGCATGGCCGCTTTTCTGGGAATCCCGGTCTGCTCGTTCAGGATTGTACGCACCAGCAACGCGGTCTCCCAAATCTGGCGAGACGAACCCGCTTGGAATCCGCAGGATTTCGCTTGAAAGACCGCGCCAGCCATTGTGTGGCATTGGTGCTGCTTGACTTTGGGGGGATGAACCAGCCCTTGGATTATTGTGGCGGCGAAGCGGACCGCCAGGGATTTTGACGATGAGTATATTCGCCAAGACATCGATTCGCGGCAAGCTGATGTGGATTACGATGCTCACCACTACGGGAGCCGTCATCCTTGCCTGCCTGGCCTTTGGGGCGTACGAGTTACTCAACTATCGCCACCAGATGAGTCGCGACCTTTCCTCGTTGTCCGAGATGATCGAGGCGGAACAGGCGTCCGGTCGCGATATCTCCGATCCCGAAGTGGTCAAGGAAGTGAACTCCTGGGCCCGGGAGCAACGTCCGGTCGTCCTGGCCTGCGTGTACAGCAAGGATGGCCGGCTGTTGATCAAATACGCCCGCGATAACGACATCCCCCGAAAAGCAGTGCCGCAACTGTTGGGAGATGACATTGACCGTATCGAGGACGGCTATCTCGTGCTGTATCAGCCGATTCTCCTGCAAGGGAAAAAAGCCGGCACGGTTTTTATCCGCTCCGATCTGCGCTGGTTCTCCGAGCGCCTGGTGGAGGATCTCCGGATCGTCGCCATCATCGTGCTGTCCTCGTGGCTGGTGGCGTTGCTTCTGGCCTCGCGCTTGCAACGCCTGATTTCCGCGCCCATTCTCGACCTTGTCGAATCCGCCCGCACCGTCTCGGAAACCCACGACTATTCGATTCGCGTCACCAAATCCTCCAACGACGAATTGGGGTTGTTGACCGAAGAGTTCAATGAAATGCTCCAGCGCATCCAGCAGCAGGACGAGGCCCTGCGCGGCGCCAAGGAAAAGGCCGAGTCTGCCACGCGCACCAAGAGTGAATTCCTGGCCAACATGAGCCATGAAATCCGCACGCCGATGAACGGGATCATCGGCATGACCGACCTCGCGTTGGATACGGATCTCTCCCCCGAACAGCGTGAGTACCTCAACACCGTCAAGCTTTCCGCCGAGACCTTGCTCGCCCTGATCAACGACATCCTCGATTTCTCGAAGATCGAGGCCGGCAAGCTCGACCTGGATCCCATCGACTTCAGCCTCCGCGATAACCTCGGCGATACCCTCAAGACCCTGGCCATGCGCGCCCACCAGAAGGGGCTCGAGCTGGCCGGTCACATTCTGCCCGAGGTCCCGGATGAACTGGTTGGCGACCCGATCCGCCTCCGCCAGATCGTTGTCAATCTTATCGGCAACGCGATCAAATTCACCGACACCGGCGAGATCATTGTCCGCGTCGAGATGGAGGGGCGGGAGAATGACGACATTCGTCTGCATTTTGCCGTGAGCGACACCGGTATCGGCATTCCCGTGAACAAACAAAAGGTCATTTTCGAGGCCTTTTCGCAAGCGGACGGTTCGACCACGCGCAAGTACGGCGGCACCGGTCTCGGCCTCGCCATCGCCACGCAGTTGGTGCAGATGATGGGCGGCAAAATCTGGGTCGAAAGCGAAGTGGGCAAGGGCAGTACTTTCCATTTCACCGTGGTGATGCGTCCCTCGAAGGACCTCAAGTTGAAAGCGCGCGCGCGCCCCGTCGACCTGGAAGGACTCCGTGTGCTCGTGGTGGACGACAACGCCACGAATCGCCGGATCCTCGAGGAGGTGCTGCAGGGTTGGCAGATGGAGCCGGCCACCGCCAGCAGCGCTGCGGCCGCGTTTGCCGCATTGAAGAAGGGACAGGCGAGTGGTGATCCGTTCGGACTGGTGCTGTTGGATTGCGTGATGCCGGGCACGGACGGCTTTGGCCTGGCCGAGCAAATCCAGCAGGATGACACCATCGCCCAGACCCCGTTGATTATGTTTTCCTCGACAGGTCACGGCAGTGTCGCGGCCCGCTGCCGTGAGATGAAACTGGCCGGCTACCTGACCAAGCCCGTCAAGCAGTCCGAACTTTTCGACGTCATTGCCTCCGCGCTCGGCGAACACGACCAGACCGCCGAAGGTCCTGCAACACCGGCCGTAGCGGCCGAGCGGTCCCTCTCGCGCACCTTGCGGGTATTGTTGGCGGAAGACAACCCTGTCAACCAGCGCCTGGTCGTCAAGCTGATGGAGAAACAGGGTCATACAGTTGTTGTCACCGGCAACGGGAAGGAGGCCCTCGCCGCGCTGGAAGGCGGACAGTTCGACGTGGTGTTGATGGACGTGCAGATGCCCGAGATGGGCGGCTTCGAGGCCTGCGGCGTTATCCGTGAACGCGAGAAAATTACCGGCGCGCATATACCAATCATCGCCATGACAGCCCACGCGCTGAAAGGCGACCGTGAACGCTGCCTGGAGGCGGGCATGGACGCTTACGTGTCGAAACCCATCCAGGCCCGTTTGTTGTTCGAAGCGATCGCCAGCGTGGTCGCGCCAACGGGGACGGAAGCGGACAAGCCAGAGAAGCCCGCAACGGAACCAGCGCGGCCACGGGCCCAGGTCTTCAACAGTGAAGGCGCGCTGGCCATGCTGGACGGCGATACCGAACTCTTTGCCGAATTGGTGAAGCTGTTTCTGAACGAGTCGGTCGAGTTGCAGGACCAGATCCATGATGCGATCGAGGAACGCGATGCGAAACGGCTCGAGCGGGCCGCGCATTCGCTGAAGGGATCCGCGGCCGCCTTCTGCGGGGAAGCCACCCGCGCCGTGGCGCAAAAGCTCGAAGCCATTGGCGCGAGCGGCAATCTGGACCAGGCGGGCGACTTGTTTGTTGAATTGCAGGACGAATTGGTGCGGCTGAAAGACGCGCTGGCGGAATACCGGAAGGAGAGTGTGCTGTGCGAGTCCTGATTGCGGAAGACGACGCGGTGTCACGCCACCTCTTGGAGGCGACCCTTGCCAAGTGGGGGTATGAGGTTGTCGTGACCACCGATGGCTTGCAGGCCCTCGAAGCCCTGAGCCAGGCCGATGCGCCTTCGCTGGCAATCCTGGACTGGATGATGCCGGGCCTCGATGGCTCGCAGGTCTGTGTTAAAGCTCGCGAGTTGGCCGGTGAACGGCTCCTCTACATGATTTTGCTCACCGCCAAGGGCCGCAAGGAAGACATTGTCCAGGGCCTCACGGCGGGCGCGGACGATTACGTGATCAAGCCGTTTGACCGCGCCGAGTTGAAGGCGCGCATCAACGCCGGCGAACGCATCCTCCGCCTGCAAGCCGAACTGGCCGCGCGCGTGAAGGAACTCGAACTCGCGCTCGCCAATGTCAAGCTGTTGCAGGGATTGTTGCCGATTTGTTGCTACTGCAAAAAAATCCGCGACGACAAAAACTACTGGCAGCAGGTGGACACCTACGTGGCCGACCACTCCGAGGCGCAGTTCACCCACGGCATCTGCCCCGATTGCCGCGACAAGATCGTGAAGCCCGAACTCGAGCGCCTCAAGCTCGACCAGGAAGTGGTCTGCAAGTAAGCGGGCCGGCTCTAGCGCCGCTCTCTCTCGAAGCTTTCCACTAGTTCATCCGGCGAGCAGGTGGCGGTGCCGACTTTGCCGACGACGATGCCGGCGGCGTGGTTGGAGATTTCCGCCGCTTCAATCGGATCGGCCCCGGCGGCCAACGCGAGCACGAGCGTCGCAATCACCGTGTCGCCGGCGCCCGACACGTCGAACACCTCCTGCGCGACCGTCGGGATGTGATGCGGCTTTTTGCCGGGACGAAACAGGCAGACGCCGTGTTCGCCGAGCGTGACCAGCAGGTTGCGCGGTTTCCAGGTGCGCAATAATTTTTGCCCCACGCGCAGCAGCGCTTCATCGCGCAGCACCTCGGTGTCCGGCTCGACGTACGGCAGGCCGGCTGCCGCGAATGCCTCGCTGCGGTTCGGCGTGACCACGGTGAGCCCGGAGTAATGGAGCCGCTGACGCGAATTCGGGTCCGCCGCCGTAATCTTGCGCGCTCGGTGCGCCCGTCGTTGCAGGACGTTGAGCAGCTTTTGCGACAAAACGCCTTTGGCGTAGTCCTCGAAGATGACCGCCGAGAACGTTTTTCAGATGTGACTCGAAGCTTTCCAAGACCTTGCGCTCCAGCGCAGATGATAGCCCAAGACATTGTTCGCGGTCGAAGCGAACCATTTGCTGGTGGTGGGCGACGATGCGCGTCTTGACCGTCGTGGGTCGGTTGGGGTCCACAATCAGGCCGGCGGTATCGACGCCCTGCTGGTCGAGCAGGCCGCGCAACTCCGCGCCCGCGTCATCGTCCCCGAGCACGCCGAGCAGACTGACCGACGAGTCGAGCGCGCGCAGATTGCGGGCGACGTTCGCCGCGCCGCCGGGAAAGAACGATTCCCGGGTGATCTCCACTACAGGCACCGGAGCCTCGGGCGAGATGCGCGACACCTTGCCCCAAAGAAATTGATCAAGCATCACATCGCCGACGACAAGAATGCGTTGGCGGGGAAAGCGAGAAAGGATTTTGTCGAGACGTTTTGTGGAGAGAGTTTGCATGGGGGTCAAGTAGCCAAGTAACCGAGTAGCCAGTAGCCGAGGATTCGGTTCATTGCTTGATCGAAACCATGAGGGCATGCAGCAGGCGACCAACATCACCCGCCAGTTTACCCTCTTCCGCGATGTTCTTCGTATAGCCGAGGTCTCTTGCGAGTATCAAGTAATACTTCGCTTCCTCGAGCGATCCTTGGGCGATATTATAAAAACGAAGCTTGCCCTGTTTGCCAAAACGGACGGAGCCTTCTGCGATGTTGGCTGCGGTCGAAACCGCCGCACGCCGCATCTGGGAGGTCAAGCCGAACTTCTCGTCATTGGGAAAGGTCCGCGTGAGACGATAAATCACCAACGCGAACTGATGAGCCTTTTGCCACACAGTCGGATCCCGAAAAGTTCGTATCGTGGACATCGGGTCGTTCCCTTGGCTACTTGGTTACTGGTTGCTGGCTACTCACCGCGTTCCTCCACCACCGCTGCCGCCCATAATGGAACGAGCAATTCGTGATGGCCGACGATGTAGTAGCCATGGCCGCCCTTGTGGGTGGGGCGACGGACGACGTTCTCGGCGGGGCGATAGTGGCGGATCATGTCGAACGTGACGGCGGTGAAATTCTCAACGGTGTGGCCGAGATTGCGGGCGATGGTGAGCGCTTTGAGGAAGACCTCGGGCATGATCACCGCGGAGCCGATATTCAGCACGATGCCGCCCTCGAGTTGGGCGACGACGGCGGCGAACTTCTGGAAGTCGAGGTATGTCGATTCCCCGAGAACGCTGCCGTCCGCGGTCGGGTGCTGATGGATGATGTCCGTGCCAATGGCGATATGGACCGTGGCGGGAATGTTGCTGACGACGCTCTGGTGCAGGATGCTGAACTCGCGATTGCGGAATTGCCCGGTGACGATGGCCTCGCCGAGCGCGCGGCCCGCGCCAAGGCCCTGTTTTACCCCGGCGGCAAGCGCCTGGTTCATCAGCCGCCCCGTTTCATCGATCATGCCGAAACTGCCGTCGTCAAGGCCGCGCTGGACGTCTTCGCTGGTCTCGCCGATGTAGGCGAATTCGAAATCATGGATGGCGCCCGCGCCGTTGAAAGCGATGGCCGAGACGATGCCGCGTTGGATGAGGTCGATGAAAATCGGGTTGAGGCCGCATTTGATGGTGTGCGCGCCCATCATCACCACAACGGGCCGCCGGTTGCGGACCGCCGTGACGGTCGCGTCAACGATCGCGCGGAAATCGTTGCCCACGAGGATGTGCGGCAGCGAGTCCAGGAACTGCGCGAAACTGCCGCCGGCTTTCCAGACGCGCGCCAGTTCGTCGAGATGGACTTTGTTCGGTCGTTCGCGAATCGGGTAGGTGCGGATGCGATCGAAGTCGAGCGGGGGAAATTCCATGTCAACGTTCCGACATGAGGGCGCCGCCAGCCGTGCCCAACGGCGCGGACTTGACCGAGTCGATGGGTTTGTTGGTCGTCCCCGACGAAGGTTTGCCCGGGGTGATGCTGAAGAGCACCAACTTCGCAGTGCCGAGTTTCAACTCGGAGTTGACCAACAGCGGCAGGCGACGCACGTCGTCGCTGACCCAGAACCACATGTGGCCGTTGTTGGCGGAAATGATGTTCAGCGTCGGCGTCGGCTCGATCCGTAGCGCCTGGATATCGCCCACCGGGCGCACCCACATTGTCTTGCGCATATCGGGGCGGATGGTGACGTTATAGTTCGTGTCGCCGGCGTTGATCATGAACGACTGCTCGGAGTCGAGCATCAGTTTTTGCGTGCGCACGTAGTACAGCGACGAGACCACGTCGAGCACGTGCTGATCAAGCGGGGTATGGTGCTCACGACCGTTGACCTGGTTCTTGGTGACCGTTTCCTTGGCCGCGTAATTGAAGTGCGTGTAGTTATTGCGGTGGTGCTTGCCCTCCGTGCGGTCTTCATGATACTGGCGGGTGAACAGTCCGTCGCGGTCGAGCCAGCTCTCGGCGGTGCTATCGACCGAGAACAGCAATTCGGCCAACCCGCTGGTCCTCGCCTTCGCAACGAGATGATAGCAGTCGTGACCGTCCACCGGCTCGATGCCCGCCACTTCCAGCGTGGCGCGCCCGACGACGAACGGCCCCCAAAAAATCTGGTAGGTAAGCTTTTCGCCGACGGAAAAGGGGATCGCCTCGTCGCCATCCGCGCGCGCCGCGCCGGACAGAACGAGAAACAGTCCAAGAATTGCCGTAAGTCTCTTCACAAAGCTGTGTTGCATGAAGTATAGGAACGCCTCCCGCAGGTTACAACGAAAAAGGCCGTGGGTTCGGTTTGCCAGTTAGACATAACGGGCGCGGGCGTATTCAAACTTCTTTGGACAAAACGTCGCGGGGATACGAGCAGCTTGCGCTTTTCATCGCCCCGGGTACACTGCGAACCCATGCGGCAAAGGTTCCAAGGGACGTGGGTGATCGCGCTCGCGATCCTGCTCGGCATTCGGCCGGGACGCGCTGAGTCGCCGACGAATAATCCCGAGCCGCTGCAGCAATCCGACGCCTGCGTGCATCGTTTGCGCGAAATCTATGACGAGGCGTCCCGGTTGGAGGAAAAAATACCGCCGGAACAGGCCGCGCTGGCGGATTGCGTCCACTCGCGCGCGCTGAAGATCAAAGGTTTGCTCGAATTGACGGAGGAGGCCCAGCGAGACACCCAGAAAGCCATTCGAGCGGCGGACCCGGACAAAGCGGTGGACTACCTCGGCAACGTGAGGATTTCCTGCGAGCGCGCGGAGAAATTACTCCTCGAAGCCCAAGGATGCGCCGCCAGTCTCGCTCTCCCGGCCACACCTCCGCAAGAAATTCCGCCGGTCGCAACAAACGCTCCGATCACGACCGATATTAAAATCATCCCGCGGTCACCGTTAGCACCGGTCAAGCGACGATTTGTCGAGCGCACCGGGCAGACCTGCCTGCATCACGAGCAGTTCGCCGCCTTGTTGACGCGCGCAATGGATTTGAAACTCGATCCCCAAGCGACGCCGGAAGATTGCCTCAAGGCATTGACGAAGCTCGCCATCGGACCGCTCGGTGGCTGGCACCTCGGCACATGCGTGACCGTGGACAATGTCTACGTGACGTGCGCGCGGGCGATGAACCTGAAGGTGAAAGACCCTGCGGACCCGCTCAGCTACGGCCAGGCGTTGCGCGACGAGGGCTTGGGCGTGGACACGCTGTTGCCCGAACGCGACCCGAAACTGGATCCGCCGTTCGTGTTGGACTCCGAAGTGCGCGCGTTCCTAACGAGCGGCTACGCCGCCCCCCTGCCCAGCGCCAGGCGCATCACGCCGGATTAGGCAAATACGGCAAGCAGCGGCACATAAAACTTCCCTGCCCGCGCGACATTGCGCACGCGGAAATCGATGTGGTCGAGTAGCGGAGTTTCATGTTCATGCCTCTTGTGATACGAGGCGCGACTTGGTCGCTTCGTAGATCAACTTCTGCTCGGGGTAGACGAGAAAGGAACAGATGCTTGGACCGAAAAAAGCGGGCCAAGGGCTGATTTGTAAGGCGCAGGCTACGCCTGCCGCCACCAATGGACCGACCACCGTCGGTAGGCACGCCGTAAGATTGGTGCTCAGCACATCCCAACGAAGCCGCTCCAAGAGGGGCATCGTGAAAAAGTCGGCATAGAAGAGGATATGAGAGCGCAACAAGCGTTTTTGCACTGATATAATGACCAAGCCAACAGCAATTCCGACAGCGAAGGACACCCAAGGAGCACGCGGGGACCAGACGATTTCAAACAGCCGACCAAGCCATCCTAGATCACCCAAGGGCAGGCTTGACAGTTGTGAGGCCAATCGAACTGTGTATACGGCGAGAATGCCAGAGATTAGCCCTATGGTCGATACAAGTATCACCAAGGTCGGGTGTGCATAGAAGGGCACTGTCTTGGACGGAGGCGTCGAGAATTTCATCGGCGATACCCCTCAATTGTCATTCACAACTTCAATCAAAGCCGATCATTCCGCTCTTTCACCCTTCACCCAGAGGACACTCTCATTCGGTGAACGGCGGGGATGATTCGGCCGCTCATGCCGACAGGGCGCGTTCCACAGGGGCCGGGACTTGGATCAGGACAAAAAACGAAGCGGGATACAAGTAGTCTTCGCCGGATTCGTCCACGACCCGAATATCGTCGTCGGCAGCGGCCTCCGCATCGGGAATCACGCGGTAAACTTTGTGCAACTCCAACGACGCAGGATAGCCTTCGTTATTGATGCAAATAACGAACTCAGGTTTCATGTGCGGTCGTTTGGGCATGCTTCAGTCCCGGTAGCGTTTTCGCTTCATTTCCTTTTTACCAGTACCATGAGCTTCATACCAATGCAACTAGGCGATTCTAATCCTCCCGCTGGCTAGACGAATGCGAGCAACGCCCTTGAGTTTCCGCCAGTTTCCTGGTCCGTAGAGGCGGCGCAGACGGGGAAGGTCACGGATGCCCGATCCTCGGGCAATCGTTTCGATTTCCGCAATCTCGCTTAATAATTCGAAATTCATCTGCGGTAATCCGTGACGGCAAGCGGGACGCTCGCCCTACCGATGTGCCGGGGCGAACGTAATCACTTCCTTCTTCCAGCCCTTCGGACACAGGACGGTTTCGCTCGGGGTGGTGCGGGCGACGATTTGGCCGCCTGCGTTAGGCGGGGAGTTCGCAGTACGTCGAGTAGCTGTGAGGTAAGGGAATGTCCAGACCTTCTTCGCGGAGACCGTCGAGATGGAATTGAACCGCCTCGCGCATTGTTCCTTCAACTTCCTCGTGCGTTGCGCCCGTGGCAATGCAGCCGGGCAAATCGGGCGAGAAGGCTGAATAGCCCGTTGATGTCTTTTCGACAACGATGAGATACTTCGTCATTTTAGCTCCCCTTGCTTTAGTATACTGTTTAATGTGCCGGGCGCAAGGTCGTCGTTCGGTTTGCCGGCGACCGTGACCAGCCCGCGTTTTGTGGGATGCTTATATTGTTGGTGGCTTCCGCGCTGCCGCGCCAGGTACCAACCGTCGTCACGTAATAATCTGAGGACTTCGCGAACCTTCATCCGTGCACCGTGAAATCAATCACTTCCTTCTTCCACCCTTTCGGACAGAGGACGGTTTCACTCGGGGTGGTGCGGGCTACGATTTGGCCGCGGCGCATTACCAACAGGCGGGGGGCGATGCGGCGGAGGGCGTCGAATTCGGTGGCGGCGTCGAGGAGAATCAGGTCGGCGGGGTTGCCAACGATGAGGCCGTAATCTTTGTCGGTGGCACCGAAGGCCTTTGCCGGATTTTTCGTGATCATGTCCCACACTTGCGGGATTTCGTTGGCGCCGCTCATTTGGCCGTAATGGATCCAGACGAAAGCGACTTGCAAGGGATCGCCAATGCCGAGCGGATACCACGGATCCATGATCGAGTCGTGGCCGATGCCGACATTGACGCCGGCGGCGAGCAGTTCTTTCACGCGCGTGTGGCCGCGGCGTTTGGGGTAGGTGTCAAAGCGGCCCTGAAGGACGCTGTTGTCGCACGGATTGGTAACCATGTGCAGGCCGGCGCGTTTAATGAGGCGAATGAGTTTGAAAGCGTAGGCATTGTCGACGCTGTGCATGGAGGTGGTGTGACTGGCGGTAACGCGTCCGCCGAGGCCGCGTTTGATGGTTTCGGCGGCTAATACTTCCGTGAAGCGCGAATTCGGGTCATCGGTCTCGTCGATATGGAGGTCGAGCGGCTTGTGATATTGCTGCGCGAGATCGCAGGCGAACTTCACATCGGCCACACCGTCCTCGCGGGTCATTTCATGATGCGGGATGCCGCCGACGATGTCGCAGCCGAGTTCCATCGCCTGGTCCATGAGCCGCTCGCCGTTGGGAAACGCGTAGATGCCATCCTGCGGAAACGCGACGAGTTGAATATCCACGAGGCCCGCGAATTCTTTCTTCACCTCAAGCAGCGCCTTGACGGCGGTGAGTTGCGGATCGCAGACATCGACATGGCTGCGGATGCGCGTGACGCCATGGGCGAGTTCCCATTTCACAGCAAGCGTGGCGCGGCGCTTCACGTCGTCGAACGTGAGCGTCCGCTTGCGTTCCGCCCAAATCTCGATGCCTTCGATGAGCGTGCCGCTCTGGTTGAAGCGCGGTTGTCCCACGGTGAGTGCGGCGTCGAGGTGGACATGGATATCGGTGAACGGCGGCGAGACGAGTTTACTGGCGCAATCGATAACCTGACGCGGGCGCGCGGTGATCTTCGGGGCGATTCTGGCGATAAGGCCATCGTTGACAGCGATATCGACGTTGTGGTCGTGTCCGCGTACGCGCGCGTTGCGAAGAATCAGGTCCATGGCGTCTCCGTTCGCGGCATTGTAACCAGCGAATCAGCCAGCGGAAGCCTATTTTGGGAGACTGGCCGAAAACTAGATGTTCGTTGCCACAGTGGCTTCGAAACGGTCGCCGGTTGTGAGATAACCCGTAATGGTAACGGTGACGGGGCCGGGTGCTCCCTGCAGGTACCAGAAGAGCAAGTGGAGATCATACTTGCTAAAGCAAAGTTTTATCGGCTTGCGGCCCTTGCCTTTGCTGGCGTGCGTCTTGGCAGTGATCACAGGGGCAAAGGCGATCGCGCTGTTGGTGGCAACAGTCATGCGTACGGATGAAAGATCGATGTCCGCGAGGTTGAAATCCCCGTCCTGATTTTGCAACTGCACGAAGGACCATTGGCCTTTCCCAAAGCTTTGCAGTCCCCGTTTGTTGGTCACGGAAATCTGCGCGGGAACGAGACTACCGACGCGCACGGAAGTGGTGGTGCTTGCCGAAAGCCAGCCATCATTCGCGGTCAGCGTGGCCAAATAAATGCCGCGCGCGGAATACGCGTGCGTGGACATCGAGCCGGTTCCCGTGGTGCCGTCCCCATAATTCCACGCGTACGTGAGCGCATCCCCATCCGGGTCAGAAGACGAACTTGCGTCAAAGGCGACGGCCTGCCCAATATCTCCCACATACGGCCCGCTCGTCGCAGGTACGGGCGGACGATCCGGTGCGTTGACGCTAATGTGCGTGGGATTGTGATCGGTGATTGCCGCGTTGTTGGAAGCATAAAAGGTCACGTCGTACGCTCCGACCTGGTTGGTGGCGGGCGTCCATGAGAAAACTCCCGTTCCATCGCCATTGTCGGAGAAACTGCTGCCGGAGGGAAGGGCCCCAGCGGTGAGGTGGACGACGTTGCTCGAGGCGTCACTGGCCTCGACCTGAAATGTGGAGGGCTGACCGGCGCGTATCCCCACGAAAAGGGGAGGGCGGATTTCGACGAGTGGAGAAGTGTTGTAACGAAGTTCCCCGCGGAGAGCCTGGCCGGACCCGTCGCAGTACTGTTCAAAAACTACGGAAAACGCGAACCACCCGTTGGTGTCGATCAGGTCCAACTGTTTGATCTCGAAACTGCCCGTGATCGAGTTGCAGTCGCCTTCGATGTCGATTCCCGGGGTGCCCGGTGGTTGAAAATAGGCGCGCTGGGCGCCGTCGTAGCGCCCGACGGCCAACACGTTGCTGGCAGAGAGGAGGTCTGCCGATATGCTGGGTCCATGGAATTCGACCACATTACCGTTGTAATAGGCCGTCCAGACGGCGTTGGTGCCGGTGGTGTAAGACGCTGCGCTCTGGCCCAGCAAATTATCCGGGTCAGTGGCCATCCGGAGACTGGTCACACCGTTTACCGTGAGCAAGACAGACTCGGCGTGGGACTGGCCCTGTCCATCCGCGCCAAGAAAGCTGACGTAGTGCGGGCCGATCTGATTGAGCGCCGGAGTCCACGTAAACAGGCCGGTGTTATCGCCGTTATCGGTGAAGCTGGCTCCGTTAGGCAGGTTCGGGGCGCTGAGCGTCGCGAGCCCACCGATGGCCGGCGCAGCCGTGATCACCATGCTGACCGAGTCGCCCCAGTTCATGTCCTGGCGTTTCGGGGCCGCAATCGCGACCGGGAAGGATACGTTGTAGCGGATTTCACCCCAGGTCGCCGGCCAGGCTTCCTCACAGTGTTGGACAAACGTGGCCCAGAAAGACGTCATCATGGAGTTGGTGCTATACTCGACCTGCTTCACCTCGAAAGAACCGATGCTGGTGTCGCAGCCTCGACCGGCGCCGCTGACATTGAGCCAGTTGTACTGGGAATTCTGGACCGGGGAGACCGCGGGGGCATATGTTCCCACGGTCAGGGGCAGGCCGTTGGTGGACGCAAAGATTAGAAACCAGTCATCCGCCAAGTAATCGACCCCGCATTCAACAATGTATGGCGAAACGTAGAAACTGTTGATCGCAGCCGGCGGAGCACTATAGAAGAATTGGCCGCCGCCACTGATGTAGTCTTCTTCACGTCCGGTGACCCATAGAGAAGTTTCGGCCGTGCACAACCGGGGCAGACACAGTCCCGTCACCGATACCCAGAAGGCAAACGAAATAAGTCCTGCAGGCCTCACAAATACAGTCTCCCAAGTCCACTTGGCTTATTCAAGCCCTAAGTATCGGCAGCAACGCGATACATGAAATCGACAATTGACCGTCCCGCTTTGACCTGAGAGCCTTCAATCTCGGGGAACTGTTTTGGGCCGTTCGTAGGCGATTCGCTCGGGCGACGTAACCTGCGGATTGCCAAGCGGAAGCTTGTTTTAAAAAGCGTTGACGGTAGTGGGCGATGGTGTTATCACCAAGGCGTAATGCAAGGAGGAAGGCGTTGATATGATGAAGAGTCTGGCAAGGATTTTCCTGTCGTGGTGCGTCATTGGGGGTGCGGTGTTGATTTTCAACGGCTGCGCGACACAACAGAAGCGCATGCAGCCCGTCAATGATCAACAAAAGAGTGAGTTCCTCAAGGGTATGGATGTGGTGGAGAAGCCGGAACTGGAGCCCGAGTGGGCGGACTTCGTAAAGGACCATTATCCGAACTGGCGCCGCCACTACTGGGTGGATCGCGGCCAATGGGGGAACCGCGGTTATGTGGTCGGTCGCCCGACCGCGGAAGCGGAGCCGGTGGTGGAGACGACCATGACGCCGCTGCCTCCCGCGCAGGCGGCCCCGCCAACCATCGTCGAGACGGAGCCGCCGAAGATCGAGGCGCCTGAAAAGCCGTCGAAGTACGTGGTGAAGAAGGGTGACTCACTTTGGAAGATTGCGGGCAAGGTTTATCACAATCCGCTGAAATGGCCCCGTATCTACCGCGCGAACAAGGAAAAGATCAAGAACCCGAACAAGATCTACGCCAATCAGGTCCTGATCATTCCTGAGGATTAGCGGGCTGCATGGGGTCGGTTCGATTGCCAAGGGCAGGCAAATGCAGTATGTTTGGGGCGCATGAGGGAGCGACGCGTTAGCTGACACATGGCAAGCGAAACACTGCATTTCGACAATGCGCGTCAGGCGCAATCGCTCTACGCCAACGAACCGAAAAATCTTCGCCTCGTCGAAGACCTGTTTAATCTCAAGGTTACA
This sequence comes from uncultured Verrucomicrobiae bacterium, assembly GCA_963812605.1. Lineage (GTDB taxonomy): Bacteria > Verrucomicrobiota > Verrucomicrobiia > Palsa-1439 > Palsa-1439 > Palsa-1439. Next base: position 65,420 of record CAWEWF010000004.1, on the reverse strand, counting down.
GCCCGTGACGGCTGGATCAATATCGAAGGCGCCCCCAGCGACGTTGAGCGCGGTAAATCCCTCTTCACCGAGTTGCAACAAGCCGTCGCTCGCGGCACGTCCATTCGACGGCAGGAATTCAGCCGCGCCGTCAGCGCCATCTCGCGCGGCGAACCGCTGAAGATGCAGGAGCTTCACGAAGGACGCGTCGACGTTTCCACCCGCAAGCGGCCCATCGTGCCCAAGACGCAGGGCCAGAAGCGCTACCTTGAAGCAATCCGCAAGAACGACATCGTGATTGGCATCGGCCCTGCGGGCACCGGCAAGACGTACCTGGCGATGGCGATGGCCGTCCACGCATTGCGCAGCGACCGCGTGGGCCGGATCATCCTGGCCCGGCCCGCTGTCGAAGCCGGGGAGGCGCTGGGATTTCTGCCCGGGACACTGGAGGAAAAAGTCAGCCCATATTTGCGTCCGCTGTACGATGCGCTCCACGACATGATGGATCCCGACGAGATCCAGCGCAACGTGGAGCGCGGCGTCATTGAAATCGCGCCGCTGGCGTACATGCGCGGGCGCACGCTCAACAACGCGTTTGTGATTTTGGACGAGGCGCAGAACGCGACCAGCGAACAGATGCTGATGTTCCTCACGCGGATGGGGTTCGATTCCAAGGTGGTGATCACGGGCGACATCACGCAGGTGGACCTGCCCGGCCACAAGACCTCGGGATTGATTGAAGTGCAGGGCGTCCTCAAGGGAATTCCGGGTTTGGAGATCGCGTACTTCGACGAACACGACGTGGTCCGCCATGAACTTGTGCAGAAGATCGTCGCCGCTTATGCCAAGTTCAAAGAGGAACGCGAACGACGCCGGCAGGAAACCGCGGCAAACGGCAACGGCAAACCACCCGCCGCATGACCCCCGATGACAGGGGGATGGGCGTCGCGGTGAGCAACCGCCAGCGCCGACGAAAGGTCGATACTCGGGCGCTGGCCAGAATCGCTCGTCATGCGCTCGATCTTGTCCATGATTCCGACTCCCGCCTTGGCATCGTGCTGGTGAACGACATCACCATCGCCAGGCTCAACGCGCAATACCACGCCACGTCCGGCCCGACCGATGTGCTCAGCTTTGATTACGGGGAAGGGCAGCACGAACTGATCATCTCCGTCGAGTGCGCCGTCCGCCAGGCGAAGCGCTTTCGCACTACGCCGGCGCGGGAACTCTTGCTGTATGTCGTCCACGGTATCCTGCATCTGCACGGTCACGATGACCAAACACCAAACGAGCGGCGGCGCATGCGCGCGGCGGAGCGACGACTTATGTCACGATTGGGTCAAGATTTTGAATTCAACGCGCTGATTTCACAACGAATGGCGGAACGATAGCGATCTGCTCTCCGCAAGGGAAAAGGATTTAACGGGATGAAGGGAAAAGGCACTAAAGACGAGGCGATTGCCGCGTCACCGCGGTCACCGGAAACCGCACGAATGCACTACCCCCGACTCAGATAGCTTGACTTTTTTTGGGGTGTCTGCCAATAATATCAGAACGTCGCGTCAAACTCTGTTTGCCAGGTATAAACTGTTAGTAGGGAATGAGGGTAAGTATCAATGTATTCAAGACGATGCATCAGTGCGGTTTTGTTGGGAATCGGGGTTTGTGCCTCCGGAGCGTGGGGCCGGACGCTTCGCATTGTCTCCTATAATATCGATTGCGCCGACCAGAGCAGCGACAACAACATCACCGGCGCAGCGCATAGCTTGCCGACGGTGGTTCAAGGGATCGGACTGCACCATATTGGCAGCAACGCGCAGCCCGTTGATGTGATGAGCTGTGAAGAGTTGAATTCGACGACGCTGGCAAACTTTGTCGCGCAGCTCAACGCTATTTACGGCGCAGGAACTTACGCGTTCGATCCGACTACTGATCCAAATACCGGCGGCGGGCCCGACGGGTTGATTTACCGGACGAACACGGTGCAGGTCGTGTCGGCGCGGGCGCTGCTGACCGGGCAGAACGTGCTCTTGCAGTCGAACGGCAGTTACACGGCGGCCCATTCCCCCGGTGGCGGAGTGAACGGCCCCGACCGCGCGCCGATGGTGTATCGTCTCCGGCCCGTCGGCCTCGGGACGAACGACGATTTTTACTTTTACGTCAGCCACGCGCGGAGCACGAGCGACGACTCGGTCGGAGACGCGCGCTACGCCGAGGCGCAGGAAGTTCGCAGCGACGCGAAATACAACCTGCCAGCCGGGGCGCATATACTTTATGGCGGGGATTGGAATCTGTTCAACGGGAGCGGGGAGAACGCCTACAAATGCCTCACGGGGCAGACCACCTCCGATGGCATCAACTGGAGTGACACCAGCGCGATCTGGGCCAACACCAACCAGACGCAGGGATACGATCCCACGTCAAAGACCACGCCGCCGACCACCACTACTTGGGCTAACGTTTCAGGGGACAATGCCCCCTATCTCTATGACGATGCGACGGAAGGATCCTTCGCGATGAGCTCGCGCATTGACATTCAACTGCCCAATGCCCCGATGTTCGGCGCTTACAACAGCCAGGGCGGAGTGCAACTCGCGCCGGACAGGTCAGACCCGTTTGACAGCTCAAACTTTCCGTCGGCGCAATATCCGTATGCGTTCGAGGTCTTTGGCAACAACGGTACGACACCGTTGGGCGGTGAGCCAACGAGTCCCAGCAACCACTCCCTGGATGATCTCACCAACACGGTCCCGAGCGCCGCGACCGTTAATACCGATCTGGTAGAAACCGGCAGCGGCAACAGCTTCAACGGGAGCGATCATTATCCTATCGTCGGGGATTACAACGTCGTACAGGCGGCGCAAAGCATCCAAACCGTCTTCATCATCCTGGAGGAAAACCAGAACTGGGCTTCGATCAGCGGCAATGCGGCGTGCCCGTACATCAACAACGGGCTGCTACCGAAGTCCTCGTATACCTTGCAGTATTACAATCCTCCGGGCAACCACCCGAGTTTGCCGAACTACCTGTGGCTGGAGGCGGGCACGAACTTTGGCATCCTCGCTGATGGCGACGCCTTGACCTACCACGAGAGCACCACCAACCACCTGGTCACGCTGCTCAAGAACGCCGGAATCTCCTGGACTTCCTTCCAAGAGGGCATCACTGGAACCACGTGCCCACTTACGGATAGCGGCCAATACGTGGCGAAGCACAATCCCATGGTGCATTTCGATGACGTCACGAACACGAACAACACCGGCTCGACGTACTGCATCTCCGATGTGCGACCGTTTACCGAATTGGCGGGGGATCTCCAGAGCAACACGGTTGCGCGGTATGTTTGGATCACCCCGAACCTCTGCGACGACATGCACGGCAATACGGGATGCCTCACCGGCAATGCGCTGCTGACGGCGGGTGACACCTGGCTCTCCAACACGGTCGCCGAGATCGTGGGTTCCCAGGCGTACAGCAATAACGGCGTTATCTTTGTCACATGGGATGAAGGAGAGGGCGAGGACGGTCCGATCGGCATGATCGTGATGTCGCCACTGGCCAAGGGCGGCGGCTATTCCAATACCCTCCACTACACGCACAGCTCCACCTTGCTGACGATGCAGGAGATTTTCAACGTGGGGCCGCGCTGGGTGATGCGATCAACGCGACTGATCTCAGCGATCTATTCATCTTCGGGGCGCAACTCGTTGTCAGCCCGGCGTCCGGATTTAGCTCCAGCGGTGGCGCGGGCGGACCATTTAGTCCTACCAGCCAGACATATACACTGAGCAATACGGGTGGCGTGACAATGGTTTGGTCGGTGACCAACACCTTCAACTGGCTGACTATTTCCGCGACCAGCGGCACACTGGCGCCAACCGCTACCACCAACATCACCGTTTCTCTCAATGCCAACGCGAATACACTGCTGAGTGGCTCTTATTCGGACACGGTTGTGTTTGCCACATCCAATGGCTCCGGCAACACGACGGAACCTGTCAATCTGAACATCAGCAACGCGTCCGGGCAGTTGATCGTCGCTCCTACGGGAGGATTCAGCTCCGGGGGTCCGCCGGGCGGACCCTTCAACCCGATCAGCCAGACCTACGCGGTAAGCAATGCGGGAGGAGCGTCGGTGAACTGGACGGCAAACAACTCTTCCACCTGGTTGACGCTTTCCGCCACAAATGGGACGTTGGCCTCGGATACTGGCATAAACGTCACCGCCTCTCTCAACGCCAACGCCAACAGCCTGGCGACCGGGGGCTACTCCGACACGATTGGATTTACCAACACCACCAACGGCGCTGGCAATACGACGCGCGCTGTGTCTCTCAACATCGGTAACTTCGGGTTCTACGACAACTTCAGCACGTTCAGCTTCCGGTAATCTCGTCGGCCAACAAAGCTGGACCCAATTGGGTGCGATATCCAGTGTGCCGGTGCAGATCAGCGGAGGCCAGGCGGGATTTACCGGCGGGCTGACCGCCAATAACCAAACCCCGTACAAAAACTTCACGCTGACCAACGAAGCCGTGTTCTATGGCCTGACCCTGATCGTGACCAACGCGCCGAACACCAACGGTGTTCCGTACTTCGTGGCGCTGTATACGAGCGGCAACGGCACCGGTACCGCCGAGTTCCGTCTGGCCGCCGAGTCACCCAATGCGGCCAAAACGAATTACGTGCTGGGTGTCCGTATCACGCCCGCTCCGACAGACGGCTACACTTTTGGCACCACTGGCCTTAGCTACGGGGTCCAGTATCGCGTGATCGTCGAGGCGGTGGCGGGTTTCACCAATGTGATCGCGTTCGTGAATCCAACCAGCGGGAACATCGGAAACCAGACGCCGTATGCCAAGAACATCATCACGAGCGGCGCGGCCTCCTCGGTGGGTTCCATCGCGATCTCCCAGTTGGACAGCGGCACGATCCCCAGCGCCGGCGGCCTGATCGGCAAAGTCGTCGTCGGGGACAACTTCGGGACCGTTTATAACGATTTGCTCGGTACGCCCGTGGCCAGTTTCAGCGGAAGCCCGACCAACGGCGTTTCCCCGCTGGCCGTGACGTTCAACGACACATCAGCCGGCACCATCACCAATTGGTTCTGGAGCTTTGGCGATGGCGGCACGACCAATCTTGCGACGAACACCGTGCTCTATACCTACAACGCCGCCGGAGTCTACAGCGTGCAGGAAATCGTCAGCGGTCCTGGCGGATCGAGCACCAATACGCAGGCGAATTACATCACGGTGTCGACTTCGCCGCCCGTGGCGAGTTTCACCAACAATCCGGCCAGCGGCGTTGTCCCCCTGGCCGTAACGTTCACCGACACCTCAACCGGCAGTGTCACCAATTGGTTCTGGAGTTTTGGCGATGGCGGCACGACCAATATCGCGACCAACAGCGTGCTCTACACCTACAACGCCGCCGGCGTCTATAGCGTGATGGAAATCGTCAGCGGACCCGCCGGATCGGGCACCAACACGCAGGTGAATTGCGTCACGGTATGGACGCCATTCCAGGCCTGGCAGGTACAGTATTTCGGCAGCACCACCAATCCGGCCGCAGCGGCGAACGCTGATCCGTTGGGCAAAGGGATGGATAACCTCAACCAGTTCTTGGCGGGCATCAACCCAACCAACCCGGCCTCGGCGTTCCGGGTTACCTCGGTGGTGCAGCAGAGCAGCGACGTGCTGGTAACCTGGACAACGGCCGGCGGGCACACCAACGTGGTGCAGGCAGCCACCGGTCTGCCGGACGGTTCCTATGCGACGAACTTCCTGGATCTGAGCCCGTTGATTATCATCTCAGGCAGCGGCGACGCCACCACCAACTATCTCGATAGCGGTGCCGCCACCAATGTCCCGTCGCGTTATTACCGCATTCGTCTTCAACCCTGAGTTCCGCGCGTTGACAGCGCTGCCGTCGGCGTTTACGATGGCGGGGACATGAACGAGACGCTCAAGAATCTGCGGAATTCCTTCTTTGCGGGTTTGCTCGTCGTCGTGCCGGTGGCTGCCTCGGTGCTCATTCTCCTCGGGATCTTCACCTGGGTGACCGATTTCATGCTGCCCGAGTTCTTGCACAGGCAGATGTTGACGCCGCTGTATCGAATCATCGCGCTGGTCCTGTTTGTGGTGTTCACGATTTTTGTGGGGCGGGTGACGCGTTTGGTGATGGGCAAGCGGATCGTGTCGGCCACCGAATCGCTCATCACGCACGTGCCTTTGCTGAACAAGACGTATGGGTTCATGAAGGAAATCAGCCAGACGCTGCTTTCCGGGAAAAAGACGATGTTCCAGCGCGTGGTACTGGTGGAATTTCCGCGGGCCGGGCATGTATACGATCGGTTTCGTGACGAGCGAGACGGGCGGCGAGGTCCAGGAGAAGATGCGCGAAACGCTGGTCAATGTGTTTGTGCCGGCGACGCCGAACCCCACGAGCGGCATTCTGCTTTTCATCCCGCGCGCGGAGTTGATCGAGTTGCATATGAGCGTGGCGGAGGGCATGAAAATGATCATTTCGTGCGGTTCAGTCATGCCGCCGTACATGCCGAAGACACAACCAGCGGTTGCGCCGTTGGTGCGGTAACCCGCGCATGGATACTGAGCGCGCCGAAGGGATCGTCTTGCGTCGTCAATCCGTCACGGAGTCCAGCCTGATTGTCACGTGGTACACGCGGGAATTTGGCAAACTGAAGACGCTGGCGAAAGGCGCTCGTCGACCGAAAGGGCCGTTTCAGGGAAAGATCGATCTGTTCTACTGCGATGAGATTGTTTTTTTGCCGAGCCGGCGAAGCGATTTACATCTCTTGCACGATTGCTTCCTGGAAGAGCCGCATAGGCGATTGCGAGAGTCGGTCGAGTCATTGGCCGCCGCGTCTTATGCCTGCGAACTGGTCGAAATGGCGACGGAACGCGAAGATCCGAACGTGAGGATCTATTTGCTATTAGCGGCAATCCTGGATGCGCTGGAACGGCGAACCAATGCGGTTTTATTGATCTGGTTCGAAATTCAGTTGTTGTCCGCTGCGGGTTGGGCGCCCAAATGGGAGGCAGCAGCGGGAGTAAGCAAAGTGCTTCGTTCATTGGCGGGCGCATCACTGAAAGGAGCCGAGCGCGTCCGCTTAAGCGGCGAACAAATCATCGCGGGTCAGCAGGTTATGTGGGGGCTTTGGGATGCGGAGCTGGGTCGCAAGCCCCGCACAAGACAGTTCCTGGAGGAGAAATCAAAAATCAACTAATATCCATGCAATCCGTATAATAATTGGCTTGCGTGTCGGTGTGGCGCCCGTTTCTTACAAGCCAACTTACGTCCGCGGCGGTGGACAAATCCCGTTCGGCGAGTGGCGCACGAACTCGATGAATTCCCGGGCCTCGGTTGTTTTGTACGCGCCATCCGCCGATGCTTCCTTCAAGGCTTGTGTGCCGTTTGAACCTGATAGATAGAACAACTGGTAAAGTTGCTTCAATTCCGCAATTGCTTCGCGAGAGATTTTCATCCGCCGCAGGCCCACCAGGTTCAGCGCGTGAATCTCGTTTCGCTCCGCCGCCAGTGTGAACGGCGGCACGTCCATCGAGACGCGCGCGTTGCCCGAAAACATCGCCAGGCGTCCCACACGCGTGAATTGGTGAATCACCACACCGCCGGAAATGAACGCGCGGTCGCCGATATGGACATGCCCCGCGACCAAGGCGCAATTGCAGATGATCACGTGGTTGCCGATGACGCAATTGTGGCCGACATGCGCCGTCGCCATCAGGTAGCACTCGTTGCCGATGACCGTCGCGCTCTCCGGCTCCGTCCCGCGATGCACCGTGCAATATTCGCGAAATACGTTGCGGTCGCCGATCTTCAAATAACTGCGGCATGTGCGGTCGAATTTCAAATCCTGCGGTTCATGCCCGATCACCGCGCCCATGTGGATTTCATTGTCCCGCCCGATCTCCGTGTGTCCCGTGAGATACGCATTCGCCCAAATCCGCGTCCCCGCGCCAATCTTCACGTGCTCCTCGATGATCGCATTCGCTCCCACGTCAACCGACGAATCGAGTTCCGCCGTCTTGCTGATGATGGCTGTCGGATGAATGGACATGTTGGCAATATACTGTTGTAGCGGCGGTTCTGTGAAGCGCCGAATCTGCCGTTGACCTTCGAGGCGTTCGCTGTCTTAAACTTCTACCGGCAACCATGGGTGCATTCTTCACAAATTATCAGGTGCGTTCCGATTCGGCGGAAAAGGTGATGGATGTCGTGGCTCGTTCAGTAAAGACGCGCGCCTATGTTTCCCCTCCAAAAGATGGCTGGGTGACCGTCTATGACGAGACTTCCGACGACCAGGACGAGCGAGAGCTGCAACGTCTCGCCAAGGTCATTTCCAAGGAGCTTTCCACGACGGTCTTCGCCTTTCTCGACCACGATAGCGACATCCTGATTTATTACCTTTATGAGCGGGGTGAGATTGCGGACGAATATAATTCGAATCCGGATTATTTTGAACCCGCGAATGAGAAGACGCGGAAACGGTGTCGTGGCAACCCGCAGGCGATTCTGAACCATTGCGTCAGCGGCACGCGGCTCGAAGACGTTGACAAGATACTTCATCGTCCGGACGAATACGGGTTTGCCGAGGAGATCCTGGTGGACCTCGCGCCGCTGCTGGGCATGGACCAGGCGCGGCTTCACTTGGGCTTCAAATACTTCAAGGAGGAAGGAGCCGAAAGCCTGGAAGACGCGCAAACGTTCCGCCTCGTTGGCAAGGGCATTACGGAAGCGGAGCGAGTTGACGATCAGGAGAGAATTGCGGAGGCCGCCGCAGCCGCTCCCCCCGCGGCGAAAAGCCCAGCAACGGCAGAGCTTTATTGTCTGGCCATCGGAATGATGATGTCGGCCCGGAGTTCGCACGCTCTTGCCGCCGGTCTGGCGGCGATACCGGGTGCCAATAGCCAGGCCGTTCTGGCCCAGGTGCGAAAGAAGATGGACTCATCGATTAAGAGGATGGTCAAGCAATGTGCCGCCCCGCAATGGCCGTCGGGTGAAGCGCTACTGGCGGCGGCGGACAAAGGACCCGCGGAACTGGCCGGTCTGGTGGCCACGGCTGCACCGCAATTGCTGGATCAAGTCACCGTGCACGCCGCCATGGCCGACCTCGATTGGCTCCGGGCTTTCGTGCAGGCCGGTGGCAATGTCAATGCGGCCGACGGGCGCGGGCAGACTGCGTTGATGAGAGCCGCGGGACAGCGAACGGCCGAAAATCTTGCCTACCTCTTGCAGGCCGGCGCTGATCCAAACGCCAAGGGGCCGGATGGCAAAACGCCGCTGCAATTTGCCCTGCAAATCAAACGGATGGACGCAGTCGATTTGTTGCGCCAACACGGGGCAAAAGAGTAGTCGTAGCGCGGATTAACGTTGGATGGAATACGGACTAATCTTACAGGCGCATGACGGCAATCGCCCAAAAGCTCGACGACAAGCTGAAGCAATGGCAGCCACAGACCGCCAAGGAAGTGGAGCGTCGCGTCGCCGAGATCATAGAGTTGGCTGATCGCGATGCGCTGGATGTGGCGCGCTCGCGGGAAGCCGAGCAAGACGTGCTCAATATTCTCGATGAACGCGAAACCCGGTGAAGTCTGGATGGCCGATCTCGGCTTGGCTGCGAAGACCCGCCCTGTTGTCATTCTTTCCCGTTACGATCCCCAGGCTCCGCGTGCTCTGGTCATTTATGTCCCTCTCACGACGCAAAATCGCGACAGCTCTTACGAAGTCGTTCTCGGTGATCAGACTTTCCTGAAAGAAAAAACGGTGGCCAACGTGCAGGGCATCGGCTCGGTGCCTACCGTGCGACTGGAACGTAAGATCGGCACGCTGAGCCCGGACTTGCTTGCCAAGATCAAGCTGGCGCTCCGCTTTGCCACGGAGTTGTGAGTCCCTTACCATCGATGATGCACTTGGGGGCGAATGTATTTGTTGTAGATGGCCTCGACTTTCAGCATCGTGGCGCGGTTCAGGCGGGGAAGTGAAGAGGCGCGGATGTTTTGCTCGGCTTGGTCGGGACGTTTGGCGCCGGGGATGGCGCAGGTTACGGCGTCGAACATGAGAATCCAACGCAGCGCGAATTGTGCGAGGGTCGCGCCTTTCGGGGTGAGCCGTTTCAGTTCTTCCACGGCTTTCAATCCGGTCTCGTAGTCCACGCCGGAGAAAGTTTCGCCGCGGTCGAAAGCTTCGCCGTGACGATTAAACTTCCGGTGATCGTCCGCGCTGAATTTTGTTTGCCGCGTCATCTTACCGGTCAGCAAACCGCTCGCGAGCGGGACACGCGCTAAAATGCCGACCTTGCGGCGTTTGGCCTCCGCGAAGAACAATTCGGCGGGACGATGCCGGAACATGTTGAAGATAATCTGCACGCTCTGGACATGCGGGTAATCGATGGCTTTCAGTCCTTCTTCCACGGTCGCGACGCTGACGCCGTAATGATGGATCTTGCCGGCCTTCGCGATGTCGTCCAATGCCTCGAAAACTTCCGGCCGGTAATACACTTCCGTTGGCGGACAGTGCAATTGCAGCAGGTCGAGACAATCGGTGCCGAGATTCCGCAGGCTGCGTTCGATGAAGCCGGTGAGATTGCGCTTGTTGTAGCCGTCCGCAGTGTGTGGCGAAAGACGCCGGCCCGCTTTTGTCGCCACGATGATCTTCTCGGAACGTTCCCGGACCACTTTGCCGACAAGCCGCTCGCTACGCCCGTCGCCGTACACGTCAGCGGTGTCGATGAAGTTTATGCCCAGATCGATTGCGCGATGAAGCGCCGCAATCGATTCCTGGTCGTCGACAGCTCCCCAGGTTCCGCCGATGGCCCAAGCGCCGAAGCTGATTTCAGAAACTTTCCAACCTGTCCGCCCCAAATTCCGATAGCGCATACAATTCTCCTCGTGGTCAACGCAGTCCGAGTTCCCGCAATGCGGCGCCGGCACCGGCGAGGTTCTCGGGTTTCATCTCAACATAGTTGCGTGAGAGCATGATTCCCTGGGCGCCGGCCTTGAAGACGGCGAGCACTTCCTGTTTGACGCTCTCCGGCGTGCATTGGCTGGTACCAGCGTGCACGGGTACGTCGATGTCGATCCCCGGCCAGACCTGCGTCGACGTGCCGGCGACGCCTTCCAGCGTACGCCGGGTTTCCCGCAGAACATAGTCGGCAGTGAACCCCGTGGACGTCACCTTGTCGTACGGTGCTTCCTGGTAATCGAGCACCCGGTACAGCAGATCGAGCGTTTGGCCGGGAGGCACGTCGCCAAAGACGTTGCCATGCGTGCTGTCCACGAAGCTGCGCATGCGTTCGCCGGCGCAATTGCTATACAGCGCGGGCCGGATGAAATCAGACCAGCCGGTCATCTCCGCGTAGTCTTCTTCCGCCCGGTGAAATGGGCTGAACGACAAATTGTGCCACAAGTGCCAGCCGACGATGAGCGACGGCTTGATCGATTTGATCTTCTGGTAAAGATCGCGTTGCATTTCATGACGGCTGGTGACCCACAGGTTGTCCCACGCCAGCAGTTCGGGGTACTTTAGCAACAGCCGCCAGAAAACGACAAAGTATCCGTCCCGGGGACGCTGATTGGCCCGGCCGTTGCGGACGAACGTTTCCAGTTCCCCGAACCCGCGCCGCGCCCGCTCAACGTCGATCCCCAGGCCCTCGGCTTTCTTCACACAGTATATGCAGAAGCAGGTGACCTTGCCGGGATCGGTCTTTGCGCCATCAAGCTGGGCGCCGAGCGCATTGAAGAATGCGCCCTGCCGTTCCGATCCCCACATGATGCCATCGATTTCATAGGAATGGGCGTAATCTTCCACGAGTCCCAGAAGCCAGGCGCGATAGCGGGGATTATTGTAGCACGGGCCGCCGGGATGGCTTTCCGCGCGCCGGCCATAGAAATCAACCTCGTACAGCGGTTCCCAATGCGGGATGGCGGGGCGTCGGTTGTCCTCGATGATCCACCCGAAAGTCTTGATGCCGCGTTTGTGGGCCGCGGGAATCAGGCGGGCGAACACATCCACATCGCCAAATTCCGTGCCGCGCATATCGTCGTACGTGAGGCCCGTGTCCTTGTAATATTCCATGTGCGGGATGGCGAAATTTCCGCCGCGAAATCCCTCCGCCGGCAGACCCGCCCGCACCGCTCCGTGGGTATACATGAACGGGAGGATCACATTCACGCCCGCCCGTTGTTGGAGGTCGTCGAGCAGCTTGCCGACGTCCTGGCGCGCAAACGGAGCCGGGCTCGTCGCAATGGAGATGGTGGCGGCCCTGCGGACCGCCGGTTCGGTCGTGGCCGCGTCCGCCAGCGCGGCCAGGGGAGACAGCGCCGCAGAAACGCCGATGGCAGTCGCCGTCTTCAACGCTTCACGACGGGTCATGGGTTGGTCGATCATGATGGAATCCTCGTTAATTGCGTTTCGAACCCGATGGATCGCCGCCATCGGTTCGCCAGACATTACCGAGAGCGCCACAGAATCACAAGACTGTTGGCGTTCCGCGAACACCGTCCTTTGTACCCGCGACATGGCTTTATTCTTCGTAAACAAATCCACTTTTCATTAAAAAGGACCCTCAAAACCCCCTCCCGGTGGGTTCGTTTCGCAAAAACATATAGGGGGGCTCTTCCCCTCTGATAGTGGCGCGGGCGTCCCGCCCGTGTCCTTCCGTTTTCGAGTTGAACAGGCGTCCCGCCTGTAGCCTTTCGGGTCGGCCCGGCGTCCCCCTTTGGAGTGCTGCGACTTGTCGCAGCTTTGCCGCTCCGCTCGCCTCCTGTCTCTCCTCTTGGGGGAGCCGAGTTGGACGAGCCGAGTCCGCGAGACGCCGCACGTTGTGCTTCCGCGGCAAACCCGTTGTCGTGTACGGAAAAGGATTGAGGTGAGGGGTATTTGCTGCCCTCGCGAAGTCGGACGCCTTTACCCCGGTCCCATGAAAATTGGGCGTTGAGCGTTGGAAGTTGAGCGTTCATTTGTTCCCGGTTCCCCGACTATATCCATCCCCCAACACGCTGTCCAGCAAAATTATCGGTTTACGATATCGGAGCGCAACATTCGCGGCACGACTCGCCACAATATGGTTTTGCTGCGCAGGTCTCGCGGACTCGGCTTTGCGGCAATCGGTCAGTTTCCTGTAGGGGCGCGGGTCCCAGTTACGTCAACTGCCCAGTGTACTGAGGCTGTTGAAAAATGTCACATTCCGACCGCCCGGCCTGTAGGCCGCTTCTGCGAAGCGGCGAAATCCTTAAAGAAATCGCCGACTCACAGAGTCGGCCTACAACCGGAGGCAAAGATTCATTGGTTTTTCAACGGCCTCTACTGGGTTGACCCAGTGACCAATGACTCAAATACTTCACGCGCAGTTTCTCCAAATCTTGGCGGTTTTCTACTTTGTCGATCTCGACGAAAAACGATTTTTTGAGTTCGGCAAGGGAAGCCACATTCCGCATGATTTTGCGTTTTTTTTCATAAGCCACTTTATACCGGGAAAACAACATAATCGTCGCTTTCCAGAGGCCAGCATGTCGCACGCTTTCTCGATCCGGCGCCGACGCGTTTCCGGTTGCTTGGCTGAGCTTATCGAGAAAATCCAGTCCCGGCGCGCCATGGGTGTGATGTCCTCCCACCCTGCCTGCGCCAGCGGGGCAGCTGCCAGGGCTTGGCGTAGATCCATTGGCACCCGGATCTCCGGTTCTTCCCCGGCCCGCGTAATCTCCACCGTTACCGTGTCTCCAGCGTCTGCGTCTGCAGCATCGTGCATGGCTTTGTTAACCCTGAGCCGGTGACTTCCTTTCCCGTCTGGTTCGAGAGCGGCTCGAAAAGGAAAGCCATTGATAGTTCCCTCAACCATCGTCATGCCTCGTGATGGAAGCTTCGCACTCGCGTTCTTGGGCAGAGTTAGCAGGGTCCACGATCCAATCTTTTCGGTTGCCTTGGGCCGAAACAACTTGGCACGGAAGCGAATCGTGGACTTGGTTTCTTGCAGCTTAGCCAGTTTCATATATTGTTAAGGTGCACCATGTTTCCTGCAACCGCCTCAGTACTGCGGGACGTTCGGGTCGATGCGTTCGGCCCAGGCGTCGATTCCCCCGGTACTTGCCCCGAGTCGTGCTAGCGGACCAGATAGCGTGTTTTGGCTTGCTTCACCTGAAATCCGATGCCCTTCTTCGGCGGCTCCGGCAAGGCGGGCGGGTCGATGATGTCCATGACGCGCTGGAGAATCGTGACGATGGCGGCTTCGTGAACGCCGAGGCGGTCCTTAAGCTCCTTCTCCAAGGCAGCGAGTTTGCCGGCGAGTTCCCGGTTGTCTGATAGCACCGCGCGCATCTTCACGAACGCGCGGACTACGAAGACGCTCATCTGCGCGGCGCGTGGGCTGTTGAGCACGTTGGCGGCCATGATCGCGCCGTGCTCGGTGAACGCCCATGGCGGTTTGCGCCGGCCACCGTGCTGCGAACTTGATGTTCCAATTTGGAACTTCAAGTCTGCAACCTCTTGCCGGGTAAGCTGAAATGCGAAATCCGCCGGGAACCGGTCGCGGTTGCGTTTCACGGCCTTATTCAGATCTCGGGTTGCGACGCCATAGACGATCGCCAAATCGCGGTCAAGCATCACCTTCTGGCCGCGAATCTCGTAGATGAGACCGCCGAGCCGTTCAACCGAAATCGCCAAGTCTTTCTCCGAAGCCATTGACGCGGAGTATGCCAACGCGGCCAGATGCCGGCAAGCGCACAGAATCGTGGCAGGAACATGCGGGCGCATCTGGACACGGCCATTGACGAGCCAGCCGCCGTTTGTAGCCGCGAATGCGATTCGCGGCTACAATGATCGTGAACCGTGAACCGCGAACCCAAAACCGTGCCCTAGTACTGCGGTCACCAGAATGGCAGTGCAGGACCACGAGCATGTCTTTCGGTGGCCCACAAAAAACTTGAAAGCACTGTGCGAGGGGATACTATGTGGCGAGCGAGAGTCGCGGGACGTAAGCAATCCAGAAATGTCCGACAAGAGAAGGGTACCACTATGGCATTACGATTAGGCGATGTTGCTCCCAATTTTATAGCCCCCACCACCGAAGGGATGATTGAGTTTCACCGATGGCTGGGCGATTCCTGGGGCGTCCTGTTCTCGCATCCGGCCGATTTCACTCCCGTTTGCACCACCGAACTCGGAACGGTGGCCAAGATCAAGACCGAATTTGAAAAGCGGAATGTCAAGGTGATGGCGGTCAGCGTGGACCCGCTGGAAAAGCACCACGACTGGATCGAGGACATCAATGAAACGCAAGCCTGCACGATGAACTTCCCGGTGATCGCGGATGAAAAACGCCAGGTCGCGACGGCGTATGACATGATTCATCCGAACGCGGACGACAAGGCCACGGTGCGGTCGGTGTTTGTCATTGGCCCCGACAAGAAGATCAAATTGACCCTGACGTACCCGGCCAGCACGGGCCGCAATTTTGCCGAAATCCTGCGGGTGATCGATTCGCTGCAATTAACGGCTCGTCACAAGCTGGCCACGCCGGCGGACTGGAAACAAGGGCAGGACTGCATCGTCGTGACAGCGGTGTCCGACACGGATGCGGAGAAATTATTTCCCAAAGGCGTTCGCAAAGTGAAGCCGTATCTTCGCTACACCCCGCAGCCCGTGTAGTCGCGGAGCGGTGTCGCTGGCCGCTACACAACCTGCCGACTTCTAGTACTGTGGCAACTCCGGTAACAGGAGTTTCACCGAGCCTCATTTTTCCCGCTTGACATACATATAACGTCTATGTATCGTGTCTCTATGATTCGCAAAGAACTGGTCGCCGCATCGGCTGAACCGCTGATTTTGTCGCTGCTCGCCAAGGGCGAGAGTTACGGTTACGCCATCATTCAAGAAGTCAAAGAGCGCTCGGATGGCAAACTAAACTGGACGGACGGCATGCTGTACCCGGTGCTGCACCGCATGGAACACCGGGGCTTGATCAAGTCGCGATGGGCGGAAAGCGAGACCGGGCGGAAGCGGAAATATTACTTGCTCAAAAAGGACGGCAAAACGGCGATGGCCAAGCATCACGAACAATGGTCGCTGGTGCATTCCGTTTTGGCCGGCTTGAAAAAGGAGCAATATGTTTGATCTCGAACAATCAATTGCTGATTGGCGAAAACAAATGCTCGCCGCCGGAATCAAAACGCCCGTGCCGCTGGAAGAACTGGAAATTCATTTGCGGGAAGAAATTGAGCTTCAGATGAAAGCGGGGACAAATCCGCCACAAGCCTTTGAGAATTCGGTTCAGCGAATGGGTCATGCCGACGAACTCAAGGTCGAGTTCAAGAAAATCTGCGGAATGGCGTGTGTATTACCCCAATGGTCGTTGTTTTGGACGGGCGTCCTCGGTTTGGTGATGACACCGATGTTGAGCTTGGGCACGTCATTCATCTGGCATACGAGCGGCTTGGATTCGCTTTCACATCCGTCGCGGGCGGTCTGGCTTCCGAATTACGTTACTTTTACGACTTTTACCATCAGTGGCCTTGTTATTGGCTTTGCCCGTTGGCATACCAAATGGACTTTGTTATGGATCAGCAGCCTTGGTTTAATTGGCACAATCATGGTGAAGTTGGTCCGTCTGTTTGTGTTTCACAGAAGCGATACAGGGTTTTTCCTCAGCGATCGGCTGGATCTTTCGTGGTGGGCGTTTTACGCGAACTGGATGATTTTCATCATCACGGGGCTTCTTCTTGGGCGTTCCAATTGGACATTGTGGTCACCATGGTGGCTTAAGAAATTGATCAAAACAGCTAGAGATTAAATCGTCCGCGCTCCCAGAGGCCATTGACCGGAAGTACGTCGTAGGATTCTACAACCTAGAACCGAGAACCCTGAACCGCCGCTTAATACTGCGGCACGTCCGGGTCGATGCGTTCGGCCCAGGCATTGATGCCGCCGGCGACGTTCTTGACCTTACTGTAGCCCTGCGTCTTGAGGAATTTCACCGCGCGGCCGCTACGGCCACCGGACTTGCAGTGCAGGACCACGAGCTTGTCCTTCGGCAGTTCCTGAAACCGCTGCGGCAACTCCGGTAAGGGAAGTTTCACCGAACCGTCGATGACGCAAATCTCGAACTCGTCGGGATTGCGGACATCGACGAGGACAAAATCGTCTTTGCGGTCGCGCATTTGTTTGAGCGTCTCGACGCTGATATCGTCGGGGCCGAGGCCCGTGTCAACTTTTTCCACGATGGAATCTCCTGAGGAACCTTCGTCCTCTCCGCGGCCGATGCCGCAGAATTGGTTGTAGTCAATTAGTTCGGTTACGGTCGGATTCTTGCCGCACACGGGACAATTCGGGTCGCGCGGAATTTTGTACTCGCGGAAGCTCATGTCCATCGCGTCAAACCGCAGCAACCGGCCCATGAGCGGTTTGCCCTTGCCGATGATGAGCTTGACGGCTTCGTTCGCCTGGATGTTGCCAATGATGCCGCAGATGACGCCGAGCACGCCGCCCTCCGCGCAACTCGGAACGAGCCCCGGCGGCGGCGGTTCGGGATACCAGCAACGATAGCAGGGACCACCCAGGTGCGGCGCGAACACGCTGGCCATGCCTTCCCAGCGGAAGATCGAGCCGTACACATTCGGCTTTTTGAGCATCACGCACGCGTCATTGACCAAATAACGCGTCGGGAAGTTGTCCGTGCCGTCGAGGACGAGGTCATAGTCCTTGATAATGTCGAGCGCGTTCTCGCTCGTCAGCTTGACGGGGTGGGGGATGAAATTGAGGTTCGGGTTGATCGCCTTGAGTTTTTCCTCGGCGCTCTGGAGCTTGTGTTTCCCCACGTCGCCCGTGAAATGAATGATCTGCCGCTGGAGATTGCTGAAATCGACCGTGTCGAACTCGACCATCCCAATCGTCCCAATTCCCGCCGCCGTCAGATATAGCGCGATCGGCGAACCAAGTCCACCCGAGCCGATGAGCAATACTTTCGCCGCCTTGAGCCGCTCCTGGCCCTCGACGCCGACTTCCGGCAGGATCAGGTGTCGCGAATACCGCTTGATATCGTCATTGGTCAGCTTCGCGCGATCTTTGATGATCGGCTCAAGTTTGGCAAGGTTGCCACCCGCAATCGACGGCACGATGGAAATCTCGTCGCCTTCGTTGACGGGCGCATTGTCGCCCCGGGCGCGAATGTCCTCGTCATTGACGTACACGCGCACGAAATTCCGCAGCTTGCCGTCCTCGCTGTAGAGATGGGGCCGCAACTGGGCATGCTCTGCGGTCAGGTTGCCGAGCACCTCGTTGATCGTTACGCCGGCCACCTCGACCGTCGTCTGTCCGTTGGCAAAGCGACGCAAGGCCGTTGGAATTGTGACTTTAATAGCCATCGTTCTCTCCATTTTTTGCAAACACGATTTGTAGGCCAACCGGCCCGGTTGGCGCTATTAATAAGTGGCAAGCGGGCCGCTTGCCCTACAATTCGCTATTACCCGCAAGACCCAGTCTAGCCTATCGCCCCAGAATTTCAACAGCCTCTTTAACTTGGCGGTGGGGTTGACGTTTCCCTTGTGGAACGGTACTTTCTGGGCATGAGAAACTTCACCGCCGTTGTCGAACGTGACCCGGAGACGAACCTGTTCGTGGGATATATTCCCGGGTTTCCCGGTGCACACTCTCAGGGCGCGACACTTGAAGAGTTGCGTGACAATCTGAAGGAGGTTGTTGGGATGCTTCTGGAGGACGGCGAGCCGCAGCTCGAAGCTGAGTTCATCGGAACGCAAGCCATCAGCGTCTAGGCATGCATGGCCCGGCTCCCGGTACTGAAGGCGCGTGAGGTGGAAAAGGTCCTGAAAGACTTGGGTTCGTCGAGGTCCGTCAGCGCGGTTCGCACAAGCAGTATCGTCATGCTGACGGTCGCGGAACGACTGTTCCCTTTCATGCGGGTCGAGACGTTTCGCCGTTTCTTCTCCGACAGATTATCAAGGATATCCGACTGTCCCCGGAGGAATTTTCCCGGAATCTGCGTTGATAATCGCCGCACGGATCTACGTAGGCGCTGGTGATAATCTACGCGAGAATTTCAACAGCCTCTTGGTCGAACGCCGAACGGTCGTCCCGCAGCCGCCAGGAATTCGACTCCACAGCCTTGCCCTTGACGACTGAAATGATCAGGTACGAAAAATCGGGCCACGCGTGACCGAGGTCGAACTGTGACGGCCGCGCGGCGGTCTCGGCGGGCGGATCCGCCAGCGGAAGCCGAGTTGGTTGAGGCGGACGATCTGCTTGCGAGTGAGACGATCTTTGAAGTAGCGTTGCTTGCTTACCCAAAAACCCAAAGCAGGATTCTTTGGGCAGGATCGGGGCACATTGCAGTGACCATGGCGCGCCCTGTAGGCTTTGAGTTCTGTAAACCGCCTTTCCCACCTTGACTGGAATGGTCTAAGCTCAACCCCCAGCTTTTCCAATCGCCGCTTGCGCTGCTGACTGAGCTTCCCGGCCGCAAAGGCTGCCCGTCGCTTGGCCAGCCAGCGCCCTAATGGAGACTCGAACGGTGGTTGGCAGTTGCCGTGAAGCTTTCGCCACATTACCGCTTCCTGAACCCGCGCCTCCCACGAGGAGGCGAGCGGCGCCCAGTTTAGGCCCATCCGATCCAGTTGGCGGCGGCGTAGCGGAGAAAGCTTATCGCGCTTCCTGCGCACGTTGCTCACCCAAATTCCCAGATGGGGATACTCCGGGTAATGGTGTGGCACGCGGCAATGGCCATGTCCTTGCTTAAATGTGTGTAGCTCTGCCACCCTCTCTCCCCAAAGCGTGTTGATGGGAGACCAGTCGAATCCGAGGCGGTTTAGCAGTTTGAGACGTTGCGCATCCAGGCGATGTTTGAGGGCACGTTGATGTTGCACCCAGCGCCCTAGGGACATGTCTACTCTTTCGGTCACGTTGCAATGACCGTTCCTGGTCCGGTATTTGGCCAAATCCAAGTAACGTCCCACCCACGCCGTCAGCACCGACCCAAAATAAAAACCTAGGCCATACAATTGCCTGATCTGTTCCTGTGTCAAGCGATCCAAACGCGTGCGCAGCCTGGCTGCCCACCAGGCCAGAATAGGGTCGTCTTCCCAGTATGCAGGCACCCGGCCGTGACCAAAACGCCGTTTGAATAATTTGAATCGGTGCAGCCCGTCAGCCCAATCAAAACCGGACGCGTGGTTGCCCATAGATCTCATTGAGACGGCTGTTGCCTTTATAAAACTTCGATGTTCTCCTGGTCGAAGGCCGAACGGTCGTCCCGCAACCGCCAGGAATTCGATTCCATCGCTTTGCCTTTGACGACCGAAATGATCAGGTACGAAAAATCGGGCCACGCGTGATCGAGGTCAAACTGCGATGGCCGGGCCGCGACATCGGGATGCGAATGATAAATGCCGAGCACTTGCAACCCGCGCTTGTCGGCCTCCCGCTCGATCTTCAGGTAGATCAGCGGATCGATGAGATACCTATTGCGGGCGCTATCGGTGCGCTGATTGTCCGCGGAAACCACTTCGCTGACGATCCCATTTTGCCCCAGCATCACGCCGCAAGCCTCGTTCGGATACCCCGCTTCGAGGTGTTGGCGGATTTGATGCAGGAGTTGTTGAGAGAGTTTCATGTGCAACGAACCGCTCCGCCCCCCTCACCTTGATCCTCTCCCCCGGAGGGGAGAGGAAACTGCTGTCTGCTCGCCGGTCCCCTCTCCCCTTGAGGGAGAGGGTTAGGGTGAGGGGCTTGACTGTGTGCGTTCATGCAGTCTCCCAGAATTTCTCGCTTTGGTAACGGTTGCCGGCGTCGGGACAAATGGCGACGAGCGCGCCTTCCTGAATCGTGGCCGCGATCTTCAGCGCGGCGCAAATGGCGGCGCCGGCGCTCACGCCGACATAAAGGCCCTCTTCGTGGGTCAGGCGTTTGGCCATTTGCTGCGCGGCTTCCGTGGAGATACCGACGATTTGGTCGGGAACTTTGGCGTCGTATAAATCGGGGATGTGCGACGTCGTTTCCATGTGCTTGAGTCCTTCGAGTCCGTGAAACGGGCCATCGGGCTGGACGGCAACGAGCTTGATGTCGCGGTTAAACTCGCGGAGCCGCTTCCCCGTGCCCATCATGGTACCGCTCGTGCCGAGACCGGCGAGGAAATGCGTAATCTTGCCGGCGGTCTGCTCGATGATCTCGGGGCCGGTGGTTTCGTAGTGAGCGCGCGGGTTTTCAGTGTTCCCGTACTGGTCGGGATACACGTAGAGATCCGGTTGCTCCTTGTAAAGACGCTGCGCCTGCGAAGAACGCGCCGTCGCTGCCTTCGCTGGGGTCCGTGAGAACAACCTCAGCGCCATACGCCTGGAGGAGTTTCTTGCGTTCGGTGCTGGCATTGGCGGGCATCAGTAATTTGCAGCGGTACCCGCGCCGCGCGGCGATCATCGCGTAGGCGATACCGGTATTGCCGCTCGTGGCGTCGAGGATGATTCTGCCCGGCGTGAGCCGGCCCGACAACTCGGCGGCGCGAATCATGCGGTAAGCCGCGCGGTCTTTCACCGAGCCGCCGGGATTAAACCACTCGGCCTTGGCGAAAATGCGGACGCCGGGGAATTCCCGGCCGATGCGCAGGAGCGGGATGAGCGGCGTGTTGCCAATCGTGCGCAACAGCGCGTCGGTGTCCGACGAAGGCAGAAGTGAAGTGTCGCCCATGTCATGGATAAAAGGACTGGTGGAGATGAGGGGATTCGAACCCCTGACCTCCTCGTTGCGAACGAGGCGCTCTACCAATTGAGCTACATCCCCAGCCGTTGTGCAGCGGAACCATTCCAAAAATACCCCCCTGAGTCAAGCTACCAAGCCCGTCCCTCGCAACTCCGTGCTCGGAGCCCCGAGAACGGGACATGGCACGTCGCCTGCTAAATACTCACGCATGAAACAGAATGGAACGAAGTCCACCCGTAAGAGCCCTCCAACACTGGCGGAATTGATCTCCACAGTCAACGAATTGACGCGTGACGAGCAGCTCGGCGCGTACATCGTGGCCGACCTCATCAATTCACGTAAAGTACGTCTGGAAGGGGAGTTCCACGGACATCACGTTGTCGTAGAGTAGACAACTGACGGGTTGACCATACGCCTACACGGCGCTCTCGGTTTTGTAAAAAAACCTGCCCTTTCGCGCTCATTTTTGACACACTGGCGCATAAATGAGCGCGCCTTTTCGTCCCAAACACAAGCTGGTCATCGGTGTCATCCATCTTCAGCCCCTCCCCGGCTCGCCCCGATGGGGCGGCAACCTCAAGTCGGTCATCGACCACGCTCTTATCGACGCTAGGGCCTATGAACGCGGCGGGGTGGATGCGGTCATCGTGGAGAATTTCGGCGATGCGCCTTTCACCAAGGCCGGTGTCGACCCCGAGACGATCGCCACGATGTCGGCGGCGGGTTCCTCCGTGCGCGCCGCCATCGATCTGCCCTTGGGCTTCAATGTTCTCCGCAACGATGCCCGGGCCGCGCTGGCGCTTTGCGCGGCGTGTGGCGGCAGCTTTATCCGCGTCAACGTCCACACCGGCGCAATGCTCACCGACCAGGGCATCATCGAGGGCAACGCGTACGAAACAGTCCGCTATCGTGAACGGATTTGCCCCGCCGTGTCCATTTTTGCCGATGTGCACGTGAAGCACGCGGTGCCGCTGGGGAATTTCGAGATCGAAGACTCGGCCCACGACACGCTGGAACGGGGCTTGGCTGACGCACTCATTATTTCGGGAACCGGCACCGGCGTCGCGGCGAACATTAGCGACGTGCAGCGGGTGCGGCGCGCTTGTCCGAATGCGAAGATTCTCCTGGGCAGCGGCATTACCCTTGGCAACGTCCGCGAGTTTCTCCGCCACGCCGATGGGGTGATCGTCGGGACATCATTGAAAAAGGGCGGCAGACTCTTTCACCCGGTGGATCCGCGGCGGGTGGCCGCGCTTGTTAAAGCGGCTCGCGGATAGCGCCGGAAAGTAGAATGGGCGTCTCGCCCGTTCTACGTGATGCTAGCGCAGCCCATACACGGCCAGGCGGCGGACGGCGCCCACATAAACCTTGCCGTTGACGATCGTGGGCACGGCGAATTTTACGGCGGGCCCCGGCGGTTGGCGGCTGACGGCGCTGCTGTAGAGTTGATGCGTCAGGTCCGTGGCGTCGTAGGCATAGAGAACCGCCTGGCCATTCACCACCTTGGAAGCGCGCGTGTCCAACGTCCACACAATGGCATTACTGATGCCGTTGGCGGAGACGCTGGGCGTGGCGCCGGGGAAGCCAATGCTGTTGGTGGACTGCGAGACGGGGCTGCTGGAAAGCAGGCCATTGGTGAGGGCAAACTCCTTGAGCGCGTCATTGATCCCGTTGAGGTAAATATTCCCGTTGAAATACGCGGGCGTGCAAAAGATGGAGGTGATGATGGTGGGCAACGATTGAACGATCTGGGTGTCGCTGCCGCTTTGGAAGTGCCCCAGATTGTCGCGATCCATGACGTAGAGGCTCCCTTCCTTGCTGCCCTGAATCGCGAGGTGCGTGTGCGCTCCGGGCTGGTCGGGCAACAAGAGAACTCCGCCGGCGCCGTGGTCGTTGTCGTTGACGTCAAGAGTGGCCTGGTCAAACGGCGTGAAATAATCGGTCACAACGAGGCCGCTGCTGGTGCTGAGTTTAAGGGTGGTGTCGCCGTAGTCGCTGCCGCCCGTATCGGCATCGAAATCGCCATTGCCGGTGCTGATGTAAATGTTGTTACTCGCGTCCGCGGCCGCTCCGCACCCGGACATCCAGAAGCCGCCGCGCGCGCCGTTGGGCGTGGCATTGAAGACGGCGACCTGCGCGAGATCGGAGGCGCTGTAGCCCAGGAGCCAGCCGTGGTAGGGGTCGTTGTCGCAATGCGAGGCCGAGGCGATGTAAACCACGCCATTGAGCAGCAGGAGAGCGGGGCGTTGGTTCTGGCTGAGCGCATTGTAAGTAATGGTGCCGTTGACGTTGTCCCCACCGCTGCCCGGCACGCTGGCCGTCACGTTGACCGGGCCGCCGAATTTTTCCGCTCCGGTAGCGAGGTCGAGCGCGTGGAGGCGCTGGAAGAAGACCGTATTGGTCTTGCCCTTCTCCACGACGTAAATCGTGCTCGTGGATGGATCGATCACCGGCGTGCTGGTGACGCCGATCTCGGGGATAAGGTCGGTGCAATTTGCGTCCTTGACTGACGACACAGGTTTGCCGTGCTTGGGGAGCAGTTTGGCGTGCCAGTAACTGTGGCCGGTGTCCGCGTCGAACGCGTACACGCTATCGTGCTCGGTGGCGACATAGACGACGTTGCGCGGGCCGAAGCGCGGGACATTGACGCCCGCAGCCACAAGCGGCTGCGCATACACATACCCATCCACACTGCGTGTGAACAGCCGCCCGAAGATATTCGAGCTGACGTTGGCCGGCGTGAGAATCGTTTCGTTGGTATTCGCGCCCGTGCGGAAATTGTCATTGTGATACGTCAGCACGCTGACTTGCGCCTGGCCGTTTGGCAGCGAGCCCAAGGCAAGCAGAATCAGCAAAGCTATTCCGAACCGCTTCATGGATTTGCCGACTTTCTACACCATTGGTTTCTTTTTTTGGGCGTTGCGGCGCTGGCGAACGCGCAAAGCTTCCAGTTGAACGATCGCTTCGCGATCTCGTGGACGGTTCATGGCCCGTTTTGCCTTGATGAGCGCTTCGAGTCCCAAGACGCGACATTTGCCGAAGTCCAGATTGATGATTACGCTCTGTCTTTTCACGACTGGAAAACCCCCCAAGCCGAGCACTTCACCGAGACAATCAATGACTCCCAGGTCGGTTTCCAAGTAAAGGTTCTTTAAGCCGCGACAGTGCGCGGGCGTAAGTTGCAACGGCAGACGTTTCGGCGTGAGCCGGTGAACCGGATGCAAGCCGGCCATCGCGTTTTGCAACTTCAGGAGATTTCGAGAAGTGAACGAGCAACAAATGTCCACGTCATGCGTAACCAAAGTCGCGCCGTGCACCACCGAGGCATAGGCGCCGATAATGACGAAGTCGACGTCATGCTTCACTAATCGCCCGAGCAACGCTTCAAGGTTTGCCATAGAGCCGCTTGCCGGCCCCTTGCAGGGCCTCGAAGAGCGCGAGCGCACTGCGATGAACACGGACCCGTTCCGCAGGTGTTCGGCGCAGGCTGGCTTCCAGCAGGCTCGTGTCGCAGCCGTAGGCGGCGGCAGCAGCCCACGCGTCATCCTTCGCTGCAAAGGCGGCCTGCGGACGATCATTGGCGCGCGACCTTTTCACAACGTCGGGCTTTCGGCCTCGATGATGCGGCGGTGTTCGTAGAGATTCCGGTTGAGCGCATTCAGGTAGGCGAGGGCGCTGGCTTCGATGATGTCGGTCGAGGCGCCTTTGCCGGTGACGATCTTGCTTTCGCCCTCGGCGGGAGAGACGCCCGCCCGGCTATTGAACGTGACGCGGACGGTAACCTCGCCGATGGCGTCCTTGCCGCGCGTGACGCTGTTGACGCTGTAATCGACGAGACTGCCGCGGAGGCCGGTGATGCGGTCGATGGTCTTGAGCATCGCGTCAATCGGGCCATCGCCGGTACCGGCGTCGGCAATGGGCTCCTTCTTGTCGGCGTTGATGAGACGCACCGAGGCAGTCGGGATTTCGCCGGTCATGACGCTGAGGTAACCGAGCTTCCAGACCTGCGGCACTTCGCTGAACTGGCCTTCGACGATGGCGGTCACGTCCTCATCGTACACCTGCTTCTTTTTGTCGGCGAGCGTCTTGATCTGGTCGGTGACGCGGCGGACTTCCTCTTCGCTGAGTTTATAGCCCATCTCCTCGAGCTTTTTGCCAACGGCATGGTGGCCCATGTGTTTGCCCCAGGTGAGTTCGCTGGAGCGGCCCACGTCCTCGGCACGCATGATCTCGTAGGTTTCGCGGTTGGCCATCATGCCGTGCTGGTGGATGCCGGCTTCGTGGGCGAAGGCGTTGTCCCCGACGATGGCCTTGTTGCGCTGGACGATCATGCCGGTCATGTGCGAAACGAGACGGCTGCTGCGGTAGATCTGCGCGCTGTCGATGTTCGTCTGATAACCACTGTACGCATCTTGGCGCACCTTGAGTGCCATGACGATTTCTTCAAGCGACGCATTGCCCGCGCGTTCGCCGATGCCATTGATGGTGCACTCGATCTGCCGGGCGCCATTCTGGATCGCGGCGAGGGAGTTGGCGACCGCGAGGCCGAGGTCGTTGTGGCAATGCACGCTGATAACGGCGTCGTGAATGTTGGGCACGTGGTTGAAGAGGTGGTTGATGAGCGCGCCGAACTGGTGTGGCGCGGCATAGCCGACCGTGTCTGGGATATTGACCGTCCGCGCGCCCGCCTCGATGACCGCGTGCGTCACCTCGGCCAAAAACTCGGGTTCCGTGCGCGAGGCGTCTTCGGGCGAAAACTCCACGTCCGGGCAGTGGCCGAGCGCGCGTTTCACGCCTTCCACGCTGCGCTTGAGGATCTCGCTCTGGGCCATCTTGAGCTTGTGCTCGCGATGGATGGCGCTGGTGGCGAGAAAAACGTGAATGCGGGCGCGGTCGCCCGCCGGCTTCACGGCTTCCGCGGCGCGGTCGATGTCCTTGTCGACACAACGGGCCAAGCCGGCAATACGCGGGCCTTGCACCTCGGCGGCAATAGCCTTGACGGCCTCGAAATCGCCATCGCTGGCAATGGGAAAGCCCGCTTCGATGATGTCCACGCGCAAG
Organism: uncultured Verrucomicrobiae bacterium; assembly: GCA_963812605.1. GTDB lineage: Bacteria > Verrucomicrobiota > Verrucomicrobiia > Palsa-1439 > Palsa-1439 > Palsa-1439. The sequence continues at coordinate 38,648 of CAWEWF010000004.1, read as the reverse complement.
CGCGCCAACTGCCGCGCGACCTCGAGTTTCTCGCGGATGTTCATCGACGCGCCGGGGCATTGCTCGCCGTCGCGCAACGTCGTGTCGAATATCAATATGTGCTCACTCATGACTGTACATTTCTAACGCAAACGGGGCGGCGGGAAAATAAAAAACCCACCCCGACGCTCGCGCCGGGATGGGTTCGAAGTTCTGTGTCTAGACCTCAGCCCACCGTCTCCGACGCGAATCGGAGAGCCAGCAGAGCCAGTGATAGACCGAGGTTGCAATTCATTACGGGGTATCTGTAGCAGGGGCCGGGCCGGAAGTCAAGGGGGAGCTATTCGGCGATTGACATCACAACTCCACCGTGGCTGAGTTCTCGGTATTAGGAGAAATATGCGCAATACCCGTTCCCGTTTCGCGGGCCTGATCATTCTCAGCATGGTTACGAGCATTTGTGCGGCTGCGGACAACCCCAAAACAGATGACCGACTCAAGGAAATCGTGAAAGCTCACACCCAAACGATGGGGCAAATCGAGGATTTGCAGAATTATGAGCCGACTCCGGCGGAGCTTACTGGAAATGTGATTCGTGTCGAGAAACACGTAACCATGTCGGAGAAGACCGGTAAGATCAAAATGATTTCCTACAGAACATTTCGCGGAGATCGGGAGATCAAAGAGTATATCGAACGAGACACTGACAATGACGGCCAGATTGATCTGTACATGGAAATGTTTCGTGCGGACAAAAAGGTTTGTGCGGCTTTAACGAGGAGCAGTGCCAAAACTGGCAAGGAACCTAAAAGCTCGGTATTTACACCTGGTGTGCCGAATATCTCTGTCACATTTATCAGCAAAAATGCAGACGGCAAGTTTGACGAGCTTTTATTGATGAAAGATGACGGGGAATTTGTGGAGTGTTTTCAAAGAGATGCTGACGGTTTGTTGCAGCCGGTATCCGCAAGAGAGTTTCTTCAGTTTAAGAAGACGGCGGAAGCAATTGCTCCGTTCGTGGGCGCGACCCTGAAAGCCATCGAACCGGGGAATGAGCAAACAACCACCAACAAATCGGTCGTGCCACTGCCAGCACACTGACGCGGCTTACGGCGCGGTACGCGATCGTGTAGCGGCTTGGATGTCGATGACTTCCGGTAATCGACCCGTCACTCAGAGCGTGAGCCCGACGAGCCAAAACGTCAGCAAACCGGTCAGCAACGTTACCCCCAAGAATGAGAATACCGGATAAGTCAGGGCCCATTTCGATGAAGTCACCCGCTTCGATTTGATGAGCCACTTCTCAATTCCCAGCGAATAAGCGCCCGCAATCCCACCGAAGACCAAGCCGATGATCGCAAACAGGATGACTGTCCAGGGCCCGGCGCTTTGGCTATGGGCCACGCCGGCGCCAACAAAAGCGCAGACCAATGGGCTGAGGGTTGCGTAGAGAGCGAACGTGTTCATGGTACGGATGCGCCTAGGGTGCTGAGACTACCCTGCGAGGCAGTAAAAAGCAAGCCTGTAGAAGAAGAACCGCAGGCTTGGCCGGATGTGGGGGATGGCTTATTAGATGGCTTCCCTCTGTCGAATCCAAGCTATAAGAGCGAGCGACAGCCCGAGAGCGAAGATCGCGCAGCCGTAGAGGATTAAATCCCAGGCTTCTGGTTTCGAAATGTAGTGCTTCGCGGTTTCCCAAAACTCCGGCGGATACAAACTGTAATATCGGCCAGAACCATAGGGTCCTCGTGAAGGCGCGATATAGCCCCGCCGCAATCCCTGCAGGCCCATCCCGAAGATGCCCAATCCACCGACCGCAATGGCGCAACTGAAATCCAAGAGACCGACCCCTTGGCGGGCCATCAGCAGTCCTGCGATTATCGACAGAAAGGGAACGAAGATGTCCAGGACGACGACCCAAGCGGAGACATGGGCGGCGTGGCAGTGCACCCAGACCAGCAGGCCGACGCCCGTAACCAGCAGTGCCGCCGCTGGGAAACGCTGCCAATATCCCCGCCCGAATTCCGGAATGATGAGCCCGCTCATGCTGAGATCGTAAATGGGGTAGCGTCTGGATCTGACCACGGCGATCATGCTGAGGAAGGGGGAAGAGTAGTGTTTCCTCCAGCGGATGGTTCGGCCTTAGCTTCGTCTTCGTAATAAACGTCAAACCCCACGTTAATACCTCGCTCGCCAAGATAGCTCATGATCTCTGGGGACAAGCAGAAGCCCTTATTCCGCGACTCCATCGATAACGCGACGGAGAAATCGACCCTGAACCGCTTGGTCAGGCTCTTCCATATCTCTACCTTCGCCGGCAAACGCGACATCAACACCATCATGGCCTCGCCGCAGTCCCATTCGTCAGTGTCGGCTGGACTTAATTGCAGGCGCCACGCACCGGTCCTTCCAATGCGAGCGACAGTTCCATCGGGTCGCAAAACAGGCTGTCCCTTACGCTCGAAACTGGTCGGCTGGCATCCCAAAATGGCGCTGACCTCCTCGGGATTCAGATGTTCACCGAAGATCCTCAAGTCGATGCTAAACCATGCGATGGGGCCACCAAACCAGATTGTGCCTTCGGGTGCACCATTTGGTTTCTCTGGCTTGGGAGCTTTCATAAATATCACTGGATGGTGATCCAAATACCTCCTTGTAATTAAACCCCTGACGGAACCGCGAGGAAAGCATAAAAGAGCGACGCGAATGACGGCAAGCGACGCGCTCGCCCTACAATCGGCTTGGAAATGGGGAGAGGAAATTATCGAGAGGTGCGGCTTGCCGAGAGGCTCGCCCTCCAATTAGTGATAAACTACGGAGCCTGTTCACTCTTCGCCGTCGTAATAGTCGAGGGCGTTGGAGCGGATTTGTTGCTGTCAGCAGAGCAAAGGAAGTGCAAGCCGTTTCCCAGATTAGTCTTGAATCGCCGCACTCGCCCGGCTAATTCGGAGGCACTTGGCTTATGCAAACCAGATTCATAAAGTTAATTCCTCTGGTTGTCTCTGCGGCCGTTGGCGTTTCGGGACCACTGATTCAAGCGCAAACGTACACGAACAACGCTGTTCGCGAAGAGCACTGGCGTCAGGACCTCGATTTCCTGGGGACGAACCTGCCGGAGAAGCACAAGGACTTTTACAAGCTTGTTCCGAAGGAAACGTTCCAGAGCGAGATCGCGCAGATCAAAAACTCTGTCGCACAACTTTCCGACACGGAGATCGTGATTCGCCTGCTACGGTTGGTTGCGGCCGCCGGAGTTTCGCACACGCGACTCGCGCTGCCGACCTCCGGCGCGCTCGCCTTTCAGCGGTATCCATTGTGGCTGCGCTGGTATTCCGACGGATGCTATGTGATTGCTGCTGCGCCCGAGTATCGGCGGGCGTTGGGGAAGCGCGTGGTTCGAATCGGTAAAATGACGCCGGAGCAACTGCTGACAAATCTTGCCCCCTACATTGCACATGAAAATGAAACCTGGCTGCGGGAACAAAGTCCCGAGTACATGATGTCGGCTGAATTATTGCAGCACCTGCAGGCCGCGTCGAATGGATCTCTCGAACTTGCCTTTGCGGATGCGGGAACCAATGTCTGGTCTCTTTCTGTCTCGCCATCGGACTGGAGCGCGAGCACAAACGCAAACGGACGAGTCACGGTCACAGAGGCCCTGGAGCTGCCGACGCGGCTCAGTCGCCGTAATCCAACAGCGTTTTACTGGCGCGAGTATTTGCCGGATTCGCAGACATTGTTCCTTCAATACAACGTGTGCGAAGACGATCCGAAACAGTCTTTCCAGGAATTCGTAAAAGAGACGTTTGCATTTATTGGCGCTCACTCGGTGGGCCGTTTGGTGATCGATGTCCGTTATAACGGAGGAGGGAACTCTGACGTTGTGCGGCCGTTGCTGGAAGCCGTCTCATCCAATCCCGCCATTAATGCGACCGGCCATCTCTTTGTGCTGATTGGACCGTCGACCTTTTCCTCCGGGGAATGGGTGGCGGAGCAATTTCATAACAGTTTTGCCGACGATGCGAAGCGGTTCCATTTCCAGGCCATCCTGATTGGCGAACCCACCGGGGGCAAACCCAACGGTTATGGTGACGTTCGCGTATTGGAACTGCCGAATTCCAAGTTGCAGGTGCGTTATTCCACCAAACACTTCAAGATTACCACCGGGGATGACCCTCCTTCACGTCTGCCGGATATTGCGACGCCGACTTCGTGGCAGAACGTGCTTGCGGGACGCGACCCGGCGCTGGAAGCTGCGATCGCGTATCGCTGAAGAAGTTGGGACGGGCTCACTCCTCGCCGTCGTAGTAGTCGAGGGCATCGGAGCGGATGATTCGGCGCTCGGGTGAAGCGACGCTCCATTTCCTGCTGTCGGGGTAGTAATAGGATTCGCCAATCGGATTGTCCGCGACGACGTAGAGGATGAGATCTTCGGAGCCGTCATTGGTAATCTGATGGGGTTCGCCGGGGTGGAAGAGGAAAGCGTCGCCGGTTTCAATGGCGGTCGTTCCGTCCTTGTGGCGGACGATGCCTTTGCCGGAGATCACGTGGTAAAACTCCCATTGCGCGCTGTGGGAGTGATAGGGGTAGGGGGTCTTGCCCGGCGGGATGCGGCAGATTTCGACATCGAAAGGGTGCCGCTCCTTGAGGTCGGTCGATTGCGGTTTGCGGCCCAATTCCTCCGAGACCTCCTTGCCAGCGCCGACGAACTTTCCCTTGGGCGACGACCAGGACACCTCAGCGATGTCCTTCGTGTTAATTTTGCGCATGCGCTCCCGTCCGATCCACGACCTGACCCGCAAGAGCCTACTTCTTGCCGATGGCGAGCCCCAACCCGACGGCGATGAGCGCGGCGGGTACAACCATCGAGAAAGTCACTTCCTTCTTCATCCAGTCCCCAAAGAGCGACTTGTCCATAAAGGGATTGGCAACGGTGGTGCTCTCGTGGTTGCCGAAGGGATTCGTCAAGGTCGTGCTGTTATTGTTGGTATAGTCGTAGCGCGCGTAGGCGAAGCTGAGAATCGCCAGCACGACGGCGACCGCGATGATGTTGATCCGCTTGCGCATGGAAACCTCCTCAATACGCGGCCTGCGCGCCGCCGAGTTTGCGTTTCTTCATCCACGGGAAGTTGGCGCGAATTTCCTCGCCGAGCTTCTCGATGGGATGTTCGGCGCCGCGCTTCATGAGCGCGTTGTACACGGGACGGCCCGCCTGGTTTTCGGTGATCCATTCCTTCGCAAAGACGCCGCTTTGGATTTCGCCGAGAATCTTCTTCATCTCGGCGCGGGTTTTATCGGTGATGATGCGTTTGCCGCGCGTGATGTCGCCGTACTTCGCGGTGTCGCTGATCGAGAACCGCATGCCGCTGATGCCCGCTTCGTAGATGAGATCGACGATGAGTTTCATTTCATGCAGACATTCAAAATAGGCCATTTCAGGAGCGTAACCGGCCTCGACGAGCGTTTCGAAACCCGCCAGGATCAATTCCGAGCAACCGCCGCAAAGGACGGCCTGCTCGCCGAAAAGATCCGTTTCGGTTTCTTCGCGAATCGTCGTCTCAAACACCGCGGCGCGGGTCGCGCCGATGCCCTTGGCCCACGCGAGCGCGATTTGTTTGGCTTTGCCGGTGGCATTCTGGTGCACCGCGACCAGGGAGGGGACACCTTTGCCTTCGGTGTACATGCGGCGAACGAGGTGGCCGGGCCCTTTCGGGGCGACGAGAAATACGTCGACGTCCTCGGGCGGAACGATCTGGCCGAAATGCAGCGAGAACCCATGCGCAACGCCGAGAGCCTTGCCTTTTTTCAGGTGCGGCGCGATGTCACGGCGATACGTCTCGCCATGGCGCGTGTCGGGGATCGTGATCATGATCACGTCGGCCGCCTTTGCCGCGTCGGCGACGGAAAGAACTTCGATACCCTGGCTCTTGGCGACGGCGGCGGATTTGCTGCCCTCGTAGAGGCCCACGACGACTTTCACGCCGCTGTCCTTGAGGTTGAGCGCATGGGCGTGGCCCTGCGAGCCGTAACCGATGACGGCGCAGGTCTTGCCCTTGAGATATTTCAGGTCCGCATCTTTGTCGTGATAGATTCTAGCTGCCATGATTTTTCCTTACTTGTGTGAAATCCTTTGCTTCGCTCAGGATGACACCGCGGGGCGGTGTCATTTCCTGGGCATCGCCACTTTGCCGGTGCGCGTGATGTCGCGGACGCCGAACGGTTCCATCAAGTCCAAGAACTTGCTGACCTTCGATTCGTTGCCCGTGATCTCGATGGTCAGGGCCTTGTGCGCCACGTCGACGATCTTCGCGCGGAAAATATCGCAGATCTGCATGATCTCGGAACGCGTCTTGTTGTCCGCATTGACCTTGATCAGTACCAGCTCACGGTCGACATATTCGCCTTCCGGGAAATCCTGCACCTTGATGACGTTGACGAGTTTATTGAGCTGTTTGGTGACCTGCTCGAGCACGGTGTCATCGCCCTTGACCACGATGGTCATGCGGGACTGCGTCGGGTCCTGCGTCGGGGCGACGTTGAGCGTGTCGATGTTGAACCCGCGGCCGCTGAACAGCCCCGAGATGCGGGTCAACACGCCGAATTTATTCTCGACCAGGACTGAAAGGGTATGCCTCATAAAGCGCCCCGCTTATACGGCAATCCCTCGCGCCAATCAACCTCCATTTCATTTCCGGGATCGGTGGTATTGCCGGCGCGGAAGACCAAAGGAGACGCCGAAATCGGGTCTTGTTAAAGTGACCAGCCGCACCTACCATACGTCATGCCTTTCAAACAACTTGGACTTTCTGAAGAGGTCGTGCGCGGCGTGCAGGCCGCGGGTTATGTCGTGCCGACACCGATTCAACTACGGGCCATCCCGGTCATCCTGGCCGGCAAAGATCTTATCGGCGCGGCGCAAACCGGCACGGGCAAGACCGCCGCGTTCGCCCTGCCGATCCTTACGCTGCTCAAGACGCACGGCAAATGCCGTTGCCTCGTGCTCGAGCCGACACGCGAGTTGGCGGCGCAGGTCGAGACGGCTTTTCACGAGTATGGGCGCTTCACCAACATGAAGACGGCGGTCATCTTCGGCGGGGTCGGTTACGGCAACCAGAAACAGGAATTGCAACAGGGTGTGGACGTTGTGGTCGCGACGCCGGGGCGGCTCTTGGATCTGTTGGGGCAGGGGTCGCTGCATTTGCGCGACGTGAATTTGTTGGTGCTCGACGAAGTGGATCGCATGCTCGACATGGGTTTCCTGCCCGACGTGCGCAAGATCATCGACCGTTGTCCGAAGCAACGGCAAACGCTGCTGTTCTCGGCGACTGTTCCACCGGAGATCGGACAACTCGCCGCGTGGGTGCTGCACAATCCCGAGAAGATCGAAATCGGCGCGAGTCGTTCGCCCGCCGAGACGGTCACGCACGCCTGTTATCCTGTCGCAACCAGCCAGAAGTTTCAATTGCTCTCCGCGTTGCTGCAGCGCACGAATTTCGATAGCGTGCTCATCTTCTCGCGCACCAAGCACGGTGCCGACAAGATCGCGACCCGGTTGCGGTCCGAGCGGCACTCGGTGGCAGCGTTGCATTCGAACCGCACGCAACGCGAACGCGTCGAGGCGCTCGACGGCTTCAAGTCCGGCAAATACGAGGTGATGGTGGCGACCGACATTGCCGCGCGCGGGCTCGACGTCGAGGGCGTCACGCACGTGATCAACTACGATGTGCCGCAACATCCCGAGGATTACGTCCATCGCATTGGGCGCACAGGCCGCGCCCAGAAGGTGGGCGACGCCTTTACGCTCGTGACCATCGAGGAACTCGAATACCTCCGCGCCATCGAACGCTTCATCGGCCAGAAAATCCCGCAACTCAAGCTGGAGAACTTCGATTACGTTTTGACTCCGCTTTTCGAAGAAAAACAAATTTCCGGCGACCGCCGCAGCGTCCGCGCCGTCCGCACGATGAAGGGTTATTCCTTTAGCCCGAGCCGGAAGCGACGATAGGGAGATAGTTGGTAGGGTGCGACCACCGGGCGCGCCGTTTGGGTCGTGCATAGATGGTACCCCGCTATCTAAGCTCGGGGATACCGCGGGCAGAATGCCAGATGCGAAGGACGCAGACCGTGTGGTCAGATTCAAAAACCTCATAGACGACCCGGTAAGGTACCGCAATAATTTCGCGCAGGGCTTCCTCGCCTTTTTCCGGTACGATACGGCCTTTACGCGGGAAGCTGGCAAGTTCTTCGGCACGGTTGATCAGCGTCAGACCAAGTCGTCTGGCGGCACCGGGATCTTCGACCGCGATGTAACGGACGATTTGTTCGAGATCGGCAAGCGCCGACTCTGCCCAGATTACCTGGAAAGCCATCGGTCAAGCTGGTTTCGTACGTCCTCGTGCGGAATAACCTTGCCTTCCCGAATGTCCTTGCGTCCCCGCTCGATGGCTGCCAGAAAACGGATGCGCTCCTCGATTTCTTCCCAAGTGGCAGAGTCGGGAAGCCCCTGAATGGAAGCCAGAGCGATTTCCTTCGTGGACATGTTGAGAACTTAACCGGTTCGGCGGATCATTTCAAGCCCGCTGTTCTTCGAAAAACCACCTCCACGACCCACGCAGCATCTGCGCCGTCCGCACGATGAAAGGTTATTTCTTCAGCCCGAGCCGCAAGCGACGGTAGTAGTGTAAGCCGACGCGGAACTTTCCCATTTGATGACAAGGTACTTTCCACTCGGTTGAGAAAGGAATTAAGTCGGCAGGCTGGCTGCACAATGTGCCAAATCCGACTATCACCTCAAATGGCTGCCACGCACTATGATGGAGGATTCTGCGAGCGAAAAACGGTGAGATCAATTTTAAAACGATCACTGCCGCCGTGTTACCTTCTCTTGTGAAACTAGTGCTGCGACACAGTTCATTCGATGGGTAGAGCGCGGTGGCCCACCGCGCCGCGCCAGCGCGGAATCGCGGACGGCTCGGCGAGCCGTCCCTACCAACGACCCTGCAAATGAAGCGTGTCGCACCACTAGTGTCCGCCGGCGGACGCTAAAGTCTCTCTTTTTCCTGTTTTTTGTCCGCGAAATGGGAAAGTATCGCCCATCGTCGCCTCGTTTTTGCAACCCTCTTTCTGACCGTTACTCACCAGTAATTACCGTTGTTTATCTGAGAGGAAAGTACTCTGTCAGGGCATACTCCAAATACAATTCGGTGGCTTCTTTCAGATTGGCCAGCGCTTCCGCAATGCTTTCTCCCTGGGTTGTCGTCCCGGTTTCAGGATTGAAAGCAACAAAACCGCCCTTGGGGTCTGGTGTCAGAACTGCGGCTAGTCTCACGACGAAACTGTACTCGGTTTCCCTTACCGCTTCAAGTGTGCTGTTCGAGGAAATGACGATCTACGACCACCGCCGTAGCGTCCGCGCCGTCCGTTCGATGAAAAGTTACTCCTTCAGCCCCAGCCGCAAGCGGCGGTAGCGTTCGCTTCGTTCGGTGGTATGACCATATCTATTTGATTGTCAGAGCTGCCTTTTTCCATTCCCCCACAGAAAGAATCAATGTACTGCCGGAGTAAAGAACCTCCGTCGGTGCTTCCGCTGCAAGGAAGTAGACTAAGCAATCGTATGATTCCTTGAGCAACTCCGGCTCTCCTGCACCCAATGGTTCGTTCGTCTCCAGAAAAAGCGTCCAGCACTTTTCGTCCTTCAGAAAATGGCTCCAGTAACGGTAATTTCCCGGCTCGATGTTGTTGGTGTCCCATCTCGAGAAGAGAGGGTATTTCTCGCCGGGTAGGGGGCGGAGGACTGCTCCTATCTTTTCTCCCGCGGTCATGACATTGCTTTGATTAGAAAAACAGCGACCTACCACAATTCATTCGGCCCCACCGGCACCTTGACGGCAATAGCAGGCTCGGCGGCCAGGCCCAGCGGATGCGGTTCGTAGTGCGGAAGCAGGTCTCCGTCCGCGTCGAGGAATTGCATGCGCCACTTACGATAGGCATCGAGAATTTCGTCGAAATCGGCGCGGGTGGTTAGGTGGATCACGAGTTTGTGAAATTCTTTCGCCGGGCCGAACGTCCGCGAGTATTGCAGCGCGACCTTGCGGAACATGAGACAACCCATTTTTTCGCCGAAGATCTCCACCATCAAATCCAGGTGACGATTCATCACGGCGACGCGCTCCTCGAAGGCGTGTTCGGGCGGCAGTTCGCCCGTCGCGAGATAGTGCGCGGTCTGGCGAAAAATCCACGGGTTATAGAACGCGCCGCGCCCGATGCTGATCGCCGCGCAGCCGGTTTCCTCGAACATCATCTTGGCCGTCTGCGGCGTCGTGATGTCGCCGTTGCCGATGACCGGCACACGTTGCACCGCCTCGACCACGGCGCGGATGCCCGCAAGATTCACCGACCCACTGAATCCCTGCTCCCTCGTGCGGCCATGCACGGCAATCGCGGCCACGCCCGCATCCTCCAGCGCACTTGCGAGATCGGGCGCGGTCAGGTTTTCATCGTCCCAGCCCAGCCGCATTTTGCAAGTTACCGGAATCTTCACCGCGTTCACCATCAGGCTGACAAGCTGCGCGGCCTTCTCGTGATCGCCCATCAGTTTCGAGCCGCAGCCGTTGCGGCAAATCTTGCGAACGGGACAACCCATGTTGATATCCACCGAACTCACCCCGAGCGATTCGAGCAGCACCGCCGCATCGCGCATTTCCTCGGGAATCGCGCCGTAGAGCTGGACCGCAAGCGGCCGATCTTGCGGCCGGGTGGCGATAAGTTGCAGCGCCTTGCGGTTTTTCTCCAGCAAAGAGCGGGCGTTGACGAGGTCGGTGGTGCACAGCCCGACACCGCCGATTTCGCGGATAACGAGGCGGAAGGGCAAGTTGGTATAACCCGCTAGGGGAGAGAGAAACAGATTTGAATCGAGCGTCAGTTGACCGATGGCGAACGGCATCCATAATTCATAGGGGTTTTTGCAACAATTTGCAAGCCAACGGCAAAGGCGTGAGAATTAAGCTATGGATATCCTACGAAACAGCCCCTAAAAAAGATTATGGCTTTTTTCTGCGAGATAAGGGATAGTTTTAACCATGTCAGCCCGAAGGAGGGGGGCCGTGTCAGCCGAATATTCCGGGAAAATCTCTGGCACACACGCCAGTGTTGGTCAGGCTGCAGGTCGTCCCCGAAAATTCATGGCGTTTGAAGCCGTCTCGGCGTTTTTCACTTTTGGGGGCGAATTGCTCAACAATCCGGGCCCCGTCGGGTCGGCGGTACCCAGTTCCCGCTTTCTCGGGCGATGCATGGCCAGTTTTCTTCCCCGCTCGCCGAAAGGATACGTGGTGGAGTTGGGGGCTGGCACCGGGGCCATTACCGCTGCCTTGCTAAAGCGTGGAATCCCTGCGGACCGCATTCTCCCAATCGAACGCTCGGAGACGATGGTAAAATTACTAAAGCGGCGTTTCCCATCGTTGAATATCGCCCAGGGGGACGCTACCGAACTTCGTTCCCTCCTCAAGACGTGGCTTCCCAAGGACGCGCTTGAAGTCAGTTACGTCGTCTCCAGCCTGCCGCTGCGGTCGCTCCCGGAAAATGTCGTGATCAGCATTCTGCAAGAAATTTATCAGGTTCTGCCCCCGCACGGGAAACTGCTCCAGTACACGTACGACCTTCGGAAGCGGACTCATCCCCGCCTCTCCGGCTTCAAGCGGTGCCGGACGACCGTCGTTTGGGCAAACATACCGCCCGCTCGTGTGGACGTGTTTGAAAAGAACAGCGCCGCGCACTGATACCTTCTCAACCGCTCTCCGTTTCAACCCCCGTCTTCCTTTCACTCGCCGCGAAAATTTGTGGCGGAGTGAACTGAATCGCTGTAAAAAGGGTGAACATTTCATCCCAGAGGTGTCTATGAGCGAGCAGGCGAAATTGCAAATCGGCGACAAGGTTTATCAACTCCCCATTGTGGTCGGCACGGAAAACGAGCGCGCCGTTGACATCTCGAAGTTGCGCCAGGAGTCCGGGTACATCACACTCGACGATGGCTATTCGAACACGGGCTCCTGTAGCAGCGCGATTACTTTCATCGACGGCGAGAAAGGGATCCTGCGTTATCGCGGCATTCCCATCGAGGAGCTCGCCGAGAAATCCACCTTCATTGAGAGCGCGTACTTGCTCATTTACGGCCATTTGCCGACAAGCGTCGATTTTCGCCGTTTCTCCGACCTGCTGACACAAAACGAAATGCTGCACGAGGACATGAAGTTCCATTTCGAGGGTTTCCCGCCCAACGCGCACCCGATGGCGATCCTGTCCTCGATGATCAATGCCGCAAGCTGCTTTCACCCGCGCTTGATGGAAGGTTATCAGCCAGGCAACTTCGAGTTACAGTCCGCCCGCCTGCTTTCCAAGGTTCGCACGATCGCGGCGTATGCCTACCGCAAATCCCACGGGCTGCCGATCATTTACCCGAAGCCGATTTACAAATACACCGCCAATCTTCTGCACATGATGTTCTCGGAACCTTATCAGGATTACAATTTGAAGCCCGAGGTCGTGCGCGCGCTCGACCTGATCTTCCTCCTGCACGCGGACCACGAACAGAATTGCTCCACCTCGACGGTGCGCATGATTGCTTCCAGCCGCGCGAACCTGTTCGCCTGTGCGGCGGGCGGGGTATGCGCGCTCTGGGGGCCGCTCCACGGCGGCGCGAACCAGGCCGTGATCGAGATGCTGGAGCAGATTCACCGCGAGGGAGACGACGGTTCGAAGTTCATTGCGGCCGCGAAGGACAAGAAGAGCGGGCGAAAACTCATGGGCTTCGGTCATCGCGTGTATAAAAACTACGACCCGCGTGCCAAGATTATCAAGGAACAGTGCGACAAAATCCTGGAGACCCTGCACATTAACGACCCGTTGTTGGACATCGCGAAAAAACTTGAGGAAGCAGCTTTGCATGACAGCTATTTCGTCGAGCGCAAACTGTATCCAAACGTGGATTTCTACAGCGGGATCATCATGCGCGCGATTGGCATCCCGATCGAGATGTTCACCGTGATTTTCGCCATCGGCCGCATGCCCGGGTGGATCGCCAACTACAAGGAAATCATGGACGAAGCCACCACCCGCATCTACCGTCCGCGCCAGGTTTACGTCGGTCCGACCGAGCATCACTACGTTCCCATCGAGCAACGCAATAAGAACGCGTAATTCCGGTCGTACCCATGGCAACGCTACGGCAAGGTAGGGCGAAGAGATGGACGATTGGCGTGGGCATTGCCGTCGGACTCTACACCGTGATCGGATTCTTTATTCTCCCGGCGATTATCAAGTCGCAGATGCTCAAGCGGCTGCCCGCGTTGACGCACCGGCGTGTCGCCATTCAGGATGTGAAGCTGAATCCCTATGCACTGTCCTTTACGCTGCGCGGTTTTTCCCTTACGGAAACGAACGGCGATGAGTTCGCTTCGCTCGGCGAGCTGTACGTAAATTTTGAGTCCGTCTCACTCCTGAAACGCGGTTTCGTCTTCAAGGAAATCAGTGTCAAGAGACCTTCGGCGAATGTTGTTCGCCTTCTGGATGGCACGTTCAACTTTGCCGACCTATTGACGAACGCAGCGCCGGCAAGGGCCGCCCCCAAAACCAGCCAACAATTGCCACTCATAATGATCGATGAATTGAAGGTGGAAGACGGCCAGTTTTCCTTCACAGACCTGGATCGCAAGAAGCCGTTCCATCGGCAATGGGGACCGATCAACATCAACCTCACGAAGTTCACCACCCGCCCGAAGGAAGGCAGTCCGTATTCCGTGGTCGTGAACACGGAAGACGGGCGGACGTTTGCATGGTCGGGCGATGTCACGCTCACGCCGCTGCATTCTGCGGGCACATTCAAGCTCACAGGATTCCAGATCACGAGATACGCCACGTACATTGAGGACATCGCGCCCATTCAGATTGTCAGTGGCAAGATGGACATGCAGACGGATTACCGTGTTGATGTGACCGGCGAAGAGGCCAGCCTGGCCATCTCCAATGTCACATTGGATCTGTCCGATCTACAAGTGGAGATGACGCAGCCAAAACCCGCACGCGCTCTTGTCGACCAGCTTCATCTTTCCGTCAGCGGAGTGAAACTCGACACCGCCGCGAAGAGCATCGACGTGGCGGAGGTGCGGCTTGGTTGACCTCAAGACCGGCGTGACCTTGTTGCCCGGCGCCGCGAGCACGTCCGCCGTCGCCGAGGTCGTAACACCGGTCCCGACTCAGTCAAAAGCGTCCGAGACCCGGACGAACAACTTCCAGATCAGGATCGGCGAGGTTGTCCTCGATAATGCCTCCTTTCATTTTATCGACGAGTCGGTCGAACCGCACGTAGAATCGACGATTGGGGAGTTCAATGGGAGCGTGAAGGGACTCACTTCCGATCTCGACACGGTTGCCGCGGTGGATTTCAAGGGCAAGGTGAACAATTATGCGCCGTTTTCGATTAGCGGCAAGATCAACCCGCTGGCGTCGGATTTGTTCGTCGACCTGGCGATTTCATTGAAGGACGACGCATTACTGCCCGGCTCCGGCTACTCGGCCAAGTATGTTGGGTATCCACTGGAGAAAGGTGCCCTGTCCCTTGACCTGCACTATTACGTCACCCGCCGCGAGTTGAAGGCGGAGAACAAGGTGCGCGTGGATCAATTGCAACTCGGCGAGCCCAGCGGCAGTCCGGACGCGATCAAACTTCCTGTGAAGCTTGGCATCGCGCTGTTGCAGGATCGCCACGGCGTGATCGCGCTGGATGTGCCTCTTCACGGACGCCTTGACGACCCGAAGTTCCGGCTGGCCCCCCTGATCGCGCAGGTATTCATGAATGTCATCACCAAGGCGATCACGAAACCGTTTGCGTTGCTCGGGTCGGTCTTCGGCGGTGGTGAAGATCTCGATCATATCGCGTTCGATCCCGGCAAGGCGGACTTCACTGCGGGTGAAGTCAGCAAGCTCGACACGCTCGCCACGGCGCTTTACGAACGCCCCGCGCTGAAGCTGGGCATCGCCGGTTTGATCGACCCCGTCAAAGACCGCGAGGCGCTGGCGAAACTCAAACTGGAGAGGAAACTGGGCGAGTTGCGCGTCAAAGAACTCCAGGCGGCCGGCCAGAAGGTCACGTCAGTGGATGCCGTGCGCTTGGCGCCTGAGGACCGCGAGCGGTTGGTGAAGTTGGCCTACGCCGAGGCGATGGGCCTCGTTTCGAGCAAAGCTTCCGCCGCCGGTGCGTCAACCGTGCTGGCGCATTTGACGACCCGGACAAATTTCGAACCGTTGCGCAAGACCGGGAGTGCAGATCAGTCCAAGGACGCAGCGCCCAAAGGCCCGGTCAGCCTGGCCGATATGGAGGCCAAGCTCTTGGAACTGACCGAGATCACTCCGGACGATTTCAAAAAGCTCATGGATGAACGCGCCGCGGCGGTGCAGAGCTATCTGCTGCAGAGTGGCAAGGTCACACCCGAGCGGCTGACAACGGTTGCCTCCAAGACAGTCGATGCTTCATTTCAGGGTTCGAATCGCGCCAACCTGACATTGCAGTAGCGCGTGTTTGGTTTAAGGCCGTGAGCGAGATGTAGTTACGGCGCTCTGTCGCCGTGCCGGGAAGCGCCCCGACAGAGCGGGGCGACTACATCAGTTTTGTAGCCGCGAAACTTTTTCGCGGCGCGGCAGGAAGACACCGCGAATACGATTCGCGGCTACAATTCTGGCGACAGTATCAAGATCCACCTGGCGTCACATGACGACGCGGGAGTTGGAACTGACGGACATCGCATAGCGTCCATTCTCGCTCTTCAAACGGACGCGTGAACCGAACGCACGGCTGAGGAGTTTTGACGTAAGCACTCCGTCTTTACTGCCCTGCGCGAGGACGCAACCGGCTTTCAGCAGTAACACGTGCGAAAATACCGGCATAATTTCCTCGACGTGATGCGTGACAAGAATAAGCGTCGGCGCGCCCTTACCGACGCCGAGGTTCTGCAGAAACTGGAGAAAATGTTCACGTGCCACGGGATCGAGCCCGGCGCACGGTTCATCGAGGATCAGCAACGGCGGATTCGCCATCAGCGCGCGGCCAATGAGCACGCGCTGGCGCTCGCCTTGCGACAGGACGCGCCATGGTCGCTTGGCGAGGTGCGAGCACTCAATGCTCTTGAGGATCTGTGCGGCGCGCTTGCGGTCGGCGACCGATGGATCGCCCCAGTAATCAACCATCGCGTACTTCCCACTCACGACCGTTTCCAGCGCCGCCTCATCATCCGCCATCATCTGCCGAACCGACGAACTGACCAACCCGACATGCTTCCGCAACTCACGCCAGTCGCTTTCCCCGTACCGCTCGCCGAGCACCTCGATTGTACCGGCGGTCGGCGAGAGATAAGCCGTCAGCGCGCTGAGCAGCGATGTCTTGCCCGAACCGTTAGCGCCAAGAATGGCCCAGTGTTCGCCCCGCTTCACCCGCCACGAGATGTCATTAAGGATAACAGTCTCGCCCCGCTCAATGCGAAGCTTCAGAACGTCCAAGACTGCCGGCTCTATTCGTTTTGGCATGGTGAAAGATGGTAGCACAAGTGACAATACGAATCGCGTTTGTTGGCCTCAATCGAAGCGTCACAAAAGCGTGACAGTACCGTCTTGCCGCGGGTTTGGGGTTCGGTTATGGTGAAACGGTTATGGCAACGACGATTTTAGTAGGTGCCCAATGGGGCGATGAGGGCAAGGGCAAGATCATTGACGTGCTGACCGAACAGGCCGACGTGGTGGTGCGGTATCAGGGCGGTAACAACGCGGGCCATACGGTCGAGGTCGGCGACCAGAAGTATGTGTTGCATCTCATCCCGTCGGGTATCTTGCATCCCGGCAAGATCAGCGTGATTGGTAACGGCGTCGTGGTCGATCCCGTCGCGCTCCTTGGCGAGATCGAGCACCTGCGCGGTCGCGGCGTGAGCATCGACGGCAATCTGTATGTTAGCGAAACGGCGCACTTGGTGTTCCCGTATCACAAATTGCTCGACGAAATTCGCGAGGAACAGAAGGGCAAACGCAAGATCGGCACGACCAAGCGGGGCATCGGGCCGGCCTACGCTGATAAGGTTGCCCGCACCGGTTTGCGGCTGGTCGACCTGCTGGCAACTGAACGGTTTTCCGAGAAACTGCGTCGAAAGATCCAGGAAAACAACGGGATCTTCAAGGCGTTGGGCGCGAAACCGTTGAGCTTCGCGAAGATCAATGATGAGTACCAGGACTGCGGGCGAAAGCTGCGGCCATTTATTACGGACACGGTGACCTTGCTGAATCGGGCGGTGCGTGACGGCAAAAACATCCTCTTCGAAGGCGCGCAAGGCACGCTGCTGGATATTGATTTTGGGACGTACCCATTCGTGACCAGCTCGAATGCCACGGCGGGCGGCGCTTGCGTGGGAACGGGCGTCCCGCCACACAAGATCGATCGTGTGGTTGGTGTCATGAAAGCGTACACCACGCGGGTGGGCGAGGGGCCATTTCCGACGGAGTTGCTGGATGACCAGGGGATCCTGCTTCGCGAGACGGGCCGTGAATTTGGCGCGACCACGGGCCGGCCGCGCCGTTGCGGCTGGTTCGATGCGGTGGCGACGCGCTACTCGGTCATGGTCAACGGCATTGACGAACTGGCGGTCACGAAACTCGACGTGCTCGATGCCTTGCCGAAGATCAAAGTCTGTGTCGCGTACAAAGTAGGCGGGAAAGTTTACGAAACTGTGCCAAACGACATCGACCTGTTGCAGCGCTGCACGCCCATGTATCAGGAGTTCGACGGCTGGCAAACGTCCACGAAACTGGCGCAGGACTTCGAGCAATTGCCCAAACGCGCGCGCGTCTACCTGCAAAAGCTCGCCCAACTCAGCGGCGCAAAACTCAGCATCGTATCGGTGGGCGCACGACGGGAAGAAACGATGTTTTTGTAAGCCGGTGTAGCGGCGCTTCTGTGAAGCGCCAACGGGAATGACTCCGCGCTACAACAGATGACACAGATAAAAAACCTTCCCCGTCACGTGGCCATTATCATGGATGGCAACGGGCGGTGGGCCCGCGAGCGCGGACTGCCCCGCATCGAGGGGCATCGTCGCGGCGCGGAGAGCGTCCGCGAGATTGTCCGCGTATCGGGCGAGCTGGGCGTCGAATATCTGACGCTATACGCATTTTCCATCGAGAACTGGAATCGTCCAAAACCCGAGGTATCGGCGCTCATGCGGTTGCTGGAGTTTTATCTCAAGGAGGAGATTGCGGAACTGGACAAAAGCAACGTGCGGCTCGCGGCGATCGGGCGGGTACATGAGTTACCCGCCAGCGCGCAAAAGCAGCTTGAAAAGTCCATCGCCGCGCTGAAAAAGAACACGGGCCTGACGCTTGTGCTGGCGTTGAGTTACGGCGGTCGGGCGGAGATCGTCGATGCCGTGCGTTCGATCTGCCGCGAGGTGAAGGATGGGCGGCTTGATGCGCAGGGCGTGGATGAGAAGGTCATCTCGCAGCATCTATACACCCGTTCCATACCCGACCCGGATTTGTTGATTCGAACCAGCGGCGAGATGCGGGTGAGCAATTTTCTATTATGGCAGATTTCCTACGCGGAGATTTATGTCACCGAAACCCTTTGGCCTGATTTCCGGAAGGCTGCGTACCTGAAAGCGCTCGAAGATTACAGTGGCCGAAACCGTCGTTTTGGCCTGGTCAGCCCGAATGAAGCCACGTGAGCTCGATGCCCGGCAATCCTGAAGTGGTAACTCCCCTCCCAGCCGACCGGACGGCGGCGACAACGCTGCCGCCTTCGCGCAGCGGTTTCCTATGGCGGTTGATCAGCTCCATCGTGCTGTGGGGGATCATGTTGGCGGTGATCTTTTGGTTGAAACGGCCGATCTGGCTGTACCTCTTCATGAATCTCGTCATTGCCCGCTCCGTCTGGGAGTTCTACGTCATTTGCGAGGCCAAAGGACTGCGCACGTACAAGGTGTGGGGTGTCATCGGCACCCTGGCATTGATTTCCGGCAGTTGGTTTTTTTACCGACAACCGGAGCGGCTGCAGCTTTCCTATGATTTCGACGTGCTGATCCTGCTCGTCTTCGCGCTTGGGGTTTTCATCCGCCAGTTTCCACAGAAACTCAATCCCCACGGGATCGAAACGATGTCGGTGACGTTGTTCGGCCTGATCTATGTTGCCTGGCTGGGTAACTTCATGACGCGCATTAACTTCGCCTCGCCCCACGGACGCTACTTCGTCATGTTGCTCGTCGTCGCGACCAAGTTTACCGACATCGGCGCGTATCTCGTCGGTTCCACCATCGGCCGGCACAAGATGATCGAGCGCATCAGTCCGAAGAAAACGTGGGAAGGCACCATCGGCGGGATTGCCTTCGCCGTGGGCGGCGTCTTTCTCTGCCGCTGGGTCATGCCCAACGAAATGGCCGCCCTGACAAATCTGCATGCCGTGGTCATCGGCCTGCTGCTGGGCGTGGCGGCGGTCATCGGCGACCTGGCCGAGTCGCTGATCAAGCGCGAAGCCGGCGTCAAGGATTCCAGCACAATCCTCCCCGGACACGGCGGCTGCCTCGACATGATCGACAGCCTGCTTTTCACCGCACCCCTGCTGTACGTGTACATGCGGCTGGTGTTGCGCGGATAGTCTGAACGAGACTTTACGCAGACAACCATTGATCGACCATTCTTTTTTGTTTCGGCAAGCGGCGCATCTGCCCTACAATCGCCCTATTCAGCGATGAAAACAAAGAACATCGTTTTGCTCGGTTGTACGGGGTCCATCGGCGTTTCGACGCAGAAGGTGGCGGCGGACCTGCCGGAGCAGATTCGCATTGTGGGGATGGCGTCGCGTGAGAATGTGGACGGGATGGAGGAAGCGATCCGCCAGTTCAAGCCGCTCGCGGTAGGGATGACGGATCCCGCGAAAGCGAAGGAATTGAAGAAACGGTTGGCCACAGGCAGGGACGCCTGTGCCACCATGCCAGTGCATGCGGGCGAGCGCGGGCTGATCGAGCTGGCGACGATGCCCGAGGCGGACGTTGTGTTGGTGGCCATTGTCGGCACGGCGGGGTTGGAGCCGGCGCTGGCCGCGATTCGGGCGGGAAAGGACCTGGCGGTCGCGTCCAAGGAAATTCTGGTGATGGCGGGAGAACTGGTAATGAGCGAAGCGCGCAAGCACGGCGTCAAAGTGCTGCCGGTGGATAGCGAACACAGCGCGATTTTTCAGTGCCTCGAAGGTCGTGAGCCGCGGGACGTGAAGCGCCTGATCCTCACCGCTTCGGGCGGACCGTTTCGGCAGACGCCGCGCGAGGAGTTCGCGAAGATCACCGTGGCGCAGGCGCTGAAGCACCCGAGTTGGAATATGGGCCAGAAGATCACCATCGATTCAGCCACGTTGTTCAACAAGGGGCTGGAAATGATCGAGGCGCGGTGGCTGTTCGATGTCGAGGTGGATCGCGTGGACGTGGTAATCCACCCGCAGAGCGTCGTGCATTCGATGGTGGAGTTCACGGACGGATCGATCCTGGCGCAGTTGAGCGTGCCGGACATGCGTTACCCGATCCAATACGCGCTCACGTGGCCGCAGCGATTGCCGAATTCGATGCCGCCCACGGATCTCGCCAGGATCGGCACCCTGACCTTCGAGAATCCTGATCGCGAGAAGTTCCCTTCGTTACGGCTGGCGCAAGAAGCGGGACACGCAGGCGGGACGATGCCGGCGGTGTTCAATGCCGCCAATGAGGTTGCGGTAGCGAGGTTTGTGGATGGGCAGATCGGCTTCCTGCAGATTTTCGAGACGGTCGAGAAGGTGATGCGGACCCACCAAAAAGGTGGCGAGAAGGGCTCCTCATGGGTTGCATCGCCCACATTGGATGCTATACTGGAAGCTGACCTCTGGGCCAGAAAGGAAGCCAAACGTGCCGTTTGAAACAGTCTTGAATTTCGTCACGGGGATAGTCTACCCCGCACTCCTTGTTCTCTTCTTTTTTGGGCTGACGATTTTTATTCATGAACTGGGGCATTTCCTGGTGGCCAAGCGGCGCGGGATGAAGATCGAGCGCTTTTCCGTCGGGTTTGGCCCAAAGATTTGGGGTTACAAGAAGGATGGGATTGACTACCGGGTTTCGTGGTTCCCCTTCGGCGGTTACGTCGCTCTGCCGCAGATGTCGCCGATGGAAACGATCGAAGGGGAGACCGAGACGAAAGCGGATGAACTTCCGTCCGTGTCTCCGAGTTCCAAGTTTCTCGTGGCAATTGCCGGCCCCTTGATGAACATCCTCCTGGCTGCGGTCCTGGCTACGGTCCTTTGGGGGGTTGGCATGCCGACGAATCTGGCGGTTGTCGGTTGGGTTGATTCCGGCAGTCCGGAAGAACTGGCCGGTGTTCGCCCCGGCGACCGCATCGTGAAAATCAACGACCAGAAGGTGAAGACCTGGACCCAGTTTATGGAGGTGGTTGCCTTCAGCCGCGAGCCAACGGTGCGGGTGACAGTCCAGCGAAACGGCGCCGAGCAGGAATTCCTGCTGGAAACCAAGGTGAACGAACAATTTGGGGTCAAGATGCTGGAACACTTGTGGCCTCGCGGCCACCCGTTTGCCCAGGCAGTCGCAACGGACTCGCCAGCGGAGCGCGCCGGCTTGCTGGCGGGGGACCAGTTTGTTTCGATCGGGGGTGTCCCCATTTATAGCTCCGAACAGGTGATCGGGTTGGTCAGCAAGAGGCTTGACCAGCCCACGGAGATCAAGGTACTCCGCGATGGCGTGGCGCAAATACTGACGGTAGTCCCCGAGTTGGATGCCAAGGATAAAGTGGCGCGCATTGGCGTGAATCTTGGCGATCAAATGGAAATCGTCCAGCCCGGTCCGACGCCGGTGGAACAATTTACGGACATACTGGTTTCCATGGGCCGTATGGTTACCGGACTGGCCCATTCCAAAGAAACCGGTGTGAGCCCCAAGAGCATGAGTGGGCCGGTGGGCATCCTGGGGATTTGGTGGTGGGCCATCGCCAGCGGCGGGTGGCGCCAGGGACTGCACATTGCCGTGCTGCTGAACATCAACCTGGCCATCATCAACCTTCTGCCGTTTCCGGTGCTGGACGGCGGCCACATTGTTTTCGCCGCCCTCGAGGGCATTCGTCGGAAGCCATTGAGCGCGCGATTGGTTCACGTAGCGTCGATTACGTTTGCGGTCCTCCTGATCACTTTCATGTTGTACGTTACCTACTTCGATATTCAAAGGTTCACTTTCGGAAAGATGAAAGGCACATCGAAGCCGGACGCCAAAGAGAGTGCGCCGGCCTCGGAACCCGTTACCTCACCATGAACTACTGCGCGAATCCCTTTTTTTGGCAGCGGCGCATCACGCGCGAAGTGAAGGTTGGTCCGGTCGGTGTCGGTGGCGACAACCCGATCCGCGTCCAAACGATGCTGATCTCTGACACGATGAAAACGGAGGCTTGCATCAACGAAGCCCTCCCGATTATCGAGGCTGGTTGCGAAATCCTTCGCATCACCGCCCCGAGCATCAATGATGCGAAGAACCTCAAGAACATCGTGGCCGAACTTCGGAAGCGCGGCCACCACACGCCGATTGTCGCCGACATTCATTTCGTCCCATCAGCCGCGATGGAGGCGGCGCTCTGGTGCGAGAAAATCCGCATCAATCCCGGCAACTACGCCGACCGCAAGAAATTCGCCACCCGCGAGTATACGGACGACCAGTACGCCGACGAGTTGGAGCGCCTGGAAAAGGCCTTCACGCCGCTGGTGCTCAAATGCAAGGAATTGGGCCGCGCCCTGCGCATCGGCACGAACCACGGTTCGCTCTCCGACCGCATCATGAACCGTTACGGCGACACGCCACTGGGCATGGTCGAGAGCGCGCTGGAATTCGTCCGCCTGTGCCGCAAGTGCGGCTATCACGAAATCATTCTCTCCATGAAGGCCAGCAATCCGAAGGTGATGATCGAGGCCTATCGATTGCTCGTCGCGCGATTGAACGAAGAAGGCCCGGATTGGAATTATCCCTTGCATCTCGGCGTCACGGAAGCCGGGGAAGGGGAGGACGGTCGCATCAAGTCCGCCATTGGCATCGGCGCGCTGCTCGAAGACGGCATCGGCGACACGGTGCGCGTCTCCCTCACCGAGGACAGCGTGCACGAAATCCCGGTTTGCCGGGAATTGGTCAAAAAATACAACGACCTCTGGGAGCAACAGCGGGCGGGAAAGCTGGCGTCCCCGGCGTCCCTGTCGGTGACCGAAAAGCGCGATCCTTTTACGTATACGCGACGGCCCACCCCCGAGTATTTCATCGGCGATTTGCGTTTGCGCCTTGGCAAGGACCACCCACAACGCGTCGAACTACCCGTGTCGTTGACCGCGCGTATCGGCGACATCCAGCGCGTCACGACCGCGGAACCGGATACGTTTGCGGAGATTCTTCAATTTCACGTCAAGACGATGGCGGATATTGGCAAAATCGCCGCGCTGAAACCGGAACTACGCAAGCGGCACATCCACACGCCGATTGCGGTGAAACTGGATAGCGCGGAAGTGACGCTGCCGGTGACCGATGTCGCCGAGAAAATCAACGTCCCGTATAACGGCCGGGAGGATGTCACCGCATTATTGACGGACGCCGCCAGGCTAACCGTCCAGTTCGATATCGAGGGTGGTTCGCCCGGGCAATTCGCCAACAACTGTGCCTCACTGTCAGGCGTGTTGAAGACGTTCCGGAAGAATCAGGTGATTCTCGCTGTCGGTCACGCGGAAGGGTTGGATGGGATTGCGGCGTACCGTATTCTGGCGGCTACCCTGGACAATCAGGGGTTGAACCTGCCGATTTTGATACGCGACCGCGTTAGTTCCGGGCCTGCCCATCATGCGCAGCAGGGCGCGCTGATCCGCGCGAGCACTCACATTGGCGCGCTGTTGTGCGATGGTATTGGCGATGCGATGGAAGTCATGGGAGAAGACGATTTGCTGAAATCAGTCAAACTTGCCTACAACATTTTACAAGGTGCCGGGGCGCGGACCTTCAAGACCGATTACGTGGCCTGTCCGAGTTGCGGGCGAACGTTGTTCGACCTGCAGACCGTGACGGCGGGGATCAAGTCGCGCACGGCGCATCTCAAGGGTGTCAAGATTGCCGTGATGGGTTGCATCGTCAACGGCCCCGGCGAGATGGCCGACGCGGATTTCGGCTATGTGGGCACCGCTCCGGGCAGGATTTCGCTGTGGGTGGGCAAGACGCAGGTCAAACAACACATCCCCGAGGAACAGGCGGTGGACGAATTGATTGCCCTCATCAAAGAGCACGGTAAGTGGATCGAACCGCCTGCAAAGGCAGAACCGCAGGAAGTTGCGCTCAACGCGCGCTAACAGAAGGAAGTCATGAAAAGACTCATCACAGTCACGATTCTGGGATTGCTGGCACTCAGCGCCGGTGCATCAGCGGAGGTGGACTGGGGCCACGACTACGATGCAGCGCTGGTGACGGCGGCGAAGGACAAGAAACTGGTGATGGTGGACCTGTACACGGACTGGTGCGGCTGGTGCAAGAAACTGGACAAGGACACGTACAGTGACAAGGATGTCGCTGCCAAGCTGACCAAGGATTTCGTTGCGGTCAAATTGAATCCTGAAAAAACCCAGCGGAATGCAAAGCTGTCCAGGGATTTTGGAACGACGGGTTATCCGCACATCGTCTTCGTGGATGCCAATGGCAAGAAAGTATCCGAGATCGATGGCTATTTGCCAGCCGCGCAATTTCTCGAACAGTTGAACAAGATCAGCGAACAAGCGACGAAGAAGTGACGCCGGGCCAGCCACAACCCTGGCCCATCCAGTCTTCTGAGATTCTCGCTGACTGCCGTGTTTTCAAAGTGCGCAAGGACGTGGTTGTGAGTCCGCGCACGGGCCGGCCGCATGACATGTTCGTTCTCGAACAGCCGAACTGGGTCAACGTCATCCCGCTCACGTCCGACGGACAGGTTATCATGGTCGAGCAATGGCGCCACGGCACGCGCTCGGTCCATCTTGAGACGCCCGGCGGCCTGATGGACATCGGCGAAACGCCGGAACAGTGCGCCCGGCGTGAATTGCTGGAAGAGACCGGGTACGACGCGGGCAGCATCGTCCGTCTGGGCATGATCCATCCCAACCCCGCGATCCAAAACAACTTGCAGTATTATCTTTTTGCCAAAGACTGCCACAAAGTCGGCGAACCGAAACTCGATCAGGCGGAAGACGTCGTGGTAAAATTGGTGCCCCTGGCGAATATCCCCCAGATGATTCAGGAGGGGAAAATTACCCACGGGATCGTAATTGGCGGATTTTACTGGCTAAATCTGTACCGTCAGGAACATGGCTGAGCTTGTCGCCAAACTCAACGAGATCATGGCTGACGAGTGGGCCTGCGTCCGCACACTGCGTCGCGCCGAATCGGTTTGCGATGATCCGGGTCAACTTGAAGTGATCAAACGCGTGCGGAAAGATTGTAGCATTAATTGCGTCAGCCTCGCCAATATCATCCGTGGCCTAGGCGGTCGGCCGACCGATATTCCCAGCGCGCGCTTTTCCCTGAAGCTTGCCGACGAGTCATTGATTGACTGTCTTGGCCTTGCCCAATCCACCCAGGAGCATGTCGTGGCGGAGATTGACGCGCTGATCGATGAGCCCGAAATAAAGGCTTGGCGCGATCCGCTCTCACTGGTCCGCGAACTCCATGTCACGGACATCCGCTGGCTGAAGTCAGCGATGGCTACCTGAGAAGACCGCCAGGATAAACTCAGTAAACAATCG
The DNA here is from genome assembly GCA_963812605.1 of uncultured Verrucomicrobiae bacterium. Lineage (GTDB taxonomy): Bacteria > Verrucomicrobiota > Verrucomicrobiia > Palsa-1439 > Palsa-1439 > Palsa-1439. The sequence goes on along the minus strand of CAWEWF010000004.1, from coordinate 12,835 downwards.
TGGCGAAGACCGGGTGGTCTTTCAGGCGTTCGCGGCCTTTGAGGAAGGACAACTCAATCAGGAAATCGATCTCGACTATCGTAGCGCCCAATTGTTTGACCAGCGTCGCGGCAGCCATCGCGGTGCCTCCCGTGGCCAGAAGATCGTCGACAATCATGACGTTATCGCCCGGCTTAAGGGAATCGATGTGCATCTCGCTGGTCTCGCTGCCGTATTCGAGCGTGTAACTGGTGACGACCGTTTTATAGGGAAGCTTCCCCTTTTTACGAACCGGCACGAAACCCACCCCCAGCTTATAGGCGACCGCGCCCGCGAAGATAAACCCGCGCGCGTCGATGCCGACGACCGCATCAATCTTCTTGCCGATGTGGCGGTCCGCAAACGAGTCCACAGCCATGCGAAACAATCGACCGTCTCGCAAAATGGGAGTGATGTCCTTGAACAGGATTCCCTTGATCGGAAAGTCTGGCACGTCGCGGACGGCGGCTTTCAATTCGTCATGCATGGCGGTGAACTGCGGATTAATTCCGCGAAACGGATTTTGGCCGATCCTGTTTTTCCATTACGCGACGCAGCTTGGTCAGGGCAATGTTCTGGATCTGGCGCACGCGTTCGCGGGTGACCTTGAACTTCCGACCCACTTCTTCAAGCGTTTTCGGTTTATTGCCATCGAGCCCAAAGCGCAGGGTCAGGATTTCGGCCTCGCGCTTCTCGAGTTCTTCCAGGATGTCCCGCACATCCTGCCGCAGCGTCTTGTCACGCAGCAATTCAAACGGGCTCAAGGCATTCTCATCGCCGACGATTTCGCTGAATTCCGTGGCGTCATCCTCGCCGATGGGTGCATCGAGGCTGGCCGGGCGGATGCTGATGGTTCGCAACTGCGCAACCTTCGCGCGCGGGATCCCGAGCACGTCGGCCAATTCCTGGTCGGTCGGCTCGCGCCCGAGCCGTTCGCTGAGCTTGTGGCCGGCCCGCTTCATCTTGCTGATCTTGTCAACCAGATGCACCGGCAGGCGAATGGTCTTCGATTGGTTCGCCAGCGCGCGCTTGATCGACTGCTTGATCCACCACGCGGCATAGGTCGATAGTTTGCCGCCTTTCTTGGGGTCGAAGCGCTCGACCGCTTTCATCAAGCCGATGTTGCCTTCACTGATGAGATCGAGCAACGGCAGGCCGTAATTCGAATAGTCATGGGCGATCTTGACGACCAGGCGGAGATTGGCCTTGATCATGTCCGCGCGCGCCTGCTTGTCGCCCTTTTTGATGCGTGCCGCCAGGCGGATCTCATCCTTGGGAGTCAGCAGAGCAATCTGCCCGATCTCGCGCAGATAGATCTTGATCCCGTTCTCACTTTCCTGGTTGCGGTCGATTACCATGATCCGTCTCACACTGCTAAAAATTGCCGGGGCTTTTTGACCCGTACCGAAACTATGCGGTCACTTTGCGCGACGCAAGAACTTTCAAGCCGGACTCGTAACCGCATCCACCACCTGAATGTTAGATGTCTCACGGGCGTGTTTGGTTCAAAGCAGTAGTCGGGCCACAAAGAACCGGGCCGAGGATTGCCCCGTGCGATTATTTTGTGATTTTTGCAAACGTTATTCTAGCGGCCCTTGCCGCTTTTCACTTCTTTGAGAACCGCCTGCGCCGCCGCCAGACGCGCTATCGGAACGCGGAAGGGGCTGCAACTCACGTACGTGAGGCCGAGGCGATGGCAAAACTCCACCGAACTCGGATCGCCACCGTGTTCGCCGCAGATGCCGAGCTTGATGTCGGGTCGCGTTTGGCGGCCCTTCGCGACGGCGATCTTCATCAACTCGCCGACGCCACGCTGATCGATGGAAGCAAAAGGATTCGTCTTCACGATTTCCAGTTCCTGGTACGCCGGCAGGAAGCTGCCGGAGTCGTCCCGGCTCATGCCGAGCGTCGTCTGCGTCAGGTCGTTCGTGCCGAAGCTGAAAAACTGCGCCGTCTCGGCGATTTCGTCCGCGGTGAGCGCTCCGCGCGGGACCTCGATCATCGTGCCGACCAGATAATTCAATTTCACCTTCTTCTCCGCCTGGACCTCGGCGGCGACGCGATGGACCACCGCCACTTGCAAGTCCAGTTCCCGCTTGAAACCGACCAGCGGAATCATGATCTCGGGTTTCACTTTGATGCCCTGCTTCTGCACTTCCGCGGCGGCCTCCAATACCGCGCGCGACTGCATCTCGCTGATCTCCTCGTGCACGATTCCCAACCGGCAACCACGGAAGCCCAGCATCGGGTTGAACTCGTGCAATTCCTTCACCCGCTGTTTGATCCGCTCGACCGGTACGCCCATCTTGCTGGCGAGATCCTTTTGCGCCGCGTCATCATTAGGCAGGAATTCATGCAAGGGTGGGTCCAGAAACCGGATCGTTGCGGGGTGGCCCTTCAGTTCCTTGAACATGCCAATGAAGTCCTCGCGCTGGTACGGCAGGATTTTCGCCAGCGCCTTCTTCCGGTCCGCAACGTTCTTCGCGAGGATCATTTCGCGCATCGCGTCAATGCGATTGCCCTCGAAGAACATATGCTCGGTCCGGCACAAACCGATCCCCGTCGCGCCGAAGGCGATGGCATTGGCCGTTTGTTCCGGGTTGTCGGCGTTGGTGCGCACCTGCAACTTGGCAACCTTGCTGCACCAGTCCATCAACTTCTTGAAGTTCTGGAAGGTCCGGCTCTCTTTTGCATCCAGCGACTTCTCCACCAACACCTGGACGACCTCCGAGGCCGCGGTCTTGATCTGGCCCGCGTACACTTCGCCCGCGGTGCCATTAATCGAAAAGAAATCGCCCTCATGATAGGTGGCGCCGTCCACCGTGACCGTCTTGGCCGCGTAATCGATCTGCAACGCTGCCGCGCCGCACACGCAGACCTTGCCCATTTGCCGGGCCACGAGCGCCGCGTGCGAACTCACGCCCCCTTTCGCCGTGAGAATTCCTTCCGCGGCAATCATCCCGCGCAAATCCTCGGGCGAAGTTTCGTTGCGGACCAGCAGCACCTTCTCGCCGCGCCCCGCGGCTTCCACCACGCGCTCGGCATTGAGGTAAATCTTGCCGGAAGCCGCGCCGGGACCCGCCGGCAGGCCCTTGGCAATGCACTTCGCCGCCTTGACCGCCTGGCGGTCGAAGATTGGCGCGAGCACCTGGTCGAGCTGGTCGGCGGGGACGCGCTGGATGGCCGTCTTCCAGTCGATCAGTTTTTCCTTCTCCATCTCGATGGCGAACCGGACCGCCGCGATACCCGTGCGTTTGCCGTTGCGGGTCTGGAGCATGAACACCTTGCCGTCTTCGATGGTAAACTCAAAATCCTGCACGTCCTTGAAATGCCGTTCGAGCTTCTGGCGAATCCCCTCCAATTCGGCGTACGCCTTGGGCATTTCCTTCGCCAATTGCGCCACCGGCTCCGGCGTGCGCACGCCGGCGACAACGTCTTCGCCCTGCGCGTTGATGAGAAATTCGCCGTAGAAAACCTTTTCGCCCGTGGCCGGGTCGCGCGTGAACGCCACGCCCGAGCCGGATTTCTCGCCGGTATTGCCATAAACCATCGCCTGCACGTTGACCGCCGTGCCCCATTCCGCCGGGATGCCGTATTTGCGGCGATAAACAATCGCGCGGTCGTTCATCCACGAACCGAACACCGCGCCGACCGAGCCCCACAACTGTTTCCACGGGTCTTGTGGGAACTCCTTGCCGGTTCGTTCGTGGATCAGTTTCTTGAATCGCGCAACGAGTTCTTTCAGGTCATTCGCGCTCAACTTCGTGTCTTCAATGTCGGCGTGATGACGCTCGTGCTTGAGTTTCTCGATCACCACTTCAAACGGTTCGTGGTCCTCGCCGGCGCGTTTCTGCACGCCCATGACCACGTCGCCGTACATCTGCACGAACCGCCGGTAGCAGTCCCACGCAAACCGCTCGTTGTTGCTGTAGTGGGCCAGTGCCAGCACCGTCTGGTCGTTGAGGCCGAGGTTGAGGATCGTATCCATCATCCCCGGCATCGAATCGCGCGCGCCGGAGCGGACGGAAACCAGCAGCGGCTTGTCCATGCTGTTGAACTTTTTGCCCAGCGCGTTTTCGAGGAAGGTGACACCGTTTTTCACCTGCGCCTCGAGCGCCTGCGGGTACGTCTGTTTGTTCTCGTAGTAGTACGTGCAGACTTCCGTGGTGATCGTGAACCCCGGCGGCACCGGCAACCCGATGCGCGTCATCTCCGCGAGGTTCGCGCCCTTGCCACCGAGCAACGGCTTCATCTTGCCGTCGCCATCCGCCTTGCCGTTTCCGAATAAATAAACGTACTTCGCCGCTTTCTTACCTGAAGACTTTAATTTTTTGGCAGCCATGTGCATGAAATCCTCTCAAGGGTTTTGTCCCGCCCAAAGGCAGAAATTGATCGCCAAGTAACGGGGGAAACTTCGCGCGCGAAGTCTAGCAAACCCGCCCCCTCTGTCAATGCCGCTTTCAGCGCAACGCGTGTCGTTGGCAGGGCGCGCACCGCTACTCGACACGTCCCCCAAACTCTGGTAAGCAATTATGGCTCCTATGAAACTCCGCAAGGACATTCTTGGCAAGGTCAGCCGCGTCGTGATCAAGCTCGGCACGGGTTTGCTCACGGACGCGCAGAACCGTCTTTCGTTGCCGCAGATCGAAGCGATCGTCGCGCAGTTGGCCACGCTCCATGCGGCGAAGAAGCAGATCATTGTGGTCACCTCCGGCGCGATCGGCGCGGGCATGGCGGAACTGGGAATCAAGCAGCGCCCGAAACGCCTCGATGAACTCCAGGCCGCGGCCGCCATCGGACAGAGCAAGCTGATGGCAGTTTATGACCGGTTGTTTGGCAACTTCGGCATCACCGTCGCGCAAGTGCTGCTCACGCACGACGATTTGCAGAACCGCACCCGCCACCTCAACGCCCACAACACCCTCGCCACCTTGCTCGCCCGCGGCGCCGTTCCCATCATCAACGAGAACGACACGGTTGCAGTGGACGAAATCAAGTTCGGCGACAACGACCGGCTCGGCGCGTTGACCGCCACCCTCATCGACGTGGACCTGCTCATCATCCTCTCGCATGTGGACGGGTTGTTGGACGAACAAAAGCGCGTCATCAGGACTGTCTCTGAAATACATGAGGTTGAATCGCTGGCGCGCGGCACGGACCGTCTGACAAGTGTCGGCGGCATGAAATCGAAAATCGATGCCGCGAAGATCGCCACCCGCGCCGGTATCCCGCTCGTGATCGCCAACGGTAACCGCGCGCATGTCGTGCGGGACGTGCTGGCGGGTGAGGAAGTCGGAACGATCTTCCTGCCGCATACGGACAAGTTGGCCAGCCGTAAGCGCTGGATCGCCTTTTTCCAACATCCTGTAGGCAAGGTGGTTGTGGATGAAGGGGCGAAGCAAGCGCTCTGCGCAAGCGCTAGAAGCCTCCTTGCCAAGGGTATCGTTTCCGCGGCGGGGAAGTTCGCAAAAGGCGACGTCGTCAGCATCTGCGACAAAAATCAGGTTGAATTTGCGCGCGGCTTGGCGAAGCTTGACGGCATCCAAATCAAGACAGCCACCGGTGTGGTGATTCATCGGGATGATTTGGTGATTCTGTAAGCTAATTGGTTGTCATTCTGAGCGAAGCGAAACTCGGAGAGGCCGCTTGTCGTTTAGCGGCAAATCTGGCTCGCGTCGCGTTCAGGGTGACGGACAAAGAAAAATGGATTTAAAGAAACAAATGCGATTGCTGGCCGAACGTTCGCGCGATGCCTCGCGGGCGTTGGCGAAACGCGATACAGAAAAAAAGAACGGCCACCTGTGGGAAATGGCGGACGCCATTCAGCGCAACATTGCCCCGATCAAGAAGGCCAACGCCAAGGATATCGAAGCGGGCCGCCAAGCTGGATTGTCTTCGGCGATGCTGGATCGATTGACACTCACGGACAAGCGGATCATGGACATGTCAGAGGGTGTTGAGAATGTTGCCAAGCTGGACGATCCGGTGGGTAAGGTCATTAGCGAGTGGACGCGTCCCAACGGCATCCACATCCAAAAAGTGCGCGTGCCCATCGGTGTTATCCTGATCATTTACGAGTCCCGCCCAAACGTCACCGCGGACGCCGGCTGCCTCTGCATCAAGACGGGCAACGCTGTAATCCTGCGCGGCGGTTCGGAGGCCATCCATAGTAATCTCGCCATCGCGGAGGCAATGAACGTCCCCGGTCTGCCTCCGAACAGCATCACCGTCGTCCCCACGACCGACCGCGCGGCCATCGACGAATTGCTCCAACTCGACGACTTGATCAATCTCTGCATCCCGCGCGGCGGGGAAGGGCTGATCCGCGCCGTCGCGGAAAAATCGCGCGTTCCCGTCATCAAACATTACAAAGGCGTCTGCCACGTGTACGTCGACCGCGACGCCGATTTCGACATGGCGGAAAAAATCGTCGTGAACGCCAAGTGCCAGCGTCCCGGCGTCTGCAACGCCATCGAGACACTGCTCATCGACCAGAAGATCGCCGACCAATTCCTCCCGCGCATCGCCAAGGCTCTCGCCGAGAAGCAAGTCGAACTGCGCGGCGATGAACGAACACGGCAGCTTGTCCCCACCGCCAAACCGGCCACGGAAGACGACTGGTACGCCGAATATCTTGAACTCATCCTCGCTGTGCGCGTCATCAATGGCGTGGACGAGGCCGTCGATCACATCACGAAATACGGCTCCGCTCACAGCGATGCCATCGTCACGGACAATAAGACAACGGCGGAAAAATTCCTGCGCGAGGTCGACAGTTCCAGTGTGTTCTGGAACGCCAGCACCCGCCTCGCCGACGGCGCCCAATACGGTTTCGGCGCCGAGATCGGCATTTCCACCGACAAACTCCACGCCCGCGGCCCCATGGGCCTGGAGGAATTGACCAGCTATAAGTTTGTGGTGGTGGGAGAGGGGCAGGTGAGAGAGTGAAGCTGGTGCTCTGTAGCCGCGAAACTCTTTCGCGGCGGGGAAGGGCCGCGAATGCGATTCGCGGCTACAATCATGTTGCGTGACGCCGTCGACCGCGCCCGCTACGTCCGCGACCAAATGCCGGCGCACGGTCTCTTTGCCGGCGCCACGTGGCGCGTCTCGCCGGAGTCCTTCCCGCTTTCGCACGAACTCGTCACAAAACTCGAAACGCTCGGCCCGCAATTGCTGGCGTTCTATCGCGCCTGCAATGTGATGTATCGCCACAGCGTGCAGGGCAAGCTGCCACGCTGGATCGCCGAGTATCTCGACGCCGGCAAGCCGAGGGAACTCATCGAATTGTCGCGGCGCGACCGATTCAAGGGCCACGTCCCGCGCGTGATTCGTCCGGACGTGATTCTCTCCAATGACCATTTCTTTATCACCGAACTCGATTCCGTGCCCGGCGGCATCGGCCTGACGGGTTGGCTTGGCAAGACCTACACGGAACTGGGCGATACCGTCGTCGGCGGCGCGCACGGGATGATGGAAGGATTCGACGCGGCACTGCGCGCGGAAGCGAAAAGCGAGGAGCCGCTGGCGGTCGTCGTGGTTTCGGAGGAAGCGGCGGCGTATCGACCCGAAATGGAATGGCTCGGCCAGCAAATCGGCTTTCGCGTCGTGCGACCGGAGGAATTGGCGAACCTGGACAAGACCGCCGTCGTCTATCGCTTCTTCGAATTGTTTGATTTGCCGAACATTCCGAACGCGAGCGCGCTCATGGAAGCCGCCGCCCATGCGCAGGTGGCAGTGACGCCGCCCTTCAAGCCCCAACTCGAAGAGAAAATGTTGTTCGCGTTTCTCTGGATGGAACAGTTGCGGCCGTTCTGGCGCGAACAGCTCGGCGAGGACAAACTGACCGCCTTGCGCCAACTCTTTCCGTACACCTGGATCATGGACCCGACGCCGTTGCCGCCGCATGCGGTGATTCCCGAACTCGGCATCCACGACTGGCGCGAGATGGGCAGGTTTTCGCAAAAGCAACGCGAGCTGGTCCTGAAAATCTCGGGCTTCAGCGAGCACGCCTGGGGCAGCCGCGGCGTCTACGTCGGTCACGATTTGCCCGCTGGCGAATGGGCCGAAGCCATCGACCAGGCGTTGAATGGCTTCGCGACGCACCCCTTCATCCTGCAGCGCTTCGAGAAGTCGAAGCTCTTCGAGGCGCAGTACGTCGATTTTGAGGCCAATGAGCTGCGCACCTTTGGCGCGCGCGTGCGCCTCTGCCCATACTACTTCGTGGTCGGCGACGACGCGAAGCTCGGCGGCATCCTCGCCACCATTTGTCCCGCCGATAAGAAAATCCTCCACGGCATGCCCGACGCCGTCATGGCGCCCTGCCGCGTGATGTAATGCTCCGCTTCGACCGCACGTCGCTGGCTTGTCCGCAGGGGGTAGTATCTTAATTTGCATCTGCCAACTGTAGCCGAAGCGTAAGCTTCGGGAATCCGCATTGCTAACACCGAAGCTTACGCTTCGGCTACAAACACGAACGATGAGCGATGCGGCAAACTGACTCACTGCCCCACGGGGCTTGCTCTTGACGCTCAACCGACGGCTGGTGTAGCTTGGCGGCGCATTCGATGCGGGCGTAGCATAGTGGTAATGCGCCAGCCTTCCAAGCTGTTTTTCGGCACTTTTCGTTTTCCCATGATTTCATTGACGACAACTCTGAAACCCTTGTGTTTATTGGTGTAAATCGATATTTGCAACTATGCAACAAGATGCAAGCAGATGCGCCTAATTGAGATAAAAAGTCACGCAAAGTCACGCACGCCAGCAGCAGCTTTTTCGGTCAGACTCGATTCGTGCGTGATTTCCAGTCACGCATGATGCACTTCTTCGACGGTGATCATGGCACTGGCGGGCTACTGGGAAGCAATACGATGCGGTGTAGCGGCCCTGGTGGACGTGCTGCAACTGGCCGGTGTTGCTGCCAACGCGAGGCCGACGGTGGAGTTAGCTACTTCGTGACTGGCTCCGGCGTGATGCGCTGCATCCGATGTTTACGCTTTGGTGCCTCGCTGATGGGCGCGATGCGGTAGCGGTCAAGCGCCGCCTGGATGTCCGCTACAGAAAAAAGGATCGTGCGGCCGACGCGGCGGAAACCGATGACGCGGGTGGCCTGCCAAGACGCCAGCGTGCGCCGCGAAACCCCGATGACGCGTGCCGCTTCGTCAGGGCGCAGATACAAACGCGGCAGTGGTGCCGCCATGTCCTTGTCGCCAATTGTCGTCAGCCCATTCATGCCATTACGCATTTTCGCTCTTGCACTTCGCTGACAGTGATGCTCGTGATCCAAGCGTGATCGTCATCCGCCTGTGAGCCGTAGCGGCTGGGCAATTCCCTCACCCATTCCACGGCAGATTTCTGAAGTGCCAACGCCACTTCCCGTAGATGTTTCCCGGTTATGTGAATTTGGTGGGTGTCCAGGACTACGTGTAGCTCGTCGTGATCGTTTCCGGACTCGAATCGTACAAAGGCGAGACGACGGTAAGGAAACACATAGAGGTTTCCGTCAGCCAACTCCACTCGCAGAGCCTGCGCCTGATAGTCTTTATTCCAGCAAGGACGGCTCGGACGATTCTGGTCGTGGCCGGGTTTCGTAATCATACCTTGACCCCTCTGGTTTGTTGTTCCACGCCCGGCCCTTGCAGCATGGCGTAGCAGTCGAGCCTTTGGAGTTGGCCTTGCTTCGCCAGATCAATCGCCAATTCACGGTTCCCGGAACGCAGGATGTTCTCGCGCAGTTGGATCTTGTCGCTGGTGAAGATGGTGATTCCTTTGCGCCCCCGGGAAATGGTCACATACCATTGCTGTTGGTTCGTGGCGGCCTTGATGGCCGAATCGGAGAACAAGACGTGATCGACCGTTTTGCCCTGCGACGCATAAGACGTGATGGCAAAGCCGCGTACGAATTGCCGGTAATCCTTCTGTAGAACCCGTCCGTCTCTCAGTGTGATTCGCCCGTCGTCGCCGACCTTCTTCACCGAGACCAGTTCGCCATTGGCAAGGCGCTGGCCTGCCCGTGTCTTCGCGTTGGCCTTCAGTTGCAGACGGTCGCCGGCCGCCAACATGAGTTGCTTGGGCTGGCACACGGTGAGCCGCTCCACAAACCGGAACGGGACGGTGCGAGTCTTGTCCGCATTCTTCAGAAGAAAGCCCTTGTCGGTGATGTCCACGAGTTGACAAACCTGGCCCCTGTCCAATCCGGCTGCGCTGCGGTTCAACACGATCACAGTATCCTCTTTGTAGAACCGCCGATCCCGTTTTTGGGCATCGGTCAAATCGACCCTCTCCAGCGTGGTCACCGCCCGGTCTTCGGCACCGAGGAGGCCGCGCGATTTCAGCGCGGCGCGCACTTGCTCATTGACCCGGTGGATCTCCGACCAGGTCTGTGAGACCACGACCACGGACGAACGCTGCTCGGCCAACGCAAGGTAGCTCTGAGCAAGACGCTGTTCCTGGTCGGACGGCAAACACATCACGATGGCTCCCTGTCGATCCAACCGATTGAATGATGCGTCGAGGTTGCCTGCCGACGCTTCTTTGACGGCTTCCTTGTACTGCGCAATCTGCTCGCGTTCGGCGCGTGTCTTCGCCCGGGCCGGATCTGACGCCGAATCTCGGTGAGTTCGATGGCCCGCAATGTTGAATACTTCTCGATCGCGCGCAACGCATCCGACGCTTCCACCGCGCCGTGCTGGCGGGTGTCGCCGGAGAGGATCACCCGTCCTTGGTTGGCTTGCGCCAAGCTCAAGAGTTGGTGCATTTGCCGGCCACCGATCTGTCCGGCTTCATCGACCAATACCACGCCGCCTCGGGAGAGGATTCCGCGCGCGAAAAATCGCACTGACAGTCTGCGCACCACGAAAGCCGTCCTTTTCCAGGTCCATGACCTGTTGCCGTTGCGGGGCGATGACTGTGACCGTGCGACCGGCTTGTTGAAGAGCGCCGTACACTTCACGCAACGTGTAACTCTTGCCCGTGCCGGCCCCGCCGCGAAACAGGGTGACAAAATCACGCGACCGGAGGATTCGCTCGACGGCTTGACGTTGCTCGGCATCCAGGTTTGCATTCTGGATCGAATGGCCGGAGCAGTACGGGCCGAACCGGCCAATGCCGTCTTTGCCATGCACACAATGTCCCATTCCCTGCGCAGCAGTTCCTTCGTTGTGACCTTCCCTGGATGCTTTTCATCGCGCAGATAGCCGCGTTGACGGGTCACGGCCTGAACGTCGGCCAGCCCGATGCTCTGCCCGCGCACGTGCTCCAGCGCGTGCCGCCACAGTTCGTGCTCATGCACCACTGACCGGCGTTCCAGCAAGTGTTCCTCAGCCCAGGAGACGGCCTGCTTGGCGAGAATCTCGCTGGATATGGTCGGTGCGGTTTGTCCGGTAGTCAGATGACGCAGGGATGTTTTCTCCTCTTGGAGTCAATTGCACGTCCCAAGAGGCTTGGAGTTCAGGCAGACTGATGTTGTGAATCTTGCGGGCGCGCTCTTTGTGGGCGATGTGCTCGCGGATCGCCGCGATGTTGCCGTTGGCCTTCTGCGGTTCCCGTTCCAACAGTTCGCGCGTCTTCTGGTCGATCTCCTGATGACGTTTGGAAAACTTCTCGATCAATGAGGGGGCAACCCCCTTGATTTCAAAATCCCCCCGGGGCTTGTTGTCGATCTCGTAGCCAAAGCGGCGCAGCGCGCGGGCCAACTCGTGGTAGTACAGACCCTCGATGAACTTGATGGCCACCAACATCTCGTAATTCTCCAGGGCCTTCCACTGGTTCTCGACCGGGTCGTGGGTGGCATTGAACAGGATGCAGTGACTGTGCAAATGCGGGTCCAGAGCGCGAGAGGTCTCGTGCCGGAACACGGCGGCGACGATATTTCCCGAGGTGCGGGCGGTGCACTGCCCGTTCTTGCGCACGCGCGTGGCGGCGAACGACTCCAATTGACTGACCGCGACAGCCACCGCTTGCTCGTGCGCCTCGACAATGCGCCGATCATGGCCGACCAGGGCGGCGATGGACACAGACTTGGGCGGGGAGAATGTGAAATCGTAGAACACGCGACGATTGGCGCTTTGATGTTCGGCGCCATCCGCTCCAACCTCGCGGCGGGTGGTTTTATGCCGCAACGTGAGTCGTTGGCCGGTTTGCGGATGGAGATTCTCGCACAGGCGCACGAACTCGTCCTTGTGGGTGTCTCCAGACAATCCGAGCGCCTCCGCGCCTTTGCCGATCCACTGGCCCGCGACGGCCTGGCTCTCCGAGTAGTAATCGCCAACGGAGAGGTGCTCTTGGAAATACCGCTCGGCATCCTGCAAACTGTATTGTGCTTTGGTCACGAGCATGACCGGGAGATTACGGTGGCCGGGGCAGACTGCGTTAGCGAGTAGCGGGCGGGAACGACCGTGGTACGCGCAAATAGTGGACAGTCCAAAGCAGGCGATGAGAGGGCGAGCGTGAAATGTTAAGCGCCAACCGGTGGCAAAACGAGCGCGGTCACAGGTGGAAGCGTAAGGGCAACAGGGACGCTCTTACCTTGACGGCGCGAGCGGAGCCATATAATTGAGGCGCAAAAGCACGCCGCCCATTTCGTTGAGAGCGGGTAGCGGACTTCGCTGCTGATCGAACGGATGTGAGCACGAACCGGTGTGCAAAAAGCGGTCGGTGCCGGTGGACGAAGCGGCAGGCGGAACGCACGCATAGCCGTTCCCGCTGGACGCGACGGAAGACGGCACGGACCGCTGGTGAACCAGCAACGTCGCGGCGCGTGCCAGAGGCAGCGTAACGAAATGAGTGGAGCTGGCCACTGGCACGGGCCAGCGCGGCGACC
>CAWEWF010000003.1:0-122191 GCA_963812605.1 uncultured Verrucomicrobiae bacterium | reverse complement strand
ACCCTATCGAACCAATCAAATAGTGCGAACATTGTGGGTGCCAATATCATCTTAAACACCCCGTCCGCGGTCCGATGACCCTGATCGATTTCGCCGGAGTTTTACCGCAACAACGTTTTTATCGGGTTGCCATTACACCTCAGGACTGGGTAGTGCATCAGTTTGGAAACTGTAGCGGCGGTCTGTGACCGTCGCCATGGGATTACAAGGCCGGACGGCGCTCATAGAGCGCCGCTACAGCGCTGGATTTTGAAACTGACGCAGTACCTAGGACAGACGTTCCCCACTCTTCATGCCCTTCGCGCCTTCGTGGTGAATTATAACACCCTTCCCGCGCGCCCCGTCGAACACAGTTGCGGTGTTTCGGCTTGGTCTGCTAGCATACGTCCCATGTCCGCCACGAATCTCCGTTTGCGACTTGCCACGGTGCTGGCGCTGGTTCTCACGGCTTTTTCAGCGCGCGCCCAGGAAGCCGACCTGAAAAAGCTCACCGCCCAGGCGAATGACCTTTATCGACAGGCGAAATACGCCGACGCCGTCCGCGTCGAGCAGGATGCACTGAAGATTGCCGAAAAAACGTACGGCGCCACGCATCGCGAAGTCGCCACCGCGATGAGCAATCTCGCCGAGTATCAACGCGCGCAGGGCAACTACACGGAAGCCGAGAACCTGCTGAAACAGGCGCTGGCCATGGACCAACGGTTGCTCGGCTACGAGCATACGGATGTCGCCATCGACCTTAACAACCTCGCGATGCTCTACGACAGCCTGCGCCGCTATCCCGATGCCGAGCAGCTTTACAAACAGGCGCTGGCGATCGACGAGAAGGCCCTCGGCACGAATGACCTCGCCGTGGCGACCGACCTGAACAACCTCGCGGGAGTTTACCGGGCGGAAGGAAAGCCGACTGTGGCCGAGCCGCTGTACCAGCAAGCGCTCGCGATTTGCGAGAAATCGCCCGCCAAAAATGGACCGATCACGGCCACGACGCTTAACAACCTCGGCGCGCTGGCGGCCGCCCAAGGAAAAAATGTCGAGGCGGAAAAGCTGCTGATACAGGCGCTGGGCATTTGGCAAATTACGGTGCGGCCGGATCATCCGAGCCTCGCAGCGACGTGGCGGGCGCTCGGTTCGGTGCAGAGTTCCCTGCGCGCTTACGCGAAGGCCGAGGAATCTTACACGCAGGCGCTCGCCATCACCGAGAAAAGCCACCCCGCGAATAAACAGCAGTTGGCCAGGGACCTGAGCAACCTGGGGCGCGTGCTTTACCAGGAAAAGAAATACGCGGCGGCGGAACCCTTGCTCAAGCGCGCACTCGACCTTGACGAGGCAAACTTCGGCAAAGAACACCTGACGGTGGCCTCCAGTCTCAACAATCTTGCGGAAGTCTATCGCAGCGAAAGCAAATACAAACAGGCCGAGCCGCTCTACAAGCGGGCATTGTTGATCGATGAGAAGATTCTTGGTTCCGACCACGTCGATGTCGGGACGGATCTGAATAATCTCGGCGCGCTTTACTTTTCCGAGGGCCGCCCAGCCGACGCCGCGCCATTGTTGAAACGGGCGCTCGCCATCAAGGAAGCCGCCCTCGGCCCCAACAGCCCGCAGTTGCTACAGATCATCGACAATTACACCGTTGTCCTCCATGCGCTGAACCGGAGCGCAGAAGCCGCCCCGCTGGAATCACGCGCGAAAGGGCTTCGCGCGTGGGTTGTCACGCCATGAACGAAGTGAGGCTCAGGAAGTTGCTCCACGATGTGCGCAGTGGCCGCGTGCCGACCGAAACCGCGCTCAAACAACTGAAGTCCCTCTCGATACACGATCTCGATTTCGCGCGGGTGGACGGACACCGCTCCCTTCGCAAAGGTTTTCCCGAGGTGATTTACTGCGAGGGCAAGACCACGACACAGGTCGTGAAGATCGCGCGCGCCATCTTGCGCCACAACGACAATCTGTTGGCCACGCGGTGCTCGAAGGAAATATTTCGCGCTTTGAATAGTGTCTTCCCAAAGGCGAAGTATCACGAAGCGGCCCGCACGGTGACGGTCGTGCGCAAACCGCTGGTAAAACGCGGCGGCACCATCGCCGTTCTGTGCGCAGGCACAACCGATATTCCCGTTGCCGAAGAAGCAGTTGTCACCGCTGACATCATGGGCCATCGCGTAAAGAGATATTACGATGTCGGTGTGGCCGGCCTCCATCGCTTGCTCGCCCTGAACGAGGAACTGCTCGAAGCCAGCGTCTTGATCGTCGTCGCCGGCATGGAAGGCGCCTTGCCCAGCGTCGTCGGCGGCCTCGTGGATAAACCGGTCATCGCCGTGCCCACCTCTGTCGGTTACGGCGCGAGCTTCGGCGGCATCGCCGCCCTCCTGGCCATGCTCAATTCCTGCGCCAGCGGCGTCACGGTTGTCAACATCAACAACGGTTTCGGCGCCGGCTACGCCGCAAGCTTGATCAACCAGTTGGGGGAAGAATGAAAGCGCTCACTCGACCAAATTGTTGCGGTTGGATTGCTTCCGTAACGTTGACCGCACTTGCGTGCTCTCTCGCATTTGCTCAAAAGGGGCAGCTCGAAATTGAGAGGGTGAACGAGGGCATTGCTGGGAAGCAAGGCTGGCTCGACAACTATCGTCGGGGAAAGGAAATCATTCACAAGCTTTCGTCGCTCAGTCGTGACGACGCGAGGAAGTTTGATGTGACCGCATACCGTGGTGAGCGTGTGGCCTTCATCGGCGGTGGAGCGCCACCGGGAGCGACGAACGATTTGATAACAAATGACGGCTTCTATCTTCGGGTCGTGAATCCCGGCAATAAGGATTTGCGACCTCATTCAGTTTGGTTTGGGGCAATAATTTGCGGGCAAATCCTCCAGGTGTTGCCAGAAAACAAAATTATTGTAATTGAAATCATTGAGAAGGATTGGTCTGTTCTTGATACTGGATAGCGCTGCGTATGAAACTCCTCTACCTCGATTGTTTTGCGGGCATCAGCGGCGATATGTTTGTTGGCGCTCTGTTGGATTTGGGTGTGTCGGAGGATGTGTTGCGGACCGAGTTGGAGAAGCTGCACCTGCGCGATTATCGAATCTCACTGCACCGTGTGACGAAACAAAACATCTCGGCGACGAAATTTGATATCACGGTTTTTGAAGATGCGGAGGTTCGCTCGCCTTCACCGATGCTCCATGCGGTTGTCCATGAGCATCGCGGCTACACGGAAATCGCGGGGATGATTGAAAAAAGCGACCTGTCACAACGCGTGAAGGATCGTGCCTTGCACATCTTTCGCCGCATCGGCGAGGCGGAGGCAAAGATTCACGGGATTTCGCTGGAGGAAATTCACTTTCATGAGATCGGCGCGGTGGATTCCATCGTGGACATCGTGGGCGCTTGCATTGCGGTGGAATCGCTGGGCGTGGACGAGATCCACGCGTCCCCGCCGCACCTCGGTTCGGGGTTCGTGGAAACGGCGCATGGACGCTTCCCGGTTCCCGCGCCCGCGACGCTGGAGTTGCTGAAGGGCGTTCCCGTCCAGCCGTCGCAGGAGGCTTTTGAATTGGTCACGCCAACGGGCGCGGCGTTGCTGGCGGAATTTTGCACGCGGTTCGGCTCGCTGCCCGCGATGAGCATTGAGAAAATCGGGTACGGCGCGGGAACGCGCGATCTCGAGAAAACGCCCAATGTGCTGCGGGCGGTTTTGGGTGAAACCACTGCCACGACTGGTGCGGCGGAAGAAATGGATGTTGTCACCGTTATCGAAACGAACATCGACGACATGAGCCCGCAGTTGTTCGGCGACGTGATGGAACGCTTGCTGACGGCGGGCGCCCTGGATGTTTTCCTGACGCCCGTGCAAATGAAGAAAAACCGACCCGGGACCTTGCTGACCGTCCTCTGCGAGGGCAAAGCCGTGGACAGCCTGGCAGATCTATTATTGACGCATACGACCAGTTTTGGCGTGCGCGTACATGAAGCGCAGCGGCGCAAATTGGCCCGCGAGATCGTGAAGGTGAAGACCCGATTTGGCGAGATTGAAGTGAAAGTCGGACGACTTCGTGGCAGAATCGTCTCGCGATCACCAGAATTTGAAGCGTGCAAACAGGCCGCGGCCAGGTTTAACGTAAGCGTGAAGGAAGTTTGCGACGAAGCAGTTCGCTGTGGCGGCGCTCTATGAGCGCCGAGAAGTTTGCGGTGACAACGGCGGTCATAGACCGCCGCTACAATCAGCGGAGAACATAGCATGATCGATAAAGAGCTGCTGGAAATCCTGGCCTGCCCCCAATGCAAGGCCGACGTGAAACTCGAAGGCGACAAAATCATCTGCACCAACCCGCAATGCGGCCTGCGCTATCCGATCCGCGACGGCATTCCCGTCATGCTGATCGACGAGGCCGAGAAGCCACAAGGCACATGAGCCAGCCCACGCTCTCCGTGATCGTTCCCGCGTGGAACGAGGAGAAATACATCGGGCGCGCCATCGATTCGCTGCGGCGCGCCGCGCAGGTGTATGAGCGCGAGCGGGGCTGCACGGCGGAAATCATCGCGGTTGATAATAACAGCCAAGACCGCACGGGGGCCGTCGCCCGCGAGCATGGCGCGCAGGTGGTCCTTGAGCCGGTCAACAACATCGGCAAAGCGCGGAACGCGGGCGTGAAGGCCGCGCGCGGCCGATACATCGCATTTTGCGACGCCGACAACCAGGTCACCGAGAATCTTCTGGTCCTGATTCACGACCATCTCGAAGACCCGAAGATCGCCGGCGGCGGCACGTGGATTGAGCCGGAGCGCCGCAACTTCAAGATCAGTTTTTTTTATTTCCTCTGGGGGATTTATGTCCGCGGCAGCGGCGTCGGCGTGGGGATGATGCATTGCCGCAAAGCCGACTTTGACTCGTTCGGCGGGTTCGATGAAACGATTTTCGCCGCCGAGGACGTGCAGCTCGCCTACGATCTGAAGAAGATCGGCACGCCTCGCGGACAGAAATTTGAGCTGATCAAAAAAGGCTGGATCATCACCTCCACGCGCAAGATCGACCAGACGCCGCTGTTCACGATGATCGCCAAGCTGGTCGGGTTCACTTTTGGCCTGCAGAAAAAAATTCGCAGCAAGCAGTACTGCGAACATTGGTACGAGAAAGGCCGCCCGCTAAACCAGCCGGTCCCGCGCCGGCGGGATCCCGAGAACGGGACTCATTCCTTCCAGTCCAGATAAATTGCGCCCGCGTCCACGACGAGCGGCAGACGTTCCAGTGATTTCCCCTGCCCCGGGCCGCCGACGCATTTCCCTGCGCGGGGGTCATACACCGACCCGTGGGTCTTGCACACGAACAAATTTCCATCGCACGTAAAGAAATCGTTGTCGTCGAGGTCCAGGGAGATCGGCAGGTGTACGCACCGATTCACAAACGCGACCAGTTCCCCCCGGAAATTCGCCACGAAGGCCTCCGTCCTTTTTCCATTCGCGTCGAACGCGAACTTCTTCGTCGTGCCCGGCGGCAATTCCTCCACGCGCGCCAGTAAAATCCTGCGGCTGCTCACAACTGCCAGCTTAGACTGCGCGGACGGCTTTGACAAAATCTTTGTGCGGGCGGTTTGACACGTCCTCCTTCACGCGCTACGATGAAACGGCGTTGGTTTTTCTCAAGGGTTGAACTGAAATTCACGAAAGGAATCTGACCATGGCGCAAGAACTACCGAAACTGCCTTATTCATACGATGCACTCGAACCACACATCGACGCGCGCACGATGGAGATCCATTATACGAAGCATCATCAGGCTTATGTCACGAACCTGAATGCCGCGCTCGACAAGCACGCCGATTTGCACGCAAAAAGCCTCGAAGACCTGTTGCGCGGCATCAGTAGCGTGCCCGAAGACATCCGCGGCGCCGTGCGCAACAACGGCGGCGGCCATCACAACCACAGCCTTTTCTGGACGATCATGAAGAAGGGCGGCGGCGGCGAACCCAAGGGCGCGCTGGCCGAAGCGATCAAGGGGGCGTTCGGCGAGTTTGCCAAATTCAAGGAGACGATCACCGGCAACGGCATGACGCGCTTCGGCAGCGGTTGGTCGTGGCTGGTTGTCACCAAGGACAAGAAGCTGAAAGCGTACTCCACTGCGAACCAGGACAGTCCGCTCATGGAAGGCGATGTGCCGCTCCTGGGCGTGGACGTGTGGGAGCATGCGTACTACTTGAAGTACCAGAACGTCCGCAAGAACTACATCGACGCCTGGTGGAACGTCGTCAACTGGGACGAAGTCGCCGCGCGGTTCGACAAGACGAAGTAGAGCCAAACGACGCAACTGGAACGCCCGATTCGCCCTGCGCGATTCGGGCGTTGCTTTCTCCACCCGACAGAATTACATTCTTTGCACCATGCGGCGTGCTTGGCTGCCAATCGCTTTGATCGTGATCTTGCCTGCTGTGGCTGGCTTCGCGGACGAAACGAACACCGGTAGCAATGTTGATTCCAAGGCCATCAATGAACTTGAAGGAAAGGCTTTGGCGCATCTGCAGAAGCAGTATCCCCACATTGAAGTTGGTCGGTTCAAACTGATCAGCAAGATCCGATTGCCATCGAACACCTCTGGTGAAACTGTTGTGCCGTTCACCTACACGGACAAGGCCACTGTCAAATGCCTGGCTTACAAGGATGGGTCCTCCACGTTTCGTCTTGAGTTTTTCAAGGAACAATACACCGTCCGAATCCGTCTAGACGGCATAATTGTGGGTGTCGACAAGGCGCAACTCAGCGACGATCAATTCTACTCTACCTTTTTTCCCGACTGCGATGTTCGGCCTCTGACCCTACCGAAGACATTGATGGGTTATTGGAACTGAGCCATCGTCGCCTCATCGGCCGGACACTTTTTCCCAGGCGTACTTGCCCTTGATATGCTGGAGAAAGAACTTTCCGGGCGACGGCGTGCGTTGGAGATCTTCGGCGACCGTTTTCGGCACGGAGAAATAACGGTAAATGCCCGTGGCCTTGAACTCGATCTCGAGCGTTTCCGCCGCGCCATCGTAGCCGATGGAAGCGATGTCGCTCGAACTGACCGGTTGGCGTCGGATCTCAGTCATAAAAATCAATCCGCCAGAAAATCCACTTTGGCCGTCAGTTCCGGCGTCAGGAAGTGGTCGGGGTTTTCGACCTGTACCTTGATTTGTAGCGTGCCCTTCGAGCGGTTCGCCTCCGGCGCGATCTCCGCGACGTAACCTCCGTACTTCTTGTCCGGATACGCCTCGGGACTGATGCGGCAGCGCTGTTTCATGTGCACTTTCGGCGTATCGGCTTCGTTCAGGTCGATCTCCACCTGCAAATCGGTCAGGTCCGCCATCGCCAGGAATGCCGTACTGGGGCCATTCCCCCCGCCGAAACTTTGCGGAACCACGATTTCGTTCGGGTTCACGAGCTTCTCCAGGATTGTCCCATTGATTGGCGCGTGAATGGTGCACCAATCCAGGTAGGTCTGCGCCAGCGCGAGTTGACCGCGCGCCGTCTTCACCTCCGCCACTCCACCGTCGCGGACGCGTTGCGCATCGTCCAGGGCGCGAGCGCTGTCCACATCATGACGGGACAATTCAAGTTGTCGCTGAAGATTGACTTCGGCGTTGGTCAGGTTGGCTTCCGCCAACGCGAGGCGGCCTTCGCCTTCCATCACGCGAGCGCGATATTCGTCATCCTCCAACAGCACGATCACGTCATTCTTCTTCACCTCATCGCCTTTTTTCACGCCGATCCATTTGACTGTTCCCATAAACTTCGGGCTGATCTCGATGCGTTCGCGCGGGACAACGTAACCGCTAACCGTCAGCACGGGTTCGCCGGCTTTGGGCGGCGCCGTGGGAGTGGCCATCCCAGTCGTCGCGGCGGTTGCTGCTCCCGCGGCGGTTGCCGTTGCGACGGATTGCTTCGACGAAATAACTTCTCCACCGCCCTTGCGCATGGCCAGGAAAACCGCCACGGCAACCAAAAAGACAAGCGCCACGATCGCCAGCAGGATCTTCGGCCCGCCGCGACGGCGGGTCTTTTTCGCCGCATCGATGTGCAACCTCGACAACGGTTCGTTGGTCGCTTCGCTCATGTTCCCGTAACTCCGCTTCTTATCATCGTCAGACCGCGCGCAGTGCGTCAAGCACGGGTTTTCGCGCGGCGAGACGCGCCGGCAACAGCCCGCCGAGCACGCCCGTCACCAGGGCAAACGCGATCCCCTTGAGCATCATCGATGGGGTGACGCGAAATTGAAAGGCCACCTCCGCAAACGTCGTCTGGCTGAATGTCCCCGATGACAGGAGGTTGATCGGCAGGGAGATCACGCAACCCAGCAGACCTCCCAGCAGCGCCAACACAACCGACTCCAGCAGGAACGACGCGTAAATCTGGCTGCGCCGGAAACCCAGTACGCGCAGTGTCCCGATCTCACGCGTGCGCGCGCCAACCGCCGCGTACATGGTGTTCATCGCCGCGAAGGCCGCGCCGACGCTCATGATGACCGCCAGGAATGTGGCCAGGAAACGAAACAACCCGGCCGACTGCGTTTGCTCGCGGTAATAGTCGGTTTCGGACACGACCTTGAGGCTTAACAATTTGTCCGTCAGGATGCGTTGTTCCACCCGTTCCGCGGCCGCGCTGTCCACGGGACGGATCAACACGGAGCCGTAAAAATCGCGCTTAAACGACGAGCGGGCTTCGTCCGCATCGACCCAAATCTCTGATTCGTAGGCGGTCCGTTGCGCATCGAAAATCCCGACGACATGCCAGGTGATCCGGCCCGACTGGAAGCTTTCACCCACGCGGCAATGGGCAAAGCGGTCGGCAATGCGGCGGCTCACCAGGCATTCGTGCAATCCCGGCTGCAACATCCGTCCTTCGGTGATTTTGATCTGCGGACGCAATTCCAGCGCTACCGGGCTTACGCCGCGCACCAATACGTTGGCGCTCCCGCTGCCGTTGATTCGATCCAGCAGGATCAACACGATGATTTCCGCCGAGGCGAGCGGTTCGCCGCGCCCATTGCGCGCTATGCCATCGAGGTACTTGACGCGCCGCGCCTCCTCGCGGCTGATCTGGCTGCTGGATTCGGCGGTCGAACCTTTGCGCAGGATGATCAAGTTACGTTCATCGCCGGTGTTGATGTACGTGGACTCGATTCCGTGCGCGAGCGCGCGGACGAGGATGAACACAAGGACGACCAACGCGATGCCGAGCATGGTGGCGAGCGTCGAGTGCCAGCGCACGCGTAAACTGCGCAGGTTGTATGCAAGCGGAATGGCCATGGCTCAGTCCAGTTCCTGCAATCCCTCCACCACGGACATTTTGTGGCTGGTGTAGGCCGGTGCCAGGCTGCTGGCCAACCCCAGGATGGCGGCCACGACCAGGCCGAGCGCCAGGGTATCGCCACTCACGGGGAACAAAGGGACGTTTCCCTGGGACAGCTTGTAGATGTCGACGTGTGAAAACAAAAACTTGGTGCCGAAACACCCAATCAGGCCGCCCGCCATCGCCAGGCCAAACGATTCCGCCAAAATCAGGCCGAAGACATCCAGCGCATTGAACCCGAGCGCCTTGAGGATGGCGATCTCCCGCGCCCGCTCGCGGATGGCCATGCTCATGGTGCTGGCCGTCACCAACAGCATCGTGAAAACAATCACGGTGGAGATCGCGCCGAGGAATAATTTTACATTGCCCAGCATCGACATGAAGGTTAGCTGGAAGGACCGCTCGGTTTCGGTCTTCGTCTCCGCGTCGGTGTTGCGAAACGCGGCATCAATGCGGGCCATTAAATCCGGAATCACTTCCGCGCTCGTCGCCTTGATCCAAAAGGTGCCGGTCAGTCCGCGGTCATTCATCAACTGGTTGAAGTAATCATGATGGAAGAACATGATCGTTTCATCGATGCCGCGAGCATGATACACGCCGCGGATGGTCAACTCGGGATTGCACGGCCAAATCGTGCCCTGTAACGTGACCTTGTCCCCGATTTTCCAGCCGAAACGCTCCATCAGCTTGGCGCCCACGACACACGACGATTTCTCCTTGATGAAATCGGCCTCTTCTTGCGGCGCGACGGCCATCTCCGAGAAGATCTTGAAAATCCGGTCCGCATCCACGGCAAACTGCGCGAAATTGCTAAAGCTGGGATCTTTGTAGATGCCGGCGAACCACGTGAACTTCGAGCAATACTGGACCCCGGGCATACGCTCGATGCGGAGCTGGTATCTCTCGGGCAGCACGTTGGCCAGCGAGACGCGGTGGCGGGTCACGATTCGCAGCGCCGCCTGTTCCGTCGTCGGTGGTTTCGTCATCAGGCGCAACACCGTCTGCAAGATCGTAAACAGAAACAGCGAAACAGCAACGCTTAGCACCGTAAGCGCCAGCCGTCGCTTGTTGCGAAACGCGTTTCGGACAATAAAACCGGAGATCGTCACGGCAAAAGAATTCTATTTTGCAAATCCCATCGAGAGGTTGCGTTGCGTCTGCCCTTCTTCATTCAGCAGCTCGCCCTTTTCCAGATGCACGACCCGGCGGGCGTAGGACGCGGCCTTTGGATCATGGGTCACCATGATGACCGTCTTGCCCGCGTCTTGGTTGAGCTGCTGCAGCAATCCCAACACGTCCGCGGCGGCATGGGCATCGAGATTGCCGGTCGGTTCGTCCGCCACCAGCAGCGTTGGGTCCGTCACCAGCGCGCGGGCGATGGCGACACGTTGCTCCTGCCCGCCGGACAACTGTCGCGGCAAATGTTTCGTGCGGTCGGCCAAGCCGACCAATTCGAGGGCCGCGGCGACATGCTTGCGCCGTTCGCCGGCACTGAGCGCCGTTAGCAACAGTGGAAGTTCCACGTTCTCGAAAGCGGTCAGCACGGGGATGAGATTAAACGTCTGGAAAACAAATCCGACGTGCGTGTTGCGCCAATCGGCCAGGTCGGTTTCACCGAGTTCGGCCACGTTCGTGCCCTGCACCAAGCACTGGCCGCTGGTGGGACGGTCGATCCCCGCAAGAATGTGCAACAGGGTGCTCTTGCCCGAGCCGCTCGGTCCCATCAATGCCAAAAATTCGCCCGTCGCGATGTCGAGGTCGACGTGATCCAGCGCCAGCACCTCGATCTCGCCGTGCCCGTATACCTTTGTCAGGTCACGAATCTGGACGATCAATTCCTGCATCGTTGCCGGATTCTAGCACACGCCCGCAGGAATTGCCGCGCCAAGTTTCAGCGCACGCGGATCAGCGCGATCACGCCAACCACCGCGATGACGCCGCCGATGACGGATCGTCCGCCGGGCTGGTCGCCCTCGAACCCCCAGGCAAATGGAATCACCGCCAGGGGCAACGTGGCGACGATCGGCAACACGATGGCGCTCGGCGTCGTCGACAAGGCCCATTGATAGCAACCCACACCGAGAACGGGCCCGCCCAGCGTGTTCACCAGCACCCACGGCCACGCTTTGCGCCATTCGGCGCGACTGGCGAGAATTGTCGGACGGTCGCGTCCCCGCAACCAGAACAAGTAAACCGCCGCAACGCCGATACCGCCAAGGATGCGCTGATAGGCCGCCGTGCCACCATCGATACTCTGGCCGGCCAGGGCCGCCACTTGAAACGCCTTGCGGCTCAGCACCGCGCCACCGCCCTGCCCGACGGCCGCGAGCACGCCAAAGAATATCCCGCTGAACAGATGTTTGCGGTCGAAATCCGCATGCTTTACGGGCGCGAGCGCGACGGCGATACCAGCCAATATAATGAGGCCCGCGACACACTGCGCCACACTGAGCGTCGTCCCCAGCCAGAGCCATTCGACCAACGCGCCGATGGGCGCGGCGAGGCATTGCATGAGCAGCAGCGTCAGACGCGAGCCAATGCGCGGCAGCGCCTCGTACAAAGCGAGGTCGCCCAATCCAAACCCGACGAAGCCGCTGAGAACAAAGAACCAGAGTCCCGCGCCGCCGAGTCCCTTCCCGAACCCGTGCGCCCACAACGCGAGCAGGACGGTAGCGAGGCACAATCGCGTGAGATTGGCCACCGCGCTGCCCAAATATTGCGTGGATCGCGTGGCGCAGACAACAGAAACGGACCAAAGCAGGGTCGTCAGCAGCGCTGGCAGCATGGTGCGAAGGAGATAACAGACCCGCGCGCGCGAAACAAGTTTTCTACTTCGAGATGCTGATGTAGGAAGGGTGTCCGGGGACGTTCTCGACCGCCATCTGCAACTCGTACTTCTGCGTTAGCAACCACAACGCCTGGCGGCGTGTGACATCGTCCGCGTGCAAGGAAACTCGCAGCGATTCGACGGGAGCATCCGCCTTGGTAATCGCCATCTTCATCCCCGCGAAGGCGTCGGTCAACGGCAGGTGCATGACGCGCACGTCCGCAAAATCGACATTCAAGCGCGCGTCCAGCCATTGGTTTAGCGAAGCGTCGCGCGAACCCAGAAAGCCCTGCGGCGCGCGCATTGTCGTCGCGCAAGAGATCGCCAGCGAAATCACCAACAGCAGGAGAAACGGGAGGGACCGGATTTGCCTGGCGTTTTCAAAAGTCCTGGTCATGGCCCAATACGCCACTAATGGTGATCCTGCGCGTTCAAGGGCGGCTCGTTCAGTTGGCGTTTCAATTCTTCCTCACCGGCCGGAGTGAATGGACGGATTTGGCGTTCGTTGATTTGCGCCTTCTTCCTGGCCTGCTCCGCCTGCTTCTTGTTGGTCTCATCGCTCGGCACGTCAGCCTCGGCGCGCCGGGTGGTGAAATTCGACCGGGGCAGGCTCGGCGTCGAAACCGTGGGCATTTCCAGCGTCTTGAGATCCGCATTTTTCTGACCGACATCCTGAAACTTCAACTCGCCCTTTGAGAGCGGCGAACCCGGCAAATCGCTCGTCGGCTGCGAGAGCGTGTTCAACGGCACATCGCCGAAGCTGAGCGTTTTGTCATTTACATCCGCCTGCTTCGTGCGATCGAGAGGCTTCACAATCTGGGCATGGACCGGCGGGGAGAATAACAGCGCGCAAATCACCGCCTGTAATATAAGGCCCAGTTTCATGAACAAGATTCCTGAAGGCACATTCCGTTGCCAGGTCAAGGATACCAAGACCGGAAGCGGCAAGCAAGCCGAAGAAATCCGTCGCGCTGGAAAAGAGCATTCCGCACCAGCCGATAACGCTCTAAAAAGCAGCAGTCGCAGACGGGTTTCCCGCCTGCGACTGCTTGGAAGCACTTGACAGTCAACTCACGACTGTTTGGGCCCGCGCGGCCGCCGGATCCGTGACAATGCGACGGCAGTGAATCCTAACATTGCCAACGCGATTGTCGAAGGTTCCGGCACCTGCGTCACGTTTTCCATGAAGAAACCGATGACGCCCGCGTACGATGTTGTCGTATTTGTTGTCGAAGCATCCTGGCCATTGGGAAGGATCGTAGTCTCGTTAAAGAAGTTTGTGCCCATGCCATTCTGCTCGTGATCATCGATGTACCGGATGGTATACGAGACGATCATACCCGCGGCGTTGGTATTGGGGATGATGTCGGTGACGAAAGCCTGATGCGCGCCATTGATGAAATTCGTCCCGAGAGCGGGGCCGCCGGGGCCGTTCGTGCGGATAAAGGTTTGGCCCCAACTGAGATAAACCTCGACGTTACCATTGGACCTCAACGTGCTAATCGCGCCGGCAAAGCTGCCGCTATTCGTGCCCAGGCCAAAATAGCCGGAAAACAGTGGGGTATTGGTGAACTGGGTCGACGCGACGTTCAAGCCATTCGACATGACATATGAGTTCTTGCCGCGAGCGAACTGGCTGTTCGTGCCACTCATCGTTTCCGTCCCCATGCCAGGGACAACACCCATCGAGTTGGTCAGGCCGGCGTAGATCGACTGTGCCGAGTTGGTGAGGTTAGATCGCGCCGATCTGGGCGAGATACGCCAGCGACCGGGCGGCTGACCCCGGGGCGCATCCGTTGAGCGATTCACTAACTTTCGGGATGCTGGTTTCGTTGGTAGCGATAGAGCCGGAGGCGCCTCGGGAAGGCCCCGTGTTAGCCCCTGCGCCGACGAAATCCGCCGCTGGTTCTTCCGATTCGTCGCCAGCTATGGTCACGTCAGTCGTCGTCCCGTTCACCTGGGGGTGTGAGTCACCGTGGCGCTGTTCGTCACCGGATCGCTTGGTTCGAGGCCCAATGGGGCGCCGCTAAGCGTGAGTGAATAGTTCAGGCTGCTGACGGCCGTGCCGTCCGTCTGGCCGAGGTCGAAGTTGACTGTCGTTGCCCCCTGGCCGCCGTTGAGATCGCTGAGGCTGTTAAAGTCGACGAGCATATTCTGGATGGCCCAGTTGTTGTTGCTGCCGCCGCCTACCGAAGTGACGATGTTCACGTAACCATAGAACCCGCCTGCTCCGTCCGGTGTGAGTGAGGGGGCGTCAGTGCCCGAAAGGCCGATGGTCGCCTGTCCGTATTGGGAGTTCTGGTCCTCGTAACCGCCGTTGCCGTCCCCCCAAGTAACCTGGCTGAAGCTCACGCCGATAGCGTGGGCCGGCGCGGTGATTAGCGCTAGTGAAGCGATAATAGTACTGACAAAAACGAATGCCGAATAACGATTCGCGTGGCTCATGGTTAACGATCCCCTTTAATCTCGTGGAGGACACGAGAGGTATGTTGGTTTGGTGGTTGATCCCTGTAGGTTACTTCGGATGAGTGCAAACCGCTGGCTCCGACAAAAAGGTGTCGATAACGCCAAAGACTGCCTCGCCACTGAGAGTTAGGTGCTCGCTTCACCGAATTCTCCTACTGCCTCCAGACGGCTCAGTGTTCTACCCGAAGTAGAACCGTTATTGCAAGAAGAAAATTGGTTTCATTTCACTTATTTTATAAGGAGCGTCGGTTACCATCACCTCGCGAAAGTTTTACTCCCTCGTGCAAGACCAAGGAGAGGGTTGCCGAAAAGTTTCCCGGAGATTACGGCGAAGTAATGCGGTAGAAACGCTGTGGGAGATTCGTCGCTTGAAGATCAATGAATTGAAACTGGCCGGGCGAAACCTCCACGCCGCTGCCGAGCGCCGTCCAATTGGTCAACGGGACGGTCATGTCCGTGGAGGCCAAGACCGTATTGGTCCCGTAGGGTATATTCGTGTAAACCAGTTGGAACGAGCCGTCCGTCAGCTTTGCCGCACTGGTGATCACCGCCACATCCCGCTCCAGTTGAATCTTGACCACCTGATTCGGCCGGCTGTCTTGTCCGAGATAGGCGAAGCCGCGTATGGGGTCAAAGACCGCTGAGCGAAAGAAAACCTCGCCAAAGGGAAGGATGCCGTCGGCGTTGGTTGTCGAGTTGTCAGTGGTCACGCCGTTGGGCGGATTCGTGCTGCTGGTGCCGCCTTGCAATTGTAAATAACCGATTTCCACCGGCGGATTTGTCCCATTGAGACCAATCTGATAAACCCTGCCGGGATAGGTGTTATCGTCGGCGAAATAGACATATCCGCCCAGCGGGTCAATGACAGAGGCGGCCAGTCGACCCTCGCCGGGCTGGAGATTGACCCGGCCGACCAGCGTCGGCGGCACGTCCCCATCTTCCAATTTCACCTTATAGACTTTACCCGGAAGATTGGTATCGGAGTCATAGGTCCCATAATAGGCATACCCATGCAATGTGTCGATGGAAGCGCCATCAAGATTATCGCCCACCGTGTCCAGATTGACGGCGCCGATGCGCACCGGCGAGATTGGTGCCGGGCGTCAACTTGATCTTGATGACTTGCGGGATGGTGGGGGAATTGAAACTGGGTACGCTCGCAAAATAGGCATAACCCTTTTGCGCGTCCACGCGACCGTACACAAAGTTCGTCTCGTTGGTGTTGAGGGTCACGGAGCCGAGTTCCGTAAACGTGGAGAGCGCCACTTTCGCCACCCTCGCGGGATTCCCCGAAACCGTGCAAAGAACGTACGCATAATGATTGGACGGATTGGGGTCCGAGTCGTCAATGACGATGGAAGCGGCATTGCCAGCAGCCAATGAGATCGAACCGGCGCTGCTGACGGGATTGGTTCCCACTCCCAGCGCATACCGGCTCAAAGATATCTTGGCTCCATACGCATACCCGGCCGCTGGGTCGATCGCACTTTCGGTGAATTGTCCCGCAAAGACAGACGGGCCAACCTGCACGGGCAAATCCCCCGTGATATCGAGCTTGAACAGGTAATTGCCCACGAAATATGCATAACCGTTGGTCGGATCGATGAAGGCCGTGTACATCCCTTTGTCATCGGGGCTGGTGTGTCGCGGCACAAGAGTTGTATGACCAATCCGCTGTGGGCTCGCAGCACGTGACGGCAAGGCCAAACCGAACAGAAGCAGCGTGACCACCAGGAGAAACCTGCATCCCATGCCATTACTCTTCCGCCGCGTCCAAACATTTGTCAACCGTATTGCCGTTTGGCAAGGCTCACGGCTTACGATCCACTCCTCTTCCAGATGACTTTGGCGCGGCGCAAATCGGTGAGTGTTGAACGTGACGTCGGGGGTCTGGCGTTGACCTGTTCAGTGAAGATCAGACCCTAATTCTGGCACCGCCTTTGACGGGTTTCGACCCATTTCTGTCAAGAGTCAACCTCGCAAATCGCCACCCATAAACACCGTCCGCCTGGCAATGTTCGCTCACCGCCCAGACACTCACGATGTAACTTTTTTAGGACCGACCCCTTCCAGGGTCTGTCGCCGTCGGTACCCGAGCAACAAGAGCGAAAAGCCGCCCAAAGCCACGAGCACGAAGGAAGCGGGCTCGGGGATCATTATTGGGTTATTCGCGTAAAACTCAGCCCAATCATACGTTCCCGTCGTCAAATCGCCGGTTTGGACAAGTGGGATGCCATATCCGCCCGTCGTCCCATCCACCACCTTGGCGCCGGGGTCTCCAGACACATGCACCGCCGACTCGTAATCCGTATAGCTGAGGTTTATGCTAATGGCGGTGTTTGTATCGAGGGGGGGGTTGGCGGCACCGTTGAAGCTGGGGGTGTTAGTCACCCAAGTGGCATTAAGGGCAGCGCTGGCTCCCCCGGTGAGGTACGGGCCTCCAGAATCCCCTCCGAACGAAGCCCCACCGCCCGCCGCCGACGGGGCCAAGTTCTGCCAGTTGACCAGCGGGTTGAAATAGGTGCCGTCGCTCGCATTGCCAAAAATTTTCGTCACGGTGTTGTTCTGGAACCTGCGGGTTCCTGGGGCATTGTCGCTGATATACGTTGCCGTTGCCGGGTTGTAGGTTCCCCCGAAGCCGTACCCTAGTTCCGTGAACTTCTGGCTCACCACATTTGTTTTGTTGGCGGCCGGTGGCGCGGCAGCAAAAGGCGCGAGAAGAAAATTGTTGGCGGGCGCGAAAAGCGGGTTGGGAGCGACATTCGGTACCAGCATGATCGCGAGATCCTCGCGCAGCCCAAGCGGATTATTCACAGCGTCCACGAGCTTGAAGCTCTTGTAAGTAGCGGACAAAGGGAGAGTCAACAGCGGCGCGTTAGTCGCGTCAGACCCGAAATTACATGTCCCACCAGCAACGGCGGAGGCGACATGATCGGCGGTAAGAATAGCCAAATCAACGTTGCCATTTGCGTCAGGGGTCGACTCGCCGATCACTGAGCCGGTACCAGAGGCCGTGGCGCCGTCGAGAAAAACCACGTCGTTAAGAGTTCCGGCGGGGGGCGGATCGCCAATGGTCTGGTATTGCGGCCCGATGGCCATCGCCAGCCGCGCCGAGCCAGCAACGATGAGCAGGCTTGCCAGCCATACGTTGGTGTTTCTCCTCGTTACGCCCTGGCATTTGGTGACTTCCCCCACATGAAATGATGTACGAGTTCTCATGCTGCACGAATCCCCTTCCGCGCTCGTAGCGCGCCACGTGTTGATATTTCAAACCGGGTTATAGGGCAGGACGCGCGAGTGCAGAAGAAAAACCAGAGCAAGGCCGACCCCAGAAAACTTAACCTGCGTGCAAACGTGGCAGCCGGTGATTCAGAATCGACGTGCTCGCAACTGCACCAAGTCGTCTCTCCGCACGACCCGAATTCACTCGCTTACAGTCCGATGCTATTGCCACGAACCCGCCACTTCTGTCAAGCCAATTCACCCTCCAGCGCCTGCGGCCGATCTGCCGGAATCGCCAACCAGACTGGGAGCATCACACCCGGAAACGGAGAATTGTAAGGAAGGAGCAAATCATGAAAAGACTTGAAGGAAAAGTTGCGGTCGTTACCGGCGCATCCAAGGGGATCGGCGCCGCCATCGCCAAACATCTGGCCGCCGAGGGCGCGGCGGTCGTCGTCAATTACGCCTCCAGCAAAGAAGGGGCGGACCGTGTCGTTGACGAGATCGCCAAAAAGGGTGGGAATGCCGTTGCGGTACAAGCCAACGTTGCGAAGCAGGCGGACATTGATCGGCTTTTCGCCGAGACGAAGAGGAAGTTCGGCAAGCTCGATATCCTGGTCAACAATGCCGGGGTCTATGAGTTCTCCCCCGTTGAAAGTGTCACCGAAGGACATTTCCACAAGCAGTTCGATCTCAATGTGCTGGGCCTGGTCCTCACCTCACAGGCTGCGGTCAAACACTTCAGCCCGACGGGCGGGAGTATCGTCAATATCAGTTCGCTTGCCAGCACCCTGGCACCGGCAAACGCCTCGGTCTACAGCGCCACGAAAGGGGCCGTCGATACGCTAACGAAATCGCTCGCCAAGGAATTGGGTCCGCGCAAAATCCGGGTCAACGCCATCAATCCCGGCATGGTTGAAACCGAGGGAGTCCATGCCGCGGGTTTCATCGATAGCGATTTCCAGAAGCGACAGGAGGCGGAAACCCCGCTGGGCCGCATCGGACAACCGGACGACATTGCGCCCGCCGCGGTCTTCTTCGCTTCCGACGAAGCTGCGTGGATCACCGGGGAAACGTTGGTCATCGCCGGCGGCCTGCATTGATTCGTCGATAGTCTGGCAGGTGTTGATGGTGGAGAGATCTGAATGGGTAGTGAGCGCGGGAGATTGATGCTATTCGCCCGCTTGCCAGAACACTCGAAATCAGCGATACTATTGGCGCATGAGCATCGTGACCAAAAAGGCCGCTGAAGTGCTGGCGCTGCCGGAGCAAGACCGGGCGTATTTGGCCCGTCAACTCATTGCCAGCCTTGATCCGCAACACGACGCGGACGCCGAAGAGCAGTGGGCGGAAGTCATCGAGCGGCGCTCCCGTGAAATCGAGGAAGGCCGGGTGGATTGCCGTCCCGTCGAAGAATCCATTCGGGACATCCGGGCCAGGCTTCATGCGCGTCGTCGGCCATCCTGAAGCCGATGAGGAATTGGAGGCGGCGGTCCTCTGGTACGACCACCAACAGTCGGGGTTAGGTGAGCAATTTCTCGACGAATTCGAGCGCACACTGCGACGCGTAGTGGCCCGGCCGCAACGGTGGCGTATCATCCAGGGCGACAACCGCAAGCTCAACTTCCATCGCTTTCCATATGCCATTGTCTACAGCCTGCGTGGCGAGACGCTGTTCATCAAAGCAGTGATGCACCTGCATCGTCGCCCGTTCTACTGGAAAGCTCGCGCATGAGTTGCGACACGGTGACCCTCCGCAGAATCAACGTGCAGCCGGTTTACGCCAGCCATTCGACCAATTCGTGTAACGAGGCGATCTCGCGGGTAATCTCGAGATTGGTGGGACGCGGCTTGTGTCCAGGATTGTACCAGCAGGCATCGATGCCATATTGTACCGCGCCCTGGATGTCCGAGGTCCAACCATCACCGATCATCAGCACTTCTCGCGCGGACGGATGTCCCAACCGTGACATGGCCAAGTCAAAGAACTCTTTGGCCGGTTTGGCAAAACCGATCTCTTCGGAAATGATGATCTCGGCAATGTGATCGCGAATCGCGGACCGGGCCAGTCGGCCACGTTGGACAACCTGGAGGCCGTTGGTTAAAATAGCTATTCGATATTTCTCGTGCAACGCCTGCACGACTTCGCCGGCATCCTCCATGAGTTCCGAGCAGGCGGCCAGGCATTCGAGATAGTTGTCGCTCAACACCGCCGCCGAGCCGTCCACCCCGATGCCCTCGAGCAACCGTTCGAAGCGTTTTATTTTTACGACGCCCGGCGCGATCTCTCCCCGTTCCACCGCTTCCCAGAGCGCCTGGTTGATACGTCGATACGTAGCCAGGTAACCCGACTCGTACGTGCTCCCGGCTTGCCGGAACGCTTGTTCAAGTGCCCTACCCTCCGCCCGGTCGAAGTCAAAGAGCGTCCCGTCGGCATCGAACAAGAGCCATTGATAACGTGGCATCGGTGATTGATAAACCGATTGGGCGGCGAGGTAAAGTCAAAGCGGACAGTGGGCGGTGAAAAGGACCACCACTGCGTCAACCAGATGCAGAATGAAGAGATGCGACTCCTCAGTCCCATTTGTAGTTAGGCTATGCCGACCAAAGGAGGCTCGACGGTGACGGCAGACACCTCGGGCACGAACTCGGATTGATCGGGGAATTCGTACCCGAGCTTGCCCTCGCTGATTTCCTTCAGCGCGATATCAGAGAATTCCATCCGCGGATCTGTCTGCGTGAGGGGCCGATGTCCCTGGGCAAGTTGGCGGACACGGAGACGCACGACGTTGACCAGTAACTCGGGGTTGGGAATGCGTAGCTGCGCGGGCTCCAGGTAAGTATTCTTGATCCGTACGGGGAGTTTTACTGCAGCGGAAGCTGGTTCCATAGTGAAGCCTATTTTACTTTCTGCCACGAACCTCATGGCGTGGTTTGAACAGTTAACGAATTGTCACGGATTGAGCAGTTCATCCCCCCGCGGGGGCGGACGGAACTTTTTCCTCTCCGGCACCTTGTGTGCACCGCATTTGGTGGTCAGCAACAATTTTGTCATGATACGCCTTGTCGCACACCAACCGCTATGGGGTAAACACCCCATAGCGTCTCGCCGCTGGTTTACGTAGTATAGA
Source organism: uncultured Verrucomicrobiae bacterium (assembly GCA_963812605.1). GTDB lineage: Bacteria > Verrucomicrobiota > Verrucomicrobiia > Palsa-1439 > Palsa-1439 > Palsa-1439. The sequence goes on along the minus strand of CAWEWF010000003.1, from coordinate 101,225 downwards.
GCGTGACTGAAAAAAAGGGCGCTTCGCCCGTCTCTAAAATTAGCCCAAAACGAAACCCCGAAGAGCGCAACATCCGCAAACAGCTCGGCAGGGTGCGCCGCAATCTTGCCGCGTCGACGAATGGCAATATGCGGAGTTTATGGGAAACCCGAATCACCAGATATGAAACGCAACTGGCAAAGGCTGAGGCCCGTGCTCGCTACATCGGATAATGTCACGAGCACCGGTCTGACCCCCTCGCCCGCAACTTCCGCCCGGTCAAAGTCAAAGAGCGTTCCGTCGGCATCGAAATAGGAGCGACTGATAACGCTGCATCGGTGATTGATAAACGGATTGGTCGGCGAGGTAAAGTCAAAGCGGAACGCGGGGGCTGAATCCATTCTTGGGCCAATTGTCTGATGCTGAGACCTGACCCCAATTCCGCATGACCCCAATTCCGCACGCAACCCCAATTCCGCACGCAAAACTAATTATCGACTTCCACCGGGTGTTATTGACCTATCTGAGCGGCCTGCAGCCGCGCGAGGGCGTTGCTGGCCGCAGTAAAATCCGGTCGGAGCTTGAGTGCTTGCTCGTAATGCTCAATGGCCTCACGTATCCGGCCCGCTTGCTCCAGCGCCACGCCCAGATTGTAGTGCGCCGCGACGTAGTCGGGTTTGATTCGCACCGCCTGCTCCCAATGGCCCATCGCCTCCTGCACCCGTCCCAATTGCATTAGCACAACTCCCAGATTGTAGTGTGCCTGAACATAATCAGGTTTGATCCGCAGGGCCCACTCGTAGTGTTCGATCGCCTCCGGTAACTTGCCTGTTTGCTGCAAGGTTATCCCGAAGTTATAGTGCGTCTCAGCGCGATCGGGGTTGATCCTTAGTGCTTCCTCGTAATGCCCCATCGCTTCTTGTACCCGGCCCAGCCGAGCCAGGGCGAGTCCCAGATTGTTGTGCGCCTCGGCGTCATCGGGATTGCTTCGCACCGCTTGCTCGTAGTCTTCGACCGCCTCCGGTAACCTGCCCGTTTGCTGCAAAACCAGTCCGAGGTTGTAATAGGCCTCGGCATCATCGGGCTTGATCCGCAAGGCTTCATTCCAATGCCGGATGGCGTCTTCGGGCCGGCCCATCTCGGCCAATGCCGTCCCCAGACTGACATGGGCATCCGTATAATCGGGGTTGAGCCGCAACGCGCACTCGTACTCTCGGACGGCTTCCGGCACCTTGCCTGCCTGCAATAAAGCGAGTCCCAGGTTATGGTGCCCCTCAGCGTAATCGGGCTCAATTCGGAGAGCACCCTCGAAGACCCGGATGGCTTCCGGCACCCGGCCCTCCCCAGTCAGGATCGTCGCCATCGAACAGTCTGCAACCGCGTAATTCTTGACGCTCACCAACACACCAAAGATGACCGAGAACCCCAAGAGCACGCTCCAACCACAGCGTACCAGACGTCGCTTGACCGGCTGCTCAGCCAGCGCGCGCTCGAGCCCGAGGATGCCAACCACGGCAAGGAGCACAAGCGCCGGCAAGAAATCCACCTCGTAGCGGCCGGCCGCGGTACAGTAAAACTCAAGTGTCAACGCGCACATCCCAAAAAGCAGCCACGAGGCCGTTACAAACCAGCGCAAGGCGCCCGCTCCGGATCCGGGCGCTTTCGCCATGCCAGCGGCGCGGCCAGTGCCAGCCACACCAGCGGAACGTTAGTCAGAACACCGAAAGTGTCTTGCACATCATGATAACCCAGCGGAAAGGGCGGCACGGCGGCTCTCTGCACGAAGGGAAAGTGAGCGGTCCAGCGCGCCGGCTCCAGAAAGTTCACCAGAAAATTGAACCAGAGATAACGCAGATGGAAGAATTGCTGCGTCACCAGTCCTTCTCCTCCGCCCAACTCGTAACGCAGGCCGAACTCAAATGCATTGCCAAACCGCAGGTCGTTATAGAGCATCAACCCCAACCCGATCAGCGTGATCGGGATGGTCGCCGCCATCAGCGCAGTCCAAATCGACCGTCGTTCGCGCCACGCGCAAACCACCGGCACCAGGAGGATAATGCCGCCAAAGAGCAACGACGGTCGCGCGCCAACGGCCAGCCCGTAGGCCACACTTCCCGCCATCAACCACCGACACCTCCGTTCCGTGTCGTGCAATGCGCACCAAACCGCCCCCAATGCCAGCATCGTCAGCATATACCCGCAACTGATCGGCACTTGATAAACGTCGGACTGCGGCAACAGTGCCGGCACGCCCGTCGCCAAGCCGAGCGCCAGCGCGCACGCGCCACCACCCCGACGCTCACCTCGGCAAATAGCGCCGCCAGAGCGTGCGCAACAAACCCAGGCTGACGGCAACGCCCACGGCGCAAAAAACCGTCACGGCCACACGGTAAAACAGGTAGTGGCCGGTCAGCGCGACGAACGGCCAGAATAATATCAATGCCGGCGTGACCCCGAAGTACAAGTAAAACCGGCCCTTGTAGTAGCTCAGGTCGCTCAGCCCGTAAGGCAAACCCCGGTACACGCGATTGGCTTCGGGATCGTAGGGGTTGGCGAGGCGCGCGAACCCGGTCGGCACCTCTTTTTTCAGGCTCAGATGGCCATCGCGAAACCCCTGCACCAGTAAATTGTAGTAAGCGTCCGCCGGATTCAAACTCAGCGATTCCAACCTGCCCAACGGTGCGGTGTACGCGTACATCCCCATGGTCAGGACGCACACAACGCCCAGTGATTTCCACGCGCCGCTCATTGTGCGGACGATCCTTTCGTCATAATTCTGGATGCCTTGCCGTGAATAACTCCCCCGTGCCAAGATGACCTCCGTCTTGCTGTTTGGCAAGGCTCGCCGCTCATGTGTGTGGACAACGGCGAAAGGGGGGGCGGGGCGGGGTAAAAAGATGAAGGCGGAAGGAAGAAACCCGATCCGCCCTATAGTTTTCAGGCACGACGGCAACCGGGCCGGTTGCCCTACAATGCGGGAGTTGCGGCGTGCAACCAACGGTGGACGGTCAGAGGAACAGCGCTTAGCAAGCGCTGCTACAGAGGAAGGCCAGCTTAAAGCGCTGGAAATCGAATTCCGATAGTGGTATGATGCGGGACTGAACAGATGAACGCGCAACTTCCAACCTTCAACGCGCAACTCTCAACAGAGGAATTTGGCGGTACAAAGTTTGGACAAAACAACACGGGCGGGACGCCCGCGCCACTATGGTCGGTCAAAAGAACACGGCGGGACGCCTACTTCGCGAGGACGCTTCCTCCTTCGCCAAGGTTTCGGTGCGACTCGCTGCTTTGCGCAGCTCGATGTCGAACGAGTGCAGGCGGGACGCCTGTTCAACTCGGAGCCGGCAAGAACACGGGCGAGACGCCCGCGCCACTAGAAAGATTCTTATATATGCGATTCTGCGAAACGAACCCCCCAGTTATTATCCCTGACTGCAAGGACTTAGAGAGTTGGGGGTGGAAAGATGGGGGTGAAATTGGGGTTGGACAGGATGAAGTGCCGCGGTCGGGAGACCGGCGCACAACCAGAGAACCCTCGCCGCGTGGGGGCACGCGGCCTACAACAACATGTAGGAGCGGAACTTTATTTGGGCAGTTCGCGCGAGAGGGACTCGTAGCGGTCGATGACCTGGCGGACGAAATCGCGTTTTTCGCTGTAGGTGCCGGGGAAGAAGCTGCCTTTGAAACCGGCGATGACGACGTTGCGGAGTTCGCGCGGCGTCATTTTCAGCTTGTCGACGGCCAGGCGCAGTTCGTTGGTGACGGACGTGTCGGACATGAGGCGGTTGTCGGTGCAGATGGAGACGGACAATTCGTGATCGAGCATCTGGCGCAGGGGATGGTGCGTGAGGTTGCGCATGCGCGGCAGGGTCTGGGCGTTGCTCGTAAGGCAGACTTCCATGGTGATGCGCTGGCTGGCGACATATTCGGCCAGGTGGTGAACGTACTCCGCCGGGTCGTCGATGGCCGGGTCTTCAATCATGTCGTTCGCGAAGAGCCAGGTGCCATGGCCGATGCGGTTGGCGTAGCACTTCGTGATCGCCTGGAAGATCGACTCGGGCCCGTAGGCTTCGCCGGCGTGAACGGTCTTGCGGATGAAATGAGAATGCACGTACTGGTAGGCCGCGCTGTGGTCGTCGGCTGGATAGCCCGCTTCCGCCCCCGCCAGGTCGAACCCGACAACGGGCAGGCCTTTGTTGTGGGCCAGGTCCACGGCGGCGCGCGCCAATTCCATCGAGGCCGCCATGCAGACTTGTTTCGGGGACGCGTAAGGCATTACCTCGAACAACCGCCGATAGTATGGCGACATCTGCGGCACGATAAACCGCAGCGCGCAGACGATGATGCCGAAGTGGAACGGAACATCCGCGCCGGTGCGGACCGCCTTCGAGAGGTTGTGCTGTTTCTGCGCGCGCCCGAGACCGCGGCAAACGGCGCCGACAACTTCTTCGATGTTGAGCCGGTCATTGATGTGCAACTGCGGGGCGTACCGGACTTCAATGTAGCGCACCCCTTCCGCCAGATTGTCCTCGGCCAGCTCGCAGGCGATGCGCTCCAGGCTCTCGGCGGTTTGCATCACCGCGCAGGTGTAGGCGAACCCCTGCAAGTACTCGGGAAGATGGGCATACTTGTCCTTGAACACCAACCGTCGCAGCCCGTCCTCGGTGTAGGACGGCAACTTGACGCGGTGCCGCTTCGCCAGTTCGATCAATGTCGGGATCCGCAGCGAACCATCCAAATGCAAATGCAGGTCGGTCTTCGGGATGCGGCGCAGGAACTCGGTGGATATCGTCTTGTTCATCGGGCACTCTTCATCCATGGGCAACAAATCACGGTGAAGACGTTAGGTTCCCCGGCTCGAAACATCAAGCAAAACAGGCCGGAGCGGCCCTTATCTTGCTCAGCGACAATTTGTTCGACAGCCGCGCGAAAAGAAGTTTCTAATCGCACGAAAGCCGTATATAAGTACAGAAACATTCTGCACGAGCAGAGTTTTTCTGCGGTTAAGCGGTTGGCCCGGAGATTGCAAGAAATTTGGGAAATGGAGCCGAACCTCAATACGATCACGGTTACGCTGGAAGATGGCCGGCACATTCGCTGCGCGGCTGGTACTCCTGTTTGCGAGATCCTCCCCCAGCGCCGGGCGCCGGACGGCCTCGATTATATCGCCGCGCTGGTGAACAACGACGCAGTCTCCGTCACGTACCCGGTGGAGGTGGACAGCAAAGTCATGCTGCTGACGCGGGCCGATTCGGACGCCTTTCAAATCTACCGGCGTTCCGTCTGTTTTTTGTTGGCCAAGGCGATCAAGGAATTATTTCCCGACGCTCATTTCGCGATTGAGCATTCGCTGGGCTCGGGTTTCTTCTGCAGCTTCGAGATGAACGGCAAAGCCGGCCTCAGCGACGAGCAGTTGCAAGGTCTCGACAAACACATGCGGGCGAATGTCGCAGACGACCTCCCGATCGAACGGCGCAAAATCGCCTTCACCGAGGTCGTCCGCCGCTTCGAAAAAGAGAAGCAATGGGACAAGTACAATCTCCTGCGCTTCAGCAACCCGCCCAAGGTAGCCACATGCTGGTGCGAGGATTTCTCCGACCTGGACCACGGACCGCTGGCCCCGAGCACCGGGTCCCTGACATTGTTCAAGCTGATTTCGTACGCGCCGGGCTTCGTGCTGCAGGTCCCCGAACGGGAAGACCCGAAGAACCTGCCGCCGTTCGAGCCGCAGCCGCAACTGTTCCAGATTTTCAAGGAACACAAGGAATGGGGCCGGATCCTCGGCGTCAATACGGTGGGCCGGCTCAACGAAATCATCGCCAACAAGGAGATCAGCGACTTCATCAAGATCGCCGAGGCTTTTCACGAGAAGAAGATCGCGCAGATCGCCGACCATATTTACGAACATCGGGGCCGGATCAAGTGGACGCTCATCGCCGGCCCCTCTTCATCGGGCAAGACCACCTTCGCCAAGCGGCTGGCCGTCCAGTTGCGCGTCAACGGCCTTCGTCCGGTGACCATTTCGGTGGACAACTACTTCGTCAGTCGCGATCAGACGCCGCTGGACGAGCATGGCAAGGCTGATTTTGAAAACATCGAGACGGTCGATCTGTTGCTGTTCAACGAGCACCTGTTGCGGCTGGATAAAGGCGAGGAAGTGGAGTTGCCGAGTTTCAATTTCGAGAAGGGCTCCCGCGAATTTCGCGGGCAGAAGTTGCGCATCGAACCCGACCAAATCGTGCTGGTCGAGGGCATCCACGGGCTGAATCCCCGCCTGACCGAGTCCGTGCCGCCCGCGCATAAATTGCGGATCTACATCAGCGCGCTGACGCAGTTGAACCTGGATTCGAATAACCGCATTTCCACGACGGACAATCGCCTCGTGCGACGGATGGTCCGCGACAACAATTTTCGCGGCAACACGGCGCTGGCGACACTAAACATGTGGCCCAGCGTGCGCCGCGGCGAGAAGACCTGGATATTTCCCTTTCAACAAAGCGCTGACATCGCCTTCAACTCGGCGCTGGATTACGAATTGGCGGTCCTCAAACCGTTCGTCGAGCCGCTGTTGGTCGAAATCAAACCGTACCATCCGCAGTATGCCGAGGCGCGGCGGTTGCTCGCGTTCTTGTCCAGCTTTCTCGGCGTCTCCGACCATCTGGTGCCGCCGACTTCGATTCTGCGCGAGTTTATCGGCCACAGCAGCTTCCGCTATTAAAACCGGGAATCGATCCTGAAGTTGGTGCGGACGAGAGGAGTTGAACCTCCATGACCTTGCGGTCACAGCCTTCTGAGGGCTGCGCGTCTGCCAGTTTCGCCACGTCCGCGCACCAGATCTTTTAGAATATAGCGGGCGCGGTTTCGACACGCAACGGTAAATCGCGCGGACGCTTACGGGCTGGGACTAGCGGCGGGCGCCGGCGCGGCGCCCTTGTTTCCAAACATCTGCGCGGCCATCTTCATGCCGACTGCCGCCATGCTGTTCATTTGCTGCTGGAACTTTGTGAACTGGTCAAGCTGCGTGGGAGTGAGGATCGACGCGGCGCGCTCGGCATTCCGTTGCTGCAACTGGTCCATTTGCTTCAACGTATCCGCGATCCCCTCCTCGGTAAACTTCGACGGATCGGGAGTCTGGTTGTTCAACGCCGACGTGGCCGGCATCGCCTTGCGTTCCTCCGCCATCGCCGTGACTAAATTTTCCTCTTGTTGATCCGTCAATGCCGCGTCCGGCGACAACGAATTCTTGAACATCTGCACCGTCATCCGGTCCGCCGCGGTTTTTTCGTAATCCTGGAAAACCGGGTAATCCTGTGCGCCGAGCAGATCCGAGATCTTTTTGTCATAGTCAGCTTTGACCGTCTGCACGTCGGCGGCCGCCTGCTTCGGGTCGGTCCCGGTGCCGCCCATCATGGACATCCCCGCATCCATCAAGGCCATCTGCCGTTGTAAAAGCAGTTCCTTGAGTGCATCCATGTCATTGGTAGAGAGATTCAGGTATTTGGAAAGCGACCCGTACATTCCATTAATTGCCACCTTCTGCTGGGCGCGCATCATCTCCTTCATTTGCGGGCTCTTCATCATCTCCGCCATCCCCGCGAAAGGATTGTTCGTTGTCGCCTTGGTCGGCGGCGCCTCGGGAGCAGGTGCCACGGCCACCACTGGCTCAACCGTTTTGGTCTCCGGCAATGGCGCCGGGGTTTCCTCGACCGGCGCGGGCGCAGCTTTGGCTTTCTCTGCCAACGCGGCCAACATCAAACGCTTCTCCTCCTGCAAGCCCTGAATCTGCCCGTTCTGCATCCCCACCACGATTGCCAGCGCCGCCACTGCAATCGCCAACACCCCGATCCAAATATTTTTCTTCATTGCCTTCCGCTCCATTTCCAAACTGTCGCCGCCTCAGCCAACCCTGCCGAAAAAGGATAACAGAAACGTTGCCGCTTGGCTCGCTTTTCCTGCCAAATAAGGTGACGTTTCGAGAACAAGTGGCTATGATTCACTGACGGCGCGGTAGGTGAACTATGAAGATGCGCTTCCGCATACGCAGAACGACGACGCTCGCAGCGTTCAGCCTCGTGTTTTTGGTGGCAAGCTTTTCCCTCGACGCCGACAGCCGCAGCCGCATCTGGTCCCTTGACAAATCGAAGGTCTCCGACCAATTGAAAGCCTTCATCGCCGCGAAGCAAGCGCAGGCCAATGCGCTGGCGGCTGCCGACGGCAAAGAATTGCCGCCGGAATTCAACTCCCTGTTCGCGGCGGTGGCGCGAGGAGACTTGCCGACAGCGAGCAATATTTGGGAAGCCGTACACGACCATTCCCTGCTTTACGAATATCCCGACGCAAATAATCGCTCGCCTTCGCACGTCAAGCAATGGCAACCGGCGCTGGAAACCTACGGCGCGCTCTCGGAGTTCGCCGCCGGCGGAGACAAATACCCGATCGCCTTTGCCCGGGACATTATCCAATCCATCCCGCCGGGGAGTATTTATTTCGGCGGCACTGGTCCCGGTCGCTCTTTGGTCACGGCCCTGTCCAACTCTCAAATAAACGCCGACCCGTTCTTCACGCTCACGCAAAACTGGCTGGGCGACGACTCGTATCTGGATTACGCCCGCTCGATGTATGGAACTCGTATCACGCTTCCCACCACGGCAGATGTGCAGCGCTGTTTTCAGGAGTATGTGGAGGATGTTCAACACCGCGTCCTTTACGGGGAAACACTCAATCCCGACGAAGCCATGAAAGGTGGCGAAGCGAGATTGGCAATGGAAGGGCGGATTTCCAAATTCATTTTCGACAAGAACCCGGATCGCGAGTTCTACGTTGAAGAAAGTCATCCCATGGCCTGGATGTATCCATACCTCGAGCCGCACGGACTGATCTTGAAGCTGAACCGGAAGCCGCTGGCCCAACTTGACCCGGCGGTCATCGCGCGTGACCGCGAGTTTTGGGATGCGCTGACAAAACAGCTCCTCGCCGATCCGGGATTTCTCTCGAATAGGTGGGCCCGGATGACGTATTCCAAGCACCGCTCGGCCATCGGCGGCGTTTACAACAGCCGCGGACGGACCGACGAAGCTGAGTACGCTTTCAAACAGGCCATCGCGCTGGGCCCGGAGAATCCCGAAGCCAACTTTCGGCTCATGCAACTCTACGTGGAGCAGAACCGCATCGATGATGGAATCGACGTGCTTAAGTCCCTCCAGCGGCAAGTCCCTTCGGATCAAAAACTGCAAGCCGCCATCAGCCAGTTGGAAAACATGAAGCATCCGAAACCAACACAACCCGCGCCTTGAGTCCCCGCTCACGGCAGCGGATTTCCCTGCACCTTCCCGACGAGCCGCCGCATCGCCACGTCTTCGCCCAGGTTCAGCACATCATCAAAATACCCCACCATCTCCGCCTCGGTCGCAATGTCCGCCGTGTCGCGCTCGACTGACGACACCAGCGCCTTGATGTCATCACGGCGTCGATCCAGTTCCAGCGCGCGCATGTTGGCCTCGGCGCCCGTCTGCCCTTCCACGCCCGTCGCCGTCACCGCGCGCTCCAGCGTCTCCCCCACCAGTTCCGTCAACAAATACATCGGCCGATCCTGCATCGCCCGCGCGACCTGCAACAAAAACGGCGTGGCCGCCTTTTCGATGGGTCGCTCCGCCAACTCCCGTACCATGCTGAGCACCGGCGTCTCGGGAGCGAACCCCAATCGCCGCGCCGCATAAGGCGAATACCCCGCCGCCTCCAGCAAACGAATCCGCGCCCGCGCCGCTTCGGTGCCGTAATCGCGATAATGGATTGTCCACCCAACCGGCAGCTTCAATTCCGCAAACCCTTTCTGTTGCGCCTCCAGTAATCCCAGCTCAACCAGCCACGGCACGGCATTGCCCTCATCACGTTTCTCCGCCAACCGCAACAACGGCAGCGCGGTATCCGTGTCACGCTTCTGTGCCGCCGCGCAACCGTACCGCAACGCCACCGCCACGTTCGACCCGCTCGCCGCCAGCGCCGACTCAAACAGCAACCGCTTCGTCGTCCAATCCCCGATCAACTCCGCCGCGCCCCACGTCACCTGAAAATCATTCGTCGCCCGCAACGCCGTCCGCTGGATCAACCCCGGGTCCACCCGCGTCACCTTCAACAGCTCGCTCGTCTGCAATTGCCCCGTCATCCGCCGCATCCGATCCACCCGCCGAAAATCTTCATAAGTCGGCAACGACTGCGCCGCCCCCGCCGGAGCAAAAACCAGGAACCCCGAACCGAGAACGCCCAAAACCAGAAGCAATTTTTTTAGCATTGTCCTAATTTATCAGTCCCTTGGTTATAAAACACCACCGTTGTCGGCCGCTCCTGATCCGCGCTCCACGTTGAACAGGCGTCCCGCCTGTTTACATCTGTCGGGTAGGGACGGCTCTCCGAGCCGTCCACAGGCCTTCTGCAACCCGAAAAACGAACCCATTTCAAAAATTCTTCCCCGGATTCACAACTCATTGCCTTTATGCATCTTACAACCACATTTGCCAACATTACAAATGGGTTCGTTTCGCAGAAACACATGTTTTAAGGTCCTCCTCCTCTCTCCGATTCCCCCGCCTCTCCCCTTGGGGGAGAGGAGCCCTGTTGGGTATTGCACGGAGGCAAATCCGCACATCTCGCAGCCCTATTCCGCTGGTGCAGACCAGTAAAATAAAGTTCCCACAAGTCTAAAGGCTGTCGGTGACTGTCCAAGCCAAACAACTTGAGCATGTCCTTCTTGAGAATCTTGGTGCGAATCTCCCCTCTTTTACCACTGAAGATAGTCTTTATCGCAATGAGAGTTAGACATGCTTCATTTCTCCGCAATCGTTCGTACCCAATCCGTTCGCCGAGACTCTTCAGTACCGTCACAGCCGTTTCGACCCCCTTCTGACTTTTGCTCAAGTGTTCCATCTCCAGTAACTTCAAATAAGTCTCAAAGTGTTTGGGTCGCGATGCAAGCTTTGAAGGCACGTCCCCCAAAAAATACGGGTTTTTTGGCCAGTCTCTCAATGCTTCGGTGTATGATTTTCCGCCGAATCATACTCACCCAATTCTTCCAGACAGAAAGCGAGGCTGTCAAATCCAGTCCCCGCTCCAGTCCGGTTGCTCTTTGACAAGGACAGCAAAAACGTCGGCGGCTTCCCGAATCTGTCCAGATTTTGCAGCGCCAGCGCTTTCTGCTCTAGTTCAACAGATGATCACGTTTCATTGTGGCTCAGACTCTTACGGTTTTGGATAAACATGCACATTGCCAACTCATTCGTAAACCTACCATTTCCGAGTGGCTGCCAAGTCTCAACATTGATGTGCCGATCAGAACCCGACAGGTCAAAGCGAATTGACTTAGTACCATCTGCCGATCGTAACATCAGGCTACCAGAGTCCGTCTCAACTTCGTGTCCGGTCCCAACCAGTCTTCGATCGCGTTTGCAGCGCTCGAAACCTTATCACCTGCAGACAGCGCATCTGCAGCAGACAAAGGCATTCCCGGCTCCAAATCCGATCCCGATTTGCCCAACGGTGGAACCGATGGCACGTGGATCGCTTCCCTATTGTTCAAGTGCAGCCGGGATGGTCGTCCGGGCAGGTTTGGTCGCGCGTTGAGCGTCGAGTCCCAGATACCCCAGGGATGCCCCGACAGGTTGCCTGCATCAATCCAGAGCCGCCAACCCCACCGATTATGCCAGATACTAAATCCACTGGAGACATCAGAAGGCCGCGCGCGCCGTCGCTCAGATTATTGAACCAGTCCTGACTGAGATTGTTCCAGTAATCACTCCAAAAGCTGCCATCTTTGCACAACCCTGAAGAATCTTTGAAGTCTATCGGGTGGCTGTAGCAGTAGCGATACAGGTTCAAGTCGCCACCTCTAGCCCGAATCGGGTCCAGGGCTGGCGAACCGGCCCACCATTCGGGTTGTAGTAGCGATGGCGATTATTATACCACCCCGTGTCTGGGTCGCGGTCGCGTGATGTGAAGAGGAGGCGGTTGGCAATCGCGGAAGCGTTGGTCAATGCACCACTGCTACTGTAGAACATCGCCGCACCATTCACATCGTAACTGTATCGCTCAATGAGGTTGCCAGATGAATCAGATATCTCGGTGACGCTCGTAAGCCCATCTGCATGAAAATAGAAATTTGTTGCCGCTCGGTCACTCGCAGAGGCTCGTCGACGCCGAGGCCACGACATATCTGCGCTGGAGGACGCCGGCTCCGTTTGTACTCGGCAATCGGTAGCTCGCCAGCGTAATAGAGGCAATTGGTCATTACACTACTGCCGCTGGTCCTTCGCTGCCAATGAAACGGTCGATCGCGTCATAGCTGTAATTATTCGTTAGAGATCCATTGGCCGCCGACTTCCGGGTTCTCGGCGTCGTAGCTGTGAACTCCACACAGCATCATTCGTCTGGTTTCCGTTGGCATCGTAACCGAACGTGTTTGTCCCGGTTGCCATCGTCACGTTTACGATTTGCGTGGCGATGTTGCCGCTGACATCGGTGACAGTCACAGTCAAAGCGTTTTACTGCAACCACTCATTGGAACACAGGGCAGCGAAAACGTGCCGTTCATTGTGCTGACTCCGGCGCTGACTCCGCGCGCCAAGGCTGTGCTTGCATACCACTTGTTGCTGAGCGGACCGGAATTAACCGCCCCGGCCACAGTTAATCCTTGGCGTGTCGCGGTCGCGCTGGTCAACTGGTTGTCGCTGTTCGCTGCATAGCTGGTCGCATTCGTCGCGTTGCCGATTTTCTCAATCAGATTCGTTCGATTACCGGCCACGTCATAGGCGTACGTTACTTCCCGATCCCAGCCGCTGGCGCTTCCATCGGGGTTTGTAGCGTTGTATTTCACGTCGGTCAACTGGTCGGCTGCGTCGTACGTGTAGACATCTCCCTTGTTGGACTGATGCGCCCGCTTCACCCAACTCCGATTCCCCGCGTTATCGTATCCGTACTGATAGCGGCTGATCGTGTTGGTCCCCCCACTGGTAACCTGGTGCCAAATGCTCGTCAACTGGTTGGCAACGTCGTAGTCGTAGAGAGTGAACGTGTTGTTCTCAAGCGTTCGTTGTGTTCGTCGGCCCGCCGCGTCGTACTGGTAGCTGACGATTGTATTCGTGCCACCGTCCTTGATGTCCGTCAGCCACCCTTTGGTGTTGTAGTCGTAAGTGATGAAACTGCCGTCAGGGTAGGTCAGGCGATTGCGGCGACCATCTGTCCAAATATTGGTAGCCCACCGCGCGCGGGGACGCTGTTCCTACAGTTTGCGTTTCATTGGTCAGCCGATCTGCTGCGTCGTAGGCGAAGGCGAGAATAGAAGTGACGGAGCCGCCTGAGACGGCGGCTACTACACCGGTTAATTGGTTCGCCGCGTCGTAACCGTAGTTGAACGCGTCGACGGTCCCAACGTAACTCTTTTGCGTCAGCCGGTTCGCGGCGTCGTAGGTCATGACGATGGTCTGTGTAGCGCGGGTCACCAAGCCGGTCAGGTTGCCCACGCCGTCGTGGGAAAATTGCTCGCTACTTCCGCCAGCATAGGTCACGGCTGTCAAACGGCTCACGGCATCGTAGCCAAACGTCAGCGGATTGCTGCGCGCGTCTCACGCATTCGTCAGGTTACCCAGCGGGTCGTAGCTGAATACCGTAACCCGCACTTTGTGTCAACGCGTTCGTCCCCACGCAGTCAGTTGGCCCGCCGCGTCGTAGACAAAGCCCTGGCTATGGCTATTTCGGTAGGTCGCGCGGGTGCGTCGGCCTTCGGCGTCCACGACAAATGACCAGACCTTACTCAGGGCGTTGGTTGTGCTGGTCAGTCGACCCAGTGCGTCAAAGCCGAACTTCGTTTGATGACTCAACGCATGGGTCGCGCTTGACCCGGTTATTGGCGTCGTCATAGCCGTACGTCACGAACGCCGCGCTGTCGCCCAGGCAAGGTGGTTGTCGTCGACCAATCCAGCGCGTCGTAGCTGTTGGTGCGGGTGTTGATTGGGGGTCGGTCCACGCGGTCTGGTTGCCGTTGCCATCGTAGCTCCATATGTTGGTCTCGCCAGCGGCGTTGACATGGCGAGTGAGCCGGTCGCGGGCGTCCCAGGTGAAGGATTCGCTCTGCCCGAGCGCATCCGCGCTACTCTTGGTGCGTCGCCCGACAATGTCGTAGGTGAACCCCGTTGCGTGGCTGAGCGCGTCGGTGGCGTTCAGTAAGGTGGCCGTATTGGTCGTAGCCAAACATTGTTACGTGAGTGTTGGCGTCAGTAACGCTTGTTTGGTTGCCAGCACCATCGTTACCGGTAAAGGGTGACCTGTCCGGCAGCATCGGTGGTGATGGTCACGTTCCCCTTGTTATCGTAGCCCCAGTGCGCGACACCACCGGGCAGCATTGGTGAAGGTGACCGGGAAATTGAATACTGCCTCGTAGGTCCAGGAATTCGTCCGCCCAAGCGGGTCAATCTGCCTCAGCAGGGTGCCCGAGAGCCCGCTGGCGCTCACATTGGTATCAAACAAATACTGAGTGCTATCGCCAAGCCGGTCCACGATATTGGTGGCCTGATGCAGGCCATCACGCCAATACTGTTGTGTACCGGCGGCATCGACGCGGGCGGTGACGGCACGAGTCGCATCGTTATACAGGGTGTGACTGGTGCCATCGAACTTCGTGACGGTAACCTGCTGATTGGTCCCGCGTCAGCGCAAATGTCTGCACTTTCTCTAACGCACTCGTTTGACTGAGGCACTGACCGAGTGTATTGTACGTGAAACCGTCGGCATAGCCTCGGCCATTTGTTACCTGAGTGATGGCGTTGGTCAACGCGGAATCACCGTACACGTACTGGGCCCGCGTTCCGAGTGAATCGCTGACGCTCGCCAGCCGACCCTGTCCGTCATAGCCAAAGCTGGTGGCGCGACCAATGGGATCAACGACGTTCGTCAAGTCATCGCTGACGTTATAGAAGAGTGCGAGTTTCCTCCCGCTACATCCACGACACCTGTGAGGATGTTGCCGGTAGCATTGGAAAGCGTCACGGTGTTCACGATCCGGTCAGTGATCGTACCCAACCGGTTGCCATGCTGGCTGTCGAACCAATACCGTGTTCCGTGCGTCAACTGCAGTGGAAAGACGGTCGTGTTTGTTCAGCTTCCGGCAACATTCACGTCTCCGGTATAGACCCTGTTGCTTATGGTAAACACACGCTGGCTCCCTTGCCAATCCGAAATCATCACGTAATTGGTCGCGTCGAGACACGACACATTGTCATTATGGGTCCGACCCGCCTTCAAAGGGGCCGAGAATTGCATTGGCGCTGGATTGGAATCTGGTACGCATTTGTTGCCGATAATGTCTCGCCGGGAACTGGGACCAATTGAAGATCCGGGAGCTTCGAAGATGTCGCGCCGTTACCCAACTTTACCGGATAGAATTCTTCCCGTATTTTGATTGCAGTCGGTGTCTGTTGGCTGCCAGATACCAATCTTCATCGTCCGTGGTGTCCTGACCGGTTCGTTGAGAATTGTTGTCGTGCGGTGGCGGATAAACGTGCGCGCACACTGTGTATGGTGGTAGCAGCGTTGTCGCCGCCGAGACCTGTCGCCCGCGAATCCACTCACCGAATTGGCTGCATATGCCCCCCAAATCAATGCCGACATACGGCTGGCAAAATCCCCCCGCGTATGGGCGATAATAGTACTGAACATCAACCGCGACAAAACAATGGCCACTATACGGATTGACGCATGTGTGCAAGCTCGACCCATTTATCAATCCTTCACTGTTGCCCGTTTCATCATAGAAAGAGACCGTGAATCCTGCATCACAGGGTGTTGACATAACGTCCAAATCCACTCGCACCTGACACGGCGCGCATGTGCTATTTGTGCAAATCAGTATCCCATCTCCCGAGCAACTGCCCACAAACCTCAAGCTGCTCAAAATAAGAGGACTGGCAAGATTCTTTTCATTTCAGCGCTCCTTTTCCGACTTCACAATTCTTCAAAGTGAATCGCCCCCGTTTGTTTCATGGATAAATCGTGGTGCCGTTCTGGGGATACGTAATGATGAATGATGGGGCCGTGTGATCGAATGCGAACGGACTCACGCCGCCTTGATAGGCATGCAGATTACTATTGGTAGAGCCATCGGGCATACAGGAGGCGCACGAGTTACTGTTGGTTGTTGTGCACTCCCGAAGTATTTAATTGAACCGCCACCAATTGGGGATGCCGTCGCCGACGGTGCTCGTCGCTATGTCCCAACTGAAGAGGTTTTTGAGTTGGCCGATGTTTGCGGTTGCATAGTCATTCGTAGTCGTGCTCCCGCTCCACGGATACGCGTTTGTGTATCTCACGGCGATGAGGCGGTCGTAAAAGGGTTTGGCCACGTTCTTGAGTTGGCCGATGTTGGTGGCGAGATAATTGTTGGTCGAGGAAAAGCTGCTTACCAGCGCGGCGACGTTAGAGCCAGCGCCGCCGGGCAAATTTGTGGCCATTTCCGAGCCGGCCTGGGTCGCGATATTCTTTATCTGCCCCTGGGTCACAGCGGCGTAATCGTTTGGAGTCGCATTCGTGTAGGTTACACCGCGAGCGATCCACCATTGTGGGCCAGCCGCGTTGGTCTCCGATCGTGCGCACAGTAGCGCGACCACTATTAAGACAGATCCAGCAAGCCATCGTCTCGGTAGTACGGCCCATTCATGAGGATTCGTCCATAGGAGTCGATCTGGGGCCTGTTTTTATACCTGCTAGTGCGGCGGTGAATTGGTAGAAGCTACCCATCAACAGGTCACCCCCCAGGGTGATAATAAGCGGGCCACTGTTTAACGGAAACCTGCCCATTGCTGCTGATAACGAAGGAACTGGTAACGTTGTCCATCATCGGGTTCCCATCTTTGGCAAACCATTGATTTATCACAAACCCCAAGCGAATTGCTCCTCCAAGAGATCGGATGCATGCGTCCCCAAATAATACATCATTGAAATAGTCCCCGGCGCTGAACGTTGACGCAAACTCGCTAATGTCATTATAAATCAGATTCGTATCACCATATGCGTCGACGTAAGTCTGCCAAAGCGTAATTGCGAAGGCCCCCTGTCCAAAGGGTCCAGATCCAGCCCTTGTAATCGATTCGAAACGGATATAGTGGTTGCCACACAAGAGGAGAGATTGCTCAGGACGTGGTTTCCGGGCATCTGCACCAGCACTAAGCACGGTGTTGATCCCGGGCCAATTCGTAAGCGTCTGACCGGGAGGGAGATCGCATGGGCCGTCAGGTTGCTAACGACATTGACATTGTTGCGGTTACGGAAACGACCCCTTTGACAATCAAGTTACTGTTGACCGTGACATTACCGTCCGTAGATCCACTCGCCGCCTAAAACAGAGTAAGTTGAGATTTACAGGAGGGCGGCCCACAGCACCACAGACAAAAATGTGCAGTTTCTGACAGGATTATTCATGAACGATATATTTCCTGCATTCAATTCGGTTCGTTTACTCAGTTGATAATGACTGTGCCCACACTATTGGAACGTGATTGTTTTCCCTTGTTGAATGAACGTGGTGTGTGGATAAGTTCCGGCACTGACCTCGATTACATCTTCATGATTTTTGGCCTCTGAAATCGCTGCCTGAATTTCCTTCTTCGGACCGTGCCCATTGCCCGGTGTACGTGCGAGTCCATCATGGTTATTATTGCCGATAGATTGGTTCACGTTGCTGACATCTCTTCCGTTTCGGTGTTGATCGGTCAGCGGTGCGCTAATCACAGAGTCCGTCACTGCATTTGATACCTGTGGAACGACGCTGTTAGCACCTGCAAATACTTTCTTCTGCTTCCTGGTTGCGATCATATCGGTTTTCTCGGTTGGCTCGCCCAATGTCGTAGAGCGCAAACACTTCGTCCTTGCTTAAAGCCCGGTCGTAAAGCCGCACCTCGTCGATACTGCCGGTGAGTTCACCAACCAAGAAAAGGGGACTTTCGCTACATCCAGCGTCCCGGTCGCTAGACTGCTCGCGTCCACTACGCCATCAAGGTACACAATTATTCGCACGCCATCAGTAAGATGCCGGCCACATGATGCCAATCAGTATCCTCTATGCCTGTTGTGGCCACCGACGGGTAATACACTCCGTCAAGTGAAATCTCTACGCCAATCTGCCCGTTAGTAAGAGCCAAGCTGTAGCTCCCTGACTGTCCATCGGACATCCACTTTACCACGATGATGCCCGTGGTCGTAGGGGACGCCTTTACCCACGCCGACAAAGTCAGTGTGTTGCTCGGTGTGAGGTCTGGTGCGTCAGGCACACTCACATAATTCCCCACACCATCGAAGGCCAGCGCGTTGGAGATGACGCCTTTCGTCCAGATAGGCAGTGGCGTGCCAAATAGGTGGTCTCCATGTCCGTTGCCAGAAATATCAGCCACATTCGTACCAGTCCTGGCCTTCGTCCAGAGGCAGCCAAACCACCGAACCGCGCAACAATTCAGCGGTGTTGTTGGCGGCATCTGGTAAGCCAATTGAACCATTCTGCGCAAGAGCTAGTCCGCGACTTCCAAAACGTCGCGTACACGATAAAGGATAAGATACCAAACACAACGAGAATGCGTTTGACCATAATTGCCTACGCCTTCTTGCGAATATTTTCAATCGTAGCGCCTCTCCTGACTACGATCCTAACCTGTCGCCCGCATAATGTCCCGGTAAGAAGCTGTTCGTGCCTATAGCAAATTGACCGTCATATGTCGATGGAGATCCACGCACTCTTGGTCTGACAACCATTTTGTATGGCTTCCCAGTCGGAACAATCGTATCTTGCCGTCCCGCTGGCAGACAGTCCGCAAGAGTATTTTTAAGTGCGGCAGAGCAGAACTGGCTGAGTGATTGCCTCCTGAATAGCCAAATCTTCCCACGTTCAACGCCGACAATTCCGACTTCCAGCCTATCGCATTTCGCCCACAAATTGACCCTGCTTCCACAGACCCTCACGCGCACTTCCGTCGGGATTGGTAACTTTGCCTCTGCCATCAATCTGGCCACTATGCATCTCGCCAACGTATCTAGTACCGTCTGGCCATGTCGCAATACCCTGACCATTCGGCAGGCCGTTCCAAAAATCTCCTTCGTATTTAAACCCGTTCGGCCATGTCAAGGGGACATATCCGAACTGTACACCATCCTCAAAATTGCCTACGTATTTTGTCCCAATCTGACCATGTTTCGGTTGCTTGGCCATTTTGGGAGACCGCTCCTCAAACTCCCCTTTGATTACTGCTCCCCAAATGGCCATGTGCTCACACCGATGCCAGTTCAGTCACCATCCTTGACCTCGCCTGTATATCTCCTGCCGTCTGGCCATGTGCAAACCCCGTGGCCATTGGGTAGGCCCTCCCGAAATTCGCCGGTGTACGTCCAGCCCATCTGGCAATGTCAAAGTTCCGTGACCACTCGGCACTTTGTCTTGCCCCCTGCCAGCATCACTGTCGGAATATGTGCCATGGAGGTCCGGCGCAGCTAATGTGCTCAGTTGCATGTCAGAGTCGGTGGTTGCATTGAGGCGGTGGGCCCCCCCAGCCAGATGAGAGGTCGAACAAACGTCAATCGTCACGGTTAAGAAACACGGTAAATCCTTACGGGCAAGAGAGGGTATTGAGGTGGAAGCTTAAAGTAGTCCCCGTTGAGCTTTCCATTCATAAACAGTGAGCCAGTCGTAATTTCTCAGGTAGGAATTGCGGGCTGTCTTTGGGCTTGGGATCCAGTCCCAAGGAATGCTTGGCGTAATACCACACCGTCCATTTGATGGCATCGCTTGTAGCAACTTCCAAGCGTCGGCCCGTTTTCTGGTGAATATCCTGCAGGGCCAACATTACTGCGGGGACATCTGCGCTTGCACGCGCCGTGAGGGTGTGACATAAATTCACACCCTGTAGGTGTCTTGCCGTGAAAATCGAGAAGTATTTGCCACAAACACACGCGGAGATGACAGGAACTGCGACCAGTGCCGCCAGCACGCCAATGTTTAGTACGACCAACGAGATATAACGCAGTCCGCTCTACGGGATATTTCACATTTAGTAGTTAGTCAGCTCCCGCGTACCCAGAGTCGCAGAGATTCCTAGCAATCCGAGGTGGAACCCAGACCGGATCCGTTCACGGTGACTCCAGTATGCAACCGCCAGAACGAGCAAGACGACGGCGCCCGATACCCAACGCACGAATCCATCCGATCCGTCGGTCATCGAAAGTGACACGGACCAGCGAATTCACGGTGTCGTGCACGAATCCAACATCACCGCCGAAATACAGTTGGTTCTGAGCGCGGGTCACAAGGATGCGACGAACATAGAAGATCGCTAGCACGAACGCACTGGCCCACCAAGAAGCCTTGAGTTCTTTGCGCCAATGAGCCAGAGGATGGTAACCAACAAGGCAGCATAGAAGTAGACGAAAGCCATGGTTGAAAGGGCTGCACCGAATGCCAGCCAGAGCGAAATTGTAGCGGGCCGCCGGGTCGTCTCTTTGTCTGTCGCGGCGATTTGGCTAGCATGCAAGAACCAGGAAAGCGAGAGCAGTGTGAAGCCCAAGCCCAATCCGTACCCGCGCGCGAGCCCGAAGTAATCCAGCAAGAAGGCATTCGACAAGAGGGCTAGGGTGACGAGCGGCCGGTCTGCTGCCGTCAGGAAACTGGCGACTGATTCTCCAGACACCCCATAGAAACAACCCTAGCCCGAGTAGACTAGGCAGTCGATTAGCGACGATCTCATTGATCGGCAGGAACTGGACACAGGGTTTGGCCAGCAGGACGTTCAAGAAATGAACCTGAGAATTCCAATCATTGCCCAAAAAAAGTCCCTCGTACCCCTGCTGGTGGGCCGAGGTCAGTGCCTCGATTTCGTCGGGGGTGATGCCCAAATGGGCAGTACGGTGAGCCGGCGTAGAGAGCACAAACCGCCATCAGCAAAACTGTAATCCGTCTCGGCCAGCGAGGCGCTGGTATAGATCTCTCGGCTGTCATCGTATCCGCTATGGGCTCTTTGAAGACTATGAAAGCCGTGCGTTATCCGCAAGGAAATCACAGAATGCTTTTCGCGTGATTCTGGAACGCAGGACCGGGAGTCGCCTCTCAGTGTGGTCCGCATAGCTATATTCCGCGAATCCAGCTATGTTGTGCGATCCACGCTTTCCCCGGAAGATTCTACCTTCGGCCTCCCGTCTGTATTTGGTGCTTCCAGTCGCAACAACTTGGTTTCGAGTTCGCCGATGCGGTGACTAGAACTGATCAGTTTCTCAACGAAGCTCTCTCGCTCTTTTTCCAGCCGGTCAATGTAATAGTCCTTTGCTTGATTGGTGATCTGTAGGTCTCTCACCTCGTGTTCGAGGGTCTTAACTGCTGCGTCTTTAATGCCGTCGCGGTTGGATGGCTGATTATCAGAGTCAATTATCGAAGCTTTCGGGGCGTTTCTGACGGGTTCCGAAGACTGGAGCGTCTTAGCGGCCTTTGCCTGCTCTTCTTTGATTGCAAATTCTACGCTCTGTGGTGAAATAAAATACCGCCGCTCGTTCGGATCGAGGTAACCGTCGAGTCTCTGGACTCCCATTCTGTTTGGCTGGCACCAATTGATGATGCTCCGTTCGGTGCGCGCCACGCCGGCGGACTCAAACATCCGCGCGACTTCGCGCACGGTTAGAGTGTGGCTTTCCTTGCGTTCGGAAGTTTTCAGAATATTGCGGAAACTTTCGGCAGCAATCGGAACGGCTCTGAGCGATTCGGAATCATGCGGAATGTTTCCGCCAAGCTCAGAAGACTGGTTTGTATCTGGCATAGAATCAGTGGGGTATGAATAGCGACGAACGCGACTTGAAAGGGAAGTTGTGCACAGGGACAAGACGGATCGCGTATGTGATAATTCTATCACATGCAACCAATTGGGGAAATCATCCGCGAGCGCAACATCAAGCTGGATACGCAGAATCCGGTGGCCCGCGACGGGTTTACCCAGGTCCCGAACTTCATCCTCAGAGACTCGGGCATCTCAGTGGGCGCAAAAGTAGTCTATTCCATGTTTCTGAGCTATGCCTGGCACAACGATTCGTGCTTTCCAGGGCAGGAACGGCTGGCCGAGGACATGGGCCTGACGCGCCCTCGAGTGACCCAGTTGATTGCCGAATTGGACGATGCAGGTTTGATCAGCATTCAGCGCAGGGGACAGGGGAGAACGAACCTCTACACGATCCATTTTCAGGTGAAGCAAATTGGGGATAAAACCCCCAGAGGTAAACAGGCTTACTTCAAGAAGTAAACCCGCTGACGTCTGAAGGTAAGCCGGTCTGACTTCACTCTATATAAGAATATACAGATTAAGAATATGAGAAATCGCAGACCTTTTAAGATGAATCGCACCCGTCGCAAAGGGCGCGACTTATCCACAGGGCCAATCGATCACCTCTTTGTGCAGTGGTTGGACAGCGCTCTGCGAAACGAGCACTGGCGCACTCTGATTCGTGAACGACTCACGCAGGCCGAGTTGATGCAGATCCAATTCTGATATGACTCCGCTCGAATTCACGGACCAGGAATTCCAACAGGTTCTGCATAAAGCGCAGGCCTTTTACTATGCCGTCACCCATGTCTACTACCCGTATTTCCGTCAGCCCGTCCAACTCAACACCCAGGGCTTCGAGCACATACGCCATAAGACTTGGAATCGAGGCCGCGAACGACGTGACCAGTTCATGCGGCTTAAACATCTGCCAGAAGCGCCAGAAATCCTACGATTAAGCCACACGGTGCAGGGAATACAGACCACGAACGAATGGGAGCGCCGACACCGGCATGGCCGATGGGAAAAACTTCTCGTACACGTAAAGTATTACGAATTTGTTGCGGTGCTGAAAAACCGACGGTTCAAGGTCATCGTCAAGCAATTGCCGGGCGGTGAACGGATCTTCTGGAGCCTGATTCCGTTTTGGCGGCAAACCGAGCAGGGAAGGACCCTCCATGATGGTGATCCCGCCCTCGATTGACAATCAAAAACCACCGGTTCTCGGTGGCTTTTGAATGCACTTGTCTGCGGTTTTAGATGACTGCTGGAGAGCGGAGGCCCTCACAAGTGCGTTTGCATCATACCACGGTCTACCGCAAAAAAGAAAGCCAACGACAACGTTACAACACGTTTGAGTTGGCTTGTCAAATATACCGCCCAACCTTGACACTTTTCCGATTTCATGTCGCAAAAGGAATCTTGTGCGACATACAAACACCCCTATTTACATGGTATGTAGGGGCTATCGCTTGCCAGTTTTCTAATTCGCGGCTCAGCCGTGGCCTACGAGTTCCCCCAACGTGTGTCGGCTACCGCCCGACTTCGCGCTTTTTCCATGTGGCTATCGGGTTCGGGTCCTGCTAACCGCCGACCCATCACCAAAAAGCGCGAAGTCGGGCGCTACCGGGCTCAATCGCCCTGCCCGACACACGTTGGGGGAACTGGTTTTAGTAAAGGACAACGTGTCGCGCACCGCGCCTAACGACTTCGCGCTTGATGAATACGCCCACGAACACAATTACCTCACCTGTGGAAAAAGCGCCGCGCGATTTTACGACCGGTTCACTGCTATAATGTGTTGTGTCTGACTTCAACGCCAGCCGCTATTACCTCATCGACTCGCACCCGACGCGTATGTCGATGCCACCGCCGCGCCTAATGACTCAAATGACGACGGGGTCTGCTTTACGTGGCAGGAGTGGCGGTTGGCCTTGGTGCCATGAACCAACCCATTTACATCGGCCAACGTGACTTGTGGGGCGGTGACCCCGCGCTTTTTGGCGTGCACGCCGAAGATCGCCGGCACCACGTGTACGTCATCGGTAAAACCGGCATGGGCAAGACGACACTTCTGCGCAACCTGATCGTTCAACACATTGCCGCAGGGCACGGCGTCGGCCTGATCGATCCGCACGGCGACTTGGCTGAGGAACTCCTTAACCACCTTCCACCGCAGCGAGCCGACCATCTCGTGTACTTCAATCCGGGCGACCGCGACTTCCCTGTCAGTTTAAATCCTTTCGCCAACGTAGCACCCGAGCAAGGCAGAGGATTTCTGGGGTAGCCACCGGTATCATGCGTCGAGTCATGGAGCGGCTTCGCCGCTACGCCATTGCGCCGATGGTTGTGCAACAGGCAGTCAGTTACGGCTACCGATCAACCACGGAAGACCACTATTATTTCTTCTTGCCAGACCTCGAGAGCCTGCATTCGTTCGCAGCAGAGTACCAGGATGCCCGGACGTTTTTTCTGGCGCTGGAGAGCACCGACTTCTCCGAGCTGATCCACGATGTGAAGATTCAGGTCCGTATCAAAGCGACCAACACCGAGCAGGTTCCAATCACGTTCCACCAACTGAGCGAGGGTGAGCAGCAATTGCTCATGGTCTTGGGCTTAATGCGATTTACGAAATCGCATCAGTCGCTCGTGCTTGCTAGACGAGCCGGATACCCATTTGAATCCGCATTGGAGTGTGGACTACCTAAAAGACCTCACGCGCGTAATGAGCGACAATGCTCTCGAGTCACCTGAGCAGCAGAGCAGTCAAATTCTGATGGCGACTCATGACCCGCTTGTTATTGCGAGTCTTGGTCAAAGAGCAGGTTCACCTTTTGAAGCGCGACATCGAAGACTGGTGCCTGCAAGTGGGCTCCTGCCAGCGTCAATCCGCGTGGGCTCGGATTCACGGGCATCCTGACCAGCGAAATGTTCGGTTTTCGAAGCGATCTCGATCCAGAAACCCTCGCCGACTTGGATGACAGAGTCCGCTTAGTAGCTAAAGAGGAATCATTGACCGCTCAGGAGAAAAAAGAACTTGAGACAATCGACAAAAGGTTGGCTGCCGCTGGCTTTTCAAAAGCGTTCAGTGATCCTTACTACGCAGCGTTCGTCCGTGCGTGGGGTCGGAGACACAGCGAGCTAATGGCGGGCGAACAATTTTTGTCCCCAGAAAAGCAACAAGAGATTGACCGAATCGCCACACGAGGTATCTGAAAGAAGCAGTTGCAGAAGTGGAAAAGGAAGTCGATGGCTGATGCGCTTCGTAGACATTGACCTGTTGGCATTACCTGATGGCTGGCAAGCACGAGCCGACCAAGCACTTAATGAATTGCGCGATGAAATCGCTGCAGCAGAGGCCGCAGCGCGCGCGGCAGGAGAAGACCCGTCTGCCGCTAGAAAGGCAGCAATTACTGCAGGTTTGGACGTGGCCTGCTAGGAAAAAGATTTGGCGAGACCTGGATGCGCAGCCTCGCAGCGCTAAGACATGGAAAATGCTGGTATTCCGAGAGCCGGAACCCGACCGCTGATAAGAACGTAGACCATTTTCGCCCAAAAAACCGGGTGGAAGGAGATCCCACCCACGAGGGCTACTGGTGGCTTGCATTTACGTCGCGGAATTATCGCTATTCAAGCCAGTGGTGCAACCAGCGCCGCGTGGATCGACGATACACGGGACCAGCGGTGGCAAATGGGATCACTTCCCGCTAAGCCCTGCGGATGTTTTAGGGCGCGGCGGGAAGGCGATGATATCGAACTGGAGGACCCCGAGCTTCTTGACCCGATTGACCCAGACGATTGGAAGCTCCTGACGTTTCGGCCCGATGGCCACCCGACACCCGTCCAAGCCGGAGGGTACTGCGGAGCACTCGCGAGAGCTGCAGAATCAATCGAGGTTTACCACCTTCATTGCAAAGAACTGGTTGATGACCGCCGGGCTTTGGCTGGCACAATTCAGCGTCATTGTTCAAGACTTGGAAAGGCTTCGTCCCAACATCGACGATCCAACAAATGCGGGCACTTTACAAGAGTCGCGAGGTTGAACTCCTTCGAGCGATCCATCCCGATGCCGAATACTCGGCGGCCGCACTGGCATACGCCCGAGCAGAGATTTACAAATTAGAACGCGGCCATCAGGTCAAACGCGAGTGGCTGGAAGAAATATTGAACTGACATAAAATGATCAAGAATCAAAACACATCGGCTGTCAGCTCTCGTCCAAAGAGTCTGGAACTATGCCCACGTCCTCAAGGATGACGGGCTGGCGTTCATGGATTACACGGAGCAGATCACCTATCTTCTTTTTCTGAAGATGACATGGGAACAGCGGCAGTGCTGGAGCGAGTGAGATTCCATCGCGCTACACTTGGGGCGCATTGAAGAATATTAATGACAATGCGAAAGCGTCTTGGCGCGGTATCATCAGGGCTTGCGCAAGTTGAGCGAACGTCCGGGTTTGATTGGCCTGATCTTTACCAAGCCGCAGAGCAAGATCAACGATCCTGCCAAACTTCATCTCCTCATTCAGATGATTGATAGTGAAGATTGGTCTCAGCTCGACCTGGATGTGAAAGGTGAAGTTTACGAAGGCTTGCTGGCCAGAAACGCTGATGATGTGCGAGGCGGAGCCGGACAATACTTCACGCCGCGACCGGTTATTCGAGCAATCGTCGAGGTGATGCGACCTGAACCAATGATGCGAATTTCCGATCCGGCATGCGGCACGGGTGGGTTCCTGTTGGCGGCGTTTGAGTATCTCAGAAGTAAGACGGCAAGTGCCAAGGAGGCTGCCTACCTGCGAACGAGAACACTTGCATGGAGTCGATCTCGTCCCGAATGTCGCTCGCTTGTGTGCCATGAACCTTTTCCTTCACGGGATTGGCACCGATCACAAACATCCAGTGGTCTCAATTTGTGACAGCCTCGAATCGAAGGCTGAGCCGGTGGACATGGTTCTTACGAATCCGCCGTTTGGGAAGAAGAGCAGCTTCACCATCATTGGCGCGGGCGGAAAGAGCTAGACCGATAAGATTTCCTACGAGCGACAGGACTTCTGGGCCACAACAAGCAACAAGCAGCTCAATTTCGTCCAACACGTTTATTCAATGCTCAAGGAGAACTGGTCGCGCCGCAGTGGTCGTGCCGGACAATGTGCTATTTGAAGGTGGTGCCGGCGAAAAGATTCGCCGGGCTTTGCTCCAGCGGTGCGAGGTTCACACCCTGTTGCGGCTACCGACCGGGATTTGGTATTCGCCTGGCGTAAAGGCAAATGTGCTTTTCTTCGACAAGAAGCCAGTGAGCGAAGACTCCAGCGACCAAAGAAGTCTGGGTCTACGACTTGCGCTCAAACCAGAAGTTTCTCGCTGAGGCAGAATCCGATCGGGCCAGATGATCTCACCGATTTCATTCACTGCTACCAGGCTGACGATCTAACTCGAGCGCAAGGAAACTGATCACTTTCGGCGATTCAAGTATTCGGAGATTGTTGCGCGGGACAAAGCGAGCCTCGACATTCAGTGGCGGCAGGAGACTGTCAATGCCGCAAAGGGGGCGACTCCTCAGGCGTTGATGGCGGAAATTCTTGAGGACTTGAAAGAAGCAATGAATGCAGTTTGCCGCTGCTGAAAGCGAAATTCGCCGATAGCGTTTTTGAGCATATTGGAAACCTGGGCGTCGAACGGGACACAGGAGCGGCCGCCGCCCCAGTTTCCCTCTCGACTCCTTTCCCCCACCCGAACGCGGCTGCGCAGATGGATCGTCTCGGACTCCACACGCCGGGACTTCGCTGCTCGCCTATTTCCCCTTCCGCTACGCCCCACGCGTTTCGTCGATGCCGACCAACTGCGCTTAACGCTACGCGGGAGAGGGGTTACGCCTCCGTTGCAGGCGTTGTGGACGTAAAAAAGACGCCGAATTGCTTCGGCGTCTGCGGTTCAGGAAACTTCACTTCCTACGCTGTGGACGGACTATTCGGGTGTTCAGTCTACGTCATGGTCTGACAACAACGATTCGACTTCGGCCGGGCCCCTTCTTTTTAAGAACATGTGCCGTGTATCCCCAACAGCAGATAAGACCTGCAAAGAAAACCGTCGCAACCAAACACTCGCGGCGAGAAGCGCCTGTGAATATAAAAACTGCCATTAGTAAGAACCACACAGGAAAAACCACGGCGCCTACCAGGCGCATAACACGCACCTCGGGCGTGCGTTTATACACCAGCGTTGTAGCTGACTTTTTCATAGAACTCCTTCAGTTGTTAAGATGGTTCGGTCTTCGGTTAACGGACGGATCTCGCACCATAATAACAATTCCTCCCACCTCACTTATCCCCACTTTCTGCATACTGCACAATCTTTTCCGGCTCATCTTCAAGTTGTTTTTTTAACCATTTCTTAAGCTTTCGAACGTCTGATCGTGCCAAAAATGGCACCCCAGGTCCAGCTGTGACTGTTTTAGACCGCGGCACAAGCATCTCATATATGAAAATAAACACCCACATGGCTGATATGGCAAGCACAACAAAACGCCATGAAATTACGGTCTCGATCCAAAAATACCACCCAAAGAAGATCACCAGTATAAGAATGGAGAACACTAGTTGAAGACTTTGAATCACACACAACTCTCGAATGTCCCGCTTGAGCGTCACTTGACCTGCAGTCCGCCTCGCCCAAAGGGCACCGGTCACAAGAAGCAAAGAAAAGTAAATGAGGAAACCCAACTTGCCAGCCATTGCGGCACTTGCAGTTCCATATGCAAATGTGGCTATGCAGATTTCGCAGAAGAATGGCGTGTAACTGCGATACGGATAACGCAGGGTGAGAATACGGCCCAAAATCCAATCCCACGCTAGAAAATAAAAGATGCCGCAGAATAAAAATACAGATTGCACCTTCGTTGATAGCGCCACGGCTTCATTGTTAAGAATATCGTCAACTACTTTTTGCACGATGACCACGAAAACAACGGCATAGATAAAATCTACAAAAACAATCAGAGATTGGTGGATATCATCTTTCGCTTCGATAGTTTTCGTTTCCACACGAGGAACAGAGCAAAACCCAACTCAATTCGTCAATACAAATAGCCGATAGTGAAATGTTTGGAGGCAGAAAGGAGAGATGCGTGTTAGAATCAAATTGCTTTTGACATTGAGCACCCCAAGCACCATCACATTCTGTCCCGTCGTATACTCCAATACCTCAAAGAAGATCTGCGTCTCGTCTGGCAGCTCTACAGGAACGACATGTCAATTTTCTTCACCGTTCCCGACGAGACTGTTACGATCTTCTCCTGTCTATTTGCTTGATTGAAAGCGATCACCGTATACTTCCCTATTCGGTAGGCCGTCTATCATCGACGGCAGTACGCCGCGTTCAACCAAGTCATTGTCAGGGCCGTACAATTCAAATGAGGTATTCGGCTGATTGCAGGTCAGTTGCAAGACCCCAATCTGTGGGGCGAACGTATAATTCGAGATCGTGTTGTGTGTTACTGATATTTCCTGTCGCCCCTGCCAATGACGGTATCGCGCCTCAACGACATATTGATCTGTGGGGACCGACTCAACTGTTCCAAAGCTGTTCGTCAGCGTCAGCGTGAATTCTGGTCCGCGAATAATGAGCAAAGCGGCAGGAGGATCGGCTTGTATTGCCAGCGTGCCCTTAAGGCGGTTCAAGGCGACATCGGCTAGATCGGTGTTCCCCGTACCAGATGAACAGATTTGTCGTGTACGATTCCGCCCTGGGATGGCTAATTGAGAGGCTGTGCCAGCCGAGTGCCACAGGCGCGCCACTGAATATTGGTCGACCATCCAGCATGACCGAAGCCTGATAATCGACCGGCCTTCCTTGCAACGTGACTGAGTATGTCAACCGCGTTTGGCTGATTAAATGCTGGTGCAATCGGACGCCATAAAGCGCAAGCACGAGAACCGCCCACCATAGCAGCGGTCGCAGCCCGCGCGTCCATTGCCGCGCAGCGGCTTTCCAACGTACCGGATGGAATCGCCTCATCCATTTGTCAGCAGCTATCTGGTCAAGCGTATCACAAGCTCTCTGCAACGTGACCACACTCCCTTTAGCGTTGACCGTTCGGATGTCACCCAGCCATAATGACGGCCTGAACTTTGCGACAAACCCATGTTCGGCTTCAAGCGAAAAAAGGGTGAGGTCTTAAACCACTGGATCGCGTTTCATTGAGCGGTTTCAGTTATCCACCCCTCGGAATTCTATGCCGCCGTCGAGAAGCCGAATTGGCCGCCGCTCAAAATCCCCAGCATGGACATGACCCGTGTCGAATTCGACGAAGGCGGCCCCGTTATCCGACAAACGAGTCTATCTGCGCATGATTCGTGAACGTCTGATATTC
Source organism: uncultured Verrucomicrobiae bacterium (assembly GCA_963812605.1). Lineage (GTDB taxonomy): Bacteria > Verrucomicrobiota > Verrucomicrobiia > Palsa-1439 > Palsa-1439 > Palsa-1439. The sequence goes on along the minus strand of CAWEWF010000003.1, from coordinate 71,055 downwards.
GATACGTGTGCCGCACCGTTTGGCACCGGGTATTTCTTCTCCTGCCGCACGTGTGTATATTCCCGCCGTCGTGAAACTCTGGCACCTGCGGTTGTGCTGGGTCTGGTTCTTTTTTGCTACAGTCTACGCGCTGCTTGCCAACTGGCTACTGGAGCAGTCTTTCGCGGCGATCGCTCTCGCAGGGCCTTCTCTTCGCCATCGCCCAGGTGTTTCGGAACACGATTGCGCTTGGGTCTGTCCGACCTTGATGCCGCATTGATCAAAACGCCTGTTATCGGCCCCATTTACGAGTGCTGGTTCCGAAAGGAAACGTATTTTCGTACCGATACGCGCCTGTTGTATCTGGATACAGTGCCAAAGGTCATCAAACGACTTGCCGAAGAAGCCACCGCCGCCAATGGCGTCAAGCTCACTCGCCAATACGAGCAGGCACCCATCCTGGGCGAACTCTACAAGCCCGTGCCTGTACCGCGAAGAACCAAAGTGATTCGTCATGGCCTCGGTGCATGAAATACTGACCGAGCAGTTCCGACAAGTGGGAAGTACGTGGACGCGGCTGGCAGGTGTTTGATGAACCCGTATATCCCGAACCACCGTTCCGTCCCTTCTACGGCCACTATTTGCCCGACAGCCCCACCGTGGACGATGGGCAGGCGGCCAACACTCTTGAGTTCCTTGGTGCGGAAGCTCAGTCAGAAACTCAGTGACGCGCCGACCCTACCATCCGCCGTACCCAAAGGGGAACAAGAACCCGAACCGCAATCGCTCGTACGTGACAGCCTCGATTGAACTCCAGACTTCCCTGCCCGCCAAGCTGGATACTGACTGCAGAAGCCTTTGAGCAATTCCTCTCTAATCTTGTCACTCTGTCGCGAGCCGATCGCCTTTGAATTGCTAGGGACCGCCAGGCGCGTTATTGTCCAGTTCGTCGCCAGCCAGAGCGATGCCCCGCTGGTCCGCCGCCAGTTGCAGGCCCACTTCTCCGATGCCGTGTTTCTGCCATGTGAAAGCCCGTTAGAGCAGGCTTGGGAATCTTGTGAGGGCGAGGAAATGCTGGTAGTTGAGTTTGGCTTGGCGCGTGAGTTTATGTACGAGCTTGCCAGCGGCAAACGGTCGACCCGTTTGTCGGGCTTGTCGGTGCGCTGGCGGAATTGCAATCCGCCGACCTCGCGCTCTTCCAAGTCCTCTTTCAGCCCGTGCAGGGACAATGGTCGGAGAGCATCCTGCGCTCCGTCACTGGCAGCGATGGCAAACCGTTTTTTGTCAACGAACCCGAACTGACCAAGCGCGGCGGAAAACAAAATCCGAAGTTCCGCTCTATGCCGCCGTCGTGCGGATTGCCGCAAGAAGCGAAACCTTTGAGCGTGCGCTGCAGATTGCCAAGGACATGGCCGGTTCGCTTCAGGTGTTTGCCCAACCGCAAGGCAACGAACTCATCCCGCTCACGAACGATGATTATCCCTTTTACGATCATGTTGAGGACGTGCTTCGTCGCCAGTCCCGGCGTTCCGGGATGCTCCTCAATAGCGACGAGTTGACCGGCTTCGTGCATCTGCCATCCAGCGCGGTTCGCTCGCCGGCGCTGGAACGCAACAGTGGCAAGACCAAAGCCGCCCCGCCGATTGTCCGGAACGTCGCTGGTCTATTACTTGGCGACAACGCCCACGCCGGCCAGTCTGTTCCGGTCAAACTGACGCCCGAACAGCGGGTCAGACATTGCCACATCATCGGCGCCAGCGGCACCGGGAAATCCACGCTTCTTTTCAATCTCATCCGCCAGGACATTGACAACGGTGAAGGTGTGGCCGTGCTCGATCCGCACGGGGATTTGGTGGACAAGGTATTGACGCATCATCCCAGCACATCGCATCAACGACGTGGTGTTGGTTGATCCGTCTGACGAAGAGTATTCCGTCGGGTTCAACATTCTTTCTGCCCACAGCGAACTGGAGAAGAATCTGCTGGCCTCTGATCTGGTGTCGGTATTCCAGCGGCTGTCGTCAAGCTGGGGCGACCAGATGCAAAGCGTGCTGCAAAACGCGATTCTCGCCTTTCTGGAAAGCAATCGGCGCGGCACGCTCGCCGACTTGCGCCGCTTCCTGATTGAACCGTCTTTCCGGTCCGAATTTCTCGAAATCTGTTCAAGACCCGAACGTGCTGTACTACTGGCAGCAAAGGATTTCCACATCTATCGGGCAACAAGTCCATTGGTCCCATCCTCACGAGGCTTGGAGATGTTTCTGGCACAAAAACCGATTCGCCACATGGTGTCCCAGCCGGAGAACCGGTTGGATTTCGCGCCAGATCATGGACACGCGGCAAAATCTTTCTGGCCAAGTTGCCCGAAGGGCTCTTGGGCCGAGAGAATTCCTATTTGCTGGGCGCATTGCTCGTTTCCAAGTTCCAACAAATGGCCATGAGCCGCCAGGCCAAGCAGATCACGCGCCCGCCGAGACTGCTGGATCTACGTGGACGAGTTCGCCAACTTCATCACCCCAAGCATGGCGGAGATCCTATCGGGCGCGCGAAAATATCGAATTGGCCTGACTCTGGCGCATCACGAACTACACCAATTGCAGCGCAGTCCCGACGTAGCCAGTGCCGTCATGTCGCACCCGTTTACCCGCATCGTGTTTCGGGTCGGCGACGACGACGCCAAGAAGCTGGCCGAAGGGTTCGCCTTCTTTGAATCAGCGGACTTGAAGAACTTGGAGACGGCCCAAGCCATTTGTCGCGTGGAACGGAGTGATTTTGATTTTAACCTCTCGGTTCCCTTGTTCGACGCACCCGATGAAACGGCAGGAGCGAAACGAAGGCAGGAAGTGATTGCGGCTTCGCGAGAAAAATACGGCACTCCCCGAGCGCAGGTTGAAGCGATGTTGCGGCAGGCCTGGGAGACTGACCGACCAACTTCCGTGTTCGTAAGAAACAAACCACTACAGGAACAGTCTCCGGTTCCGAACACTGTACCGACCGCAGTTCAAGTTCCCGCTTCCCCACTGATTCACGCTTCCGAAACAAACGCTGCCGAAGTTCCGAAAGCAACAGCTTCGAAAAGTGACAAGAGTGCGCGATTGGACATGGAGCCACCGGTCGCTGCGGAAATTCAGAAGCCGCTCCGTGACCTGGGCAAAGGCGGGTCACAACACCAAGCCATTCAACGGCGCATCAAAGACGCCGCAGATGCACTTGGCTTCCGCAGCGTGATTGAAAAGCGTCCTTCCGAAGGTCAGGAAAGCGTGGATTTGCTACTGGAGCGAAACGATCAGAAGATCGCGTGCGAGATTTCCATCACCACAACCATTGATCATGAAGTCGGCAACGTTCAGAAATGCCTCAAGGCGGGGATACCGCAGATCGCCATTATTTGCGTGGACGAGGGCCGTCTGCAAAAAATCTCAGCGGCGGTTTCGGCAAGTCTTGGCGCGGATACTGCGGCGAGGGTGTCATATCATCAGCCCGACCAGTTCATCGCATATTTGAAGGCGCTCCCGCAGCCAGTCCCGAAGTTGGAGGAAACGATCCGTCAGGGCTACAAGGTCAAGCGCTCCGTCCCGAAGCTCACGCCGGAAGAACAGAGGCAACGCGAGGAGATAGCCTACCGCGCCCCGCTGAAGCCATGCGGAAGAAATCCTAGTGTTCACGCAGGCAGGCCTCGACAAATCTGACAAAACCCTGATTCTGTAGTCGCTTGGACTTTTCCCAAACCGCTTTGGGAATCGGCAACGAGAAGAATTCTTTGATGTCGGCCCGCATCCCTTCCAAGGCGATGAACATCCCGTCCTTCATCGCCTCATAGACACAATCCAAGTGTTGAATCAGAAAATTGATGAATAGGCTTTCCTCATCCGAAGGGGGCTGCGCATTCACATCCACATGTTTTTCCAACACGCGGATAACTTCGGTCGCTCGTAGGTTTCTTTCCAAATTTGCCGATACTGATCGGTCATCGACACCAGATTGCTGATTCTTCTGGCCTTTTCATCTCTTCGCATAGCAAACGCTGTGAACAACAGTCCGCCGATGATGCCGACGGTTTGAATCGCATCGAACCAGTGTTCTGCAATCCATGAGGACACCTCCATGACTCCGTATTATACCGGAGCCGGACGAAGGGCACAAAGTAGCTAGATTTGCTTCGGGATATCAGGCCTGGCAAGAACGAGCGTCTTGCGCGGGACAAGCAAATGCACTCATCCGGCGACCCAGCGCTGGGCGGCAGGTGTTGTACGGTCGTAGCTGTAATATCGATCCCAATTACCGCGAAGTCCCCGGATTCGAGTTCAAAATTACCGGACAGCCGCTGAGGGCTACTGTCTGTGCGCCATCGGCGTGAGGATCGGGACCAAGTCGTCTGCGAATCATGCCTACTACGTAACTACTGTGAAGTATTATGTCAAGCTCTTCTTTGCATAACACTCACGCATGTTGCCGGATAAACATATCATGCGGTTTGCGTGCAGGTCGCCCGTCTACTCCGCGAGGAGCGGGAACGCCAGAAACTCTCCAAATATGCCATGGCCGAACGGTCTGGTTTATCCGAGCAAATGATCGGCTACGTGGAGCGAGGCATGAGAAATCCTTCACTGGAAACAGTTTTGCGTATGACCGCCGCCCTAGAAGTTGATCTCGGTGAGTTGGTTAGGCGAGCCTACAAAGCTGCCAAAGCCAGATAATCCCGCCATGCACCTTTTGGAATCGTCATTTCTTTTTCAAAAGGAAGACCGGCCGGACAACCAATGGTGAATACGCTTCAATCATCCATATCCGCAGTTTGAGCAGACTCTGACGGGGCCTTCCCCCGCATGAAAGATCCAGGTTTGCGCCACCGCCGGGTTCCTCCCCTAGGGGGCAAACGAAATTTGGACAACAGGCATGACAAATAATCCAATCTACATTAACTCAAAAACTCTTCGTCCACCGGCGGTTTGCCGAAAAGCCGTTCTTCAACAAGGCGGGTTGCTGCCTTATCGACTTTTCCCATTACCACAATCAATTGGTCGAACTCTTTGTCATTTAAACCCGTAAACAAGGGAATAAAACGACTTGCCTGTATCCTCTGCAATTTTTCAACCGCTTGGAGACCATTTTTGCTTAACACCAACGGTTTGCCGCGTTCTGACGGCTTCAGGATGTCAAGCTTCTCGAGGTGCTTCACCTTTGGCTTGCTGGCCAAATTGAATTCCAAAGAGGATCGTGATCAATTTCTGCGAAACATGTCCAGGAAACTTCTCCACGAGTTTCACAACCAAAAACTCACGCGGATCTAAGCCTTGGAAGCCAAGCGGTGAGGTAGTCGCCCGCCCGTGCTCGCTCAATATTCGTGCCATTGCCCAACCATTGCTGATTACATCCAAAGCCTTCCCCATGTTCTTACTGTCCTTCTTCATCATAAGCTCTTTATCCCGAAATCCTGTTTAGGCCGTTCCTGACCCTCTCACTATACTCCACATGGCCTACTTTGAAACCACAAATATTGTACGGTCTTGACTGCCATAAATTTAGATGGTAAAATGTACGCTGTAATGCAGCAGTTCGGTGAGAGGAGAAGATGGCGAAAGTGAGGCGACTAAAATAAAAAAATAGGCTCGTTCTTGCGGAACGAGCCCGGGTATGGCCAGAGACAGTCCACCCGCTAAGGAGGAACATATGCCCCAAACCACACCCTCAAATATACAGGAACAGCCACCGGGTAGTCAAGCAATCGGCGTACCACTAAAGCGGCAACACGTTTTTTTCTTCGATGTTGATAGCCAGCCGGCCATTGAGCGATTTAGTCATGATGGCCATATACCGGTTTTCTTCGGGCCTTATGGGGGTTCTTCGATGATTAAGCAACGTCACCCCATTGGCATTTACGTTCCTGAATATCTGTACAAGCGACTCACGTCCGCTACGTTAATTTTCGCGGGCCGTTACCAGCCGTGGCATATCGGCCATCACGAAATTGTGCGGGCACTTCTATTGCTGGACGTTGATGTCTTCACCAATGAGTCAGACAGAGTATGTTTCAGAAGCTGCGGATTCGCTCGCTTCTATCGCTGTCGCGCACCAGAAAATCGCTACAGATAACCCGCTGTTGACCGTGAAGCCCGGGACCGATTGAGATTGCTATCGCAAACGACAGCGATCTCGTCGCGACGAAGACCGAACCCGGTTGACTGGGTTCCCAATTTGGCTAACGTTGCCGCGAACACGGATTATTTTGGTAGGTCATTCCGAACCGACCGCAAAATTGTTCTTTGTCTCGGGAAACCCAAGCACACTTGCTGAAGACGAAACGGCTGGAATTCCCTTTCTTGCAGTTTCTAATCGGGAGAATGCTAGTGAATTATCGGCCACGGTGATCGCCGGTGGATTGTTGAAAACACGGTCGACTCAATGCAGTGGGTCCGAAATCACCTACCCAAGGGCGTTTATGAAGAAATGTTCAGGCGCCGGCTGTTTGATCGTATTCGGCGACTTGCAGCCGGCGGTTGATTTGGCCGACCGACGCTACTTCCGCCTCAGCCAGTATACGGGGCCAACTAGCCTGTAGGGAGAGTATTTTTCAATGATTCGCTTGCGCAGCTTAAACAAACTTTTATCGGGGCTATCCTCCGCTTGGATTAGCGTCGGACGCGCCACGCCGAGTTCGCGGGCCGCTTGCGCGCGATTCTTACCCGACGCCTCGCGACACCTTTTGGCGAGGGCTGCCAGATCCGTCTCATTCACTTGAGTGTCTTTTGGCACGCCACCAGTGTAGAAACAACTTGGACACAAGGCCACTTTATTCTTGCAAAGTGTAGTCATAATGACTACGGTATGTGCTGTGAAAACTGCCTCATTGAAGGAATTAAGTGATAAGTCTGTTGGCATCTGGATTCGTGTCAGCACCGAAGACCAAGCCAAAGGCGAAAGCCCGGAACATCACAAGGAACGCGCGCGCAGCTACGCCAAGAGCCGCGGCTGGCAGGTCAAAGAGGTCTATGACCTGGCCGGACAAAGCGGCAAGGCCGTCATGCAGCACCCCGAAGCCAAGCGGATGATGAAAGATGTAGAGCGCGGCCATATCACTGGGTTGGTTTTTTCCAAATTGGCCCGTCTGTCCCGCAACCGTCGCGAACTGGAAGACTTTGCCGATTTCTTTAACAAGCACCAGGCCGATCTCATTTCTTTGAGTGAAGCCATCGACACCAGCACCGCCGGGCGCATGTTTTTTCATCTGCTCGGGGTGTTCGCCCAATGGGAACGGGAGGAAATTACCGAACGTGTGAATGCGTCCGTCCTGACCCGCGCCAAGATGGGCAAGTCCATCAATGGCAGTGCCCCGTATGGCTATAGATGGAAAGATCGCAAGTTGATCGTCCAGCCAGAAGAGGCAGCGATTCGTCGCAAAGCGTATGAACTCTTTCTGGCGAACCGACGCAAGGGCAATGTCGCTAGGGTTCTTAACGCCGCCGGCTATCGCACCCGTGACGGTGCAATTTGGCGCGACACCTCGGTTCTGCGCATCCTTGTCGATCCCAGCGCCAAGGGAGTCTACTATTTTAACCGCTTCCACCATACTGGATCGTGGCGCGCCGAACCTAAACCCGAGGGTGAATGGGGAAAGGTCGAATGCGAGTCAATCATTCCCGAAGCCCTGTGGAATCAGGTCAATCAGATCGTCGAAGAGCAGCTTAAATCATGGAAGAAACCGGGCAAACCGCCGGTGCACTTATTCAGCGGTCTGGCGCATTGCGCGTGTGGCCACAAGATGTATGTCCGTGCTGATAATCCCAAGTACTTCTGCCGCAAATGCCACAACAAGATCCCGATCGTGGACCTGGAAACCATCGTCCATCAAGAATTGAAGGCGTTCTTTGGCCAGCCTGAGCGTATTGCTGGGCATTTGCAGGAAGCGGACAGAAATCTTGCCGAGAAACAAGCCTTGCTCGATACACACCAACGGGAGTTGCAGAAAGTCCGAGACGAAATGACCCGTACCCATCGGTTGTATCTCGAAGGCCAGATCACCGCCCAAGGCTTTGGGCAGTTCTACAAACCCGCCGAGGAGCGGTTGAACCAGCTTGTCTCCGAACTTCCGAGACTCCAGGCGGAGGTTGATTTCCTCAAAGTCAATAAGCTCTCCGCCGACGATATCTTGCATGAAGCCAACACCCTCTACGACCGTTGGCCCGCCATGGCTTCGGATGACAAGCGGAAGATTGTTGAAAGTCTCCTGGAAAAGATCGTCATCGGCGACGGCGAAATTGACATAAGCTTCTCGCACCTACCATCTTCTGAAGAAGCGTGTAAAAACCAGCAACGCTTAGGGCTTGGGTGAGGGGAGCCGAGTCGGACGGAACCGAGCGAAGCGAGACGCTGCACGTCGTATTTCCGCCCCTTGAGACTTCCGCGTTGAACGTTAGAAGTTGAGTGTTCATTTGTTTAGCCCGCATCATACAATTATCGGAATCCGATGTCCAGAACAAACTGGCCCGCTGTAGCGGCGCTTCTGTGAAGCGCAGATTTCAGCTTCATAATTCCTTGCGGCAGTCTACGCCTGCCCTGAGTCTGACCGAAGGGACCGCCGATTCCCCCTTCCGCCTCCCCAATATCAAATCTCCAATTCCCAATCTTCCCCCTGGCCCTTCTCCGTCACGGGTTCCCCATCTCCGCTCTCTGTATTCCGGCCTTCTCTCCCCTCGGCTACTCGGTTACTGGCTACTAATTCCAAACTCCCTCATCGTGCCATAGGCTTGGCGACGGCGGATCCCTTCGGGGTCGGTCGCCAGCGCTGTCCACCATCTCTGTGTTCTCCGTGCCTCCGTGATTTATCGTGCCGCGTTCTGTGTGTGTTCCCAGAGCCTGATACATATCTTTCATATGTATCAACTCCATGAACATGGCCCACTCCTTCTCTCACACTGGTTTCGCTTTTTTGCATCAGAAAAATTCCAGGGGTTTTCGTGTGGAATACTACACGCAGCCTCGGCCCGCTCCCCATTGCGCTTTCGGCTTTCTACCTTTTTGCCTTCTCCTCCTGACTACTGTATTCCTACGGCAATGTCCATCAAGATTCAGTTGGCCCAAAAGAAGATCGCCCTCGGCGTCGGCGACATCGTCGCGGAGCCGGTCTCCAATGGCAATCGCGTCGCGGGTCTCGGGGTCTGGACGCGGCTGGCGCTGGGACGCGAGGCGCATGTGACGCACCAGCGCACGCAGGCCGGGTTGTACGAAGGGTACGCGCGGGAAATCACCGTCCGCCACAAGGCCGTTGTCGATGGGTTCGACGTGACGATCTCGGGACGCATCGACGGCGTTCATCCGCCCCACAACGGCGGCGCGTATGTGATCGAGGAAATCAAGTCTGTCGTCCTGCCGCCGCTCGTGTTCGCGGCGCTGGACGCGAATTCCTATCCGCATTACGTCGAGCAACTCCGCCTCTACTGTTTCTTCATCGAACAAGAACAGAAAAGCGCCCTCGGCCGCCTGGTCTTCGTGAATGTGGCGGATGGGACCACGAAGGAAGTCGAAATTCGCGGGCCGTTCGACGACTGCGAGCGCCTCATCGCCGACCGCGTGCGTTCGCTTATCGCGCGAGCGCAGGAAGAACAACGCCGCCAGGAAGAACGCCGCACGCATTCCGGTTCGCTCCATTTCCCGCACGACAAACCCCGCGCGCACCAAGGCGAAATGATGGCGGCGGTCGAGCATGCCCTGAATGAAGGCCGTCACCTGCTCGTTTCCGCTCCCGCCGGCGTGGGCAAAACCACCGCGGCGCTCTATCCCGTGGTTAAGTACGCGCTCGCCCACGATAAACGCGTCTTCTTCGTCACCGCCAAGAATACCCAGCAACAAATCGTCCGCGAAACTCTCCAGCGCATGGGCGCAGACCGCGCGGCCCATCCGAATGCCGTCTTCTTTCGCGCACGCGAGAGCATGTGCATCAATGACGTTTACGCCTGCCGCGAGGAATTCTGTCCGCATCTCCGCGACTTCCAGGCCAAACTGGAAGGCACCGGCGTGGTGAACCGTCTGCTCGCGCAACGCCTCATCATTCCCGAAGCCATGATGGAAGCGGGTCGCGGCGTAAGCCTGTGCCCTTTTGAACTCGCCCTGATCGAGGCCGAGCTGACCGATGTGATCGTCTGTGACTACAACTACGTCTTCGACCCACAGGTCTACTTCCGCCGCTTCTTCCTCGACGCCGATTACTCGGACGCCATCCTCATCATCGACGAAGCGCACAATCTCGTGCAGCGCGCGTTGGAATATTATTCCCCCGCTCTCTCACGCCAGCAGATCCGCGACCTGCACGGCAACCTGCGCCACGTCGAGCCGTCCCTCGCAAAAGAACTCCGCAAGTTCCTCGACGAAATCGATGACTTCTTCCGCCAGCAGACCCGTCCCAAGGCCGACGAATACACCCAACTCGACGACGCCGAACTCGCCCAGGACAAATACCTCATTCCCTCACCGCGCGGTTTTTTCGACGAACTCAAGCCGATGTTCAGCAAACTGTCGATGCGCTACCTGTTGGACAAAACAACCAGCGGACGCGTCATCCCCGATGATCCCGTGGACGAATTCTTCTCGGCGCTCGGCCAGTTCTGCGGCGTGCTGGCGATGGAAGGCGAGGAGTTCTCCTACATCTACGACACGACGGGCGGCGAAGCGCTGAAGATCGTCTGCAAAGACCCCTCGCGGCAGTTGGCGCAACGGCTCGAAGGTTTCCACAGCGTCATCGCGATGTCGGCCACTCTCGACCCGATGGAGTTCTACCGAAAAATGCTTGGCTTCGATCCTGAGCGGACCGACCAGGCGAATTTCCCCTCACCCTTCCCCAAGGAGAACCGGCGCATCATTGTCGTACCGACCGTTTCGACCACCTATCGGGCGCGGGTCGCCCATTACGGCAAGATCGCCAATATCGTCGCGACCACTGCCGCCGCCCGGCCCGGAAACTACATGGCCCTGTTCCCGAGTTACGACTTCATGCGCGGCGTGGCGAGCCGGCTGCCCAACGGTCTCTGGGAGGTGATCGTCCAGGAACCGAAAATGTCCGAGCCACAGCGCCTTGCGCTTTTGGAATCCCTCAAGGAGCCCCAGCCGCCAAAGCTGATCTTTGCCGTTCAAGGCGGACTGTTCGCCGAAGGCGTCGATTATCCGGGGGAAACCCTCTTGGGCGTGATCATCGTCAGTCCAGCCCTCCCGCAGGTGAGTTTCGAGCGGGAACTGATGCGTCAATACTATGAGGAACATTACGGCAAAGGCTTCGAATTTGCCTACCTCTACCCGGGCATGAATCGCGTCATCCAATCCGTTGGCCGCCTGATCCGTTCGGAGTCGGATTTGGGCGTGGCAGTGCTTGTGTGCCAACGCTTTGCGCAGCCGCAGTACTCGACGCTTTTCCCACCCGATTGGTCTGAAAGTATGGCCAGTGCCAAAGCCGGTTACAATCTGGCAACGGAACTAGGAAATTTTTGGGGTAATAATACGGGAAATCACCTACCGTAAATCAGCTTTACAACGCCGGTTACCGTATTGTAGTGTTCCCTTGCTACAGGTTGAAGGAGGAGTCGCAGAAAGTATGATTCAAGCGAAGGAAGATTCTTATCTACAGCTAATTGAGCAGCTCGAAGGTGCTATCTCGGGAGCGCAGGATTGGTTGTTGGATCAGCAGGCCTCCGACGGGCATTGGTGCGCCGAATTGGAGGGCGACACCATTCTGGAGTCCGAGTACCTCTTTTACCTCCATTTTATTGACAAACTCGACCCGGTGATCGTCCGCAAGGTGGCGAATTACGTTCGCTCCAAGGCCCTCTACGATGGCGGCTGGTCCATCTATCCCGACGGCCCGATGGAGTTCAGCGCCTCCGTCAAGGGTTACCTCGCCCTCAAAATGGCCGGCGATTCCGTCAACGCCCCGCACATGGTCAAGACCCGCGACGCGATCCTCGCCGCCGGCGGGATGACGCGCTGCAACACCTTCACGAAGATCGCCCTCGCCATGATCGGCCTCTATCCGTGGGGCGGTTGCCCGGCGATTCCACCAGAACTAATTCTTCTCCCGAAGTGGTTCAGCTTTAGCATTTACAATATGTCCTCGTGGTCGCGGGCCATGCTCGTGCCGCTGTCGATCATCCGCTCCTGTGAACCCGTCAAGCCCCTTCCCCGCGAATGGCAGTTGGATGAACTCTGGGTCGGCGGACGCGAAAAAGCCGACATCCGCCTGGCGCGGGACGAACGGACCTGCACCTGGCACAATTTCTTTCTACTGGTTGACCACCTGCTGAAATTCGTCCACCGCCATCATCCCGTGCCATTCGTGCGCCGCTTCGCGCTCCGCAAGGCGGAACGCTGGGTCATCGAGCATGGCCGGACACCCGGCGGCCTGGGCGCGATTTTCCCCGCCATGGCCAACTACGTCATGTCCCTGCGTGTGCTGGGTTACAGCAACGAGAGTTACCTCGTCGTCCACGGCATCCGCGAGATGGAAAAACTCGAAATCGAGGAAGGTGACACGCTGCGCTTGCAGCCCTGCTTCTCCCCGGTGTGGGATACCGCCATCAGCATCAATGCCCTTCATGAGTCCGGCCTGTCCGCCGACCATGCCGCGCTGCAATCCGCCACCCGCTGGCTGTTGGACAAGGAAGTGCGCCGTCCCGGTGACTGGCGCGTGAAACATTCCGAGAGCCATCGCTATACTGAGCCGAACAAACCCGTGGGCGCGTGGTTTTTCGAATACGACAACGAATTCTATCCCGATGTTGACGACACCGCCATGGTCTTGATGGCCTTGAACCGCGTCAGCACGGAGTTCGATCGCGAGAAATTCGCCGCCATCCGTCGCGGGACCCGCTGGGTCCTCGGTATGCAGGGCAAGGACGGCGGCTGGGCGAGTTTCGACAAGGACAACGACAAGTGGCTCTTCACCCAGGTGCCTTTCGCCGATCACAACGCCATGATCGATCCGAGCACGTCGGACATCACGGCCCGCGTCCTGGAGTCGCTGGGACATTTCGGATTTACCATGGAAGATGAGTGCGTCCAGAAAGCCATTCGCTTCCTCAAACGCGACCAATGCGCGGATGGCTCCTGGTTCGGTCGCTGGGGCACGAATTACATCTACGGGACGTGGCAGGTGCTGCGCGGCTTGCACCTGATCGGCGAGGACATGCGTCTCCCCTACGTCCGTCGCGCCGTCGCCTGGCTAAAGACATCGCAAAACGCCGACGGCGGCTGGGGCGAGTCCTTGCGCAGCTACGACGACACCCAGTTCAAGGGCATTGGCAAGAGCACGGCTTCGCAGACGGCTTGGGCGCTGATGGGACTGATTTCCGCCAGCGAAATCAATTCGGCGGAAGTCGCCCGCGGCATCAAGTACCTGCTCAATCAACAGGAACTCGATGGCGGTTGGGACGAAGAATTGTTCACCGGCACCGGTTTCCCGCGCGTGTTTTATCTGCGCTACCATTATTACCGCCATTATTTCCCGCTCATGGCGTTGGGGATGTACGCACGCCATCTGTTGCAGGGCTTCCCGCCCGTGCCGCGCGAGCACGAGAAATCACGCGTCATCCAGTTGTTTTACAAGCAACCGCGCATCCTCCGGAAAGTGGCGCGTCTGCGTGCGCTGGCGCATCTGACTGAAGTCTGAAAATTTTTGAACCCAGGAGAAGCCTAACAATGAGATTCCCTTTTAAACTGTCGGCGAAGATGGCCCGCCACATCATTACCAACAAAATCAAGAAGACCGAAAAATTCGCTCTGGTGCTTCAGCTCGAGCCGTTGCACACCTGCAACCTGACGTGCACCGGCTGCGGCCGTATCCGCGAGTACTCCACCAATCTCAAAGACATGATGAGCCTTGAGGAGTGCCTCGACTCGGCCCTCGAGTGCAATGCGCCGATGGTCTCCATCTGCGGCGGCGAACCGCTCATCTATCCGAAGATCGAGGAACTCGTTGACGGCCTGCTCGACCAAGGGCGCATTGTCTACGTCTGCACCAACGGCATGTTCATGCGCAAGAAAATGCGCGATCACCTGGCCCGCACCTACAGCCCTTCCCTGGAGCCCAGGCTCAAGGCACTGCTGGCGCAGGAACTCATCACCGACAAGGAAGCCGCGGAGATCCGCAAGGGCAAGAATGACGGCCGCCCCGGCATCAAGCCTTCGAAATGGATGTACTGGAACGTCCATATCGACGGTCTCGAATACATCCACGATCTTATCGTCGAACGTGAAGGCGTTTTCAAGGAATGCATCGAAGCCATCAAGATGGCCAAGATTCTCGGCTATCAAGTCGCCACGAACTGCACGGTCTATAAAGAGACCGACATGGACGAGATCGAGAAGATGTTCGATTTCCTTTCGGCCCTCGGCGTGGACGGACATACCATCACCCCCGGTTACGAATACGATGCCGCCAAGAAGGACATGATCAAGCGCCTCAACAAGCAGCCCGAGGACTTCTTCCTCACGCGCAAACTGACCCGCGACAAATTCAAGAACATCGTCGAGTGGGGCCAGAAATACACCTTCTTCGGTTCGCCGATCTACCTTGAATTCCTTGCCGGCAAGCGCGACCTGCATTGCACGGCCTGGGCGATCCCCACCCGCAATGTCAAGGGCTGGAAAGCCCCCTGCTATCTCATGACCGACGGCCATTACGCAGGCTACCAGGAGATGCTCACAAAGGTCGATTGGGACAAATACGGCGTCTTCAATGGCGTGGCCCGCGACCCGCGTTGCGAGAATTGCATGACACACTGCGGTTACGAGCCCACGCCGTCGCTCGGCATCGATACCCAGCGGGGCGATACCTGGAAGCTTATTCGCTACAACTTCGGCGCGAAACCACAGCCGATTGCCGCAGGTTCCCAGGTGGATGCCTACAATGGCGTCACTACCGGCCGGGGCCATCTCACCGGCAAGCGCGACTCGGTGCAATCCAATATCCGCCAGGTGCTCGCGGACAAGGAAGTCAATGCTGCCGTCGCCGCGACAGCCCATGCCCACGGCCACGAACATGCCGAGGGTGACGACTGCTGCAGCTAGGCGGGCCGTCGCGGCGCTTCGTTGAGGCGCCGAAAACCATGATCGCCATCCTTGTTGCCGTTCGTCAGGAACTCAAGCCCATCCTGCGTCGCGCTGACGCCAATCACGTCGTCCGCCAGGAACACCTCGACTTCCACGAAGGCACGCTCGGCGGCCAGCCTGTTGCCCTGCTGGCGCTCGGCATCGGCAAGGAATGCGCCCGCATCGCCGCCGAGATGACCATCCACTGTTACCGGCCGGATCTGGTCATCAGTTCCGGTTTCGGCGGCGGACTTCAGACCGGACATGCATGCCGGCGACATCGTCGTCGGCACCGAGATTCTTGACCTGCGCAAGGATCAGGGAACCAGGATCACGTGGGACTCCACTCACAAACCCATTCGCCCGAATCGCATCAACGGTGAGGACACGCCGGGACTGCGCGTCCATTATGGAAAAATCCTGACGACTGATGAGATGGTGCTGCGAGCGGAGAACAAGGCGCGGCTCGGCACGGCCACCGGCGCCCTGGCCGTCGACATGGAAACCAGCGCTGTCGCCGCCGTCTGCGCGGCCCGCAAGACGGATTTCCTTGCTGTCCGCTGCATTACCGACAACGTTCACGAAAACCTGCCCGACGAGTTCAACGATTTCTTCGTGCTCGGCCAGTTGCGCGCGAAGCGGGTGATTTCCAGTTGTGCCCGCGACCCGCGCGTGCTCGCCGATCTCGCGCGCCTCGGTTACCGCGCCAAGCATTCCGGCGACAAGCTCGCCCGCTTCCTCCAGGCCGCCGTCGAGCAGCTACACCTTCCAGCCCTTGCGGCGCGCGGTCTCCAGTAACGCCGGCAGCAGCGCCAGCGCGGCGATCAGGCAGGCAATGACGCCGATCGTCATCACCAACCCAGGCTGCGGATGCCGCGGTGCGCGCCGACGAGCAGGCTGGCGAACGCAAACGTGGTCGTCAACGCCGAGAGAATCACGGCGCGTCCCGTGCTCTTGCTGTAGAACGTCGCTTCGTGGCTCTCGCGATAGCGCTGGACCACATAAATCCCGTACGCCACGCCAATGCCCACGATCAACGGCAGCACCATGATGTTGGCGGGATTGAAATCGATCCGCGCCGCCACCATCACCCCGACCATCCAGATCATCCCGACAATCAGCGGCAACAGCGTCAACAGCGCCGCGTAGGCATTGCGAAAATCCATAAAGATCAGCACGGTGATCACCAGGAACGCCCATAGCGCCGCCTTGATGTACCCGCGCAACAGGATGTCCACAAACTCGTACAACCCCGACGGCGTGTCGGTCACCCCGGGAGCAACCTCGCGCACCTCGCGCACGAACTTCACCAACGGCTCCCGCTCCCAAATGTTCTCCCGTGGAAACACCTGCACGAGGAACTTTCCGGTCTTGCCGACGAAACATCCGCCGCACCTGGGCGGGCACGTCCTCAATCGGTCATTGGGCGGTCCGCCTGGGTGGCGATGATCACCAGTTGCGACTCCAAATCGGAGTAGAAATGGTGCTCATAATCGGTCAGGCGCGACTGAAATTGGTACCGGTCGGCCGCTTTAGTTTTACCTGCGCCTGGGTCAGCGCATTCGTGAGCGGGACTCAAAACTTCCAAAGCTCGCCTTGTCGCCGTGTTGTCCCGCCTCGCGGGCCAGCGCATTGGCGCGCAGCCGCAGTGATCCCAGCGCCTTGAGAACTTCCTCCGGATCATCCGGTATCACGTCGAAGTGAATCGTGCCCAGCGCCTGCCGGATATCCTGAATCATCTTGATCTTCGACTCCTGGTCTTCGGGAATCATCTCCGCGATGCTATGGACGGACCGGACCGTTGGCAGTTGGACCAGCCGATTCTGTAATTGTCGCGCCTCATCGAGATTGCTGCAAACAACCGAGGCGAAAATCGTCGATTCCGCGTCGGCATGGAGGAGGCTCAACTCCGTCTTCACGGACTCGGCCTTGGCGGATTGCAGGTTCAGCACATTGTAGTCGAACTGGACCCGACCGCCCACGATAACTGCAAGCAGGGTCACCAATGCGCAGATTCCCAGCGTGAATGACGGTCGACGCAACAACATGAGCTCGACGCGGGCCGCCATCGTCCACGTGGGAATGTGGGTGGCTTCCTCCTTGCGGTGGACCAATAACAATAACGCCGGCAGCACGGTCATGGTCGCTACCGTCGCAATCAGCATCCCGCCGCCGGCGATGATCCCCAGTTCGATCACTCCGCGAAAACCGCTGAGTCCCATCGCGAAGAACGCCGCCGCATTCGTTACACCCGCCGTGATGATGCTCGGTCCCGTGTGGTGAATGGTCATCCGCACGGCCTCTTCGCGCCGTGGGTTTTTCTTCAGTTCCTCCTCGTAGCGGGCGATGAATTGAATTCCCAGGTCAATGCCCAGTCCCAGGATCATTACGGCGAAGGTCACCGTGATCATATTCAGGTGGCCGACCGAAAGCGTGGCGTATCCCATGCAGCACGCCAGGACGATGACCATCGTCGCCACCGCCATCAGGGGCCGCAATACCTCGCGAAAACCGACCACAAACAGGATGCAAATAAGGACCAACGTGAGTACCGTCGCCTTGGTCGCGTCGCGCTGTGACTGGAGCGTCTCGTCATAATCCAGCACCGGCTCGCCGGTGAGACCGATTTTCACTTCGGGAAACCGGGCTTGCGCCTGCGCCATGATGCGACGGAGTTTTGGAACGGTCGCTTCATGCAACGCTTCCGGCGTCCCTTTCTCGACTCGTGGATGCACCATCAGCAGGAACATCTTGCCGTGACGGAAGGTCTGGTATCCTTGCCACCGCATTTGTTCTTCTGCCTTTTCGCTCTCTCCGGGCCCAATAAACGCCTGCATCCACGGTGAATGCCATTCGGTTGGACCGGTGGTGGCCGCAAGATCTCCGATCTGCCCCACCACCGTCGTCATCATCGGCAGGAACCCCAGCGTGCATTTTTTCCGGTCGGCGCCCGCCATTCCCATCTGCATCAGCGATTCGTTGGCGACATGGAGGAACCCGGCCATGTTCGGCTGGTGCTGGAGCACGAATACCAGTTGTGGGAAATCCTTGAGGCAGTTCAAATCCTCCATCGTGAGGTAGTACAGGAACCACCGTTGGAACGCTTCCAGGTTGACCTGGTAGAACAGATCGTCAGCGACGAACTGTTGCGCTCCCGGATCATCGCCTGGATGTGGATTGTTCTGCGGCGACAACAGGCCCTGCACCACCGCGTCAATCGCGGTCTTGTTGCGCTCGGGTTTGTCGCCTTCGACGAGAATGACGTAATCCTCCTCCGAGTGGAACTCCTTGGCGTATTCGCTGTAAAGGCGCCAGTAATCGCTGTCGCGCCCGATTAAGTCGTTACGGCTGGTCTTGAATTCCAGGCGGTACACCGTGTAAACACCGGAAACGACCGCCAGCAGAATGCCGACGACCAGTAATAGCCAGGGCCAGCGGCAAACGGTATTCGCCAGCGCAGTTAAAGACCGTTGTCGCATTGTCGAAATGTGGGAGGGGCCTCAGACGGGCGCCGCTGCTGGTTCCGGCTGCTTTTCACCCTTGTTGCGCATCGCGGCCTTCACCAGGTTCGCCCCGAGGTCCCACATCGGCCCGGGCAACTTGTAGCAATCGCTGAGCACGTCGTCGAGCGCATGCACAAAATACTGGATGTCCTCGTCCGTGATGACAAACGGCGGCAGGATGCGAATGATGTCCCCGTGGTTCCCGCTCACCTGGGTCAACACATGGTGTTTCTCCAACAGCGGCATCACCAGCATCTGCGCAAACAAACCGTCATGCGCCGCGTGGATCATCTTCCACGCCATCTTTAACTTGAGACTCTTCGGTTCGTGGAACTCGATGCCGATCATGCAGCCTTTGCCGCGCGCTTCCATCAGCATTTCATGTTTGGACTTCAGCCCATTGATGGCGTCGATCAGCTTCTGGCCCTGCGCTGCGCTGCGTTCAACGAGTTTCTCTTCCTCCAACACGTGTAAGGTCGCCAGTCCCACGGCCATCCCGAGATTGTTGCGGCCAAAGCTCGACGAATGGACCCAGCAGCGATCCATGCGATTGAAAACTTTCTGGTAAATCCAGCGGCGCGTGATCATCGCGCCGACCGGCACGTAACCGCCACTGAGCGCCTTGCTGGTGGAAATAATGTCGGGCTCCAGGTTCCAATGCTGGAAGGAGAACAACTTGCCGGTTCGGCCGTAACCTGTCTGCACTTCGTCGCAGAAAAACAGCGTGCCGTACTTGCGGCAGAGCGCCTGCGCCGCGGGCAGGTAATCCGGCGGCGGAATCCGCACGCCTTTTCCCTGGATGCATTCCACGGCCAGCGCGGCAATGTCCTTCTTCGCCAGCGCCTTTTCCAGCGCTTCCAAATCACCGTAGGGCACTTCCACGCCGGGCAACATTTCGCCAAATCCTTCGCGAAACTCCTCGTTCCCCATGATGGCCAGCGACCCGAGCGACAACCCGTGCCAACCGTGATCCAGATAGGCGAACTTGCTGCGGCCCGTCGCCGCGCGGGCAAACTTCAATGACGCCTCCACCGCTTCCGTGCCGGAATTGCAAAAGAAAACGGCATCGAGATGCGGCGGTGTGCGTTTAATGAGCGCCTCGGCCAACAGCCCAGCCAGGAACGCGCAATCCATTTGCACCATGTTGGGCAAATCCAGGTCGAGTACGTCGCGGATAACTTGCGCCACCTGCGGATGGTTGCGACCAATCGAATATACCCCGAATCCGCTCAGCATGTCGAGATAGCGGTTGCCTTCCTTGTCCCACAAATACTGGCCCTTGGCCTTTGTGTAAACCTTGTCGAAACTGATGGTGCGAAAAACCTTCACCAGCGTCGGGTTGATGTACTTCTCATGCAACTCGTAGTTCTCCCCGAGTCGCTGCGAGACGATCTTTTTCAGGTCAAAGATGACATAACGTGGTTCACTTTATCGTGCGCCGGGCTACTGAGCAAGTGGCAAACAACGCCGGAGGTGTCCCAATCCGACAGGGCGTCGTAGAGAGATCCAAGTGGCGCAAGCACCCCCGTCATCCTTCACGTACCGCCCCGGCCGGTTTTCGAGAGTCGAACGCCCAAGTGCTTGCAAATCGGGCAGTTAACTGGGGGGTTCGCTTCGCAAAAAGACATGTTTTTGCGCCCGTATCCCCCTGACAAACAATGCAATCTGCTCCCCCTGTCAAAGAACTGGGCCAAGGATACCCATCTCAGCATACCGTGTCCAGCAGAATTATCGGTAGCCGATATACGAGGGTGTAGCTTGACTCTGTCCGGGAAAATGGACGACTGCACATTCCGCGCCGTGGGTAGGGGCCGACCGCCGGGCGGCCCGCGTCCCAACCGTGGCGCGCCCGGCGGTCGCGCCCTACCAACATCTCATCGATGGCTCAACGATAACGCGCTGCCGTTTTGGTGGCCGTGGCGGTTTGTCATTGCCTGGGTATGATCGTAAGTTGGAACATGAAACACTTGGCCAATCCGAACAAAGTGGCGCGCATTAACGAAGTGAATCGCCTGCATGGCTGGCCGCTGATGCGGATTCACACCCCAAAAGAGGTGATGGGACTATGAAAAAAGAAAACGGAATTATCCCCTTCGCATACGTAGTTGCTTTTTAGACCTGTTTTTGGCAATCTCGTGGTCATGCTCCACGATTGGCTTCATATCGCACATCGCGCATTCAATTCCACTTGGGATTTTGAATTGGTGCAGACCCCCTTGTTTCTGATGAATGCGGTGATTATATTTCTTGTGTCGCTTTTTTTTATACACAAACGCACAAGTGCGGCACATGCGAGGGAATGGGGCAATGACATTCTCATGGGAGTCTTGGCGACGTTACTCATCGCGCTGCTCGTCTTTTTGGTTCAACTATTTTTTATATCTCCCGCTCGGGTTTATCGTGAGGCAAAGAATGCAGAACGGGTGGCGTCTGAAGAAGTTGACATCGCGACCAATCAAAATTCCAAAGTGCGACAGAAAAACGATTCTCTCGTTGCTTTGATTCAACAAAAGGACACGACGATACAAACCCTACAATCTGTTAATGCACAGCTACAGAAAAAAATATCAGACATTGATTTCGCGCGCGATCCAAGTGCAGCGGGAATAAAAAAGAGGGCCGGAATTCTCACGAAAGAAATGTTCGACTTCCTAGAGCAATGGCAGATAAACAGGCCACCAACCTTCGGTTACGGCAATACTTCTCAGGAAGAATATATGAAGAATATGAAGATTTGGGAAGATTACGAAACGAAACAAGTAGGTGAATTCGATCGAAGATTCGTCGGAAGAATTTTATCCATGCGAGAACAGCTTTCTGAATTGGGTTTTCGTTCTAAGGAACTGGAATTGTTTGGCGACCAATTGCCATTAGCAATAGTGAATGAGCTTGTTGCCAAAGATGTTGCAATGGCGCTCGCAGCCTTGGCGGATAGAATCAAGGAGTAATTATATGCACCTCAAAGAAGCCAGAGAAAAAGGCAAGCTCAAGCACTTCATCAAAGAGCGCGAGAAAACGCACCCAAAGGCCAGTCACAAGCATTTTCACGGCGTCGTAAAGTCTATGGCTTCGCAAACTGTGGAACCAAAACGGGGAACATCGCGGAAGGATTCTTCCGGGAGTTGAACCGATGCTCGAATTCCTTCACATACTTCTGCATGTGTTTCTTGGATACGTGAATGTCAGTGCTCTTAACGGCGCACTTGAAGTGTTTCCAAAAGTTTTCAAGGCCGTTTACATGGACGGTGCCGCGTACATACTCTTTTGCGCCGTGATCGACGCACTGATGGTCGTAGCCTTTTTCAGGAAGGCTCTTGTAGGTGTGAAGCTCATCCGTATTGACCCGAGAACCCGATGCCACGTTCTTGCAGATAAGCGGTTGCAGGGTACGGCGTTTCACGCTGGCAACAATCTTGGTCATAATCTGGCCGTCGCGTTCCAGCATTCCGAAGATGATGGTCTTGCCCTTTGCACCGCGTCCGCGTTTGCCGGGGTGCCGACCGCCGACCAAGGTTTCATCAATCTCAACGTCGCCACTGAGCATCAATTCGCCGTCCACATCGGCCATGTGATTGCGGATATGGTGCGCCATGCGCCATGCCGTTTTGTACGTCACACCAAGCTGGCGCTCCAATTCCTTCGCGGGAACACCGTGCCGGGAAGTCGTGTAGAGGTAAATCGCATAGAACCAAAGCTGCAACGGGGTGCGGGTGTCCTCGAAAGGCGTGCCAGCCGTGGGGTGGATATGATGCCCGCACCATTGGCAGGAATAGGCGCGTTCGGCCTTGATGCGATACCAGTTGGCCTTGCGCTCGCATTTGGGACACAGGTGACCCGGCCCGTAGCGCATTGTAAAGACGTGCGCCAAACAGGATTCGTCATTGGGGAACATACGGAAAAAGTCTCGAATGGTGATGCTCGCTTTCGTTTTCATGCGAACAAGCTACATCAAAACGCTACCGTATGTAAAGGGGATAATTCCGAAAGAAAAGGAGCCGGCAGCTGTCCGGGAACTGCATCGGATTCGCCAGACGATGCTCGCCGAAGAGAAGCGTGTCGGCAGCGAGAAGTTTTGGGCCGAGGTGAATCGGCAGGGCAAGGAGTTCGCCCGCCGTCACGGTCTCAAATACTTGGAGACACCGTCGCGCCTTACCGTCGCCCGCGAAGATCGTGGCAAGTACAAATCTCGCTGATTCTCTGTTCTTCCGGCTATGTTACGCCCCTCTTAGATTTGAACGCACCCATTGACGCCCATCAAAGTCCCAACATGGGCTATTCTTCAGCGCCCGGCTTGGGCGTCTTGCGCGTAAACGTATGCGTGGCCTGCCCGTAAAATACTTCACCACTCTCCATAAGCGTCTCCGAAAGTGTCGGGTGCGGATGGATCGACGACGCCACATCATAAGCGGTCGCGCCCATTTCAACGGCCAGCACCATCTCGCCGATCAATTCGCCCGCGCCGTGCCCGGCAATGCCGGCTCCAAGCACGCGCTCGGTCGCCGGATCGATAACCAACTTCGTCAGTCCGTCCGGGCGATCGTACGTCAACGCGCGACCCGAAGCGGCCCACGGAAACCGCGCGACCTTTACCGGGATCCCCTTCTCCTTGGCCTCGGTTTCCGTCAACCCGCACCACGCAATTTCGGGATCGGTGAAAACAACAGCGGGAATGATGTATTTATTTGGCGTCTCGTGTTCCCCGAGGATCGCGTCCACCGCCACTTTCCCCTCGCGCGTGGCCTTGTGGGCGAGCATCACTCCGCCCGCCACGTCGCCAATCGCATAAATGCGGGGATCACTCGTCTGCTGCTTCTCGTTGACCTTGATGAAGCCGCGGTCGTCCTTCGCGATCTTCGTGTTTCCGAGCCCGAGGTCGGCGTGGTTCGGCACGCGGCCGACCGACACGAGCACGCGGTCATAAAGCTCCTCGACCTTCTTGTCGTTCATCTCCATGACCACCTTGATCTGCTTGCCCACGGTCGCCATGGAAACCACCTTCGTCTTCACGCGGACTTCCTGGAAGGCCTTCTCGGCGTACTTTTGGACAGGTCGCACCAGGTCCGGGTCGGCCCCGGTCAAAATCGACCCCAGCGCCTCGACCACGACCACCTTGCTGCCCAGCGTCGCGTACACCGTCCCCAATTCCATCCCGATGTAACCGCCGCCCACAATCAGTAAGGTTCCCGGCACATCCGGCACTTCCAGCGCCTCGCGCGAAGTCATGATCCGCGGATTGCCAAGGTCGAACGCCTTCGGCATCGCCGACTTCGAGCCGACCGCGATGATGGCCGCGTCGTACGTGACGAACTTCTGGCCCTCCGACGTCTCCACGCGCAGGGTCTTCGAGTCTTCAAAATACCCGCGGCCATACAACACCTCGACGTTGCGCAGCTTCGCCAGGCTGGCAATGCCGCCCGACAGTTTCTCGATGATGGAGTCTTTCCACGTGCGCAGTTTGCCCAGGTCGATCTTCGGGGCGCCAAACGTAATGCCGCGGTGCTCGGAATTGCGCGCTTCGGTGATCAGTTGCGCCGCGTGCAGGAGCGCCTTGGACGGGATGCACCCGCGATTGAGGCAGACGCCCCCGAGCCGCTTGTCCATCTCGACCAGCAGCACCTTCTTGCCCTTGTCCGCGGCATAAAACGCGGCCGCGTAACCGCCCGGGCCCGCGCCCAATACCACAATTTCGGTCTTGATCGACTCCATCGCTTTCCTTTATTGGACCACAACCTAAATCTTGACGCCGGCTTCCTTAAATTGTTCCAGCGCCTGCACCACCTCGACAGTAAACCGTGCCGCCGTCCCCCCGTCAATCACCCGATGATCGTACGACAGCCCGAGCGGCAGTAAGGTGCGCTTTTCAATCTTCGCACCACGCACCACCGGCTTCAAGACTCCGCGCCCCACGCCTAAAATCGCTACCTCGGGTTTGTTGACGATCGGCGTGAAAAAGCCGCCGCCGATGCCGCCCTGGTTCGAGATGGTGAACGTGCCGCCCTTCAAATCGTCCGCCGCCACCTTGCGCTGGCGCGCTTTTTCGGCCACTTCGGCCAGTTCCTTCGACAGTTGCAGCACGCTTTTCTTGTCCACATCGCGAATCACCGGCACGAGCAACCCCTGCTCGGTGTCCACCGCGATGCCGATGTGATAGTACTTCTTGAAAACGATTTCCTCGCTCGCCTCGTCCAGGCTGCTGTTGAAAGCTGGATACTTCTTCAACACCTCGACAACCGCCTTCATCAGGAACGGCGTCAGCGTAAGGTGTCCACCCTTCTTTTCGTACTTCGCGACGTACTTCTTCCGCAACGCCAGGATGCCGGTAATGTCGGCTTCATCAAACTGGGTCACGCGGGGAACGCTGGCCCACGATTCATGCATCCGTTGCGCAATGATCTTGCGCAAGGACGTCACGGGCTGGCGGGACACCGGACCCCATTTCGCAAAATCAACTTTCTCCGCCGGTTTCGCCGGAGCTACGGTCGGCGCCGCCGCGGTCTGCGGCTCGAGAGCGGACCGTTGAAGCTGTTGAATGTATGCGCGCAGGTCCTCCAGGACGACACGCCCCCCACGCTCACTCCCGCGTACGCGAGTCAAATCGATACCAAGGTCCTGCGCCAGTTTGCGGATGGTCGGCGACGCGGCCACGGCCCCACTCGCCACTGGCTGGCCCAGGACCGCAACCTCCGGACGTTGCGGTTGCGCAACGGATACAGCCGCCGTGGATGTTGCAGCCCGCGTGCCCTCACGCGGCGCATCCGTCGCTCTCGCCGCTGCGGGAATTGCCGCGCCATCGTTCGCCAACGCCAGGATCGATTGGCCGGCTGAAATCTTGTCGCCTTCCTTGACGTAGAGTTTGTCCACGCGACCGGAGGCGCTGGCCGGAATCGGCGCGACCGCCTTTTCGTTTTCCAATTCGAGGATCGTCTGGCCTTCCTTGACCTGATCGCCCGGCTTGACGAAGATGCTGACGACCGTCCCCGATTCAGCCCCTTCGCCCAAACGCGGTAATTTGATATCCATTCGAGTTTCCTTTTACCGAGATCGTCCCGCCTACACCGTAAACGGGTACGCTTTTTCCGGATCGACCTTCAGGTCCTTGATCGCCTGCGCGACCACCTTCATCTCGATCTCGCCCTTTTTCGCCAGCGAATAGAGCGTGGCGATGACCGTGCTTTCGGCGTCGATCTCAAAGAAGCGGCGCAAGTTTTCGCGGGTGTCACTGCGTCCAAAACCGTCCGTGCCGAGGGTCGCCAGTCCGCCTGGCACCCACGGCGCGATCTGGTCGGGCACGAGCTTGACGTTGTCCGAAACGGCCACAAACACGCCTTTCTCCGGTTGCAACAGCGTTTCCAAATAAGATTTCCGCGGCGGCTCGGTCGGGTGCAGCATGTTCCAACGGCTGGCGCGTTGCACGTCCGTCTTCAACAGCTTGTAACTCGTCGCGCTCCAGACATCGGCGGAAACATCGTATCGTTCGGCGAGAATCTCCTGCGCGCGCAACGCCTGGCGGATAATCGTGCCGCTGCCGAAAATGTGCGCCTTGTGCTTCTTGCCACCCGCGCCCTTGCGAAATTTATAAAGCCCCTTGAGAATGCCATCCTCCACGCCTTCGGGCATCGCCGGCATCGCGTAATTCTCATTGTAGAGCGAAAGGTAATAGAAAACATCCTCGCCCTCCTGGTACATGCGGCGCATCCCGTCCTGGACGATTACCGCGATCTCATAAGCGAATGCCGGATCATAGGCCATCAACGTCGGGATTGTCGCGGCCATCAACTGGCTGTGTCCGTCTTGATGTTGCAGACCTTCGCCGTTCAGCGAGGTCCGGCCGGCCGTTGCACCGAGCAGGAAACCCTTGGCCCGAATATCGCCTGCCAGCCACATCAGGTCCCCGATGCGCTGGAAGCCAAACATCGAATAATAAATGTAAAACGGAATCATGTTCACGGCATGGTTCACGTACGCCGTGCCCGCCGCAATGAACGATGACATCGACCCTGCCTCGGTGATGCCTTCCTCCAGAATTTGTCCGTCCTTTGTCTCGTGATAATACAGTAGCGATTCGCGGTCCACGGGCTCGTAAAGCTGTCCCTTCGGCGCGTAGATGCCAATCTCGCGGAACAGGGCATCCATCCCGAAGGTGCGCGCTTCGTCGGGGATAATTGGCACGATGTGTTTGCCAATCTGCTTATTGCGCAGCAGCATGCTCAGCAGTCGGACAAACCCCATCGTCGTCGATGCTTCCATTCGCCCCGAACCTTTAAGCAGCTCGCCAAATTCACTCCGCGCCGGTACCTGGAGTTTCGGCGCGCGCACAGTCCGCACCGGCAGGAACCCGCCCAGCGCCTTGCGGCGTTCCAGCAGATATTTCGTCTCGGGGCTATCCGGGGGCGGACGATAAAACGGCGTCTGCGCCACATCCTCGTCGCTGATCGGCACGCCAAAGCGCTCGCGAAACTCGCGCAGCTCTTTTTCGTTCATCTTCTTCTGCTGATGGCTGATATTGCGGCCCTCGCCGGCTTCGCCGAGACCGTAGCCTTTGACGGTCTTGGCGAGGATCACGGTCGGCGCGTCCTTGTGCTCGACGGCAGCTTTGAACGCGGCATAAACCTTCTGCGGATCATGACCGCCGCGTACGAGCTTGTGAATCTGGTCATCCGTAAGGCCGTTCACCAATTCGAGCAATTCGGGATACTTGCCGAAAAAATGTTTGCGCGTATAACTGCCCGGCTCGACCGAGTATTTCTGGTAGTCGCCATCGACAGCTTCTTCCATGCGCTTCGCCAGCAGCCCCGTCTTGTCCGCGCGCAACAACCGGTCCCAATTCGAGCCCCAGATGACCTTGATTACATTCC
Source organism: uncultured Verrucomicrobiae bacterium (assembly GCA_963812605.1). Lineage (GTDB taxonomy): Bacteria > Verrucomicrobiota > Verrucomicrobiia > Palsa-1439 > Palsa-1439 > Palsa-1439. The sequence goes on along the minus strand of CAWEWF010000003.1, from coordinate 43,649 downwards.
AGCCTGCGCCGCGGAACGCCGCTTCCAGTTCCTGAATAATTTTCCCGTTGCCGCGCACCGGCCCGTCCAGGCGCTGGAGATTGCAATTGACCACCCAAACCAAATTGTCGAGTCCCTCGCGTGAAGCCAGCGTCAGCGCCCCGAGAGTCTCCGGTTCATCGCTTTCGCCGTCGCCCACGAAACACCAGACCTTCGGCTCTTCGCCCGAGACAAAACCGCGGGCCCGCAGGTACCGATTGAAACGGGCCTGGTAAATCGACATGATCGGGCCGAGTCCCATCGATACCGTTGGGAACTGCCAGAAGTCCGGCATCAAATACGGATGCGGATAGGACGACAACCCGCCGCCCTCGGCGAGTTCCTGGCGAAAATGCTGCAAGTGATGCTCATCCAGCCGCCGCTCGAGGAAAGCCCGTGCGTAGTTCCCCGGCGAAGCGTGACCCTGAAAATAAACCAAGTCCCCGGGCCCGTTGCCCTCGCCACCGTGGAAGAAATGGTTGAAACCGACTTCGTATAACGTGGCACAAGAAGCGTACGTGGAGATGTGACCGCCAAGACCGGCGTGCTCGCGGTTGGCATTGACCACCATCGCCATCGCATTCCACCGCGTGAGGCTCTTGATACGACGTTCAAGTTCACGGTTACCGGGGTATTCCGGCTCGTCCTCGGCGGGAATCGTGTTCACATACGGCGTGCTGATGCCCGACGGCAGCTTGATTCCCGCTTCCCGCAAACGCTTCAAGAGCTTGCTCAACACCAGCGAGGCATGCTCGGTCCCCTGGTTCTTCAGCACGTATTCCAGGATGAATTCGAGTGAATCCAGCGACCGCTGATCTTCGCCGCCGTTCTTGTTCGGGGCGGAAACGACGGACGGCTCCAGCCGCCCCGTGGACGGCGCACTTTGTTGTTGTTCTTTCGCGTCTGCTTTCACAATGTTACCGGGCCATTAATTGGATAATAGCCTTTTTCCGACCAAATCCAAGTGCCATGAAATACTTAGACCGAACCCTGCACACTCCGCAAGAGAATCTCGCGGGCGACGAGGCGCTCCTCGATTCGTGCGAAGAAGGGTCGGGCGACGAAATCCTCCGCTTCTGGCAGCCGCGCCAACACTTCGTCGTCCTCGGATATTCTAACAGAACCCGCACAGAAGTGAACCTGGATTCCTGCAAAAAGCTGGAGGTCCCGGTGCTGCGCCGGTGCAGCGGCGGCGGGACGGTGTTGCAAGGGCCGGGGTGCCTGAATTACGCGCTTCTCCTCAAAATTCGCGGCGACTTGCCCCTCGCGAACATCGCCGAAGCCAACGCGTTCGTCATGAACCGAAACCGTAACGCGCTGAACCTGCTGCTCGGTGGCAAAGTCCTCATCCAGGGCCACACCGACCTGACGCTGCAAGGACTGAAATTCTCCGGCAATTCGCAACGCCGCAAACGGCATTTCCTCCTCTTCCACGGCTCCTTCCTGCTCAACCTCGATCTCGCGCTCATGGAACAGGTGTTGCAAATGCCTTCCCAACAACCACAGTACCGCCGTCGCCGTGCGCACAAAGACTTCCTCACAAACCTGAATTTGCCGGCAGAGGACATTAAAGACGCGATGAAGCGCGCCTGGAATGCCGGCGAAGCGCTAAAGGAGATTCCCGAGAAACGCGTGGAGAAACTCGTGCGGGAGAAATACGCCACCGACGCTTGGAATTTCAAATTCTGATTTCTCGGAGGGCCACGCTCCGTCGTGGCCGCATTGACCAGACGGACGCGACGGAGCGTATCCCTTCAATTAAAAAGCTCGTCGCTCTTTCTCCCCATTGCGCCGCACCCTACTACGCGCTACAATCGCCTCATGAAAATTTCCGGTCTTCGCAGTCCACACGAAAAACTTGGCGACATTGTGTACGTTGGCCGCATGCTCGACAAAATCCGCCTCCACGCGCAGGGCAAACTGCCCGCGGATTACCATAAAGCGCTCGGCGGCGGATTCGACGGTCGCTGCTGCGCCTTTCTGGGCGTGAAATACGAAGATGTCGTTGCCCGCGTCAAGCTGGGCGGCGAGGATGTCGACGTCCTCGAATGGTGTTTCACCAATGGCCGCAAACCGTCACCCGAAGAAATCGAAGTGTGGAACGGTTTCCTCAGCAAACGCGGCTGGCGCGACGATGCCAGCCAGCGTCTCGCGGAACGCAAAAAAGAATTCGGCGTCGCCAACCGCGACGACATCCAAACCTTCTTCGACCTCCTCGACATCGACGAAGGCAACGAAGTTCGCACGCAATGGTAGGGCGCGGTGGCCCACCGCGCCGCAGTTTTTGGGCAAGCATCCCCAGCATCAAAAAGCCTTGTTGGCACAGGCGTCCCTGCCTGTGTTTCAAGCCAATGTGCTGAATGACAAGACCTGACGCAGAGTCACGCGCTGCGCTCATTCTTCGTTAGCCGCGGCGTGCGATAATCATAGCTGGCGAGGAACTGACACTGATGTCAAGGAACGCAATCAGAAATGCAGAAAGACGCATTGTCACCAGTTCTGTCCTTCTAATCAGGCTCGGCGACACCCGAATCTCGCAGCAACTTTAACCCATCGACCAATTGCCGAAACTTCTTGTCTCGTTTCCCAGCAACTAACACCGTATCACCCTCGCCTCGTTCCAATAGAAATGCAATTGAGGTTCCCCAATGGGTTTTCGACAAATCCAGTTCACGCCAATGGCCTTGAATGGCTTTTTGCCGTTTCACCACGACCTGTGTGGCTGGATCCCGTCGGATCAGACGCGCAGGTATTCCTTGGATCTCACACTCTTCGAATTCACCCTCCGAGATATCGAGTGCCCAATCTACGGTTGCGTAGCATTCCGCGTTGGCCTCATCAAAAGCCAATTGTTCGGTTTTGGTGGCAAGTCCCGCAGCAACAGCAGAGCTGAACATGACACGATTGATGAAGCCTCGCAAAATCACGTGCTTGAACACTGCCGCCCAAGTTTGCAGCAGGCCATGCGTCTTTAGCCCGTCCACCAACACATCCTCAATGATCGCCGCATTAACAGCGCAGCCGTGTTGTTCGCAATTTAACAGGTTGATATTGCGAATTGTTGACCGTAATCGCGGCTCTCGCGTGATTGATAGGCGGCAGCTCTCAAAGTAACAACGACGGAATTCGATGTCCGAAAACGTCACTTCCGAATCTCGGTCGTAAAACGACTCAAACTTCTGCCTATTAAACACCTTCATAGCTTACTATCAAATAGGGTAAGGTCTCACCGTTAAACAATTGGCTTGAAGCGCTGCGGGGCAAGTTATGAATTGTCTTTGATTTCTGACCACAACTACACCGCCGCTGCCTCCAGCGAAAGCACTGGCGACAGATAGGCGGCCAGCCGTTCCCACTTATCGCCTCCATTATGCGGGTAGAAGATCTCATCGCTGGTGGTGCCGACATGGGTATGACCCGCCTCCTACTTCCAACTGGTGATGTCGTCGCCATCGCCCTGGTCGTCAACGCGATTTGGTCCGCACGAGTAGACGCGCGTTCTTGGGTCGACCGAGATCCGATACGGTTCGCCCCAAGGATCAAGAAATTCTCCGGCGGCATTCATTTCGGCAGGCAGGGCTGAGACGTAGTCGAGCTTCCTGGGATTCTGGCCCTTGATGGATTCGCCGCGCAACAACTGGCAAATCTCACCCCGCGTGCCTTTCGGATAATCACCGTTCTCCATGGCGAAGCCATCCAGCGCCATCGCGATCACCTGCACATCGTGCCGGGCCTGCGCGTGTTTGCCAACGTGCGTCACCGTGTACGTGCCCGCCACCGCCGCCGCCACGACCAGGAAGGAGATCGCCACCCAGAAGAGCGGGGGCTTCTTCTTCAGGGTTTGTCCAAGTGATCGCGCAGCTTGAGCGCTGCCGTTTTCCACTCCTGGCTCTCGAACTGTCGATCCGGCCACGGCTTTGCCTCCAGGACTTTGCGGAGAGCTTCTCGCGCCTCGTCCGCCCGGCCATTATCGCGCAGGGCTTCCGCCAGATAAAGGTAATTCTCCGGGTAATCGGGGAATAATTCCACCGCGTGCTGCAACAACCGCAACGCCTTGCGCGGGCTGCCGATGCTCGTGGGCGGAGGCGGCGTGCGCAAATGCAAAATGCCCAGCACGCGCGGGGTCCCGCCAAATCATAACGCTCGTCGAGTTCCATCGCCCGTTTCAACGCCGTCTCCATCTCTCCAACCGCGCTCAGCCCGTAGGAACGGTCCTCGTTGGCCAGCAGGCCCACCATCAGCGCATACCAGTACTGCCCCTCGACGCCATCCGGTTTCAAAGCGCGCGCCTGACGTGCCAGCACCACGCCCCGCCGGGCCGCTTCCAGCCGGAATTCCGGGCGCGTCTCGTTCTCGGCCAGGAAGGCCAGCGCCTGCGCCGCCTGCCATTGCGCGTCGTAGTCCTCGCGCAGCGTCCGCGCCGCCTGTTCGAGCATGCGCGCCGCATCGGTCACTGAAACCAGTCCGCGCGGCTGCTGGCCATACAACGCCAGGCCATCCGCGCGCAGCTTCTGCGCTTCTTCGCTGCTGAGTGTCACCGGCTGTTGGGAATCAACGTGGACATTCCGCACGGCCCGGCAACCGTACGTCGCCGCGACCACGACCGCTAGGAGCAACAGCGCGCGCCTATTTGCCATAGAATAGTTTCTCCGCCTTCGCAAGCCTCTCCGCATCGATGTCGGTGAACGACTCAACGCGAATGCTCTGCAAAACCTTTTGCCCATCCGCGTTGCCGTTCATGTCTTTCAAAACCTGCTTCAGTTTGTCGATGTTCACCGCATCGCTCTTGGGCGCAAACAGCACCACCAGATCATGCGGCAACTCTTCCGATCGGTAGACCACTTTCAGCTTCCCGCCGGAATCAGGATCGTCCTTGAACAGCTCCCACGCGCCCGTTTCCACCAGCACGGCGTCTGCCGCTTTCTTGGAACCTTCCGCGAGATCGAACACCGAACCTTCCACGTCCATGGTCGGTCGGAGTCGAATCTCCTCGCCGAGTTTCCCCTGCAGAATCACGCCACCCACGTACCGCTGTTCGCCGGCCAGTGTTGTCGCAATTGTTTTGCCTTCCAGCTTCGCCAAATCGTCCGCGGCATCCTTCCTGGTAACGAGGACATAACGCTCCTCCTTCACACCCGCGCGCTTGATTTCCAGGAGCGGTTCCATCCCCAGCGCCTTCGCGTACGTCAGGTAAAACCCGGCAGTGACAATCCCCAGGGCCGGCTTGTTTTTTCCGCTGAATTCCGCCGCCTTCACGGGATCGTTCATCACCCGCGGCTCAAACGCGTTGGTTGCGCCGACAACTTTCTCGCCGATGTACGCGGTCAATCCCGACACCGTCGGCGCCGCGATTTCCTGGGTGGCAAACTTTTCCCCCGTCTTGAGAAACAGGAACGGTCGCGGACCTTCGGCGCGAGCTGCCAGGCCAACCCCCAATGTCGCCATTACCGTAAGAGCCAGTGTTTTCATCGTCGATGTCCCATCCAGTGTTTGCCGACAATCCACAATTTCTCGGCGGCGCTCAACCGCATCCGTCCGTCGAACACGGCGAAATTGCTTTGTTCAATCTTCCGCAGAATGCCGCCGTAGATCGCCATCATCACCGCCAGCGTTCCCCGGCTGTCGGCGTCGATCATGTCAAGCAGCGGTTCTGCCTTTTTGTAGAACTCATGCGCGCGGCCGGCTTCGGACTTCATCAATTCCAAAAACTGCGGCGTGGCGCGGGCGTTCAGGATGTCGTCCTCGGAAACACCGAACTTCCGCAAATCTTCCAGCGGCAGGTAAATCCGCCCCATCTGCGCGTCCTCTTTCACGTCACGGAGGATGTTCGTGAGTTGAAAGGCAATCCCGCACGCTTCCGCCGGCGCCAGCGCGGCCTTGTCCCGGAAACCGAAGATGGGCAACACCACCAGCCCCACTGCCGATGCGACCCGGTAGCAGTATTTGTACAGATCGTCAAACGTTGCGTAGCGCACGGTCGTTTGGTCCATCTCGGTGCCATCGAGCAGTTCGTGAAAATGGCGCTGGGGAATCTTGTACACACGCACCGTGTCCACCAGCGCGGGCAGGATCGCCAGCTCTGGTGGCACAGGCGTCCCTGCCTGTGGTTCCTTGCCGTTCAGCGCCGCGTCCACCTGGCCGCGCCACTGGCGCAGCGCTTCCAACGCCACCGCGGGATTGGCGGTGCTGTCGGCGATGTCATCACTGCGGCGCATGAAGGCGTAAATAGCGCACATCGACGCCCGCTTCTCGCGCGGCATGACCAGGAAGGAATAATAAAAATTCTTCCCCGTCTGTCGCGCAATCCGTCGGCACCGCGCGTACGATTCCTCCAAGCTAACACTCATCCGCGCCGATTATGCCGGGCGACGCCAGCCGAGGCAAGTTTGCTCTGCCAAGGTGGAAAATATCCTAGTTCGAATTAGGAAAACGACCGCGCCGCAAATCTTGACGCGCCGGCGCGTGGCAAATAGAGTCGTCCGATGAAGACGCTATCGCGATCTCTGCTGATTTCCGCGGTTTTGCTCCTGCTCACCAGTGTGGGCGCCCAGGCCCACATCTTGCCCAATGACGTTCATGGATTTGGCAGCGGTTTCGCGCATCCCTTGCACGGGCTCGATCATATTTTGGCAATGGTGGCCGTCGGCTTGTGGGCCGGGCAACTCGGCGGCCGGGCGCGCTGGCTGGTCCCGGCGAGTTTCGTCGGCGTGATGATGCTCGGCGGAGCGCTAGCCATGGCCGGATTGCGTGTGCCGTTTACGGAAGAGGGGATTTTGGTTTCCGTGTTGGTGCTCGGAATTCTGATTGCCGTGGCCGCGCGGTTTCCGCTGCCGGCGAGCATGGCGATGGTGGGTCTGTTCGCATTTTTTCACGGTCACTCCCACGGCATGGAGATGCCGGCCAACGCGATTGGCTACGCGTATGGCACGGGCTTCGCGCTGGCGACCCTATTGCTGCACGCAAGCGGTATCGGGCTGGCGTACGTCTCGCACTCCGTGAAACTGCCGGTCGTACGCTGGGCTGGCGCGGCGATTGCCGTGGCGGGAATTTGTCTCTGGGCATTTTAAAAGTCTTACCGCGAGATTTGAGGGATCGATCCAAAACCTCCATGTCGTTTAAGCCAGTGCAGTGCGCCTAGAAGTGATAGCTCACGGACGCCTTAATAAGCCAGGGCGCCACCACTTGATTGCCACGGAAGTCCTGGAACACGGGCACTTCGACATCCGCGTAAAAGCTCACGGGATGCATGTCGAACTCGATCCCGGGAGAGAGCATAACCCGCTGGTAGCCGGAGTTCGGGTGATTCGCATTGGCTCCTTCATCACTGGTCCGTTCGGAGCCGATTACCTGTGCCACCGGCGTGATCTTCACTGCGCGGAGAAACCAACCTTTGTAGTAGACCCCGGCAGCCGCATCGACTTCAATGCCTGGACGGTAGTCATTTCGCGTAACCACGGGCAGATCCAACAACGCCTGCGCAAACCAAGTAAAGCCATTGTTGCCCGGCAGATTCCCGCGATGGAAACCGCCGAGAAGAACATCGGTGCTGCCGCTCCCGAGTTCCGTGTCGCGATCGATGTCCCCAAACGCATCATTATGCGTGTAATCGCCCGTAGGCAGTTTGAAACCGAAGTTTAGGCCAGTCGACATATCCGGTGAAAACCCCGTGTAAATGCCTTCGACTCGGATGTCGCCGAGACTGGCCCAGTTCAGCGCGACGATGTCAGTGCCGGAAGCGCCGCCGGTCGTCTTGAAGTATCGCTCGTCATACGGCACCTCGACCTGAATCCCCCAACTGCGGTCGAACATATACTGGAGACCGACCGTAACGAAGTGGGTCCGGATTTCCTTGTCGGTATTATTCGCATTGGGCGCCGAGGAGGTCCCGCTCCAGTTGTGATTCTGATCCTGATAGTCGTAATCGACATAGACCATCCCACCCGCGCCGTCAGGAAGCATCAAGCCCGTCCCCACGTCGAAAACGCCGCAGCCACAGGCGCAAGCCCAACCAATGCTGGGCGCCAAGGCTACCATCAACAGCGCCGCCAGGCCCAGCGCTAAACGCCGGCCGAATGCTGTAAATCTTGTTTTTGTATTAGTCATCTTGAGTATCCTAAAGTCACCGGGGCCGCACGAAGCGGCTCTTGCATCTTTGCTTTTTTTGTTAGTGAATTTACCGGGGACAGACCAAAGGCCTGTCCGGTTTCCTGCGCTTAGGCGGGAATGAGAGGTCGGGGAGGCGGGACAGGCGGCTCGGCGGGGCGCGCACTGGCGGCGGCGGCGGTCGGCGGTATCCGCTTGGGCGCGATATCGTCCAAATGCGCGACGGGCCGGACCGGCAATACGACTTGGAACTTCACAACAATGATCGTGTTGTCATTCGCGCGGTTTTCGCCACAGCGAGAGGCCCGCAATGAGCAGCCGGATTTCGATTGCGCTGCTTTGGCGCAACAGCAGCATGCGCCATGTTCCTGCGCTTCGAGGGAACAGCAGCAGGGACGCGACGCGGAAGGACGAAGGGCCACCGCTTGGGAAATGGGAAGATCGGCCTGCACCAGCAAAAAGGCGGCCAGCAACGTCACGACAACAACCAGATTGAATCGAGCGCACTTCACGGCGATCAATCTGATACTACAGGATGCGCGTGCGGTTCAATATGAATCGTCACGTCGAGAACGCGGGGCACCTTGGCGCGAATTGCATCCTTCACGGTGTGCGACAACTCATGCGCCACCGCCACGGTCAGCCCGCCGTCCACTTCGACGTGCATGTCGAGCCAGTAGCCGTAACCCATCTTGCGCGCGAAGCATTTCTCAACACCCCGCACGCCATCCACCTGCAGGGCAATCGTGCGGGCCAAACCGGCAATGTCCTCCTTCGGGGCGGCGTCCATCAACTCGTCGAGCGCCGGGCGCAACAACCGATAGCCATTGAAGGCGATGATGACCGCCGCAAAAATCGCCGCCCAATCGTCCGCGGCCCGGTACGCTTCGCCGCCCACTAGCGAGATGCTGATGCCAAGGGCCGCCGCGGCGGAAGTAATCGCGTCGCTGCGGTGATGCCACGCATCCGCCTTCACCGCGCCGCTTTCGATTTCTTCACCCACCCGCCCTACGAAACGGAAAAGCCCCTCCTTGATCAAAACGACGGCGAGCAGGACGAACAGGGTGTAGGGTGCCGGCGCGCGATGCGGTATCGCGATTTCTCTCGCGGAACGCGAACAAATGAACAGCGCCGCGCCCAGCAGCATCACCGATGCCGCCGCGGTGGCGATCGCCTCGGCTTTGCCATGGCCGTAGGGGTGGTCCCGATCCGCCGGCTTTTCAGCAATGACCACGGCGCGCCACACGATGATCGAACTGGCCGCATCCGCCATGGATTCGATGGCGTCGGCAATCAAGGCGTACGACCGGCCGAAGATTCCCGCCAGCAGTTTGACGATGGCCAGCGCCACGTTCACGGTAAGCCCCGCCATCGTGGCCCGAACGCTGCGCTGGAGGCGGGTGTGGTTCATTGATGGATTCGTACTTTGTGTAGCCGCGAAGCGTCTTCGCGGCCCGCGAAACCGCAAACAAGGTTCGCGGCTACAGTTTACCGGCCAGCAATGTAATGATCGCCTTCTGCACGTGCAGCCGGTTCTCCGCCTGGTCAAAGATTGTCTTCTGGTGCGCTTGAAAAACGTCCGCCGTGATCTCCTTGCCGACATACGCCGGCAGGCAGTGCATCACGAGCGCGCCGGGTCTGGCCTGTTTGAGCACCGCCGCATTCACCTGGTACGGCGCAAGAATCTTGATACGGTCCGCCGCCTCGGCTTCCTTGCCCATCGAAACCCACACGTCGGTATAAAGCACGTCGGCGTTCTTGGCGGCCATGCCAACGTCTTCGGTGACGTGAATGTTGCCGCCGGCACGCTTCACCCACTCTTTGCTCGGTTGGAACTGTTTGGGCGCCGCCACCCAGATTTCCATGCCCGTCTTTGCCGCGCCGAAGAGCCACGAATTGCAGACATTGCACGCGCCGTCCCCGAGGAACACGACCTTCTTGCCCGCTAACGCGCCAGCCTTTTCCACGACGGTGAAAAGGTCCGCGAGAATCTGGCAGGGATGTTCGTCGTCCGTGAGCGCGTTGATGACCGGGATCGATCCCGCCTCGGCAAATTCTTCGACGTCGCTCTGCGCGTAGGTGCGGATGACGACGCCGTGAATGTAGCGCGATAGCACGCGGGCCGTGTCGGCCACGGTTTCACCGCGACCCATCTGGATATCGTTGGTCGAAAGATACAGCGAAGAGCCGCCCAATTCGCGAATGCCGACCTCAAAGCTGACCCGCGTGCGCGTGCTGGACTTGTTGAAGATCAACGCCCAGGTCTGGCCCTTGAGCGGCTGCTTCTGTTTCGCCTTGCCGCGGCCCTTCTTGAATTCCCGCGCCAGCTTGAAGATCTCCGCAATCTCACGGCCGCTGAGTTGCTCCACTGTCAGTAAATGTTTCATGTTTCGCCGGGCTGCCGAACTTGTTACAGGTGCCGTCCGCTGATCCCGCTTTGCCGGTATTTCCCCTCTTCGATCTGCGCCAACCAGCGATTGATGCGCGCGGCGATTTGTTCGGGCGTTTCCTTCATCAATGCCCAGCGTACCGTGACCGTGATATCTTCATCAGTGACATCTTCGAGGAACATGCTGTTGGGCTCCATGTACTGGTTCCACATCATCAAAAAATGTTCCGACGGCTTTTGTTCCCACGCGAAACGCAATCGTTTTTCCTGCGCCGTGTCGATGGGCAACACCCGCTCGACATCCACCGTCTCCAAACATTTGCCGACCTTGCCATCCATTTTATATTATCTCAGTGTTTGTTTTCGTCCGTACCGAATGCCCGACTTATCTTCTCAACCGCTTCATCCACTTCCGCGCGCGTGATATTCAACGGCGGCAGGAAACGAACGATGTTCGTGCCGGCCGCGATGCCGATCAATCCGTGCTCGGCAAGTTTCAGCACCGCCGGTCGCGATTCCAGCGTCAGGTCGATTCCAATCATCAAGCCCAGCCCCCGCACTTCGCGAATGACCGGGCATTTTGCCGCCAATGCCTGCAATTTGCCAATGAAATACTGGCCGACCTCGCGCGCATTGCGCAATAAATCGTCGCGTTCGAGGGTGTCGAGCACCGCGAGCGCCACCGAGCAGGCCAATGGCGTGCCGCCAAACGTCGTACCGTGTGTGCCCGGGCCCAGCACGTCCGCGTACGGCCCGCGGATCCAAACCGCGGCGATGGGAAATCCGCCGCCCAAGCCCTTTGCCCACGAGATCGCATCGGGTTGGACATCGGACGCGATGGAGCGGAACCCGCAAAAATCTCCCGTCCGTCCCAGTCCACACTGCACTTCGTCAAACATCAGCAAGAGCTTGCGCTCGTCGCAGAGCCGGCGCAGCCCGCGCAAGAACTCCGCCGTGGCCGGTCGAATCCCGCTTTCACCCTGGATTGGTTCGAGCAGAATCGCCACGGTCTTTGGTCCGACCGCTTTCGCCACCGCATCGAGATCGTTGAACGGAACGTGACGAAACCCATCCACGGGCGGCTCGAAACCGTGCTTCACTTTCTCCTGCCCCGTCGCGCTGATCCCCGCGAGCGTGCGACCGTGAAAGCTGTTCTGGAACGTCAAAATCTCGTAACGCGAACCGCTCTCGTTGCCAAATTTGCGCGCCAGTTTGAAAAGCGTCTCATTCGCTTCCGCGCCGCTGTTGCAGAAAAAACATTTCCCCTCGACGCCCACCAACTCGACGAGACGCTTCGCGAGGCGTCCCTGCAGCTCGGTGTAATAAAGGTTGGAGGCGTGCACGAGAACGCTGGCTTGTTTCGCCAGGATCTCCGCCATCGCCGAGTGACCGAGGAGGTTCACCGCGATGCCGCCGCCGAAATCGAGGTACTCCTTCCCGTCGGCATCCCAAACCCGCGCGCCTTTGCCGCGCACAAACACGAGCGGATAGCGCGCATAGCTCGGCACCACATAGCGGTCAAACAGCGAGACAATCTCTGCACTGGTCATTGGCAACTCTCCAAAATAAAGTGAGCGGTTCGACACGGAGGTTGGCGCTCCCGATTATCGGGATTATCGGCTTTATCAGCCTGGCCTGACGCCCTGAGACGATGACCTCAAACTCAGCACTTGGACACGTCGTAACCGCTCACCCCTGATTGATAGCAAATCTGCCGCCGTCAGCCAATACTTTTGATGAGGCCTTTGTTGTGCGAGCCCGGGTCTCGTTCCGTGCGGCCCTAAAAACGGGTCGGCTTACTTACCGGAAGTCATCAACATCAAGGCCACTGCCTTCGATGATACTTTTGAGAGTTCCGATCGGGATCGATTTGTTTCCATGCACCGCGACAATCACTTGCCGGCCATTCGCATGCCGCCACTTCTGATGACTGCCCTTTTGACCCGTCAGTACAAACCCGTTTTGTTTCAATACTCTAACAACTTCCTTCGCGCCCAAAACGGGAAAGTGTGGGCTCGCGGAAGCGACACTTCGAGAAGTTTCGCACCCTTGGGAGGTTTGATATCGGAAGGTTCAAACCATAGTTCCAGCGCCTCCTTGGCATTGCGCACCGCTTCTTCTTCCGTATCGCCAGCGGAAGCACAGCCAGGTAGCTCAGGAAACACCGCCGACCACCGTTTACTCAGGGGATCGAGTTCGACCAACAATCGCAGCTTCATAGAACTTTAGGATACCCGAATTCCCCGTCACTAGCAAGCTTGGCAAAAGGGTCTTTGCCCGAGGTTTCCTACTTCGTTTTCCGCTGCAAGGATTTTGCGCGCCAGCGCACCACCCAGGCCGTGATCGATAGTACGATGGCAAGGCAGATGAGCGCGGCCCAAGGCGGGAAGCCTTCACGGAACGGCGGGATTTTATACGTGCGCAAGGCGTCCACACCGAAACTCAGGCCCGATCCGTACACAAGGATCAGATGCACCGTGTACGACCACAGGGAGAGTTGTCCGAATTCCAGAATCCAGCGCGTTCCGCGTATGGGCTCGCCGAGCCAGCAGCAGGCAGCCAATCCAAATAGCACCCACCCCAATCGGCTGAAGACAAAGACTCCATCATACCAGCCATTCGACGGAGCGAATCGCGCCACCAGTAGAAATACAACGCCTGCCATCGCAGCCCGCATACTTTGCTGCGAAGTCTTCGCCGCTGAGAAGATCGCAGGGCCGAGCCACACGCCCAGAAGCGGGAACGAGGCCCACGGTACGAGCGGAAACAACCCGACCCCGGTCGGCCATAAATAGCCTAGCAAGGGACGGGGCAGCGTCGAACCCTCGGCCCAATTGGCGACAAGGCCCAGACTGGCCACAGCGGCGATGCCGAGCGCGGCACAGACGAGTCGATGCGCGCGCGCGTTGCGCACCGGCACTGCGAGCAGGAGAATCAATGAGAGCGATCCCGCCACGCACTGCAAGATGTCCATCTTCGTCCACAACGCGACGAGATGCGGGCCGTTCGGTCCGAAGAATTGCCACAGGAATGGCGTCGGCAGGTGCAACAGATAGGCCACGATGAAGATCTGCCCGATGCGCCGCCACAGCCGACGCCAGCCTTTACCAAATGTCAGCACGTCCTGCCAGCGCTTTTGCAGGTTGATGCCGATCACGCCGCCACTGACCATCAGGAACGCCGGCGCGACAAAGCCGTTGAGCCAATTCAGGAAAACGAACCATCCAGCTTCGCGATAACGCGGCGCTAGGACCGCATTGAAGACGTGGCACTCGGCCATCACCAGCACCGCCACGCCGCGCAGCCAGTCCAGCGCGAGCAGGCGCGAGGGGACGGAAGAGCCCGGTGGTATTGCTGATGTAGTCAAAGTCGTCCGGCCCGCATTCAGGCCAGATCCTTCGCTTCGCTCAGGATGACACGCAACAATACCCGGATGTTGTTGCGTGTCATTTCACAATCTCAGTGCCAATCCCTTTGTCGGTGAAAATCTCCAGCAAGATGGAATGCGGGATGCGGCCATCGACGAAGTGCACGCGACGCACGCCAGCTTGCACGGCTTCCACGGCGCTGTCCACCTTCGGGATCATCCCCTTGTCGATGACGCCGTCGCGTTTCAGACCGAGCACCTCCGGCACGTGAAGGCTGGAAATCAGCGTGGCGGGATCGTTCGGATCGCGCATCAAACCGGGCACGTCGCTCATGAAGACGAGCCGGCGCGCCCCGAGCGCCATCGCCAATTTGGCCGCGGCCACGTCGGCATTGATGTTGTACGCATGGCCGTCCTCCCCCAGGCCGATGGGGCTGATGATCGGGACCACTTGCGAATGCATCGACCGGCGAATCTTGTCCACCACGACCGCGGTGACTTCGCCGACATAACCGAGGTCCACGCCGCCCGTCAGCAGCTTGCGGCACGTAAACACGTCTTTGCCCGAAACACTGCGCGCTTTGCCTCCCAATTTCTGGATCGTCTCGACAATTTCCCGATTGATCACGTTTCCCAGCACATCCTCGACAATGTCCATGGACTTCTGGTCGGTCACGCGCAGGCCCTGGATAAACTGCGCCTTGATGCCGGCTTTCTCCATCGCCTTGGTGATGGCTTTGCCGCCGCCGTGAACGACCACGGGGTTAATACCCATGGCTTCGAGGAAAACGATGTCCGCCGCGACCCCCTCGCGCACCTTCGGATCGGGCGAATCCATGAAACTGCCGCCGTATTTGACGACAAAAGTCGAACTACGAAAGCGTTGGACGTAAGGCAACGCTTCCAGCAATACGTCCGCTTTTTTGATGAGGTCCTGCATTAACGCACGCTTCTTACTCCCCCTTGTTCAACTCGACGTATTTCTCCGTCAAATCGCAGGTGTGCATCGTGCAATGGCCGCGACCGAGATGCAGGTGGATATCAATCGTGAAGGTCGGCTGGGCGACGATCTTCCGCAACTTTGCCAGTGGCGTCCGCGTGACCATGCCGCTGCGGGCTGCCAGTACGCCGTTGTAGGCGACGTCCACCAGATTCTCGTCGATTTTGGCCCGGCTGTAACCGAGCGCGTCGAGGATCCGGCCCCAATTCGGATCGCCGCCGCACCAACTCGTCTTTACCAGCACGGAATTCGCAACCGACCGCGCCGCAAGCACCGCGTCGCGGTCCGAAGCCGCTCCGTGAATATTAAGTGTCACGAATTTCGACACGCCTTCACCGTCACGCACGATCATTTTCGCGAGTTCGAGGCACACGAAGTCGAGCGCCTCCTGAAACTTCGCCAGCGGCGGCGCGCCGGCCACGCCGTTGGCCAGGAGGATCACCGTGTCGTTGGTGCTCGTGTCACCGTCGACGCTAATGCGGTTGAAGGAATGGTTGACGGCATGCGTAAGCGCCTTCTGCAACGCTGCGCGCGGGATGGCGGCATCCGTCGTGAGAAAACCCAACATCGTTGCCATGTTCGGCTGGATCATGCCCGCGCCCTTGGCGATGCCACCGATGCGAATGGTCCGTCCGCCGGACTTGAATTGCACCGCGACCTGCTTTGCGAAAGTGTCCGTGGTCATGATCGCCTGCGCCGCCGCCGCGCCGCCGCGCGGGGAAAGAATGCCAAGAAGTTTTTTAATGCCCATCTCGACTTTGACAATCGGGAGGTTGACCCCAATGCGGCCCGTCGAACAGACGAGCACATGGTTGTCCGCGCATCCGAGCCGGCGCGCGACCGCACAAGTCATGGCCCGGGCGTGGATCAGGCCGTCACTGCCCGTACAGGCGTTCGCGTTCCCGCTATTGACGATGATCGCGCGGGCCTTGCCCGTTTTCGCGTTTCGCATGCTCACTTTTACGGGCGCGGCTTTTACCTGGTTTTTCGTAAATGTTGCCGCGCAAACAGCCGGCTTTTCCGAAGCGATGAGCGCCATGTCCTTCTTGCCGCGAGCCTTGATTCCCGCCGCGAAGCCGGCGGCGCGAAACCCGCGCGGAGCGGTGACCGAGCCCTTAATTCGAGTGAAAGAAGTCTTCATGGGAGCAGTCCCGCCGTTTCTTCATAACCGCAAACCAGATTCAGGCATTGCACCGCCTGGCCGGCCGCGCCCTTGGTCAGGTTGTCGATCACGCTGACCACGACGAGCCGGTTCGTGCGCGAATCGATGCGCACCGAAATGTCGCAGAAATTGGTCGCCTCGACATTCTTCGTGTCCGGCAGCGACTGCGTGACCCGGACAAACGGTTCGCTCTTGTAGAAGTCGCGATAGACCGCGAGGGCATCCTCCACCTTCGTTGCCAGTGTCATATAAATCGTGCTGACGATGCCGCGATTCAGCGGAATGAGGTGCGGCGCGAAGGAAATCGTCACCTTCGAGCCAGCCAGCGCCGCCAGTTCCTGCTCAATTTCCCCGATGTGGCGGTGCTTCGGGACGCCATACGCGCGCGCGCTTTCGTTGCACTCCGTGAAAAGAAATTCGTCCGCCACCTTGCGTCCCGCGCCGCTGACGCCGCTGAGGCTCGTCGCGATGATGCTGTCGGCTTTGCCCAAGCCCTTACGGAGCGCGGGCATGACGCCGAGAATGATGCTGGTCGGGTAGCACCCGGGGCAGGCAACCAGGTTCGCCTTGCGGATCGCGTCGCGATGGATTTCCGGCAGGCCGTACACGGAGGTTTTCAGCAAATCCGGGGCCGGATGTTCGTGCTCGTAAAATTCCTGGTAAGCCGCCGCCGATTTTAACCGGAAATCCGCCGACAAATCGAGGACCTTGATTCCTTTGCGCAGCAACGCGGGCGCGTATTCCGCCGCCACGCCGTGCGGCAACGCCAGGAAAACGACATCGCCGTCGATACGCTCCACATTCGGCTCAGCGAACGTGGCGTCAATCTGCCCGCGAAATCGCGGGAAAATCTCCGCGACCGCTTTGCCCGCGTACTGTCGCGAGGTGAAATGCGTAATTTCCACATGCGGATGCCGCAAGAGCAGTCGGATCAATTCCTGACCCGAGTAGCCACTCGCGCCGACGATGGCGGCTTTCGTTTTTTTCATGGCGGTGACAGCCTCAGTTTACCCGTAAAAAGCAACGAGCCTTCAATATTAAGCCTTGGTGTATACTACGTTCTAGTCTTGTTTTCAACAAATCCACCGGACTTGCGACCCGTTCGATTGCGTCGGCTTGTCGCCGCTTCCCCGTAGCGTGCTGATGGCGACGAGTCAGGGGAACCCCGCGCAACCACCAGAAATGTCGGTTGCGTTCTTCCGGTTTATGCACTAAGCTCAGCCCGCGTGCGGCGCAACAGAAAGAAAGGAATGAAATCTAATGAGCAAGATGGCAATCGTTACGTTCGACCTTCATGGAGCATCCAGTAACACATATCGACCAGTGAGAAATCGACTGGCTCGAATGGGACTGAGGAGACACATTACAAAGTCAGACGGGACACAAGTGAGGCTCCCGGCTAACACCTACGCGAAGCACTGTAGGAAGCGAGGTAGTGCTTCAGAGATTCGAGACAAACTGAAAACTAGGATTAAAGCACTATTCAGGGAATTGTCGCTCACTTGGACGGCTTTCGTCTTCGTAGCCGACAGCCACGCGTGGAACAGAAGCCGTAACTGGTAAAGCACAACCGTTGCTGCCGCGCGTTTTTGAGAACAGCCGCCGGATCGATCCGGCGGCTGTTCTTTGTGATCAGACTAGCCGGGTTCTCGACCCCATCGCCTTCAACCGCGCCAGCGTGACCGCCACGTTGAGCGGCTCCGGTTCGTTGATAACTGCTCGCGCCGACCGGCGTGACCAGATCGCTTCGGCCATTTTCGGATTGTGCCCGAGCCACGACCGAATTAAGCTTTGTGCACGCTGAGGAAACGCCGATCCAGACGGTACGAGTCAAACTTTGCCTTGACGGACTGTAAGCTATGGACATTTCGTTCAACTGTGAAAGATGCGGACAACACATCACGATTGACGAATCGGGTGCTGGTGTCGGGGTGCGATGTCCAACATGCGGGCATTCCCTTGTCGTCCCACCGCCGCCGCCTCCAACGGGGCCTTTCCTCCCACCGTCACCAAAGGGTGCGACGTTAAGAGAGGCTGACAAAAATATTACGGGCAAACGAAAGGGGAAAGGCCGCGCGAAAAAATTCATCGGTGCGACAACACTGGTCGTCGGGTTGATGTTGGTCGTCTTTTTTGGCAGGTCAGTGACACATCGAGGCCGCAGTCCCCTCGGGAAGACTGAGCAACAGGTAGACCGATTGTATGGCGAGCCGGTAAAAGTTGACAGCAGCACAAGAACCTATCTGGTTGGTGACATTATTGTTGAAGTTGACTTTTCTTCTTACGAGGGCGCGTCAAAGGCACACCGCGTGTCCTTTCACAAGGACTCTCCCGTACCGATTATTTCGAACCGCATCACTATGCAGGAGGCGCAACGCTTGATGCAGGAGGTCTCCGGTGGGGGCGAATGGAAGATTGAGCAGGGCGATTCGAGACATAGCACCCACGGCACGATTGATTACGTCTATCGTGAAAAATCGCTGAGACTTATCTACCGGAGATTGCGCTATGTTACAATTAGAGAGTTGGACGCCACCTATTACGAGGAAGACGGCCTGCTGTTTGTCAGTGGCTACAGTTCTCCTGGAGACATTCCCTTTAGCACGGCTTTCGATGCTGAACCTTCATCAGGATCTGTTTTTTCGCCCGCTGCCGCTTCTTCCGATAGCAATACCCTAACAGAATCTGAATCTGACAAACTAGTGGCGCTTGACGCCAAGAACGGGTTTCGGAACTACAAATTGGGCAGCCCCTTCGATGAGTTTTCCGGCCTCCGGCAAGCTCGCACCACTGTCGATGAGACGTCCTATGAAGTACAAGATTTCGACAAGACATTAGGGGCGTTCGAACTTTCTGGCATCACCCTGACGTTCGAGGCCGGGATTCTCAAGGAAATAGAAGTTAAGGCCGACGGCAAACAAAACGCGGACGGTCTCAAGCAAACCCTGACTGAAGCCTACGGCGAGCCCAATGACTTCGACACATCGGGATTGTCGATCACTTACGGATGGAATGCAAATGATATTGAACTCAGGTTTTCTCAGTTCTACAACACGGCTTACGCAAAGTTTACGAGCAAGAAAGTCAACGCCAAGCTAATAAACGACCGCGAAAACAAAGTCAAAGAGGCCGCCCCGGAGGCTGCAAAACAGTTGTGAATACGAGTACGAGAACGTAACTGGAGTCGGTCGATGATGGGCGTGGGCTATCTGATTTGTAAATTGTGAACGGCAGGGCCGTCAGAAAACAGATAGTGTCTCAGTTTAAGTTTTGGTTTCCCCCTGATGCAATGACGCGGCCTCGCTCGTTAAGCGCCTTGATGACCGGCGTCAAAACCTGTTCCAACTCCTTCAAGTTAAACGTGACTTTATTCTGTTTTCGTTCCCTCGCTCTCCTGATCCCAGTAGCGAGGAAATCCTGCAGGCGTTCGTACTCGTATGATCGCAACATACTATCAACATAGCAGACTTCCTGCAGAGCACAACGATACAATGGCCACGGACAAGACGGTACTTTTCAAGCACTTCCAAAATCACGATGGCAACTCGACTCCAACCCCGGATGGCGCGGATTCTGACCGAGGAATCCCAGGGTCTTGACAAGTTTCTTGAAGAATTTCTCCTCGTCCTTGTCGAGCTTGCCAGCGAGTTTGCGGGTTGAGATGTCGTTCCAATACGCTTCCATCTCCGGCACACCCATGCGGATGCGAAACGCCACGCCGCCCTTACTCCTTCAGAAATGGCGTCAGGTCAATCGGCGGTGAGGCGACCCCGTTTTTCAGGTTTTTGACGGACTGATCCAGCATCTTGCGGGTCCGCGCCGGTAGGGCGTCCAACGGGACCAGCACTCGCGGTTCCAGCAGAAAACAGCCGTTGGAAAGCGCCTTGACGCGGTAATACTTTGTCGTGGCGTTCCGCAGGCTGATCCGCTTCTTGGCATCGGCGGCCACATCGTAGTCGGCAACCACGGTGATGCCACAGGCTGGTTTTCGTCGCCGTCTGATAGTAGTTGGCATGACGGTACTATGGTGGGAAATCCCACCGGTGTCAAGGGCGGGCGGTGGTGCGGCTTCCGAAGCTTACGCTTCGGCTACAGTCTATGGATAACGATCGGGGCATTGCCCTACAAATTACTGCGCGCGGCCACGACGGAGCGTGGCCCTCCACAAAACAACTCGTAAAAAGCAACGAGCCCCGAATTATTGAACCCGGGGCTCGCGCTTGCAAGTCGAGATTTAGTTGTTCGCTTAACGCTTCGAGAACTGGAAGCGCTTGCGCGCGCCGGGTTGGCCGTACTTTTTGCGTTCCTTCATCCTCGAATCGCGCGTGAGGAAACCCTTTTTGCGGAGGATCCCCTTGAGATCGGGCGAGGCCTTCAAGAGAGCGCGGGCGATGCCGTGACTGATCGCGCCCGCCTGGCCGGAGACGCCGCCGCCGAGGACGCTGACAAACACGTCGTATTTGCCGGTATTCTGCGTTTCCGCGAGCGGTTGGAAAGCGATGGTGCGCTGGTTCGGCACGGTCAGGTATTCATCGGCGGTGCGGTCGTTGATGACGACCTTGCCGGAGCCGGGTACAAGACGGACGCGGGCGACGCTGGTTTTGCGGCGGCCGGTTCCGAGGAAAGCGTTCGATTGGGCGGATGCTGTTGCCATGGTGAGAGACTAAAGGGTGATGGCTTCGGGCTGCTGCGCGATGTGCGGGTGAGCCGAGCCGGCGTAGACTTTGAGTTTCGTAATCATTTGGCGGCCGAGGCGGTTGCGCGGGATCATGCCTTTCACGGCGTGCTCGATGAGCTTCTCGGGATGAGTCGCGCGCACCTGCTTGACGGTCCGCCGCTTTTCTTTGCCCGGGTACTGCGAGTAGGACATGTACACCTTGGCGGTTTCCTTCTTGCCCGTGAGGACGACCTTCTCGGCGTTGACCACCACCACGAAATCACCGGCATCGACATGCGGGGTAAACGTGGGCTTGACCTTGCCGCGCAACACGTTGGCGGCGCGCACGGCGACTTTGCCGAGCACCTGGTTGTTGGCGTCAATAATGTACCAGCGCGGTTTCTGCTCTTCTTTTTTGGCGAAAAACGTACTCATGAATTTCCTGTCTTGGGATGCCTAAGGCGGGGTAACGTAACTGACCCCCTCCACCCCTGTCAACGTCAATTTCACAGTCGGTTTCCAACGCCAAATCCGCCCTCGCAACCGTCTCCCTGGCCCCGGGGTGAAAAAGGATCAGCCTTGCCTCGTTACAAGCTCCGGTTACACTTCGCCCATGAACCGCCTCTCTCTGGCCGTGCTCGCCACAACGCTCGTTCTCTCCTGTTCCCAGGTCCCCGGGCTCCCGCGCTTCGGCATGGACTATTCCACCGAAGCCGCCAACCTTCCCCAGTACATTTACGTCTTCACGGCAACCACCGTCAACGTCTTCGTCCAAGGCATTCCCACGGGTGACGGCGCCATCGTCACCAACGCCACCTCGCCCTACGACCACGTCATCCGCATCCCCATCCTCGAAAACGCCCCCTACAGAATCCAAGGCGCCACCCTCACCATCGACTGGTCCAAACACAAACCCAACTATTTCCCCCTCACTGGCTCCAACAACACCAGCGAATCGTTCACCCTCGAAAACACCGGCCTCCTCCTACGTTCCACCACGAACACCAATCTCTACCTCTCCGAACAGTCGTAGAAAATACAATTATCGACAAACGATTTCACTTGATAAATCATCAGCCTGACCCAGCATGCTGATTGACAAACGCCAGAAGACGCATGCGGAAAGGACCCCCACTCATGCCCATCGAATTAACCAAACAAGAAACCGCCGACGTCATTCCCTCGCTGCGCAGATATTTCCGCGAAGAACTCGAGCACGAGATCAGCGAGATGCAGGCGAAGTTTGTCCTGAACTACTTTTTGAAGGAAATCGCCCCGTTCGCCTACAATCGCGGCGTCCAGGATGCCGAACGATATTTCCGCGGACGCGTCGAGGATCTGTCCGGCACCTGCTTCGAGCCCGCCCTCACCTACTGGCAAAAGAAGAAAAAGTAGGGCAAAGAACGGCGGTTCACGCCTTTTTTCCGCGAACCAGATAAAGCATAACACGCGCAGGCGATGCACCACAATGCCTCCGCAAGCCAAATTCCCTGAATTCTTCCACAAATTTGGCACGAAATAAGCCTTTCAATTTGCAGTCGCGTTGCACTCGCGCTATACTACGGCAACATAGGGCGTACGCAGTGGAGAGAACGGCATGAGCGACCATTCAGGCTATAAGAAACCGACTCCTCCGGGAGGTCCGCTGGATTTTCCCAACAAATGGGAAACGCGGAAAGATTCTACCCCGATCGAGTTGGTGGACAAATTGCTGGCGTCCCTGCCGGAGGGCGATCCGTCCCGCTTCGACCTCTTCCGCCTGCGCCAGCAAATCCAGGAACACGAGCTGACGCTGTCCGAGGCCCGCGCCGCCATCGAGAAGATGGACGAGGTCATCAAGAAGGTGACTTCACCGGCCAACCGGATCGGCACATTTCTCGGTTTCCCCAAGAAAGACATCGCACAGGTTGCTGTCGGCGGCCATGATTATTATTCCAATGTCGATCCGCGGCTTGACCCGCAGGCCTTGAAAATCGGGACGCGCGTGTTGGTCAATGAAGCCTATGTGGTCGTTGGTGATCTCGGTTATGACAACTCGGGACCCGTCGGCAAAATCAACGACGTGCTGAAAGACGGCCGCCTCCGCGTCGGCCAGGACCACGGATTGCACTCGGTCATTTTGCAGCGTTCCAGCGATCTCCTCAGCGCCAACCTGAAGGTCGGGGATGAAATCCGCATCGACCCGGCGTTTCGCGTGGCGATTGAACTGCTCGCGTCCTCGGAGAAGCAGGAGTTTTATTTGGAAGACGTGCCGGAACTGCCGTGGTCGCGTGTCGGCGGACAAACGGCCGCCATTCAGGCCATCAAGGACGCCATCGAATTGCCCTTGCTGCACCCGGATCTTTTCAGCCGCTTTCACTATGCGCAACCGAAAGGTTTCCTGCTGCACGGCCCCCCGGGCTGCGGCAAGACGCTCATCGGCAAGGCGACGGCTTTCAACCTGACCGGCAAATTGCGCGAGGAGACGGGCCACGACATGAAGGAATGCTTCATGCACGTGAAAGGCCCCGAGATCCTCAACATGTGGGTCGGCGAATCCGAGCGGATCGTGCGCGAGATCTTCACCATCGCCCGCGAGAAACGCAAACAGGGTTACATGCCGTTCCTGTTCATCGACGAAGCCGAGTCCATTCTCGGCACGCGCCGCGCGGGCCGCTACGCGAACATTCTTTCGACGCTGGTGCCGATGTTTTGCTCCGAGATGGACGGCATCGAATCGCTGACGGATGTCGTGATCATCCTGGCCTCGAACCGGGCTGACTTGATCGACCCCGCGATCCTGCGGCCGGGGCGCATTGACCGCAAAATACGGGTTGACCGTCCGGATAAGGACGGCGCGCACGAAATCTTCTCGATTTACCTGACCGCCGATCTGCCGCTCGATCCCGCCGCGGTGAAGGCGCATGGTGGCGATGAGAAAGCCACGGTCGCGGCGCTGGTGGATACGGTCGTCAAGACACTCTTCGCGCACCGCGATGAAAACCGCTTCCTCGAAGTGCAGTTACGCAGCGGCCGCAACGCGGTGCTCTATCGCGGCGACCTTATCAGCGGCGCGATCATCGCCAGCATCGTCGAGCGCGCCAAGGAAATGGCCATCAAACGCAGCATCGATTCCCGGAAGGATGAAGGCATCAGCGAGGCGGACCTGCTCCGCGCGCTGGACCTGGAATACGCGGAAAACGACATCTTCCCGCCCACCGACATCACGGAGGACTGGCTGATGCTGCTCGATTACGATCCGGAAAACGTCGTGAAAGTTTCCCCGATTCGGCCCATTTCGGGGCCGCGGTCAAAGGGAGTCAGCGCCGTTGTCTAAGTCCGTGAGCAAGGAGACGGCGCCGCAATCGCTGTCCACCCGCCATGCAAAGAACCCTGGGCATTGAAACCGAATACGGGATCACTGTCGACGGACAAGAAAGCGTCGACGTGGTGGCCGAGTCGATCGCGCTGGTGCGCAGCTACACCCAGGTCGAGCCCCCCTCGCAGGATTCCGCGCTGAAGTGGGACTACGAACTGGAGGATCCGCACCAGGACGTGCGCGGTTTTCGCGTCGCTGAATTGATGCAGGATTTCGACGAGGCGCGGTACTTCGTCCAGGACCAGAATCGCAAGCTCAGCTTCCAGGAAATCAAGAGCGACCTCGTTCTCTCCAACGGCGCGCGCTACTACAACGACCACGCCCACCCCGAGTACGCCACGCCCGAGTGCAAACAGCTCCGCGACATCATCGCCCAGGACAAGGCGGGCGAACGGATCATCGAGGAATGCGTCCGCCGCCGCAACCGGCACACGAAGGGCGGCGTCGTAAAGGTCTACAAGAACAACACCGATTTCGTCGGCCACAGCTACGGTTGCCACGACAATTACCTGATGAAACGCGACATCCCGTTTGATCTGGTCATTCGCGGCCTCACCCCGTTCCTCGTCACGCGGCAGGTTGTCGCGGGCGCGGGCAAGGTCGGCATTGAAGGAGTCGACGGCGCGCCGGCGGGCGTCTACCAAATCAGCCAGCGGGCGGATTTCTTCAGCGTGCTCGTGTCCATCGATACGATGAACCGCCGCCCGATCATCAACACCCGCGACGAGCCGCACGCCGACAGCGACAAGTATCGCCGCCTGCACGTCATCATCGGCGACGCCAACATGAGCGAGATCTCCGGCGCGCTGAAAATCGGCACCACGTCGCTCGTGCTTGACCTGTTGGAACAGCGATTGTGCCCCATGCAGATTGAGCTGATTGACCCAATCGCAGCCTTGAAGGCGATTTCGCGCGATCCCACACTGAAAACCGCGCTTCGCCAGGCGGGCGGGCCGACAATTGGGCCGATCGACGTCCAGCGCGAGTATCTGGCGGCGGCCCACAAGCATTTGCGCGGCCGGGATGAAGAAACCGACTGGGTCTTGACGACCTGGGAACAGGTGCTTGCGGATTTGGAGCGCGACCCGATGCTGTGCCGCGACCGGCTCGATTGGGTCGCCAAGAAGTGGATGCTCGACGCCTTCGTGGAGGTCGAGAAGGTGGCCTGGGACGATCCGTGGCTCCAGTCGCTGGACCTCGAATACCATAACGTGCGGCAGGAAGAGGGCCTGTACGCGGAACTGGTCCGCGGGAAGCAACTGCAGCGTTTTGTGACCGACGACGAAATCCGCCACGCGATCCGGAAGCCGCCACGCGACACGCGCGCGTATTTCCGCGGGCGTTGCATCGAGAAATTCGCCAAACAGATGAACTCGGTGCAATGGGACGAGATCACTTTTGGCGAAAATGACCGCGAAGCGGTGGTCGAACTCCTGAATGTTTTTGACGATGAAGAGGTGGCGCGTTATAATGCCGCCATTGACAATGCGCCGGATGTGGAGACATTACTGCGGAACTTGCGGTTAACGCGGAGATAAAGGCCATGGCCGATTCCAACGCACAATTCCCCGAACGCATCGAGCGACCCACGTCCCCGGCTCCTTGGGAAAAGAAGGAAACCGACGAGGGCGGCCCGAGGCGCCCGGACACGCAAACTCCCGATACCAAGGAACTGCTGAAGAAGATGCGCCGCGTCGACCCGAATCAGGCCAAACGTTATCGCCAGCGCACGGGGCAGTGAGTCGGCGCATCGGCTCCGCGAGCAATCGCCATGGATCATCCCCTACCGATTCCGCAATTCCTGCATGATGGCGATTTCCTGGGCGTCCTGAAAGCCCATGGTTATGAGGCGGTGCCCCGTCTGGCCCAGGCCGCCGCCAAATTCCAGCACGAGATGGGCAAAGGCAGCATCGTCACCGAGGGCACGACGGTCCTCGCCGTCAAATACAAGGACGGCGTGCTGGTTGCGGGCGACCGCCGCGCCACGGCGGGCAATCTCGTCATGTACGAGCGCGCCGAGAAGCTCATCAACATTGACGAACGATCCATTCTCGCCATCGCCGGCGTGCCCGCGGTGGCGTTCGAAATGGCGCGCGTCCTCGAACACAGTTTCAAGTATTTTGAACGCAGCCAGCTTCAGGAGATGAGCACGGCGGGCAAGGTGCGCTCCTTGTCGAAACTTCTGAAGGAAAACCTGCCGCTCACCTTGCAGGGCGTGGGCATGGTGGTGCCGATTTTCGCGACGTACGAGATCGAGGGCGGAAAAGATGGCGGCGGCAAGGTGTATTTCTACGACGCGCTGGGCGCGCAATTTGAAGGCGTGGATTACTCCGCCAGCGGTTCCGGCTCGCTCGCCGTGCGCAGCGTGCTGCATTACCTCAACACGTGGGGCGGCAAACCGCTCGCCAAGTTCAACGAATCGGAGATCGTCGATCGCCGCCTTGCGCGTGCTCGACACGGCCGCCGACAGCGACACGGCCACCAGCGGCTACAATCCCAAGTCCGATATTTTCCCGATCGTCCGCGTCATCACGAAGGAAGGCATCCGCGAGATTCCCGATTCCGAATTGGGCCGCGTGTACAAGAGTGAGGTCTAGTTTCCGCGTAGACCGGGTCACAGAGCCATGATTGAAGAACCATATCGTTGGGTCGAGGCGATTGCGAATCGACGCGAGTATATCGAGGACCAGTTGCGCCTTGGCAGCCCGGTAGTCGCGCTGGATTTCGCCGACGGCCTGCTGCTGTTGACGGTCAGCCGCGAGACGCGCAAGGTTTTCGAGGTGTACGACCGCGTGGCTTTCGCGGCGCTCGGACATCCCGCCGATATCGAGCGGATGCGGCTGGTGGCCATCGACCTGGCGCACATCGAGGGCTTCAACCGCGCGGTGGCCGACGTGTCGCTGCGGCGCCTCGTCAATTTCGGCATGAGCCCCGCGCTCAAGACCGCCTTCGAGCAGGTCTTCAGCGCGCCACACATCGTCAAGATCCTGCTGGCGGAACTCGGCGACGAACCGGCGCAGGATTCCATCGTGAAGCTCGACTACGACGGGTCGCTGGCGCGCAGTGAAATTGAAATGAAAGAGCGGTTCGACGTGCTGGCCGGCACCGGCGACGCCCAAAAAGCGATGCTGGAGTACCTGGTGGAACACAATGGCAACGAACGCCGCTCGCTGGAGGACGCCCTGAAGCTTGCGGCGAAGACCTGGGCTGTCGGCATGGATGCGGCCGAGCAGAACGAAAGCAAGGCGGGCGAGGAACCCACGAAACGCGAGATTGAGCCCGAGAAAGTCCTCAAGGAACACCTGAAGACCCGGCATATCGAGGCCGCCGTATTGCAGCGCAGCCGGCCGGCCAGCAAGAAATTTCGCCTGCTCGACGAAAAAGAAATCCGCAGCGCGTTGAAAGATTTATGAACCGCATCGTCGGACTCGAGACCGAATACGGCTGCCTGGTCAGCAACGATGACCGGCAGGGCGGCCCCGACGCGTTTCCGATTCGGGTCAAGAACCACCTTTTCAAGGTCGCGCGGCTCGGCGCGATTGACCTGCATTATCGCGATTACGAAGAACCGCCGGGCAACGGCGGTTTCCTGCTCAATGGCGGCCGGCTCTACCTGGATATGGGGCACATCGAGTATTCCACGCCCGAATGCCTGAGCCTGCGCGACGTTGTTTCCTTCGACCACGCGGGCGATCATCTCCTGCAAGGCGCGCTGGAGAGCATGGGGCTCGCCGACCGGGTGTCGTTTGTGAAGAACAACATCGACCACCACACCGGCGCGACCTTCGGCTGCCATGAGAATTACCTGATGAAACGCGGCGCGCAATTCACCCCGCAGGTGCTGTCCGCGTTGCTCTCATTTCTCGCCACGCGCCAGATTTTTTCCGGCGCGGGCCGCGTGGGCCAGGCCAATCCCCTCGCCTTCGAGTTCGACCACAATCGGCACGATCCGCCGGTGCATTTCCAGATTTCGCAACGCGCGGATCACATCGTGAACGACATTTACCAGTGGGTGCAGTTCAACCGCGCGATCATCAACGCGCGGGACGAGCCGCTGGCGGACTTTCGCAAGTATCGCCGGCTGCACTTGCTCATCGGTGATTCGAACATGAGCCAGTACGCGACCGCTCTGAAGGTCGGGACCACGTCGCTCGTGCTCGATTTGCTGGAAGAAGGCATCCTGCCGAAGCGCGTGGGATTGATGGACCCGGTGCAAGCCACCCGCGATATTTCGCGCGACCCGCACTATCGCTGGATCGTTCGGCTCGAAAACGGCCAGACGCGCACGGCGCTGGAGATCCAGCATTCGTTCCTCGGCCTGGCGAAGCATTACCTCGCGGGCATGGATCCCGAGAACGACTGGATCATTCGCGAGTGGGAGGCGATCCTGGCGGGATTGGAGCGCGATCCGATGTCGCAGACGGACAAGATCGACTGGGTGGCGAAGAAGTGGATGCTGCAGATGTTCGTCGAACAGGAACGCCTGAGCTGGGATGACCCGTGGTTGCAGTCACTCGACCTGGAATATCACAATCTCGACGCGCGCCGCGGCCTGTATTTCGCGCTGGCGGAGCAAGGCCGCCTGCAATACGTAGTGACCCCCGAGCGCGTCGCCTTCTGCATGCAGAATCCCCCGAGCAATACCCGCGCGGCAGCGCGCGGCATCGCCGTCCGCCATCTGCGCGATCAGGTGGGCACCTACGTCATCAACTGGGACTCCATCTCGGTGGAAAACAAGGACCCGCTGGTCATGAACAACCCCTTCCACACCTACCAATCCGAAGTGGCCCAGTTGCTCTTCAGCGATCGCGACGACCAGAAATACGACGGCGCCGCGGTAGCGGCGGTGCGTTATGAATACGGGTCTGAGGCCATTTACGCATGACCTATAGAGAGATGACACCGAGAGAACGGAAGTGGTTTATGGTCATTTTTCTGATCTTAGCCGCTATCGCCGCCGTTGCTATCCACGCCACAACAGGACAACATCGCAATGTGCAAAACTCACGCAGGAGCACCCTCTCAGGGGACGGCAACTAGTTGGCGAATTTCAAATTAGGACACTACCAGAATTTCGGCGATGGCGTTTGACTTCGGTGGATTCGGCTTTATCGTGAGGTGTTGGCGAGTAGTTACTGAAGAAAAGGGGGAAGTATGATGAAGCGAGGTGCTGTTCTCTTAATTGAAGACAGTCCGAAGGATCAGCAGGTTGTCCAGGATGTCTTGCATGCGCAGGGCTATTCCGTCACCACCATCAGCGATGCCGAGCGCGCTTTTAGCACGGTGGAAGGAATGGGCCAAAGAATACAATTTCGTCATCATCCAGGAAGCCATGCGGGGACGCAGCGGGATGGAGCTGGTCCATGCGGCGCGAGTGAGCCGCAAAGACCTGCCCGTGCTGGTCGTCACGCGTGACGGAGACTGGAATGGATACGCCCAGGCCTTAAGCGAAGGTGTTGTTGATTACTTCCCTACCCCGGTCGATCACAAGAAACTGGTGAAAGCCGTGGCGGGAGCTTTGGCACAGGCGATTTGATCCCGATCGGCGGGATTAAAAGAAACGCCCCGGCGGGCATTGCGAGGCCGGGGCGTTTTTATTTTTTGGCGGAAGCCGAAAAGGCTACGCGGCGGGTTCGGTGAAGAGGCCCAGTACGCTGGTGAAGCCGTGGACGAAAGCGCGTCGGCCGACCGGGCCGATTTCACCGTTGCAGAAAAAGCCCGCGACCGGCAGGGGCCCGAGGTTTTCCTGTACGGCCTGAATGTCGTGATGCGCCGAGCCGTACATTCCTTCGCCGCGACCGAGGCAGGTGAACAGCAGCGCGGCATGCGGCGGTTTCCCAGCCAGTGAGCGGTGCTTCTTTTGCAGCAACTGCCGCAAATCCTCGTCCGCCGTCTCGCCATCCCGCACTTGAAATTGCACGGTCTGCCCCGTCCGCATCAAATCCGCCACCGACAGGGCGCCCGACTCGCGGTCGCTTTCGATGAGGTTGCGAATCAGGAAATCGCCGCGACCGTACTCCTCCTGGTATTCGTTGATCACGCGCCCCAGAAACAACAGTCCCGAACGCGCCAGTTGCCGGTCCTTTGCGGGCAGTTGCGGCAGCATCTCCTGCAGAATCTTCATCGGCGGTCGTCCGCCCAGCTCGAACACGACATTCTTTTCGGCGCGCGTCACCACCAGCGGTTCGCCAATCGGTCGACAGCCCTGCGAGACGACCGTCTGCAACACGATCTTGCCGGTCAGGCCGACGCCCACCGCGCCCTCGTCGTAAACCTTGCCATCGAGAAACAGCCGATTCTCGCCGGGCTGCTGCGCCCCGCTGGCCAGGCCGCCAATGATCGGCGCTTGCGGATAAGCTTCCGTCAAGGCGTCGACAAGCTGGACCGCGTGCGTCGTGAATGGGTCGACGAACATGAGGAATTGCGGGGACGCATCGGGTTCAAGTTCGAGTTGGAAATGCCAGAAATCCGGGCCGGTCGATTCCTCCAGGTTTTTCTCGTCCAGATGGAAGGGAGCCACCTCGACGCCCGGCAACTCTCCCACCAGCAGGGAGATCGCCGGTTGCTGCTCCACTTCTTGGTCGACCCCGATGATTCCCGCGCCGGTGCAGCCAATCAAGTGCCGAGCCCCCACTGTTTTCTGCACTGATTCAACCAGATCGTCGATTTGGAGCAGAAACTTCGGGTGGACGAACATCACCGCGAGTTCGGTCTTGGCCGGACCGAGTTGCGCGGTGACCTGGCGCGCCAGGTCTTCCACCGCTTCTGCCAAAACCACCTTGGTCGTCAGTGCTGAGGCGAATCGCATACCGCACTGTGGCGTAAACGGGAGATTTTTTTCAACCAGCCTTTGTCGCCGAGGGTAGAAAAATTGGTGGAGAGGGGTGGATTCGAACCACCGAAGGCGTAAGCCAGCAGATTTACAGTCTGCCCCGTTTGGCCACTTCGGTACCTCTCCACTGCGCGATTTGCTTAGTAAATCTAACAATTCTCAAGGCGAAGATCACTCTTTGCTTGACCGTTGTCACGTTTTTTGTCACAGTCTGCTTGTCATGCGAGCTAAAGCCAAACTCCGAACCAAAGAGATCGCCAGATGAAAGCGATGCCAAAAATCGAGACGAACCCGGCGTCCCCAGCGAAATCGCAGTGGACGAAGGTTGCTCCCTATCTCTTCCGTTACAGGCCAACAAATGCATATACGCGAGGTGAAATATTTGCACGGTTTCGCGTGGGAGGCAAGATTGTTCGTGTCTCCACGAATACCGACTCAAAAACGACCGCCAAGCTGCGGTTACCTGATATCAAATCCGAGGAACGCAAAAAGCTCGGACGAGCAAATCCGTCGCTGACCGATGTCAAAACGTTTGGCGACGCACTCGCCGTGCTGGAGCGGCGTATCAACAACGCCGTAAAACTGCGCTCTGGGGCACGACGGGACAACTTCGACAATATCAGGCGTATCAAAGCGACGTGGCCTGGCATCGAGAAAGTGCTCCTGCGCGATTTGAACACGGACGGTATTCTGGACTGGGCCAAGCCCCTGCATGAAAAGTATTCAGCCACGTCCTACAACAACACCATTGGCATGTTTCACCGTGTGATCGCAGTTGGCATCGAGGCGGGTGCTATCGCGCGCGACCCGACGATGGGCGGGGACGGCAAGCGCCTTGTTGAGCGCGTGGCGCCGTCATCGAAACAGTTGGCGCTGCCGAACGATGAGCAATGGCAGGCCATCCTCGCCGAAGCCGGTCGCAATGTGGGATATGGCGGTCGCGGCGCTGGTTGGCTCATTCGCTTCCTCGCCTACACCGGGGCACGACTCCAGGAAGCGCGTGGCTATAGCAAACATGAAGTACGCCGCCTCGCGAACTATGGGGGCGCGGACCCGCAGCAGGTCACGGGCGTCCGCAAACGCGATGTGGACCTCAAACGCAACGTGATTCGGCTCTACGGCAAGGGCGGCAAAGAGCGATGGGTTCCGTTGCTGGCTGAAGCACGCGAGTTGATCGAGGAAATCTTCGCTGCGCGGCCCAAAATGAAAGGCGACGACCGTCTCATGACAGTGATGGAATGCCCAGAAACACTCGCTCGCTGCTGCAAAGAGGCGGCCTGTCAGAAGCTCACCCATCATGATCTGCGGCACTTCTTCGCTACGCGTCTTATCGAGATGGGCATCGACATCCCAACCGTGGCCAAGCTGCTCGGGCACGCGGATGGTGGCGCGCTGGCCATGAAGGTCTATGGCCATCTGCGGATGGCCTACCTCCAGAAGCGATTGCAGAACCTTCGCTTCAACTCGGAAGCCGTACAGCCGCAGGCCATATTGCCAAGCTCAGGTTTCAAGTCAAACATCGAGGCGACCGAGACGATGTCCGAACTCCGCACGTTGTTGGAGAAGGTACTCGCAGCACAGTCGGGCGGGCATCAGACGGTCATCGACTTGGAAGCAAAGACGGTCGAAGCCAAACAAGCGCCGCCGAAGCGACTCCCCCCTGCCCGGTTCCCGCAACAGCGGCCTGCTAAGCACAGCCGCGACGCGTGATCCGTGATAAATCCTCTTGTCGGCCAAGACGGAATTAACCGTGTCGGTCACTTTAGTCTCACCACTGCGGGTCACTTTCGGCTCACGTTTCGGCGCATGTGTACACATTCCCCTTACTTTTCGGCACTTTTTCGGCTCATGAGAAAGTTTCCAGCTTGCGGATTAGGGGCCGAAACGTTATGCTGCTGCAAACAAATATGAAGGAAATCATCTTTGAAGTTCGGGAAGCTGAAGAAGGCGGGTACAATGCGCGCGCCCTCGGCCATTCTATTTTCACGCAAGGCGAAGACATGGAGAACTTGCGAGTAATGGTCAAGGATGCCGTCGCGTGTCACTTCGACGAAAACGATCCCGAACGACCCGGTATCATCCGCCTGCACTTCGTACGGGATGAAGTCCTAACAGTGTGAAAACGCCCCGCGATTGCACCGGGCCTAAACTTGTCCGCGCTCTGCGAAAATTCGGCTACACGGTACTGCGGCAAACCGGCTCCCACATCCGCTTGGCGAAACAGCAAGGCGGCGAGCATCACGTCACCGTGCCAAATCACGATCCGATCAAAGTCGGCACACTGCACGACATCCTCAAAGACATAGCCGCCCACCACAGCCTGAGCGTCGACCAACTGCTTCACGAACTGGATTTGTAATCGGGCATGCCAATGCTGTAAAGATCGTGACTGCCATCGGCGGCGAATTGGATTTGGATGCGCCGGTCGGTGATGCACTTGACCGCGTCCTCAACGGTATTGCGTTCGCTGCTGGCCTTCGAGTCCGTGCCGCCCTGGTAGTTGGTGGCGGAACGCGTAGGCGTCGCGCACCGTCTTGAGGTTGGCGACCTTGTCGGCCTTGATACCGGGCAGTGTGTCGGTTTTGAGTTTTGCCAGGATGCTACCGGCGCGGCGGTCAGAATGGTTCTCGGCTTGAAGTTTCTCCAGCGTGAAGTCCTAAAAGCCTGTCCCTTGGCGAAGCGAGCACTGTCAAGAAGCGACAGCGGTGGACCGCAGCGCAGCGAGGAAAATCTTGACGGCGCGCAGCGAGCCGTACAATCGAAAGGCCGCTCACGCGAAGTTGATGATTGATACAGCGGAATCATGCGACCACAGATAGCACCATGTAGAGTCACTCGACCGTGTTGGTGATACACAAGACGTGTGGAGGACCGTGCGAGTATCCCTCGCAGTTGGCGATGGGAATGATTGAAGTCAGTAAGAGAACACTGTGTGGACAGGGTGTGTCCGCGACTACGGACTGCCACCGAAAGGCTGACCGCCAACTGACGGTCGCGTCCTGGCTGTCGGTGGCGAGCAGCGCGCAGCCACGGACAGCAATGAGCCGTAGGTACGCGCTGACAGCGCCGCAGACGCGGCGAGCGGAACGCGATAGAAGCGTCCGCCGCGCCGGGTCTGCCAGCATTCCACCAGCGAGTCAGCGGTGATGGTTCCCCGCGACTGCGTTCAACGCGCCGTCTGCCCGTGTTCGGTCTGATCGTCGTTGCTCCGTCCGGTGTGGCTCGCCCGAATCGTCGCCTGCGTGTTCACCGCAGCGCGTTTCGGTTTGCGGCGAGTGCGCGACCTGGCGGCTCCGTCGCCGCCCGCCGTCCAGCGGCTCAGACACTCACGCAAGCGCCCCGGACTCACGGGCACGCCGGCGGATTTCAGTTCGTCTGACAGTTCTTTGCTGCTCCAGCCTTTGCTATGGAGCGCCAACAATCGTTCGCGCAGTGGCTCCAGCACGGTGGCCGCGGTCTTGCGCTTCTTCGGTGGCTCGCGCTGGTTTATCTGTTCCAGCTTCTTTTCCAGCGCCGCATAGTCCAGTTTCGCGGCGATCTGCCCGTAATCAATACGTGTGTTCATACCCGGTTCCTCTCAGTTTCCTATGGTCGGCATCTTGACGATTTCACCGACAGCGTTTAGCTCGCCTCTCGATTTTCTGTCGGACAGCCTTGGCGCGCGGCGGCGAGCAGCCAAGCGCACCGGCCTCCAGCAGCCGCTGATCGGCCCAAGGAGGGGTTGGTGTCCTACCCATTTCTTCCATTTTCATGCCACACTTGGCCTGCCTAGTTTGTTCGCACCTGCGGACAATCGACAGGGCGCTTCCGGCTACGATGCCTAGCATGAGACCTGTTGAGATCGGTGGCGTTATAGCCCAGCCAACCCAGTTAGCTTGTGTATGGGCAACACAACACACGCCGGCCCTTGTGCCAGACTGCGGACGAATGACAAATGGCCCCTTCATTGCCGCCCATTTCACCACGCGGGCACTCGCCAAGTGGTTCCCGTTTGGGAACAACTTCACATTGGGTTTCCACTAACCTCCTCAGCTATGTTCACTGCCAAACCACAGAAGAACCGAGCCGGTGCCACGACCTACTTCGACGAGCACCTGTCGCACAACGATTACTACGCCCAGAACGAGTCCCAAGCCGGCCACTGGATCGGTCAGGGAGCAGAGCGCCTGGGACTGACGCCCGGCGAAACCGTCACACGGGAGGCGTTCCTGCGACTGTGCGACAACGTGCAGCCAATGACCGGGGAGCAATTGACGCCGCAACAGTCCCGGGAGCGGCGCATTTTCTTCGACTTCCAGTGCGCCCCGCCCAAGTCCGTGTCCATTCTCGCCGTCACGATGAATGACCGGCGCATCCTGCAAGCCCACGAGGAAGCCTCCACGTTCGCGCTCCGCGAGTTGGAGCAGTTCGCCGCTACGCGTATCCGCAAAGGTGGCATTCAAGGGCAGGATCGCGTCACCGGCAACTTGGTCGGCGCGGCTTTCGTGCACACATCCTCTCGCGCGCTCGATCCGCAATTGCACACGCATTTCGTCCTGTTCAACGGCACGTGGGACCAGACCGAGCAACGTTGGAAGGCGCTGCAAACCTCCGCCATGTTCGACGCCATCCATTACGCCACCGCCGTCTATCGCAACGAACTGGCCCGGCATCTCCACCAGCTTGGCTACGCCCTGCGCCACACCGGCTCGGCCTTCGAGATCAAGGGTGTGTCGCCGACCCTCATCGACCGGTTCTCCAAAAGGTCCCAGGAACGCGACAGGGCCGTCCGGCGACAGGAACAAAAGCTCGGTCGCAAGCTGACAAAAAATGAAGTCGCCCACGTCGTCCACAAGACTCGCCCAAAAAAACTCAAGGGCGCCACCGATGAGCAGGTCCGCCAACAGCAACTCGGGGAACTCGGCTTCTTGGAACGCCGGGCGCTACGCAAGGTGGTCGCAGCAGCCAATGGTCAGTCGGGGGATTTCGCCCACTCGGTCACGATGCGTGAGGCAGTTGACCACGGCATCGCACACGTTTTCGAGCGCACTTCGGTCGCGCCGCAACACAAGATTCTGGAAGCCGCCCTGGTCAACGGCTGCGGCCAACTGGACCTGCCCCTGCTCAAGAATGCGCTGGCGGAACGGTCCGAACTGGTGCGCGTCGGTTCGGAGTTCTCGACCCGCGACATCCTTACCAAGGAGCTTTTGTTGATTCGCACGGTCAACGCCGCTATCGATACCGTCGCCCCGATGACCAGAGGCTACGAACCGCCGTCTCATCTCGGCCCGGATCAGCGCAAAGCCCTGGCGCAGGTGCTCACCAGTGCCGACCAGTTCACCGGCTTCCGTGGCTTGGCAGGCACCGGTAAAAGCACGGTCCTCGTTGAACTGAACCGGATACTCGACAATGAAGGTTTCGAGGCTGTGTTTTGCGCTCCGACTGCTGCCGCTGCCGATACGCTACGCAAGGACAAGCTGGAAGCGGTCACGCTTGCCAAGCTGCTGACGGATTGGGCCATGCAGCGGACACTTTCCGCCCGCAGCGTGATTGTTCTGGATGAAGCCGGCGCTGTTGGCCTCGATGACATGGTGAAACTGTTCAATCTGGCCGTTAGTAACCGCGCTCGTGTGGTGCTCTCCGGCGACACCGGCCAGCACAGTTCTGTTGCTCGCGGCGACGCCCTGCGCATCCTCGAACAGTATTCCTCCTACCGCTTCAGCGAGCTGACCACCATCCGTAGGCAGAAACCCGCTGTCTTCCGTCAGGTCGTCGAACTGGCTGCCGC
This sequence comes from uncultured Verrucomicrobiae bacterium, assembly GCA_963812605.1. GTDB lineage: Bacteria > Verrucomicrobiota > Verrucomicrobiia > Palsa-1439 > Palsa-1439 > Palsa-1439. Next base: position 6,996 of record CAWEWF010000003.1, on the reverse strand, counting down.
CAAACAGACTGACAAGGCGTTTGCCAAGCTCGTGGAACTTGGCGCGGTCACGGAAGCGGCGACGGAGGATGGGCAGCTTTACCAGCGGGCGGCTGAGGCATACCTGTCGGCAACCAAACAAGGCAGGTCCGCATTGCTGGTCTCGCCCACTTGGGCCGAGATTGAGGCGGTGACCGAGAAGGTGCGCGAGGTTCTAAAAGTTGAGGGTGTCGTCAGCCAGAATGAGCAGGCGCTGTGCGTCTTTGATTCACTCTCCTGGACGACACGCGCAAAAGAAGAACGCGAGCCAGTACGAACCTGGCCAACGTCTGCGCTTTGTTCGCAAGACCAAGGCGTTTGACAGGGGCGAAACGGTCGAGGTCGTGGCCGTCGTCAAGAATGGCGTGCGCGTGCGCCGTCCCGATGGAAGCGAAGCCGATTTCATCCCGCAAACGGTCGCCGCGTCATTTGACGTGGGCGAAGCGCGTGAACTGAAAGTCGCCGCTGGCGATTGGCTGTTGTTACAAGCCAATCATGGCAAGGCGTTCATTAACGGGGAGCGCGTTCAAGTGCGGGAGATCCGCAGCGGCCGCATCACGCTCACTGACGGCCGGGTGCTGCCCGGCACTTTCAACACCTTCACCCATGGCTACGCCGTCACCTCGCACTCATCACAAAGCAAAACCGTCGATGACGTGCTCTTGGTCGCGTCGTCGCGCTCCTTCGGCGCGGTGAACCGTGAACAGTTCTATGTTTCCATTTCGCGCGGGCGCAAGTGTGTTCATGTGTTCACCGATGATGCTGAACTGCTCGCGCGTCGCGTGACCGATTCGCACGAACGCAAGGCTGCTGTCGAACTCCAAGGCCTGCGCGATGATCTGGCGAAACTCGGTTTCCTGCGACAACCGCAGCAAGAGCAAAATACCAGCACACCGGTGACCATGGTGCACCAAGATTTCCGCACCGATCCGCCCGATGCGTCAGTCGCCGCGAGTATTCCGCGCCACGCGTTTATCTCCTGTGCAACGGCTCGCACAGGTGGCCGAAGATGTGCAGCGATGGCTTCGCGAACGGTCCGTCATTGAGCAAAAGGAAACTGTCACGACCAAGTTCGGCAAACCGAGTCATCAAACAAGCTGAGTCCATCAAACAGGCTGAGTCCGTCAAACGAACCAGCGGCCTCAAACGATCTCGCACGGTCAAGGAACCTCTGCAGCAAGAGCAGTCCGCCCGCCGCAAGCTGCGTCGGGGCATCACCCCGCCTGGAAGCATCGGCCACTCTCGCGGCATTGGTGTCTGAACATTCAACCCTCAATCACCCCATGCACCCCACCAAAGACGACTGCTATACCACCTCCGTCAAGTATTGCGCTTGCATCGAGTTCCATCTCGACGAGGAGCACCGCCATGGCTTTCATACCAGCCAGTTGATTGATTACACTATGGAACCCAACCCGGACGCCGGCGAGGACAAGAACGCGCCGCCGCAAAAACTCGCGCTCGCCTTCTCCACCGCCGATGTGGTGATCTTGGGCTGGCGTCTCGGTCGGCTGGCCGATTTGCTCCGCGAAAACAACCTTGCCACGGTACACGTCCTGTCCAAACGCTATGCCGATCTCGACCGCGCCAGACCCTTCGTCGCCTCCATCATCATCAACCCGATCACCAGAAGCCCGTCGTAGGGTGGGGCTGGACAAGGCTGCTTCGCCAGCGCGAAGTCTTAGAAGCCCGTCATCCCAGGCGCGCCGAGCATTGTCACAGGTGGAGGCGCGGGGGCTACAATCTTGACAAGCACACGTGAATCGGGCCTTGCTGGTCAGGCCGCCCCGCGATTGGAAGTACGGCAAGCGGAAGGCCGCAATCGTCCGTGCGAAAATCCGTGTTACTTCTTATCCTTGGTCGGTTCAAGGACGCCGGTCGCAACCTTCACTTCAATCTTCCCTAGTTCGCTATTGACTGCTTTTTCGTCGTACCGCCATATCTTGCCATCCGAAGTGCGCACCTGCGCCACGAACGCCACGACTGTGAGTAACTCCGAAACGTCATTTTCTGAAGCATACCACTCGTTTTCTTCTTCTAGATTGAACGCGGATGTGGCCTTTATATCCACAACTAGTGTCTGAGAGAGTGTTTTAATGTGGTCTCCGAAAGTATCGTAGAGTATGTACCGAATCTCTAAGGCCTGCATCGGATTTAAGGGCTTCGCAGACCCAACGCCGTAAAACCTGTAGCCGCTCGTACCGCGGTATTGCGTCTCTATACCGGCCCCGATGAGTTGCAGCGGACAGGCCGGGTCATTGAGAGCTATCCATGTCCGACGAAGCGAAGACCCCTTGTTGACTTTGATGTCCTCTGATATGGATGTGACAACGCTGCCGCCATCCTTGGTCGAGACCTGAAGCGATTGACCGTAAGATGCCGAAGCAGACAACCCCAAAACTAGAGCGAAGAAAAAGGCCTGTCTAAGCATAATGCCTCCGGTTAATGAATTGAAAATTGCGTACCGCCTTTCGGGATGATCCACCTGAGCCGTGAGTATAGAGAACCGTAGGCCCGCGGGCAAGGCGGAATAATACCAAGGTCGGGGTCGAATCCCGTTGACCGCACGATGCAATTGTCGGTACTGTCGATTGCGTGAGCGACGACCAGTACGAGGAGGTGGAACAACAGAACGTACAGCTACTCGTGGAAGGTGGGAAACAAGTGGCGAATCTGTGATTCGTCTTGGCATCACTCGGAATCAAGGCTATCCCCCACTGATATGACACTGCCACCAGAATCCAAAGTGAAGAATCTTGTCTCTACATCATACGCACCAAAGCTGTTTCTTGCCCGGTACGTGTGCTGAATCACATACAGATTCTTCACCTTGACGACCTCACTCCATTTGACGCTTTCGTACGAGCCCGGGTCTTTCAGCGTATGCTTTAGATACACTTGGACAGCGGCCTTCGCGGTCGCATCGCCAACTTGCCCCTCCTCCCTTCGATGGTCGTTGCGAATAGCCTCCTCTTGATCTTGTTCGCGTAGCCCCTGCTCCGAGCAACTGTACACACCAAAGAAGATTCCGCCTAAAATGGCAAACGGGAGGATTATGACGAAAGCCACGCCAAAATAATTTATCAACTGGCGCGATCTTGTCATTCTTGCAATGACCTTAGTACTTAGTCCGTCGGTAGCTTTCTTTTCACGGCGGCTTCTCGCAAACGGGTCAGCCGTCTCAAATCCTACCGGGATACCACCTGGCTCTCCTTTGATCGTGCCTTCATCATCTTTAGCATAAGAACTAGTTCCATGACGCCGAGGTAGCGACGACGAGAGCACCAAGTCAGTCTTGCAGGTGGAACAATGAATATGTTGTCCCGTCATGTCACCGGCGAACTTCAGTTCCTGCCCACAGTGCGGACACATGCGGGGAACGACCATCATCGGAATGACCACAGCGTCGTTGCAGTCGGGGCAGTTGACCTTCGTTCCAGCCGCGGAGTCATCGACAACAAGATGCTTCCCGCACGACGCGCATTTGAAGAAGATGTCTACCATTACCGGTTCTCGATACGGTCTCTTAAGAAGCGAGTATAGGAAGGCGAGGACGCACCAGCAAGGCGGAATAAGAAGAATTATCCCCTCAAAGCTGGCAATCGGCGCAATCCAAGAGGTGCGCCGTGGGCCTGTCTCGCTGTCCCGTCAAGCTATTGCCAACGCAATACTGCTGTCGTTGAGCGTAATCGGACATTCAAGTTCTAATGCACGTACACCCGGTAAAACTTCTGGGGGACGTTTGCCACTACGTCGGTGTAGTTCGTTGTCCCTCCGTTGCCTACGATGTTGCTGACGAGTGTTGACCAGACAGCAGAAACCAAGTTGGTTGTTGCTTGAATATCGTAGAAGTCATTCGAGATGGTGGAGAATGTCAGATTGAAGCCCCCCGATGTAGCGGTTATGTTCAGGTTGGTCGGAGCAGGCGGAGGAGGCTGAAAGGCCAGAGCTATCGGGTTATTCAAAACTGTAGTGCCGATAGGCAGTCCGATGTTGCTTGCGAAGACCGTTCCAACGCCATTTGAATTGATTGCTTCAATCGTATTATTCTCATAGTTAGCCACGTAGATATTGCCATTATTATAAGCAAGCCCCATAGGGCCGTCTAAGCTACCGAAGGGCGGCCCTGAGTTGACAAAAATCGATCCCGATCCTGTCGAATTGAACTTATTAATTGTGGTGGTGCCCCAGTTCGATACGTACAGATTGGTGTTGTTGTCGAATACAAGTCCGATAGGGCCATTTAGGCCAGAACTGGCAAAAACACTTCCGCCTCCACCCGAATTAAATTTAACAATATTGTTGTTATTGTCGTTCGCTACATAGAGATTGCCACTGCTGTCAAAAGCCATGCCTGTAGTTGGCCCTTCCAAATTCAAGCCCGTGTTGGCAAAGAGCGTTCCGACTCCGTTGGTACTGAATTTTTCAATCGAATTATTGAGGCTTGCCACGTATAGATTGCCGCTGCTGTCAAAAGCTAGACCTGATGGGCTCGCCACGAGCCCCGTGCTGGCAAATACCCTTTCCGACCCGCTCGAATTGAACTCCAAAATTGTACCACCGCCAGCGCCCCCTTGTCCCACGTAGAGATTCCCGCCGCTGTCAAAAGCAAGACAAGTGAAAAAGTTCCCCGATGAAGCCGTGGCAAAGACTGTGCCGATTCCACTCGAATTAAACTTCTCAATGGTAAAATCGTATGGTAACTCGCTCCATAGTTTATTACGAAGAGGTTTTGGGCATTTACGCTCGTGAACAGACCCAGCATCAATGCCACCAGCCAGCATGCTTTTTTCATGTGTTTCTGCCTTGCAGAGTATAGGAAGGTGGCATCAGACTTGCAAGCCAATTGCCCTTATCTAACCCATAAACCGGCAGTCGATTGCGACGACCGGCGGCGTAGTCGCAGACCACCGAGGAGCGTACCGATGCCCAAAGCCAACAACGCCCAGGTCGAGGGCTCCGGAACCTGTACGGCGATGAACTGTGGGTTGCTTAATCCCATGTTGGCAAAAGTTGTGCCTATGCCGGTTGCGAGGCGATCGGATTGGTAAATTCCTCAACTGTGCTATTGCCGTTGTTGGCGACATACAGGTTGCCAGCACTGTCAAAGACCAATCCGTAAGGCGAATTTAGCCCTGACGTATCTTGTCCATAGGCAACAACTGTTCCAACACCTGATGAATTAAACTTTTCAAGCGTATAAGGCGGCGACCCAACAGCTCCCGATAAATCCGCATAAAGATATCCCGCATTAAATGTCAGTCCGTTTACATAAGTCGAAGGAGATGTAAAATTTGTAGCTACTACCGGATGGGCTGAATTTTTGTATGACGGGAGAATTGTTTACAATTGTACCTGCGTAGAGATTTCCTGAATTGTCGAAAGCCAAACTATCCGGGAATGTCAGATTACTGGCAAAAATCGTAGATGCACCAATTGAGTTAAATTCCTCAATATTGCCGCCCCAGTTGTTAGCCACATAAAGATTGCCCCCATAGAAAGCCAAGCCTTGAGGATTATTCACTCCCAAATAAGCAAACAACGTACCCACGCCCTGGGAATTAAACTTTTCGATGGTGTTGTTACCGCTGTTGGCTACATAGAGATTGCCGTTATTGTCAAAAGCGATTCCTTGAGGGCCACTTAGTCCTGAATTGGCAAAAACAGTGCCTACGCCCGATGAGTTGAATTCCTCAATGGTGTTGTTTCCGTAGTTGGACACGAAGAGGTTCTGTGCATATAGCTTAGTGAACAGACCCAGCGATATTACGACAAACGAGCCGGATTGCGGTTTTCATATGTTTCTCTTGTGTCCTCCTGAGTTTCCCTTGTTTGGTTTACAAATTACCAACGGTGCGTCTTCTATTGTTGCCGTCTTTCGCCGCAAAGAATGGAACCGGCGTTTGTTCGAGAGTTGGCGAAGGGGGAACAGACCGGCACGACAAATAGGAGAGCAAAGGCTTTCGCTGGAGAACTTGGACAAAAAACCGCCGTGCTTTCATGGCCAGCCTCGCAACTGAGTGAACAAACGGGATGACAAACTCGTAATACTGAGTGTAGACGGGGGCGTTTAGACAGGCAAGCCAAATAACGTCAGGGCCGGATGTACCTTCGACAAGTTGGTCGAGCAACAGGCAGTCCTTGCACTCTAGTCTGCCATCGGGCGGATCCGGCATGTCATGGATCGCCCGAACCCTTTTAGTAGACCCGGAAATTGTGTCCCCTCCAGAGGAAGGGGCAGGAGCTTGGCAGTGAAACTCATGGAGAAACCAGCCTCAAGAACGAACGAGTCGATGTTGTCAGGCTCCACTTGCGTCATAGGCTCGTAGTAAATCAAGCCGAGCCCGCTGACCTGTCCCAAGGCATCGGCGTATTTTTTGACTGCGCTTCCGTCGCCTTCAGGAGTAAGCACCTTCGGTTGCACCGCAGAAGAATTCGCCTCACTGCTAGGGTGGAGCGTAGCCAATAGCGCCATGTCGGATTTGCAGGCGGAACAACTGACTAGTTCCCACATCATATCGCCCGCGAATTTCATTTCCTGTCCACAGCGCTGGCACTCGCCATGAACAACCGTAACAGGAACGACCACAATATCATTGCAGTCGGGGCGGCTTTCGTATTTTCGATCACGCCTGTCAGCATCATCGACGACGAGATGCTTCTCGCATGAGCTGCACTTGAAGAAGATGTCTGCCATAGCGCTTCGCCTGTGGGAACGAAGCCTAATTCGGGGGCGGTTTGGTTACGATCCGAAAGTGAGGGCGCAAGCCTGCAAATGCTTGCCGATTTCCACCGGTGATTGTTCTTCTGGTGTCATGGGGCAGCGACAATGCCACCCTGAAAAATAATATAAACGATGCCTCTGCAGTTAGCGCGGCGAACGCGCGGGGCAAACCGCTTCACGTGATCTCCGAACGGCTCGGCTTTTGACACCCGTGTTCATTCTTCGGACCACTCCGACCGGCTTTAACTCGTTTG
>CAWEWF010000002.1:0-189119 GCA_963812605.1 uncultured Verrucomicrobiae bacterium | reverse complement strand
ACCACGCGCGATCCAGCCGCTGCGTCTTGCCGTCGACGATCGTGTCGTACTGCGCCGTGCCGGTCTTCCCCGCCACGCTCAATCCCTGCACCGCTGCGGCATGCGCCGTGCCATCCGTCTCCTGCACCGCCCCGAGCATCGCATGGCGCACAAATTCGATCTGCTGGGGTTTCGCGCTCAAATGCGCGCGAACATCCGGCTGACCTTCATGCACGACCTGACTCTCGGAGGACTCGATGCGCTTGACGACATACGGCCGCAAACAGGTGCCGCGATTGGCAAACGTCGCGGCCACGCAGGCCATCTGCATAGGGGTGACCAGCAGGAAACTTTGCCCAATCGACAATTGGACCGTGTCGCCATCCCACCATTTTTCGCCGCGCTGCGCCCGTTTCCACGCGGCGCTCGGCACCAACCCCCGGCCCTCGCTCCCCAGGTCAAACCCCGTCGGCTGACCCAGGCCAAATTCCGTGGCGACCTTCGTGATGGCATCCACGCCTGTTTTCAAACCTCGCTCGTAGAACCACACGTCGCAGGATTCCTTGATCGCCGTCTCGGCGTCGACGCGGCCATGGCCGGTGTGGTTCCAGCAGCGAAACGTGTGGTTGCCAATCGTGAAAAAACCGGGGCACACCACGGTGTCCTGCGGCGAAATCACGCCGGACTCGAGTCCGGCCAGCAGGGTGATCGGTTTGAACGTCGAGCCGGGCGGGTACCGCGCGCCGATGGTGCGATTCAGCATTGGACTGGCGGGATTATTCATCACCGCCTGGATCATTTGCCCGGGCGTGCCTGGATTGAAAATATTGGGGTCGAAACCCGGCGCCGAGGCCGATGCCAGCACTTCACCCGTGCGCGCGTCCAACAGCACGGCCGCGCCGGAAAGCTGCTTGCCCGCAGTTGGCGGGGCTTCGCCCAACGCCTTTTCCAAGATTCGCTGCAGGCGGACGTCGATTGTCAAGGTGACCCGACCGCCGCGTTCCGCCTCTTTCTCGCCAAGATCGTCCGCGATGGTGCCTGCGGGGTTGACGCGGATGGTGCGCCCACCCGGCGAACCGCGCAGGTATTCATCGCACGCCTTCTCGACTCCCTGCTTGCCCACGCTGTCGGGTTGGTAATAGTAAAACTTTTCGATTTCATCATCATCGTCGTCGACGTCCGCCTTGCCGACGTATCCGATCAAATGGGCCGCGAGCGAACCGAGCGGGTATTGGCGCACGGGCATGACGATCAGGTCCGCGCCGGGAAGATTGCTGGCGCGCTCGGAAAAGGCCGCGACCGTTTCGGGGTGAAGATCGCGCCACACTGGCAGGGGCAAGGGACGGCGCCTCTGGTAGTGAATCTTGATGTCGCGATCGGCGAGAGTTGTCTGGAGGCCGAGTTCCGCGCCGAGCACGCCCAGGCTTGCCTGGGCGACGGCGACGACATTGCTCTTCTTGGACACGCCCAATTGATCGAGGTAAATCGCGATGTCGTAGCTCGGGCGATTATTCGCGAGGACGACGCCGTTGCGATCGACAATTTCTCCGCGGGCCGCGGGAATGCGGATGCGGCGCAGCGATTGCGCGTCCTGCTTGTTGTCGTAGTGTTGGCCGTGCATCACCTGCACGCGCCACAGGGCCCCGAGCAAGAGAAACAATCCAGCGGCGATGATCGTCCCGATCGCGCGCAAGCGCGGGTTGTTTTCTCGGGAAGGCGCGCTGATGATCATGCGATCCCCCAAATCATCTGCGCGTAATCCAGCGTGAAGAACAGCGCCGCCGTGACGACCCCGCTAATCGATGCCACGAGGACCATCTTGAAAACCATGCCGAACGAAATGCCGATGGCGAAAAACGCGATGACCGCCACCGCCGTTGAGGTCAGGGCACCCGCGCCCATTTGCACCCAGGGCAGGTCGCGGTCCAGGATCTCACGCAGATTCGTCATCAGGATGGCTGCAATGCCGTACGCCAGGGCCGAAACGCCGAACGGCGCCGCCGATAACGCGTCCTGCATCAGGCCCGCCGCGAGTGCCAGCGAAATGGCGCGCCCGCGCGGCATTGTCAGGGCGATATACGCCACAAGAGCGGGTAAGAATTCGATGCGCACGCCGCCGAGCCACCCCAACGTCGGCAGCCGCGTTTGTAGCGCCGCGACGACCAGGATTCCCGCGATGGCGATGAGCGTGCTCATTCCGCAACCACCAGCACTTCCTCCAGTCGTCGAAAATCCACTGCGGGTTTGATGTCGACGTCCTGGTACATCCCGGTCTGTTTGTTGAGTTGGGCACCGATGACGGTCCCCAGGAGAATGCCCTTGGGGAAAACGCCGCCGAGGCCGGAGGAGATCACCGGCTCGCCGGGCTTGATCTTCGCATCACGGTTCACATAGGTCATCACGCAGTGCGGGGAAAACCGGAACGAGGTTTCGACCCCGGCGGCGACACCGGGTTCGCGCGTATTCTCCAGCAGGGCGCTCACTTTGCAGTTCGGATCGGTGAGCAGAAGCACGCGGCTTTCGCCCTTGGTGACCGAGACAATTTTGCCGACGAGGCCGTCGGCGTCGAGTACGGCCAGGTTCTTGCGGAGCCCATCGTTGGTGCCGTGGTCGATCTGGATGCTCTTCCACCAGTTGGACGCGTCGCGACCGATGACGCGCGCGGTGACGGTGTGGAAGGCGCCACGCTCTTTCAGGCCGAGAAGCTGATGCAGGCGCAGGTTCTCGTCTCCGGCTTCACCCAGGGCGCGCACCTGTTGGCGCAACGCCTCGTTCTGCTGTCGCAATTCCTCGTTTTGCCGGGCGAGGAGTCGACGCGACTGGACGAAGGGAAAGTAATCCCCCAGTTTCACGAACGGCGTGCCAAATTGTACAAAAATCATGCGCAGCTTACCCGAGAAAGCATTGGGTTGGCCCAGAAACGCGATCCAGCCGACCACCAGCAATCCGATAATGACCAAGTTTTTCCGATTCAATCAAAACCTTGCGCCGTTGTAGGCCGCGTGCCCTCACGCGGCGTTTGCATATGCGCCCGCTGAGGGCAGCGGGCCTACAACAACAAATCAATTCTTCGGCGGGTGGAGCAGGTGGGATGGCGCTTACGATGAATTCTTGGCGAGCTTCTCGAGATAGCCGAGTTCCTGGAGCACCACGCCCGTACCCATCGCCACCGCACTGAGCGGATCATCCGCGATGTGAACGGGCAGCCCCGTCTCCTCGGCCAGAAGCTTGTCGACGCCCCGAATCAACGCGCCGCCGCCCGCCAGCATAATGCCACGGTCGACGAGGTCAGCGGCCAGTTCGGGAGGACAGCGCTCGAGTGTCACGCGGACGTTCTCGACAATGGTCGAGATCGGTTCCTGCAACGCTTCGCGCACTTCCTCGGAGGTAACCGTCAAGGTCTTCGGCAAACCAGCCACCAGGTCGCGTCCTTTGACTTCCATGGTCAGCTCTTGTTCGAGCGGGTAGCCCGAGCCGATCTTGATCTTGATGTCCTCCGCCATGCGTTCGCCAATCATCAAATTGTAAGCGCGTTTCATATACTGGATGATGGCTTCATCCAGTTCATCGCCTGCTACACGCACGCTGCGGCTCAACACGATGCCCGCCAGGCTGATCAGGGCCACTTCCGTCGTGCCACCGCCGATATCCACAATCATGTTGCCCGCCGCTCTTGCACCGGCAGCCCAACGCCGATGGCGGCCGCCATCGGTTCTTCAATCAAATAAACGTCCCGCGCCCCGGCATGGGTGGCGCTGTCTTTGACGGCCCGCTTTTCCACCTCGGTGATCCCGCTCGGCACCGCCACAATCACCCGCGGTTTAATGCCGTAACGGCGGTTGTGCACCTTCTGGATGAAATAGCGCAGCATCGCCTCGGTGATCTCGAAATCCGCGATGACGCCGTCCTTCATGGGGCGAATGGCCTGGATGTTGCCTGGCGTACGGCCCAACATCCTTTTCGCCTCTTCTCCTACCGCCAGCACGTGGCTTGTCCCTGTTTGGATGGCCACCACGCTGGGCTCTCGCAAAACAATACCGCGATCACGCACATACACCAGCGTGTTCGCGGTCCCCAAATCGATGCCAATATCGGTCGAAAAATAGTTTAGAAATTTGCCAAACATCTAAATCGCTTGTCTCCCCACACCCTCCACTCAAAATCATGATGACCCTCGACGGTGACTTTGTCTGACCGAAGTCGGGGCCCGAAGTCATTACAGCCGCGCCACTTTTACAGTCCAGAGTCCACCCCGTCAAGTAGTGAATTGCCGGCCCGCAGCCAGCGGCGATGGGTAATCAAAGGCAGAACCAGTTCTTGGCAAACAAGGTTGGGAAGCGGTACTTTGGAGCCGTGCCGGAGGACTATTTGCGAAGGAGATGAACCAATGCGCATTCTGATTGTCGAGGATGAACCGAAGACAGCGGCTTATTTGCGAAAGGGGCTTTCCGAAGGCGGCTACGTGGCGGACTGTGTCGTCGATGGCGAGGAGGGATTGCATCTCGCGCAGACGGGGAACTACGATCTCGTGGTTCTCGACGTGATGCTCCCGCGTCGGGACGGCTGGTCGGTGGTTGCGGAGTTGCGGCGCGCGGGGAAACAGACACCCGTGTTGTTCCTTACGGCGCGGGACCAGGTCCACGACCGGGTGAAAGGCCTCGAATTGGGCGCCGATGATTATTTGGTGAAACCCTTTGCGTTCTCCGAGTTACTCGCGCGGATGCGTTCCATTTTGCGACGCGGCCCGTCCCGGCCGGTGGAGACGCTGAAACTTAGCGACCTGGAAATTGACTTTCCCCGCCGCAAAGTCATGCGTGACGGGAAACGCATCGATCTTACCGCCAAGGAATTTGATCTCCTGTCGCTGCTGGCCCGGCGGGCCGGCGAGATTCTCTCGCGGACGATCATCGCCGAGCAGGTTTGGGACATGAACTTCGACAGCGATACGAACGTGGTGGATGTCGCCGTCCGCCGCCTCCGGCAAAAGATTGACGAGCCGTTCGCGAAAAAACTGGTCCACACCGTTCGCGGGGTCGGCTATGTCCTCGAAGACCGTTGAGCAGCCGGTCGGCTTGTACCCGCCACGGCGCTGGTGGTCGTCCATTACGTTTCGGCTGACGATGCTCTACACGCTTTCAGCCGCGGCGGTGCTGACGGTGTGCTGCGTTCTGGTCTATTGGATGCTGGCGCGGAGCGTCGATCATCTGGCCGGGCAGTTCGCGGACGATGAGGTGCATGATATCCGGGCGGCGCTGCGCGAACTCCCGGGTAGTCGCAAGTTCCTGGACTACGAAATCTTCGTCGAAGGCATTTACCCAAATTACTATGCGCGGGTAATCGACGGGGAGGGACGAGAATTTACGGCAACGCCACACATGGATGACGCTTTACGGGGTTTCCAATTCCCGCCGCCTTCCGAAATGACCGAATCACCAAGGCGCTTTACGAAGGTCCACACACACGATGGAAGATGGTTTTTATTGGCTTCGGCACGGGGACAGGTCGGGTCCGACGGCAGCACCCAGAACGTGATCCAGATTGCCATGGATACTTCTAAAGAACAGCGGCTGGTTCAGAATTTTGCATTGCGGCTGGCCGGAGTAGTCCTGTTGGGCTTGGGTTTGTCAGCCGCCGCTGGCATCGCTGTGGCGGGAATGGGAATGCGACCGCTCGCAAAAATCACCTCGGCGGCGCAACGCATCGGCCCGACGCAGCTCCATGAGCGCATCGGCACAACGGATTGGCCGCAGGAATTGACAGCGCTGGCAGGGGCCTTCGACGAAATGCTCGGTCGCCTTGAGGATTCCTTCGCGCGGCTTTCGCAGTTTTCGGCGGACATGGCCCACGAATTGAGGACGCCCATTAACAACCTCATGGGTGAGGCGGAAGTCTCGCTCTCCAAGCCGCGGGAGACGGAAGAATACCAGCGTGTGCTCGCCTCCGGCCTGGAGGAATGCGGACGGTTGGCGCGATTAATTGACAGCATGCTCTTCCTGGCCCGGGCGGAGAATGCCGAGACCGTGCTGAAACGCTCGCCGCTGGATGTGCGCCGTGAGATCGATGCGGTGCGGGAGTTTTACGACATCGTCGCCGAGGAACAGGGCGTGCAGGTCGCCTGCACCGGGGACGGGCAGTTGAACGCCGATCCGCTGCTCCTCCGCCAGGCGCTCGGCAATTTGCTCTCCAATGCGCTGCACTACACGGAGCGCGGCGGCAAGGTGCTGATCTCGGTGGCCCGCCCCAGCGATGGATGGGTTGACATCAGTGTCACCGATACGGGAACGGGAATCGACCCCGAGCATTTGCCGCGCATCTTCGACCGTTTTTATCGCGCCGATAGCTCGCGGTCGCAGCATCCGCAAGGCCTCGGCCTCGGATTGGCGATTGTGAAGTCCATCCTCGCGCTCCATGGTGGAACCGTCGCCATCGAGAGTACGCCGGGCACGGGCACGACCGTCGTGCTCAGGTTCCCCGACAATGCGGCTTGAAAAGTCTGCGACCCGCGAATAGGATACACGCAACTCAGGCAACTGGCCGCGCGCAAGCTTGATTGACCGAAGGGGTGAAATCATGAAGAAACTGTACGCATCGTACGTCAGCCTGGTTTCGCAACTGCAATCCCTGTTCCTATTGATCATCCGCCTCTATTGGGGGTGGCAATTCTTCGTCACCGGCCGGGCTCACTTGGCGAACCTGAATAAAACCGCCGATTTTTTCCAGAGCTTGAATATCCCGATGCCCAAGCTGAACGCCATCATGGCCGGTAGCACCGAATGCATCGGCGGACTGCTCCTTCTGCTGGGATTGGGTTCGCGAATCATCACGGTCCCGCTCATCTTCACCATGGTCATCGCCTACCTGACTGCCGACTCCGACAAGGTCAAAGGCATCTTCACCAATCCCGATGCCTTCGTGAGCGCCGCCCCATTTTTGTTCCTGCTTACGGCGGTGATTGTATGGATTTTCGGCCCCGGCATCTTTTCGCTCGACGCCATCATCGCCCGGGCCTGCGGAGAAAAGAAGAAACCGCAATAATCACGGCCCGTAATAACCCCCCTGTCGCGGCGGTCTGCGACCGCCGTCATGATCAACGTCGCGACGTCGTTTTCGCGCCAAGCCGAGCGCTTGGGAAGGCGCGAGACCGCCTCGCGTAGTTTCGAGGCCCGCAGGGTAATGCAAGTGGGCATGAGCATTACGAACTGAAACGAACCCGATTGTAATCCTCGGAAATTTGCTTTGTATCCACTTGTCCTACAAGGTGTTAAACTACGTTTTCTCGTCCAACTAAATCGGGTTCGTTTCGCAGAAACACATGTTTTTGCGGCCCCTTCCTCTCCCTCTGATTGTAGGGTGCGATGCCTGTCGTTTGGGTATCGCGCCGCTCCGTCCATCGAATTCTGCCGGTGTAGCAGCGCTTCTGCGAAACGCTTTTCCGCTCAAACTTGTTGGACTCATACCCCCATCATACCACTATCGGAATCCGATGTCCAGAGCCTTGCGTTTGCTGGCCCACCGCGCCGTCCGGCGGTGATGCCGTTTCCGCTGTAGCCGCGCTCGCTGAGCGCGGGCCGTCCATTCCTCGCGCCTGCCCCGAAAGCTTTCGGGGCTTGTCAACGAATCTCCCCATTCTTACACTCCCACCATGGCGAAGAAAGCAACTGATCCCACTTCCAAAGTTGTGCGCCGGTCTCCCGACCGCGCACTTCCCCCGACTGCAGCTTTCCCGAAACCTTCCTCGCTCGTGGACACGCGCGTCATCTACTGCGGCGACAATCTGGAGCAACTGAAGAAATTGCCCGACGCCTGCGTGGACCTGATCTACATCGACCCGCCGTTCAACTCCAACCGCAACTACGAAGTCTTCTGGGGCGAGACGAAAGAGAAGCGCTCGTTCGATGACCGGCACGCCTCGACGCAAGCCTACATCGAATTCATGCGCCCGCGCTGCGTCGAACTCGCCCGCGTCCTCAAAAAAACCGGCAGCTTCTACTACCACTGCGACTGGCACGCCTCCCATTACGTCAAAGTGATGCTCGACCAGATTTTCGGGGAGAATAATTTCCAAAGCGAAATCATTTGGAAGCGAACTTCGGCGCACAGAGTCTCGCTTTCACAGGACTATCCGCAAACAATCACGACACGATTTTCTTACTACGGCGGCGGCAAGAGTTGACATGGAATCAGTCCATTCATGGAATACGACCTCGACAATCTTGACGAAAAGACAGCCGCAAAATATTCGTCAGCGACGACCCCGATGGTCGCCGATATCAACTCGGACGACCTGTACGAATCCAGCAATCCAGACCGTCCAATCTTGACTTATGAATTTCTTGGCAGTACAAAGCCGTATTGGCGTTGGACCAAAGAAAGGATGGAAGAAGCTACGACAGGCAGGGCTGGTGGATTCAGCCAAACGAAGGTGCAGTGCCACGATTGAAGCGCTATCTGGATGAGAAGAAGGCAGGTCCGCTCGACAGACGTTTGGACGACATTCAGCCGATCAACTCGCAGGCCGCAGGAACGTCTCGGCTATCCAACGCAAAAGCCACTCGCCCTTCTGGACCGTATCGTCAAAGCCAGCAGCAACGAAAATGACATCGTGCTCGACGCCTTCTGCGGCTGCGGCACGGCGCTGGTTGCGGCGCAGAATCTCGAAACGTCAGTGGATCGGCATCGATGTTTCGCCGACAGCCTGCCGGGTGATGGCGAAACGCCTGCGCGACGTCTGCAAGCTGCCGGAAGATGAAAAACTCTGGCGATTGGACGCGGTTTCGTCGTGCGCGATCTGCCTTGGACAGAGGAAAAGCTCCGCGAGATTCCGCCTTTTGAGTTCGAGAATTGGGCCGTCATCGCGCTCGGCGGCATCCCGAACATAAGGTCAAAGTCGGCGACATGGGCATCGACGGCCGCATTTATCCCGTCAGCGCCGCGCCCGCGAAGCGTCGGTAAGGAAACCGGCCATTTGGAGTTCATGGACGTGTGGTATCCGATCCAGGTGAAGCAGAAGGACAAGGCCGGTCGCCCTGGATATCGACGCATTCGAGGCAGTGATGACACGCGAAGACCGCACAAGCTTGGCTTCTTCATCGCCTTCGACTACTCAGCGGCGACGCGCCTTACCGAAATCGATCGATTCTTCAAGCAGCAAGGCAAAGCCGCGAACATCCGCGCGTTGACGGTCCGGGAGATTCTCGACGAACACCTGGCCGCAGAAGCGGGCGTGAGCGCGAGACGGCAGCGGCTACATGACGGCCATGCAGAACACACCAACACTACAACTTGACTGGCGTGAGTGGAAATTCGATAAGGACAAGGTGCCGGACGCTGAGCTTCTGGCGTGCTGCTACTGGGAGTATGCGCGGGAGTCGCCCTTTTATTCGCTCGACGCTTCAACGGTACGGCGAGCAACTGCACCGGACACTTGCCAAGCACATCTGCAGAAGTGGAGGAGATTCACCGTAACGAGCAAAGGCTTTTGCGCATAGGATATGCCTTGGAAATTTTCATACCTAACCACTTTTCCAATCCAGAGCCGGACTCTCCACCTTCGACTTGGTGACTTCCCAAATCCGTGGCAGGCGATTAGCAACTTGGAACGTCAGGCCCAGGGCAGCAAACTCGGGAGTAAAGTTGAACATTTGGGCATCGCTCCCATCCAGTTAGCGCAATATCCATGCGACAGTCGCATCGCCAACGCTTGGATTTCCATGCAAAAAAGCAGTCTAAATCACGGCAATCCGTGCCGCTATAGTTACCGGGATACGCGAGAGGGAAACTCTGCTCGTAGATATCGCGTGGAGATACTTCACCGACGACGCCATTGCCGAATATTTTCGCAAGTGGGTAAGTGGGGCGCGGCCAAAGACCTTTCCGAACCCCAAGAAGAACCGGGCGCACACGCCAACACGTCCAGCGCGCGAAGTTACGCGATCTCGGCGTAATGCGGTTGCTGAACTTCTCCACCGTGGCGAATTTGAAGCACCGTTGCCCCGGCGGCGGCTGAATATTTCAAGCACCTCGGCTGGCTTGGAACAGAGCGCGAAAAGAACTTCAGTGCGGCACGTAAGCGCGCGTTGCGAAACTTCCGTACCTTGTTCCCGTTTCTGCCTGCAGATGAACTGCCATTGCACGCCCACACTAAAGGCGGGCGCGGGAAGTTGTAGCCGATCCCTTCCAAAACCCCCGGTCTTCCAAAGGGCCAAAAAAGAAACCCCGGTTTTTGCAGCGGTTACGCGCGCCCTGACATTCGTGCCATTCCTAGCACGCTATGAAGCCCGTAATAAAAACGATCCGATGGCTACTGAAACAGGTCATGAACGACTATGGCAAACTGGCCCTTGTACTGCTGTTCCTTGCATTGATTTTTGCGATTCACGAATTGTCGCTGCACGCTAGATGGTCGAACTACAGCGGAACACATTTGACGGGAACCGCCTGCTTCCGGAGCGCACCCCACCGTCCATTCCGATTCCGTTTGCTTTTCACCGCGCGGTTGTCTATATGTATCGACGGCGTACAAGTTGTTCGTAGGAGCCGATGGCGGGCTCCGGTAGGCGAGGATAAATCCAAAAACGCGGTCGAACCGTATCTTGGTTACGGCGGTCATTGGTGAAAATGTACGAATCCAACCAACGCGTCGGGCATCAGATACCCATGGTGCCGGCTTTTTCTCCGCCTGGGTTTTTCCCAGCCAGAATTTTCCGCAATCGTAAAACAAGATTCGTTACTGCCCGGCGTGGCGGAAACGAAAGTTCAAAACCAACCAAACAACCAACGGAGGAGTAGCAATGAAGAGATCCACGAAAGCACTGTTCGCAGGCGCTGCCATGGCCGGTTTGATGACGGGCGCGGTCGCGCGTACCTATGCCAGCCAGCAGACCAAGACCACCCCGAACGGCACGAGCCTGTCGAGCTGGGGCCAGTTGGATGACACCGGCGACAAGGGCAAACACGACTGCAAGGGGCAGAATAGCTGTAAGGGTCAGGGCGGCTGCAAGGGCAGCGACAACGGCTGCAAAGGCCAGAACTCCTGCAAAGGCAAGGGCGGTTGCAAGACCAACACTCCTGCTCCCACGCCGTAGCCAACACCAGCGATTGATTCGAGTGGGGGCGGTCGCAAGCCGCCCCCACTAATCATTTCAACTATTCTATGCCGGCCAACCGCTTCAACGGATTCACCGATTACGGTATCGGCATCGGCCTGCGGGTGCCGCATTACCAGCACATCCTCACGCGCAAGCCGGTCGTCGATTGGTTTGAGATCATCTCCGAAAATTTCATGGTCGATGGCGGCCGTCCGTTGCAGGTGCTCGACCAGATTCTCGAACAGTACCGGGTCGTGCAGCACGGCGTCTCGATGTACTTCGGCTCCGCCGACAAGTTGAACCGCGAACATCTCAATCGCCTCAAGACCCTGGTGAAGCGGACGAAGACGCCGTGGTTGTCCGACCATCTCTGCTGGGGCAGCGTCGATGGCCGTTACACGCACGACCTGCTGCCGATGCCCTACACGTTCGCGGCGGCAAAAGTCACCGCGCAAAAAGTCCGCGAGGTGAGCGATTTTCTCGAAATCCCCATTGCCGTCGAGAATGTCAGCAGCTACGCCGAGTTTCATGTCTCCGAAATGACCGAGTGGGAGTTTCTCACCGAGGTCGTCGAGCAGGCCGACTGCGGAATCCTGCTCGACGTGAATAACATCTACGTCTCCTCGAAGAACCACAATTTCAATCCCTACGATTACGTCAACCACGTTCCGCATCACCGCGTCGCGCAAATCCACATCGCGGGCCATTCCAAATTCAAAAAGTACATTCTCGACACCCACGATCATCCGGTGCTGGACCCCGTCTGGGAACTCTATGCCCGCGCCGTCAAATTGGTCGGCAACACCGCCACCCTGTTGGAGTGGGATGACCGCATTCCGTCGTTCGACGAGGTTCACCATGAGGCGCTCAAAGCCAACCAATTCATCCGCCAGTTCGAGCAAAAAACCGCGTCCGCCTAAGGTTGCGTCGCCCCGGCAACTCGGCGAACTGCAGGCGCTCATGGCCAATGCGATCATGCGACCGCTGGGGCCGCGTGATCGGATGCAAAAAACCTCCGCTCCCGTTGCCGAGGCCATCATCAAGCCCAATGACCGCCTTACGTCGTTCGAACGCCTGGAAATCTATAACCGCCAATACTGGTTCCGCATTCTGGACTGCCTGTACGAGGATTATCCCGGTCTGCGGGCGGTCCTCGGCGATCGCAAGTTTGAGCGGCTGGCGCGCGCCTATCTCGCGCGTTATCCCTCGGAATCGTTTTCGCTCCGCAATCTCGGGCGCCGTGTCGAAGGTTTTCTGCGCGCGGAACCGAAATGGACCACGCCGCATCAACAGTTGGCGCTCGACATGGTGCGGATCGAATGGGCCAACATCGTCGCGTTTGACGAGGCGGCAAAGCCAACCATCCATGTGGACGATTTGCTCGGTCGCGATCCGTCCAAAATCCGTCTCGCGTTGCAGCCCTACATCACGTTGCTGGAGGTGCGCTATCCCGTGGACGATTTGCTCATCGCGGCCAAGAAGGGCGACGACCGGCTGCGCGGCGAGGCCAGCAACGCCGTCGCATTGCAGCACAAACGCGCCCGGCGCATCAGCTTTCGCGGGCTGAAACCGCAACGGCTGTACATTGCGGTGCATCGGATGGAAAACTCGGTCTATTACAAGCCGCTCATCCGTGAACAGTTCGAAATTCTGCGGGCCTTGCAGCAGGGGGCGACAATCGAGAAGGCCTGTGCGGTGCTTCTGAAGCGCCGTGCGTCCGCCGCCAGGGATTGGTCGTCACTGGTGCAGCAGTGGTTCAGGGAATGGACCTCGTTCGGTTGGTTCTGCCAGCCGTGAAACACCCATGCGCCGCCTTGCCGTTATCTGTGTCCTGTTTTCCGCGGTGAATGTCTCCGCCGCGGACGTTCCCGACAATGTTAATATCGCCAAGGCCCGCGAGCGCGGACGCCAGCAGCTTTTCCCCTGGGTCGCCTGGTCGAACGAGGCCTTCGCGCTCGCGAAACGCGAGCGCCGCTTCATCCTCCTCGATTGCGCCGCTGAGTGGTGCCATTGGTGCCACGTCATGGACGAGACGACCTACCTGGACCCCGACATCGGACGCGCCCTCAGCAACCGCTTCGTGGCGATCCGCGTCGATATCGACGCGCGTCCGGACCTTGCCGAGCGCTACGGCGCGTGGGGTTGGCCCGCGACAGTGATCTTTTCGCCCGATGCCGAAGAACTTGGAAAATTCCGCGGCTATCTCGCGCCGGAAGAATTGAAAACCGCGCTGGCGGACATCGAGCGCGCGAATCCAAAGGACACGAACCGGGTCGCCGCCGATCCTTCCGCGCCGGTGGATGCGCTCGGCTGGATCGGCATCCGCGTTACGCGTGACATGGACGACTGGTACGACCCGCGCGAGGGAGGGTGGGGGCGTCAACAAAAGGCGCCCATGGGCGCGGACATCGAATTTGAACTTCGCCGCGCCGCGCACGGCGACAGCAACGCCCTCCAGCGGGCCATTTTCAGCCTCGAAAAACAACGGGCGCTGATCGATCCGGTC
Organism: uncultured Verrucomicrobiae bacterium; assembly: GCA_963812605.1. Taxonomy (GTDB): domain Bacteria; phylum Verrucomicrobiota; class Verrucomicrobiia; order Palsa-1439; family Palsa-1439; genus Palsa-1439. The sequence goes on along the minus strand of CAWEWF010000002.1, from coordinate 175,547 downwards.
TGGGGTGGCATCTACCAGTATTCCGCGGCGAGCCAATGGAACGAACCGCATTTCGAGAAGCTTATGCCGTATCAAGCCGCCAATTTGGAGGCCGCCGCGCTCGCCTGGCAGGTGACGAGCAACGAGACATTCCTCGCCGATGCCCGGAAGATAGACAGTTACTTGGAGAATTTTTTCACCTCGACCAACGGCACTTTCTTCGCGACTCAGGATGCGGACCTCAATGCGCACGAAAAAGACAAACCATTCGTGGATGGCCATACGTACTATGCGCTTGACGATGCTGGCCGCCGCAAACTCGGTTTTCCGCGCATCGACACCCACATCTACGCCCACGAAAACGGCCTCGCTATCGCCGCGTTATGTACGCTTTATGAAAACGCCTTGTGGTCTGCGCGTTCCGAAAATCCATATGATTCACATGTTTTGGCGCGCGCGCGTATCGCCGCCGATGCCATTCTCGCCTCCCACGTCGCCGACGACGGCAGCGTCTGGCACGATGCGAACAAAAAATCCGGCCCATTCTACCTCGCAGACGCAGCCGCTTTCGGTTTGGGCCTGGCGCGTCTCGCGATGATCACGAATGACACAAAGTATCGCGATGCCGCGAGACGGATCGGCCTCGCGACCGTGAAGAACTTCGAGGATGCCACGTCGGGCGGTTATTTCGAGCACACACCCGATGAGAATGCCGCGGGCGTGTTTACGCAGCGCCAGCACCCATTTGTCCACAACGTGGCCTGTGCGCGGTTCTTCACGGCCCTTGCAAAGATGACGGGCGATGCCTCCTGGCGCGAACACGCCCGGCACATTCTCGCCGCCATCGCCACGCCCCGTGCGTTCGACGACCAGGGCCGGATGGTCGGCGAATACCTGCTCGCCCTCGACGACGCCGGCGCCTATTCGTGGTGAAAGCATAAGCGGGCGAGGCGCCAAATTTTTTTGAGATTGGGTGTTGCCGACCGCGCAGCCGGGGTGTATATTGTGTCTTTAGCGGAACCTCAAGGAGGTGGTTCAGCTACCATTTGTTTGAGGGAAATCCCGCAAAAGGAATGTCTATGATCGATCAACTGGTTCATACGGATGCCGAACGACAGGCGGCGGCGATGCCTTGGAAAGAAGTTGTGGCCAAGTATCAGGAGCCCTCGATGTGGCGCTCCATCTGGCAGATCACGAACTCGCTCGTTCCCTATGCCGTGCTTTGGTATTTGATGTATCTCAGTTTGTCGGTGTCGTATTGGCTCACGGTACCGCTGGCAATTCTCACCGCCGGCTTTTTGGTGCGCGTGTTCATCATTTTTCACGATTGTGGTCATGGTTCATTTTTCAAATCCCGCAAAGCCAATGATTTTTGGGGATTTGTCACGGGGGTGGTGACTTTGACGCCCTACTATCTGTGGCGGTGGGAGCACGCAGTGCATCATGCCAGTTCCGGGGACCTGGATCGGCGCGGCATGGGCGATGTCTGGACCTTGACCGTGCAGGAATACCTGGAGTCGTCGCGCTGGAAGCGGTTCGCTTATCGGCTGGCGCGCAATCCCATCGTGCTGTTTGTCATTGCCCCGGCGGCCTTGTTTCTTATCAAGCATCGCCTTCCTTCTCCGGGCGCCAGCAAGCGGGAGCGGCATTCCGTCTACTGGACAAACCTCGCGCTCGTGGGTCTGGTCGGCGGCATGATTTCCGTCTTCGGCTGGAAGGCCTACCTGCTGATTCAAGTGAGCGTGGTGGCAATGGGCGGTACGGCTGGCGTATGGTTGTTCTACGTGCAGCATCAATTTGAAGGAGTTTACTGGGAACGCCGCGAAGAGTGGGATTATACCGAGGCGGCACTGAAGGGCAGTTCCTTTTACAAGCTGCCCAGGGTGCTGCAGTGGTTCTCCGGCAACATCGGCTTCCATCACATCCATCATCTCAGCCCGCGAATTCCCAACTACAATCTGGAGAAGTGCCATAAAGCCGAGCCGCTGTTTCAAACCGTCCCGCCTGTGACCCTGTTCTCCAGCTTCAAATCATTCACCTTCCGCCTGTGGGACGAACAGCGCCACCGACTGGTCGGTTACAGCCACCTCAGGACCATTCGCCGCCAACAGCGACAAGCCGCCCGCTCCTGACCGAAAACCGTAGCTCGCTTCTCTCGTGCGAATCGGCGGTCTCGGCAATTGCATCGAATCTGTATGCTGAGGTCCATCGCACTAATCGCAGGAGTCGTGCTGGGGACGAATGCCATGAGCCAAACCACTACCAACTCGCAAGCGAACGAAGTCATCACCGTCGGCGGCGGCTGCTTCTGGTGCACGGAAGCGGTCTTCGAACAATTGAAGGGCGTGGAAAAAGTTGAATCGGGTTATTCCGGGGGCACCGTGCCGAATCCCACCTATGAACAGGTCTGCACGGGCGACACCGGACATGCGGAGGTGAGCGAGATTACGTTTGACCCCAAGATCGTTTCGCTCAAGGTGATTCTGGAGGTGTTTTTTACCGTGCATGATCCCACAACGTTGGATCGACAGGGGAATGATGTCGGCACGCAGTATCGGTCGGTAATCTTTTATCGCAATGACGAACAGAAGGCCGTGGCCAAAGAGGTGATCAAGGAAATCGCCGCGGCGAAGATTTGGAACGGGCCGATTGTGACGCAACTTTCGCCGTTCAAAGCGTTCTATAAGGCTGAGGATTATCACCAGGAGTATTTCAGGCTGCATGGGAGACAGCCCTATTGCCAGATGGTAATCGCGCCCAAAGTGGCGAAGTTCCGGCAGCATTTCCGTAATCTACTTAAGGATAACTGAGCCCACGTTCGTCGCCGTGCACCGTCGAAAATAGCCACTTCGGATTCAATGTATAAATGATCCCGTCTGAATCCGGCACGAGCGCTGCCCGTTCCACATCACAGTACGGACCAAAATCGCTTAATTGTCTCCCGGGCGGCACGATCAGAATGATTGTTTGCTTTCCGACAATATCGAGTCCCGGCACAAAACTCAATTGCCCCTCGCGAAAGCTCATCATCGGCTTGCCGCTGGGAGCGATCATTACCTTGTCCGATAACAGCAGGTACTGGTCGAACTCGGGCAGGTAGTATTGGAAATGACGCATCCCGAAAGGCAGGTACTCGACGGCGTGGCAGATCACCACGTCTCGCGGACGGAACCGCTCCCGGAGAATACGGACCGTCTTCGAAATGGTTTGGTCTTGGTTTCGAATCTCACGCGCCGTCCGACCCGTGCCGAAGAACAAACCATCCCAGCGCGCCGGCCAGGCCAGGAACGCAAAGATGTTGGCAGCGCAAAGAATGGAGACGACCACAATTCTGGCAGATTGGGCCCGCAACGAAGCGATGGCGGCCGCCGTGAGAAGGACAAGACCGGGCAGAAAATTCAGCACATACCCCGGCAGCCTCGTGTAACTGACAGCGATTTCCATCGTCGCCGCGGAAATAACCCAGATCAGCGCGCTGTGTAGCGCAAAACGGTTTTCTTTGTCCCACACCTTGTCGCGCTCCGCCCTCGCGCCCGATGCCCGGCAAACCAGCGCGGCCGCCAGCACCGGGCTGCCCAAGATCAAACCATCCGCGCAAAATACGCCCGTGAAAAATACATTCCACAAGAGGGCATCCCACCCGCCTCCCCACCATGTCAACGGGGCGGTGTGGACTGCATGTCGCCGCACGACTTCCAGATACAATGCGAGTCCTCCGGAAGCGCTCACCATCGGCACAAACCACATCATCGCCAGCCCAACCGAGACTCCCCCCGCAACAGCGAGTTTCGCGAATCGCGGGGGCTCGAATCTCCAAAAAAACCACACCACCAACGGCACGAGCGCTGGAACCGTTTGTTGGCGCACCCCGCCCACGACCGCCAGCAATCCGCCGACCAGCACCGCATCCGTCCAGGTTCCCCCGCGTTGCGTTGCCCGCCAACAGTACAGCACCACGCAACACACGAGAAAACCGTCGACGACATACGTCAGCGCCACGCAACTGTAAAACCAGAGCTGGGGACTGGTCATCCCCAACAACGCGGCAATGATTCCCGCGCGCCGTCCAAACATTGCCGCGCCAAGCAGGTACAAGACCGACACCAGCGCGCTCCCGCAGAGGACGCTTAACCACACGAGGCTGGCGTGCGGATCGCCAATCAGCAGGTTCATCAGGCGCCCGGCCATCACATACAGGAAGTAGCCGGGCGCGTGCGGCTGGCTCAGCGCCACGTTGTACTGGCGAACCGCCAACGAGAATTCCGCGCTGTCCCAATGGTAGGCGTATTCGCTCCGAAATGGCGCCCGCAGCGCCAGGGCCACCATGAAAAACACGACCACAATCATCCCGTCGCGAACCTGAAAAGTGATTGGCTTATCCACGTCGGTAACTCTTCGCTTCGCCCAGAATGACAGACTTCGTGTATGATGTCCATCCGTGCAAACCGTCTTCCTCGTTGGCCCGACCGCTGTTGGCAAGAGCGTTGTTGCGCTGGAAATAGCGCGGCTGGTCGATGTGGAGATCGTGTCTGCTGACTCGATGCAGGTGTACCGCGGCATGGATATTGGCACGGCCAAGCCAACCGCTGAGGAGCGGGCGCTTGTTCCACACCACCTCATCGACGTGTGCGAAGTCAATGAGGTCTTCGACGTCAAACAGTTCATCGAAATGGCTTCGCGAGTCATTGACGGCATCCATGCGCGGGGGAAGAAAGCGCTGGTCGTTGGCGGAAGCGGCCTTTACGTGCGCGCCTTGCGCCATGGATTGTTCGAGGGGCCGCCCCGCAATGCGGAATTGCGTGAGCGGCTGGAGAAGATGAGCGCGGTCCAATTATTCGAAGAATTGGAGCGTTTGGATCCGGCGACGGCCAAGCGTATTGATCGTCATAACCCGCGCCGTCTGGTGCGCGCGCTGGAAGTGTTTCACCAGACGGGCAAGCCGATCAGCGAATTGCAAAGGGAGTGGGGCGGGGACACGGCTGCGGCTCCGGGGTTCATAGTAAACCGCGACCGCAAAGATCTGCAGGCGCGTATTGAGCAACGGATCGACCAACAAATTGCCACCGGGTGGGTGAACGAAGTGCGTCAGTTGCTGGAGCGCGGGCTGGAGAAGAACGTGACCGCGATGCAGGCGGCGGGCTACCGGGAATTGGTCGCGCACGTGCGGGGTGATCTCTCGCTCACCGAAGCGGTGGCGCTGATCAAGACGCGCACGCGGCAACTGGCAAAGCGACAATTGACTTGGTTTCGCCGCGAAACTCAACTAAACTGGCTGGACATTGGGCGTGAGGAATTACCGTCGATTACAGCCAAACGCATCCTCCAGGGCATGCAGCAAAAGGAAGAAAAGTCAGTAAGTTGAAGATGCACGACACGCAGGAGCCGCTCCGCGAGCGCGCGCTCCTTATCGGATTGGAGAGACCCGGCCACGACAAGTGGGCGGTGAAAGATTCCCTCGAAGAACTCCGCGAACTCGCGGTTTCCGCCGGCGCGGAAGTCCTCAACGTCATCAGCCAAAAGCGCAACTCACCGGCCGCGGCCACGTTCATTGGCACCGGCAAGGTCGAAGAACTCGCGGCGCGCTGCCGCGATGCGGATGCCAATATCGTGATCTTTGACGACGACCTTTCGCCCGCGCAAGGCCGCAACCTCAGCGAAATCCTGGGCCTGAATGTCAAGGTGATCGATCGCACCGAACTCATCCTCGATATCTTTGCGCAGCGCGCGCGCACGCGTGAAGGCAAGATTCAGGTGGAGTTGGCGCAGCTTCATTACATGCTCCCGCGCCTCGCGGGCCTGTGGACCCACTTGTCGCGTCAGCGCGGCGGCGTCGGCTCGCGAGGTCCCGGCGAACAACAGCTCGAAGTCGACCGCCGGCGCGTGCAGGAAAAAATTCACCGTCTCGAACACGCGTTGGATGAAGTGCGGAAGAACCGGCGCGTCGAACGCGGCGGGCGGCAACGGCTGCACTGGCCGCTGGTGTCGATCATCGGGTACACGAACTCGGGTAAGAGCACGTTAATGAATGCGCTGACGGGCGCGGGCGTGGTCGCGGAGGACAAGCTGTTCGCGACGCTCGATCCGACGGCGCGCAAGTTGCGCCTGCCGAACAACCAGAACATCCTGCTCTCCGACACGGTCGGTTTTCTGCGCAAGCTGCCACATCATCTTGTCGAATCCTTCAAAGCGACGCTCGAAGAGGTCGTGGAGGCCGATCTGCTGGTGCATGTCGTTGATGCCAGCCATCCGCAGGCGTACGAACAGGCCAGGGCGGTCGAGATTGTATTGAAAGAACTCGACGCGTGGGGTAAACCCACCATGGTCGCACTGAACAAAATCGACAAACTGGAGACTGGCGCCACGACCCTCGATAAATTCCTCCGCGAATTTGACCGGTCGGTGCCGATCTCGGCGAAGACAGGCGAAAACCTGGATGCCTTGCGCGACGAGATCGCGAACCGATTGAAGGATCGCCGCGTGGATGTCACGTTGTCGATTCCGCAGGACCGCGCGAAGACAATCGCGCTGGTGTATCGCAGCGGTTATGTCACCGCCCGCGAGATGGAAAACGGCAACGTCGTGCTCCGGGCGCAAATCCCGAAAGTGCTGGCCGGTGAATTGACCCCCTATGTGGTCGAAGAGAGCCAATAGTTCTACAGGAGCAGCCTCGCGGTCACACGCGGCTGTCGTGACTGGCCGGCCAGTCCTCCTGGCGCTGGCGGTGGCCTGTTTTGTCTTGGGAAATGTGGCCGGTGAAACGGATCCGACGCGCGACTGGCAATGGATCATCATTCACCACAGCGCGACGCGCATGGGGTCGGCGGAGGTGTTCGACGCGGCGCACCGCTCCCGCGGGATGATCAACGGCCTGGCCTACCACTTCGTCATCGACAACGGCACCGAGGGCAAACCCGACGGCTTCATCGAAACCGGGCCGCGCTGGATCAAGCAGATGCAGGGCGGCCATTGCCGCCAAGCGTACATTAACGAGCGCGGCATCGGCATCTGCCTTGTCGGGAACTTTTCGGTGGATCAACCCACTTCAAAACAACTCGACTCGCTCGTGCTTCTTATCCGCGGGCTGCAGGAGCAATTCCACATTCCCAACGATCATATTTTGGGTCACGGCGAGGTGATTGGCGAATTCAGCGAGTGCCCCGGCTCGCAGTTCCCTTGGGAGGAGTTTCATAAGCGTTTGCGCGAAGCCAGTGATACGGGACCGCCAGCCGACGCGGACCTCGCTGTTGGTGGCACGGGCGTCCCTGCTGGTGGCACGGGCGTCCCTGCCCGTGATCCTCAAAAACTCCAGGCCCACCGCCCCTAATCATGACCACTTACTTGATTCGGGAGATGCCCGAGGGAGAGCGCCCGCGTGAGCGGTTGAAGTTGCGCGGCGCGACGGCGCTTAGCGACGCCGAGCTGATTGCCATCCTGTTGCGAACGGGAATGAAAGGCGTCTCCGCCATCCAGCTTGCGCACCAAATCTTGCGGGAGTTTCGCACGCTGGAGGGACTGGCCCGCGCACCCTTGGAGGCCATCGCGAAGATCAAGGGCGTCGGCGAGACGAAAGCGATTCAACTGAAAGCCGCCTTCGAGTTGGCGCGGCGGCTTAGTGAGTCCTCGCATGGAAAACAACAAATCATCACTTCTCCCGAGGACGCCGCCGCCGTGATGCGCGAAGACATGCGGAGTCTTGACCGCGAAGAATTCCGTGTGCTCCTGTTGAATACAAAGAACGGGCTGATCAAGAAATGCGAGGTTTCCCGCGGCTCGCTCAACGCCAGCATCGTCGAGCCCCGCGAGGTCTTCAAGGACGCCATCGCCGCTTCCGCCGCGTCGATGATCCTCGTGCACAATCACCCCAGCGGCGACCCGACTCCCAGCAGCGAGGACATCTCTGTCACCAAGCGCCTCGTCAAAGCCGGCGAATTGCTCAACATCGCCGTCCTCGACCACATCATCCTCGGCCACCGCACCACCAAACGCGCCCAGGACTTCGTCAGTTTGAAGGAGTTGGGGTTGATGTAGCCAGATTGGATGCACATGAGCAGATTTGAAATCCTTCCAGGTTTGCCAGGGACTGGTCCGTTGCCCGAGCAATTTAGCCCCACCGGAAAGGGTTTGCACCGCGAAGGCTTAGTCGTGAGATTTCTTCCAGAATTAACAACAACTTGGGTTGGGAATTTTCAGCGAGGTTTGACGAGCTTCGATTCAGTCTTGGATCATCCGAATGAAACAGATGTTGTCGTGGTGGCTGGTGGTCGCGGGTATATTATCCGACCCGAGACGAAACAAGCAGTTGAAAGTTTTGGTGCAATGATAAACGCCGTGTTCAAAGTGCCGGAACTAAAGCTGCTGGTGTTTGAATGCGTGGTGGATTTTGAGTGTTATGGCAAGGGTGGTAAACTGTGGAGAAGTCGTCGCATCTCTTGGGATGGAATGAGGAATCTTAGGGTTGACGGTACAAAGCTGTATGGCGAAGCCTGGTCTCCGTTGGAAGGCATTTGGAAGGAATTCGAGTTGGATATTCCTTCTGGCGAATGTACGGGCGGCAGTTACGTAATACCGAAGTGACAGCTCCCGTTAGCTACTCCGCTGACAAATCCGCCGGTACTCCTCCAGCGCGAAGCGGTCGGTCATGCCGGCGATGTAATCGCAGATGGCGCGGTAGAGGCCGACCTTTTCCAGGCGTCGTTGGGTGCTTTCGCCCATGAGACGCGGGTTGGCGGCGTAGGCGCGGAACAGTTGACTCATGGCGGCGACGGCGCGTTCGTGGGGCTTGTGTGCCACGGGGTTGAAGTAAAGATTCTTGTAGAGAAAATCGCGCAACTGCTGGTTCGCTTTCTTCAACTCCTTGCTGTAGCTGACCAGTGGCTTGCTTAATTGTCGCACTTCATCGGCGCTGTTCACTTTGGCCGCAGCGATGTTGGCGGCGCTCGTGGCGATCACGTCCGACACCTCGCGCTCGATCAGTTCGCGGATGGTGAACGCACACTGACGCTCCTGATCCATGCCGGGGTGTTCGCGGTTGACTCGCGCGAAGGTGGTCTGCCAGATATCGACCTGTTCGAGTTGTTCAATGGTGATCAACCCCGCATCCAGCCCGTCGTCAAGGTCGTGCGAATAGTAGGTGACCTCGTCCGCGAGGTTGGCGATCTGCGCTTCGAGCGAGGACGACTTGAAGTTGAACTCCTTCAAATGCGTTGGCTTGTCATACTGTGTGTAATGTTTCGCCAAACCTTCGCGCGTCTCCCAGGTGAGGTTCAGCCCGTTGAAGTCGGGGTACTTTTCCTCCAATTCCGTCACCACGCGCAGTGATTGCAGGTTGTGCTCGAAACCCCCATGGTCCTTCATCAGTTTATCGAGCATCTCTTCACCCGCGTGACCGAATGGCGAGTGCCCGAGGTCATGCGCAAGCGCGATGCTCTCGGCCAAATCCTCGTTAAGCTGCAACGCGCGGGCGATGCCGCGGCTGATGCCCGCCACTTCCATCGTGTGCGTCAGGCGCGTGCGAAGATGGTCGCCCGTGCCGTTGAGGAAGACCTGCGTCTTGTATTCGAGCCGGCGGAAGGCGCGGCTGTGAATGATGCGGTCGCGGTCCCGCTGAAAATCCGTGCGCAGGCCGTGCTTGGCCTCCGGAAAGGCCCGTCCGCGCGAATCGGCAGCCTTCTGTGCATAAGGCGCAAGAAGCTTGTATTCGAGGTGCTCCAGTTCGACGCGGTCGCGCGGCATAATAGGATTCCAGTGTCGCAAATCAGGTTCGCGGACGCAAGTGTTTGACCTGCGAGAACAGTGCGGTAATAATATTAACGTGTTTAAGATCACACAACTTCCCAGCGGTGTGCGTGTGGCCACCGCCGAGATGCCGCACATGGACAGCATCACTCTCGGCCTGTGGGTGGGCGTGGGCGGGCGTTACGAATCCGCCCGCTTGAGCGGCGCGTCGCATTTCATCGAGCACCTGCTCTTCAAGGGTACGCAACGTCGTACCGCCAGGCAGATCAGCCAGACGGTCGAAGGAGTGGGCGGCTATCTCAATGCGTTCACGGGCGAGGAGACCACCTGCTACTACGCGAAGGCCAGCCACGTTCATTTCGATATCCTGCTCGACGTGCTCGCGGACATGTATTTGCATTCCCGTTTCAGCGCCGCCGATATCGACAAAGAGCGCGGCGTGATCAAGGAAGAGCTGCTGATGTACCACGATCAGCCCGACCATTATGTGCATGAACTGCTCACCGAGACCCTCTGGCCCGGGCATCCACTCGGTCGTTCGCTCACCGGCACAGCCAGGTCGCTTGATGGGATGGATCGTGGCGGACTGCTCGGTTTTAAGCAGAAGAAGTACGTGGCCGCCAATACAGTCGTAGCTGTCGCCGGTCACTGCCAGCACGACGACATTGTCCGGCGCGTTGAGAAGACGCTGCTGCTGCCGAAGAATGGCCGCTCGCCGGGCTTCGAGCCGGCGCATGAATCCCAACGGGGACCGCGCCTCCGTTTCTTCACCAAGAACTGTGAGCAGTCGCACCTCGCCATCGGGATTCGCGGCTATTCGCGCCACGACTCGCGGCGTTACGCCCTGAAAGCGCTCAGTGTCATTCTCGGCGAAAACATGAGCTCGCGGCTTTTTCAGTCAATCCGCGAACGGCACGGCCTCGCTTACTCGATCCAATCATCGACGAGCTACCTCTCTGACACAGGGGCGCTGCTGATCTCCGCGGGACTGGATACGAAGCGTTTGCAGCGGGCGCTGGCGTTGATTCTCACGGAGCTGCGCAGAATTTCCCGCCAGCCGCCGTCGGCGATCGAGTTGCAACGCGCGAAAGATTATGCCATCGGCCAAATGCGACTGGGGCTGGAGAGTACCGCGAATCGCATGATGTGGCTGGGCGAACACCTGTTGGCGTACGGCACCATCCAGTCGCCCGCCGAAGTCGAACGGCACATCGCCGGGGTCACGGCGGCCGATGTGCAAAAAGCCGCGGCGGACATCTTTCGCGACAATCGCCTCAACGTCGCCGTCATTACGCCGAGCAAGGACGAGAAGGCGATCAGTTCCCTGTTGTCGTTCTGATAATCTCCCACGCCAGCGCCGGCAGGGCCCAGGCCCATGGGGCGCGAAAATCCCGCAGTTCATCCAGCGTTTTCGTCACGGCGTAGAGATGGCGGAGCCGTTCGGGACGATCGTGGTAGTAAGTGACGAAATCGTAAAGCCAGACGCCCCAAAGTCCCCACGTCACCAAGTGTGGTTGCAGAGCGAAGACGATAAGGACGAGAGCGCCATAGATCGCGAAATCAATTTTTCGCCTTGTCGGCAACTCATGCAGTACGAGCCGTCGTTCCGCGGCGGCCATTTTGAAGCGCAGCTCGAAGACTTTTATCGCGAGTCCGAGCGGCATGGCCGCGACGATGAGCAGCACCACGCCCAGCCAGTTCCAACCGTGTACGCCAATCCAGCGCAATTGCGTGAGATTAAGGAGCACGATGACCACGAACGCCACGTTCATCCAGCGCCGCCGCGTGCGATCGTGCTCGGCCTCGCTCGGATCGTGCATGCGCGTCGCGCCGTGCATCCCGCCGGGCGCGGCGTCCGATGGGCGAATGGATGGATTCATGGTTGGCGCGAATGATAGCGGGGTATACTATGGACGTAAACAAGAACCCAACCGACAACCTGTAGCGTGGCCCGTGAGTCAGCAACCCGTCGTTCGAAAACAACCGTGGACCGAGCCGCGGGACCGCTTCGCCGAGTTCGTGGCGAAACCGCACGCGGTCTGGCTCGATACCGTCACCGGCGCGGCCGGTTATTCGATTCTCGCTGCCGCGCCATCGAAGATTGTTTGTTCGAAAGGTAGCCACACGGAGATCATCATACCGTCGGGCACAGCGAACGTGCAGGGTAATCCCTTCGATATTCTGGAAAAACAACTGGCAGGTCACTACCACGATGCCTCTGCTGATTTCCCTCTCGGCGCGGCCATTGGCTATTTCGGTTACGACCTCAAGAATTTCGTCGAGAAGCTTCCCGCCAGGGCTGTGGACGACATCGGTTTGCCGGATTGCTGGTTTGGTTTCTATGATAATCTACTTGTCTTCGACTACAGTGCGCATCAGGTCTTTGAGGTAGGGCGCGCTGGCCCAGCGCGCCCTGCCGTTGACAGGCAACCAGATATTCAGCGCAGGTCTCCCGACCGCGCCGAACGTGACGTAGTTCTTCGCTCCAATTTCACGCGGGACTCCTACGCCGCGACGATTCTTCGGGCAAAGCAATACATCGCGGCGGGTGACGTTTATCAGGTCAACCTCTCGCAGCGGTTCCAGTGCGAAGTGGACGCGTCAGCGACGGAACTTTACCGGGCACTTCGTGAATCGAATCCGGCGCCGTACTGCGCATATCTCGACATCGGCGAAGCGCAGATTCTCTCCAGCTCACCGGAATGCTTTTTGAAGATCCGCGACCGGCACGTGGTGACGCGCCCCATCAAAGGCACGCGTCCGCGCGGCGCGACGAGCGAAGAAGACGCGCGCATTGCCGCCGAGTTGCTCGCCGCGCCGAAGGACAACGCCGAACTGGTGATGATCACCGACCTGGAACGCAACGATCTCGGGCGTGTCTGCGAATTCGGCAGCGTGCGCGTCAGCGAGTTGGTGCGCGTTGAGACCTACGCCACCGTGCACCACTTGGTATCGACGGTCGAAGGACGATTACGAAGTGACGTAAGCCCCGTCGATTGTGTCCGCGCCTGTTTCCCTGGCGGTTCCATCACGGGTGCGCCAAAAATCCGCGCGATGGAGATCATCGATGAGTTGGAGCCGCACGCGCGCGGTGTGTACACAGGCGCGATCGGTTTTCTCGGTTACAATGGCCTCACCCATTTGAACGTCGCCATTCGCACCGTGGTATATCAGTCCGGGCAAAGTGGCGCGGGCGTCTCGCCCGCGAATTCATCAACGACTGGCGGGCGAGACGCCCGCCCCACTAATCGCGGACGATTGACATTTCACGCTGGCGGCGGCATCGTGGCCGACAGCGAGCCCGACGCCGAATACGACGAGACACTCGTGAAAGCGCAGGGAATCCTCAATGCCATCGACCAATTACGCCTACGTTAACGGTCGCTTCGTGCCCGAAGCCGAAGCCACCGTGTCGATCTTCGATCGCGGCTTTCTCTATGGCGACGGGGTCTTCGAAACCATGCGCGTGTACGATGGAAAGATTTTTCGGTTGTACAATCATCTGCAACGCCTGCTTGCCGGGTTGAAAATGTTGCACGTAGGACGGCAACTAACACAGGAGGATATAAGGGTGCCGCTCCTCGAATTGATTCAGCGCAATAGAATGAAGGTCGGGATGGCCCGAATCTACGTCACGGGTGGGATGAATTGTTGGGGTGTGAAAAGGCAGACTCCCGGGGAACCGAGCGTCGTTGCGGTGACAGAGGAGCTACCGGCGCGATCAGGGGATTTACGTGCTATCATTTCCTCGATTCGACTGGACTCGGCCTCCAAATTGGCGGGTATCAAGAACGCCAATCGGTTGCTCTACGTACTCGCACAAGACGAAGCCGAGCTGAGGGGCTTTACGGATGCCGTGTTGCTAAATGGTGCAGGACACGTTGTCGAGCTTACGACCAGCAACGTGTTTGTAGTCAAGAATGGGGACTTGTTTACGCCACCATTGAGCGACGGTCCGCTCCCGGGTGTCACACGAAACGTCGTGCTCCTGTTAGCGGCGAAGCTGGGCGTTACGGCATACGAGATAGGTTTTGGAACTGAAATGTTCTCGGAGGCCGATGAAGCGTTTGCCACCAATAGTTTAATTGAGATCGCGCCTGTTTTTGAAGTGGACGGAGCCGAGTTTCGAGAACACCACGTGACCATGCGCCTAAAGAATGCCTATCATGAACTCGTGGTGGAAGAGCTAGGACAGAGCTAGTACGCCCGCGCCATCAATACGCGTTGGCTGGACGGTTGGCCTGTGAGAATGCATTTCCCTTCGCCTTTCGCCTCATCGGGAATCTGGTCGGGGAAGGGGATGCAGCGGATGGTGGTTTCATATTCACGCGCCATCTCTTCTTCCTGCTGATGATTGCCGGCCCAGTGTACCCAGGCAAAGCCACCGCCGTCTTTCGTGAAAAAGCTTTCGAATTCCTCTATCGTATTGATGACCCGCGACCGCTTGGTGCGAAAGACCCGGGCGCGTTCGAACAGCTCGCCCTGCATCGTGTCGAGCATCGGCTTGATCGAGGCAATGGCCTCCGCGTGCGGGACGAATGTCTTGCGGCGTTTGCGGAGTTCTTGTTCGGTTTCGCCTTCTTTCTCCAGCACAAAACGGCGGACGAGGCAGAGGCTGCCTTTCTCCAAATCTTTCGGGCCGATTTCAATGCGCAGCGGCACGCCCTTGGCTTCCCACTCGTAGTATTTCGCGCCGGGCATGATGCCATCGCGGTCGTCGAGTTTGACAGCGAGGCCCTGCGACTTGAGTTCGGCGACCACTTTGACGGCTTCATCGAGGACGAGGGTTTTTTCCGCGTCGTTCTTAAAGATAGGAATCACGACGACGTGAATCGGCGCGAGCTTCGGCGGCAACACCAGGCCGCTGTCATCGGAATGGGTCATGATGAGCGCGCCGACGAGGCGCGTGGAGACGCCCCAACTCGTGGCGTACACGTACTCGCGTTTGCCTTCTTTGCTGAGGAAGGTCACATCGCTGCTCTTGGCGAAATTCTGGCCGAGGTAATGGCTCGTGCCCATCTGGAGAGCTTTGCCGTCCTGCATCAGGCCCTCGATGCACAGCGTATCCAGCGCGCCCGCGAAGCGTTCACCGGGCGTCTTGCGCCCCTTGATGACGGGAACCGCGGCAACGTTCTCCGCGAAGTCCGCGTACACATCGAGCATGCGGGCGGTTTCCTCTTGCGCCTCCTGCTCGGTGGCGTGGGCGGTGTGGCCTTCCTGCCAGAGAAATTCGGCGGTGCGTAGAAACAAGCGGGTGCGCAATTCCCAGCGGACGACGTTGGCCCACTGATTGATGAGCAGCGGCAGGTCGCGGTAACTCTGGATCCAGCCTTTGTATTGCGCCCAGATGATCGTCTCGCTGGTCGGACGAATCACCAGCGGTTCCTCCAGTTTGGATTCGGGATCGACCACCACCTCGCCGTTGATCGACTTCAGGCGGTGATGGGTGACCACGGCGCATTCCTTCGCGAAGCCCGCCGCATGCTGTTCTTCCTTTGTGAGGAAGGAGAGGGGAATGAACAGCGGGAAATACGCGTTCACGTGTCCCGTGGCCTTGAAGCGGTCGTCCAGCTCGCGCTGCATCTTCTCCCAAATGGCGTAGCCGTGGGGTTTGATGACCATGCAGCCGCGCACAGGCGAGTGCTCGGCGAGGTCGGCGCGTTTGATGACGTCGAGATACCACTGCGCATAATCTTGCGCCCGCGGGGTTACGCTGGCCGTGTCGGCTGTCTTGGGTGTGTTCGGTTGACTCATGCGCTGTTGTCTGTAGCGCAGACGCACCCGGAATTCGAGCCGAAAAAAATGTCACCGATTCCTGAAGAAATCCAAAGAAAAGTTTGACTGGGCCGAGTAAAGTTGTATAAGTGCTCCTTGGCTGTTCTCTGCGGCCAAACAAGGAGGGTTTGGGGATGAATGTCGTACTCGCAGCCGGAGGCATCTTGTACATTTTTGGACAAGCTGACTGGCCCGGCAAGGTAATCGTTGTGGTGTTGTGTCTTGGCTCGGCCTTTACGTGGTCGGTCATGCTCACCAAGTGGCAGCAACTTCGCCGCGCGCGTGGCTCGGGCGAATCGTTCCTGGCGCAGTTTCGTCGCGAGCGCGACCCGCTGCATCTTTTCATCAATAATTACGAAGTACCGGAGTGCCCGCTTTACAACATCTACCGCATGGGCGCGGAAGAGGTTTCTTCGCAGTTCGGGAACGGCAGCAGCCCCCGCAAGGTTGCCGGCGGCTACAAGGCCTTTGGCGGCGGCGGGACGACGACGCTCGCGTCAGTCGATACGGATGTCAGCATCTCCGACCGAACCGTTGTGAACCTCGATACGCTGCGCGGCGCACTTGGTCGCGCGATCGACAACGAGGTCATGAAGCTCGAATCACAGGTCAGCGTTCTTTCCACCGCGGTGACGGGCGGCCCATTCCTCGGGCTACTCGGCAGTTCCTGGGGTGTGATGAGCGTCTTTGCCGCGATGGGCGAATACGGGACCGTGCGTCTCGGCGCGGTGGCGCCGGGTATTTCCGCGGCGTTGCTGGCGACGGTCGTCGGCCTGCTCGTGGCGGTACCCTCGCTGTTTGCCTACAATTGGCTCGCGCAACGGATTCGGCACTCGACAATGGAAATGGAAAGCTTTGCCGACGAGTTCGTGAATGCCGTCGAGCACAACTACGTGACGAATTGAACACGCCTGCACATCGGGTCTGTAGCCGCGAAACCTTTTCGCGGTGGGATAAAAATCCGCGAATGAGATTCGCGGCTACACGTGATGATTTATGAGACGCCCCTCGAATCGCGGAAAACGGTACGGACATCTGCCCGAGCTGGGTGAGATCAACGTCATGCCCCTCGTGGACCTGTTCATGCAACTCTTCATTGCGGTCATCATTTTCTTCCCCGTGGTCGAGTACGGCATGAACATCAATTTGCCGAAGGGCACCACCGACCAGATCAAGCGCGAGCAAACGCGCACGCTCTCCGTGGACAAGCGCGGGAAGATTTACCTCAACGACATCGCCCTGTCGCAGCCGCAACTGCGCGGTGAACTGGCGAAATTGGCCCAGTCCGATCCGCCCATCACAATTCTCGTCAAGGCCGATGAGGTGAACAATTACGGCGCCGTCATGGAAGTGCTCAAGGAGTTGCACGCCGCCAAAATCACGCGCATCGCGCTGCTGACCCAGGAAGAATCGCCACCGAAACTCGCGCGGAGATGAGTACGATTGAGAAACGATTCCGCCGAAACTTTATCGTCGCGTGCCTCGTTCATGTCGCGATAATCAGCGGGATTGTTGTCTTTGAAGGTGTCTTCAACAACGCCCGCTCCAACGTACCCGCAGCCACCGAATTGATCATACCCGCTGACATCCTGGGCGATTTGCCCACCGGCACGGGAATGGGACGGGGCAATTACGCTCCGCCGCCAGCGGAACCAGCCGGGCAGGCCGCCGCGCCCTCGGCCGCGCCAAGCGAGCCGGTCGCCAAGCCAGAAGAGCCTGTCGCGCCCAAAGCCAGGGCGGCGCCACCGGAACCAAACGATCCGAACGCTATCGCGATTCCAAAGAAGCCCGTTCCCAAGGAAACCAGGAAACCGGTCGATACGACAGCCACAAAGGTGGCGGACAAGCCGGTTGACAAGTCGACGACGACTGCAAAGAAGACCGTGGCAAATGCGAAACTACCCGCCAAGACCGCCTCGACTGGCGCGGCAGTTAGCGCCGACGCAATTCGCCAGCACTTTGCGAGCGCCCTCGCGGCCTCGGAAGGCGGCAGTGCCGGCGGTGACAACCGTGCCGCAGGCGGCGGCACCGGCGTGTCGAAGTACGGGCGTTTGGGTTCGCCTGATGGCGCGGCGGACGGAATTGCCGGCGGGGTTGGCAAGGGCTCCCAGTTTTGGTCATACTACATGCACGTGCACGATCGCATGTACGAAGCTTGGGACCAACCGGGGCAGGCAACCAGTTTCGATAAAAAACTGGTGACGACCATTATCCTGCACGTCGCGCGCGACGGGCGGATTGAAGGCGTGCGCCTGGAGCATTCGTCGGGCAACAAATTGATGGACGACTCGGCCGTGACGGCGGCGCACAATGTACCGCGTTTGGATCCGCTACCGGAAGGTTTGGGTGGCGACTTTGCTGAAATCTCGGTGAATTTTCGATTGGAGGGGTAAGAGGTATGTATCAATCGTTTTGGAAGCGGCCCATTCAAGCGATGACCATGTGTTTGCTTACAGCCACGTTGGTCGGCCAGGGCGTGTTCGGCGCGGATGTCGATGTAGCGAAGGGACGCCGCTCGTTTGGCGTTTCGGGTTTCGCCGGCGATGCGTCGATTGCGGGGCAGGTGACGGATGTATTGAAGAACGATCTGCGGTTGTCGGGGTATTTTTCGCTGTCACCGGCGAGCAGCGCGGAATTCGTGCAATCGGGCGCGGTGCGCGGTGACCGTAGCGGCGTGGTCATCGAGTGCGTCGTGGAGCAGCAGGCCACCAAGAAAGTTGTGCTCTCGAAAACCTACCAGGGCAGCGGACAGGATTTGCGGCGCGCGGTGCACAAGCTGACGGATGATATTGTCCAGGCAATCACCGGCCAGCCGGGCATCGCGCAGACGAAGATCGCCTTTGTCTGGTCGCATGGCGGCGCGAAGGAATTGGCCGTGATGGATTACGACGGTTATAACGTGAAACAACTCACGTATGATCGTTCGATTAGTGTGCGCCCCCGTTGGTCGCCCGATGGCCGTAAGATCGTCTACACCAGTTACAAGAATCTTTTCCCTGACGTGCTCGAAGTGGATCTTTACACCGGCCAGCGGCTGCGCCTGGCGGCCTACCCGGGACTAAACACCGGCGCAGCGTTTTCACCCGATGGCTTGAGCATCGCCTTGACGCTGAGCAAGGGCGGGAACCCCGAGCTATACACGATGAACGCCACAGGAGGCGATTTGCGACAATTGACCCATTCCCGCGGTGGGGAATCATCACCGACATGGTCACCCGATGGACGGGACATCGCCTACGTAAGTGATGAAAGCGGCGCGCCCCAGATTTGGATGACGGGCAAGGAGGGGGGCACGCCGTCAAAATTGACAACGTCGCCAAGTTATAACACGGAGCCCGATTGGTCGCGTCCGCCCGCCAACTCCGATATGAAGCCGATGCTGGCGCTCACGTCGCGGGTCGGCGGCAAGTTTCAATTGGGAGTGTACGATCGCGGCAGCGGTGCGGTGACGCCGGTGGTTGCCGACGGCGCCGACAATGAAGATCCGTCGTGGGCGCCGGACGGACGGCACCTGGTGTTTGGGAAGACCCAGCACTGGCGGACACAGTTGTATCTGCTTGACGTTGTGACCGGCGAACAAGTACAGTTGCCTGCTATCGAAGGGGGCGCATCCGAACCCGCGTGGGGACCGTAATTTGCGGATGCGAAGAAATCAATCGTTACAAGGAGAATACCTCTCATGAGGAAGAAGTTTTTAGTACAGATCATTTTGGCGACCGTGATTGCGGCATTTGGATTGACGGGCTGCAAGAACAAGACCGCAACCAATGGAGGCGCAAAGCAGCCGGGTGCAGAAAACGGCGTACCGCCGCTCGGTGGTCCTGGTTCCGACGTTACGAGTGCCAACGGCGTGCGCCCGGAAGGCGTTACCGACCTCGCGCACGGACAGTTTGCCCCCGTTTATTTTGATTACGACAGCGCGCGCATTCGGCCCAGTGAAGAGTCGAAGCTCCAGGCAGTAGCTGCGTACTTGAAGTCGAACCCCGGCAAGCTGGTGGTGGAAGGCCATTGCGATGAACGCGGCACGGCCGAATTCAACCGGGCGCTGGGTGAACGTCGCGCACTGGCCGCCCGCGAGGAACTGGCCAAGCTGGGCGCTGACGGCAGCCGGATCACGACCATCAGTTACGGCTCGGACCGACCCGCGGACATGGGTCACGACGAAGCGGCCTGGTCAAAAAACCGCCGTTGTGAGTTTGCGGTCGTGAATCAATAGACTTTGGCTGCTTCGTTGACAGGCGGAAAACGCCGTAGTAGTGTGCACCTGTCAGGAGACACGTATGGCACCTGTATTAGCAGTGGTGAGTGAATGGCACATCATTCTTGTGCTGATCATCCTTTTCTTGCTGTTTGGAGGCAAGAAGCTGCCGGAATTGGCCCGGGGAATCGGTGAGGCGATGAAAGAGTTCAAAAAGGCTTCCCGTGACATGCACGACGATCCTCCCCAGGCGCCAACGCCACCCGCGCCGAGCAAGCCGGAAATCACCGCTTCCAGCACCCCGCAACCCCCGGACACGAAACTGAACTAGTTGCACGACTGATGGACGAGCTTGCTTAGATGGCTTGCGATATTGACCGGCTGGCTGGCCAAGCAACAGAACTCGGATTCGCGCCACGAACTCCAAGTCGTGTCCGAAGACGCGGAAGGTGAGAGCAAATCCTTCTTCGAGCACCTGGAAGACCTCCGCAGCACAATCATCAAGATCGGCATCGCGCTCTTCGTCGGTTTCAACGTCTGCCTGGTGTTTGCCAATCGCATCCTTATCTTCCTCGAAGAACCGTGGCGGCGCATCGTGCCCGGCCCGGAAGGACAGCTTGTCAGCCTGAGGGTTACCGACGCCTTTTTCCTTTGGATGAAGCTGTCGTTTTATGGCGGGCTGGTGGTGGCCTCGCCCGCGATCTGCTATTTTCTGGCAGACTTTATTCTGCCCGCGCTGAAGAAGAAGGAGCGGGCGCTGCTCATGCCCACTTTTATTTTTGGGACACTGCTCTTCCTGGCTGGCGCAGCCATTTGTTATTACGTCATGATTCCGCAAACATTGAAGGTGTTCCTCAAGTACACCGACTGGCTGGACATGAAACGCCAATGGACCGCGGTCGACTACGTCGGCTTCGTGACGAACTTCATGCTGTCGGTGGGGATCACCTTCGAAGTGCCGCTGGTCATTCTGATGTTGGTGCGGCTGGGCCTGCTCAGCGCCCGCACAGTGGCCGGCGGACGCAAGATCATGATTGCGGGAGCGGTTATTCTCGCGGCCATCCTTGCGCCACCCGACCCGTTTTCAATGATCATGATGTCGCTTCCGCTCATCGTGATTTGCGAGATCACGATCTGGCTGGCATGGTTCGTCGAACGGCGGCGAAACAAACGCCCGACGAAAGCCTAATCGTAGGTCTTGCGAAACTTGACTTTCGGATCGTCGGCTGCGCCTTCCGCCGGCTTGGCCGGTTCGGAAGGTTTCTCGGGCGCCTGGGGTGCCTTGGATTCCTCGACGTACATCAGGCGCAAGTCGGTGAGCGTGGCGTGGAGCACCTTCGTCTCGTCCGAATTGAGGTTGCCCTTGGTCTTGCTCTCGAGCATTTCCAGCGTATCGATGAAGAGGCGCGCGGCCGGCAGGTTCTTTTCAGCTTTGCCCGTGGCGGGGTTGGCGAGCTTGCCGAGGGCCATCATCGCTTGCTGTCCGAACAAGCCGACCATGTCCAGGAAACGGAGTGTGTCCTCGGTCGAACCCTGAGTGTCTTTTTGAACTTCAGCCATGTTTATTCCTCCTGCCCGGCCGGCGTCACCACGACGATGGCGTGCGCTTTGTTGGTAAAATACTGGTTCGCCACGCGCTTGATGTCATCGAGGGTCACCGCGCGATACTTGTCATCCATTGTCCGAAAATTCTCATACCCCAGCCCGCACAATTCGTCCGAGCCCACCAGCAAACTCAACTCGGAGTTATCCTGCATATGAACGCGGCGCTGCCCGATGATGCTGTTTTGGGCGCGGGTCAATTCTTCATCGCTCAATCCGTTCGCTTCCAATTTCTCAAGCTCGGCGAAGATTTCCTTCTCGCAAGTGCCGACGTTTTGCGGCGTGGTGCCGACGTAAAAGGCGAAATAGCCGGGGTCGAGACCCAGAAACTGGGACGCGCCAACGTAGTAGCACAGCCCCAATTCGTCGCGGAGACGGCGGAAGACGCGTGAACCCTGCCCGGTGTACGCTTCGCTGAGCAATTCCAGCGCGAAACGGTCCTTGCTGAAAATATCCGTGCCGCTGTAACCGATGAGAAGCACAGCCTGCTCCTTCGGAACCTTCTGCACCTTGCGCGCGTCGGCGTGAAGCGACTCCGGGCCCGTCACCGGGAATTCCAGTTGCGCCGACGGCATGGAACCAAACTTCGCCTCGACCTTTTTGCGCACCTCGTCGGCGTTCACATTTCCGAACACCGTGAGCACGAGATTGCTTGGCACGACAAAGCGGCGGTGAAAGTCAGCGAGATCGGCGCGGGTAAGTTTTGCGAGCACATTGGAGTTCCCCAGCGGATTCAAGCGATAAGGATGCTGCTCAAAGAGCGCCTCACGGAGAGTTTGTTGCCCTTTGCGCAGAATCTGGTCCTGCTCGGACTTGAACTCCGAAATCTGCACTGCGCGTTCACGTGTCAGCATGTCATCGGGGAACGTCGGGTTCTGGAGAACGTCGGCCAGTAAGTCGAGGGTGCGGTCGAAATCCTCGCTCAACGATTGGGCTGCGATGCCAAAACTATTGTTGCCCGAAAAGTGGCTGATGCCGCCGCCAACCGACTCCATCGTTTCGGCGATCTGCTCCGCAGTGCGCGTTTTCGTTCCTTTGAGCAACATCCGCGCGGTCAGTTTCGTGATGCCGTTGTTTTCGCCGGTCTCAGCAATGACGCCCCCTTTCAGGATGGCATGGAAATCGACCAAAGGCAGTTTTGGATCTTCGCGCACGAGCAAGCGAAGTCCGTTTGAAAACTCAAACTTTTTGATCGTGATTTCCGCTTTGGCGGTTGCTGTCGGTGGTGGCTTGGGCAGCGTGCCGGGCGGGTTGAGCGTGGTGATGGTCAGATTGTTGTCGGTGAAGTACGTCTGGATCACGCGTTGCAGGTCATCGCGGGTAACCTTGCGCAGGTTCTCCAGGTACACGTCTGAAAAGTTCGGATCACCTACGAGGAATTCATTTTGCGCGATGTCCGAGGCCTGGCCTTGCATCGTCTTGAGCCGTTCGAGGTGGCTGTTGGTGCTGATTTTGATTGCCTTGTGCAGTTCCTCTTCCGTGATCGGTTGTTCCGCGAGTTGTTTCACCTGCTCGCGAATGGCGGCGATGGCCGCTTCACGCCTGGCAGGCTCCGCGGTAGCTTCAATGACGAAAATCCCGGGATAACCGGGCGTATAGCTCCCGGCGCCGATTCCCAGCACCAGGCCGCGCTTTTGGCGAAGCTCGCGATACAGGCGCGAGCTGTTCCCCTGGCCGAGAACAATGGCCAGTACGTCCAGCGGATAAACATCGGGATGCGTGACTGCGGGGATGTGCCAGGCCAGATGGATCTGCGAGAGCTGCATCGGCATCTCTTCGTGGCGTTCGCGCAAACTAAGCTGCGCCGGCTCGGGCGGGACGAAAGCCGGCGCCACCGCGCCCATATCGGCGTCCTTTGTCTGGTCGCGCAGTTCCTGCTCGACCTTGGCCGCATCCACGTCGCCAACGACGACAAACACGAGGTTATTCGGTACGTAATGTTCCTTGTAATAGGCGACAACGTCGTCACGCTTGAGGCGATTGTAAATATCGGGATAGCCGATAACAGGAAAGCGGTACGGGTGGGTCGTATAGGCGGTTGCCCATAACGAGCGATTGGCGCGGCGCGACGGATCGTCATTATTCATTGCCATCTCGCGGAGAATGACCCGCTTTTCCTTCAGCAACTCGGGTTCGGGAATGGTCGCGTGCTGCATGCAGTCGGCCAGGATATCCACGGCGGTCTGCCAGTTTTCCGACGGGATATTGATGTAGAAAACGGTTTGCTCGAAGGAGGTATAGGCATTGATGTAACCGCCCTTGCGCTCGATCTCCTGCGCAATTTGCGATACGCCGCGCGTGGTCGTGCCCTTGAAGAGCATGTGCTCCAATACATGCGAGAGACCAGCGCCCATCCACGGGCCTTCCGTGATGCTGCCTGCGCGCACCCACGCCTGGGCGCTGACGACCGGTGCGCTGTGGTCTTCGCGAACCAGAAGCGTAAGCCCGTTATCGAAGACGACCTTGTGAACGGGTGGGGAATTGAGAGTTTGCGCGTGGGTCATTGAAATTCCTGCGATAAATGTGAACGCGACGGCAACGCCGCAGCGGAAGTTGAATCGCATGCCGTCTCAGACACCTAGTTCGAGCCGCCGCTCAATTTCTTCGCATCGGAAGCGCGGCTCGGCACACTGTGAAAGCGATCCGGGGCGTCCTGGCTCTTGGCGGGACGACGGCTGCGCGTGCGCGGAGGCGGCTGGTAGGGTTTGACGAAGGCCTCGTCAAAATCATAACCGTTTTTGAAATCTTCGCGGGTGTCCTGTTCGGTTTTGCCGAGGATGCCCTTGTCCACCATGCGAAATACAATCTCCCCAAAATCCTCGCATTTTTTCACGTTCCAATGGCTGAGGACGGTCTTGGCCATCGGACCAAATTGATCGAGCGCAAAACGCCGTAACCCGTCAAGCAATTCCTGGCCACTGACATGCCGTCCCGCGCCGCGCGAATCCTTCTTGAGCATTTTGATGGTGAAGTCGAGGCCCTCACGCACAAAGTAGTAGGCGTCGCGATCGTAACGCCCATCCGCTCGCACGACCTCGTCGACTGCCTCCGCGAAATTCTGCTTTTGCATTAGCGGCCCCTCATTTCCGATGTCGCGACGCTGGCGGCCTTTGGATGCCGCGCGCGCCATTCCCTAACCGCTGTTCCCAACAGGAGCGCGGACAAGAAGAACGCCACGATCAATTGCTCCTGCCTCGTCAATTTCAACATTGTGACCTCACTCACCTGCTGCTGTCCAGAATATAGCTGAGTTTCGCTGCGGCTCAACTAGAATCTGCGTTTCCTTCAAGTTCTCCGTCGCTGCACCCGATCCTGGTACGTGGAAAGGACATCGCGACGGCTCAGGATGCCGACGACGCGGCGCGGGTTCTCGCGCTCGACGACGACCAGTTCCACCTGTTCGGTCTCGCGAAACTTCTTCAGGGTAGACATAAGGTCTTCGTCGGGATGGACGGTCACAAGATTGGAAGCCAACAAATCCTGCGCGACCACTGCCTCCCGGGGAAGGTTGCGCTCGGTGAAAAACAAACGGATGTCGTCGAACAAAATTACCCCCTGCAACCCGTCCCCGGATCCAGCACGGGGAACACATGCTGTCGGCAGTCGGCAACAGTGTCGAGAATCTCTGGCAACGGCGCATCGAATCGGACCGTAACGGGTTGAAGGGCCTTGGGCATCGCGTCCCGCACAAACAGCCCTTCCAATGTGTCCACCATGTACTCGCCTTCGTGAGCTGGAGAATCGACTCGCGATTCCACCTGATTCTCGTAAAGGGAGAGGCGACGGGGCACCAGGAGATAGCCCACCGCTGTTGTCAACATTAGCGGAGTGAGCAAGCCGTAGCCGGTCGTCATTTCTGACACCATGATGAGCGAGGACACTGGTGCCTTGGCCACGCCCGCAAAGAATCCCGCCATGCCGACGAGTGCAAACGCCGCGGGTTGCGTCACGATCTGGGGCAGCCAGGCGTGCAGCACCGTGCCGACTGCGGCGCCGACCATGCCGCCGATTACCATCGACGGCGCAAATACGCCGCCGCTACCTCCCGAACTGATTGTCAAACTTGTCGTGAGAATCTTGATGAACGCGACGGCGACGATGATCTTCAGCGGCAGTTGCTGGTTCATGGCCAATTGCACCCATCCGTAACCCATGCCCAACACCTGGGGTAAGAAGAAGCCAATTGCGCCGACCACCAGTCCGCCAAGCGCTGGCTTCAGATGGTTGGGGAGGCGCAGCTTACGGAATACATGGTCGCGCATGCCGTAAAACACCTTCACGTACAACATGCCCATCAGTGCGCACACGGCCCCCAGCACCACGTACAGCGGCAACTCCAGCGGATGGTTGAACGTCACGTTCGGCACCGAGAAAATCGCGCCCCAACTGCCGCTCACCCCGCAGTAGATGGAGTACGACACGATTGCCGCCACAAAACACGGCACCAACGCCGCTGTTTCAAACTCAATGTCGCGATACAGCACTTCCATTGCGAATAGCGCCCCGCCGAGTGGCGCGCGAAACACCGCCCCGATTCCCGCGCCCGCACCGGCCAGCAACAGAGTTCGACGTTCGCGGTCGCTGGCTTTCAACCACGTCGCCAATGCTGACCCGAACGCCGCGCCGACCTGCGCAATCGGCCCCTCGCGTCCCGCTGATCCGCCGCTCCCGATCGTCAGAGCCGAAGCGAACGTTTTGATGATGGGCACTCGTTTGCGAATGACCCCGCGTTTCTGATGGAACGCGTCGACCATTGCGTCGGTGCCATGCCCTTCCGCTTCAGGAGCGAGGGAGAACACGAGCAAACCGGAGAGTAATCCACCGAACGCTGGCACGACGAACAATAACCATCGCCGCGACGCTTCTGCGGGTATCTTCGTCACGCCCTCCCCGCCGGGTTGCGGCATCTGATAGCCGACCGCCCGCACCATGAAAAGGTCACCCGCGCTATTGAGGATGAAATTGAAGCCCAGCGCCCCGAATCCGGCAACGACACCGACGAGCACACTCAACAGAACAGAGCGCCCAAGGCTGTGTGTTTTGACCTGCTGCCAGAACTGGGTAATCGCCTTCATCAGCCCGCCACGATGTTGACCAGTTTGCCGGGGACAACGATGATCTTCTTCACTTGCTTGCCCGCGAGGTGCTCCTGTACGTGTTCGTTCGCGAGCGCGAGTTTCTCCAGGTCTTCCCGCGAAATTTCCGCGGGTACGTCCATCCGGTCGCGCACCTTCCCATTGACCTGGAGGATGACGGTGACGGTGTTTTCTTTCAGGAGCGCCTCATCAAACCCGGGCCACGCCTCATAGGCGAGGGTTTGCTGGTGGCCGAGCTTCTCCCAGAGTTCTTCCGCCAAGTGCGGCGCGTAGGGCGCGAGCGCGAGCGCGAACGGTTCGAGCAACTTACGCGGGCGCTTCTCCTGAGCGGTGACCTCGTTGACGAAGATCATCATCTGCGAAATCGCGGTATTGAAAGCGAGCGCTTCCGTGTCCTCACCGACCTTCTTGATGGTTTGATGCAGGACTTTGAGAAGTGTTCCCGCCGGCTCGCTGACGTCGAGGATCGGTTTTCCGTCCTCATTGCAGTACAACCGCCAGACGCGGCCAAGAAAGCGATACACGCCTTCGAGTCCCTGCGTGTTCCAGGGCTTGGTCGCTTCCAGCGGGCCCATGAACATCTCGTACATGCGAAACGCGTCCGCGCCGTATTCGCCCACCACATCGTCGGGATTGATGACGTTGCCGCGCGACTTCGACATTTTCTGGCCGTCCTCGCCGAGGATCATTCCTTGGTTGACCAGCCGCGTGAACGGCTCGGGGGTGGAGACTTGACCAAGGTCGTAGAGCACCTTGTGCCAGAACCGCGAGTAAAGCAGGTGCAACACCGCGTGCTCCGCGCCGCCGACGTAGAGATCGACCGGCATCCAGTATTTTTCCTTGTCCTTCGCGACAAAAGCCTGGTCGTTGTGCGGATCGATGTAGCGCAAGAAGTACCAGCACGAGCCCGCCCACTGCGGCATCGTGTTTGTCTCGCGCTTCGCCGGCCCGCCGCACAACGGACATTTCGTATTCACCCAATCCGTCGCCTTCGCCAACGGCGGCTCCGCATTGCCCGCCGGCGTGTAGTCGTTCATCTCCGGCAACCGCAACGGCAATTCGCTCTCCGGCACCGCCACCGTGCCATGCTCCGGGCAATGCACAATCGGAATCGGCTCGCCCCAATAGCGCTGACGAGAGAACAGCCAATCACGCAGCTTGTATTGTGACGGTTGCCTTGCCCAAGCCCTTCTCTTCAAGCCAGAAGGTAATCTTCTTCTTGGCTTCGGGCGTGGGAGTCCAGTAATGGGCCCGCTGTTAACGGAAACCCCGTCGCCCGTGAACCCTGCGGATCAGTGCCTTTTGACGGTTGAACGACGGCGCGAATCTCCAGGCCAAATTTCTTGGCGAACTCGAAGTCTCGCGTATCATGCGCGGGGACAGCCATAATCGCGCCGGTGCCGTAACCCATCATTACATAGTCAGCGACCCAGATCGGAATCTTCTCGTTGTTGACCGGATTGATCGCATAACCGCCCGTGAAAACGCCGGTCTTTTCCTTCTCCAACTGTGTGCGCTCCAATTCGCTCTTCTTTGTCGCCTCGGTGCGATAGGTGTCCATAGCATTGCGCTGTTCCGGTGTCGTGACCTTCTCCACGAGCGGATGTTCCGGCGCGAGTACCATGTATGTTGCGCCAAAAAGCGTGTCGGGCCGGGTAGTGAAGACTTCAACCGAGAACTCCGAACCGTGAACCTTGAACGTACCTTGTGCGCCCTCACTTCGACCAATCCAGTTTCGCTGCTGCTCCTTGATCGACTCGGGCCATTGACCAGGTCCAAATCTTTCAACAACCGTTCCGCGTATTTCGTGATGCGGAGAATCCACTGACGGAGCGGTCGGCGGTAAACTTCCTTGTGGCCTTTGCGATCGCACGTGCCGTCGGCATTGACCTCTTCATTGGCGAGAACGGCTTTACAACCTTCGCACCACCAGACAGGCACTTCGGATTCGTAGGCGAGGCGCATTTTGGGATGAAACGTTGGCGTACCAGTTCGCGTGCCGTCGCTTCCGATTTTCCGAAAAATCCGTTCCGGGTCCGGCAAGGAACGGGTTGTCTTTCCATTCATCGGTACGTTGCGGTGTTTCGGAAAGCGCGTCTTCAAGGAGAGCGATCGGCTGCGCCTTCTCGAGTTCAGGGTCAAAGTAAGTATTAAAAAGCTGCAGGAAGATCCACTGCGTCCATTTGAAGTATTCGGGGTCGGTGGTATCGACTTCGCGGGCCCAATCGTAGCTGAAGCCGAGCATTTGGATTTGGCGGCGGAAGGTGTCGATGTTCTTGCGCGTGGTGATCGACGGCTGCGTGCCGGTATCGATGGCGTATTGCTCGGCGGGGAGGCCGAACGCGTCCCAGCCCATCGGATGAAGCACGTTATGGCCGCGCATCCGCTGAAAGCGGCTATAAATGTCCGTCGCGGTGTAGCCTTCGGGATGGCCGACGTGCAGGCCCGCGCCGCTGGGGTAGGGGAACATGTCGAGCACGTAGAGCTTTTTCTTGCCGGCGGAATCGTCGCGCGCGGCGAACGTCTTGTGTTCCGCCCAATAACGCTGCCACTTCGGCTCGATCTTGTCGAACGGATATTTCTTGCGGAGTTCCGGCATAAAGCGACGAGACTATACCGGGCGCACGGCAGCGCCGCAAGTCTTACGCGTGAGACGGAGGGACGCGCGGAGCCTGTCCTGAGCGAAGTCGAAGGATCGCGTCCGGTGCCGTCGGTGATCCCAGACGGCCACGACAGAGCGTGGCCCTCCAAATTAAGACTCTTACGCGTGGTGACAACCGAGCGTCGAGCACCGACGACAGCAATTTCCACTCGCGACGATATTCGGCGAGCACAAGGCGGCCGCGGGCGCTGATGCGGTAATACCTTCTCTCTCACCGGTAACAGTCTGGCGTCTCGATGTCACCCACCGCGCGCGCCGCATTCGATCCAGCAAGGGATACAGCGCACCTTCCTGAATTGGAAATAAACCTTTCGACTTTTTGAACGCTTCGCGTCGCAGGCCGTAGCCGTACAGTTCATCGCGGTTTTCGAGAACCGCCAGCACAATCCAGGCGGTTGTACCCTTTCGCATCTGGGCCATCAGACCACCCGGCGCGGGTCGTTTGCGTCTCAGGAGTAAATGCGCTGGAAAGTGCCCTATCGAGACCCCGTCTTCCCGCGCCTTCCGTCCATGTTGATCGGCATGATACATATGTAACTGATGTATCATCGAGTGATGTCAACACGTGGCGTCCAGCTACACCGGCGTGGCCATTTTCTTCGAAGCGCGTGCCGATACACTCAACGTAATGCTGCGCCGAAGCGACCCAATCGAAGTTCTGCGCCAGGCTTGTTGGAAGAGTTGGAGTCCAGCCTACACCGGTGTGGCCAGTTTCTTCCGCAGCGCGTGTCGATACACATCAACGTATTGCTGCGCCGAAGCGACCCAATCGAAATTTTGCGCCATCGCTTGTTGGCGCAGCTGAAGAATGTGTTGGGGGCGGTCGAACCAGGTCGCGACGGCCCAGCCGATGCAATAGTACAGCGCGCGACCGGAGGGCTCCCAAAACTTGAACCCGGTGCCGTTGCCGGTCGCTTCGTCATAATTCTGCACCGTGTCGTCGAGGCCGCCGGTGGCGCGGACAACGGGCAGGGTGCCGTACTTGAGGGAGTAAATCTGGTTGAGGCCGCAGGGTTCGTAGAGGGACGGCATGAGGAAGAAATCACAGCCCGCCTCGATGAGATGGCTCAATTCGGAAGAGAACCCGATGTGCGCTCCGACGCGACCGGGATACCTGGTGCGCAGCCAGCGGAAGAAATTCTCGGTGTCCGCGTCCCCGCTGCCGAGCACCACGCATTGCATGACCATGTTGTCGAGCGCCGGCGGCAACGCCTCGCGCAGGAGGCTGAATCCTTTCTGATGCACGAAGCGGCTCACGATGCCGAACAGCGGGACATCGGCGCGCTCTTCGAGGTGAAAATGATTTTGGAGCGCGGCCTTGCAAGCGGCCTTGCCACGGAGGTCGTTCGCGGTGAAGTGCGCGGAAATGTATTTGTCGGTCGCGGGATTCCACTCCGAATAATCCACGCCGTTGAGGATACCGAAGAGATCGGCCCGGCGATTGTTCAAAAACATCGCCAGCCCCATGCCGCCCACCGGCTCGACGATTTCCTTTGCGTGTGTCGGCGAGACGGTCGTCAGCGCATCCGCGAACGAGACGCCGGCCTTGAGCAGGTTGGCCTTGCCGTGGTCCTCAAACTTATCGGGTGTGAAGTGTTCCGCGCCGAGGCCGAGATACGGCATGACGTTCGCATTGTAGACGCCCTGGTAGCCGATGTTGTGGATCGTCAATACGCTGGCGGTATTCGACAGCGGCGAGAGGACCCGGTCCCAGGTCTTGAGAAACACCGGCGCGGTCGCGGTCGGCCAATCATGAGCATGAACGACGTGCGGAATGAAGTTCTGATCCTTGCAAATCTGCAGGGCCGCCTTCGACAACAACGCGAAGCGAAACGCATTGTCCATATAATGACCCGTCGGCCCGTCGTAAATCCCCGGCCGTCCGAAGTAGGCGTCGTATTCCACGAACCACACCGGCACTTCTCCATCGAGAAGTCCCGTGTGCAACCCAATCCAATGCTCGACGCCCCCGCCCATATGCACGCAGGCGGGGCCGACGAACTTGATGCCGTATTGGGCGCGGTCGATCAGTGAATAGAGTGGAACGACGATGCGCACATCGTGCCCCAGCCGTCGCAACGCCTTTGACAAGCCGCCGACCACATCGGCGAGGCCGCCGACTTTCGCAAACGGCACACACTCGGACGAGACGAAGAGGATTTTTAAACCTTCCTCGTGCTCGCCGTTCGTCGGTTGCGAATTTCGCTCTGCGCGTTTCCGGCGCGACACCGGCGTTCGGGCTTTGGTTACAGGGGGCATGCGGAGCGAGAGTGTAACAGGGCATCAGAGGACCCGCAAGCATCGGGCTAATCTTCGGCAAGAGGATCGCCGAAGCGTTCCCTCCTTGCGCGGAGCGCTGCGCTTCAGTAGCATCGCCGCCGCCATGAAAATACTTGTCACGGGTGGGGCGGGATATATCGGCAGCATTTGCGTCGAGGAATTGCTCAATGCGGGCCAGGAAATCTTCGTTTTTGACAATTTAAGCGAGGGACATCGCGCGGCCATCGACGACCGGGCGGAGTTCATTGAAGGAGACCTGGCGGAGCGTCCAATGCTCTTCGAGACGCTCGAACGGATCCGTCCCGAGGCGGTCGTGCATTTTGCGGCCAACGCCCTCGTCCCGGAGAGCATGACCAACCCGAGCAAATATTTCCGCAACAACGTCGGCAACGGCATCAATCTCCTCGAAGCCTGCGTCCGGGCGGGCGTTGGCAAGTTCGTCTTCTCCTCGACGTGCGCGATTTTTGGCACGCCAAAACAGGTGCCGATTACCGAGGACGACGCCAAGGAGCCGATCAATCCCTATGGCGAATCGAAGCTGATGTTCGAGCGGATTCTCCATTGGTACCAGCAACAGCACGGCCTGCAGTACGTTTGCCTGCGTTACTTCAACGCGGCGGGCGCGTCGCGCAAGTTTGGCGAACATCACCGCGTGGAAACGCACCTGATCCCCAATGTCCTGAAGGTGTCCCTCGACCAGAAGCCGCACGTCGAGATCTACGGCACGGATTACCCAACTCCCGACGGCACCTGCGTTCGCGACTACATCCACATTATCGATCTCGCTGAGGCCCACATGCTGGCGTTGAAGTGGGACGGTAGCGATGTCTTCAACCTCGGCAGCGGCGACGGTTACTCGGTCCGGCAGGTCGTCGAAACCGCGCGCAAGGTCACCGGGCACAAAATTCCTGTCATCGAGAAACCGCGTCGCCCGGGCGATCCGCCAAAACTGGTGGGTGATTCGACGAAAATCCGCAAGGTGCTGGGCTGGAAACCGCGCTTCGACTCGCTCGAAGCCATTATCGACAGCGCCTGGCAGTGGCACCAGGCGCATCCCGCGGGATACGACCCGGGCGCCAACCGTCCTTGAAAAACCGTGGGCGCGTCGCCCGGCTATGGTATCATCGGCGGGGAAACTATGTACCGTTTGGTGTTTCAGAATCGGATCGCGCCGAAAGAACCGGTGGTTGTCGAGCTACCGTCGCTCGTCATCGGTCGCGACGCCAACTGCAACATTCAACTGGGCGAACCCGGCGTGAGCGGGCGCCACGCCGCCATCGAACGCCATATTGACGGGTACTACCTCCACGATTTGGACAGCGTTGGGGGCGTTTGCATCAACGGCAAGCCAATCACCGAAGGCCGCCTCGCTTCCGGTGACGAACTGGAGATCGGCGGCGTGCGCCTGCGTTTTGAAATCGTTCATGGAGTTCCTGGCAAGCGACAGCGTCGTCCCCTCGACTTGCTCCAGGTCCTCGCGATTACGATTGTCTTCCTGGTGATCGGCGGGCAGGTTGCGTTGCTCAGTTCGATGTTCTCCGAGGACCGGCCAAGGAAAGTGAAGCTGGAAACCGCGCTGGTCACGCACCCGGAGCCGGCGACGGCGCCGCCTGCCGGGTCCACGGCAACCAATGCGACGGTCTTGAATGAGCCACGTCCGGCGGCGGTTGTTGGCGCCGCGGCGCCCGTGGCCGAACCAGCCGTGTGGAACCGCATGATCCGCATTGCGCGCGTGGAGCGCAGCGAAAGCGGGGGCGCGGTAAGCGTCTCCGTTCAAGCCAAGGCGCAGGTTGGCGAGCGCGAACTGAGCACGGCCGCGGTGGCCATCTGCGTCCAATTCGCCGCCCTGGGCGGCACGGGATCGAGCGTCACCTGGCGCGAACCGATCTGGTTGCCAATTCCGCAGTGGGAGAATTTCTCGACCAAGTCGTTCGCCGTTCGGTTTCCCGGTGCGCCACGTGAATTCGTCGGCTTCGTGGTGCGTACGTACTATCGCAGACAGATGCAGGACATTGCCGCCGTGCCACCGTCGTTGCGCCCGCTGGCCCCCCTTCCGCTTCTGGGAGGTGCTTCGTGACGGAACCAACGCCCGCGCCCGATCCGATCATTGGGCGCACGATTCGCGCGTACGAGATCCAGGAGCAGATCGGCATCAGTCGCTGGGGCAAGGTATATCGCGCGATCCAGAAATCGACGAACCGCATGGTCGCGGTGCGCATCCTCTCGCCCGAACTGGCGACCATGCCCGGCAAGACCAATCATTTTCTTGAGGAATCCCGCACGGACGCGGCGCTCGTTCACCCGCATCTCGTCGCCGTCTATGAAGCCGGACAGGCGGACGGTATTTATTTTTGCGCGATGGAATACATGGACGGTCCGCCGCTGCCGCAGTTCCTCCGGAAAGACGGCGGGGTGGATGAACATCACCTGTTGCTGGCGGTCGCCGGGGTCGCGCGCGCGCTGGATTTCCTCTGGCAGCGCGAGATTCCCCATCAACCGCCGCAGGATAAGAATGTGCTGACGAATGCCGCCGGTGCCGTCAAACTCGTCAACGTCGATGCCGTCGAGATGCAACCGAGCCAGTCGCCACGCGAGGACGTATTGAATCTTGCCGTGATGATTGCCACCCTGGCCAATGACATCGCTCCCGTCAGCAAATCCACCAGCGAGTTCGTCGAGAATATGCTCGGCACGGAAGGCCACAAGCAGTTTGCGTCGCCAATGGAGGTTGCCGACGCTGCCGAAGCGCTCGACCGCAAACTTTTTCCACCCGTCAA
This sequence comes from uncultured Verrucomicrobiae bacterium, assembly GCA_963812605.1. Lineage (GTDB taxonomy): Bacteria > Verrucomicrobiota > Verrucomicrobiia > Palsa-1439 > Palsa-1439 > Palsa-1439. The sequence continues at coordinate 141,443 of CAWEWF010000002.1, read as the reverse complement.
GACCGTTCGGTCGACCATCGGCCAGATCCAGCCGAAACGGGTCGGTCCCGTGACCATTGCGGTGGTCGGATCAGTTGCGCTCGCCCTGGCGGCGATAGCGGCCTGGTTCTGGTGGCAGTCGCTTTCGACGCTGAAGCCGCCGCCACGGCCTGCCGACATGGGAACCATGGTGCGGATTCCCGCCGGGGAATTTCTCTACCAGGATGGGCAGAAGAAACAATTGCCGGAATTCTACATCGACAAATATGAAGTCACGTTCGGCCAGTACAAACAATTTCTCGACGCGGTCGATGCGGGAACAGCCAGATTCACAGTGCATCCGTTCACACCGCACGACGAGGACTATCATCCCATCCACTGGAATGAGATTCTCAGCGCCATTCAGAACCAGACCGTCGTCGGCAGCAACTATCTCACGTGGGATACGCCGGTGTTTGGGATTGATTGGTACGCAGCCAGCGCCTATGCCTCATGGCGCGGGAAGCGTTTGCCTACTGAGGAAGAATGGGAGAAAGCGGCGCGTGGCACCGATGGCCGATTGTTCCCGTGGGGTGACAAGCCTGATCCCCTGAAGTGCAACAGTTCCCAATATCCCAAGCGCATCAAACGCGCCGAGGTTTATGCGTACCCCGACGATATCAGCCCCAGTGGTGTAGCCGACATGGAGGGCAACGTCAGTGAGTGGACCGCCACCACCCCGAGCCGCGATACCGCCGTCGTCCGTGGCGGTTCATGGGATGAAGGCGAAGTCCCGCTCACTCGTCGGATCGCAGACCGCCCCCGTGAGTACCGCACGACCAACGTCGGCTTCCGTTGCGCGGCCGATAAAGATGTAAAGCCATGACGGGATCTGGCTATGGCCCTGGTTGCGAGGCGCTCCAGTGGCGGACGAGGTCGGGGAACTGACATTGGTGGCAGGCGGATTTATCGTTAAGACAAAAGTCCTGGAAGATTTGCATCAAGCCCTGCTGCTGGCGCGCGGTTTTGAGGTAACGGCGGGCGGAGGCTGGCTGTTCGAAAAGCTGGCCACTGGCCAGGCGGATGATGCTATTCGACGGCGCGGCAGGCAGTCGCTCATACCGGGCTTTGGCAGTCTCGTAAAGTTTTCCGTCACCATCATTTTCCGCCCAGGCGGCGACGAAGGGCAGCACGATGTTGGCGACGATCTCCCGCGCGCGGCTCTCGCCGATCAATTCGCTCGCTCGTGCCTGCGTCTTGCTACCGAGCGTGAAATGATGACTCCAATAATCGTCGCGGATTTCGGAAAATAACTTTGCCGGATCGCCGCCGCTTTGGATCGCGCCGATAACTTTCTCCATGAAGCGCGGATGTTTCTTCAGCAAGGCGACCGCCGCGCCGAGGCGTCGATGCGGATGGTTCGCCGGCCGCACGCCGCTAAACCGCCACGTTTCGGGTGAAAGAATTCGCGCCTCGAAATCGGGACGAAGTTTCCACCACGCGTTCCAGAGTCGCTTGACGTAGCGCGCGCCCGCCGAGTCGCGCGACTGGGGCGCGCCGGTTGGCAGGAAGTTGGCCAGGCCGAAGAGAATCGCGGCCAGTTGCGACCGCTGATCGTTCAAGTCCGCCAAGGGCACCCGTTGCGCCAGAGTGCGAAATGCCACCTTGTTCGCCTTGTACCCGAGGGCTTCCATCCAGCCTTCGTAAAAAGCCTGTTCCGGGCCGACGCGATGAATCCAGCGGGTGAAGCGCCGCATCTTGGCGGCAAACCGCTCGTCCCCGGCGGCATCGAGCATCGCGGCGAGCGAACCGGTGGGCAGGGCGCGCAGCACTTGCGCGCACTGGCCGTGATGATTGCCGGCGTTGTGCGGATAAGAGTCGAGATCGATTTCGTCGTACAGTTGCTCCAGCGCGGTGTCCAAGTGATGTTGAATGACGATCTGCGGAATGATCTGGCCAGCGCGCGTCCGTGGCACATGCTGGCTGCCGGCCTCCCAGAGGACGACATGGAGGATCACGTCGTTGAAGTGCGTATCGTGCTCGTGCCGGTGGTGGTCCCAATCCTCGGCGCGCAGATGCAACTCAATATCGCCCGTGCGTTCTGCTTCGTTGCCAATCTGCACGGTCGCATGACGAAAGTCGGGGCCGGCCTCAAGGTTCCACCAACCTTGGAAGATGACACGAACCGGGCGGCCATCGGTGGTCCGCAATTCCCCGAGTTTTAGCCGTTGGTCGTACCAGATGCACTGCACCAATCGTTCGCTGATCGGGATGGGAATGTAATTGCTGTCGGCATCGCGCAGGACCGCCGGCGCGAAGACGTTCGGAAATCCCTGGCGCATTAAGCGGTTGCGTAGTTCGCCGTAGCGGGTCAGTGCCATCAACTTGCCTCACCGAATGATTGTGGAATATACTGCGGCGGGATGAAAATGCGAACCGGATTTTTCGTGGGACTGACAGTCAGCAAATGACCCACTGAAATCGCGGTAACGAAGGAAGGCAGACAAAGTTCGTGTCTGCCGGATGTCAAATGGATAGGTTTGCCTCTCTATAAGCCCGGGTTGTCGCAAACTGCCGTTGCTAATACTCTCAATAACTACGGCTTCTACTGACGACAAACAACACGACAATCAAGCCGACGCCACCAGCAATCCATTTCCAGTACATTACATACCACGGTTGTTCTGGCGGTGGTGGCGGAGGTGGAGGGGGCGGCGCTGGTGGTGGCGGCGGCTCTGCTTTGGCTTCCACAACAGGTTTGATGGGTGGAGGCGGTGCGTTGGCGCGAGCGAGGGCTTGGTTGTAATCCTGTTCTACTTTCGTGATCTGAACTTGGGTGTCCCGAATCCTAGTATCGAGTTCGGCTCACTCAGCCGTGCCCGGACCGATTTGGCTTTCAAGAGAAGCGACACGGGACGATGCGGCAGGTCTTTCTGGATTCGGAATGGTTTGAAAAACTGGCTGACCCTTGCTATCTCGCATTTGAGTTTGAGTAGTTGCATTGGGAATCCAGTATTTTGTACCGTTGGCATTTTGACCTCAAGAGCCGCCTCCGTCGTTCGTCTGATAGACGGGCTGATAGGTATTCTAAGTTTCGCAAGCGTAGCCTTCGCGTCGCAAGTTGCCCTTCGATCGTCTGGTTGTCAGCGGCTACTTTGCGCTGGTTTTGAAGACTCGCAAGTTGGTTTTTTAGCGATTGAATGGAATGCTGTGTGGATTGCACAGCGTTCTTCTTCTGCCATTGCTCGGCTTGCGGTTTCTTTTCATCTGGAGTCATCCACTGGTTAGCAAACTTCACCTTGCCGCTTTGCAGGTTCGCCAGTTCCTCGCTCCAGGTGACAATTCGCTTTTTTATGTCATCCGCAAAGTGCGTTTGTGGATAGTCCGTTCGAAATTTATTGAACGCCGCTATCCCCGAAGTGTATTGCGACTCTGTGAGTTCCTGATTGGGATCAAGTTTATATGATGAGAGCGCCGCATAATCAGCCTGTTCCTTTTTTTGTTCAGCGGTTTCTCTCTCCATCGTTTTAATATCCGATTTTGCAATGACCTTCGTGACAACATGGTTTGTTATAGTTTCCCACCACAATCGAAATTTGTCTCAGTGGTATCGACAATTCGACCTCTGATAATTTCTTCGGAGTTAAGTGTGACCACATCGTAGCAAAAGCCTGCTGAATGTAGGTTAAGAGGAACAATGCCATAAACAGCAGCGCAACTCGTCGCTTCAATCCAACCGAGCAATTTGTCATAGATTTCTCCTGATTATACCGCTGGTGCCAGCGACGGGGCAAAACAACTAGTAAAAAAGGAGACTATCCTGACTGTCGGGCGTTCGTCAATTGCACTGAATTACGGCTATCGCCGCCGCCTTATTGCTATCACTTCACCATTTCCATACATTATCCTCCAATTGTGAGTGAACAGCACAAACTTGGTGGTAGTAAAGTTCGTGTCGTAGGCATTTGCGGCAGTTTGCGCCAGAAGAGTTACACGCGGCTGGCGCTAAAAGTGGCGTTGCGCGGCGCGGAGGAAGCGGGAGCGGAGACGCACCTGATCGATCTGCGCGATTACCAACTCGTCTTTTGTGACGGCGGCGACAGCGGCGACAATCTGCCAAAGGATGTGGTGCGCTTGTGCGAGGACGTGAAGCGTGCCCAGGGCATCCTGCTCGCCACGCCCGAGTACCATGGCGGCTATAGTGGCGTGCTGAAGAACGCCCTCGACTTGATGGGCTTTGACGAGTTCGAGGGCAAGATGATCGGGCTCGTCGGTGTCTCGGGCGGCAACATGGGCGCGTTCGGCGCCCTCAGCGCGCTGCGGAGTGTCGGACGCGCGTTGCATGCGTGGGTGGTGCCCGAGCAGGCGGCCCTCGCGAATGTGAATGGGGTCTTTGACGACGAAGGCAACTGCAAGGACGAGGCGGTTGAGAGGCGATTAAAGGCGGTGGGTCGGCAGGTCGCGAAGTTCGCCAGCCTGCACAATTCTGCACAAGCCCGCGAATTTCTTCAATTCTGGGAAGCGGCGACCGAGAATCCCGGCGGCGTGGACAGATAAGCCAACATAATCCTGCATTTGCGGGTCGGGCTGGCATATTCGCTGCTAATCAATATGGAGTGAGCCAGCATTCCCTGAAACTCGTTTGTGCGTGGATTGTTCTCTGTGCGTTCGGTTGCGTGCAGCAAACCGTCGAAGAACCCACGCGGTCGGTTGAAATCAGCCTCCAAGCGTCCGACGCGTCGGTCGCCGGTGTTCCCGTGAAAGTCATCGATGAACTGGCCGCCGCCAGGGCCATTGTCCCGCTGGCTTCCAGTGAAGATCTTCAGGCCGGAATTCCGGAAACGCGGTATCGCGATTTCTTCCAGGCGCTCAAACCCGTGGACGGGATGGAGGTCTCCGCCACCGATCATTCCGGAAAAGCGGTCATCAATCGACTCCGCGCCCAGCACTTCATCGTCGCCTGTGACGGGCAGCATCTCTGGGTGGCGTCCGCGAGCGACACGCGCGACAGGAAGCTGCAACTTGGCCGTGAGAACTCGGGAGGTCAACACGCACTCGACCTGCTCGTCGTGCAGCCGGCGGTCCTGCGCGCGTTGACGTTGGCCACGCTGGAGTCATTGCACGCGGGAAAATTTGACCAGGCGCGCGGCATCGCTCAGGCGGCGCGGTCGCGGGTGCTTTCAACCGAAATTGACCGGGCCGAGTCCGCCGCGTTGCTCGCGCTGGCGGGGCAAGCGGTGCAACAAAAGAACTACGATGCCGCCGCGCGACTGGCAGCACGGGCGGAAAAGATGAATCCAAACCAGCCGCAAACCAAGGAACTTCTCCAGAAGATTTTGGTCGAATACGGCGGCGAGTTGCGCACCTTTACGGGACACAAGGGCGCTGTCACCGCCGTCGCCTACAGCCCGGACGGCAAATTTCTTCTCAGCGGTGGCGAGGACCAGACGGTGAAACTGTGGGACGCAGCCAGCGGCAAAGAACTGCGCACGTTCACCGGGCATCGCGAAGCGGTCACGAGCGTGGCCTTCAGTCCGGGCGGCAGTCTGGCGTTGAGTGGCAGCAATGACAGCACGTTACGGCTCTGGGAAGTGGCGTCGGGCCGCCAACTGCGGGCGACCGAGAGCATGGGCTGGAAGGTGACCAGCGTGGCGTTCAGTCCCGACGGGAAGTTCATCGCGAGCGCAGCCGACGACAATCAAGTGAAGCTTTGGGCGTTGCCGAAAGTGGAACGGGTGCGCTCGTTCACCGGACACGGCTGGCGGGTGACCAGCGTGGCGTTCAGTCCGGATGGAAATTTTTCGTTGAGCGGGAGCGAGGATGATTCCCTGAAACTGTGGGATGTGGCGAAGGGCCAGGAGGTGCGTTCTTTCCGCAACGGCCTGGCAAATGTGACCTGTGTGGCTTTTAGTCCCGATGGCCGATTCGGTTTGAGCGGCAGCCGGGACAAGGCGGTGAAACTGTGGAACCTCGCCAGTGGCCGCGAAGTCCAACAGTTCGACGGACACAGCCAGTCGGTGCGGAGCGTGGCGTTCACGCCCGACGGACGCTTCGCGGTCAGCGCGAGTGAAGACGGAACGATTAAATTGTGGGACCTCGATACGGGGAAGGAATTTCGCACGTTCCGCGGACATACCGCGCCGGTGACGGGCGTCGCCGTCAGCTCGGACGGTCACAATCTTGCCAGCAGCAGCGCGGATGGGTCGGTGAAGATTTGGCAATTGCCGCATGCGGTCTGGCCCCTCATGGAAGAGGCCAGGAAGTAAACAGCTTCGACATTACTTTGACCCTGGAGGACAGGCTTTAACGCCTGTCCTTTCTTTTGCCTGTTGAACATTCCGCAGCTTGCCAACGTCTATGTCAATATGCTAGAACTTACGGCGCTTTCCTGATTGAAGAGGTAAAGGAGGGATTGGCAAGTTTTCGGTAAGGCTTTCTGGCTGGGCTATGCAACCGATGATCAAAGTAGAGAACCTGACGAAGCGTTACGCGGGCGTCACCGCGTTGAACGGGCTTTCCTTCGAGGTGCAACGCGGGGAGATTGTCGGCTTTCTCGGTCCCAACGGCGCGGGCAAGAGCACAACGATGCGCATTTTGACGGGCTTCATTCCCGCGTCATCCGGACGCGTCGAGGTGGCGGGATTGGATGTGTTCGAGAATTCCCTCGAAGTCCGCGAGCGGGTCGGGTACATGCCGGAAAACAATCCGCTCTACACGGACATGCGCGTGAGCGAATACCTGAAGTTCCGCTCGAAGCTCAAGGGCCTGCCGCGCGGCGAGCGCAAGGAACGCATTCCCGAAGTCCTGGAGATGTGCGGGCTCATGGATGTTTCGCACCGCATTATCGGCCATCTCTCGAAAGGGTTTCGCCAGCGCGTTGGCCTGGCGGACGCCCTGCTGGCCGAGCCGGACCTGCTGATCCTGGACGAACCGACCATCGGCCTGGATCCCGTGCAGATTCGCCAGGTGCGGCAACTCATCAAGGGCCTTGGCAAACGGCACACCATTTTACTTTCGACGCACATCCTGCCGGAAGTGGAGATGACCTGTAATCGGGTGATCATTATTCACCACGGACGCATCCTGGCCTCGGATACGCCGGACAATTTAATGAAGACGCTGCATGCAGGCGGGTTGATTCAAGTGGAGGTGCGCGGTCCCGGTTCGGAAGTGCAGGCGAAATTGCGTGCGGTCGAGGGCGTGGAATCGGTCAGCGCCAAACTCCTCGAGGATGGTTGCGTGCGCGTGTCGGTGACGCCGAAAGCGGGAGATGATCCGCGCGAGAGAATTTACCAGGCCGTTGCGGCGGGCGGATGGACCTTGCGCGAGTTGACGCGGACGCGGACGACGCTGGAGGACATCTTCGTTCAAATCACGCATGAAGAGGACGAGGCCGAAGAGGAACGGCGCGAGCAGCGGGGGAGCTTGCTGCGATGAGGAATGTGCCGGCCTTGTTGCGACGTGAATTGAACGCGTATTTCGCGTCCGTCCTGGGATACATCGTGATCCTGTTTTTCCTGCTGGTGATGGGAATCAGCTTTATTTCGATCGTGGGCGAGTTGCTTTCGCGCGGGTCAACGCAGATGACGGTGATGGAAGGTTTTTTTAGCTGGTTTTGGCTGCCTTCACTGTTCCTCGTGCCGGCGATCACCATGCGGTTGCTGGCGGAGGAGAAGCGCGCCGGCACGCTTGAGATGTTGATGACGGCCCCGGTCACGGATTTCGAAGTCGTTCTCGCGAAGTGGTTGGGCGCGGTGGCGCTGTACACGCTGATGTGGGCGGCGACGGGATTGTACGTGGTGATCCTGCGGCATTTCTCGGTCGGACAAACCGCCTTGGATCTCGGCCCGATCTTCAGCGGCTACCTGGGGATCGTGGTGATCGGACAGTTCCTGATCGCGGTCGGATTGATGACGTCCGCCATGACGCGAAACCAGGTGACGGCCTTCCTGATCGCGTTCGCCCTGCTGTTCCTATACCTGATCGCGATTTGGTTCGGGTACTATTTCACACGCGGTACGACCGCCGGGAAAGTTTTCGAATTCCTGTCGGCCTTCGAACAGATGAATGACTTCCAGCGGGGCGTGGTCGACTTGCGGCCGCTGGTTCTTTACGCGAGCGGCACGGTGCTGGCGTTATTCATAACGACGCGGCTCGTCGAATCCAGGAAGTGGAGGTAACGGCGGTGGCGAGCGAGACCTCACAAAATGGCAAGCCCCCGACGCTGGGCCAACGGCGGATGGTGATTGGCGCCAATGTCCTGGTGCAGATCGTGGCGCTGCTGGCCCTCGTGGTCATGGTCAACTGGCTGGCGTCGCGGCATTATGTGCGCTTTGATTGGACGAAAGCGGGGTACTACAAGCTCGCCGAAAAAACCAAGCAGGTGCTTACGGGTTTGAAGGACCCGGTCGAGGTGATTGTCTTCCTGCCGCCCAACGATCACCGCGATTACGTCGAGAAGATTCTGGATGATACGCGCAACCTGCTGAAGGAGTTTCAGTTTTACGGCAAAGAAAAGCTGCACGTGGAGTACGTCGATCCACAACGCGATCTGGCGCGCGCACAGCAGCTCGTGAAGGAGTACACTCTCGATTCTCCCGACGTTGTCATTTTTGCCAGCCGCGGGCACCACAAATACGTGCGGCTCGATGAAATGGTCGATCTCGATACAGGAAACCCGGAGATGAGCGAAGGCCGCGTCAAGGCATTCAAGGGAGAAGGGCTCTTTCTTTCCGCGATCCAGACCGTGACGGAGGAAGAATCACCCAAAGTCTATTTTCTCACGGGCCACGGCGAACGGGATCCCGAAGATTTCGACCAACGCGAGGGCTATTCGGAACTCGCGCGCTACATCAAACGCGACAACATCGTGGTGGAGAAATGGAACCTGCTTGAAAAGCAGGCGTTGCCGACGGATGCAGGCGCGATGGTCATCGCCGGTCCGCATCAGGCGTTCGCGCCTACTGAATTGAACGCGCTGGAGCAATACCTGAAAGACAAAGGCCGGCTGCTGATCATGCTCGACCCCCACACCACCACCGGCCTGGAGGCGTTTCTCAAGAAGTGGGGCGTCCAGGTGGACGACGACCTGGCGATGCGCCAGGCGGGAGTATTGCTTGGCACGCAGATGCTGGATGTTAACGCCGTGGCCGCCGATTACGCGGCGCATCCAATTACCGTAAAGTTGAGCGACACGAACACGGAGTTTCCTTACACAAGATCGATTCGGCAAGTACCGCAAACCGAAGGGGGGATGCCGGACCAGCCGCGGGTCACCGAGCTGGTAAAAGCCGCTCCCGCCTATTGGGGCGAGACCGATCCGGATACCGAGCATGCAACCTTCAACCCGGCAACGGACATTTCCGGGCCGCTCCCGCTGGCGGTCGCGGTCGAGACCAGCAAACCGCATGGAGTGGACGTGGACATCGGAGTGACGCGCATGGTGGTCATTGGCACTTCCCGGTTTGTGGACAACAGCACCCTTGGCGGCGGTAATCTCGATTTCTTCATGAACTCACTCAACTGGCTGCTCCAACGCGAGCAATTGATGGCCGTCAGCCCGAAGGTGCCCGATGAATTCCGTCTCGATATGTCGCCGAACCAACAGCGGGCGGTCTATGCACTGGTGATTGGCGGCCTGCCGCTGCTCGTGGCGATCATCGGCATCGTGGTGTGGGTGAGCCGCCGCAAATGAGACCGCGCACGACATTGGTTTTGGTTCTGATGGCCCTCGTGATTGGCGGCTTGGTGGCGCTGGATTACTACCGGGGCACTTCCACCCAGGATTTAGCGGCCAGGAACAAGCGCGTCCTCGATTTCCAATCCAAGGACATCACTGGCCTGAAGATCGAGTTAACGAACCAGGTTTACACGCTCGAAAGATCGGGCGACCAATGGCAAATCAAACAACCGCTCGACGTTCGCGCCAATTACAGCACTGTCAGCTCGATTCTTGACGAACTGGAATTCGCCGAGCGTAACCGGGTGATTACTAAAAGCGAACTCGCGGGCTTGACCCTGAAAGACTTTGGGTTGCAGAATCCGCGCGTTCGACTGACGCTACAGAACAAAAAGGGCAGCATGGTCCTGCTCATCGGCAATGAGACGCCGACCAAGGACGCAGTCTATGCCCAGTTGCAGGGGAGGCAGAACGTACTCGTGGCGCCGAAGTCGATTTATGAGCGCGTCGACCGCACACTGGACGACCTGCGGGATCGGACCGTGATCGATTTCCAGCCCGCATCAGCCACGCGCATCGAGATCAAGAACGGCGACCGAGTGATCGAGTTGGCAAAATCGGCCATCACCACGAACGCGGAACCGCGCTGGGCGTTGACCCGTCCCCTTCTGGCGCGTGCTGACCCGCGCAAAGTCAGCGAACTACTTGCCGATTTGAGCGGCCTGCGCGTAGCGGACTTCGTCAGCGAAAGTCCGAGGGATATTCCGACGTACCAGTTGGATGAGCCGGAGCGCGAAATCACCGTCTGGACGGGTGAATCGGGCAAGACGCTGCAGATTGGCCGCGCCTCGACCAACGACCCGGGCAAGGTGTATGCAAAACTCAAGAGCACGGATTCGATCTATGCCGTGCCTTCCACCCCTGTGCAGAAGTTTGCGGTTCAAGCCGACGATTTGCGCGACGCGCAGGTGCTTGCGTTAGCGGAGAGTGATGTGCACGGGATCGAAGTGCTGCATGGCACCGACAAGATTTCCCTCATGCACACCGATGCTACCTGGCGGATCGCCGCGCCGGTGTCCGCCGTCGCGGACGATACCGCGGTGCAGCAACTGTTGAGGCGCCTGGGTGGCTTGAACGCCCGGCAGTTCACCGCGGATGTGGCGACCGATCTGGATAAATACGGGTTGGCGGCGCCAATGGCGACCGTGAGTTTGCGCGGTGAGGGAACAAACTTGCTGGCGCAATTACTGGTCGGCGCGCTGGATGTGTCGAATAGTGTCCGCTTCGTGAAGCGGGTTGATGAGCCCTTCGTCTATGGGGTGGAGACCAACATCGCTGGTTGGCTGCCGGCGAACTGGCTTACGCTGCGCGCGCGGACGCTGGCCGATTTGAAACCGGACCAGATCGCGAAATTGACGATCGAGAAGAAGTCGGGGAAGGTTACCATCCAACGGGACGCCGACAAGAAATGGAAACTGTTGGAGCCGGTCCAAGGGGTGATCGACAGTGATGCGCTCCAGCGCCTGCTTGATGAATTCGCGGGGCTGCCCGCCGAGGAGTTTGTGCGCGAAGGACGTGACAACCTGGCCGAATATGGGCTCGACCAACCCGAGGCGACAATTACCGCGACAGTGGGCGACAAGACATACACTCTCCTGCTTGGCAAGTCGCAAGATGCCGAAAGGCAGTACGCTTTCTGGAGCGATCCGCCGCTCGTTTTCACGATCTGGACGAGCCGCGCAAATACATTGGTGCGGGACGTTGTCACGCAGTCCAATCCGCCGGCGGTATTGTCCGCGACGAACACTCCACCGTCAACCACCGCGCCGCCCCTGAGCCAGGTCATCACCCTGCCAGCCACCGTGTCCGTGCCGACAAATGCGCCAGGCAAGCAGTGACAAGTGCCATGGTTTTTTGGTGGCTGTGCCGCCATTGTGGGGCCGCTCTGACGGCATATTGGGTGGGAAAGGTGGTTTTCTGTTTAGACCGATACTGATGGCGCGCGACATGACGTGCGGGGGAATCACGTTGACGGGCCGAGACGGCGCGATTAAGAATCACTCCTTGTGAAATTCCTGTACAGGCTTTTTGTCCGCTTGTTGCTGCTGGCGGTTTTTCTTTTACTACTGTCGCTTGGGTATCTGCACTTCTATGGTTTCCCCGATTTTCTTAAGCAGCTTCTTCTAAGTGAATTGCAACGGGCGGGCTACGCCGCCCAGTTTACCTCGATCCGGCTCGATCTCTTCCGTGGGGTCGTGGCCACGGATGCGACGTTTGCGGATGCGAAGACGCCCGATCAGCCGCTGGCCCAGATCGACGAGTTGGAGTTGCAGTTCAGTTTGAGGCGGCTCCTCAACAAACAGACCTCCATCCGCGCCATCCACATTGCCAACGCCGTCATCGCGATTCCTACGCCGCCGGACGAAAACGGCCCGGCCAAGTTTACGGCGTCCGATGCCTACGCTACTTTCAAATTTGAAGATGACGGCTCGATTCGGGTGGATCGGCTCACTGGCGTTTATTGCGGCATTCGCCTCAACGTCTCGGGACGCATCAAACCGCGTTCAGCCTCAACAACAGCAACTCCCGCCGCGGCGGCTGTTCCCAGTGGCAGGCCCTTTCTTTTCCTGACCAAAGGGGTGCGCGAGTTGAACCAGATCCAGGTCACCCTCCCGCCGCAGCTCGATCTGGATTTTGACCTCGATCTGGCGCAACCGCTCGCGGGACATGTCCTGGCGAAGCTGCGGGGCAGCCAGCTTCAGTATCGCAGTCTCCAGCTTGTCTCAGCGGGCGTGGATATTGAGATGAGCGACGGAGCGATCGAAGTCCGTCGTTGTGAAGCCTCGCTCTATGGCGGCGAGGTCGACATTCATGGCCGTTACGATCTCGCCATGGGACAGTTCGACATGGCGTTGACCAGCACCACCGATCCTACAGCCATTGCCCCGCTGTTCATGAAGGAGGCCGGGCCGATGCTGCGCGATCTGCGGGTCGAGGTGAACCCGAAGATCGAGGCGCGCTACCGTCTGAGTCCCGAAACGGGGAGCCTGCCGGAATTGACCGGCACGGTGGAGACGGGAGGGTTGACCTTTCGGGGCGTCGAATTTCGCTCGATCAAGTTTGCTTTCGAAGACCGGGGTCCGCAGTTCAAGTTCAACAACGTGGAAGTCGTGACGCCGGAGGGTCGTCTGGACGGCCATGGCGAATACCAGATCGAAAGCAGCGACTTCGCGTATGAGCTCGACAGCACGCTTGATCCGACGAAGCTCCTGCCACTCATGATCAGCAGCGTGCGACAGATCGTCGAGCCGGCATGGTTTGAGACTCCGCCGCACATTATCGCGAAGGTCAGCGGCGATTTTGTCGATCCCGATGCGTTTGCGTATGACGCACAGATTGATACCCACCGTTGCAGCTATCGCGGCGTTGGACTCGAAAGCGCGTCCGCCCGGTTGCGTCTCCGTGAGAGCCGGCTCGATGTGCAGGATTTGCGGCTGGAGCGGCGGGAGGGCGATGTTCACGGCACGCTGTTTGCCGACTTCAATCGTCATCGCGTCAACTTCGACCTGGCGGCCCACGCGAATCCGTCGGAAATCGCCGGGTTGCTTGGGGAGAAGGCCGCGAGGACGATGGCGCCTTATCGCTTCGGCCCGCGCACCGATGCGAACGCGCGTGGCCTGATCGATTTCGACAACCCCGGGGCCACCGTTTGGGCCGCGCACGTTGTGAACGAGGGTTTCTCATACTGGAAGTTCATCGCCGACCGGGCGCAGGCCACCCTCGTATTCACAAACAACACGATGCAAATCAATGATTTCGATGCGGATTTCTACAGTGGCAAACTGCGGGGCCATGCCGAGTTCGTCTTCTCGGATGCCGATCCTTTGTATAATTTTGATTTCAACGTCGAGCGCGCGGATGTTAACACCCTGCTGGGGGCGGCGAAGGGACACGAGAGCACCGTCACCGGATTGCTGACGGGCCAGGCGACAATCAGTGGACATGGAACTGATTTGAGTACGTTGGTTGGGAAAGGGCAACTCGACGTGACCGATGGCGTCCTTTGGCAGGCGCCCGTGTTTGGCATCTTCTCGGAGATTCTTGGCAAGACCAAGGCGACGCGCGCACAGGCTTCGTTCACCATCACGAACGAGGCTGTAAACACGGAAGACATGCAGATTGCCGCCGGCGCTTTCACCGCCACGAGCCGTGGCCAGCTTGGCTTTGACGGCAAATTGGATTTCCGCGTACAGGCGCAATTCCTGCGCGCCTGGCCGGGGATAAACATTCTTTCCAGCGTTCTCAAGGTTCTTCTGGAGTATAAAGTCGGCGGCACCATCAGCGATCCGAAGTATCGTCCGGTAAACTTCCCGAAGGAACTGTTGCCGAGCCGGTGATGCGCGCCGCGTCGTTTGACTTTACCCGACCCCTTCGTTAGGGTCGCTCGCGTGAGGGTCGAACTCATTAACACCGGCAGCGAGCTGACGCTGGGCTTCACCGTCAATTCGCATCTCAGCTACATTGCCCGCCAACTTGCCGGCATCGGCTTGCGCCTTGATCGCCAGGTCACCGTTGCCGATGACCGGCTGGAGATGCGGGCGGCGATCGAGGAGGCATTGCAACGCAGCGATGTCCTGATCATTACCGGCGGACTCGGCCCCACGTCGGACGATTTCACGCGCGATGTCGTTGCCGAATTGCTGAGGCGTAAACTTGTGCGTGACGAAGCGGTCGCGAGCCACATCGCCGAGCGCATTCGCAACCGGCGGATTCGCCTGCCCGAATCCATTTACGTGCAGGCGCTGGTGCCCGTGGGCGCGCAAGTACTGCCGAATCGCAATGGCACGGCACCTGGTCTGGCCATCGATGAGGGAGGCAAGCTGGTTCTGTTGCTGCCGGGTCCTCCGCGAGAGCTCAAACCGATGTTTGAAGAATACGTCCTGCCCGTCCTGAAGCAACACTTTGGCGCACAGCCGCAGTTCGATTGCCGCACGTTCAAGGTCGTCGGGCTTGCCGAGTCAATCGTGGAAGAAAGGGTCGCTCCTGCTCTGGCTGATTTATCGGACATCGAACTCGGTTATAGTGCCAAGATGGGGGAAGTCGAAGTGCGGATCATCTCCCATCACAAATCGATCGCGGATGAAGCTGAGAGACGAATTCGGATGGCTCTCGCGGACAATATCTATGGGACTGGCGACGACCGGCTCGAAGAGGTCGTGGTAAAAATGCTGGCGGCCGTCCACCAAACAATTGCCGTCGCCGAATCATGCACGGGCGGGACGATTGCCAACCGTATCACGAATGTGAGCGGCTCCAGTGAGGTTTTCATCAATGGTTGCGTGACCTACTCGAACGAATCGAAGACCCGGCTGCTCGGTGTGTCCGGGAAAACCTTGGTGGAGCATGGCGCGGTGAGCGAGGAGGTCGCGCGGGAAATGGCCGAGGGTGTCCGCACTGGCAGTGGCGCGGACTTCGGCATCAGTACGACGGGGATTGCCGGGCCGACGGGCGGCACGCCGGAAAAGCCCGTGGGCCTCGTGTACATCGGCTTTGCCACGCCCAAAGGCACGGACATCCAGCGTCGCATCCTGGCTTTCGACCGCGAAACCTTCAAGTTCTTCGCCGCGCAGTATGCCCTCGATGCCGTGCGGCGCGAGCTTCTCAAAAAATGATTCGCACATTCATTGCCATCGATATTCCCGACGACGTGCGCGCTGCCATCGAGGAGACGCAGGCGCGGTTGAAGCAGGCGCTGGTGGGCGTGAAAATTTCGTGGACCAAGGTTGCGAACCTACATCTTACGTTGCAATTCCTCGGCAATATTGAGGAAGCGGTCGTTGACCAGATCAAGCCAGCCTTGCGGTTGGTCGCGGCCCAACAGCAACCCTTCGAGCTATCGGTGCGGAGCGCGGGAGCGTTTCCGGATGAAAAGCGCCCGCACGTGGTCTGGGTCGGGTGCGAGGACACGGGGAACAGGCTGCAAGCCCTGGCGCGCGCGGTGCAGGACGTTATACAGCCGTTGGGGTTTGCGCCCGAACGCCGTGAGTTTTCGGGCCACCTGACACTCGGACGAGTCAAATCGCCGCGCCCGGACGCTGCGTTGACAAGGGCCATCGATTCCCTTAAAGATACAAGCTTCGGGACGTTGCGGGCGGAGACCATCCATCTCTTCGAGAGCCAACTTCATCCCGAAGGTTCGAGGTACATGAAGCTTTCGTCACACGCTCTGGGAGCGCACAACCAAAAGGAGATTCACGATGTCGGCCAAAGTTGAAACCAAGGAAAAAGAATCCGCAGCGGGCAAGGCGGGCGCGCTGAAGGACAAGAATTTGCAGGCGGCGCTCGCGGCCATCGAGAAGCAATATGGCAGCGGCTCCATCATGCGCCTCGGCGACGAGATGTCGCACGTGGACATTCCGGTCATTCCCACGGGTGCGTTTGCGCTCGATTTGGCGCTCGGCGTCGGCGGTATCCCGCGCGGTCGTATTACCGAGGTATTTGGGCCCGAGAGCAGCGGCAAGACGACGTTGATGCTCAGCGTCATCGCCAGCGCCCAGCGCGCGGGCGGGCTGGCGGCGTTCGTAGATGCCGAACACGCGGTGGATCCCTCGTATGCCAGGCGCATCGGCGTGAATCTTGATGATTTGTTGATTAGCCAGCCGGACAGCGGCGAAGAGGCGTTGACGATTGCCGAAACGCTCATCCGCAGCAATGCGGTGGACGTGGTGGTGATCGATTCCGTCGCGGCCCTGGTGCCGCGCGCGGAACTGGAAGGCCAGATGGGCGATGCCACTGTCGGCGCGCAGGCGCGGCTGATGAGCCAGGCGATGCGCAAGCTGACCTCCTGCATTCACAAGGCCAAGACCGCCTGTATCTTCACCAACCAGATTCGCGAAAAGATCGGGGTGATGTTTGGCAGCCCCGAGACGACGCCGGGCGGACGGGCGCTGAAGTTTTATTCCAGCGTGCGCATCGACATGCGCCGCATCAATGTCATCAAGGACCCGGCGGGCAAGGTCGTGGGCAGCCATGTGCGCGCCAAGGTCGTGAAGAACAAGGTCGCGCCCCCGTTTTGCGAGTCCGAGTTCGACATCATGTACGACGTTGGCATCGCGAAGGAAGGCTCGGTCATCGACGTGGCGACCGATCTCGGCGTGATTGAAAAGAAAGGCTCGTGGCTGGCGTTCGACGGCCAGCAAATCGGCCAGGGGCGGGAGTCCGCGAAGGATTTCCTGCGCGAGAATGGGAAGATGCTCGACCAGATTATCATCGGCGTAAAGGAAAAGATTGCCGCGGGCGTCAGCTTGGGGAAACGCATCGGCGGCACCGAATAACCGTCTCGCCGTGGGCGAATTGCAGGATCTATGACTTCGGCCGAAATACGCCAGAGCTTTCTCGATTTTTTCCGCGAAAAACAGCACACCATCGTGCCGTCCGGTTCGTTGCTGCCGGACGCGCCGAACTTGCTGTTCACCAACGCGGGGATGAACCAGTTTGTGCCGATCTTTCTCGGCCAGCGCGCACCCGACGTGGACAAATGGCCGGGTGCCATCCCCGGTTCGCCCACACGCGCTGCGGACACGCAGAAGTGCATCCGCGCCGGCGGAAAACACAACGACCTCGAAGACGTCGGCCTCGACACGTATCACCACACATTCTTCGAGATGCTGGGCAATTGGAGCTTTGGCGATTATTTCAAGAAGGAAGCCATCGATTGGGCATGGGAACTTCTCGTTGAGAGATGGCATTTCCCCAAGCAACGGCTCTACGCGACATATTTTGGCGGCGACGAGAAGGCCCCCGCGGACCTCGAGTCGCGCGACTTGTGGTTGCGCTATTTGCCCGCTGACCACATCGTCCCCGGCAACCGCAAAGATAATTTCTGGATGATGGCCGATACCGGCCCTTGCGGACCGAATAGCGAGATAAGCCTCGACCTCACTCTCAACGGCGACGGCGGCGCCAAGCTCGTCAATTCCGGCAGCCCGTTGTGCATCGAGATATGGAACCTCGTGTTCATTCAGTTCAATGCCTTACCCAACGGTACATTTGAACCATTGCCCGCGAAACACGTGGACACCGGCATGGGTTTCGAGCGTGTGTGTTCGATGATCCAATGCACGAACGGCTTCAAGGATTTCACCGGAAGAATCTCCAACTACGAGACCGATGTCTTCAGTCCGATCTTCCGCCAACTGGAGGAGCTCAGCGGAAAGAAGTACACCAGGACGCTGCCTGCGGGTGGTTTGGGTGGCGCAAGCGTCCCTGCTTGCGAATCAATTGATGGCATCAAACAATTCTCGGTTTCCCAACGCCGCCTTCCTCATTGGCAATCTCCTGGTGCAGTGTATTTCGTCACATTTCGAACGCATCAACGGAGAGAATTGACCCCCGAAATGCGCGACTGTGTGTTGGAAGCCTGCCATCATTCGCACGGGAGTAAATACGACCTGCGCGCTGTGACGGTGATGCCGGATCACGTTCATCTGCTGGTGTGGCCGCTTCCGCTCGACGCTTCTTCCCCGCAGACGGTTGCGCAAAGGGGATTTCACGCCCTGAGCGAGGTGCTTCACGGCATCAAGTCATATACGGCAAATCAGATTCAAAAGAAGTGGCAGTGGATTGGTCCAGTTTGGCAGCACGAAAGCTACGACCGCATTGTGCGCGATGAAGCGGAATACGAAGAGAAGTGGAATTACATTGCGAACAACGCGGTCAAGAAACAATTGGCGGAACGGCCGGAGGCATATCGATGGTTCTGGCACTCGACGGAAACGCTGGGTGTCGTGATCGATGCCAGACAAACGGGTGGCTCAAGTGAACAACCGCAAGCAGGGACGCTTGCGCCACCATCAGAAGAACAAATTAAAATCGACATCGCTTTCCGCGTCATTGCCGATCACATCCGCTGCCTGAGTTTCGCGATTGCTGATGGAATCCAGCCCTCGAACGAGGGTCGAGGTTACGTCCTGCGCCGCATCCTCCGCCGCGCTGTCCGTTATGGACGCAATCTCGGGTTACGCGAGCCATTCTTCTATAAACTGGTGAATGTGGTAGCGGAGAATTTTGGAGGAGTATTTCCTGAACTACGTCGCAATAAGGCAAAAATCGAGACGTTGCTTAAAGCAGAAGAGGAAAGCTTTAACCGCACACTAGATCGCGGGATTGAGCACTTTAACAAATATGTGGACATCTCATATGGCCCGAAATCCCCGGGCATGCCGCAACCAGAACGTCCCATCGACAACGTGGTTCGTGGTGACGAGGCGTTTGTGCTCTACGATACCTTTGGATTCCCCCTCGATCTCACGGAATTGCTTGCGCGAGAGCGAGGTTTTACCGTTGATGCCGCTGGCTTCGAGAAATTGATGGACGAGCAACGGCAACGGGCACGCGAGGATCATGAAAAAAAGAAGTCCGTGATTAGCGTTGCGACCGAGAATCTGCAGGTTGAGCCAACGAAGTTTCTTGGTTATGACAATCTCGAAGTTGAAGCTGTGGTGGAAGCCGTATCCCCAGGAGCGGAGAGGACTTTCAACGTCATCCTCAACCGGACACCGTTCTACGCGGAGATGGGCGGTCAAGTGGGGGATACGGGGCTAATCTTTTCGCCGGGTAACGCGACCGTCCCGGTTGCGGTCGTTCACGACACGCAGAAACAGGGGAACGTGTACGTTCATCGCTCTGAGGCAACGACCGCAAGCCAAACGACCGCAAGCCAGAGGCTCGCGCTACCGGAGGTCGGCCAAAAAGTCCGTGCGGCAGTGGATGTGCCGCGACGGTCGAATATCCAGCGACACCATACCGTCACGCATCTTTTCCATTGGGCGTTGCATGAGGTCGTGAGCAAGGACGCGCGGCAGAAGGGGTCGCTGGTGGCGCCGGACCGGTTTCGTTTTGATTTCAACCAACCCGAGAAACTTAGTGACCAGCAGATCGCGGACATTGAGAAGCTGGTGAACGAGCGGATCAAGGAAACATTGCCCGTGTATTGGTTTGAAATGCCTTTTGCGGAAGTGCGTGGGAAGCCGAATATCATGCAGTTCTTTGGCGACAAGTACGGCGATATCGTCCGCATCGTGCAGATTGGCGGACACGACAAGGCGCTGGATGGGTTTTCGATGGAACTTTGTGGCGGCACGCACACGAAGACCACGGGCGAGATTGGCCTGTTCAAGATCATGCGCGAATCGGCCGTGGCGGCGGGGATTCGTCGCGTCGAAGCGGTCTGTGGGCAATTTGCCCAGGAATTTATTGCGAAGCAAGGCGACCAGGAAAAGGCTGAGGCGGAGAAAGCCAGGGCGCGCGAGATGGAGAAAGAGTTGGCCAAGCAACGCCAGGCCGCGATGGAAGCGCAGGCGCCCGCCATGGCCGAGCAGTTGCTGCCGAAATTGCAGGGCCGGTTGCTCGTGAGTAATCTTGGCGATGCGAATGCCGATCTGTTGCGGGCGATCGTCAACGCGCTCAGGCCGAAGCTGACCAGCGGGATTGTGGTTTTGGGTGGCGTGGCGGAAGGCAAGGTTTCGCTTATTTGCATGGTTACACCCGACCTGGTCAAAGAGGGCAAAAATGCCGGCAAGATCGTCGGCGAACTGGCGAAGATTTGCGGTGGCGGTGGCGGCGGCAAGCCTGATCTGGCCCAAGCCGGTGGCAAGCAACCTGAAAAATTGGCCGAGGCCCTTGCCGCAGCGCCGAAAATCATAGGCTTCTGACGCGCTTGCTCTGGCGCGCACCGCGCCGTATCATCCGCTCCCATGCTCGACATCAAACTCATTCGCGAGAAACCGGATTTCGTGCGCCAGCGGCTCGCGACGCGCGGTCGCGGCGACGAGGCGCGGATTGCGGAAATCGCCACGTTGGATGAGCAGCGGCGCAAACTAATCAACGAAGTCGACAATCTCAAAGCCGAGCGCAATACCGTCAGCAAAGAAATCGGCGCGTTGAAGTCGAAGGGACAGGATGCGAGCGCGCAAATGGCGGCGATGAAACAGGTTGGTGAACGCATCGCATCGCTCGATGCCGAAGTTGCCGCGCTGGATGCGAAATTGCAGGACATTCTGCTGATGGTTCCCAACCTGCCACATGAAAGTGTCGCCGGTAGGGAAGGAAGCAGCGGACAATCCGGAAGTAAAACATTGGGGTGAAGCGCCGAAGTTTGCGTTTCCGGCCGAAGCCGCATTGGGACATTGGCGAGCAACTTGGCATTTTGGATTTTGCGCGCGCGGCGAAGATTTCCGGCAGTGGATTTATTCTCTACAAGGGCGCGGGCGCGCGTTTGGAGCGGGCCTTGATCAACTTCCTGCTCGACCTGCACACGAGCGAGCACGGTTACACGGAAGTTTTTCCACCGTTTCTCATCAACCGCAACGCCATGATCGGCACGGGCCAGTTGCCGAAGTTCGAAGAGGACATGTACCGGTTACGCGATGAAGAAATGTACCTGGCACCCACCGCAGAGGTGCCCGTGGCGAACATTCACCGCGACGAAATTCTCCGTGAGGAACAGTTGCCGATTTATTATTGCGCCTATACGCCCTGCTTCCGCCGCGAAGCGGGCGCGGCGGGCAAACAGACGCGCGGCATGATTCGCGTCCATCAGTTCGACAAAGTCGAGATGATCAAGTTCGTGAAGTCCGAAACCAGCTACGAGGAATTGGAGAAAATGCTCGTGAACGCCGAGCGCGTGCTGCAGTTGCTCGGGTTGCATTACCGGGTCGTGATGCTGTGCACGGGCGACGTGGGGTTTGCCAGCGCGAAGACCTACGACATCGAAGTTTGGGCACCGGGCCAGAACGCCTATCTCGAAGTGTCGAGCTGCTCGAATTGCGAGGATTTCCAGGCGCGCCGGGCCAACATCCGTTTCAAGGGAAACGACGGCAAGAACCGTTTCGTTCATATTCTTAACGGCAGCGGCACGGCGCTGGCGCGTTTGTACGTCGCGTTGCTGGAGACTTATCAGCAGGCCGATGGCAGCGTGAAAATTCCCGAACCATTGGTGCCATACATGGGCGGGCTGCGGGAAATACGGGCCTCCTAGCGCCTGTCGGTCGTGACAACAGAATCAGTCATGCTCTCCAAAGTACAAGCCGCCCTGGCAAAAGCACTCGCGCCGGGCGAGGCTTTACTCATCGGCGTATCGGGCGGGCCGGATTCTGTCGCCTTGCTAAGTGTCCTTGTCGAACTTGGCTGGCGACCGCATGTTTGCCACCTCAATCACCAACTGCGCGGCGCGGACAGCGATGGGGATGCCGAGTTTGTGCGCCAACTCGCGGCCCGGTACAATTTGCCAAGTTCCATTGAGGCTTGCACGGTCGCATCGGATGAAGATAGCGCCCGCCGCGCACGGCGGGAGTTCTTTGGGCGTGTGGCCGAACGCACCGGTCTGAAGAAGCTCGTGCTCGCGCATACCGCTAACGACCAGGTTGAAACGTTCTTGTTGCGACTCCTGCGTGGCGCCGGCGTGCCTGGGTTGATCGGCATTTGGCCCGAACGCCAATTGGGAACGCTGCGCGTGATTCGACCGCTGTTGAAAGTTCGGCGGCAGGAAATCATGGAATACCTGGCGGCGAAAAAGCTCTCGTATCGTGAAGATAAGTCCAACGCCGACACCCGATTCACCCGCAATCGCATCCGCCACGAGTTGCTGCCGTTGTTGGAGCGTGAGTACAACCCCGCGATCCGCGACGTGCTGCTCAATACAGCGGAGATTTTGCGGGACGAGGATTTTTACCTGCTGCATCACGTCGCACAGCGGTTTTACATGGCGGCCTGCCAGAACGACGCGGTGAACGTGAAGACGCTGGCGAATTACCCGACCGCCATCCAGCGCCGCGTCTTGCGGTTTTGGCTGGGCGGTGATTCCGAGAACGGGCCGAGTTTCACCTTCGATCAAATCGAGGCTGTGCGACACGCGGCGCTTGGTGATGCGCCCAGCGCGGCCATCGATTTGCCGGGCGATTTGATCGTGTACCGCGAGTACGAGTGGTTGCAGAAGGCGCGTCGGAAAGACCTGGAGCCTGTGAAGGGGAAGTGGCCCCTGAGCCTATCGGGCGAGACGGTTATTCGAGAATTGGGAGTGCGGTTTGTTTTGGAGCGCGATGATGAGTCGCCGCACTTCAAAGAATGCTTCGATGCCGATGCGCTCGGCGAGGGACTGGTCGTTCGCACATGGGAAAATGGTGACCGCTTCCAGCCGCTGGGGATGAGCGAGACGAAGAAGCTGCAGGACTTCTTCGTGGATGAGAAAGTGCCCCGCCTAAAGCGAGGTCGCATACCGCTGGTTTGCACAGTTGACGGACGCATCGCCTGGGTCGTTGGCCAGCGAATCGCAGAGCCTTTCAAAGTGAGAGACGATACACATCGTGTCTTACACATAAGAGCCGAGCCGATTCAAGGTTGACAAGCCCCGGCGCGGCGGTTGTAATCTGCCGCAATTCCATGAGCGCTAAAAAAACAGGTCTTCCCGAGCGGGTGCGTGTCGAATTGGGTGAGCGCAGTTACGACATCCTGATCGGCAAAGGCTTGCTGTCGCAAGCTGCCGAGTATTTGCGCCCACTCAAACTGGGCAAGCACGGCATCATCATCACGGACACGAATGTCGAGCCGCTGTATGCGGGGCCGTTGTGCGACGCGCTGGGGAAGGGCGGATTTGCCGCTGAGGTTCTCAGCGTGCCGGCAGGCGAAGCGTCGAAATCATTGCGGCAAGCCAATCGGCTTTTTGAGAAACTGCCCTCGTGCGGCTTGGATCGTCAGTCGTTCGTTATCGCGCTCGGGGGCGGCGTAGTGGGTGACCTGGCCGGGTTTGTGGCGGCCAGCTATTTGCGTGGCCTGGCGCTGGTGCAGGTGCCGACGAGTTTACTCGCGCAAGTGGACAGCTCGGTCGGCGGCAAGACGGGTGTGAATCTGCCGCAGGGCAAAAATCTAGTCGGTGCATTTTATCAACCGAAGATTGTGCTGGCCGACATCGATACGCTCAGGACATTGCCCGAACGTGAATTGCGCGGCGGCTTCGCGGAAGTCATCAAGCACGGGGCGATCCGCGATGCGAAATTTTTTGCGTGGCTCGAGCAGGGATACAAGCGGGTGCTGGCGCTCGACTTTGAGGCGGTGACCCACGTGGTGCGGCGCTGCTGCGAGATCAAGGCGGAGATCGTCAGCGCGGACGAACGCGAATCGGGGTTGCGCGCTCTCCTGAATTTCGGCCACACGGTCGGTCATGCGATGGAGACGCTGTCGGATTACAACGGCCTGCTTCACGGCGAAGCGATTTCAATGGGCATGTGCGCCGGGGCGCAGTTGTCCATCCGGCGCGCTGGCCTGAGCAAGGCGGAAGCGCAACGGTTGTGCGGCCTGATTACCGCCAGCGGCCTGCCAACGCGGCTCGGCAAGACCTTCAAGCTGGGAGAGTTGTTGGAAGCGGCGCGCCTTGATAAAAAAGCCCGTGACGGCAAACTGCGATTCGTGTTGCTAAAACGCCTCGGTGAAGCATTTGTCTCGGATGCGGTGACGGACGCCGACATCAGGGAGGTCGTGGATGTCTGCCGTTGATGAGAACATTGTCCGCGAGTATTTTGAGTTACACGGCTTCCTGGTTTGTCAGCGACGCAAGTACATCGTCCAGGCGCGACAGAAAAGCGCCGACGAAGAAGTGGACTTGATCGTGCTGAATCCGGCCGTCCCGCCAGAGGCCGCACCGGCCGAGTTCGAGATCACTTCCAAGACATTGTCGCAAGTGTCGCGGGCGATTGTCGCGGTGAAAGGATGGCACACTGGAGTGTTCGCGCCGGGCGTGCTGGCCAACCAACCGAAAATCTTTAGGTTTGTGGAGAAACGGGTCATCGAGGAGGCGCAGCGGCTGGTCGGGAGCGAGGGTTTGGTAAAAATCCTGATCGTGCCCGGATTGCCGCGCGACGCGAAAACACGGCAGCGCAGCATCGAGGTGTTGCGGTCGAAAGGAGTCGACGGCGTGATCTCGTTCCGGTCGATTCTGCAGGAATTGGTTGCGAGCGTGGCCATCAACCGCAATTACCGAAAATCGGATTTGCTGCAGATCCTGCGGTTATTGAAGAACTATGAGTTGCTGAAGGAACCGCAACTGGAGTTCGGATGGAAGCGGCGCGGCCGGAAGGCGGCGTCGTAAACAGGTCGCGGTCTCTCGGGTGGCGGAAGCGCGTATGACTTCGCGCGAAGCATACATTGCCCTCAACATGGTCGATGGCGTCGGGCCGATTCGTGTCCGCGCGTTGCGGGACCGATTTGGCGAGCCGCAGGCGATCCTGGCGGCGTCGAAAACCGAGTTGATGCAGGTGGAGGGCGTGGGCGAAGAAGTCGCGCGGAGCATCACCGGTTGGCGGGAAAAAGTGGATCTCGAGGCGGAGTTGCAACGGATTGAAAAGTCCGGCGTGCGCGTCGTCAGCCGGGACGACGCGGAATACCCGAAGAACTTGCGGGAGATTTACGACCCGCCGCTCGTGTTGTACGTGAAGGGAGCGCTGACGGAGCGCGATGCGCTGGCGATTGCGGTGGTCGGGTCGAGGCGCACGTCGCTTTACGGGCAGGAAATGGCGCGGAAATTGGCCTTTCAGTTGGCGCGGGTCGGGGTGACGGTCGTGAGCGGGCTGGCGCGCGGAATCGATACTGCGGCGCATAATGGCGCGCTGCAAGCGAAGGGGCGGACAGTGGCCGTAATCGGTTGTGGAATCGACGTGGTCTATCCCGCGGAGAACAAGAAGCTGGCCGATGAGATTGTGGAGAAGGGCGGGGCGGTGGTGACGGAGTTTCCGTTCGGCGTGCAGCCGGACCGCCAGAATTTCCCGATGCGGAACCGCATCATCAGCGGCTGGTCGCTGGGCGTCGTAGTGGTGGAGGCAAACTTGAAGAGCGGGGCATTGATTACGGCGAATCAGGCGGGGGAACAGGGGCGGCAGGTGTTTGCGGTGCCGGGCCGGGCGGATTCAATTTTGTCCAGGGGGGCGAACAAATTGATCAAGGACGGCGCAAAATTGACCGAGGATGTGGAGGATATCCTCGGTGAATTTGAGTACCTGCTACCGAAAACGGCCACGGAGTCCGCGAAAGCTGGCGTGGAGGGTGGGGGTATCAAACCTGCTTTGCAACTGAGTGAGACAGAGGAGAAAGTGATGGCGCAGATCGGCAACGAGGAGGTTGCCATTGACGAGATCATTCGGGCCAGCGGTTTGACAACGGCGTGTGTTTCCGCCACGTTGTTGGCGCTGGAGATGAAACGGCTCGTCCGCCAGCTTCCCGGCAAGCAGTACGTGCGCAGCGCGGCCTTCGGGCCGTAAGAAAAAAAAGCATGGCAAAAAAACTGGTCATCGTTGAATCACCCGCGAAGGCGAAGACGATCAACAAGTATTTGGGGTCGGACTTCAGCGTGAAGGCCTCCATGGGCCATGTCCGCGATTTGCCCGAACGCAAATTCGGCGTCGAGATCGAGAAGGATTTCAAGCCCACGTACCAGGTTTCCGCCAAGCGGAAGGCGCTGGTCACCGAACTGCAGAAGACCGCGGAGGGTGCGGAGCACGTTTACCTGGCGACCGACCCTGATCGTGAAGGCGAGGCGATTGCCTGGCATTTGTGGGAAATCCTGAAGAGCAAGAAGAACGGCCCCACGTTCTTCCGCGTCCAGTTCAACGAAATCACCAAGAACGCCGTGCGCGCCGCCTTCGATCATCCCGGTCAGGTGGACATGAAGCTGGTCGATTCCCAGCAGGCGCGGCGCATCCTGGATCGCATCGTGGGTTACAAGATTTCGCCTCTTTTGAACAAGCGTGTTGCGCGCGGCTTGAGCGCCGGGCGCGTACAATCCGTCGCGGTGCGGCTGGTGGTGGAGCGCGAGCGGGAGATCCGCGCGTTCAAGCCCCAGGAGTATTGGTCGGTTGAGGCCGAACTGCGGAAGCTCGTGGACCCGAAGGACCATTTCCTGGCGCGCTTGATCCAGGTGGGTGACAAGAAGGTCCGGTCGCCCAACGGCGAGGCCAAGGCTGATGTCATGATCATTGATGGCAAGGAACAGGCGGACGCCATCCTGACCGATCTAAAGCAGTGTGAGTACAAGGTCGCCAAAATCGACATCAAATCGAAGAAGCGCAGCGCGGCGCCGCCGTTCACGACGAGCACGTTGCAACAGTCCGCGTCGAAGGCCCTCGGCATGGGTACCACCAAGACGATGATTGTGGCCCAGCAGCTGTACGAAGGCGTGGAGATCGGCGCGGAGGGCGCGGTCGGTTTGATCACCTACATGCGTACCGACTCCTTCAACATTTCGAAAGAAGCGCAGGACGAAGCGCTGGCGTTTATCCGAGAAACCATCGGCCCCGACTATGCGCCGGCGACGCCAAACCTCTACAAGTCAAAGAAGGATGCCCAAGGCGCACACGAGGCGGTTCGTCCCTCGTCAGCGCGGCGGACGCCGGAGAGCCTGCGGATGTA
Organism: uncultured Verrucomicrobiae bacterium; assembly: GCA_963812605.1. GTDB lineage: Bacteria > Verrucomicrobiota > Verrucomicrobiia > Palsa-1439 > Palsa-1439 > Palsa-1439. Next base: position 114,355 of record CAWEWF010000002.1, on the reverse strand, counting down.
TCTCGATCACGACCAGTTTCGCCTCTATAAATTGATTTGGGACCGGTTTGTCGCCAGCCAGATGACACCCGCGGAGATGAAGGTGACCAGCATTGATATCGATGCGCGACACGATCCGAAGTACTTCCTGTTTCGCGCGACGGCGACCGAGGTGGTGTTCGCGGGCTGGCTGAAGATTTACGGAGTCGAGGAAGAGGCTGAGAAGAAGGCGGAGCCGGAGAAACCGTCGGAGGAAGAAGAGAACAAGAAGCTGCCGCCGTTGAGTGAGAGCGAGCGGCTGCATTTGGTCAAGCTCCTCCCCGCGCAACATTTTACCGAGCCGCCGCCGCGTTTCAGCGAGGCGACATTGGTCAAAGCGCTGGAAGAACTCGGGATTGGACGCCCGAGCACCTATGCGCCGACGATTGCCACGGTCCAGAAGCGGCATTACGTCAGCAAGGAGAAGGGCCGCCTGGCGCCGACGCAACTCGGCGAAATCACGACCGACGTGCTGGTGAAGCATTTCACGAAATTGCTCGATGTGCAGTTCACGGCGCATATGGAGGAGTTGCTCGACGAGATTGAAGAGGGCAAGGTCGGGTGGCAAGAGATGCTCGGCGAATTCTACAAGGATTTCGAGCCGACCCTGAAGGCCGCGAGCGAGAACATGGAAGATGTGCGGCCGAAACCCGTTCCGATCGGCATCAAGTGCGAGCTTTGCGGCGAAATGTTGGTGACCCGTCCTGGCAAGAACGGCGAATTCATTGCCTGTTCGGCGTACCCGAAATGCAAGAACACGAAGAACTTCAAACGCGGCGAAGATGGGAGCATTCAGATCGTGGAAAAGGAAGAGACAGGCATCAAGTGCGAGAAATGCGGTTCGCCGATGGTCATCAAAGCGGGAAAACGGGGCGAGTTTCTCGCCTGCTCGGGCTATCCCGAATGCAAGAACGCGAAATCGTTCACGCGCGATGCCGCGGGCAAGATCACGGTCATCGAGAAGCCCGCGCCGGTGACGACCGATGTGAAATGTGAGAAGTGCGGCTTGCCTATGTTGATCCGCAACAGCCGCCGCGGACCATTCCTGGCTTGTTCCGGCTATCCGAAATGTCGCAACGCCAAAACGCTGCCCGATGAATTGAAAGACAAAGCGCCCCCGCCCCCGCCCAAGGAAGAACCCGTGCTGACCGACGAGAAGTGCGAGAAGTGCGGCGCGCCCATGGCGAAGCGGCGCGGTCGTTTCGGCGAATTCCTCGGCTGTTCGGCCTATCCGAAGTGCAAGAACATCAAAAAACTGGCGCCGGCAGAGGCGTAACGGACTCGCTGGTTGACGGGTTTCTCGATTACCTGCGGGCCGAACGCGACGCTTCTCCGCTGACCATCCGCAATTACTCCGCCGACATCGCGGCATTTGCCGCGTGGTTCGAGGGGAAGTACAAACAATCGTGCGCGTGGGTGCCGGTTGATTCGTTCCATTTGCGCGGCTATCTGGTCCACCTCACGGAGCGCCAATTCGATCGCGCCACAATCCATCTCAAGATGTCCGCGCTCCGCAGTTTCTTCAAATGGCTTGTGCGCACCGAGCGCGTGAAACTGAATCCCTTGGTGGGACTGACCCTTCCGAAAAAGGCGCGGAAACTCCCGAAATTCCTGACGATCCAGCAGGTGGAGGCGCTGCTCGAAGCGCCATTGAAGGAAAACGCGAAAAACAAGCTGGCCGCGTGGCGTGACAAGGCGATTCTGGAAACGTTGTACAGCGCGGGGCTGCGCATTCACGAACTCGTCCAGCTCAACGATGATGACATGGATGTGCTCGGCGAAGTTGTTCGCGTTCGCGGCAAGGGCAAGAAGGAGCGATTGGCCGCGCTCGGCGGGCCGGCTATTGAAACCCTGCAGAAATACCTCGAAGTGCGCGCGCGCAGCGCGCGCGGGCCGCTATTTGTGAATCGATTCGGAGGACGCATGACGGCGCGTAGTATGCAGCGCATGCTAAAGAAGTATCTGCTTGCCGCCGGGCTCGACCCATCGCTGACACCGCACAAGCTCCGTCACAGTTTCGCGACGCACATGCTCGATGCCGGCGCCGATTTACGCAGCGTGCAGGAACTTCTGGGCCACGCCAATCTTTCCACCACGCAAATCTACACGCACATCACGCCCGAGCGCTTGAAGAAGGTCTACGAGAAGGCGCATCCGCGGGCCTAGTTTTGGAGTGCGGCGACTTGTCGCCGCTTTGATGTTGGCGTTTATCCTACTGATTGACAATAGCGGGAGGCGGTCTATTTTGTACGCTAGGGTAGCAGGTTTCAGAGCGTAAGGAGTAAGTGCGCAATGCGCAAAAGGAACAGTCGGCAGATTCGGCAAGCGTCAGGGACTGTAGCAGCGTCTGGTGGCACGCTGTGTCGTGGTGGTTGTAGATAATTGGTTTTCCAAGACGGCTTCTATGCTGCCAAACACGGTTATCATCAGAATGCCTTGAAGCGGTGCTGCACGGCAAGAAGAATTGACTAAAAGGTCAGTCCGAGAAAGGGGGTTACGGGTTTTGCCGGAGCCCCTTTCTTGTGGCGAAGTCGTCGAGGAGGTTGACCAACTCCTGTTCGGCATAGAACCAGCCACAGTGTGGCCTCCGCTCCGTTGAGCATCAAGCGGAGAAAAGTGAAGTACGCCTGTCACTTTGACCATCCTACCCTCCATATCTGCCCACGACCGACCCCAAGTAAATGAACCTGTTGGTTGAAGGTAGACCGGCCCGCTGTTAACAAGAATGTATGGGCCGAACTTGCCGCGCAATGAAAAATTTCCGCGTAGCGTGATTGTTTGTCCTACAAGCCGATGCAGATTATCGTGTGAAACATTAGTCGTATCTGTCGGGGCAGGATGATAGTGAACGCAGCCACTGGCGGTGGCAAGGAGGACGGCTGTAAAAACATACATATAGCGCGCATGAAATCTATGCGGCTTACACCCGGTTCAAGTACTTGCCGGTACGGGTGTCGACGCGGATGCTGTCGCCGGGGTTGATGAAGATGGGGACGGCGACTTCGATGCCGGTTTCGACCTTGGCGGGTTTGGTGACGTTGGTGGCGGTGTCGCCGCGGATGCCGGGCGGGGCTTCGAGGACTTTGAGATCGACGGCGGGCGGGAGTTCGAGCTCGGCAATCTTGCCTTCGACTTCGGTCAGGGTGCAGCGCAGATTTTCCGTGAGGTAGTTCTTGGAGTCACCGATGAATTCATCATTAAGTGTGATGGTCTCGTACGTTTCCGGGTCCATGAAATGATAGCCGGCCTGATCCTTGTAACTGAAGTCCACGGGCCTGGTGTTTTTGGAAACCACGACGATTGACTCGGTGGAGGTAAAGCGGACGGTGGAGGACTTGCCCGTTTTCAGGCTGCGCAAGGTGGCCTGGACGAACGCGCGCAGGTTGCCCGGCGTGCGGTGTTGCATGTCCAGCACGACGCAAATGTCGTTGTTGTACTTGACGGCCATTCCTTTTCGGAGATCGTTGGCTGACGGCATGGTGGTGTGTCCTCTCGGTTACAGTAGTTTAAATTTCGGCAGGTCCTGCGAATCGACGATGCCCACGGGGTGCTTTTTTCCATCGACAACAATTAGATCGTCGATTTGCCGCTGCTCGAAAATCTTCAGGGCTTCCATAGCCAGCGCGTCCTGGCGGATCGTGACCGGGTTCGGCGTCATCACTCGGTGGATCGGCACCTGGAGCACCGCGGGGTCGCGGGCGATGTGGCGGCGAAAATCTCCGTCTGTGAAAACCCCGGCGACGCGCCCCTGCTTGTCCACGACGCTGATCGTACCCGACTTCGCCTTGGTCATCGCGAGTAGTGCGTCCTTTACGCTGCGGTAATCCGCGATGACGGCGTTGCGATTGCCCGTCCGCATAATGTCCTTGATCTGCACCAGCATCGTGCGCCCGATGGCCCCGGCTGGGTGCAAGCGGGCGTAGTCGGACTTCTTGAAACCGCGGGCGTTCAGCACGCACATGGCGAGGGCGTCGCCCAGGGCGAGCATGGCCGTGGTGCTGGAGGTCGGGGCGAGGTTGAACGGGCAGGCTTCCTTGCGCACGTACACATTCAGCACGATGTCGCTATGGCGCGCGAGACTGGATTTGGCGTGCGCGGTCATGGAGATGATTGTCACGTCAAAGCGCTTGATCGCCGGCAGAATGCGGCTCAGCTCCTCGGTTTCGCCCGAATAGCTGAGGGCCAGGACGCAATCCCCGTCATTGATGATGCCGAGGTCGCCATGCAGGGCGTCCACGGAGTTCAGGAGCACGCTGGCGGCGCCGGTGCTGGTGAGCGTGGCGGCGATCTTGTGGCCAATGTTGCCGGACTTGCCGACCCCGGTCACGATCACTTTGCCGCGGTTGCGGAGGCACTTCACGATGGCCTCGACGGCCCGGGAGAAGCTCTGGTCGAGACGGGCGCGCGTGCGGCGCAGGCCGTCGATTTCAATGTCGAAGACAGTTTTTGCAAGCTTGACGTAACTCATGGGAGCACGGAACGCACAGGATAGTGGAAGCGATTGCGTTTGGCAAGGGTGGGGCGACGACCCTCGTCGGTTCTCGCCGGCAAGATGCCGCGAAAGTTTTCAGGGGTGGAAAGAAAGTTGCCACCGGTTTTGCGTTCGATTGTCGCGCGTGAGAGCGTTTGCAAGTTTTCCCAAGGAATGATCCTCAAAAAAAGTAGCAGCACTGACGAATGCGAGAATATGAGCCGCAAAGTTGTATTGCCTTGCAAGCCAGTAAATTACTGGAATACAGGTAGACTGTGTTTGCGAAAAATTACCTGAAAATGGGTACTATCCTCCGCGAATTCCACGCCGAATTGAGTGAATCGCCCGGCGCCGGCAGGGTGCTGGCACACCGCTTGCGTTTGTCCCATCTGCGAGTTCAGGGAATCAATCAGGGAATCAATCAGGGAATTTGTGATGCAGGGAACAAGAGTTCGTTTTCAAGGGTTGTCGAAAGTTGCTGTGGCTGTCGATGCGAGCGTCAGAACGTCGTTTCTGAGAAGCTGTTTTCATCACCGCGGTTTGCTTTCACTTCTGATCGTTCTCAATATATTGGCGGCCGTAGTGGTCCGCGCGGACACCGTCACCAATGGGGCCGGGGAGATTGAAGCGCAATTATGCCCGCTGTTGGACAGTCTGACGGAAGCGTCAGTGAGCGTGGCGCAATCGAGCCGGACCATCGGGTCAACGCAGCTCGGTTTGACCCTCGCTCTGGCTGACAGCCTCGTGGCAGCGGTACAGTCGCCCGAGATGACCGTCGGACTGGGGAACAGGGGGAGGACGTTCCAAAAAGAAGTTTTCCGCTTCCAAGCCCAGCTTCTAAAGACGAAGTCTGAGGTGGACAATTCCGGCGTCACGGACTCGGCGGCCCTGAAAGGGATGTTGAAAGCGGTAATCATGGGCCAGCAACTGAAGGAGCTTGTGCCGACTCTCCCGTTCTCCGATCCGCTGGTCCTGGTCAGCGAAGTCAGAATCCAGTACGATGGTATTGCATTATGCGGGCGATACGGTTTGCTTTCACGTGAACGTCCTGAATCCTCCCAGCGATCCTTCGTGTGGGTCCGTGAATGTGTCGGTTAATCGTGTGGGCGGTGATCCGACGGATGTGCCGGTCATGGGAACTCCCGACATGACGAGCGCGACTGATTTTTGCGTGACCATGGGCCCGGATGCCGACATACTTCAGGTCACGGCCAGCAGCTGCAACCAGACGAATAGCGTGCTTCTCTATAATTACGGTGTGCCAAAAAACAAAGGGCCTCAACTGGCGGCTCCAGCGAATCTCACCGCCCCGACGAACACTTTCAATACGGTGGACCTGGTCTGGTCCTACACCACACCAGGCGCCGCCGGCGTCAAGGTTGAGCGGAGCCCGACACCCACCGGGCCATGGACCCCTGTCGGTGTGACCAATTCGACAACGACGTATGCGGACACGGGGTTGTCCGGCTCGACGATGTATTATTATCGTCTCCGCGCCTACAACAAAAAGGGGTACTCGGGCTATTCGAACAACGCGAGCAAAAAGACCTCGGTCAAGACGGATAACATCCCGCCGTCTGTACCGGGTGGACTCACCACCGTGGCGCCCGCTTCGGACCAAATCAATATTTCCTGGAGCGCGTCCACCGACACGGGCGGGTCCGGCATGGGTGGCTACCGCCTCTATACGAACGGCGTCCAGTTTGCCACGACGACCGCCACCAGCTACTCTTGGACGAATCTGACGGCCAGCGCGCAATACTGCGTGACAGTGGCCGCCTATGACAATGCGGACAACGTGTCCGCCCCAAGCGGCCAGGCTTGCGCCACAACGCTGGCCGCATCACCCCTGGCACCGACCACGCTGGTGGCAGCCGGGACTTCCGACACACAAATCAGTTTGAGTTGGAAGAACAACTCCAATAATGAAGCCGGGTTCGTTGTCGAAACTGCGCCCGCCGCAATCGGCCCATGGACGGCAATCGCCACCGTAGGGTCGAATGTAACCACTTACACGCAGTCAGGGCTCAGCGGGCTAAGCACCTACTACTTCCGCGTTCACGCTTACAATACCGTAGGGAATTCGCCCTATTCAAATGTCGCGAAAGGCGCCACTCTGTCAGAGGCGGACACCGTTGCTCCCACGATCCCGTCCGGATTGACTGCGACGGCCTTTTCCAGCAATCAAGTGAACCTGAGTTGGGTTGCGTCGACGGATATCGGCGGTTCCGGCGTGAGCCGGCTATCAGGTGTATTGCAACGGTACACATGTGGCCACCGTGACGACAGCGAGCTACACGGCGACGGGACTTTCGCCGATCACGTCGTATTGTTTTACTGTTTCCGCATCCGACAACGCGGGGAACATCTCGGCCCCAAGTAGCCAGGCATGTGCGGCCACACTCGGGACAGTCCCCGCGGCGCCCTCTGGGCTGGTGGCCCTCGCCGCTTCTTCGAGCCAGATCAACCTCACCTGGAACGATAATTCCAACAACGAAAGCGGATTTATTGTCCAACGCGCCAATAGTTCCAACGGCCCTTGGACGCAAATCGGCATCGTGGGCGCCAACGTGACGTCCTGCGCTCACACAGGACTTACCGCCGCAACGACCTATTTTTATCGGGTCTGCGCCTACAATGCCTCCGGCAATTCCGCCTTCTCGAGCGTCACCAGTGCCACCACCCCGGCGCTTGCCGACACGATCGCGCCCTCCATCCCAAGCGGGATCATCGCGACAGCCACTTCAACGTCCCAAGTCAGTGTGAGCTGGCATGCCTCGACCGATTCCGGCGGTTCGGGTCTGGCGGGTTACCAAGTCTACCGTAACGGCGCCTTGGTGACGACGACGACGGCGACCAGCTACACCGACAGCGGTTTGGCGGCCGGCACGTCATATTGCTACACGATTGTCGCTTTCGATAACGCGGGAAACAACTCATCGGCGAGTCCCGAAACCTGTGCGACAACCGTTGCGTCAGCGCCCGGAAATCCCGCGGCGCCCTCCAATCTGGCTACGACGGTTGTGACACCCACATACATCACACTCGACTGGCAGAATAACTCGAACAACGAAACCGGATTTCAAATCTCGCGGGCGACATCGGCTGGCGGGCCGTGGAGTGTCGTTGGCAGCGTGGGTGCGAACGTGACCACCTACACGGACACAGGTCTGGACCCGTCAACGACGTATTACTACGAAGTTGCTGCATTCAACTAGACGCACGATAGTAAAACTGGACGCACGATAGAAGAATGAGTATAATGCCGAATGAGTATAATGCGGAATGAAATGTGTACTGTTATGAAATCTCGCCTCTGGATATTGACTTTCTTGGGACTGCTCGCGCTCTCTGGTCGCGAGACACGGGCAGGCCTCTCTGCCCCGTCAAACGTGGCGACCGCCACGACAGGAGCACCTTCTCAATCTGGATCGAGCGCCGTTACCGAATGGTACGGCCCCTTCAACAGTTGGTCGAACGTCAAGACCACCTACGGGGCAGTCGGAGACGGCGTCACGGATGACACGGCGGCAATCAGTAATGCTCTCTCCAAAGTTGGCCTGGGGGGGAATTCACCAGTGCTGTATTTCCCGCCGGGCACGTACCGGGTTACGCAAAAGCTTTGGCTGCGAAACCGGCAGGAAGTTGAAATTGTCGGACACGATCCGTCGGATACCGCCCTGAAATTCGATGGCCCCACCGGCTCTGGATATTCCGGTGCGTCCACGTTGGTGCACTTGGATTCCGTTGTGTTCGTGCTATTCTCGCGTTTTACGTTGGATGGAAATGGGAAGGCGACTACCCTGTTGAGTTGCAGTCAACAGAGTGGAGCCGTTTTTTTCGATAGTGCAAACACCTTTGAGGATTTGGTATTTAAGAATGGCGCATCCGGTGCTCACGGGATTGACGGCGGTTTCTACGGCGCAGGATTTGCCAACGAGGGATTTACCCGTTGCAAGTTCATCGGGCTGACCACCGGGCTGGAGACCTGGAACTTCAATGCACTGGACGCCTGGATGACAGATTGTTTGTTTACCAACTGCCAGAACGCACTGTATGTGAATCCTGGTTCGGCACACTTGTACCACAGCGTGTTGGTGGACAATCAGACGGAGTTCACCTTGACGCAGGCCTCTTCCTATATCGAGATAGTAAGCAACATTAGTTTCCGGGCAGGAACCTTTTTGAAGACCTCAAATGTGGGCGCCAACGTCACGCCGATCTTGATGAAGGGGAACACCATCGTTGATTGCACAACACCGATTGTCATGGGGCAACCAGGTCCCTTGGTCCTGTTGGATAATATATTCGCCTGCACCAATGGCCCGACCGTATCCACCTCCAATTCCCTTCAGATTGACCTGACGGCTATCGGCAACACCAACTGCGCGTCCAGCTGGCTTTCTCTTGGAGGGGGAAGCGGGTTCAAGACCAACATGGTGGACAACTTCACGGTGTCACGAGGCGCGCTTGCCTTCGCCGCGCCCGTCATCCCGCCAGCGGCAGTGAATCTCAACCGTACCTTTGTGGATATGCCCACCAGTCTTACGGCGGCTTCGTTGCAGACCGCCGTTAGCAGTGCCACGAATGGGACTGTCATTCACATTCCCTGGTCCTCGAATAGCGACCAGCAGTGGCATATGACCTCGACCGTTACCCTACCGGTGAACCGGGATGTGCGTATCGTGGGTGACGGTGATATGACGAAGTTCTACTGGAACGGTGCTTCCGGCGGATCCATGTTCGTGTGTCCAAGTCCATCGCATGTCACGTTTTCCCAGTTGCAACTGAGCGGCAACTCTGGCTCTGCCGGCGGCGGCATCGCCGTTACCGGTGTGGGCAGTTCTGCGGCACGGGTTTACCTGCGCGATGTCATGATTTTCCAAGGGCTGACCACAAACGTTCGACTGGGGGATTGTCCCGGTACCGTAGTGGACATTGCTGGCAATATCATTTGTCAGACCTCGGTTTCTCCCGCCAGTACGGGCATAAACGTGTTGTTGGAGGGCCGCGGCAAAGTGCGCGAGATCGACACTGACAATGGCGTAAACTGGCTCAGTCTTATGTGCACCAACGGCGGACAGTTTTATGGGGAAGCCATCTACAACGAAGCGGGCAATAATTCTTTCCACAATCGCATCCTGCAAGTGTCAGGAAATGGCACTATTACCTACCTGAACTGTGTGCTCCATGAGAACATCGGTGCTAATGAAGATTTTTCTCGGGCCACCTCGAATGGCTTTTCCGTGGTAAATTTTAGTGGCACATTCCTGCTGGGGTTAGATGATTACATCATCGATTGGTATAATGTTAGCGGCTCGACTTCAGGCTCGCTGATGGTTGATGGGTGCCTCACCTTCAGGTCCCCCGTCGGCAACTGGCCCCTGCTTAACTCAACAAGCAATACCGTCGTGCAGACCAAAAACTGGGACTGGAATAATGGTAACAGCCGATATTCCGATTCAGGAAGTGCTTCTGCCGCGTTCACCCGGCAAATGTATGCTCAGGCCCGCGCGGAATACAGCGACCGCGCCCCAATGGCGCGGCGCGACGGACTGACGGACGTGTTGTTGGAGAAAGTGTATATCCAGCAGGGACAAAATAACTTCTGGGTACAGCCCTGATTTCGCGGTGATCCACCGGCCCGTCGCTGTGAAAAAAGAGTTCCTCTGGCCGATGACATTCCTCGTGGTGGGCCCAATGCTCTTGCCATGTTCCTGAATTCCGTGCTCCAGGTCAGCTGCCTTCGCCCAATCAATGCGGACCAGCAAGACACACTGCTGGCGCGTGCGATTTTCGGGGAAACGAGATCCTTGAGTGGTGACTAGCTGCTGGCGAGGTTGAGTCTCGCGCCGGAATGGGGAATCTCGTCGAGGGAGACGCGGAACTGGCGCACCGTCACGCCATGTTGGCGGCACAACTCCTTGAGTTGCTCGAGTTGCTGGGGGGGAGCTTCATGGTGGCAATGATCAACTCTTCAATGCCGCCGTCCTGAAGGATCTCAGGAAGAATCATGAACGAACCCAGGATCGGGTATCCATGCAAAATCTTGCGGCTCTTGCCGTGATGCTCGTCGATAAAACCAACCGGCGCGAGCGAATGATGCTGGTTGGCCAGAAGTTCACAGATCAACATGCTGGCGCTGGGACCGGTTCCGTAAATGAGCACGCGTCTTTTATGAGCGGGGTTGGATTGCGCGTAATAATGGATCAGCCGCGCGGAGAATCGTGAGCCCAACAGGAAGGAACTCACCACGTAAAAATCAACGATCAATATCGACGGGCCGATGTTTCCGACCTGCATGTAGGTCAGCACGACGGCGGCGGCGACACTCCCCAGGACCATCGAGCGGCAGCCGCGCAGCATTTCCGGAACACCAGCCTGGCGCCAGCGGATACGGTACAGGCCGGTCAGATGGAACACGACAATTTTCGTCAGGAGTAGCGCCGGTAAGGTCGCGATGAAGGTGGCCTTCACCGAGCCGGTGAACACGCCCTCGTAACGCAGCCAGTAAGCGACGTAATAGGCCAGGGACACCATCACAAGATCGATCGGGATTTGAAAGGATTCATATCCCAGCACCGGGAAACGGGAAAGCGGAACCAGCGAACCGTTGCGCAGGAACTGCAGCTCCTCATAGCGCAATTTGCGGATACCAAGCACGACGGCGATGCCGATCGCTGCGAGAATGACGCCCGTGTCGATATTGCGATAAGACGCGATCATGAGCGCGGCGACGCTCATCGCCGCGCAAATCGCGTAGAGAAATATGACCGCGTTGCGGTGGTAAATCCCCAGGCGCATCAGGCGATGATGAATATGATCACGGTCGGCTTCAAACATCGCTTTGCCGTGCAAAAAAAACACCCGGTACGTTCCCTGGCCCGTCGTTTCCCAAACGTGCATCGCCCGCAAGAAACGGCGAATCATTGCCAGTAGGGCATCCATGATCGGCAGGCCAAACGCCATCATCGGGATCAGGATCGACACAGCGACCGTGCTCTTCTGCGAGGTTGTGATGCTGAGCACGGCGAGCGTGAAACCCAGGAAAAGGCTGCCAGAATCGCCGAGGAAGATCGACGCGGGGTGAAAATTGTAAGGCAGAAATCCGAGAAGACAACCCGCCAGTGCGGAGCACACGAGCGCCAATTCAATGTTATGACCAAGCAACGCAACGCCCATCAACGTTAGCGACGAGATTAAGGCCACGCCATTGGCCAGGCCATCCAGGCCATCAATGAGGTTGAACGCGTTCGTCAGCCCCACAATCCAAAGGAGCGTCACCGGAATGCCCCAAAGACCCAAATGAATGGAAACACCCCACGGAAGATCAAGACGGTTGATGATGTATCCGAAATACATCGCGCAGCAAGCGGCAAGCGCCTGGGTCAGGAACTTCACTCGCGCGCCCAGTGGCCGCAGGTCGTCGAGCACGCCGAGGGCAACGATAATGCTCGCGGCCGCGAGATAGCCTCTCCACCAGTGTTTCCCGATGGAAATGAACGGATGCGTAACCAGCGCGAAGGGAGAGAACGCCAGGAAAACCATGGAGGTGAACGCCACGAAGATGGCCACGCCGCCAAGCCGCGGGATGGGACGGTCATGAACCTTCCGTTCGTTCGGAATATCCATGGCTTTGACGCGAATCGCCAACCATCGCACCAGCGGCGTCAGCGCGAATGAAATCCCGAAACCACCCAAAAACAATAACAAATACTTCCCCATATTTGGTCTCTATACCACTCCTAGCAACCCCGGGAGCCTACAATAAACTGGTCTAGAAGGCAATCAATCTTTCTGTTCGTAAATATATACGATTTCTGACCGGATTGGGCGCTTACCAGTCCCGCGGGTTGCCCGGATCAGCCGTAACAACTTGAACAACTGAAGGAAGGAGCAGTGAAATGTAGCTCTGATCCAGTGCCAAGGCCTGCTGACCCGCAGGAACGCTGGTGCACATTTTGCGCACGGTCCTGGGTCATTTCAGGTGCGATTCTCTTCGTACCATTGGATCGTCCTGCGGAGACCTTCTTCAAGGGGCGTGCTTGCCTCGAAGCCAAATTCGTGACGGGCCTTCCCCACGTCAAGGCACCGACGCGGTTGCCCATCCGGCTTTGACGGGTCCCATCGAATTTCGCCCGGGAACCTGGTTAGTTTCGCAATCAGGTTCACCAAATCGCGAATGGAAATCTCCCGGCCGCTTCCGAGATTGACGGGATCGGATTTGTTGTAATGCTCCGCCGCGCGCAGGATGCCGTCGGCGGCATCCTCGACGTAGAGGAATTCGCGTGTCGGGTTGCCGGTGCCCCAGCATTCGATAAACGTGTCGGCGCTCTCGCGGGCATCGACGCACTTCTTGATGAGCGCAGGAATGACATGCGAGGATTGGGGGTCAAAATTGTCGCGCGGGCCGTAGAGGTTGACGGGCAACAAGTAGACGGCATTCAATCCGTACTCCTGCCGATAGGCCTGGCACTGGACGAGGATCGCCTTTTTGGCAACGCCGTAGGGGGCGTTGGTTTCTTCCGGATAGCCGTTCCAAAGCTCTTCTTCCAGGAACGGTACGGGCGTGAATTTCGGATACGCGCAAATGGTTCCAGCCACCAGAATTTTCGGCAGGTGGAACTGGCGGGCTTGTTCGACCAACTCGATGCCCATGACGGCATTCTCGTAAAAAAACTTCCCGGGATGCTTGCGGTTCGCGCCGATGCCGCCAACCACCGCCGCAAGATGCAGTACCATCGTCGGCTGTGATTCCTTAAAAAGGCGGATAATCGCCGCGCGATCGCGCAGGTCGCAATCACGGCTCCGCGGCACGAAAATATTCTTGCAGCCACGCGTTTTGAGTCCCGCGACGATGAACGAACCGAGAAAACCCGCGCCGCCGGTCACGATGACCCGTTGTTCTTGCCAGAAGTTCATAGCGTTTCGATTGACCCCTTGGTCCCGACTTCAGCGCTGTCCTGCCTCCACCCGGTCCACCTTCCCGGCCAGTTGGTCCTCCAGTGTCTTGAGGTCGGCGTCCACCATCAACCTTACCAGGTCCTTGAATCGTATCTTTGGTTCCCAACCCAAGACCCGTTTCGCCTTGGAGGCGTCGCCGATCAACAAATCCACTTCTGCCGGGCGGTAATAGCGTTTGTCGATTTCGACGTACTGGCTCCAATCCAGGCCCGCATAGGCGAAAGCTTCCTCGCAGAACTCTTTCACCGAATGGGTTTCACCCGTGGCGATCACGTAGTCATCCGGCTGGTCCTGTTGCAACATCATCCACATCGCCTCAACGAATTCCGGGGCGTATCCCCAGTCGCGTTTCGCATCCAAATTGCCCAGATAAAGTTTATCCTGCAGCCCGAGCTTGATATGCGCAAGGGCGCGCGTGATCTTGCGGGTGACGAACGTCTCGCCTCGCCGCGGTGATTCATGGTTGAACAGTATCCCATTGCAGGCAAACATGTTATATCCCTCGCGGTAGTTGACCGTTGCCCAATAGGAGAACACCTTCGCCACAGCGTACGGGCTGCGCGGATGAAACGGGGTTGTTTCCCGTTGGGGGATTTCCGCCACTTTTCCAAACATCTCGCTCGATGAGGCTTGATAGAACCGCGGGTTGCTGTCGGTTTCGCGGATTGCCTCGAGGATGCGGATTGTCCCTACGCCCGTAATGTCCGCCGTGTACTCGGGAATATCATAGCTGACACGAACATGACTCTGGGCGCCGAGATGATAAACCTCATCGAACTTCAAGTCGTACATCATTTTTACCAGACTGACCGAATCACTGAGATCGCCATAGTGCAGGAAGAGCTTGACGCCCCCCTTATGGCGGTCCTGGTAAAGGTGGTCGATCCGACTGCTGTTGATGCTGCTGGCGCGGCGAATGATGCCGTGAACCTCGTAACCCTTTTGCAGAAGCAGTTCAGCCAAATAAGATCCGTCCTGCCCTGTGATACCGGTGATAAGTGCTCGTTTCATGCCATCCTCTTAGTAAGCGATTTCGTTCGTGCCGTCACGCTGATTCTGCATCGCCAGTTTGTGCCGGTGTCCCGGCAGCGATTCAACCATGTTTCGGAATTTGGCGACGGAAATCCGCCGGTCAAAATGCTTCACGGCCGCTTCGCGCCCGCGTTGGCCCATCTCCCGCAACTCCGACGGATGGCCGACGGCCCAGGCAATCGCCTGGTGGAGTTTCGCGGGTGAGTCCGGATCCACCCGCAGACCGCACTGATGTTCCCGAACGATTTGCGCCGGGTGGCTGTCTTCCTCGATGGCGACGATCAGCGGACGTCCTGCCGCCAGAATCCCGTAAACCTTGCTCGGCACGATCAGGCCCGCCACCCCGCCCCGCAAAGGCACGAGATGGACATCGGCCGCGCCCAAGGATGCGGAAAGCGATTCTTTCGGCTGATAGGGAAGAAAAAGTGTGTTTCCAAGATGTCGCGCGCGTGCTTGTTTCATAAGATCCGCTTTGGCGGCTCCTTCGCCTATGAAAACGAAGCGAATTCCGCTCTTGTCGGTAAATTCGGCGGCAACGGTAAGCACATCCTCGAGCCGCTGCGACAGCCCTAGATTGCCAGAGAACATGACCACGAAGCACCCCTCCAATTGGTGTTGTTGCCGGAACAAGTTCGCGCCCGGTTGCGGACGAATCTGCGTCGTGTCCACCCAGTTCGGGATCACATGAATCCGTTCGGGATGCGGACAGCCCTTCGTCAGCACCCGGCGTCGCATGTCGTCACCCAACACCACGATGCGGTCGGCGCCCTTCAGAATTCGTCGCGTGCTCGCTTCGAGAACGCGGATCAGCAATGGATTCTTGAGCTTGCCAAGCGCAATACCGACATCGGGATATAAATCCTGCAGGTAAAACACGAGCGGTGCGCGATACCATCGCGCAAAAAAAAGCGCGACCAGACCAAGCACTGGCGGGTCGGTCTCAACCACGATGACATCCGGTCGCCCCGCGAAGAAACCGGCCAGAAAGCTGAAGCAAAAATACGACAGCAGGTTCAGAACGCGCGCGACAAACACCCGCTTGTCCAACCGGGGATTGTACGCGCGCAGAATCTCGACACGGCCCCATTGCTCCCGTTTGACCGGCAGCCACGAGTCGAATCGCTCCATGTTATAAGCGCGACCCGCCACCACCGTCACCTCGTGGTCGTGGCTCAAGTCCTGACACAATTCGGAAAGCAGTTGGCCGGTCGCCTCGACGTCCGGATAGAACGATCGGTTGAAGAAGAGCAGTCGCATGGGCTGTTGCCTTATTCGTACAAGGTGCGCCGGGCCTATCGGGAGGACGGCTCCGTGGCAATCATCCGCGTCTTGCCGGCGACAGTTTGCGGGAGTTGCTCAACCTGTTCCAGCACCAGGTGGTTGAGGCTGGGATGAACCTTGCTCAGTCGGCCGCGGATTTCACTCTCGACGGTGGCGGAGAGGGGCTTGGCAGCCGTGTACCGGATCCGGATCGCGCCGCGAGCCTGAACTACCTGGAAGGAGCGAATCTCGGCACAGGGACGCACGGCGTGACTGAACGCCTCCGAATGAATCAGGGCTCCATCCGGCAGCGATACATAATCATTGCACCGCCCGACCACCCGCTTGAAACTATGGATGGCGCCGGCGTAGGCGGGAGAAGGATCCCGCAGTTCAACTTCGTCGCCGATCTCGTAACGAACCAGGGGAAAAGCGCGGGGATAAAGGCTGGTGACCCGCAGGAGGTGGTAATCACCGGACGTTCGCTCCGCTTCGAGCATATAGCTGCGCCAGAATACCCGATAGCCTCCTTCGGGATGGGTATGAGCCATGACCCCTGTTTCCACGCTGCCATATTCCATTGCCACGGGGCAGTTGAAGAGCTCATGTAAAAGCCCAGGCGCGTCGGAAGTCGGAAAATTTTCCGCGGTACCGATCACCACTTTCAGACCGAGCGAGCGAAAAGGGCCGAGGAGATCCCGGTTTTCCTGGCCGAAAAGATGCAACGCCACACTGTAACCAAGAAGATAATCAGGCTGAAACTCCAACAACGCCCGCCCGGCCTTTCGCAGCATTGCCGGCTGAAGATCATAAGCCGAGAACCGATGGTACCCAAGGAGGCGGTCTTGCAGGCGCCGCCGGTGCCCATTGATACGGCCGCGCAGACCGCTGCCCAAAAGATGACCATGTCCCCATATCAAGAAAAGCCTCGAACTGGGTGTGACACCATACCAGCCGCGGGCAACCCAGGCGTCGGGATGGCCATGAGCCAGCTCGGATTTCCACGCTGGCATTTGGACGGGCGCGGCGGTGGAGCCTCCCGTCATGCGCATAAAATCATGCCTACGGGACCGGCTGGTCATGGTGTTCTTGTGGTGCTGCAGCAACTCACGCGTTGTCGGTGGGACTACTTCGCTGAATTCCTCCCAGGACCTGAATCGAACCGGAAGATGATGCCGCTGCTGCAGCTCTTGGTAATAAGGAATATCCGCGAGAACGCGGCGCCACTCCGTGTTCCACATTTCCAACTGTACCGCTTGCTGGGATGCCAGGTCCATCTCGTCCTGGTAAGCGCGCGCGCGCGCTTCAATCTCTGATTCGTGGAATCGAGAACGCAGTCGGCCGACCAGGGTTGCGGGACGTTTTTTCATGAGTTCACCGGCTTCGATCTAATTCAAAAATCCCTCAAGATGACGGGTTGACAGCGGGCCAATTATCGGCGGTCACCACAGACAGTGCGCCAACCAGCCGGGGCGCGAAACGGTCGCCCCAAGATGGGGACCAGTTCTGTTTCCGTCCGCAATTTGCCATTGAACCATACGGCAGGTTGTGTCACGGCCTCGGGCGCGATTGGATAAGGCCCATGGCGAGACGCTTCCCGGATCAACGGGATGGCATCCGGGTCGAAGCCCATCAGCCGACACGCCACCCGGTCGCCTAACACCACGTCATCGCCAAACAGCAGGCAACCAGCGGCGGCCGGTGTGGGCGCGAGTGGACCGTCTCCCTCACCGCCGAGGATGCCATCGATTAACATCAAATGGCGGCGTTGGCGTTCTGCGTGCAGCCGTCCATCTGCGCCGGCGTAGTGAACAATCCGCGCCAAATCAAGGGTCATGCGCCAGGCTGTATCATTGCCAGACCACGCGCCGGAGCGAGTGACCCCGAGCCTTCGCAAAAGCCGTTGCAAAGTACGATCCAGGATTTGAAAACCACCTTGTGCCGGCGCATCCGGGTCCCGTTGGTTGAGCCAATCCTCAAAGGCCGACAGCGGCCTGAGAAATCGAAACCTATCGGGATATTCGTCCCCACCGATTCGCGGGTTGCCAAATCGGTGATGCGCCAGACAGTCCTTATGGCCCACAGTGCCCACGAATCCCTTGAGGCCGCAGGTGATGCCCACCTTTTCGTGGGTTTTCAGTTTTGGCACGCTGACAATGACGTCCGATTCCAGAATGTGACGATGTATCACGTAACGGTGAGACCCGGCCGAATGAAAGGACTCGATTCGATTCGGATTGTAGTCGGCGATCCGAAATCGGGGACGCTCGCTTTGCGGGTCACCGATTTCGGCCAGGAGACTGGTATTCTGGAGGTCAACCTCGACTGCCACGTCCCTGTCGGATCGCTCCTCGATCAATGTCACTTTCCCCAACGGATTTCGTTTGATAACGTGGAGCCGAAGGTCCGTGGGGATAACCGACACGCCGGCTTGTTGATAAAACCTGGCTACCTGGTCGGCACCGGTGTCCTTCAGAACCTGATCCCAGTCGCAAGATTGCAGGGGTGAATTCCCGAAACGGATGGTTGCTGTGGGCCCAGCGGCCAGCGCAATATAATCGATAAGCGCCCGCAGAACCGATCCGTGGGTGCATTTGGCAAATAAGTCCTCCGACGAATCCTGGAAACGGCGATGGTAAACGAAGTTGCACAGGACAAAGACCGAACTGCCCCGCGGGATATACTCGCCCAAGGGATTCCAGTCCGGTGTTCCCAATCGCTGCCGGTCCAGCCCCGCTTGCACGAACAACTCCCGCACCATTCCATATACCGGATTCGGACG
Organism: uncultured Verrucomicrobiae bacterium; assembly: GCA_963812605.1. Lineage (GTDB taxonomy): Bacteria > Verrucomicrobiota > Verrucomicrobiia > Palsa-1439 > Palsa-1439 > Palsa-1439. The sequence goes on along the minus strand of CAWEWF010000002.1, from coordinate 95,828 downwards.
TTGCGCGAGATGCTGGAATCGGTATTCCGGAAAACGTTCGGCAGGCGAGAAAAACTCATCGCCTTCGGGGTATTTCACTTCCGCTCGTGAAATTATTGACGCCACCATCAGGACATTACCAAGTTGATTTCTGTCCTAGCATTTTGCCCGCAACCCCAGCGCTTGCAGGAAACGGTCATGGAATGCTTCGTCGGTGAAATGACGGGCGTATCGCTCCCGTCCCGCGCGACCCATCGCGGCACAGAGGTCGGGATTCGAAAACAAATGGCATACGGCTTCCAAGAGAGGCTCGCGGTCTTCGGCCGGCACGATCAACCCGGTTTCCTTGTGCACAATCACTTCTTCGGCGGCGCCGGCTCCACCAATGCAAGCCTTGCCGGCGCGCATCGCTTCCAAAAACACCAGCCCAAAGCCCTCGAGCCGGCTGCTCGGCATTACGAAGAAGGCGCAAGCGCGATACATTTTCTGGAGTGTGGCATCATCAACCCGCCCGAGAAACACGACGGAATCATCCAATCCAAGAGAATGCGCCTTCTGCTGGAGCCGGACGCGATCGTCGCCATCGCCGACGATCATCAATCGCGCCGCAGGAAAGCGTTTCAAAACGTGGGGCCACAGCTCCAGAAGAGGGTCATGGCCTTTATGGCGTTCCGCTGCAGAAATTCGGCTCACGATCAGGGCGAATGGCTCTCCGGGTACGAACCCATCTGAAGCAAGCTCCTCATCCGGCACACCCAATGGACAGACGACTACTTCCGACTTCGCAAACGATGGGTTGGCGGCTTTAAACCCACGGACGGTGTGAGCCGAGATTGCGATCAGGATGTCCGCGCGGCGCAAACACGCGGCTTTCAACCCGCTGAACGGCGTCCACGCCTCGCTTCCGTACAAAACCAGCGCCATCCGTGCACCACGCTTTATCATCGGCAAGGCCACCGGCGCCAAGTGGAGATGCATTACCACGACGAGGGTGTGCCGGGCATCGTTCAACCCGGCTCGCAGTCCCCACATGAGCGCTGCGCTCTTGCGTCGGTGCGCATAACCAGTAGTCTTCCATCCCGCCACTTGCGGAATTGGGTTGTCTGCTGTCGGTTCGGCATAGGACCATGTCTGACCGCGGCAACCCGTGGCCGCACTGTACGATTCCAGCGCCCGCAACGCCACCCGCGAGACCGTACCGATTCCACCGAATTCGTGCAGGTCCGGACAGAGATAGGCGATCTGTTGAAGGTTCTTCATGTTTAGGACTTAGACAGATACCCGGGACACTGGCTTGGGCTGATCAACTTCGATGGCGCCATCCGCGTTCGCTCCGGCAAGTTCTTTATAGCGTGAAACCCAGGTCTCAGCGACCTGGCGCCACGTGAATCGATCCCGCATCAACGCGCGGGCAGCCAGCCCGCGATTTCGCAATTCCGTGGGATCCTTGGTCGCCTCCAACAGTCCTTGCTGAAGTCCGTCCGGGATGTTCGTGACCCAGCCCGCACCCGCCTGAATGACCTCCGCAGCCAGACCGACGTGCTGACTGATCAGGACCGGTGTGGCACAGGCCATGGCTTCGGCGACTGCGATACCGAAGTTCTCTTGATACGAACTCAGCACGAACAGGGTCGCTTCAGAAAGTGCGTCGTACTTCGACTCTCCTTCCAACCACCCGGTGAAGTGGACAAACGGTTCTGCTTCGGTCCGGCGTGCCAGTCCGTGAAGATTGCGAACGTAGTTGGCTTCGCCGTCTCCGGCCACCACCAGATGCCATCCTGGGAGTTGACCACGCCCATGCAACTCCACAAAAGCCTTCAAGAGCAGGTCGATCCCTTTTTTCGGGTGAATCCGCGATAGGGCCAGGAGAAACGGGCTTTCCCCGGGAATCCCAACTTGCTTTCGGAACCGATGGCCGCGCTGGTGCTGCAACAGGGTTTCCGGCACGCCATTGGGGACCACGATACCATTGCGCAGACCAAGTGAGCTTTCCGTCAATTCGCGTTCCTGATCGGTTGTGTATTGAATGGCAATGGCTTGTTGGACCATGCGCCGGAGACCGAGGCGCCAAAAGACAAGTTTGCGGAGACGTTTCTGGCTCATACACCACGGTTCGAGCGTCCCACAGGGCCGCACGATGTAAGGGACACCCCACCGCCGGCACGCGCTGGCGCCCGCACACGTCGTATGTACGAATATGTCGTGAATGTGCACGAGGTCGTAGTGGCGGACATTCTCATCAAACCAATGCCGGAGGGATTTGGAATAATAGAAAGGGTCGCTCCAGTCCTTTCGGAAGAAAAAGCACGGCGCCCCTTCATAGAGCGTCCGTTTGCCTAATTCAACCGGCAATCGCCCTTGGCCGTCGGCATCGGTGGCACAAATCTCCACCTCCATGCCCGTGGCCCGCAAGGCGCGGCACAGTTCAAGGACCGCCTCGCGGGGACCTCCGTATCGCGGGGACAAGGTGGGAATGACGTGAAGGACTTTCATGGATGCGTCGCGTCGATTTCGATCACTGGCGCCGAATCGGAGACATTCTCCGTCAGTGTTTTCCCATATACATGCTTTAGTCCAGCCGTCCAGATTACAGCAAGGATGATGCCTGGAACAACTTCGATGAGCGAGCCGCCCACGTCCAGCAGAAAGACCCCGATTATCAACCATCGCGCAAAAGCAATGGGCGATCCCCACCGCAACTCGGCTCCGGCCTTCCGATCCGCCACCCCCACAAGAATCCCCATGACCAGCATGCCAATGAGGACACCATACTCGCCATAGTTGACGTAGAATTCAAAAATCAGGCCCATGCCGATGGATGTCCCTTCCGGGACTGGAATACCGGCATAGCGCGTTGCGAAGTCCATGCTGCCGGCCCGGATTGGCTTGTCCGGCCACACAACTCGCGGGATCAGGGTGAGGACGCTCATCCATAGCGTCTCTCCCCTGCCGAACCCCTTCGTAAGCTGCAAATGGGATATGGCGGCCCCGACCAACCAATTGTAATTCAACCGAATGTCCACTCGGTGCAGGTGTTCGTGGTTCCAGGGGTCGAACCATTCAAACTGGTCGATCAACTTCTCGGCCTGGATCACCCGCGTTTCAAATTTATCCCCCTGCCAGACGGCCGATCGCAGTTCCGCCCGGTCGCGCATATAAGTTACGTAAAAGGAAAGAGCCAAATACCCCAGGGGAAGCGCGAGCAGGCAGACCCGCAAACGGGGACGGTAAACGGCGATAAAGAAGCACAGGACAGTGATGGCGTACCAGACTCCAAATCCCAGAAACCCCTGTAGCATGGTGGTCAGGACCGGAAAAATCGGGATGCTTGTGAGAAGCAACCAAAGTTGTTTCCGGTTCTGGGTCAGATAGGACTGCCAGATTCCGAAGCCGATCGCGGCGAAAACGAACCCCTGCGCGCTAGTCACGATCGCACTCAGGGTCGGTATCTTGGCAAGCCCGGCCGCGCCAAGAAGAAAGGAAGCAAGGCCCACCGTCAGGAAAATGCGGAAGATCTTTGGGGCCGATTCGGATACCGGGAATTCTTCCGCCTGCGACGGCCCTTTGAAGACCAGGGGTGCAATGCCGAAGCAGCCCACAGCAAATCCGACGATTCCCAAGGTGCTCATCCTGAAACCCTGAACGGTGCTGTAGTATTCCCACGGCGTGTACCAGGGCAGGAGAAGGATGATGCCGCTGAACCAGTGGATCAGGGTCATGTTCAAGAAGAAGGCCAGCGTCAAACCCACTCCGCACCATTGGCGGCTTACGGTTACAAAGTAGGCCACGGCCCCAATGATGCCCCAGATGAGAACACAAACAAGGTTGAAATCGGTGATCAACTTCGGACTCCCGCCGCCAGTACGCGGTGCGAGCGACGTTGCCGGATGAATAACTCAAGATGACCGGCCACGTCATCCTCTGCCCGCGTCTGAAATTCGTGCGCGATCCGCAGCACCGCGCCGGGCATCACGATGGCAACGCGAGACTTCATGTGGACGCGCGCTCCAACATCGCGGCCAGCCTGTCGCGATACGTATTCGGGGATTTTGTGATGACGCGGTGCGCCGCGTCCGCCAGGCGGCGACGTTCGTCGTCATGCGCCAGCAACCAGCGAAGTTTGTTCACCATCTCATCGTGCGTGCGAAAATAGACCACGGCCTCGCCGTCGTCGCCAAAAATTTCGCGATGCTCGATCGTGTCCTCTGCCAACATACAGGCCCCCATCGCCGGCAACTCGAAGGTGCGCATTACATGGCCGTCACGATTCGCGCGCCGCACCAGGCACAACGACACCTTGGCGGCGCTGACGGCCTTCCGCAAGGTCGCCGCGTCGATGTGTCCGCGCGCGACGCGGGCCGTCTGGGGGTAGCGTTCCCAGTAACCGCCGTAGAGCGCGACGTTAAAACCAGCTTGCAGCAACGCTTGCATGTACGGCACGCGGTCGCGGTCGGCGCCGCCGGCAAAAACGATGTCAGACGCAAGACGGGCGCGCTCCGCGTCGCTGGCCGGCGCCTCCGGGAAGTGAACCTCGGGCGCGTAGGCGAACGGCAGGTAGCAGGCGCTGAGACAACCGTGTCCGCGCAAATCGCCCAACGTGGCGCGACGCGGCGAGAAAATGTAATCATACCGCAGCACGGCCCGGAGATACCACGAGGCCCGGTGTGCGGGATTCCAGGGATCATCCGTCAGGTAGTTCAGGCGGGTCACGTGTAGTTTCCCCATCTCCTTCAGGGCGGCTTCGTCAAGCGGCGCGATGCCCGTTGCCAGCAAGAACGTTGGTCGGGTGTCACGGCAGGTTGCCAGCACGTGGGAGCTGAATTCCCGCAACCGTGTCGGCAACCGCCCGCGCAGCCACCAGTTCGCCCGGTTCTCCCATAACGAGCCGACGTAAGCGTCAGCCATGTTGCAGAACACAGTTTCGACCCCGAGCTCTGCCCCGGCGCGCAACAGATGCGCGCCGATGTGAATCGGGTCCGGGTTGCCGACGAGTAACAGTGTTTGTTTCATGCGCGAGGAACGACCGCCGAGAACGCGCGCGCGATCCCTTCGGCAGCTTTCCCAATCGTATAACCGCCAATCTTCTCACGGCACTTCGCCCGAACTTCGGCCCGCTCCGTCAGCCGGAGGGCTTTCGTGAGGGTGTCCGCGAGGCTCGCTTCGGATCCGCTCACGAATACTTCACCCGTCACGCCGGGCTCGACAAGGTCCGGTGCGCAGCCGACGGCCTCCGAAACAACACAGGGCAGTCCGTGATGCAGGGCTTCATTCACGACCAGGCCCCACGTTTCCGACACCACGCTGGGCAACACCAACAGATCCGCCGCGTGATAGTATGGACTCAGCTGCGTTTGGTTCTGAAAACCGAGGAAATGTACGCTGACGGCGGGCGATTGCCTTCCGAGTGCCTGGAGGGCATCCTGCAACTCGCCGCTGCCAAGAAACATGACCACTAGTCGTTCCCGCGCCTCGGCCGGCAACCGCTTGATGGCCCGCAATAACAAATCGGGGCCTTTGCGTGCACTCAGCTTGCCGGAGAAAACAATCACCTTTTTCTCGTCACGCGCACCGAGAGTCGAGCGGGTGGCCGCCCGAAATCGCCCGCGCGCGGCTTCATCGCACTGAAACGGTGCGATATCGACGCAGTATGGCGAAAAGATCAGTTTCTCGGCGGGACATCCATGACGGCCGTAATGTTCGAGCGAGCGTTGGCCGACATAGAGGAGCCTGGCACAGCGCTGGTAGAGCCAACGCAACACGTTTTCGCGAGCCCATGATTTAACGACGCCGCGCGATCGGGCGTGATCGGTCGTCTCGCCCCGAAATAGAACCGGAAGACCCGCCCGGCGCGCGGCAAAAAACGCCTGGCGATGGAAGCGTGGACTGTACCCGAGTATCATGACCGCGTCGGGTTTGGCCTGCCGCAATTTGTCGCGAAGTCCGAAAGCGGTCACTTCGGCGTCTGAGGTGGGGCCTCCGTCCGCGACTCGATCGAGAAAAATCGGTGAATAACCGGACAGTAAATCCGTGTCCCACGCAAACGTGGCGCCAAACTCGCGGTCGCGGTAGCCGGTGACGCTGAAATCCGAACCGTAGATCGCCGTCACAGGAACGCCCCAATTTCTTTGCAATTCCCGGTACACCGGCGCGTGATACTGGATCGGGTGCGTCTCAATGACTGCTAGTGACATGCGTATTCAAACCCCGAGCCATCACGAAACTGTCCATACTGCGCGTCTATTCCCCGGGGGTGCATAGCAGTGTGCCTCCCACTTGTTCCGGGTCTCTGGATCTGTTGACCGGTATCCAGAGAGCGAAGAGAATAATGTGTCGTGCGGGCAAAATCCCAGGCGGCGCGGTCGCACTCCGGATTGTGGAGCTCCAGGATGATCAGGGGCCTTACTTCACGAGCCAGTCGTTCGATATGCTGGAGTGCAATCATTTCGGCTCCGTCGATGTCCAACTTGATGAGTTGCGGACGTGGCAAGCCCTTATCAAAACAGGCTTGGTCGAGGCCCAAACAAGGAACTCGCAAGCGTTGGGTCGCCTGTTCGATTTTCGCATAACTTTCTCGCGTAGCGCCCACATAGGCGCCGGGAATGTGGGAGTTTGTATTGTCGGAAAGGAAGAAATCAACTTCACCGCAGGGAGCGCCAATGGCGGAGTGAACGAATTGCACGTGCTCGAATTTGTTGAGTTGCATGTTGCTCTTGATTCTCAGCATGTTTCGGGGATCGGGCTCAAAGACCACGACGGAACCCTTGGGTCCAACAAGTCTCGCGAAGAAGGCCGTATAAAAGCCGAGATAACCACCGCAGTCCCAAACGCACCACCCCCGTTGACAAAGTTTCTCGATCAGCCGCAGGATCTTCGGGTCATAACGGCCTACGAAATATCCCCCTTCCAGTCCCGACATCAGGTCCAGGCGGAACCGCAGTCCCCGTGCCGGGCCTCGCAGCACGGGTAGCAGAACCCGGCCGTCATCATCTCCAGAAAAATCGGTGAGTAACCGATAAGCCTTTACGAGCAACCATTTCTTGGATGGTGGACGCGTGCCTCGGCCTTTTGAATTGGACATCTTTACGTCTCCTTTCCGGTTAGCATGTTAATACCACAGCCAAATGGTCACTGGTAGTTCCATCCCGTGGCGTCCCTTCGCCAATAAGGACATGCGAAGTTCCCAGGTGCGCGGCAACAATGTCAAGTCCTCGCTTGGAAAGGTTGTTTCGTGAGCTGCTGCAGCACCGGGGCGAACTGCTGTTCGTAGTTCCATTCGCATAAAATGCGCTGCCGCCCGCGCTCGCCCATGGCCCGCAATTCGCCGGGATGTTCCAGCAGCCAGCGCACGGCCGTCGCAATACTGACGGGATCGGCCGGATCGACCGCCAGCGCGTGGCCATGGTCCAGGTATAACGCCCGCCAATCGGGCAAATCGGATACGAGCAGTGCCAGACCGCACGCCAGGTAATCGAACGGTTTGTTCGATGCACCCGTCATGGTCTGTTCGTTATTGTCCAGGCTTTGTTGTGGCATCAGAGACAACCCTATGTCACATTGGCGACACAGCGCGAGCAATTCCTGCCGCTGCGGCACTGCTCCCAGAAACTCCACGCGGTCGGCAATTCCCAGTTGCGCGGCCAGTTCCTGCAGTTGCCGGACGTATCCCCTGTGGCCGATCGTTTCATAACCGACGACGCGCAGGCGCACACACTCGGGCAGCATGGTCAGGGCGGTCAAGACCGTCGTGGGCAGGCGCGCGGGGACAATCGAGCCGTGGTAAAGAACTCGCACGATGTTGCGGTCCAGGGGTGAACGCGCCTTGGGAACTTCATCGCGCGTAGGACAATTCCAAACGCAATCCACGTGCACGCCATTTCCGATTTCCTTGGCGAAACGTTCGGCGCGCTGTACGTTCGGGAGAATGCACAACGCCGCCCGGGTGGACAGGGACCGGCGCGTCCAGAGTACGAACCGCATGAACCGGGTGTGCGCCGAGCTGGGCGAATCATGTTCGTGATAGGCCACGCGGATTCCCCGTAGGTAACTCAGCACCAAGGCCGCAGGACAGGACAACGGGTCCGAAGCATACACCCAGGCAGGACGCCAGCGGACTGTCCAAAAGAGGGTCCAGAGCGCGAACCGCGCATAGTGCAGCTTTTGCCGCCAGCCCGGCGATTGAAATGGAATTTCCTTCACAGTGATCCGGTCGTGATGTGGGAAACAGAGGCCCTCCGCTCCCGTTCCGAGAAAGAGCACGTCCCAACCGGCGTCGGCAAGGAGTCGCGAACTGTGTTCCAACGGAGGATAGAGGGCGGGATTGGTATACTGGATGTAGAGAATACGCCCCATGAAGAGTTTAATACACTTTTTCAGCCGGATGCTCGACGCGCCTGGTTGATTTCCGTGCGAGGAGCGATTCGTACAGCCTCAACATTTCGCGCGCGACCTCGACGCTGGTTCGTGGCGGACGGACTCCGGCCTTGAGGTGCGCCCGCAGCTTGGCGTCCTCTGCCACGCGTTGCAGCGTCTCCGCCCAACGCGCGACCGAGTTCGGCTCAATCAGCAGGCCGTTGACCCCATGTTGTACGATTTCGTTGATGCCGCCGAGCTTCCAACCGATCACGGGAATCCCCGCGGCAAAAGCTTCCAGCGCGACCAATGGACCCGTCTCGAGCCATTGGGAAGGGATGGCTAAAAAATCATAGTGTCGCAGGCGCACCACGACTTGTTCCGGCGCGACAGGCTCCAGGAACGAAATGCGCGGATCACCGTTGGCAAGCGTCAGCATTTCCTTCTGATAGGCGACGTTGGCGGATCCCTGCACGATACCATAAACATCGAGCCTGGCTTTAAGCGCCGGGGCCATCTTGAACGCGCTGATAAGAAGGTGCAGCCCCTTGGTGGAATCCAATCGGCCCACAAAGGCCAGTCGTAATGTGTCTCCCGGCTCGCGTGTTGAGTCTCGGGTGGCTGCGGTCGTTTGGTCGGGCGTCCAGTTGATCCCATGTCGTGAGAGGGAGACTTTGGCCTTGGGAACTTCGTTGAGGAGTATCACATCCTGGACCCAATTACAGACGGCTACGATATGGTCCACTTCCGAAGTCATCTTGCGGAAAGCCGCGTGACGTACATTAATCAACTCGCTCATCCGCAGGGCCGTCCAGATGCCACCCTGCAAGCCGCGGTCACCCAGCCAGCGGCCGACCGCAGGGGGCAACCGACCCATCCCCGCGGCCAGTGGAGCATGGATTCCAAGGCCGTTGAGCGTGCAACCGGTGCAGCGGACGAGATCCAACTTTCCATCACAAAAACCCTTTCCCCATAGCAATAGCGTGCCTCGCTGACAACTCACCGTCGGCGTGTGGTAGGTGAAAACCACCGGAAGGCCGCGTTTCTTGGCCGCTTGGACCACCCGCAATGACACGCCGGGTGTAAAAGCGTGCAAATGGACCAGGTCCGGCGTTTCTTCGTCGAGAATCTTCGCAAATTCGGTCGCCGCCAGTAGATCACCGGGCCCATAAAGTTGTGCGACATCGGTTACTTTGTTGCTGACGGCGTACCGACGGACGCATAGACCATCCGTCGTGTAGGCGCGAGTTGTTTCACTGGGCGCGGCGACCATGGCATCCACACCGAGCCCTTGCAGGTCCCGTGCGAGGTTGGCGACGTATACCTCTGTTCCCCCAAAGGGGTCCGGTGGGAAACAGAATGGAATGTGGATGACCTTCATGAGCGCGCCTTGGTCGGGGCAGCGAAACGCATATGATTCCGTGGAAACCGCGTCGTTCGTCAGCGAGGTCGTTGCCCTTCCGCGTAGGTTTTGAGCAGGGCCTTGCTTTTACGATACGTGACCGCCAGCGCTTCAGCGCTCCGATAACCAACGATCTTCGACGCGAGCGCCAAGTGTTTCGGATGCGAGGGCACGTAGCCGCCCGGGCTGAGCCGTTCGAGGGCCTCGAACGCTGTCTCGAATGTGTCCGGATCGTTTTCATACGAGGCCCGCGCGACCTGCTCGAAGACCTTGATGAGTGCGGCGCGACGCTTGGCCGTGATGCCGCCATGCTCCTGGAACCATTCCTCGACTTCCCGCGCATTGTGGAAGCAGTCGGCAATGAACGCGGCCGGGTCGCGGCGCGAGAGGGAGTGCTGCGAGTGGATGCGGTAATAGGCCATCGTCCCGCGGCAGTAGGTGAACTGCGCGCCATGCAGCGCGCAATCGAGCGTGAAACGCGCATCCTGGATGACGGGCAAATGTTCGTTCCAACCACCGACCCGCTTGACGAGTTCATGGTGAAAGAGGTACGCGGCTGGCGGGCACCAGAAATCGACGAGCAAGGCGATCTCGGGGTCCTCTTCCATCTTGCGTTGTATCACGTCGCCGTGCTTGAACGTGCCGTCGTCCTGCAGGATCAGCCCCTGCCAATCGCCGTACGCCGCGTCAGCGCCCGTGTTTTCCAGCGCTTGGACCTGCCGCATCAGTTTGTCGCGTACCAGCAGATCGTCGGCGTCGAGATACTGAAGAAATACGCCACGCGCGACCGCCGTGCCGGCATTGCGGGCGCGGCTCGCCCCGCCGTTCGGGGTCCGAAGCAGCTTCACGCGGGGAAACTGCCGCGCGACGATCTCGGCGCTCGCATCCGTCGAGCCATCGTCGACCGCGATGATCTCGATGAGTTCCTGCGGATAGGTTTGTGCCTCTACACTGGCGAGCGTCTCGACGATCCAGCGCTCGGCGTTGAACATGGGAATGATGACGCTAATGAGTTGGTTCATAGATTACTTCCTGTTTGTCTGCGGTGGCGGCAGGGGGAACAGCACCTGTCGAATGGATCCTAATGTGAGACGTGTCAGGCGAATTCGCGGATCGCAACAGGCGGCGGCGCCGAGGCACAACGCGCGCAGTAGGCGCGATCGCCGGCGATCATCGCGAATCGTGGCAATGAAGTTCCACCAATCCAGCCGGCGGATCTGTTGACGACAGGCCTTGCGGATCAACGGTTGAGCCGAAGTCTCGGCGAGTTTATGCAATATCCGATAGCGTTCCTCCATGAAACGCTCCCAGGTGGTGACCGTTTTGGATTGCGGGTGCAGACGAAAGTGCACCAGTACGTCCGGCAAATAGTTCAGGTGAGCAAACCTGCCCAGATAGCGGATCGTGAGGTCCCAATCGAAGGAGTAGTGGTAGGATTCGTCGATTCCACCAGAGGCGATCACGCTCTGGCGCCGGAACCACAGCCCGGGCTGGTGCCACCTGGTGGAAGGTTCGGCGAAGATCATTCTCAGGGCGTTCAATTCACCCGGGACGAGGCATTCCTGATAACCCGACTCGTCGAAGTTCATGACCGCGCCCGCAACGGCATCCGTACCTTCAATGGCCGTCGCAATTTTTTGGAGCGCGCCGGCGAGCAAATAGTCATCGGAGTTGATCCACTGGAAAATCTCGCCAGTGCATCGCGCGAGGCCCTTGTTGATCGCGTGCGCTTGCCCCTGGTCGGGCTCGCACACCCAGTGCGTCAGCCAGCGCTCGTATTTTTTGATAATCGCGGCGCTGTCATCACGGGAACCGCCGTCGATGACGATGTATTCGAGGCACGGATAACCCTGCAACAGAATTGAGCGGATCGTCTCCTCGAGGTAGGCTCCTTGATTGAAGGAGGGAGTCACGATCGAGATTGACGGCCATGGCGCGCCAGCCGATGCGGTCGCGGCCAGCGGCGGCGTTTCCACCGTCCATGGCCAGCCTGTGCGGCCGGGCGGCGGTGGCGGCAACTCAGCCAATCTTGGGCAGTGCATAGGAAAGCTCTAACGGCGGTTATGCGTGATACCAGGAGGGCCTGACCGGCCGCATGCCTTTGTTCAGTGCACCTGCGGGCGTGCGCGCAGTCACGGTCGCGTCAGTCATTGCTGTGGTTTATTTCAACGCGGCGAATGCCTGGGAGATTTTCTCGCGAAGTCCGTACGGACGGAATCCCTCGGCGACCAGCACGCGCTCGTTGAACGCCAGATCCGCGGCGGCGTCGGGGGTCATGCCGGAGGGATGCACGAGCGGAAACTTCATGGGCTCCGTCTGCGCTACGCGCCACGGACAATCCGTTGAAAAAACGTGCGTTGCGTCATGGTCGAAACCGATATTCCGGCACAACTCGACAGTTGGAATCGCAGATAACCCGTTTTCCGCCCAGCAGGTAAACGTCCATTGATAGTCCGAATACGATGCCCGAGTGCCGGCCGCGTGTGCTTCGTCAAAAATCCGCCGCCACACGGCTGCGCCGCGCGGCTCGCCCACGATGTAGTCCAACCACGGCGTGTCCCGGAGCGCCGGCCAGCGCTTCAGCTCGATGTCGTAATGCTGCCAGGCGCGCGCCCACGTGGCCCACCCACCAAGACAGATGTTGTGACGCGAAAAGAAGTAACTCGTATTTCCGAAACGTCGATCGTCTTGAAAGTTGTTCCCCGCCACATGCATGACCCGTTCATCGTCGCGGTAGCGCTCGAGGATTTCCCCGCAGAAGGGGAAAAATGACGGATCGGGCACGCAATCATCTTCCAGCACGATCGCGCGATCCACGTGCTCGAATACCCACGTCAATCCCGTCGCGGGACACATTCCACAACTCAGGTTGCTCTCCGAGAACTTGCGCTGCACGTCACATTCCCAATCCACACGCGCGACCACCGCGCGCGCCGCGGCGCATTTTTCGACATCGGTCGCAACCTCGGGGCGCGGACCATCGGCGATCAGGAAGAGCTTTTTCGGTTTCGCCCGGACGATCTCGGCAAAGACGCGGGCCGTCGTTTCGGGACGGTTGAATAGAATCAGCGCAACGGGAGTGTTCATAATAATCGTTCGGTTACTTCTGGTGTCGCCACGAGTGATGGACCAGCACGGTCGAGCCGCCCCAGTCGGGGGGATAATTGCGGCCCGTGCCGTAGAAATCACCGTCGATTACGGGCATTTCCGCGGCTCGTTCCACCCAATCCTGAATATCCGGCCCCGATTGGATAAAAGTGTTCAGATCGTAGGTGCCGGCGGTCAGCGGCAACTCGGGGACAATGAGATCGATGCTGCCTTCGCCTTCGAGATCGATCTGCGTCTTGTCGACCAGATCGGTGGATAAGAGGAAGTACAGTTTCTCATCTTTATGGACCGTGATGGAAATACGACAGTTCCGGATGATCTTTCCTGGTTCACCCCGATAATGCAGCCGAAACACGAGTTGCTGACCGGAGACCGGGCGGCCCACCGTGTTTCCCGCGGCGTTCCGCAGTTCGACCGCCACGGCGCGGACGTTGCCGCGGCCCTCGCGATCCGTTCGCTGAACGAGGGGAATACTATTCATCTGCGAGAGTTCCGCGAGATAGTTGCTGATGACCTCATTGGGCGCGCCATCCCCGGCGAGACGGCCCTCCTTCAACCAGAGCACACGCCGGGCAGAGATTCTCGATCATCGCCATGTTGTGACTGACAAACAACACCGTCCGGCCTTCCTTGTTGGCGACGTTATCCATCTGGCCAAGGCATTTCTTTTGAAACGCCGCATCGCCGACGGCGAGCACCTCGTCAACGAGAAGAATATCGGTTTCGAGGTGCGCCGCGACGGCGAACGCCAGGCGAACGTACATGCCACTGGAATAACGCTTCACCGGAGTATCGACGAACTTGTCGATTTCCGAGAAATCGATGATTTGGTCGAGCTTGCGGTCGATTTCCGCCTTGGACATGCCGAGGATCGCGCCGCTGAGATAGATGTTCTCGCGTCCTGTCAGCTCCGAATGAAAGCCGGTGCCAACTTCCAGCAGCGACCCAACCCGCCCGTAAATCCTGGCCTGGCCATCGGTCGGGTCCGTGATTCGCGAAAGCAGTTTTAGCAATGTGCTTTTGCCAGCGCCATTGCGCCCGACGAAACCAATGATCTCGCCGCGCTCCACGTCGAACGAAATGTCGCGCAGCGCCCAGAATTTATTATTCGCACTCAACGCGTTGTTCCGGCGTGCCAGAGACCTCAGGCTGTTGCTCAAACGATCGCGCAGCGTATTGTGTCGCCCTCGTCGGGCGCCGATATCGTACATCTTGGAAAGATGCTCCGCGCAAATGGCCAGCGAATTCATTAGATAATGTCCGCAAAAAACCGCTCGGTACGCTTGAAATAAATCAGGCCGCCCAATAAAAGGACCGCCGCTACAGCCACGCCCACGGCCATCACGGTAAAATCCGGCCGCTCCTTGCCCAGCAGAGCCCACCGGAAACCTTCAATCACCCCGACCATCGGATTCAGGCTGTACAACAGCCGCCATTTGGGAGGGATGATGTTCGTGGAGTAGACGACGGGCGACGCATACATCCAAAACTGCACTAGGAAAGGAATCGCATGCCCGACGTTGCGATACTTTACATTGAGCGCCGAAAGATACAGGCTGACCGCCACCGCCGTCACCACCGCCAGCAGCGTAAAGAATGGCAGCGCGAACACGCCCCATGTCGGCGCGATTCCATACCACACCATCATTCCCAGCAGAATAACGAACGAGATCGCGAAATCGACCAGGGGACCGAGCGCGCCTGAGATTGGCACAATCAGCCGTGGAAAATAGATCTTGCTGATTAAGTTTGCGTTGCTAACGAGGCTGACGCCGCTGCGACTGATGGCTTGCGCAAAGTAATTCCACGGCAGCAGCGCGGTGAACGAAAAAAGCGGGTAGGGCAGCCCATCCGAGGGCAGTTTCGCAAATCGACCGAAGATCACGGTGAAAACAACCATGGTGAGCAAGGGTTGCAAGACGACCCAGGCGACGCCAATGGCGGCTTGCTTGTAACGCACCAGCACGTCCCGCCAGACAAGAAAATACAGCAACTCGCGGTAGCGATAGACCGCTTCCAAGTCGAAGTGTAACCAGCCCTTGCGGGGACGGATCAACACAACCGACGGATTGTCCGTCAGGGACGAAACGGTGTTTATGTCCTTCACGATCATTTTCCCGCGGCGATCAGTTTCTCGGCTTCTGCCGGGTTCTCTTTAAGCAGGTACGGTTCCCAAAAGGCGCGGTCGTAGCGCGCCCAGGCATGGCAACCGAACGGAAGTTGATGGTGGTTGCGCTCGAAGCACAGGCGCGGCGAAACTTCGAAAGCAAAACGCAAACCGGTCGCCACGTCCGCGATCTTGAACTCTGGATAGTAGTGGATCGCCTCATCCGACCAGAAAATGTCCGCCTCGCTGCGACCCTGAAGCCAGCGAAACATGTGAAACCGTGAGGAGTTGAAGATCGGCAGCCGCTTTAAGAACTTCTTGGGCAGGTTCAAGTACTGGATGTATTTCGGCTTCGATCCGTAATATTCGTGCCAATACTGGTTGGGATCGACCCAGGGCTTGGGAGAGTAGAGCACCTTGAGGAAGCTCTGTACCTTTATTAGCGCAAAACCGCTGTTGCCAACGCGCTCCTTTTTTACCCAGGGCGAGTCGGGACAATTGATCCAGGGCGGGCCGATATAGTCGAGGTCGGTCTGGCACCATTGCTCAAGTTGGTCGGAGAGCGCGAGGCTGTCGAGGTGATACATCAGAATGTATTTGTAATCGGAGAAGGTTTTGTAGAACAAGGGCGCCGTTATCATCCGCGCGTGCGCCGCAATGCTCCCAAAGAATTTCGTCGGAAAAAACTTCACCCGGAAACCGGGGCGTTCGGGAGTCGCTCCGGCCGGCGCGACCAGGTACTTATCGTACCGCGAAAAGTAATGGGTGGCGTGCCGGAGTGAGATCTGCTCGTCGGGCGTCAGTGTCGGTCGCTTGGAAAGAGGCACCACGATGGCGACCAACTTGGTCGGCTCATTCAGAACAGGGGTCTTGAGGCGAAGAATCATCGGTCCGCCCCCTGAAAACGCACCAGTTCGGCTTCGCTCAATTCGCTCCGCATTTTCACAATCTGGGCGGGCGACCCCACTGCGACTACTCCTTCCGGTATATCATGCGTCACGACCGCACCCGCTCCAATCACAGCCCCCTTGCCGATGTGGACGCCCGACAGCACGATCACGCCGAAGCCCAGCCACGCGTCGTCTTCGATAATAATTGGTCCCTTTGATTGCAGTGGCTGGTTGCGAATCAACTTGTCCGCCACAATCCCGTGATCGTACGAATAGAACGCACATTGGGGCGCAATCTGGACGCCGCTGCCGATCCGAATGGGGGCGACCGCCGTGGTAAAATGGCAACGCGGTTGAATGGCGGTGTCCGCGCCAATGCGCAGGCCGCCACCGGCGAGGGTTTCGACGAGGATCTCGTCAAACAACATCACGCGATCACCCAGTTCAACAGGACCGCCGCCTTCGTGTTGATAGATGATCACACCGTCGCCGATGAAGATATTGTTTCCCATCGTCAGATTCGCATGCGAGATTTTGGCGCTGGCGGCCACGTAGCCCCGGGGCTGGATTCGGGCCAGTTCGAGACGACCCTTGTACGGGGGATAACCACACGCGGCGAGACGAGCGGCGATTCGGCCGAAAAACCCACGGCCGGACCGCGCAAGCCAGAAATTGACCCACATCCACGCGAGCCGTTTCCTGGCGCGAGCCCTGAGTCCATCCGTAAGCTTGGATTCGGTCATGACCGTGTCCGCAGGCTTCGCAGGAACATTCGCGCGGGTTCTGGTATGGTGGCAGCGTAAGCCTGGCGGGCCTTATTGAGCGCGCGTCTCAGCGTGCTTTGCGGCTGCGGCCCATTCGTCAAGACAACTTCCTGGACGAAGAAATCATCGGCTTGTTCATCACACAGGATACGGGATGGATGGTGCAAAGGGAAGGGCATCTCCGCGAGCGGAAGATTCGCCCATTTGCTCCCCGTCCACGTAGTATGCGTGGCATCCTTGCCGAAACCGATATTCGAGATCAGATTGACGTTGGGCATGATACAAAGGCCGTTGCGCACCCACGTGGCGAAGAGCCACTGGTAGTCCCAGTAATCGATCGCCCCACCGGCATGGTAGGCGCCTTCGAATTTATCGGCCCAATACTGCGCCGCTCGCGCATCACCGACGAGGTCAATCAGCCACGATGTCTCACGCAATTCGGGCCACCGTTTCACGCCCATGTCCATGTGCCGCCAGGCGCGGCGCCAGGTCGCCCAACCCCAGCAGATTTTGAAACGCGAGAAGAAATAACTGGCGTTGCCGCGTTTGCGGCCGCACTGGAAGTTGCTTCCGGCAATCTGCATGATCCGCTCATCATCACGATACCGTTCGAGCAAGTCGTCACAATAAGGAAAGAAAGTCGGATGGGGCAGGCAGTCGTCCTCCAGGATGACGGCGCGGTCCGTTTGTTCAAATACCCAGTCGATGCCATTGGCGGGGCCGGAGCCGCACCCGAGGTTCTTATCCGAGTATTTCTTCACCACTTTGCAGGGCCAGTCGATGCGTTCGATAACGGCGCGGGTGGCGGCGCATTTCTCAGCTTCGCCCGGCCGGTCGGGGCGCGGGCCGTCGGCGACGACAAATACTTGCGGCGGCCCCGCCTTCGCTATGGCTTCAGCCACTCGCGCGGTGACATTCGGGGCGGTTAAAGATGATGAGTGCCACGGGCGCGCGCATAGAATCACAGCCTGCAGTCGGCGATTGAAGCGGCGTTCTGGTTCACGAACCTCGATTGTTCCAGGTTGACGTCACTGAGGTGGAAGAAAAAGCTGTTGAGAAACGCCGTCGTCATACACGCGCGCTGAACGGTGGTGAACGACGGGGCGTCCATCGCCGTGGCCAATTTGTGTTTGACCCGACCGCCCAGAGTGTTGTCGGTCTGGGGGTCGACCAAAAACGGATAGTGGAGGAACAACGAATAGGTCCACACCAAATTGAAACGTGGATCAATCCAGTGAACGACATTCGCCTTGAGCAATTCGTAGGATAGCGGCCGCATTTCGTAGTTCCACTCCGGTCCGCCCTTTTCCTCATGGTTGTGGTAAACCTTTTCCAGCAACGAGCGATGATGCCGCGGGGAGAGCACCAGCACGCCCGTCTGAACAACCCTGGCAAACTCCGAAGGCAATCCATAGTTCGTGTAATACTCCCGGCCCGAGTAGTTGATGATGGATTTCTTCCAATACGTGTAAAGGCGTTCGAGCAACTGGCGCGGTTGGTGTCCTACATTCTCCGCGAACGTAAATTCTTCTGTCGCCCCGACTTTTTCCAGCGGTACCCCGGCATCAATCGCCGGTGCGTCTCGGTGGTTGATGAGGATATCGGAGTCGACCCATACGACGCGGTCATATCTCCGCATGATATCCTGGCTTAGAACCAGGCACTTTTGCCAGGCCGGTGAGCGTCTACGGGCACGCGCCGAATCATCCAGCGGTTTGTCGAAACAGATAACATCGAACCCGTGTTGGGCGCCATAGGCGCGCCAATTTGCTTCGCAAGCGCCCTTCCAATGTTGGAGATAGCGATCACCGATGGCCAGCGTGACGATCGCCTTCCTGGAGGTTTGTGAGTTGTTCACGGGGCGGCTAGGGCCTTTGCAGGGGCTGAATGTTGATCTCGGCGACCTCGGCCACGCGGGGTAGATGCTTTTTCAAAGTGACGGAGGTGTCTTGGACCATGGATTCCATGACGCGAAAGATCTTCGGCACCTGCACGGGAACGACAAATTCTTCTTTAACCCGCTGGTGCGCGGCCCGGCCCAAGCGGGCTCTTTTATCGGGGTCCCTTGCGAGCGCAGCGACGGCTTGGGCCATCGTCCGGGGATCGAATTGCTCGACAATCACCCCGGTATCGCCGAGAAGTTCGGGGGGACCGCCGCTTCCGGCGAAGCAAACCACCGGTTTTTCAAGCAACATGTTTTCCAAAACGACGAGGGAAGCGGATTCCTCCCAAGAGGTCATGGCAAACACGTCAAAACGAGCAAATTGCTTGAGCGGCTCGCTCGTATAAGGAACGAATTCCACCAGCCCATCCAGTCCCAACTGGCGGGCCATGTACCGAAAAAACTGGCCTTCGTCATTGTCCCGCACCCCCACCCAGACAAAACGCACCCGGTCGCGCCCCAGCATTTGCTTTAGTTCCGCGGCCATCAGCAACCACAACTGGTTTCCCTTGCACCAATTCAATTCGCCGGCGCCCCCGACGACCAAGGCTGCCTCACCCACGGAGGAAGCAACTGGAACAGAATCTTCCTCCTGAATGAACGCGTGAACCGTGATCACCTTTTCCGCCGGCACCCCGCATCGAATCAAGGCCCGCTTCACAGCCTCTGACACAGCGAGGTACCGTGTCGGTCGCTCCAGCAACAGGTTCGGATGATGCTGCGCATAAATCCGCAGGGGCACCTCCAATTCGTGAACATGCAACAGAACAGGAATACCTTCCAATCCCAGAAAAGGCACCAACGGCAGTGCGGCTATGCTATTTACGTACACCAGGGCTGGTTTCCAATTGCGCCGCCAGGGATAAAATAGTCTGCCATTGAGGCGGAGGGGCAACCCACGTGGGATTAAGGGTAGCAGCCGCTTGGCAAGAACAGAAGGAAGCCAATTCAGGAATGGCATCTCGGACATCACTTGAACCGGTCCCAATTCACCGAAACGAGCTTCCAATGCGCCGCCAGATAACGCCAGGGTGTGCAGGGAAATTGTCTCACGCAGGCCTTCGAAAACCTGGATTGCGACCTTGGTCGCTCCGTTGGTAGAGAGCGAGTGCGCGAGCAATAATATGTTGGTATTACCTTTCACGTCGATGCGGCCAGCAGCCTACGGCTTTTGCATGGGTCGAATGTCGATCTCGGTGACTTCGGCGGTGCGCGGCAGACACAACGCGTTGATGACTACCGACGCGATATCTTCCGGCTGGAGCAACCGCTCGGGTCGATAATCCTTGCCTTCCATCCGGTGAATCGCCGCTTGCATCGGCGTGGCAGTCCGCCCGGGAAAGACACTCAAGACACGAATGCCGGCAGGATTCATTTCATCTCGCAAACCGTCCGCGAATACCTTCAATGCTGTCTTGGTCGCGGTGTATTGACTGATACCAGCAGCCGATTTGCGGGCAACGCTCGAGTTAATGAAAACGATCTGGCCGCGCCGGGCCTGCAATGTGGGCAGGAGTTCCTGCGTGAGCAAGCGTGGCGCGCGCACGTTTACGCGCTGTTGCAAATCAAAATCAGCCGATGCGGCAGTATCGATGCGATCTGGAACAAATACGCCCGCGCCATGAATGAGAATGTCGACGCCCCCGAAATCCTTCTGCAGACTGGCGGCGACTTTGCGAATGTGCGCTTCATCACCCAAATCAACGGCGAAACTCGCAACGCGCGGAGCGATGAATTCCAGCGAATTAACATTGCGACCGAGGAGGCAGAGCACAGCACCTTGGGCGCCGAGCGCCAGCGCGAGGGCCTTGCCAATGCCGCTGCTGGCACCGGTAACGACCGCAATCTGGTTTGCAAGTGCGTGGTGCATTATGCGACTTCCTTCAACAGGGTATGTTGAACAAGCGCGTCTGCTGCTTTGCGGACAAGGCCAAACTCCGTGCCCGAATGCTCCGCGATGTCGAGGAGCGAGCGCTTGCCGTCGGAAAGGTTTAACACCCAGAGCATGGCCAATTCAAACTGGCGCGCATCTGTCTGGCCACCAATGGTTTGATACAGGCCACGTTTACCGAGCTGTGGTTCGCATTTTGGGTTGAGGTTCAGGTACGTAAAGTTGCCTTCCAACAGCACCAACACCTTCAGACATTTCTCGAAGGAATCCGCCAAACTGGCGGGCTTTACGAAATCGAGATTGTCCGCCGAGGTGTGATATTCGGGGTAGCGCCCGTTCGGCGTGCGCATGAAACAACCGATCGGCAGGTTGAAGCCGGGCGAGCAGTACTGACGTTCATCGTATCCATAGGGCGTGAATTCCAGAATTTCATGTTCCTGGCCCGAGTACTTGAAAACATGGGCAACAGCGCGATCAATTTCCGCGTCGCCCCGCCGGCTTTTCTTGTAAGTCAACCGCCCCTGGTCACCGACGCAGGTGATCACCAAACCATGTTTGATATTGGCGACCCGCTCCTCATTGCGCGCGAGCCAGGTGATCGAGCCGATGGTGCCGGGGATGAACAAAAAGCGGTAGGAATAGCGGTGCTGGGATTCGCCAAGCCGCCGCGCCAGGAACGTGGCGAGCGCAAGGCCGGAAAGATTGTCGTTGGCCAGCGAGGGATGACAGGCGTGGCAGGAAATCAGAACCTCATCAGAACTCTGTCCAGGCAGAAGGAGTTCGCCATAGGTGAGGTGGCCGTCTTTCAATGTTGAATCGACACAGACTTCGTACACATCGTCCTTCAACGCGAGCAATTGATTATGGCTGAGACAAAACCCCCAGCGCTCCGCGTAGTAAGAAGTGCGATACGGGATCCAATCCGGGTGCTCGGGAAATGAGAATAGGTGCGGCTTCAATTCGGCGAGTGACAGCTTGGCCTTGATTGGCGTGCTGTAGTTGAGGACGTGGAGGTTTGACTTCTGGAAATCAACGACGCGTTCGCCCCGGCTATTCTTGATGTAGGCGTCGCGAATGTTCCATTCCTTGGGCACGGTCCAGTCAAACACCGGAAGTGCCGCTGGGCACTTCATGGACTTCGATCGGAATACGCCGGCGCACCGCCTGGAGCGTTTCGCGAAGGCCGTTGCCCGTGATGCTGCGGCAGATCGGGTACAATTCGGCGATCAGCCGGTGCATCTCGAGGCCGATGTTATCGGTCATCATGGCTTGAAATCGGGGTAATTACGATCGCGGTCGGCAATCACCTTCACGTCACCGGGCCACTGGATGTCGAAAGCCGGATCATTCCAGCGGACACCCGCGCCATGTTTGGCCGCGTAGGCCATAGACATTTGGTAGGTGACCTCTGTGTTCCCCGCCAGCGTGAGGAATCCATGCGCGCAGCCCGGCGGGATCACCAGCATCTCCCGGTTTTCCACAGTCAGAGGCGCACCGACCCATTGTTGGAACGTCGGGGAGTCGCGCCGCAGATCCACGGCGACGTCAAAGATGGCGCCCATGGTGCAGCGCACGACCTTGGTTTCCTCATGCGGCGGAAGCTGGTAGTGCATACCGCGGAGCGTGCCCCTGTGCGGGTTGAAAGAGAGATTGCATTGCACGAGGCGTGAATCGATCCCATGCTTTATAAACTCGCTCTGGCACCAGAGGCGGGCGAAGAAACCGCGCTCGTCGGTTATCCGTTCGAGTTCGAGCAGGTACACGCCTTGAATCCGCGTTTTTTTGAAGATCATTGTGGTAGTGGTCGCGTCAGCGCCACGCATTGTCAAAGGAGAAGCATCTTTTGGCAGTAAAAGGCCTCGGCGTACTTGCCGGGCGAGTTCGACTCAATGCCGCGGAGCCGCAGCAGGGCCATGAATGTGTCCTCGCTAAACCACGGTTTGGATTTCTGGGTCTTGAATTGTTCGCAAATGGCGCGCACCTTGCGTTCAGCCGTATCTTTGCTGAGATGGACGTAGCCATTTGGGGCGCCCATGTCACCGTCGTACTTTGGGATTTCGTACTCGAGAATCAGGTGGTTGCGAAAAGCGTTCCACGTCAACTCGGCCAGCAGGCGATGGTCCTGATGCAGATCTTTGCGGCGGTGCGTGAAGATCAGGTCCGGCGCGACCTCCTGGCTCAACTGTTGGACGAACTTCTTGATCCGTTCGCCCATGAACGGGAAATAACTATCACGAAACGCTTTGACCACGATTTTCTTCGCGTGTGCGCTTCGCAGAAAAACCCGGGCGCTCTGTTTGGCTTCGCGCGCACGCGGAGGCGAGGCGCTGAAGACAACCCAATGGACAGTGATATTGGGGTTCTGTTCGGTGAGTTTCAAGAGTGTGCCGCCACAGCCGATCTCAATGTCGTCGGCGTGTGCGCCGAGGCACAACACGGTGCGCGGGGCGCAAAGCTGATCGTCAAGCTTCAGGGTGATCATGTGAAGAATGTCAGGTGCGCGCGGTTGGCGACTGCGGCTTCCAGACTTCCCACGGGGCTGCGCCGCGGGCGTGCAGATCTTCGAGATGTTGCTTGTCTTTAAACGTATCCATCCCGGCCCAGAACCCGTCGTAGCAAAAAGCGCTGAGTTGATTGTCGTCAGTGAGCCGCTGGAGCGAGCCGGGGACGAGTTCCTCGCCGTTCTGGATATAATCGAAAACCCCCTGCTGGAAAACGTAAAATCCACCGTTGATGCGAATATTGGAGCCTTGAATGTCGTTAATGCCGGTGACCCGGCCCTGATCACCCATCGTGACGAAGTGATAGGTGAGGTTCGGCCTGACGCAGAGAAACGTGGCGATCCGGCGCTGCTGCTTCGCGAAATCGATGAGGTTGGGCAGGGGGAGGTCGGTCAGCCCGTCACTGTAATTGGCCAGGAACATTTCTTCACCTTGGAGATGATGTTGGACGGACTTGAGTCGCTGCCCGACGGTGCAATAAGTGCCCGTGTCGACAAATGTAATCCGCCAGTCCTTCAGGTCATGGTTGAGCAATTGGATGTCCTGACCGCCATTGGTCATGACAAAATCATTCAAGGTGCACTCGTTATAGGTGAGGAAATACTGCTTGATCACGTCGGCCTTGTAGCCCAGGCAGAGGATGAAATCCTTATGTCCAAAATGGGCATAGTACTTCATCAGGTGCCACAGGATCGGCATGTAGCCAATTCTCACAAGCGGCTTCGGGAGGCTTTCCTCGCTTTCCTTCAAGCGCATTCCGAGACCGCCGCAAAACAAGACAACCTTCATCGTTTCATTCCTTTCACATCCTTCACCTGTTTGTCACGGCTTGCTGGTGTACCGCGGGCCGGATAGATCCTCACCTCGGGTATTGGCACCACGAATTCTCCACCCCACTCGTGGATAAATGACATTTGCTGCATGATTTCGTCTTTAATATTCCAGGGCAAGATCAGGACGTAATCGGGTTTCGTCTCCCGAATCTTGTCCGGATGATGAACCGGGATGTGCGTGCCCGGAAGAAACAACTTCTGCTTATGCGGACTGCGGTCCACCGTATAATCGATAAAGTCCGTGCGCACACCGCAGTAATTCAGCAATGTATTGCCCTTGGCCGGGGCGCCGTAGCCGACGATCGTTTTCCCCCTGCGCTTCGCGTCAATCAGGAACTCCAGTAACTTGCGCTTGGTTTCCTTGACGCGCTCCGTAAAGGAAAGATAGGTGTTCAGGCGGTCGTAGCCGGCGTGCAACTCGCGCTGGCGCAAGTCCGCGAGGCGCGGCGTGCCGGGCCGTGATTCATCGCTGGCGGGCCGGGCGTAGATTCGCAGTGAGCCGCCATGCGTGGGAAGCTCTTCAACATCGAACACCGTGAGGCCGTGCGCGTCAAAAATCTTCTCGACCACCAGCAGCGACAGATATTGATAGTGCTCGTGGTAGATCGTGTCGAATTGATTGTCCGCCATCAACCGCAGCAGGTGTGGGAACTCCATCGTCAGCACGCCGGTCGGCTTGAGCAACAGGCGCAGGCCTTCGACGAAGTCATTGATATCGGGCACGTGCGCGAGCACGTTGTTGCCGATAAGCAGATCGGCCTGCCGGCCGCCTCGCGCCAGGTCCCGCGCGGTTTCTTCACCGAGAAACTTCACGACGGTCGGAATGCCTTTTTTCGCCGCCGCGGCGGCAGTGTTGGCCGTGGGCTCGATTCCCAGCACGGGAATTCCTTTCGCGACGAAGTACTGCAACAGGTAGCCGTCATTGCAGGCGACTTCAATGACCTGATGCTGCGGACCAAGCTGGAGCCGCCCGGTGATCATCTCGACATACGCCTGCGCGTGCGCCAGCCAACTATCAGAGAACGAGGAGAAATACGCGTAGCTATCACTGAAGATATGACGGGCGCTGATACAGTCGGCAACTTGCACGAGCAGGCAGCGATCGCAGACCTTCACGTGAAGCGGGTAGAACGGCTCCATTTCGCTGAGTTGCGGCACATTCCGGTAATCATTGGCAATCGGCGAAGCACCCAGATCGACGAACGTGTGCTCCAGGTTCGCGCCGCAGAATCGACATGGCCGGGCTTGTTCATATCGCGTCTCCAATGAAGGCTGTCGTCGATTTGCGCCGTGCGCAGCAAATGCTCGAGTTGCTTCAGTCGCGTGAACGCCCGAAACTCAAAGATCTCGGGAGTCATTTGGATCTTCTCGAATACACCGCGGAGTTCCTGCGCGCCCGCGCGCGCGTCGCGCTGGCAGCGGAAACCGGGAAGCTGCGAGTTGATTTTGTCGAAATTCACCCGGTAACTGCGGTTGTCCGCGGCGTTCGCGCCGAAGCTGAGCCGGAGCCGGGGAACACGTCGGCGATGATCTCGGCGATCTCTCGCACCCGATAGTTCTGCCCGTTGTCGCCGACATTGAACACCTGGTTGTGCACGGTCTCGCGGGGCGCATCGAGGACGCAAGCCACGGCGTCGCAAATGTCCAGCACATGCACCAGCGGACGCCAGGGCGTGCCGTCGCTGATCATCTTGATTTCCTTCGTCGTCCAGGCGAGGCCCGCCAGGTTGTTCAGCACGATGTCGAACCGCATCCGCGGCGACGCGCCGAAGGCCGTCGCGTTGCGCAGGAACGTCGGTGAGAAGCTGCGGTCGGCCAGCGCCGAGACGTCACGTTCGACGAGCACCTTGCATTCCGCATAAGCGGTTTGCGGATTCGTCGGCGAGGTTTCCGTGACATTCTCATTGGCGGCGACGCCGTAGACGCTGCACGAAGACGTGTACACGAAACGCGTGATGCCCGCTTCCCGGCACTTCGTAGCCAGCGCGACGCTGCCGCGGTGGTTGATGTGGAAGGTGAGTTCGCGATTGTGCTGGCCGAGCGGGTCATTGGACAGTTCCGCGAGGTGGATTGCCGCATCGTAACCACGCAAGTCGTCATGCGTGATGTCGCGAATGTCCTGCTTGATTTGCCGCGCCGGGGCTGGCACGCCGTTGTAGAGCAACCCGTCGCGGTAGAAGCCGGCATCGAGTCCGGTCACGTGGTGACCGCGTTTCGCGAGCACATCGGCGAGCAAGATTCCGATATATCCGTCAGTTCCGGTAACCAGTAGTTTCATATTTCTCGGTGGTCGGGGGTCCTGTCCCACATTATTCCCAGATCTTCCAGGGGACCTGGCTTGAGTTCCACATCTCCTCGAGGATATTTTTTTCCTTCAGGGTGTCCATGCACGACCAAAAGCCCGTGTGCCGGTAACCCATGAGCTGGCCGGCGCGCGCAAGCTGCTCGACCGGACCGCGTTCCCAGGCGGTGTCATCGCCAGCGATGTAATCAAGGCATTTGCGGTGCAAGACGAAATAGCCACCATTGATCCAGCCCTCGCGGGCCTCGGCTTTCTCATAAAACTCGCGAACGCTGTCTCCATTGAAACTGATACGACCGAAGCGGGCGGGGGAATGAACGGTGGTGACCGTCGCCAGTTTGCCGTGCGCCTGGTGGAATTTGATGAGCGACGTAATATCCAGGTCGGCGACACCGTCGCCGTAGGTAAACATGAAGGTTTCATCGTCGTCGATCCAATGGGCCAGCCGCTTGAGGCGTCCGCCGGTGTTGGCGTTGAGGCCGGTGTCGACGAGATGAATCTTCCATTTCGGCTGGTCCCCCCTGTGGATCTTCACCTTGCCGTTGGCGAGATCGATAGTGACGTTGTTATTGATCGTCTGGAAATTTAGAAAATAATCCTTGATGACCTCGCCGCGGTACCCGAGGGCAATGATGAACTCGGTGATATGATGGGCGGCGAAGATCTTCATGATGTGCCAGAGAATCGGATGTCCGCCAATCTCAACCATCGGCTTGGGTCGCAACGTCGTTTCCTCGGAGAGACGGGAGCCAAATCCACCGGCGAGAATTATTGCCTTCATACGGTTACCTCAGTTTTTCTCGCCAGTACCGTTTCGAGAATCATCGCGTACTTCCCGATAACACTTACGATTCTGACCATTGATCATCCCAGAAAGTAGAGCGGCTTATTTAGATCAATCTAAACGGCAAATCAAGTCCCTGGTGTACTATTCCAAAGGGGTGTCGAGGAACTTTTCCAGTGGTGGATCTTTATCGAGTTACGCCAACGACAACGTCTGCAAACGATCAGCGGGGTGGAGGATTGACTCGTACCATTCGAGATAGTCATTCGATTGACGCTCCAAATCAAACTGCCTTCGGGCTGTTTCAGCAGCGCATTGCCCCATGTGGATCCGGCGACTGGTGTCACGCAGCAATTGCTCCACACGCCCCGCCATGGCTTGTTGGTCGCCAACCTCGACCAGAAAACCGGTCCGACCTTCTTCTACCTGCTCGGGAATACCGCCGACAGCAGAGGCAATGACGGGCCGTCCGCAGGCCAGGGCTTCCAGGACCGTCGTGGGAAAGGTATCCGCACGGGCCGCGTGAATGTAGAGATCGGCTGCCTGATAGTATTTGGCCATCTTCGCGGGGTCCGGTTCGAAGGGAAGAAAACGGATCTCGGCATTTCCGATTCTCTCTGAGGGCGATTCCTGGCCGATCGCCAGGAACAGCAGTGGTTGACCGGCCATCCGCTCGGCCACCATGATCACCGCTTGATGCAGGGTCTGGAAGTCCTTCCACCGGTTGTGGCGGATACCGTAGGCTGCGAACATGAGGATGGGCGTGTGGATCGGCAACCCCAATTCCTGGCGGATCGTTCGCTGATCGGCGGACTTGAACGTGTGCAGATCCACACCGTTGGGGATCACCCGCTTTTCGATAACCGCCGGGATAAGGATTGACTGCTCGACTTTCTTCATCAACCAGCGTGATGGTGTGGCAACATAGATGCGTGAATTCTCGTAAATCTGCTTCTTGCGGCGCCAGTTGTAGGCGGTCCCGTCACGCTTGAGGGCGGGATAGATCGTCAGATCGGGGCATTTGCCGCAGCCGGTTTGCCAGCGGTCGCAATCGAAGGAATGCGCGCAGTGCCCGCTCAAGAGCCAGGCGTCGTGCAGGGTCATGACCAACGGCACGCGCTGACTCAACCAGGGCAGCATTCGAAGATCAAAGTAGTCTTCGGTACGGGGACCGTGGAGGTTGTGGCAATGCACAATATCGGGACTGCCGGGTGCTAACGCCAGGAGGTCGCGCGTGCCTGGGAAATCAAAATACTCATGGCCGAGTTGCCAACTGAGCCAGTGGCTGGGCCGCGAAAGAGATTCCGACCATTGTTTGCTGCGACCGGCTCCCTTCATGTGCCCGGCATAGGGATCCAATTTCGCAGCGATATGCGCCCAGAGACGATACCAGAAATGCCTGGGTTCGGCGTGATTCAGCTCCACAACATTCGCTTCCTGCGTACGTTTCGTGCCCACAACCAGCCACGACTCGTGCCCAAGTTCGCGGTATTGGTCAAAGAGCCCGAAAGCGACGCGCTCCGCGCCACCGGCGACATCGGCTGTGCTGACTTGAAGGATCTTCATTGCCCCTTGGAAACGCAGGCGTACAAGCGCCTGGCAAATTCGTCGCCATCCCAGTCCCGCACCATGAGCCGGGGCAACTGGAAAGTGTCCGATTCACAGCGGGTAGGCCGTTCGCTGCACGTGCAGGCGCTGTTGTACCCAGCTTGGCGTACCAACTCGACGGTGGGGGCCGAGTAAAACCCGTAGGGATAGGAAAAACTGTGGACAGTGCGACCGATCATCTGCTCGAGGGTGGTTTTGCCGTTTTGAATCTCCTCACGTTGAACGGCCAGTTCTTGTTCTGGCAGGTCTGGATGCGTCACGGTATGCCCTCCAAAATCGATGAGATTACTTCTGGCCAGGGCCGCGAGTTCTTCGGTCGATAGCGCCCGGTGTGCCGGACGTGCTACGTGCGAGGCTCCGGACCAGTTCAGAAGCGCGTCCATTTGTTCCGTTCGCGACCTCGATGGCAAGCCGCGCAAGAGCCTATGGATCGTGTGTAACAACTTAAGGCGGGGGCAGAGCGGCGTGCCATCGCTCGCCCACCGTCCCCCGTGGGCGCGGAACTGCTCTTCGGCATGTTGTGTCGCGCTGTCGACGTCCCAATGATGGGCATGGCCGTTGATTTCCATGTCCAGTTGTTGTGGCAGCGCGCTCGGGCAGAGAAATACCTTTTCCAGTTCATCCCACCAGAACTCGCGCGGATTGTTGATTTGACCAGTGGTGATAAACAGAGTGGCCGGGAACCCATGCTGTTCGAGCAGCGGTTTCGCGTCGTGGAGATTGTCGGCATACCCGTCGTCGAAAGTAATCACGGCAGCCCGGTGGGGAAGGCGGCCCTGGCCAACCGCCGTCACACATTGTTGCAGGGACAGGGGCGTGTAATGTTGCGTAAGGACCGCAAGTTGCTCGGCGAAGTGCTGGGGACTAACGCATAAGAGGTGCGGGTCGTCCTCGGGATCCGCGATGCGATGGTACAAGAGGATGAGGGCTTTCGGCCCTACCAGGTCCTTGACCTGCCAAATCAGTCCATTTACTTTGCGAGCGAGAAGCATTTCTAGGCCCGGGCCAGGTATTTCTCCAAACGGACGACGTTCCGGAGGGCTGTTTTCACGCGGCGCGCCTTATTCGAAAGTTGAAACAAATGCGGATGCCGATAGGGCCACAGTTGTTCCTGGAGGGTCGTCCACACTTCCGTGCCAGCCAACCCCGTATTTTTCAGGTAACTTTCAAGCCAGGACAGATACTCGCCACGCGCCGGACTCGGCCCGTCGTAATTCAGCACGCCCGTGCGGAGGCCCACTGAACAACTGTTTTCGGAATGTTGGCGATATCGATCCCAACACCCGTCCACCACAAGCACGGGGTAGCGGAGCAGGATTTTCTGGTTCAGCGCCATGTCGTCATAATGAATGCGGAATACATCCTCGAACCCGCCCACGGTCTCGACCGCGTCGCGACGGAAAAGCATGCTGCAGGGACTTGGGAGGAAGGCTTCGCTGCGGATGAAAGTATTGGCCAGGACGGGAGGATTGACCAACGTGTTTGGTGGCACACCGGTTTGGGTCAGGTAATCCTTCGACTTGTCTTCCGGTTTTCCCGACCAGCTAAACCAGACGAGCGTCGGACCATACAACATGGCCGCTTCGGGATGCGCTTCCAGGAGCGGCACGTGATTGGCCAACCGACCGGGTAACCAGACATCATCCGCGTCCAGCCACGTCACGTAACGTCCGCGCGCGTGGCGCAAGCCGAGGTTGCGGGAGGCGCTCTTGCCGCGATTTTCGTGACCGGGGTGCTCCAGGTAGTGAATGCGATCTGCGTGTCTCGCGGCGTAGTCGCGGGCGATCTGTGAGCTGCCATCGGTCGAGCCATCATCCACCAACCACAGTTCCCAGTTCGGGTACGTCTGGGCCAGGACACTTTCAATGGTTTCCGCGAGAAATTTCTCCGCATTCAAGAAGGCGATGGTTGCCGAAACCAGCGCTTCCGTCACAGAGCGGTCGTGCTTTTCCGTGATCATGACCTGTTCTTGGGAATGGTCGGAGATCGGCCTCGATTACGGGGACGGAATTTCAGGTCGCCTACGTATGTAATCTTAAGGTTGTCGGGAGAACCCGGAACGAGGCGAACCTTGTGTCCGGCGCGTTTGACAATCGCGGCAGTGCCTTCCTCATTCCATCCCTGTTGCGCCGCCAAGCGGTCGGAGTGAAGGAGGATTTTCCTTCGATAGGCGTGGGGAGTCTGCAATGCGACAACCGAACGACGGGGCAGAATCGTTTTCAGCCCCTGCTTTTCCAATAGACCGAGGCTGTCACGTTCGGAGACTTCCGCATATAGGATCACGGCGCCATGACGCTGGACCTCCGCCAGCAATCTCCCGAACAGATCCGCGGTGACAAACGGCCTGGCGACTTCGTGCAAGAGGACAAACGGCTTCGTGCAGCACCGCAGGAGCTTGGACAAGGTTTCCTGGCGGGTCGCACCGCCAGCGACCACGTGAACGGTTTTCGGCATAAGCCGCCGCGCTCGTGGCAGATCCTCGGATCGCACCCCGACGATGATTTCGGCGGCAAAGGGTGACACGATGGCCACGGCGCGTTCGAGCAAAGTCTGGCCATCAAGCTTCAAAAATGCCTTGGGGCGGCTACCGAGACGGTCTCCCGATCCTGCCGCGAGAATCAAGACACTGACGCGTTCGCGTTTCATCGTGAAAGCGGGAGTTGCAGGGGCCATAGCCGGGTGATTCCTTGTGCAGCGCGGCGCGCCGCCCACTTGACTTTTCTTGCCGCGAGTCGCGCCGCGGGTACGCTGGCCAGATAGGACAGGTGATCCGCCGGTGCGGTCGCAGCCAATTCTTCCACATTCCGGCAGAGTCGTTCCACCGCTTTGCCATCGGTCAGATCATCGAAAAGGAGTTTTCGATAATGCGCGCGCCAGTCGGAGTTCAACCCGGGATCGGAGAGGGCGGCGCTCACAGCCGCGGGCAACTCTTCCACGTTTTCGATCTGCTTTCCCATGTCCCGCCAGGTCCATTCAAAACCGCGCGGGTCGAAATACTCACAACCGAACCGATCGGGATTGTTGATCAGGATCATGGGCCGATCCAGCGCCAGGTAATATAGTTGGACACTGGAAGCGTCTGTGATCAATACGTCCGCCGCCTGGAGGTAGGGCATGACATCCTCGTTTGCGTCCGCCGTCAGGTAAACATTTTCGTGCTCCTGGGCGAGCCGACGCCAGGTTCCCATCCATTCCGGGCTCTGTTCGGCGATCAATGGGTGCGGCTTGATAATAATAGAGATGTCCTGTCGGGAACCGCGGACCAATTCGATCAGGCGATCGCCGAGCATGGCCGCCGAAGAGAAGGGACGGTTGAACGTGGGCGCGTAGAGGACGGTCTTCTGTCCGGGTTTCCGTTGGAAAGGCAACGCCCGGCAATCGCCACGAAAGAGCGGGTCCAAACCCACATAGCCGGTAATCCAGAAGTCCCGCCGCGGTCTGGTGCCGCCCTGTTGATACCAATCCCGCATGAAAGCACTTGTCACACACAGATAATCGCATTCATTGGCCCCCTGATAGGCCGCCATCTTGCTGACCAGTCCATGCCGCGTGTGGACGAAGATCGTGTTCGGCAGACGCGGTCGCAACTCCCCAAAGATCGCCTCGGACATGATCACAACATGGGGCTGAAAATCGAAAAGCGCTTCTCGGTTGGCGGTGTACAAACACCAGTGCCGGGGACGCAGTGTTTCATGGATCGGCCGCAAGATGGCATCGTGAAACCTGTTATAGACATAAAATCCAACGCGCATGCGCTCCTCGCCGCCGTGTCAGTGCGTGCCGTTTCCGGCGAACCAACGGTGCTTGATTACGTTGATCACGTGGTTGCGCGCTGGGATCTTTCCGGTTCCATGGATATCCGCCATCTCGACGTCGAAACTCAGTGCGTGCTGGATGTAATCCGCCACGACTCCGTTCTTCATCAGGGTGGCATTTACGTAACAACGTCCCGGGCTCAGGTTTACCGGGTCGGTAAGGCAGGTCACGGTGCCCTCCGCGGGCAACGGCTCCGTCATTCCGCCTGTTACTTCGCTGTCGAGTTCGAAGATTCGGCAGCCGAGAATGTAATCATAGACAGAAAGACAGAAGTCCGCCCGCTGCAACGGCTGCTCACTCCGGTATCGCAAGCTGACCTTCCAGCGGCTGCCCGGCCGGATCACCTGATCAGGATCGGCGCTCTCGATGCGCAGGGAGACAAGCCGCGCACTGCCATCGCCTTTGCGGTCAGTGCGTTGTTGGAGAGGCACGCCTTCCGTGGCGCTCATTGATTTCAAGTATTGCTGCACAACGGCGCTGGTTTCACCATCGTCACGGACCTTTCCCGCATCCAGCCAGGTTGCCCGTCCACACAGTGAAAGGATCGCCGCCGTATTATGGCTCACGAATACCACCGTCCGCCCTTGCTTGGCGACCGCACTCATTTTGCCCAGGCATTTTCGCTGAAACGAAGCATCACCGACGGCAAGGACCTCATCCACCAGGAGGATCTCCGTCTCCAGGTGTGCGGCGACCGCGAATGCCAGGCGCGTATACATCCCACTGGAGTAATGCTTCACGGGAGTATCGAGAAACCTTTCCAGTTCCGCGAAATCCACAATCTCGTCGAACTTCTTCCCGATCTCCGTCTTGCGCATCCCGAGGATGGCGCCGTTCAGGTAGATGTTCTCACGCCCGGTTAGTTCGGGATGAAAACCCGTGCCGACTTCCAGCAGGCTGCCGACGCGTCCTTTGATGCTCACACGTCCCTGGGTTGGCTCCGTGATACGAGAGAGAACCTTCAGGAGCGTGCTCTTGCCCGCGCCGTTGCGGCCAATGATGCCAATGACCTCGCCGCGCTGCACCTCGATCGAGACGCCTTGCAATGCCCAAATCTCATGCGTGTCGGTTTCACTCGCATGTCCGTGCCATACCGCTGCTGCTCGATGGAAAGACGAGGTGACCGTGCGTGTCAGGGAATCGCGCAGGGTCTGATAGCGCTCCTGCCGCGCTCCAATGCGAAAGGCTTTGCCGAGGTTTTCGACGCGAATAGCGACTTTGTTCATCGGCTATACAGTGTCGGCGAAAATGCGTTCCATACGGCGGAAGTAGAACGCGCCGCTGACCAAGACGACCACGGACGCCGCCGTTGAGACCCAAATAATCGCGCCCGGTGCCGGCGTACCGAGCAAGGCCCAGCGGAAACCCTCGACAACACCCGCCATCGGGTTGAGGCCATAGAGCGAACGCCACGGTTCGGGCAACAGGCTGCTGGGGTAGGCGATGGGCGTGGCGAACAACCAGGCCTGCACCAGAAAATTCACCGTGTGGCGCACATCGCGGAACTGCACGTTCATGGCTGACAACCACAAGCCCACGCCCAGCGATGCAACGAAGGCGAGCAGAGAAAAAAGGGGCAGTAGACCGATGTGGATTGTCGGCCAGACGTGATAGTAAATCATCATCCCGAAGAGGACGACCAGCGCCAGCACAAAATCGACCGCGCCCGAGAGCACAGCCGAGATGGGCACGATAAGCCGGGGAAAATAGACCTTTTTGACAAGATTGGCGTTGCCAACAAGGCTGTTGGCGGCAGCGACCAGGCCGTTTGAGAAGAAGGTCCAGGGGACGAGCGCGGCGAAGGAAAAAATGGGATAGGGCTGGCCATCCGACGGGACCCGGGCGAGACGGCCAAAGAACACGCTAAACACAATCATGGTAAAAACCGGCTGAAGAATCGCCCAGGCTGCCCCCAGGACGGTTTGCTTGTAGCGGACTTTGATGTCACGCCAGACGAGGAAATACAACAACTCGCGGAATTCCCAGAGCGGGCGTAGTTGCAGCGACACCCAACCGCGCGACGGTTCGATGATGAGATCGAAGTCGGCGTCAGTGGTTGTTGAACCTGGCAATGGCGTCATATTGAGATACTGCCAGCCGAAGCAGCCCGACCAGGCGCTGGAATAGCAGTCTCGAAACGGCCCGCCCGCGTCTACGACGCGTCCACGAGTTGGGAACGGCTGACGATCAACCGGGCCTGGCAACCCAGGGTTGAAAGCAGAACGGCCACGCGGTCGCGGTCGCTCATTTCCTGTAGAACGACTGCCTGCAGTCCACGCAACGGCCCATCCGCGATCTCGACGAGATCGCCGGGGTGAAAGCCGGGCCGCACCGTCACGATGTCAACCGCCTCTCCCGCCCATTGCTGGAGTTGCTCGATGATGGTGTCATCGACAGGGGTAGGGCGGCCGCCGAAGCTGACGACGCCGACGACTTGGGGCGCATATTGCACGGCACGGAAACTTTGGGCCAGATTCAAACGACAGAAAAAGTAGCGGGGAAACAAGGGGCCGACGACCCACCGTTTGACGCGACGAATGGTTTTGAGGTGCTTGAGCCGCGGATAATAGGTGTCGAAGCCCAGCACCTCGCGACAGTACCGTTCTGCGCCGGCTTCCTTGCGTGGACGCGTATGGACGCACAGCCAGCGCGTCGCATTCGGCAGGGGATCGACCGCCGCGGCATTCCGTCGGGAAGTGGCCTCATTGTTCACAGGATCAAACATTGCTTAAATACCGGTGTTTGTACAGTCCGGGCAAGCTGCCGCCATTCCGGTGCATTGCCTGCGCTCCGACGCGAATGCCGGCCAACTTCCTTCACTCCTTTGTCGGCCGCAACACATCGCGGCACACCTTACACCGCTCCACGCGAGGAGCGCTACGCGGCGCCATTCCCCTTCCGCTTCTTGTGATAGTAGGAATACTTGTACGGATAGTAGTAAAATCCGTGCAGTTCCTGATCGATGTTGTTCATCACCACACCGACAAGCGGGGCACCACACTCACGCAGCCGTTGCATGGTGCGCGAGACGATTTCACGACGAGTCTTGCCAAAGCCGATGACATAAATCACCCCTTGCACATAAGGCAGCAGCACCAGCGGATCGCTGACAGCGGTGACCGGCGGGCTGTCGATGACGACGCGGTCATATTGCTCGCACGCCTCGGCGATCAGCTCGCGGATGCGCTCCGACCCAAGCAATTCCGTCGCATTGGGGGGTACGCTGCCAACGTGAAGCACATCGAGATTGGGAATGTCCGTCGGTTGGACAACCTCTGGCAGCGTCGCATTGCTCGTCAGGTAAAGTGAGATCCCCTTGTCGGGATCGGACGGGAAAACCCGGTGTTGCACCGGATGGTGCAGATCGCAATCAATCAGCAGCGTGCGTTGTTTGTTGGCTGCGAAGGCAATCGCGAGGTTGGCCGAGACGACGGACTTGCCTTCCCCGGGCGCGGTGCTGGTGACCAGCAGCGGCTTGGCCGAATTCGCCTCCGGCTTCAGGCTGATGCTCGCGCGCAAATTGCGAAATGCTTCGGCGGAGATGGAATGCGGGTCGGCTTGAAGCACGCGGCCGTTTTGCGAAGCGTCCTTGAGAGTGATGCGCGGCACGCCCGTGAGTAGCGGCAGTCCGAGCGAGTCGATATCCTCGTAGGTCTTGATCTTGTCGTCTAACGTGTTGAGCAAATAGCAGGCGGCGAAAGCGGCGCTGACGCCGAGGAAGAGTCCGATTGCCAGGTTGCGGCCTTTCTGCGGCTTGAACGGAGCGCCCGGGACCTGAACAGGATCGATGAGCCGGATATTATTGAATTGCAACTTATCGTTAACGCCGGTTTCCTTGATGCGGGTGAGGATCGAGTCGTAAAGCTGGCGGTCAGCCTCGGCGTTGCGCTTGAGCATGTTGTAATCGGGCTGCTTGCCGTCCATCACCATCGCTTCCTGTTCCTGTTCGTGGAGCGCCTTCTGCAGACTTTCTTCCTTCGCTTTGGCCATTAAATACTCGGCTTGCACAGCTGCGACGGCATCGTTGCAGGCATTGGTGAGTTTATCCGTAATCTCGTTCAGCTCCGTCTGGATGGCGACCATCGACGGATGCTGTTCGCGATAGCGCTCCCGCAGGACGGCGAGGGTAATTTGCTTGTCGTTCAATTGCTTGCGCAGATCACTGACCTTTGAGTTGTTCATAATGGTCGGTATTTCTGACGCACTGCGCCCGGCATCCAACTGGGCTTTGATCCCGTTCCATTCGGCTTCGGCGGCGAGGCGCGTCTTCTGCGCCTGGGTCACGGCGTTGTTGAGGTCCTTTAGCTTGTCAACCACGTTGGCCTGGTTTTCTTCGCTGGACTGCGTGCGTTGTCGGTATTGGGTCAGCGCCAATTCGGATTTTTCGACCTTGATTTTGTATTCGTCAGCCTGTTCGCGCAGCATGCGAACGGCGTCCGTCGAGGCCAGCATCTTCTTTTCGAGGTTCTGCTTGATGAATTGTTGAGCCACCCCGTCGGCGAGATCCGCCGCCAGTTGCGGGTCCGGGTGATCCGCGTGAATATCGACAATGGAGGTGTTTCGTTCCGGCTCGACGCTGAGATATGACTGGAGCGCCCCGGCGAGGTCGGCTTGGGCGCCTGCATGCGCGAGAAAGCTGGGATTCTTGTCCAATTGCAATGTCTGGACGACCTGCTCGCAGAGCGTGCGGCTCTGCATAATCTTGATTTGCGTATTGATGTATTGTTCGTCGCGCGTATCGGTGCTCAACACATCCTGAATGTTCAGTACCTTCATCGTTTCCGCGGCCACCTCCAGCGCAGCGGTTGCCCGGTAAACGGGAGTCTGGTGATAGGTGTAGATGAGATTGATCGCCAACACGGTCAGAAACGAGAAAAGCGCCACCCATTTGTGTTCGAGGATCATCAGGAAGTAATGTTGCCAATGCACCCCGCCCGTGGGTCGGTGTCCGCCGTGAGCGCGCGGCTGCCCGTTAGGGTTATAAGGAATAAGCGTTTCCATGGGTGTTAAAAAATGGTTTCGGGTACGGAAACAACGTCGTCAGGTTTCAGTTGGAGATCCTTGCCGCGGTCTCCACCCTTGATGATTGCGGCCACATTGACAACGATCTTCTTTTCCTCGCCATTTTCAGAGCGGATCACAACAACACGGTCGGTAGCCGCCACATCGGTGAATCCGCCCGCCCGCGCGATGGCCTGCACCAAGGTGAGCCCTTCAAAAGGAATGTCATAGGAACCCGGTGATTTTACCTGGCCGAGAACGACGATATGACGGCTGGTAGCTTGATTCACCAAGATGGTGACCTGCGGATTGACGAGGAAGCTGCGTCCCAACAAGTCCTTGAGTTTGCTTTCGGTCTCCCCGACGGTCAGGCCGCCAACCTGGACCGGACCCACCATCGGATACGTAATGAAGCCTCGGGGCGAGACGCGTCTTTGTACGGAAAGCTCCGCTTCATTGAAAACGGAGATATCGATCGTGTCCAGGGGCTGGATACGATAATCGTTTTGAAGGGACGGCGGGTTGTTGGCGGTTGTTTGGGCATCCGGTAAAACAGCGGGCGCGCTTTGCGGAAGTTGCGGCGCAGCAGGAGTGACCGTGCTGACCTGCGTCGAGGTCGAACTGCAAGCCGCAAGTGCCAGGCAGAGAAGGAGCCCCAATGCCCCACCTGCGAGGGCGAGCGCTGACTTTTGTGCCTCAAAAAAATTCTGTCCAGCCATTGCCATATGCTTCTTCAGCAAACTACGCACCAAAAAACCTCGTTGATGTTCCTGCACGGACTCGGCTGATCGATGTTCTTGGAACGATTCTGTTCGTATGCAGCCACCAGCGATCAAATAACTCGTCCGTCACTCGCGTCCAGTCTCGGCCAATCGAAGACCGTAATTGATTCCAACAACTGCGGGCCGTAGCGTTGGCCGCGTTCGCCCCGCTTGATTGTACTGAATTATGCTCGTTTTCGAAACCGCGTCAACCGCAAACCAGCCTGCGTGGGGGCAAATTCGCCGTATCCCATTCCGTCCAGAATACTTATCATCAGCGGCCCGCGTGCCAAAAGCGAGTCTTTCCCTCTACCGGGTTGCTATGGCAACGCCCCAGCGCTGTAAAGTAGTTCAGGGACGCGGGTTAGTGCGGCAAAACAGTCGCCAGGATGCGCCAACGGGCAGGCTAAAGGACGGTCGCAAGGCCCTTTCTTGTCCAGATTTTGGCCAAGGTGTTCATTCGGCTACACACTTCTTCGGTGCTGGTGATCAGAAGTGCAAAAGGGCATCGACGCTCACGAGGTTCTGATCGAACGAAACTGTGCTCACCGTCGATCCATCGTGCTGGTAGCGGTAGGACGCGCCAAAGTCCAGCCACTTCGTCGCGAAATACCGGACGCCCGTGCGTCCCTCCCAAATATCGTCCGTGCGGCTCACACCGCTGTAAGCGTCGTGTTCGTACGCGCCGCCGATGTAGACCAGAAACTTTTCCCGGTAGATTTTCTGGTTGATCGTAAAATCGGCGCGCGTAGTGGTGACGGAGCTGGCCGAATTGGTAATCGAAGGATTGACCTGTCGCGTGACGACGAGGTCGGCGAAGGTGTGCCGCGTAAAATCTGCATGCAACGTGACCTTGGCGACCACGGTTTCAATATTCGGAGTGGAACCGGCGAAATCATCATTTTCATAGCCGACTTCGAGTTGGCCCTTGATTTTGCTGGTAATCTGGCCGCGCACGCCAACATTCACTTTCTGGAATTGTTCATCATCGCCCTTTGCCACCAGGACCCATCCATAATCGACTTCCCCAAATAAATCCGTCTTGGGCAACAGATGATAGTACAAGGCCACGCCCGGCTCAAAAAGTTCAAAGTCAATTTGCCCCGGAGTTGGGAAATGGTGGAATTCCTGATGGTACAGCGCGCCAACCGAGAAATACTGGTTCAAGCTGTATTCCGCGCTGATGCTGGTCAGGTTTTGGTCCTCCCTAATGCGCGTAGCCGCCTGAAAGTTTTCCGAGGCTTCATCCTTGAACGCATGGTCTATTTGCAGTTTGAGCCGGCTGAAGCTGAACAGACTGTGAAAGGTGACATAGTGATTGACGGCGTCGAATTCCGTGTCACGATAGAATCGTTCGATTCCCGCCGTGTAATCGAGCGACAAGTAATTGTGATCGGCATTGCCGTAGGCCAGCTGTAATCCCGGGCTGACTGTAAAGGAAAAGTCGCCGAGCTTGTCATCGTGGGAGATCGTGATATTGTCGTTATAGGTCGAACCGAGATCCAAGTGCGGATGAAATTTGACGGGCCAATCATCCATGGAAGTTGCGCGGCTGCTGTGGACAGGTAGTAACAGGCTGGCCGCCAACAGGGCCATCCGAACCATTGTGGCCATCGAGAATCGGTATCGAGTGCTATTCATGGGTGAACCTTTCGCAGTTTCGTTCGAGCATCCGACGGAGTGTAGGGGTATCATCGAGGGCCGACAAGCGCGAAGTGCAAAGGCTCGTGCGCGGATCCTGGGCAAATCTCATTATTGTTATGACCTCCATTGGGTATAGTGAGCGTCCGGCGTCGCGCGCAAACGCCCATGTTGCACTGAAAGAGGTGGTTGCCCCATCTCCTCATTTACTTCTTTGAGGAATACTTCTCGAGGAGCAAACCCAGCTTCTTCCGCGTAGCCGGCCGCAGGACCTGGTTATGTGTCATAATCGCCGTCGCCAGCGCGTGACGGCAGGTGCAATCCGCCGCCGGGTCGAGCACCGCCACGGCGCGACGAATAATTTCCTGCGCGGTCTTCGAGTTCTTCTTCAGGTTGGCCACGACCATTTCCACCGTGACGGCCTCGTGGGCTTCGTGCCAGCAATCATAGTCGGTCACCATGGCCAGCGTCGCGTAGCAAATCTCCGCCTCCCGCGCACACCGCGCCTCGCCATAGTTCGTCATGCCAATCACGTCCCAACCCATCTGGCGGTGAAACTGCGACTCGGCGCGCGTTGAGAATGCTGGTCCTTCCATATTCACATAAGTGCCCCCTACGTGGACGTTCGCCGCCGCGCGCTGGGCGCAGGCCGCGAGTATCTGCTGCACGCGTCGGCAGATCGGGTCGGCAAACGCGATGTGCGCCACCATGCCGTCGCCAAAAA
Source organism: uncultured Verrucomicrobiae bacterium (assembly GCA_963812605.1). GTDB lineage: Bacteria > Verrucomicrobiota > Verrucomicrobiia > Palsa-1439 > Palsa-1439 > Palsa-1439. The sequence continues at coordinate 55,425 of CAWEWF010000002.1, read as the reverse complement.
AGGTGAAGGCTTCACTCCGCTTCGTGCGATCGAAGAACTGGTCGATGATCACAATGTCGGTCGGTCGGTACGCTTCCTTCAAGGAGCCAACCGCAGTAACGCTGATAATGTGGGTGACCCCCAGCTTCTTCATGCCATAGATGTTCGCCCGATGATTCAGTTCGCTGGGCAGAATCGTGTGGCCGCGTCCGTGGCGCGGCAGAAACACGACCTCGCGCGCGCCGATGCGCCCGCTCAGGTATTGGTCGGATGGTTTGCCAAACGGCGTCGTCACGCGGTTCCAGCGCTTTCGCTCGATACTCTCCATTTCGTAAAGCCCGCTGCCGCCAATGACTCCGATTTTCATAAGGCCCCCCTGTCGATGGATAAGCACCGCATCCGAATACGGAATTCGGAGACCGAGAGCAAGCCGATTCACACGCGGAATGTTACACCGCTGACAGAGGACCGCTCTGGCACTGCCCCCGGAATCGTGGAGGGCTCAATCGCGTGACGACGCTGCGGCGTGCTGGGTTCCCCTTGCTCCCGCGCGTCGCAGCGTGCCACGACAAGGTCACCGATGAATCATCAATACGCGCCCCAGTCGATGCCCACACCATCCAGGGACGACTTGGTCGAGGTGTTGACCGAGATTTGGGTGGAGCCAACCACGGTCAGGCTGTAAGTATTGCCGAGCAAATCAACCGTGTTCCACGCAGTCTTCAGGTAACTCTGCGAGGCGACGGTATCGATCGTGTTGCCATCCGTCTGGCCGGTTTCGAGAGCCCATTGGTTGATGGCCGAATCCATCTGGCGGCAATCGTTCAGAATGCGGCGTCCCTGCGATTGTTTGCGCGCCTTGACAAACGCTGGGATCGCCAACGCGGCCAACAATCCAATAATTGCGACGACTATCATTATTTCCACCAGGGTAAAACCCTGGTTATCCCGTTTGAGAGTACCGTAAGCCATAATTCCCTCTAATCCTTTATGCATCACGTTAATTATTGCTGTTCCTACGGGAGAGATTTGGCAGCACTGGAAATGCCAAAAAAACCAAACTAATAGGCAACCCTATTAGTTGTCATGCAATTGTCATTCGAGCGCCAAACGGCGAGCTGACTACGCTGACTCGCCTCTGGGCGGACCGATGATTTCAGCGGCGATAACGATGTTACGGACGTTCTGTCGATCGCGCAAGGCTTGCGCCCATTGCGTGGCGCGGGAGGGTTGCGCCGGTGCCGGTGCGTCTGCAATCGTTTGTTTTGGGTCTGTCGTGTCCAGGACGGCCTCTGGTTGCGGAGGCAGAGAAGGAGGCGCCGCAGTGGGAACGGGTGGCGCAGCAACCGGTGGCGGCGCTGCGGTCTGGCCACTTAGCTGTTCGATAAAGCGGCGGATCTGATCCGCATCGATTTTTCTAGCTTCACCCGCCGGCGCAGCAACAGGACGAGGGCCCAGAGGCGCCGCAGTCCGCTGGAGCGGCGGAGGGAGCCGCGGGGCGGGCACAACCGGCGGACGTGGCTGCGGTTGTGGGCGTGGTTGTGGCCGCGGACGCGACGGCCTTGGGGCGGCCACCGGCGGCGTCTCGACCGAGTCAGCCGTGTCTTCATCAGCCGGCTTCGCCAGTTTCGTCAGGCCTTTGACGAGGGCAACTACCACGACAATGATCGCCCAAATCAGGCCTTGCATGTCGGCAAGTTTCACGGTGTTAGCTGGCCGTGCCGGATTTGCTGACGTCTTCGCCGGCGATCGATTGGCGCATGCGCGTGTCCGATTGGATGTTTTGCATGCGATAGTAATCCATGACGCCGAGCCGACCGCTACGGAAGGCTTCCGCCATGGCCATCGGGATTTGGGCTTCCGCTTCGACGACCTTCGCGCGCATTTCCTGCGTCCGGGCCTTCATTTCCTGTTCATTGGCTACGGCGATGGCGCGGCGCGTTTCGGCGTTGGCGATGGCCATTTGCTTGTTGGCCTCGGCTTGTTCCTGCTGCAGGCGCGCGCCGATGTTGTCGCCGACATCCACGTCCGCGATATCAATGGACATGATGCCAAACGCCGTGCTGGCATCGAGACCCTTTTCCAACACGCGCTTGGAGATCGTGTCGGGGTTCTCAAGCACGTCCTTGTAGGAATTGGCGGAGCCAATGGCGGTGACGATGCCTTCGCCGACGCGGGCAATGATGGTTTCTTCCGTCGCGCCGCCGACGAACCGGTCGAGGTGCGTGCGTACCGTGACGCGTGCCTTGACCTGGAGCTGGATGCCATCCTTGGCAACAGCGGCAATTGTCTGCTTGCCGCTGGCCGGGTTGGGGCAGTCGATGACTTTGGGATTCACCGAGGTCATCACGGCCTCGAAAACGCTCTTGCCGGACTGGTGGGTGGCGAGGTCGATGGCGGCGGCCTGGTTGAAGCCGAGATTCAGGTTGGCTTTCTCCGCGGCGATGAGGGCGCGAACGACCTGGTTGACGTTGCCGCCGGCCAGATAGTGCGCTTCAAGCTGGTCGGTGGTAAGCGGTATACCGGCTTTTACCGCGGTAATGCGGCTTTGGACCACCAACGCGATGGGTACCCGCCGCAGCCGCATGCTCAACAGCGTCAGGAACGACACCGGCGCGCCGGTCATGCGCGCTTGAATCCAGATGTTGATAAACGAGATCACCACGAAGAAGGCGATCAACGCGAAAATGCCGGCAATCGCCAGGGCCGCCATCGCAATGAGTGAGCCAATATTTTCCATAATTCCGTGTCCTTTAACCAAGTTTTTTTACCACGAGTCGATTTTTGTGCACTGCCACAATCTTGATGGGGCTGCCGCTTTCAATCATGCCGGATTCGGCCTCCACATCCAACCGCTGCCCGCCGATCAGCGCCAGGCCAGCGGGTCGCAACACGGTCTGTGCAACCCCTTCTCGTCCGATCCAATCCTTCACCCGCTCCGTTGGGGCGCTGGCTCCCGTTTCCATCTTTGCCAAAATCATTTTTCTGCCCATGGCCGTTCGTGGGAAGTATTTGATGGATGCGTAACCCACGCCAATGCCCAGCACCATCTCCACACCGAACAAGACCAGCGTCTCGTCCCGGCTGCCCGTATTACTGTAACAAATTGCCGTCGCGAACAACATCAGCACCGCCCCGATACTCCCCAGCACCAGACTGGGCAGATAAAACTCCACGGCGATGAACACCAGTCCCACCACCGTTAACAGGACAATGGCCGTCCAGTTCATGTCGATTCCCTAGGCCACGGCTTTCACCACGACGCGGCTGCCCTGGACTTCCACAATCGTGATCGGCTTGCCCTTTTCAATCAAATCGCCCTCCGTAACGACATCCACCAGCTTGTCGCCAAAACGTCCCTTGCCTGACGGACGCAGGTTTGTCTCCGCGACACCCGCCACGCCGAGCAGAGCCTTGGCTTCGCCCAGACTCGTTGTATATCCTTCCGCCGTGCTCGTCGCCGCCACCAATTCCATTCTCCGAAACAGTGTGCTCTTCGGCAGGTAGCGACCAAGTAGCATCGCGGCCAGGAAAGCGCCGATCGCGCTTCCAAGGACTTTCATCAGTGGCACCTGCACCTGGTCCCAGCCCGGCAGGATCGGCGCGCCCGGCAGATGGCCGGCCATGGCCAGCACCAGCGCGGCCAGCACGGCGACCGTGCCCAATGCCGCGGAGAGAAAATGGCCGGGAAACAGGAAGAACTCCACCGCCAGTAGCAACAACCCGAAAACGAATAGCCCCACTTCCTCCCAGCCCGCCAGTCCCGCCACAATATAGCCGAGGAAATAGATGGCGAAACAAATCACCGCCACCACCGCCGGTAACGTCACACCGGGATGCGACAGTTCAATGTACAACGCCAGGAATCCAACCAGGATGAGCAGCGGGGAGATGGTCGTGATCCACCGCGCCAGTTGCTCGAATCCGGACGGTGCCACTTCGAATGTGCGGGCTCCCGTCAACCCCGCCTTTTGCAGTAACTCATCAAGAGACTTTACGGTGCCCGCGGACAATAGCGGGGTGGGTGGGTGTCCGTACTCGCGGGCCGCCTCTTCATTCGTCAGGGTCAATAGCTTGCCCTTGGGCGTGATCTCCTTGCCGTCAATGGTCAACCCGAGGTCGGCGTCGACCATCGCTTCGAATACTGCCGAGTTATGGCCTTTCTCCTGCGCCGCACTGCGGATCCGTGCGCGCATTGCCGAGATATTTTTCTCCTCATCACTCTTCGGCAACTGCTGCACCCCCGAACTGCCAACGACGATGGGCGTCGCGGCGCCAATCACGCTGCCGGGTGCCATGAAAATCTCATCCGTGGCCGCGGCAATGTACGCCCCGGCCGAGTAGGCCTTGTCATCGACGTACGTGTAGGTCTTCATCGGCGCGCGCTCGAGCTGGCCGATAATGTCTTCCATTGCGTCCACGCTGCCGCCATTCGTCCGCATCTCGATCACGACCGCCGCCGCCTTCTTCTCTTCCGCCTCACGCAACCCGCGCCGGACAAGATACAGCGTATTGGGTGTGATCTCCTCGTGAATGGTCAGCACACACACTGTGGGATTATCGGCAGCTCGAATGGAAGCCGGGGCGGCAAACATGACCGCCAGGATGGTCACGGCCCGCGCTAGAAAGAGTGCCGCACCGCACCCGTCGCTCTTTGTCTTCTTTAACAACATCGGCTCAATCCCTTCCCCTGTATCGTGCCGCAACGCTACGGTAAGCGCCACTATAAAAGCGGCCCCTTGTTTGTAATCACCACAAACGTTCCTTCTGACCTGTTGAGTTTTTTCTTGATCTTTGCGCCCGAGCGAAAGAAGATTCCTACCAGATCATTTCATTTCCCACGTAACGGAGGAAGCGCCATGAAAACGACTTTGTGCCGGGCAGCCTTTTGCCTGAAGAAATTAAACCCCGTGAAGAACCTCGGCGTATTATTGCTCGGCGCGATGGTCGCCAGTTGTTCGCCGAGCGCTCTGGATAATCAGGCCGGCAAGCTTGAAAGGACTGACAAGTCGGGATCCACGATCCTCAGTGGCTCGAACACCGTCGGAGAAGAATTGGCCCCGCGACTGATCGCGGAGTTCAAGAAGGCTCATCCCGAGGCCGCGTTTCAGACCGAATTCAAAGGGACGGGGTACGGGGTGGCGGCATTGATCGGCGGGCTGAGCGATATCGCCGCGGCTTCCCGTCCGATGAGCGTGAACGAACAGGAGCTGGCTCGGACACGCAATGTCCAATGTAACGATTATATCATCGGCTCCTACAGCATTGCCGTCGTCGTCAACGCCGGCAGCTCCGTCACGAACCTGACGCGTGATCAAGTGCGGGATATTTTTACCGGGGTCATCCAAAACTGGAAGGATATCGGCGGGACGGATGCGCCCATTCATCTGTACATCCGCGATCCCATTTCCGGGACGCATCTGGGCTTTCGGGAATTGGCGATGGAAAACAAGCCGTATGGCCCGGACATGAAACCCTTCACCAGTTACGGCACCATTGTGGAAGCCGTGGCCAATGACACGGGCGGAATCGGTTATTGCAGTCTGGAATTGACGACGAAGTCCGGCGTCAAAGCCGTATCCATCGGCGGCGTCGCCCCGACGGCCGCGGCAGTGAACCAGGGCCAGTATCCCTATGCCCGCACGCTGCACCTGTTGACCGATAAGGCCAAGGAACCACCCACGGCGCACGACTTCATTCAGTTTGTCCAATCTCCCGCTGGGCAGCAGGTCCTCAACCAAATGGGCTTCGTGCCCCGTTCCTAAGCTGGCATCGTTGCGCTTGTATGAACCGAGCCTTCATCGGTATCGCGATGGGCTTTGCCCTCCTCGGTCACGCAACGCGCCCCGCCAGGGCCTGACCGCTGGGCGCATTGTTCGACGACGGTCTTTTACCCCGAACACTTTCTGGGCCCGACCGCGCCGCTCCCGTATCATTTGGAGGGCGAACCTCCTGGTGAGCCGAAAACGAACCCGATTCGAAAATACGCCTCATCAGTCATAAAATGTTGCTGTTCTGTTATTTCCATATGAAAACGAGCGAAACAAAATCGGGTTCGTTTCGCAGAAACGCATGTTTTTCAAGCCTCTTCCTCCCCTAAAAAAACTCCACCCTCCTTGTCCGCCGCAGCGGTTTCGCGAAGGCGGATTGTCAAAGAACTGCGCGGATCATACCATTATCGGAATCCGATGTACAGGCTAATCTACTAGGAGCTTCGTTGGGAGATAATTCGGACAATCTCCTATTTGAGCGCACGAAAGTCAGTCGTATGTTTGTAGTGAGGATAAGTTACGTTGGGAATCAACGGAGGACCAAAACATATGCCTGAAAAGAAAACCATCGCACGAGCGCATAAGGATAAACAGGAAGGCAAATCTCCGAGCACGCAGGCTGGGGAGTTTGTCCGGGAGGAAATGGAGCATATTCGCGAAAGGGTGCACGGGGCCCGATCCGCCAAACAGGCCATTGCCATTGGCTTGTCGAAAGCCCGTCGCGCCGGAGTGAAGCTGCCTCCTCCGCGAAGAGGCACAACGTCCGCCCAAACGCGACGCAGAGCCAGGCGCGATTATGCCAAAGGCCAGAGCGGAATACAGAAACGGCCCTCGGCCAAACGCGCGAGCGCCACGCTAAATGCGTTGCGACGCGAAGGTCATCGTGCGGCGTCGCCTGCTGCGCTTTCGCGCCAGGCCCGAAGCAGTGCACGCCGGAGATCTGCAAAGCAGCGTTCCGCCGCCGCGAGAAAGGCGGCCCGCACTCGCATGAGGTCAAACCAGTAATTATTATTGAGGGAGGGAAAGGAGATGCAGATGAATGCGCAGTCGACCAACATTTCCTCGCAGAACGCGCAAGCACTGATCCAAGCGCAAGCACGGAAACGAAAACGCATTACGCGTTGGGGCAAAGGCGCTGTCGCGGGAGTGATCGCAGGCGCGCTGTTTATGGCTGTGGAAATGTTTTTGATGGAAGCTTTTGGCCGGGGCGATATTTGGGATCCGGTGCGTTTGAGCGCCTCGATCACCCTGGGAAATCGGGCGGTAGCCACCTCGACACCGTTCACGTTCGACATTTTCTTTATCGGGATGTTGATGCACTTCGTGTTGTCGATCTGGTATGCGGTGGTGCTGGGGTTGTTGATCCGCAAACTCAGGCCCGCCGTGGCGGTGCTGGTGGGCGCCGGATTTGGCCTCCTGATGTATTGGTTTCACTTCTACGGGTTGGCGGCCTATTACCCCTGGGTGGCGAGTTGGCGAAACTGGATTGTCGTGGTCACGCATTTGGTTTTCGGCATGTCCGCGGCGTGGATTTACAGCCAGCTACAGATGCGGCAGTCGATGCGCGAAGCCGGCTCGTCACCGGATGGGGAATGACGACAAGAATGCGGCTGAGATTGACGACCGTATCAGGGCACGCCCATTGACAGGACGGCCGCGCCCTCGATTTTCCCGTTACGCAAGTCGTCCAACGCTTCGTTGGCCTGATCGAGCGGATACACGCGTACCTGGGTCTTGACCGGTACCTTCGAGGCGATTTCCAGGAATTCCTCGCCGTCACGACGCGTCAGGTTGGCTACCGACCGAAGGACTCGTTCCTCCCAGAGCAGGTTGTAGGGAAGGGAGGGAATATCGCTCATATAAATCCCGCCGCAGACCACGGTGCCGCCCTTGCCGGTCGCGCGCAGAGCCGCTGGGACCAGCGCGCCAACCGGCGCGAAAATGATCGCCGCATCCAGTGGCTCCGGCGGTTTGACATCGGAACCACCAGCCCACACCGCCCCGAGACGTCGCGCAAACTCCTGCCCTTTGGTGTCCCCCGGTCTCGTAAAGGCATAAACTTTTCTTTGCTGATAAACCGCCACCTGCGTGAGGATGTGGGCCGCCGCGCCGAATCCGTAAAGCCCGAGGGTTTGCGCGTCCTGCCCGGCCATTCGATACGAGCGGTAGCCGATCAGGCCGGCGCACAACAAGGGCGCAGTCTCGGCGTCCCCGGGACCTTCCGCCAGGTGAAAGCTGAACCGCGCGTCCGCCACGGTGTATTCGGCAAAGCCGCCGTTGACGGTGTACCCCGTGAACTGCGCATTGTCGCAAAGATTCTCCCGGCCCTTCTGGCAGTAACGGCAATGCCCGCAGGCCGATGCCAGCCAGGGCACGCCAACCCGGTCGCCGACGCGAAAGTTTTCAACCTTCTCACCCGCCTGAACGACCCGGCCCACGATTTCATGACCGGGGATCAACGGCAGTTTTGGTTCCGTAAGTTCACCATCGACGATATGCAAATCCGTGCGGCAGACACCGCAGGCATGGACCCGAATCAGGATTTGGTTCGGCTCGGGACGGGGAAGGGGTACTTCCTTGAGACGCAGCGCCTGCTTGGGCCCCTCCAACAGCATCGCGCGCATGGTCTCCGGCGTTGGCATCGCTCACTCCGTGTAATTTAATGTGCGCACCGGCGATGGTGGCACGGGCGTCCCTGCCCGTGATCGCTCAGTCCGTGCAATTCAATCCGCCGCATCGGCGCGCCGCGATTTATTTTGGCCCAGGCTTCCCCGTTTGTCCACCCTATGAAGCAACAGCCGTCCGAATGGTGATGTCTTAATTTGCATCCGCCAACTGTAGCCGAAGCGTAAGCTTCGGGAATCCACATTGCTACCACCGAAGCTTACGCTTCGGCTACAAAACACGAACGATGAGCAACGCGGCAAATTAAGACACTGCCCCCGAATCCCAAAGTTGACGCCGCTCGCCAAACTCGCTACATTCGCGCCGCTCCCGTTCCCCGCGCGGCTCCCACGTGACCGGCGAGCCGGTAGCTCAGTTGGTAGAGCAACGGCCTTTTAATTCGAAACGGGCATTTTAGCCACCTTTGCACATTTTTAGCTATCGCCTGCCAGCCCAATCGTTACAATGGTTGCACGGCGATTGCCTGCTATCAGGTGAAATCACGAAAACTCCCAAAATCGGTCGTAGGGTTACAACTTAGGGTTACAACTTTTTTTCGTCGGGATCATCTACGAAGTTGTAGGAGTTCAAAAACAATCAAGCGTGACCGCGCGGTACTGAAGACTTTGTGTCAGGCGACTTCCCAAGTCGGCTGGCCTAGATCGGTTCGAATCCTACGTGCGGGCCTGTTGGGGCTCGGCAGTGCCACTTTGTTGGCAAGGTCAAAGCCAATCCCAAAGGTATAAGCTCTTGATGTATTTTCTCTTACGGCAGAAATGGGTGGAAAACGGCGACCGTGATAGGTAGTATTTCTGAAACCTAACACATGACAGGCGGAAAATATCGATGAGCATTTTCAGGCCATTGCATAGGCCAAGCGGCCCATTGAAGCCGCAGGAAGCAGTCGCGCTTGGCTACGTTGCCGCCTTCCTGTTGTTGGTTTTCTCCGCCATGTATCAACTGATAAGCGGCTTGATATTCATGATCGGAGTCGTTTTGCTCGGCGGCAGTTATGCGATTCTGGGTCTGACTTGCACGGACTGGTTGCTGTATGGCGAGAAGACGCCCGAGGAGTCTGCCCGTTCGCACCGGCACATTAAGCGTCGTAAGTTTGCAGATACTTGTGTGTGTGGCCGTGATACTCGCATTCCTCTATTACTTTAGGCACGATATGGACAGATTGTTACCACCATCGCCAACACGATGATTCAGTGCCTAGGCGAACAAGGCATTGCCCATTGTGGCAGGCCTTAAATGCTCAAACCGCAAGGTTCGCAAACCGTCCAAAGCGGGGACTCCTTTTTTTGTGCTTTCCACACGCTTCTTTCAGAGGTCTAATGGGGGATCTACCGCAAATTCCCGACAAGTTCAGTCGCGCCACTCTCAGAAACTATACCCTCCAGCTCTTTGATGTATCGTCGCTGTTTGAACAGTCGGGCTACGATTGTACTTAGGAGCGTAAGGGATTCAGTCTGCTTTGCGGTGAGTTCGTGAGGCACTTGATCGATGACGCATAACGAACCGAGGGCGAAGCCTTCAGCCGTTCGTATTGGGGCACCAGCGTAAAAACGGATTCCCGGATCGTTCGTCACTAACGGGCTGTCGGCGAATCGTTCGTCTTTCATGGCGTCTCTTACTTCAAAGACATCGGATTGCAAAATCGCATGGCTGCAAAACGAAATGCTCCTGGGAGTTTCTGCCGTAGTGAGGCCGATCTTCGACTTGAACCATTGCCGGTCCTTGTCCACAAGCGATATCAACGCAATAGGTGTATCACAAACCTGGGAAGCCAATAGGGTCAAGTCATCGAAAATCTCCTCAGCAATCGTGTCGAGGATTCCATACCAATAGAGAGCTTTGAGCCGTTCGTTCTCGTTCGCTGGCAGCGGTGCTTGCATGTGGTTTCTCCTGATAGATGGCGGTAACCCATATAGAGCACAGCCCATGCCAGAAGGTATCGCTTAGCCTTCTCCACGACCGAGATGCTCCTTTCGGGGATCTCCGATTCTGGTCAACAAATCCAATTTGCATTACCCGACAAGTCTATTCTTGAGTTGACCATCACAACTGTGAATCCCAATGGGACTCCCACGAAGAAGAGCTAACCCGTCGCCGTATCCATCTTTGGTTCCTCGGGTCTGAGCTCTGGACGTTAGCAAAACAAAGGCTTAACTAGTGCAGCGCCTCACGGAAGTTGAAACCGCAAGGTTCGCAAACCGTCCAAAGTGGGGAGCCAATTCTCCCGATAGAGAGAACTTTCCGGTCAGATGCCGTTTCGTAATCTTTCCCTGCTGCTACCTTCGGAAACTCAGACCGCGAGGTTCGCAAATCGTTTAGTGTTTCAACAATTCCGCGCGCTAAAACTCGACTGGGCCGGAGGTTTCACGGAGGAATCGTGCAATTTCGGGGACAGGGAATAGGGGACGACGGAGTGCGCGACTGGGTCGCAGTAGTCCGCGTTGAACGAGCCGGTGCAATGTCGGGATGCTGATGCCCAAAGCGACTGCGGCCTCTTCACGGGTCAACGCCAGCCGGTCAACCTCGCGCTTCTGTCTCTCGTTCGCCATGAGCGGGCAGTGGTGAGATTAGGTTCGCACGCCGCGCGCCTGGTTCTGCGTATGAGAGGCATGTTCTTCGATTGTTTCGGAGAAACCGAGGCGGGCGACTTTCTTGCACATGCGTGTGATCTCGTTGACGACGCGCCGCAAATCCTGCTTCGGAAAACGCTCCGCGATGACCAGTCGGACATTGGCGGTGATGTCGTTGACCATCAGTTGCAGGGTCTCGCTTTCGCTGCGAAGGTAGTCGCGAAGCACTTGGCGCGGGTTGTCTCCCGTGCGCAAGACATCCAGCGGTCCACGCGCCTTGGCGTAAGCCGAAGCAACCGATGCCTGGTCAATCACGGCATATTCCAAGCCGTGCTCGCAAACTCGCTTGCAGAGGAAAACTTCGTTGTTGTTCAGCCTCATCAACGAAGCGCAAACCTCCCATGGACTTCGGTCGCCTGCCGAGTCGGGCAACTCCGCATGCCCACCCTGAGCTTGAGAATCAAGAGAACCAAGCCCACGCGCGCTTGCCTCCACCTCGCGCAGCTTGTCGCCGATCAAACAGAGGGCCTGGTAATCGCCCTTGATAACGCCGAATGCCTCGAAATATGCCGCGTACTCCGCGTCGCTCATCCGCTTCAACGAGGGCGGCGCCACTCCCTGTCGCGGTTGGCCATTTCTCTTGATCATGCGTCTCCTTTCCGTGCCCTCATTCAGTCTTCAAGAGTTTGAGCAGTTCCGACCGAGGCACGAGTAGTTTGCCGCGCAGCACACGGCAGGGGCGAAGTTTCCCGCGCTGGATCATCCGGTAGACACTGAAGTAGTGCACACCTAATAGCTGCGCCGCTTCCTCGACGGAATACGCAAGGCGTTCTGAATCCGGCAGCGATGGTGCGGGTGCCTGTGGCGAGGTATTCACTGCTTCGTTGTTCCCTGACATTGCCGCGAGTGTACTCGTCACCGGCTGGTAAGTTGTTCCCATTTGGGAACAAAATCGATTGCACGAAACTCCATTTGACAGCCCACGTTTGCGTCTCGATGAATACCTCCAGACACCTTCTTCCCCTCTCTGATTGTGATTGGATTTGGAGTCTGAATCTGATACAGAAAACCAACCCGAATCTGGGCGAGGGTAAGATGCGAGATCGTAGTTATGATTGGCACCGCAGTCCGCTAGAGCCAGGCGAGGCCGTAACAACTGGCGGGATGGCCGATGTATTTCGCGCTCCCCCGAGTCGGCTGGGGATTTGGCTCAAGCCGCTTACCTCCGTCTGGCTTGGATCTCTCGTTCTCTTATTGGTATCCGGACCAACTAACGCTCCCGCACAACAGACGCTTGTGACCTTCGACAATCTCACCGTCACTACAACCGGATTGAATGTACCGGCAGGCTATCAGGGACTGAATTGGAATAATTTCGGCTACTGGGATGGGGCGACGAATGCTGGCAATCCAAGCGGCTATCCCGCCGCCACGATTTCTCCGCCCAACGTGGCTTACAATTGGTCAGGGAATCCAGGCAGCATCACCAGTGCTCAACCGTTTAATTTCGTATCCGCTTACATGACCGCTGCGTGGCGTGACAATTTACAGGTGGAAGTGTTGGGATTCGTAGGTACCTCGTTGACATATTCAAACGTCTACACGTTGAGTGCAACTGCTCCCATCCTGATCAACTTCAATTATCTCGGAGTAGACGAGGTGTATTTCAACTCCTACGGAGGCACACCCCATCTCGGCTATAGTTCGAGCGCTGAGCATTTCGCTATGGACAACGTGACGATTGTGACAAACCTGAATCCACGCATTTCTACGGAACCTGTGGGGCAGGCTGCTGCCATTGGAGGGAACGCAAACTTCACAGTGACGGCTGTCGGCACGGCCCCCTTGAGTTATCAGTGGCAGAAGAACGGAAGCAACTTAACGGATGGAGACAATATTGCCGGCTCTAGCGCGACCACTCTTACGGTAAGCAATGTGTCCGCGCCTGACACAGGGACGTATTCGGTAATAGTGAGCAACAATATTGGGTCAGCGGCAAGTGTCGGGGCCGTTCTGACGATTTATCCCACCTCCAGTACATCCCTAATAACGTTCGACGATCTGACGGTGACTACAAACGGATTGAACATACCGGCCGGTTATCAGGGGCTGAATTGGAATAATTTCGGCTACTGGGATGGCGCGACGAATGTGGGCAATCCAAGCGGCTATCCCGCCGCCACGATTTCTCCGCCCAACGTGGCTTACAATTGGTCAGGGAATTCAGGCAGTATCACCAGTGCTCAACCGTTTAATTTCGTATCCGCTTACATGACCGCTGCGTGGCGTGACAATTTACAGGTGGAAGTGTTGGGATTCGTAGATGCCTCGTTGACATATTCCAACCTCTACACGTTGAGTGCGACTGCTCCCACCCTGATCAACTTCAATTATCTCGGAGTAAATGAGGTGTATTTCAATTCCTACGGAGGCACACCCCATCCCGGCGATAGTTCGAGCGCCGAGCATTTCGCGATGGACAATGTGACGATTGTGACAAACCTCGCTCTCGCGATCACGACGCAGCCCCAAGATCAATATGCGAATATTGGTTCAACTGCGATTTTTAGCGTCACAGCGGTAAGCGCATTGCCGTTGGTATATCAATGGCAGGTAGATGGTGCCGACATCAACGGAGCCACGAATAGCACACTTACACTTAGCAACGTGCAACCGGATGAAGTCGGCATTTACGATGTGGTGGTCCAGAGTATGGCGGGCGCTAATGTCGTGGGGAGCATTGCGAGCGCTGGAGTCGAGCTCCAGTGTCGACAATTACACGATCAATACAGAGACGTTCAGTGAGTTTCCCGTAGGAACGCTAATCAGCAACCAATACTCGTCCTCCGGCGTTTTGTTTTCATCAGGAACCAACGGCCCAGCATTCATCACTGCAGACGGTTCCGATCCAACTTCGCCGGTGCTGTCCGGATCACCGCAGTTCCAGGGCCCTATTACTGTCATCTTCGTAGAGCCATCTGATCCGGCTATCAGAACGGTTGCCTACAACGTCACTTTCGATGCCGGCTACTTCGATAAGATTGGAAGCACGGTTGTCACTTGGTTCGACACAAACGGAGTGGTACTTGGCTCGCGTCAGACACACAGATTGGAATCGAGGAGTTCTCTATTCCCGTCCCCATCGGGGGTTTTACTATAGCTATTGTCGGAAGCGAACCGGACGGATTCGCAATCGATAATCTTTCTTACACGATCTTGAGTGCTGGCAGCAGCGCTGCTCTCTCTAAGGTGCGTGCAGTACAGCGCACCGGCACAGATTTAGTGGATGTGTACTACGACTTGAGTGGGGTGACCGCTTCCGTGTTTGTGTCAGCCTCGGTTTCCACCAACAGCGGAGCTTCCTACACCCTGCAGCCGGCCAACATCACCGGTGACGGTGTGACCACGGCCGTCGGCTCCGGTTCCAACTATCATTTGATTTGGAACGCCGGGTTAGACCTTCCAAATACACTGTCCCGGACTATGCGTATTCAACTATCAATACCCGGTGGCGGGAACTTCGCACAAGCAGTGTCTCCCATCTTTACACTTGATACCCGCAATGTCGCAACAGGCGCGCTCACTGGTCGCGTGTTGGGCAACGGCTCACCACTGGCTAACGCGCAGGTGAGGGTTAAAAACAAACCTTTTGCCACAAGCACACTCGGCGACGGGACATTCACACTGCCCAATATTCCTGCTGCTAACGGTTATGTCGTGGATGTCTCTGCCGCTGATTACACTTTGGTGCAGTTGACCGGTGTGAATGTGCCATCCGGAACCGAAAATGTGGGCGATATTCCGCTCACGGGTACGGGCGGGCCGTATCATCTCATCCGAATATCGCCGGACGTGAATCCAAGTATAACAACGATTGAACAAGGCGGCACGGCGTACCGCTACTATTGCGTTGTAAATTCCACTAACGGCCCGCAAGGCGGGATTGCTGTTTTGGTGCAGGCGGGTGGCACTGCAATCCCTCAGACAAACGACATTTCAAGTATTTGGCCGGGCGAAGTTGCCGGCGTTTCTTTCGGAGATGGAATTGGAACAGTGTGCGTTTGCATTCCCTCATCCGTCTTGGGTGCAGTCGGTACGGTTCAAACACTGCAGTCAGCGTGGGGGATCAAGTCCAACAGACATTATCATTCCAAGCGCAGGTTATCGCGCGCCAATACGATCAGGTGTGGAGGCATCAACTGGGTGAGGGGGTTAATGTTCCATTGCCGGTTCCCGGGTGTCAGCATCGGAGGTAATGTCTCTGCTGAAAGTGAAGTGCGGCACAATATTGTTGGCCTAACGACAAACAATGAGTCTATCTCGCGTATCGACTCTGACGAGATTACGGT
The DNA here is from genome assembly GCA_963812605.1 of uncultured Verrucomicrobiae bacterium. GTDB lineage: Bacteria > Verrucomicrobiota > Verrucomicrobiia > Palsa-1439 > Palsa-1439 > Palsa-1439. The sequence continues at coordinate 40,074 of CAWEWF010000002.1, read as the reverse complement.
AAGCATCGGCGCAGGTTTCGACGTAGGCGCTTCTCTGCAAGCGAGTTCCGTATCGTTTAATCATAGTGGAGGCTTTTCTGCTGGCGCAGGACTATTCGGTGGTCCGGTCCCTGAAATCTACATATTTATTTGCAGACCCGAATTCATCTAATCCAAATGAGAACGCGCTGAAGCTGTATCTGGATTTAGGGAATCTGATTACAGAAAGCGGTGCACTGGATGCTTTTGAATGGTTGTTTTATGACAATGTCAAAACAAACATTGAACCGTCGTTTTTTGGAAACCTCCAATCGGTGGAAGGCGATTTTCAAGTCGGTGGCAATCTTCAAGGCACTCTTGGAAGTGTCGCTTTTCTCGACGCAAGCGGTCAAAGTACCCCCGTCAGCTTTGAAGCGAATGCTTCGCTGATATCGCTGCGATAGTTGGCTATAAAAAGTCATTTGCGCATGGCGAGTCGGCGACCGTCCTTGGATTGACAGGAGAATGCAGTGTGATGGCAGACCTTGGCATTGCCGCGGAGATAAAGGATACGGCCCAGCAAGTTTCAGCTTCGTCTGGCTTGCCATTCCAAGGTGGTTTCTTCTTAAACCTCAATTACGGTGGGTCACTCCTTTGGAAGAATTGGACCAACAAGGTGGCACAAGCCCTTATCGTACAGAAGTGTCTGGGAAATTGGCCTTGTCGAACTTAGAACCTATTGGTCCGGACTTCTTGGAGACTGGCAGCAATATGACCTTCCAAATTATCCACGTGGACTGACAGAAAAATGGGAAATGCTATACACAGGGAGTCCTATAACCTACGAACGGTCGGTTTACGCTGCCACCAACGGATTCGATCTTGGGTTAAATGTGGACTTGACGGAGATTGGTTTGAATGTAGATGGAGAGTGTGAGCGCGGTGCTGAAGCAGTGGTCGAACGCGGAGCCGTTGTTGGAGTTGCCCATTATCCTACAGAATCGTATCCTGCAATAACAACAAATTATTTCCCATCCGTGACTTGGCCAGACTTGTTATCACAATGGGAAATCAACGCAGCACCCGTCATTTTTGACGCTTTCAAGCAACTCATAACGCGTGTTCAGAGCGGCGGCAACACGATCATCTCGACTGGTCAAGCGGATTTGAACATCCTTGCTGGCGATTTGGCTTCGGGCGCGCAAGTTGTTTCGTCATGGGCGCCCCACTTGACGACAGGCAGCGGTAATACGAGCCTTCTAAGCTTTCGTCCGTTGGCGTCTGAAAGCGGGACTCAGGGAGTTTATCTTCCGCCAGATGGCGCCAGCAACTACGTGTACGGCATCGGCGGCATTTATCGGTTTGCCAGCACCAACACATTCAATGGAACTGCGATTCTGAGCATCACCTACAGCAATGCGGATGTTGTGGGGCTGGACCCGACTAGTTTGCAGATTTATTGGCTCCCGGATGGCTCGAATCATTGGCAATTGGTCGGCGGTACAGTGAACACTGTTTCCAACACGGTCACAGCCACGATCACAAACCTTGGCACGTTTGCGGTGGCCCCGCCTCTGCTCACGGGGAATTTGCAATTGATCCCCAGCACGAACGCATTGCCCGCCGACGGTGTTACCCAGATGTCGGTGGTTGTCAGCAACCTGATGCTGAACACGGGCGCTGTCGCCACCCAACAATGGCTTTTCACTGCGACGGCAACAGGTGTTCAACTTTTGAATGCAAACGCCGATACGAACATCCCGGGCGTCCAAGTCGTCAGCAGCAACGGAACGGTGACTTTGTTATTGCAAGCGCCAACGGGAGGAACGGTCGCAAAGGTGAATCTCGCTTCAGTTGCGGGAGGTGCGTCCGGCAGTGTCGAGATCAACCTGATTGACACCACGCCACCGGCCACGCCGACGGGTGTGTCCGTATCCCCCGGACAAAGCCGGATTTGGGTGTCGTGGGCTGCCAATACCAATCGGACCTTGCCGCTACCGGTTTACTACCAAGCGGGGCAGAATGGGCCGCCTTACGATGGAACCGCCTCCGTGGAGGGAATGCCGTCACCAGTACAGGTTAGCAGCACGAATGTACTACTTCGCGGCCTGACCCTCGGCTCAAACTACTTCGTGGCCGTCAGTGCACTCGACACAACGGGGAATGAGAGCCCACTGTCATCAGCAATTGAGGTCTCGACCATAATTAGCCCTCCAACTCCGCCGACCTCGGTTGCGGCACGATTTGGTCAAGACGGCACGAACATCATCATGTGGGCGTTGTCGGAGGACGACGGCTACAACGACCGCGATGTGGTTCGATATGACATCTACCGCGCGGTAATGCCATATGGCAGCTATTCCAAGGTGGGACAGGTTCCCGCAGGTGTCGGAGTGTATTCCGAGCCAACGGTGTCGCTTTCGCCGTCACAATATCTCCAGTATTCAGTGGAGTCAGTTGCGGCAGTTGGCGCGGTAACGAACTATTCGAAGATGCTGCTTGCGTTCAACGTGCCCGTTGGCCCGGGTGTGGACAGTGTCGGTGACGGGATACCCGATTCTTGGCGACAGCAGTATTTTGGCGGCAGCGGTACAACTACCAACAACCATTCCTGTGCAACCTGCGACGCCGATGGCACGGGCCAAAACAACTTGTTCAAGTACGTGGCTGGACTCAACCCGACGAATCCAGCGTCGATCTTCATTTTGCAAATCGTCAATGTTGCCGGTCAGCCCGCGCAGAAGAACTTGATCTTTAGCCCGATGGTAATAGGGCCGACGTACACCCTGCAATTCACTACCGAGTTGGTAAGCAGCGCTTGGTCGCCACTCATGGGCCTTGCAGGCCCGCTGACCAACGGCAATCAGGTCACTACAACTGACCTTAACGCTGTGCAATCCAAGAAGTTCTATCGCGTCGACATTTCGCTCACAACGAACCAGTCTCCGCTGATCTGCAACTTCGCCATCGACCCGAATGTTGCCAACTTTGGCTCTTCTGGTGGCGTAAGCAATGTGACAGTGGCCTGCCCGACAAGTAATTGTGTGTGGATGGCCGCCAGCAGTACAAACTGGATCACAATCAACTCGGGCAGCAATGGCACAGGCAATGGCACAGTCAACTACGCCGTTGCAGTCAATTCCAACACCACGGCCCGGAGTGGCTCCTTGGCCATCGCCGGCAGACTTTCTCCGTTACGCAGAATTCAGGTGACAGTGTGGGCGACGGAATTCCAGATTGGTGGCGGGCGCAATACTTTGGCGGGGGCGGCACCGACACCAACAGCGTTTCCTGCGCTACTTGTGATGCAGACGGCACCGGCCAGAACAACCTGCTGAAGTATCTGGTGGGGCTTAATCCGACCAATCCGGCCTCAGTATTCCGTATTACGTCGCTTGCTCGGAATGGGAATAACACGCTTATTGCTTGGCAGGCTGGAGGCGGACGGACGGACGTGGTGCGGCACCCGGTACTAGCATGGTTGGCAGCGGTAACTTCAGCGATACTAATCCCGGAGATCATCTTCCCGGTCAGGGGCCGTATTCACTAACTGGACAGATACTGGTGGCGCGACCAACTCGCCAGACTACGCTTTTATCGCATCCGTCTCGCGCCATAAACTTGTTCCAAGGCGGGCTGGTCCGCCGAAATCATCAATCCGACCATCGGCGCGGAGCCCTCGCTATCTTTCCAACCGCAATCACTTTTTTGAGAGAAGCTTCTGAGGACGTTCTTCGGTGCATCAACTCTGCTACTACGTCACGCATTTGACGCCCCGTATCGATCGGGGGAAAGAGGTCGTCCAGACGAACGTTGAACGCCCTGGCGAAGAAGAGCAACTCATATTCTTCCACGTGCACCAGCCGGGATTCGATCTTGGCCAGGCTCACGCGGCCGATGTCCCAGCCCAGTAGCTGCAGTTTCTCCGCGAGCTTCTCCTGCGACCACCCCCTCACATACCGCAACTTGCGTATCTGAGGCCCCACCATATTTAGGTACTTCATCTGTCGCCGCCAACGTTTTCCGCACGAAGCGTGTTCAGGTGAAACATGAAGGTTCTCAGATGATCGACTGACTTCTGGTCGACCCGGTGACAGGACATCTCCCGACCGCATGTTGCAGGCGACAGTGGAGCCAGTTCTCCAGCCGTGAGAATGACGAGCGCGGCGTATTGCGCCGTTAGGTTTGCCAACCGTAGGGTCTCAGTGATCATCTCGTGCGCCTGTTCTACCGCAGCGCACGAAATCCGTCATGACGGGAAAAGGAAGATTCTCGTGTAGGTCAAAGGAGTAGGTCTGTTGACGCCGGTATAAACCACAGCCGCTACCCGCCCGCGGCCAGCGGGTCGTCCGTAATCTTGGTCTAAAGAATCGGACGCAGGTTCATCAGTCTGACGACGCGGGTGAATTGTCCCACAAAACAGCAGCACGAAGCACTGCGGACGCCGAGTTGACCCCCAGCTTGGTCTTGATGCGTTGACGGTAAAGCTCGACGGTCTTGTGGTCCAGCGAGAGTTGCCCGGCGATCTCCTTGATATCCAGCCCCCGCCCCAACATCTCGAAAACCTGTAATTCGCGCGGGCTGAGCATACCAAGTGGGTGTGCCATCTCAACCGTTTCGCGGGTCAGCGCGCAACCGGTAAACCACTGCAACATCCGTGGGCTAAGATATACTCCCCCATCCAACACTGTCCGGATGGCGTGAACGATAGTCTGTATATCCTGGCCCTTGTTCATGTACCCGTACGCGCCGCAATCGAAGCACAACGGGGCATACAGCTCTTCGTTGTGAGCGGAATGGACGAATAGCCGCATACTCGGATAGCGAATGTGCAAGTCGCGAAGCAGGTCCAACCCGTGCGAGTATTTCAGAGCAATATCGACGATCACGAGGTCCGGGCAGCAGTTGTTCGACCAATGCCAGCGCGGGTTGCGCATCCTCAGCCTCACCGCAAACGACCATGTCCGGCTCGCCATTAATCACGAATCGCAGTGCCATCCGCACACTGGTGTGATCATCGACGACCAAGACTTGCCGTTTGCCCGGCCCTTCAAATTTCACTGGCGTCTCGCCTTGCATACGCCAACCCCCTTTCTCCCCACCCTCACGTATAAGTCAGTACATATGAGCGATTGGAGGGCATAAATTGCAAGTCAAAAAAGATAAATTTGCGGCGCATATCAGCAAAGATAGACCCGGTCATTGCGACGCTTGAATTTTGGTGACCGCGATGCTGGCAATATGGACGCCCTCGCCATTGGCAGCCGCAACGAAGCGTCCCGGCCTGCAATTCCTTCACCCAATCAATCGTGAATTTTTGAAACGCCAAGGCCAACTCTCGCAAGTTCTTGCCCGTGATCTTCACCTCGTGGCTAGAGATGGTGATGTTGATCGTCTCGTCGGTTCCCGGCTCAAATTTCACGTGGGCTAGGTGTTGGTACGGGAACACATAGAAGGTGCCGTCAGCCAATTCGACCCGCAGACACCTTGGCTGACCGGCTCTGTTCCACGAGAGAAAATTCCCTTTCGGCGGGTCACCCGAAGGTGCGTCTTTACTTTGGCTTCGTTTCATAGGTTTCCTCAAACGGAAGGTGATCGTCCGATGCCTTGTGCTTTGTCCATACTCACGCCCACGTCCATCCCTTGCCGGAGCGCCCCAGCCATGTCCAAGGCCAATTCGCGGTCACCGGACCGGCAGATGTTTTCCCGCAGTTGCTCCTTGTCGCTGGTGAAAACCCGTATTCCCCTGCGCCCCCGCGAAATCGTCACGTACCACTGCTGCTGGTTGGTCGCGGCCTTGATCGTCGAATCAGAGAACAGGACGTAATCGACTGTCTTGCCTTGCGACGCATACGAGGTGATGGCAAAGCCCCGCACGAACTGCCGGTAATCGCTTTCGAGAATGCGTCCATCTTGCAGCCTGACGCGGCCACCGTTCAGGACTCTGTCCACTGTGACCAGTTCGCCGTTGGCCAGACGACGGCCCTGCCGGGTGCGGCCATTGGCTTTCAGTTGCAGACGGTCGCCCGATGCTCAACGCGAGTTCGCGAGGCTGGCAAACAGTCAACCGGTCCAGGAATCGGAACGGGTACTCTCCGTATTCTCTCTCCACCTTCCAGCACCAACCCGGTCTGGGTGATGGCTACGAGACGTGCCGTTTCGCCTTTCCTGAAACCGCCCGCGTTACGGTTCAGGAGCACCACGCTGTTCTCATCGTAGAAACGCCGATCCCGTTTCTGCGCTGCCGTCAGATCGACCGGTTCAAGCGCCGCCACTACCTGCTCGTTCGCGCCGATCCTGCCACGCGATCTCAGGGCCGAGCGCACATGGTCATTCACCTGATGGATCTCCGACCGCGTTTGCGAAACCACCACGACCGAGTGGTTGCCTTCCGCTAATTCGAGGAACGTCTCCGCAAGCTCGCTCCTGTTGGTTGAGGGACTCACACTCCACAATTGCGCCTGCCGATCCAAACGGCGAAATGAATCCACCAACTTCCCTTCGGATGCTTCCTTCACCGCCTGCCTGTACTCGATGATCTGTGCTTGCTCCGCTTTGGTCCGGGCGCGAGCGGGGTCCTGTCGTCGGATCTCCTGGAGTTCTGCCGCTCGTAGACCGGAGTATTTCTCAATGGCCCGAAGTGCATCGGATGCCTCGACGGCGCCGTGCTGCCGCGTGTCGCCGGAGAGGATGACGCGGCCATGGTTATCTCGGACGAAACGCAACAGTCGTTGCATCTGTTTCGCGCCAATCTGACCGGCCTCATCCACCATGATGACGGCACCCCGAGGCATGTCCTGCTTCGTGAGAAACTCGCTCACCGTTTGGGCTCCCGTCATTCCGTCTCGCTCCAGGTCAATGACTTGCTGCCGTTGCGGCGCGAGGACTTGCAGGGAATGCCCGGCTGTCCGAAGACCATTCTTGACCTCCCGCAACGTAAAGCTCTTTCCGGTGCCGGCCCCGCCGCGAAACAAGGTGACGAAGTCGCGCGAAGCCAGGATATGCTCAGCCGCCCTCCGCTGGTCCGGGTCAAGAGCAACGCTTGGAAGACGAGAAGTGATTGCTGAACGGGCGGAACCGACCACTCCCGTGTCTCGCCAGGCACACGATGGCCCATTCCCGTTCCAACGCCGCCCGGGTCGTGATTTGAAATGGGCCACGGTCGGCGCGGATGTAATCCCGATCACGCGTGGCTTGTCGAATAGCCGTGAGCGTGATGTTTTGACCGCGCGCGTGCTCCAAGGCGTGCCGCCATAACTCGTGCTCCAGAACCACGGACCGGCGGTCGAACAGGTGCTCCTCCGCCCAGGTAACGGCGGCCAGTGCATCGCCCGCTTTCGACTCATCCGGCTTCAGCAGCGCACCATGCTGCAACGCCGAGATCGCTGCTTTCTCAGTTTCGGTAACCTGGCTCCCCCAAAGTGCCTGGAGCGTTTGCCTGTGGAACGTTCTTGAGTTTCCGCGCTCGGTTCTTCTGAGCCACGTTCTCGCGGATCTGGGCGACGTTCCCACCAGCCAGTTCGGGATTCTGTGCCAAGAGATCGCGGGTCTTCTGATCGATTTCCTGATGTCGTTTGGAGAACCGTTCGCACAATTCCGGGGAAACACCCTGAATCTCAAAGTCACCGCGCGGATGGTTGACGATGTTGTAACCCCATTGTTTCAGATCACGCGCCAACTCGTGGTAATAGACATTCTCCACGTATTTACGCGCCCGCAGCATCTCGAAATTCTGCAAGGCTTTCCAACGGCCTTCGACGGGGTCGCGCGTGGCGTTGAACACGATGCAGTGGCTGTGCAGATGCGGATCAAGCGCCCGCGACGTATCGTGCCGGAAGATGGCACAAACTATGTTCCCGGTGGTGCGGTCGGTCATTCGTTCTCCCGCATGCACCCGCGTTCCCGCGAACTGCTCCAGTTCCCGCAACGCCGCTTCCACGCCACGGTGGTGGGCTTCCACAATGCGTGGATCATTACCGACCAGGGCCGCAATCGAAACCGATTTGGGTGGTGAGAAGGTGAAGTCAAAGAAGATTCGCCGATTCGCCACTTCATAGGCCCGACCGGTTTCATCGACGACCGTGCGGGTGGTCTTGAGTCGTTGCGTCAATCGCTCCCCGGTCTGTGGGTGGAGGTTGTCGCACAGGCGGAGAAATTCCTCTTGGCCTACCCGGCCCGACAGTCCCAGAAGCTCAGCGCCGTTTCCCAACCATTGCCCCAGGACGCGTTCGCTCTCGCTGTAATAATCGCCAGCGCAGAGGTGTTCCTCAAAGTACTGCTTGGCGTTAATCAGGCTGTATTTCGTTTTCGGCGACAGCATGCGAGTGGTTCTATCACTTCCCACCGCGAAACTTGTTCCCATTTGGGAACAACATTTTCTGCCGGATGCGCTTTACTGGAGCGCATGAAAACAAAAGACGCACGACCTCTAACTCGCGTTAGAAGTTTGAGTGCCACCGGGATGACAATCACGTGTACCAATGAATGCGCCGTCTACGTCTGATCAGACGAACCACCGATTTGCCGAGGCCGTGCGGGCCTATGCCCCGACTGTGCCACGGAAGTGGCAGAAGCTTCTCACGCTTAAACCGGGGATTGCCGAGCTTCGGCGCAGGGGCGCGTCGTACCAGTCCATCACGGAAATTCTGCGTGCCGCCGATGTGCCGGTTTCGCGCACGACTGTCGCGCGGTTTTGCCGGGACGTCCTGCGCCCGATCCCGTCCAAGGAAGCAGCGCCGTCCCGCTTCCCGAAACTCGCCATCTCAACCACAGCGATCTTCCGTGCCGCCCGTGAACACCGGCGGACCGCGCATCGCCAACCCCCGGACCATCTAGCCATGCAAAGGCAGCTAAACCTGATTCTTAACGGAAAGGGCGGCGTCGGGAAGAGTTTCTTTGCCGTCAACTTCATCCAGTACCTTAAGGACCAACAGATCCAGCATACCGCCATTGACACCGACAATGAGAACTCGACCTTGAAGCGATTCCACCCGGAGGCGCGATTCGTGAATCTGGCGAACGCACGGGAACTCGACGAACTCGTTGCCGCCGTCGAAACCGTACCGCTGGTGGTGGTGGATTGCCGGGCCGCGTCGACGGACCTGTTCTTGGACTATTTCGCCGAGTTAGCCGTCTTCGATGTCCTTAAAAGTATGGACGCAGTTCTGACGGTTGTGTCGCCGATCAATCACGATCTCGACAGCGTGGAACAGGCCCGGATCATCTCGAACGCATTTGACCGCCGGTGCCGCTATCTGGTGGTGAAAAACCGCGCCTTCACGGAACAGTTTGCCATCTACGATGCCAGCGAGACACGGAAGCGATTGCTGGAGGAACTCGCCGCCAAGGAAATGACCATGCCCAAACTCCATGACTGGTTGGTCGCGTTGCTACAGCAGGACAATCTGCCGGTCGGGCAGGGGATTGAGCACCAGACATTCTCCATCATGGATCGACAGCGGCTCAAGAACTGGCAGCGGCAGTTCCACGAACAAATCGACTCCATCCGTCAGATCATTTTGCCGGGTGAGCCATGAGCGACGACGACCCAAAACAGGCGCTGAAGAACGCCATTCTGGAATGGCAGAAGAAGTACAATGTTAAAGATGCCGATCCGATGCTGGCCGCCGTGGAATTGTGGGAAATCTACTTCACCCACGCCCAACTCAACGGACCAAAACCCCCGTCGTTTGAAGACTTCCGCAGTACCATGGAACAGTTGGAGCGGTTATGCGGCGACTTCACGGGACGCGCCGCCGACATCATCAAGGAATTGCGGGATGTGCCGAAGATTCGCAGCGACCTGAACCGTTTCCCGATATTCGCCTTGGTGTTCAGTGCTGCGTTGGCCCTGCTGGCGGGCATCCTGATCGGGAGGTACGCACGGTGAGCAACGCTCGGTATCTCGGATTCACAATTGCCGGCTTGTCTCTTGCCGCCGGTGCGTACTTTCTCCTGAGTCTGGCTCCACCGCTCTCGTGGACGTTGGCGGTGGTTTTTGGGACTCTGGCGGGCAACGCGATTGCGGCTACGCGTCGCCCGCCTCGTAACGCCATCGTGCACCTGAAGGGACTGTCGTGGTCACGGGAGGATTTCTGTCGCGGCTGGCTGATTACCGGCGACACCGGCTCGGGGAAAACCCGCTCCGGGATTACCCCGCTCCTGTATCAAGTCTTTCAGAATGAACCGCATTGGGGTGGCCTCTGCATTGATGACAAGGGCATATTTTGGGAAACGCTCTCGGAGATGGCCCGGCATTTCAACCGGCAAAACGATTTGATCCTGCTCCAGATCAGGCCCGACAACGCGCTCCTCAGTTGGAAACCAACCCACACCTACAATCTCACGTCCGATACCGGCATCCCGTACAGCACCTTTGCCAAATTCGTCGTCGATACCGCCACCAGCCTCAATCAACAGGGCGACAAGGGATTCTTCAAGAGCCAGGCGCAGACCCACATCGCCCACGCGTTGGAGGCGCTGCGCGAAGTTCAGGCCGATGTGACCTTGGAGAATGCCCACGACCTACTGCTGAACGAGGAGGAATTGGACGACACGCTGGCCGAGTTGTCGGAAGGCTACCCGACCGAGCGTCGCCGCGCGCTCGTGGAGCATCTCCAGTTCCGCTACCGCACCCAACCGCCGGAGCAAATGGGCGGCGTGAAGGAGACCATCGCCAACTATTTGCACAACTTCCTCACGCCGGACATTGCCCAGGTCTTTTGTCCCGGCAACAACACCTTCGAGTTCAGTGACATCGACCGAGGAAAGATCATCTGCGTCGCCATGCCGCAGAAGTACCAAACCGAACGTCGGTACGTGAACACGTTCCTGAAGATGCTGTTCTACACGCACGTCTTGCGGCGCTTCGACCGGCCAAAGGACCAGCGTAAAGACAAGAATCTCCTTATTCTGTGGGCTGACGAAGCGCAGCGATTCGTTACCTCGAATGACGAAGGAATGAGCGACTACAACACGATCGACGTGATCCGCGAAGCGAACGCCACCATCGTTGCCGCCGTCCAATCATCTACATCGCTCCTACCGGCGTTGGGGAAGGAAAAGGCGAAGGTGCTCGTGCTCAATCTTCGTAATCGGATCATTTTCAAAGCCGCTGACGAGGAGGGCGCACTGGACAGCGCCGATTTCCTTGGCAAGAAGCGGGTTGTCAAGAAAACCTGGGGTGTTTCCGCCGGCCAAACCAACCGCAGCTACGCCGAGCACGAAGAACACAAGCTCAAGACCCACATTCTCCGCGCACTGCCGAAGCACACCGCTGTTCTGGTCCATTGCGAACATGGCTTCAAGCGCACCGTTTTGCCGCCTATCGAACCGAACGGCAGGGTCTCGCGGTGGTTTAGGAGGCGATGGCTGTGATACCCTTTACTTCTATAGACGGTTCTGATATTACGCAAGATGCGTTACGCAGTTTGCGTAATATGAAAAACCCTTTTGAATACGGTGGCGTGGTCAGCGGGAACGCCTTCTGCAATCGCGAGAAGGAGGTCGCTGATCTGTTGCGGGCTATGGAGAACAACGAGAAGCTGTTCGTGTTCTCGGAGCGGCGCTATGGCAAGACCTCGCTGGTGCGTACCGCGCTCGGCAAACTGCCGAAGAAAGACTGCGTTTGTGCCTACGTGGATCTGTGGCCAACGGACAGCGAAGCAACATTCGTCACCGCCTTGGCGAAGGCCATCACGGAGTCAATGAGTTCGTCGGTGGAGAAACTTTTGGAAACCGGGAAGAAGTTTTTCAGCAATCTTGCCCCCAGCGTGACCATGGACGAGGAAGGCAAGCCGGAGCTGACATTCGGATTCAGCAAGCGCACCAAGCTCGGTCCGGCATTGGACGAGGTTCTCGAAACCCCGGCCAAGATTGCCGCCAAGGGCGGACAGAGCGTCGTAGTGGTGTTTGATGAGTTTCAGCAGATTCTCGAATATGGCAGCGATCAGGTGGAGCGGAAGCTGCGAAGTGTCATCCAGAACCACAGTCAAGTGGGCTACATTTTTCTCGGTAGCCGTAAGCATCTGATCGAGAAAATGTTCATGGATCGTGCCCGGCCTTTGTATCGTGCCGGGGGTCACTATCCGCTCGGACCGATTGCCGAAGAGCACTGGCAACCGTTCGTCCTTAAACGGTTTCACAGTGCCGATAAAGTCATCAGCAAACAATGCATTCATCAGGTTTGCGAGTTGACCCAAGGCCATCCGTTTTACACGCAGCATCTTTGCCATGTCCTCTGGGAATTATGCGAATCCAAAGCCGAAGTCACCGAGAAGATGATCCACAAGGCAGTGCAGGTGTTGCTGGATCGGGAGAACTACGCTTACACGACTCTGTGGGAGTCGCTAACCATTCCGCAAAAGCGCTTCTTGAAGGGCCTGGCGACTGAGGCGGCAGGTGTGAAAGTCTTTGCGGGGGAGTTCGTGGGACAGCATGGGCTCGGCACGGCTTCGAACGTGCAACGGGTGGTGAAAGCGCTATTGGAGAAGGACATCATTGATCGTGACAATGGCTCGTTCCTCATCACCGACCGCTTCTTCCGTTTGTGGATTCCCGCAGTGCAGACGCTTTGAGTCCTGTGTCGGGACTTAAACTATGCGATTTGCATTACGCCGGTAGCGTAATCAATCAACAAAAAAACATCCGTCTTCTTGAAGCAATCCGTAACGGTAGTCTCTGGATGCCGTCTCTACGAATAATACTCGGCCAGCGTTCTGATTGTTTGCCCCATTTCTCCGCGCAATACTTCGGGCGCAAGGACGCGGGCATGCTGCCCATGCGAAGCGCATTTCGGCGTTAATGTACTAGGCGCTTCAAGCGTTCGAGTTCAGCCGTGATTATTGGAGATAAATCGAACCTCTCAAAACTCTGCTGCTTAATCCACGTTAGACACTCGTTCCGGCTCAAATTCGTGCCTGTCATGTAATCTGATATCGCAATTGCTGATACGCGCGACAAACCCAAATCCATCAATGAAATCTGCGTCTGGATCGAAGCGCCAAACTCCAAGAATATGTGGAGTTGCGGAATGAGATCGATCAAACCGACCTGATTGGTTGTCACAAAAAACTGCTTCAGCACGTCAATGTAACAGGATGCATACTTCACAAACTTGAACCGAGCGAATTGTTCAATGTCTTGCATCGACTCGCGAATCACGACCGGTAGAGTCTTTCCATGTGTACTCCAATAGCTCCAATTGTCGGTTATGATTCTCGAAAGGGCCGTCCCGCGCATCCAATTGACGACCAGAATTGCGCGTGGCCAATTGAGCTGCTGTGGATCTCCCGAAAGATGTTCACTGATAACCCCGATGATCTTGACGTACGAGTCTCTGACAGCGTCCGGGCTTTCTGGAGGGAACGGAATTAAGGATTCTGGTGGTTCTGCGCAGGTCTGAAAGTGTTTGAGTAGATTCTGCTGCGCTATTGGGCTCACACCGGGATTCCTGCTTATTAGTTCAGAAGGTAAGGCAACCGACTCCAATGTGTTCTTGCACGCCGCTTCAATCTCAGAAACGAATTTTATTCCGTACTTTGAAATGAAATATGGAGTTGCGAGCGTTTCGTTCTTAATGAGGCTATTGATGAAATACACGAATGCGTACTCAAGGTCTGGCCTCTCACTCGCCTCATTCCGCGGTGTCCCGTGCGCTATGAAGGCCAGCAATTCCGCAGGATTCAAGGCAACAACATCGAGTGCACGGCGGACCGTATACTTGCTTGGTGAGCGAGGTGGTTGCGTCTTCCATATGCTTGTCTCAGTTGGATCGACGCAGACTATGTTCCCCTGAAATTCCTTTCCTAATCGGCCCGCTCGACCAGCCAGGTTCCAGAAGTCTGTTTCATTTAGCGGAGACTGCCCCTTTTTTGGACCGCGGAGAAATATCGATTTAGCAGGTAGATTGACTCCTTCAACCAATGTCGCTGTACATATCAGGAATCGTATTTTGCCACTTTTGAAAAGCCTTTCAATTTCGGTGCGTATTAGCAAGGGCATGTTCCCATAATGAAATGCCACCCTCTTTTGGAGCGCCTCTACAAGAGCATAGTTCCGGTTAACGATCTTCCCCACAAGCTCGCTTAGATTGTGAAGTTCCGGATCTAAGAATCTTCAACTGGCTGCAGCCCCATGAGTTGTTCCGCTGCCTTTTCCGCAGCGGCCGGTCCATTGACGTAGATCACGGCGCCACCAGAGCGGTCCGATAGCGTGAAGGCGATGTAAGGCAGTCGTTTACTGTCCGGGGCAGGGCGCTCGATGTAATTCTATGGCTCCGAGAAGAATGCTTGATGCTCCGGACATACAGCGAAATTGACCACCGTTTTGTGTTGCCCTGATTTTGGGAGGCCCAGATTAGGTTTTGATTAACGGTCACCTGCTCAGAGGATATATCCTTCTTGCTAACGCCCTCGGGTGCCTGCTCAGGAATAGTTCTGGGATTCAACGTCATCGGGCTGGAAAAAATCACTCTCCCCCGAGGAGACCTACCCACAACCTTCTCAATCGTTTGCTGGAGCAAGATTCCACGCGACCCGTCATCAATCTTTTGCGCTTCGTCAACCAGCAATAGGTCAAAGGTGAACTCAGGCGGTGCGTCATTTAGGAGGTAATGCAATCGTTCTTGCGTGTACACAAATCGCAGCGAAGCTCTTTCCAGTTTTCAGGAACTTGGGGAACTCGGTGATAAGTAGATTTGGAAACTGCTCTTGCGCCAAGAGCGACGTGAGATCGAGTTCCACCTGCTGAATCAATGCCCTGGTCGGGACAATGTAAACAACGTGCGCTCTTTCGGCTCCGCGCAGAAAGCCTTGTAGGATTTTGTTCAGGACAAAGGATTTCCCTGCGGATGTAGGGGCAGAAATACTAAGCCAATCACTATCAGGCGCGCTTCTGAACACATTGGACTGAAATCGGTTGAAAAAGAGCAATTCATTGTCGCGCGTCACAATCGAATGTTCAACCCTCCTCCGAATCATGTCCAAACGAAGCGGGATTGGGATATTCGTCTGAAACTCAGACTCAAGCAGATGTCTCTCAATGGCAAGCGTGAGGGCGGGAGCATTTGTCAATGTGTCGAGAACGACTGCCGCAGCAGTACGCTCATCTTCAGTCGTGCTTCGACTCGACAAACACGACTGCGCAATTCTTAATGCAGCATCCTGATACGCGCGCGTGTCGGACTGAGCTAGCAGACTTGCGCACGTCAGCATGTAACGCCAATCGACCGGGTCGATATAGGGTGCGTCAGAAGGAACAATTAAACTGAAAAAGCTTCCCCGAACCGATTGAACGGTAAGAGTGAGAAGTTCTTTCTGGAAACGTGGTAACTCAAACAGCTTCTGCTGTAGCGTTTCCTTTGACATTGTGCCCCAGCTCTTTCAAAAATGCGCTCCGAAAGCCTTCGACAGTGGGAAAAGGCAGCAAAAAGACTTCAAGGGTGAATGTCGCTAAAGGAGAAGTGTCGAGAATCTTGGAGTGAACCTTTTCCTGCCAATTTGCGAAGGCCTTCTTTACTGCTTCGCACACCTGTTGGCTGGTTTTAGAATCGGGAAGGACTGGGTAACAGGCGCTATCAAATCCTATTAGTACTGCCCCCCGGTATTCGATCTGGTTGAAGGCGGGGTTATTTGGATCAAGAAGGCGTAACAAAGCCTCTTCAAGTGTCGCATCATTCAAATCAAGGTTGTCACGAATCAAATGCAGGTCGCGCTGTAGCGGCGATCCAGAACCGCCGGCATCAACAAGGTAGTCTCGCAAGCTGACACAACATCCGGATATCGCGTTATCAATCGATTTGTGAAGTTTAGATTCACCCCAGTACAAAAGCAGCTTGTTGGATGTCGAGTCAACTGTTGCGTGAACACCATCAACTCCGTGATAATGCATCCTCTCGCTGGTTTTCAACGGCATCTTGCATAGCAATTGCGGAATCTTCAGGTAGCTCTGGATCAACATGTAGAGCAGCAATTCACCCCCTTCACCGGTGGTGGAAAGATCAGTGAATAACTGTGCGGCTTTGGTTCTCAATTCGTTCGCCTTGACAGTGGTATTGAAGCGAGTGTCATAGTCCCGCGCTGCAATGATCTCAGAACGAGGAATTGCGTAATCGACGATACGCAAAGCCACCGCACGTGCAAGGTCTCCGATCCGTGGTCTCCCATTGCCATCGCAGGATACACAATGGCAGTGCACAGCGGCCTTTGTATCACGTAGGGAAACATTGGAAGCCACATTACTTAGGTACGCATCGAGGTCAGTGGGTTCTCCTCTAAGAAGTTGATCAAGCGCGGCCGACACCACTTCCGGCAGAAGAATATGCTTGGACGCAAGATGAATGCTTTCGGTTGGCATGTGATTGATATTAGTCGGGCAAAACTTGGCCTCTTAATGAAACGCGTCAGAAATGTCGTCCAGCGACTTCCGCAGTGCCTCTGCCGCCTCTGGCTTCACGCTGCCCTCTGCCGTCGCCCCCACGGTAACATCAAACTGTATCTTGATGCCGTGCTTCGCCTGTAGCTCCATGATGCTTGGAAGGTTATCAGCCAGGTCCTGCAATTCATTGGGACGCAAATTAGCAGAATATGCCACGCTGCCTTCCTTAACCTTGGTGACGCCGTCTCCATCGGTCCCGTAACCTTTTCCACCACCCACCGCCGCCTTCAACACAACTTTAGCGGCTGCAGAAGGATCGCACGGCCAAGACACTGATTGTGCATCCAACTCCACGAGCCGCGCGCGAATTGCGCCATCGACCGCTTGCTGGATCTGATACCACGGCACCGGCTTCCCTCGCTGGACGGACAATTGTGCAAGCACGCCGGCCACCGTTGCCTTGCCGGCTTTCCAAGCGGGCGGAACGTTCGCCTCCAAAATTGCGGCGGCGACAATTGGTTCAGGCGGAGGCAACAATAGACTCACATCCGTGAGCACACCTGCTGGGATGGATTCTTTGAACAACGACGTTGGTCCGGATACGAGCCACAAATCGCCATCGAACACAGCTTTTTCGACAGCCGCACTCACCACTTCTGGATTTGCCTTCGGCACTTGCTGACCTTCCACGTAACCGCCTCGATCTACTTGAACGACCTTGCCTCCAGCGAAGTGAGACTTGATCTCAACAAATGCCAATTCCGCCTTCATCTCCCACAGGCCGGGTGCCACCCCTTTGCGCAGAAGCGAGCCGGGAATCTCTGCCAGCTCTGCCGCTGTGCTTAACACGACTTCCAAATCCGGGTCTTTCAAGGCCTCCTCATCGGGACGCGAGCGCCACCAAGTCCTCACCGTTTGGTCCGGGCGTTTTAATCGAAGCACGAAATCACCCGCCACACAGCCGTCCACAAGAGTATCCACGATGGCTGTCGCACTCAGCATCTTCGGCAGATGCGGATGTTGTGCAAACGCACTCGCCAAATCCTTCACGCGCCGCAGCGTGTCTCCTTCTTTCCACAAATCATAAGGGCCGTCCGGGCAGCAGCGATTCCGCCGTGATTTTTGTTTCTTGCAACCGCGAGCGCGCGGTGTCCGCCTTCAGCGTCATGAACAACGGATCATCCGTGATGCTCAATTTGAATGCCTGGATGTCGTTCGTTTCCGAAACCGTCACCATCATGCACCACGCCTGCCGGATGGCGTCCGGCATGAGTTTCTTCGCCTTTTCCATTTCCACCGTGAGGCGTTGCATCCGCTGGGCGTCCACGCTACCTTTCTTGGACTGCTCCCTCAATTCCGATTCCACTTGCTCCCACGCGAGCAAGTCCGCGATGCGGCTGCACACCATGCCCAGGCCGTCTTTTGACGGCACGGCTAAAATCACCGCGTTTCGATACACCCGCGGCTTGGCCGCGCTGGTCGTCTCATCAATGAATCGCTTCGCCACCGCCGACGGCTTGCCGGATTCCGATGCTGCGTCCGGCCCAAGCACGGCAAAGTGAAACTTACCGTCGTCCTCGATGTCCGCTGGCTTGTCCGGTAGTTGATGCACGCGCACGCCCAAGCCCTGAGCGCCTTCCGTCAGCTTCTTCACGTCGCGAATCGCCTTGTCGAGCCGCACGGCAATCAGTCCCTTGTCGTTCTCGATCTTGCTCTTTTTCTCGCGATGGATTTGCGTCAGGTTCGGCTTGTTGCCCAAGCGCCAGTCTTCGGGCAACGCCCCGCCTTCCGTCGTCGTGAACTTGTCGTCCAGCCAATAGCTGTCTTGTGCCCACCGCAGCAGCGCCTTTTCCAGTTCGATTCGATCTGGATTCGTCGCCGCGACCGCCAGCTTTAATTCCCGCAGGTGCGCCTTTTGGCCGACCGGTTGCGAATAGAAAAACGTTGTCAGCACCGCCTGCTCGACTTCGCGATAGGCCACTCCTGCGAAATCTCGCTGGATTTCTTTCGCAAACCCAAGCTCGCGGCTCAGGATGCCGCTCCAGGCGACCCTCTGCCCTTCGGCGGATTGCGCATCGGCGATTTCCACCAGGTCACGCATGGCGTCGGACAATCCTTCGTCGCCCAGCTTTTTCAAAAATACATTCGCGCCGACGACCGGACAGGGATCAGTCCCCGCCGAGTCGCGCAGCGCCATCGCGAACAGTCGCAGCACACCGCGCGTCCGTTGGAATTGGTCGAGTTGCACCCAATTCGAGTAAAAGACTTCCGTCAGTTCCGGGTGAAACGGGTAGCTCTCCACATAGCGCTTCTCCGCCTCTGCGCCTTGCTTCTTCACGATTTCATCATGCACAGCGATGCCTTTGAACGCGGCCATCGCGTGCGGTCGCAAGGCTTCCTTGTCCTTGATGCTTTCCGGTTTGAAAAACCGGCGGCGCAGCACTTCCGCCACGTCTTCCTTCACTACCGGTTCGACCGGCTCTTCTTGCTGGCGCGCAAAGATGTCTTTCAGCGCGTTGGTGATTTCCAGCCCCAACTGGTCCATGCGATTCAGTTGCGAGGCGAGCAAGGAAACAACCACGGCGCACCGGTCGGTTTTCACAGCAGCTTGCGTCAACGCTTGGAAAAACGCTTGAAGCTTGGCAATCCATGAGCTTGTCCTCGGCGACCTTTTGCCGGGCATACATCAGCACTTCATCCAGCAGGATCAACGACGACTCGCCTTCTGCGTTGGGAATCGCCAGCAAATCCATCAACACATTTTCCGCCGGGGCGCTGTCGCGCTCGGCCATGCCCTTGCCGCCATTTAGGATTTCCAGCCCTTTCTTGCCGGCCAGTTGCCACGCCAGGATGCTCCACGGATGGAACAACCGCGTCATCTTTCCCTTCGGGTCGGCCACGTCCATGCCCGTTTCCAAATCCAGTTTGTCGAAGGAAATGGCTGCCACCCGTGCCTTCGGCAGATTCTTGCCCAGATCAATGGACGTGCGAAATTCTTCCACCGCCGGCAGGTCCGGCAGGTTTGTTGGATCATCTACCAGATGGAAAAGCGTGATCAGTGTGTGAGTCTTGCCTCCGCCGTAGGTGAGATTCAGTTGGCGCACTGCCTTGTCGCTCTTGCCCGCCAGC
Source organism: uncultured Verrucomicrobiae bacterium (assembly GCA_963812605.1). GTDB lineage: Bacteria > Verrucomicrobiota > Verrucomicrobiia > Palsa-1439 > Palsa-1439 > Palsa-1439. Next base: position 20,613 of record CAWEWF010000002.1, on the reverse strand, counting down.
CGCCGGACTACGTCCCGCGCCAGGTTGCGCAGATTGTACGTCGGATAGGTGAGCGCGAAGAATTTCTTCGGGTCTTCGTAAATCGGGCGCTTGCCTTTCTTGAGGATGACCTCATCCAGATCGGCGGCAAACATCGCCAGCGATAGCTCGCCCGATTTCAGTTCATCACGAAGCTGGACCACTTCGTGCCACGGTTTCCATTTGGTTGTTGGCGGCATAATGTTTTCCTGTTGTATCAGTGTGCTAAATTTAGGTCTCCACGTCCAATCCAAGCGAACGTGTCGTGTCGGCCATTGCCGCCTTCGCGCCGAGGTGGTTGCTTAAACTTTCCAGCAACGTACATTCTTCCGTCGCCTTTTCATTTCGCGAGACCTCAATCAAAGACTGGATCAGCCGCAAGAACAGCTCGTTCCCCCGTAGTACGTATTCGTCGAGATATTCATCCACCTTGCGCACGTCGCCGTCGCGCCACAGGTGCATGAGACGGTGAACCCGGTCAATCAACGGTATTTCGCGACCGCCCACGGATTCAAAGCCCATCCGCCTTTCCTTCCGCTCTTTCCACGTCCGCAGAATAAATTCGCCACCGCTCGCTTCTTCCGTCGGTTCGCCTTCCTCCTCACCGGCTTCTTCTTCCACTTCTTCGGGTTCGGGCACGACGCTGCCCTTCACCTTGACCAAGTTCCAGGTGCGTTCGAGTTCTGCATCCGAGAGGCCACAACTCACCGCATACAGGATGCACGCGCCGGCGGGCGCCTTTTCAAAACCAAAATCATTTCGATGCAGCAGATAATAACTGGTGACCGGGTCGAGCCGTTCAGTGCCGGATTCGATGTGCAGCACCCGGCCCACAACAAACTCGATGACTAACCGCCGCACTGTGCCGAGAAATTCCTTCACGGACAAAAACTCTCCCGTCGGACTGTTAGCTTTTTTCACCGCCGGATACTTGCTGTAAGCCTCCATTGCCGGGCCGGTTGCCGCCCAAACAAAGTCCGGCCCTTTAATTCCAGCGTCCCAGAATTCGCGCAACTGCACCGCGATATTCTCGCGCATTTCGGCCATCACACGATTGTCCCAACCAACTTTTGCCAACGGATTGCGTTTGCGACAAACCAGCCAGACAGAGGAAGCCAAGGCAGCAGACGAAATCGCTCTCATGCGGGATTCTTGTTCGGTTTGAATAGGCCAAGAACCATCCACCACAAATCCTGCGCGAATGATTGCCGACACCAGCGTTTCCCAAGCGTCGGGATGCTTGTGGGCAAAGACAATGACGAAGCGACCATTTTCTGTTAATGAAGCGTAACAAGCCTTAAACGCTCGTGCCATTCCATCCTCGTATGCTTTCTTCGATGCATCCTTGTCGCCGCCATGACGAGAGGCATCGTCAATGAGTTCGCCGTCTTGACTTTGATGATCCCACTTTGGGGTCAAATCACCCGAAAACGCTGTGTCAAATTGTGTTGTAACCCCAGATAGCATCCGCCTTAACCAGACGTAAAAATAGTCCATCAAAACGGCGTAACCAATGGCATCGTAGTAGGGAGGATCGGTGACGATGCAGTCGAATGTTGTATGCTTCGAGCTGGTGGCAGAAGCAATTTCCACATTCGGTGATGGACAATCCAAAGACCAAGCCGAGAATGAATCTAAACCAATACAGACCCGGTCTAAACACATGAGGTAGCCGCCCGCAAGTGCGCCAATCGGATTTCCTTCGCAATAATCCCAAACCAATGGAAGTGCAAATCTAGCAAATGAGTGATTGATTGTTGGAACGTCTGATTTCCATTGTGTCGCACAATTGCAAAAGTCCAACAGCCTGCTCAATCCGCAAGTTAGATAGGCTTCAATTGCTTCAATAAATAGCTTGTCAGAGCCCTGATGCTCAAATATAAGACTTCCGGGTGTTACGAATGAGTGATGACAATGCCAACAATTGCCTGCGAGTGAAAAGTTTGAAGAATCTGTCAACGCCATATTGGACACACCATGTGTTTTTCTTTGCGTCCTCCTGAATCAATTGCTGAGGCAGACCGAATGGAATGTCTTTGTATGCTTTTTCAAGAGCATCATCGGTGACGATACAGACGTTCTTCTCGTGATCGGTTGGCAACCTAAATTCTTTCCCGCAAGGCGCGTCCACAACAACAGCCGTTATCATTTCCCCCAAGCGCCCGTTTTTTCCCTCATAACGAATGTCCTCCATCTTCATTATTGCTTGGCAACATGGACACTGCGCCCCCGCGCGAGACATCGTGCCCACCGCCAACTTTTTGTCATGTTCGCGTTTTTGTGCAGCATTGCCGCCGCGCTCGGGCACATTGTGTTCAATCGAAAACTCCACTCCTGTTTTTGCAGCATTCGGTTCAAACAATAAACGAATACGGTTGTTGGCTTTCCTGCATAACCACCTCATTTTAAGAAGAGGCAAGGTCGCTCGGCAATTCTTGCAGGTCACTGTACGCGCCCACAGGTATGCAACCATTGGTTTTACGACCCATCGTGGATTGAACTTGTCCTCCAAATAATCCTCACCAAGTTCCACGTTCAACTTGTCCGCGTTCGCCACACCGTTGTCGTCCGGTTCAACCAACCGCATTGGCTGAGGCTCAAATGCTTTCCCCGATACCAACGGCTGCCAGTCGGCATAAGTAGGATAAACGAGGATCAATTCTTTGCGCGAATCGTGGATAACTTTTCGCCCCCAAGCGCGAACCTGCCAAGCCAAGTCTGCATCCAGCGTTACACCCGCATTGGCGGCAGCCTGTTCAAAATCCCACTCATCCTGCTGTTGTTCACCCGCATTGGCGCGATGCCCCAACGCATCCAGCGTTTTCCGCAACTTTGCACCCTTGAGTCCTTTGACATCCTTGAGAAAGTCCTCCATGAATGCGCGATCGCGTAAAATGAAATCCGGCAATGGCCGCTTTTGGCCTAACATCTTGTGCGGATAATCCAGCGTGCATTTCAAAATGAACCACGCTACCGGGTTCAGATCGGCAGCAGTCACCTCGCACCCCAGCCTCATTGCCTCCAGAGGGATCGCGCCGCCGCCGGAGAATGGATCAAGAACCTTTGGTGCGCGTCCACCATTTGCTTTCCGAATTTCTTGCCGAAGCAAGTCGAGCGTCGCCTTGTTTCCAATCTCACGTTTCCAACGCAAAATGCCGCCTTCCGTGATTTCCATCACCCGGCCTTCCTTGTCCGTCTCCGTCGTCAGCTTACCACCAATTGTCTCACAAAGTTCCTTGCGCCCCTCCGCCGTGCCCGGATCAGGCAACAGCGTTGCCAGCAATGCCGCCCGCGCTGCGGCCAGAGGACGCCTCGCCGGCCAGATATGCAGTGTAGAGATGTGTCCATGTCTCACGGTTTTCTCGTGAACAGAATCAAGTGATGCCTGCCGCAACGGAAAGGCGTGTTCAATGAGGCGAGGATAATCCTTCATAAAATCATTTCTTCTCTTTCAAGGTGCGCAGGAGCAACTCGGCCACTGTGCCCATGACTTGAACCGCATGACGCGCTTCGCCGGGTGTCACCGATGACGGCCACGGTCTGCCATGCCCGGTACCTTGCTTGTTACGAAGCGTGTTGATAGCACACGCGGCTTCATAAAGTCCTCGATGAAGTCGGTGCTGAGGCGGTTCACCATTCACCGGTTTATCTTCCGGCGTCTTCAGTCCTAGCGCGACAAACGCCATCCCCAGCAGCGCCGGGAAATGCTGGGGTGGATTGGTAGCAGGCCAAAGTTCGCGTAGAACATGCGTAGCGGTTGCCTCCAGCAGATCCTTGCTAGTACCAGCCAATAGCGCTGCGTCCTCCGCGCCGCGTTGCGCACGGCGCACATAGGCTTCCAACGCTTTAGTCAGTTCCACACCGTTGAGGCTGTCCAGCACTTGCGGCTGAAGTTCGCCATCCGAAGAAAGCAGGTAGCCCTCCGAAGCCAACGCGTCGCGGATACTACTCACCGCATCCGCGCCGACATAATTTGGAGATTCAGGCCGGAATCCGCCGCAACTCCGTACCATCGTGACAAGCTGAGCGACAAAACCGCGCCCACCATCGAAGTCGTTTTCGATAGCCCAACTCAACACACCCCTCACTCGCTTGGCTTTTCCGCAAACAATCCCTTTGGACTTAGGATCGCCAACAGTCAGCTTCCATTTATTGATGCAAAACTCGATGTCCGAATGACTGGGGTCACGTTTGTCAGTTTGTTGTCCGTCATCGACAACGCGGGCGAGTGCATACCCAATCGTGTCGTTCAAAGGAGGGAGCGGTTTCATATCGCCAGATGTTCCCCGGCGGCCAGAATATCCGCAGCATTTAGCTCAAATCCAGCGGCTTTCTCGACCAGTTTGCGGAACGGGTCTTGCACCGCCACCAAACGAGGCGACGCAGAGGCACAGTCGAACACCACGTACAGCCAATACTCTCTACGGCGGTTGGCCGCCGCCGCCCATTCGTTCGTGCTGATATGGATGTTCCCTTGCCGGGCACGGCCCTTGATCTCAATACACCGCCGCGCGCCATCCGGTCGATGGCTCAAGGCATCAAAACCGGGATGCGATGCGTTCAGCCCCGTCTGCAAGGCCAACTCCGGTGTGTGAACGTCGTGAACCCGTGCGCCCAGCGCCCGCTCGTGCGCCATGACCAGTTCCATTGCGATGCGCTCCACTTCGGCGTCATAGCGCATACTCTCTTCGTCGCTTGCGGCCGGGCGCACCAGCACATGCGCCAGAAATTCCACCGGCCCGACGCCGATGAGCGCCGGCTCGCGTAATGCCGTTTGCTCCGCGTCTTGCGACCGCGCTTCCCATGCCCGCTGTAAATCGCGAATGCGGGCAACTTCACGTTCCGCCGAGGGATGACCCTCGTTCCGCCGCTTGCTCCAAACCGTCCGCGCCTGGACAAGTTCTTTTTGCTCGTAGAAAAAGCCCTGTCGCAAGAATTCAATGCGCGAGGCGAGGTCCGCGTTCAACCGGTCGCGATGTTTCTGCGCGAACTCCTTTGCCACCGTCGCCACCATGAAAGCCCGCGCTTCCTCGATGCGGCCTTGTGCCGACACCGCCAGCCGTTGCGCGTCCAGCGGCAGCCCGCCCGTCCGCGGCTCAAGCAAAAGAAATTCCTCGATTGGTCGCACCGTCATCGTTCCGTCCTCATGCTGCCGCACGGCCACAAGGGATTGTTCCAGCACTTCGTCGCCCTTCAAAGCCGCCAGCGAGGGATCAGCCCGTCGTAAAATCGTCACGGACGCCAGGTGCAGCAAATAAGAATGGGTCGAGGACGGGTCAACCACCACCGCGCCGCGCATGGCCTGCGGCATTGCCGCAAAATTCACCAAGTCTCGGAGTTGGTCGAAAACCGGCTCGCCAGGATGAATCCATACCGGCCCGTCCACGCCGCGTTCCGGGCGTGAAAACGTGATGTCGAAATAGTCGCCGCTTTTGGCCTCCAGCATCGGCAGAAGCGGATCAAGTGCCCGTGGCCGTGTTGGTATCAGCCGGAAACGGTTTTCTTCCAGCGGCGACAGGCGCAGATGCAGCAACGGCGTCGCATCCTGGACAAACTGCCGCACATAACCCGGCAGCAGTTGCGAATAAACTTCCGTCGCCATCTTTTCTTTCAGCGCCGGCAGTTGTCGCGCCACGTCACCGCCGTCGCCGTAAAGCCGTCGTTCGCGTTCGGCGATGGCCGCGACTTGTTCCTTCGTTAGTTGCCCACCCAGGTCGAGCGCAAGTTGCTCCATGTCCTCGCCTTCCAGCGACCGGCGCATGTAATCGGTGATGCTCTTGCCCTCGAAAATGCGGCCAATGACATCAAACACCTTCTCGGATTTCAGTTCCTTGCGGATGGTCTCCAATTTATCCAGTAGGATTTTGACGACTTTGCCCTCGCAGGTTTTGCCCGCAATCAGGTTGATGATGAAAACTTCCGATCGCTTCTGGCCGTAACGGTGAATGCGGCCCATGCGTTGCTCCAGCCGCGCTGGATTCCATGGCACGTCATAATTCGCCATCACCCAGCAGAATTGCAGGTTAATGCCTTCGCCGGCCGCATCCGTGCAGACCATGAGGCGCGCGCCGCCTTCTTCGATGGGTTTTTTGAAAAACGCAACCTGCTCGCCACGTTCGACGTAATTCATGCCGCCGTGGATGCTGGCGACCTGACCGGTGAAGCCCAATCCGTCCAGCCGGCTCTTGAGATACGTCATCGTGTCCCGGTGTTCGGTGAACACCAGCAGCTTTTCATTGCGAAACCGTTTGTCCTCGATGATGGCTCGCAGTCGCTCAAATTTTGATTCGTGACCCAGCTCTTGTACCTTGCGCGCCAGCACCAGCAATTTCGCGACATAATCTTTTTCGATTTCCAGGTCGGCGATGGTGGTCGCGACGAAGCTACCGAGAATTTCCGCCTCGGAACGCTCATTCTCTTCTTCGCCGTCGCGTTCCTGTTCCTCATCGGCGGTATGCGCTTCAAATGGATCGTCATCGTCGCGCAGCCGCTCCGCCTGCTTGGCGAGTTTCACCAAATCAATACGCCCGGCAACCACGTCCTGAATCACGCCTTCCAGCCGTTCCAATCGACGCTCCAATGAACGCAGCAGAGCGTAGGTTGAACTCGCCATGCGCCGCTGGAAAACGCCCAGCGCCAGTTGCGCCGCTGTCTTGTTCAGCATTTTCGCCCGGTTGTAGATGAAGCGCAAATAATCCGTCGTCTGGTCGTAAAGCGCCTGCTCACTCACCAGCCCTTGTGTCAGATCGTAAGAAAAAGTGTCCGTCGTGCGCCGGGGATAAAGCGGCTTCCCCTCGAACGTCACCATTTCCTCCTTCGTGCGCCGGATGAAAAAGCGTTCGCGGCTTTCACGCGGCATCGCTTGGAACGCATCAATGGTGCTGAAGGTTTGCGGGTCGAGCAGTTTCCACAGCGCAAAGAACGGGTAATCCTTGCCCATGTGCGGCGTCGCCGTCAGCAGCAGCAGATGCCGCGCGCTCCAGCCGAGATTCCATTCGGTCTTGCGATTCGCGACGCCTGCCAGTGCCTCTGCCAACTCATACCGCGCCGAGCGCCGGATCGTCATGTCCGCATCCTGCCGCGCAGAAAGTTTGTGCGCTTCGTCGAACACCACGAGATCGTAAGGCGATACCCCGGCTTCCGCCAGCCGCAGGAACGCCCGCTCGCCTCGCAACGTGTCCACAGAGCAGATCACTCGGTCGCAATGCGGTCCGGTGGAAAAGGGATTGCTGTTGCGCGCGATGAGATCAGCACCCGTGACGATCACAAATTCCATACCGAACAATTCTCGCAATTCGTTCTGCCAGTTGCCGACCAACCCCGCCGGCGGCACGATGAGAATGCGCCGGATTAAACGACGGGCGAGCATTTCGCGGATATAAAGCCCCGTCATAATGGTCTTGCCGGCGCCTGCGTCGTCGGCCAGCAGGAAGCGGAGGCGTGGCTGCTTGAGCATGTGCTCATAAACCGCAATCCGCTGGTGTGGCAGGGGATCAATCTTGGAAACTTCCGTGGCGAACGCCGGATTTGCCAGATGCCCGAACGCCAGCCGTTCGCCTTCCACCATCGCCCGGACGGCCAACCCGTCACCCATGAAATCCACCGTTTGAGGTAGGCCGGCCTTGCGCAGGTGTGCATCTCCCTTTTTCCGCTCACCGGCGACATCCAGGAACTTTTCCCAAAAAGTGGGTGACGGCTCGACTCGCCCTTTCTCCCATCGGGAAATTGTGACGTTCGTCATGCCAAGCCGTTCCGCAAGTTCTGTCTGCGTCCAACCCCTCGCCAGCCTTCTGGCCCGCACGATCTCCGCATAATTGTTTGGCACGTTTGTCATTTGTATGCACCACATTTAACACGGGTTAAATCTACTTGTCAAGCCGCATGACGTATGGTATTGATAGACACAGATGCGAAGACAGACGAATCCGAACGGACTCCCGAAACGAGCCCGAGTCAAAGGCAATGCACTGCCCGGAGCCAGGCATATACCAAAGCAAGCGAGTCTCGGCTCGCGCATGGGCCAACGCCATTATTCCTCGTTTTTCCGAGCGACGGTGGAACGGAAAGGCCACGGAAACTAGCGCCATGAGAATTACCCAATTGACCTTGAAGAACTTTCGCTGCTTCGGTGCGGAGCCAGGAACCATCGCTTTCGACGACCTCACGGCACTCATAGGTGCGAACGGTTCCGGAAAGACCACCGTCCTTCTGGCACTCGCCAGATTATTCGGCATATCGCAAGGCGATCGCCGCCTCCAACCGGAAGACTTTCACATTCCCCACAACGCCGACCCCGACACGATAGACCAAATCGATCTCATAATTGAGGCACGGTTCGAGTTTCCTGAGTTGGCGGTTCCTGCCGCCGAAGGAGCGGCTATCCCCCCCTGCTTCAACCACATGGTTCTAGGGGAAAATGGCAAACTATTCTGTCGTGTTCGATTGGAAGGCGCCTGGACACGAAGCAACCTTCCAGGTGGGGACGTTGATGATAACGCGTACTGGATCACGACGGAGTCCGACGACGTCAAGGAAGAGCATAAACGTCCGATGCAGGCATATGAACGGAGCATGATTCACGTGCTATATGTGCCGGCGTTCAGGGACGCATCCAAACAATTATCCCAGGCTTCCGGCTCGTTGGTATACCGTCTTCTCTACGCAATCGAATGGTCGGAAGCCGTGAAACTGTCCGTCAAAGACTCCGCGCAATCAATCCGGGAATCGGTGAGCCACGAGGAATCCATTCGCTACTTGCACGAATGTCTAGGAACGGCGTGGCGCAAACTCCACGACATGCCCGCATTCAAGAATGTCGCGTTCCAACCCGTGGGCGGTGCCTTGGAGGAACTGCTGAGACACGTCGAAGCGGTATTCAGCCCCGGTGGCGATGGGCGGGAGCACCCGATTGAGCGATTGAGTGAGGGGCTGAAATCCCTCTTCTATTTTTCTCTCGTCGCTTCGGTATTCCAAATCGAAGAGGCAGTCAAAGAGAAGCAACTCGCATCAGCGAGCGAAGCAGGACAAGACAATGCCAAGATTAACGCCCTAGACCCCGACCCGCTAGCGGCGTTCTCGGTGGATCGGCTCCGGCCGCCCGCCCTCACCTTGTTCGCAATTGAAGAACCCGAGAACCACCTTGCTCCCCATTACCTCGGGAGAATCATTGAACTTCTACAGACCATCGCGAACTCCAGCTCGGGACAAGTCGTTCTTACAAGTCACTCTCCCGCCATAATGTCCCGGCTAGATCCGGAGCGCGTTCGGTACTTGCGCCTAGACACCGAATCGCTTGCGACCCAGGTAAAGGAAATCGCCCTTCCTGCCAGTGCCGATGAGGCATTTAAATACGTGAAAGAAGCCGTCAGGGCATACCCAGGAACTCTACTTTGCCCGACTCGTAGTTTTGGGAGAGGGTGACAGCGAAGAAGTCGTGTTACCGCGCGCCGCTGCGGCTGACGGAATCGCGATCGACACGAACCTCATCTCCGTCGTGCCTCTTGGCGGACGATACGTTAACCACTTTTGGAAACTTCTGCGCGGCCTCGACATCCCTCACCTCACGCTACTGGACCTCGACCGCGAACGACTCGGCGGTGGCTGGGGGCGCATCCATTACGCCTGCGAGCAATTGATGGAAGCAGGGGTTCCACGAGAGGATATTCTGTCGATAAGTGACGGAAAGGGAGGAACCAAGGTAATGGATGCGAAGGCGTTTGAAGAAATGCTGAAATACGATGTCACGGATAAAACAACCCTTCCGGGATGGATGGAAATGCTCGAAAAACATGGCGTATTCTTTTCCGCACCACTCGACCTCGACTTCCTGATGCTTTGTGCATTTCCGTCCGAATACCACGCCGCTGGGGGCGGTACCCCACAGATACCGAAAGAGGAAGCGAAGCATGCCGAGCGAGTTCAAAAGGCGATTGCCGCCGTGTTGAAAGACCGCGGAGGCGACGGTGCCACCTACACGAAAGAAGAGAAACAGGAGTTCATCTGGTACTCATACCTGTTTTTGGGTAAGGGCAAACCCACCAGCCATTTCCTAGCGTTGAATCGCCTCAAACCTACTGATCTGGCCGAACACATGCCGCCAGTACTCTCTCGATTGAACAAGGCGATTCAATCTCAACTTCCGGTCAAAGATGAGCCGATTAGTTAAACCATCGGAATGGCAGCCTGAAGGAATCCGAAGCCTTGAGCCTGCCGCCGAGAGGGCGGTTAAGAACCTAACCAACACGCTTGTCGTGGCCGGTCCAGGCGCGGGCAAAACCGAACTGCTTGCGCAAAGAGCCAGCTACCTGCTAAAAACCGGACTCTGTCCGTATCCTCGCCGAATCTTGGCAATTAGCTTCAAGCGCGACGCTGCCAGGAATCTCCGGGAGCGAGTCAAACGGCGCTGCGGCGGCGAGTTGGCGCGCCGCTTCGATTCGCTGACATTTGATGCATTTTCAAAAGGGCTTCTCGACCGGTTCCGTAACGGCTTGCCGGATACCTACCGACCGAACCAAGATTACCAAATTAACTTCGATATTGCGAAGCAAATGAGGTACCTACTCGACACCCTGCCGTCGTCCGACAACAACCTGACGCCAGCCCAAGTGGCAACAATTGGTCACTACGCTTTCTACCGTGGTCAATTTCTCTTCGCACCACTGCCCATTTCACTGCTGCCTGCGTCGTCGATAGCTGAAGGAGCGAGCCAAGAACTTTGGCGACGACTTGTACACATCGAACAGCCTTCACAACTCGATTTCCCAATGATCGGGCGGATGGCTGAACTGATCCTCCGACAAAACGAATGCATTCTGCGCGCACTCCGTGCGACGTACGCATTCGTCTTCCTAGACGAGTTCCAAGACACCACAAATATCCATTACGACCTGACTGTCACCGCCTTCAAGGCCTCCAAAGCCGTCATCACTGCGGTTGGCGACAACAAACAATGCATCATGAGATGGGCCGGTGCCCTTGAGGGTATACTCAAGCAATTCAAGAACGACTTCGGCGCGAACCCCGAACTCCTGCGGATAAACCATCGTTCCGCGCCTGAGTTGGTACGAATCCAGTGTCATTTAGTTCATGCGCTCGACCCAACAGCGCCGATGTCTGAACATTCGGAAGAAAAGAAGGAGCAGGCAGGCGAATGCCGTGTCATCGTTTATCCCGATCACAACACAGAGGCGGCTCACGTTGCAGAAATGGTAGCCGGATGGATTCGTCAAGATGGCTTGCGCCCTCGCGATATCTGTCTCCTGACTCGCCAGACTCCCGACCACTACACGAAGTCTATCACTGAAGCGCTGCAGGCCCAGTCAGTCAAATCGCGCGTCGAGAATGATCTCCAAGACCTGCTCGCCGAACCGCTGACCACAACCTTGCTGGCCTTCCTGAGAACCGCTCTAATGGAAAGATCGCCGGATGCGTGGAGCGTCGCTCGTAGCGTATATTTTGATGCACAAGGAGTTGACTCGGATGACCCGCGTGCAGCCAACGCAGAACGTGCAATCGCCGCGCATTGTAACGTCCTCGCCAAAATGGTGGACACAATTCCCGCGGAGGAGCAAGCCGTCCGGACTATGCTGTCTGAGATTATGGATTTTGTCGGTCCAGACGCATTCCGGAACTATCACCATCAATACCGTCGGGGGAACTTCTACGAGGAGAACCTGACTCACTGCGCCCGCCGGCTCGCTGACGCACGCAAACGAACCACCAATTGGCTCGAAGCAGTAGACGATTTCGAGGGAAGCGATTCGGTGCCTATAATGACCATTCATAAGAGCAAGGGGCTCGAATACCACACGATCGTATTCATCGGTTTAGAAGATTCTGCCTTGTGGGGATTCAGGCGGGCGCCCGTGGAGGAGACATGTGCCTTTTTTGTAGCCTTCTCCCGTGCCATCACACGTGTGATTTTCACGTTCTCTAAAGTGCGGCCCGACCGTCGGACCGCAATCCTTGAAGGACAATCACGTGATGCGATTGAAACCCTCTATGGATTGCTCAAGCAGGCGGGGGTGACGGAAGAGAACTACGCCGCCCCTGCGCCCCCTCCGACCGATGCTTCAGAAATCCCTTTCTAGCCGCCGTGCGCGTCGGTTTTGACGTTTCCTAAAAGGGGCGCGGTTTGCCAGCACTAATAAGCGCAACGAAGAACCTCGAACATTTCCAAACGACTCACCGTCGCCTCCGCTTAATCGCTCGAATATCCGATTGCCAGGCAATTCGCTGCCTCATCTACGACAAGCTTTCCGCAGCCAGAACCGCCGGTCAGCAGATCAATCGCCACTGCATCGCCGATAAGTTTTTCGACGGCATCACGCATCGGACGAGCGCCCAGTTTAGGATGAAAACCTCGACGGACGAGGAAGGGGAGAACCGCGGCATCCGGTTTGAGTTCATGGCCCTTGTACTTCAGGAATGCTAACTCCTGGGTTAACAGAAGCTGCGCGATCTCCAATTGGTGGTCGTAACTGAGTCGGTTGAACACCAGCTTCTCGGTGATGCGCGCATACAATTCAGGGCGCATCGATTGTTGTGCGCGTGTCAGAACGTGCCGCTCCATCGTGGCTGGCGTTGAGTATTGCAGGTTCATCAAGTCGGCGCTGCCAATGTTAGATGTAAACACGACGTAGAACCCGCTCAATTCAAGTGTCTCGCCACTGGCCATTGTCACACGCGCTGCGTCCAGGATTTGCAGAAAGACATCCAGAACGCGGGGATGCCCCTTTTCGATTTCGTCAAAAAGCAACGTGCCGACTCTTGACCGGTCATAAACCATCCCAAGCGTTCCGCGCTCACCGAGCTTGCCGCCCAGCAACAGCCCCAAACTCTCCTGGGTCTGGTATTCGGACATGTCGAAGCGGAACACATGGTCCTTGCTCATCAGAAAACTGGTGAAGGCCAGTGTGACTTCCGTCTTGCCCACGCCGGTTGGGCCAAGAAACAGGAAACTACCACGAGGGCGACCGAGTTTCGTCAAGCCGAGTTCACCACGCTGAAGTAGCGACACGATACGCGGCAACACGTGATCTTGGCCGCGAATCCGCTGCCGCAGGTGTAATTCCAGTTCGTGCAGTTTTTCATTGGATTTTGCCGGAGGGATGGTCGTTTTCATCAACTCATATCTTGCAGACTACCCCATCAAAAGTTGTTCCCAAACGGGAACAACTACCGCAGCTAATCGCAGTATAACCCAGGCACATGAAAACAATATTCGTTACAGCAACACTGCGGTTCGCTCCGATCCTTGCTCAGGCCGGCGGCGGAACGACCCTAACGCAAGGCACCAGCAGCGCGTTGGGCATCGTGATGCTCATCGGGTTCCTCTTCGGGACGATTTGTGTCATTAGCGGCGGGTTTGCGATCCGCCGTGGCGACACCGATTCCGGGAAACTCTCCATCGTCGGCGGCCTCATCATCGCCGGTGCGCCTGTGATCGTGAAAGCACTCTTCGTCGCGTTCGGCATCGGCACCTCCACCGTTGACGTGGGCACGTTCCAATGAGCAATCAAATGCTGCGACTTACCGAGACCAACAGCGCCGACGACTCCAAAGGCCGGACATGGGGGCTGGAGGGCAATCTGTTCTGGTACATGACCGGCGGCTGCTTCGCATCCGTGATGACGCTGTTGATTACGTTCAGCGTCGCGAAGGTGTCATTTCTGGGTTCCTTGGTAATCGCGGCGATTCCGTTACTGCTCACGCTCCTGTACGTGTATGGCTTCCGAAATGGAAAACCGCCGGGCTACGACACGGATTGTTTGGATTTATGGATCAAGGGTTCTGGCTTCGGCCCTGATTTATGCCGCCAGCCCGGGTATCCGCAAAAGGGTCACCATGTTCGATAACGCCCCACACGGCTATTTCATCCGCGACCTGCTCGTCTTCAACGGTCTGCGCCAGGGCTGCTTCGTTTCCAAAGGATTCATCTTCGAACCACCCGACCTCGACAACGCCCAGGTCTCCGACCTGAACGAGTTCCAAGACCAAATCACCCTCCTCCTGGCCTCACTCGGTGACGCGCGCCGGCTACAGGTGCAATTTTATTGCGACTCGGACTATCGCGCCCCGCTGCTTCGTTACCAACAGGAAACCGAGAAGATGCAGAACGTCTGGACGAAACGCTGCCGGAATGAGCGGTTCATGCGTTACTGGCAGGCGATGGCGGACCGTAATCTCCGCCGTCAGCGTCTCGTCCTCTACATCTCGCGCAAGATAGACACCTCGCCGAAGGCCACCAGCACCGCCAAGGCGCTGGCGGCGTTCTACGAGATGACGCTTGAGCAGATGCAGGCTGAATTCGCCCAAGTCCACGAGATGCTGGCCAGCATTTTCTCCGGCCAGGGCGCCCGCATCATTCCGATGACCGATGCCGACCATTACCGGCACTACAAGATGTTCCTGAATCCGTCTCTGGCCGAGCGATTCGATTACGACATTTTCGACGCATTCGACCCGGAGTTGTCCATCCAGGAGAACTGCTGGCACTGCGAGGCCAACGGCCAACCCGACTACGGTTTCTGGATGGACGGCTACTACCACTCCATCATTGCCCTCACTCGCTGGCCGAAAATGACCCATCCCGGTCTGGTTCGCCGGTTGACCAATCTCCGGCTCCTCGACTACACGATCACGGTCAATGTCGACCCGCTGCCCGTTCGGCAGGAAATCCTCAAGGAAGAAAAGGAGCACGACCGGATCGCCGGTGACTACGCCAGCGAAAAGAAAGTGTCACTCCTGACCGTGCTGGAAAAGAAACAGCGGAAAATCGCCGCGCTCGCCCGAGGCGACACACTTCCGTTTCATGCGCAATTCATCGTGCGGACTTGGGACAAGACCAAGGACGGATTGTCCGTCAAGACCAGCGCGATCAAGAACGCCATCAACAGCATGAACAGCGCGCAGTATGTCGAAAGCGCGCTGCCAAGCACGTCGCGCCTGCTGTTCTACGAGACGTGGCCCGGCTGGACATGGGGACGCTACGAGCACCGCAAACTTTACGGTGAGAGCCGGTACATCGCGGACCTGCTCCCATTCTGCGCCACCTTCACCGGTCACTTGGATACTGCCGAAGCGATCTACGAAGGCTCGGCAAGCAATCTGGTCGGCATCAAGACGTTCGCAGGGCAGGCGTCGAACGTCTCGCCGCAGCACGCCGTGTTGCTGGGCATGAGTGGCGCCGGCAAGTCCGTCACCGTCTGCGATCTGTTGACACAAACGGAAGGCTACTTCGCCTACACGGTCATCATCGAGGAAGGGCTGTCCTACGGCATCTACGTCCAAACCGTCGATCCCGATGCCAAGCCCATCATCATCCAGCCGGATGGCAACATCACCATCAATTACCTCGACACGAAAAGTCTCCCGCTAACTCCCGATCATCTCGCGTCTGCGACGGCGCTGGTCGCACGCATGGTTGGCCTCAGTCAGCACGAAGACAAACAGATGCTCCGGCAGGCGCAAATCGCCAAGTATATCAGTCTGCTCTATGAGGATGTTTTCCAGGACTGGTCGCGTAAACGTTCCGAGCAACTGCTTGCCATTGCCCGGCATGCCTACGCCTTGAGCCACTACCGGCATGACAAGATGCCGCCCGGCGCAACGACGTTGGAAGCGTTTGCGGACTTACGCGACTGGCGAGCGAAGCACGAGGACGAAGCTCGCGCTTACCTCGACCAGTTCGACGAGGGTGAAGTTCTCAAATTTCTCAAAGACCCTAGCACGAGCAAAGAGGTGCGCAATCTCGCGTTCGCCTATTTTACATCGGAAGAATTTCCGACGCACCGGATGTTGCAGGAATTGATGTTCCTCGACGCGTCCGGGGCCGAGCGTGATCAAATCCACGAGATTGCCACGCTACTCTTGCCGTGGTGTCGCGACGGCAACTACGGGGCGCTCTTCGATGGCGTCACCAACTTGTCGCTGACCGGCAAGATTGCTCACTTCGAGTTGGGCTACATTCCGGACTCGGCGAAGGAACTGCGTGCCGCTGCCGGCTTCCTCATCACCAACGATGCGCGCAAACACATCATTACTTTACCCCGCGCGTTGCGGAAACGGAACGTGTACGAGGAAGTCGCCCGCTTCCTCGACATCCCCGGCGGCGAGGAGATCGTCAAGGAAAGCTACGCGCAGCTTCGCAAGTTCAACTGCTGGAATATCTCGATCGTGCAGCAGTACGCCCGCTTCAAGCAGAGCCGCATCCGGTCGGCGGTGTTCGGCAACAGCCGGCAATTCTTCCTGATGCGGCAGAATGACCGCGCTGACATTGACGACATCGGCCAGGACATCGCCATCCCCGAAATCACCAAGCACACCCTCATGAACTATCCGCTCCCAGACCACCAGGTCGGGCAGAAGTATGCCGCGTTCACGTATCTGCAAATCGACTCGCTCCGACCGATTTGCGGGACGGTTCACAACGTCACTTCACCCGAGATGCTGTATTGCAGCAGTTCCAGCGGCGAACACTTCGAAAAGCGGGCCAAGGAACTGCGCGGCAGCGCCAACATCATCGAGGGCATCATCCGCCACGCCAACCCAACCCCGGTAGCTGAACCCGTATGAAAACACACCATCTCGTCGCTCTAGCACTTGTTCCACTTCTGTTGACAGGCTGTGCCGCATCCCGCCCCATCAGCGATCTCGCGATGGGCGCCGGCGGCGCGGCACTTGGGAGTGAATTGTCTCACGGCAACCTGGCCATCACCGCGGCCGGTGCCGCCGGCGGCGTCCTCGTCAGTGAAGGGCTGCACTACGCCAGCCAGAAGCAGGCCGGGAACGCGTACACCTCCGGCTACGAGAAAGGGCGCAGTGACGCCGTGAAACAGCAGTACTGGATACTGGTCAACCAACAAAAGGAGAAAGCCGAACAGAACCAAGAAAACGTCCGCTACTACGAGATCCCGGTCCCCGAACAAACCATCGACGGAACAATTCTAAACCCAACAACCAAACTCCTACGAATCGAGGAATAAGCCATGAACCGCATGCTCATCGTTATCGCCGCCAGCTTGCTGTGCGTCGCATCCGCAAACGCCCAGTGGATCGTGTACGACCCGGCGTTGCACACGCAAAGCATCATAAATGAAGCCCAGAACATTGCCAAATACGTGCAGATGATCGACAACCAGGTTCAGCAGATCAACACGCTGACCTCGCAGTTGCAACAGCTTCAACAGTACAACCGGGCCTTTGGCAATCCGTCTCAAATCCTCAACCTGGCTGGCTTCACGGGCCTGATTTCCGACCTCCAAGACACCGGCATCGGTCAGGCCGTTGGCCAGCTCGAAAATCTCGCCCAAGGCGTCGACGCCCTGCAATACGATGCAAATGGCCTCTATCACAACGTGGGAACGACGTTCACCACGCCGGACGGCAATGCCGTGTCGAGAGCCGTCAACCTCTACCGTCAATTCGCCGCCATCAACGAGACGACCAGGAACTTCAGTAATGTGTATGCAGACGTGGTGTCCCGCCGCGACTCGCTCCGGCAAGACATTGCCACCACGACCGAACAACTACGGGCGGCCACCACCGCGTCGGAGGTGCAAAAGCTCACGGGCGTCCTGATTGGACTGAATGCTGAACTCTCCGCCACGGACAAGGAACTCGACCATGCCGCCAGCGTAAGCATCGTCCAGAACACCGAGAACCAGAACGACCAGGCCAAGCAGCAACAGGCGCGTGTCGAGGAGCAACAGGCCGAGTTTTCGGAGGGTATCCAGAAGTACAACAACACGGTCAAACTCAGTTCCGAACCGGCGCAGTTTCCGGAGACCAATCAATGACCAGGAAACTGATGGTCACTTTCGTTGTCGCCTTCGTAATTCTCACGGTGATTGTCGCTGCGCTCAACGCGGGGCGGACAAATCAAAGGCGGCCAACATCTCCAGCCACCCAAACCAACAGGACACTGAATCTCGACACAACACCGCCGCACTTCCCCTAACGGTAGTTCCATGAACAACTTCGACACAATGTTTCCGAATTTTGGTGCGAGTTGCGCCGCCTTGAAGTCGGTACTGATGCCGGTGGCGTATCTTCTCCTCGTCACCGGCATGATGTTGTCCACGATAGCGGGTCGCCGCAGCGCCGGGGCCGTCCTGCGAGCGTTTGGCCGGACCATCGTTTACATCATCGTCCTCACGCAGTTGGTGAATTGGGGCAATCAGATTGCCACCCTCACCGATAGCACGGTTACAAATGTGCTTCACGCCGATCCCAGTAATGTGTACCAGCAGTACAACCAAGCGTTGCAGGCCCAGCAATCCACCACGTCACAAAGCAGTTGGTGGGAAAAGCTGTTTAACGTGGCCACTTCCTTCTTTGAGGCCCTCATCTCCGGCCTGCTCTGGATCTTCGGCTTGCTGGCCAGTGTCATCGTTTTTTATGCGTACCTGACCCAGAAGTTCATCCTCTACCTGGGCTATGCTCTCTCGCCCATCTTCATCGGCTTTCTGGCGATCCGCGCCCTAAACCAAGTCGGTACGAACTACCTGCTCGCGCTCGTTGGCGTCATGCTCTGGCCGCTCGGCTGGGGCGCGGCATCGCTGGTCACGGGAGGGTTGATCACTTTCATGACCGACCAGAGTTTTCTTTGGAATCAGTCAATCGGCGGGGCGGCCGGGTATGCGTTTCAGAATTTCATTGGGGTCGCGGCGCTCGGCGTGTGGCTGATCTTCAGCACCATCGCCGCGCCCCTCATCATTCAACGCGCCATCACTCACGGCGTTCAGGCTGGCGCAGCTCTCATCAGTGGCGTGACCACCGCCGCAACCACCGCCGCCGCAGGCGGATTCATCGCAGCCGGAACGTTCGGAACCGGCGGCGGGATTACCGGGGCTGCGATGGCCGCCGCCGGTGGTGTCACGGCAGCCGGGGCCACGCTGGTTGGTTCGTCAATCGGTGGTAGCACGTACTCGCCGACAGGCTCGATGATTACGGCCTTGGGGCAGATGCACAACGCAGGTGCGGGAGCGAGGAAGCGAGAAAGTGACGACACGACCAAAACAACCCAAACGCCATCCACGATGGACATGAGCGGCGACAATGCTGTGCAAGCGTTGCTGCGCAAAACCAAGAATCCGCACACCCCATCAACATGAATACAATCGAGACAACGCTCCGAGAAACTCCGGTGCCGAAAACCGAGCGCCCCAATCTCTCTCGCAAGAATTTCGACCCGACGCGCATCTTCGTCGACCGGGACGGCTCGCGTGGTTCTGGTTCATCGTAGCCGGACTGATTCTTGTGGGAGCGGCAATTGACCGCTTTGTTCTGGTGCAGACGTTCAAGCAGCGCGAGCACGTGGTTATTCTTGATCCATCCGGTACATTCCACCTCGCGCCGCTGCTGAAGTTCGAGGAGGCCAAAGACCTCCACGCCGAGCAAAGTACGCTGGCTACCATCGCCTTCCTGGAGCGCAACCCCAAAGGCTTCGACCACGATGACCTGCTGAAGCAGATGTTCTTAAAGAATGCCCTGGTCAAGGCTCAAACCTTACGGACTTTGGAAGAGCCGGAGTTCGCCGCGAAGCAATTGCATCAGAAGGCCGAGATTGCCAGGATCACGATTCTCCAAACCCGCGAGAACTTCGTCTTGACCCAGGTGACCGGGCAACTCGTTCGCACCGGGATTTTCCAGGACAGAGCCTTCGCCGAAGCTGTCCCATTCACGCTCGCCTTCAAGTTCCAGCGCAACCCCAACATGGTCCAGAACGGACGATTCCCGACTGCCGTGTACGATTTCAAATATGAAACATCTCCTTAAACACATCCTCGTGCTGCTCTTGCTCGGCCTTCAGTCAAGCTCCGCAAAAGCCGCCAACACCATCGCGGAATACCGCTTGGACGAACGCACCGTGTACGCAATCCCGGTATCCTGCAGCCGCGTGACAACCATCAGCTTCCCCGGCCCGATCTCGGCGATTGATGCCGCAAACGTCACCAGCGACCCCAAAATCCCCGGACTGTTTCAAATCGCCCACACGAAAGGCTCCTACTTCCTGTCCGTGAGGGCATTGGTCGAGAAAGCGACGACCAACATGAACATTCGGTGGAACAAGAAAACCTACGTGATCGAATTGATCGAGAGTTCCCCGCCGCTCTACTCCGTGATTTTTGAGGATGACACCGACGCCGACATTCGCCCCGCCTCAGCCCGCGTCACACCGAGCCGGCTGCTGGCGCTGTTGGACAAGGCCAAAGCCTACCCGCTTCTTAAACAGTATCACGCGGACGCGGTTGCCCAGGTCGAATACATGAACTTCCGCACCAAGCCGCGAGTCCTGGACTACAAGGATTACGAGGTCCAACTCGACGAGGTGTTCCGGTTCAACCCCGAGGACACGCTAATTTTCCGGATTCTGCTGCGCAACAAAACCAACCAGCCAATTCAATACTGGCCCGACGGCTTTTCGCTCCGCGTCGGTGAACGCACGTATGCGCAATCGATCAGCGACGCGAGCGGCACGATCCCGCCGAGGGGCCAAGCGCCCGCGTACTTCGCCGTGACCGGGACACCCAACGGCGGACGCAATGACCTGTCTCTGAAGAACGATTTCACAGTCCTTCTCGACCGCGTCGA
>CAWEWF010000001.1:0-691377 GCA_963812605.1 uncultured Verrucomicrobiae bacterium | reverse complement strand
CTCTTCGAAAAAATCGTCCGCCAGAATCTGGTGACAGGTCTCAAGAATTGGCCCTTCGCCCTTCATCGTGGCCGGAAAGGCCATGAAATGGACTATGCCTGGCCGGACGACATGGTGAAGGGGAATATTCATAAGGATGTTGGAGTTCAGAGATGTGAACGTTTCTGTTGTACCTCGCTCTACTTGGGCTCGATGGCGATCACCCACAGATCGGTCTTGCCCAGGTTATGCCCAACGAGGGGAATATGGTGGGGATACAGGTTTACAAAAGCCAGTCAAATGTGACGACAGTTTGCGGACGGGTTGAAACGGCAGGGAAAACAAGCAGTTTGAACATCGCTATGAGATTCGGAATCGGATGACCTTGTGCAGATATCGGTGACTCTCCGACTGTTTCCGCCCGCCGCACCCTTTTCGGCAGAGAGGTCACTGAGATGCTCACCTCTATCGCGATGCCTGTTTTGTGCTTTCCTTGCGGGTCGAGCGGGGATTAAATGGGGTTCGCCCATTATGCGTATCACCGGGAGCGTTTATGAGCCACATCTGCGAGCAGTTGGTTGAGGATGCACGTTATCTTAGGAGAGCCGGAATGTCGCAGCAGCAACTCTCGACCCTCCATCATTTCTCGCTGAAGGACCGGGAGGAGACGTTCAATTCGACGCTCAGGTACTTTGGCGAGAACAAAGAGCTTCGACGCAACAACCTAAATTACGCAAATCGCCTCAAGTTCGTGGCAGCCGAACACTGTCGCACCGGCAAGAGTTTCAATCTCTTGATTCAGCAAGCGCTCGGCAAATGGCCGCTAGGCGTTTTCACGCGCCCCGCGTAATGAGCGCGAAGCCACCCGATGCGTTTGTCGCCGTCGCATCAGACGGCGAGCAGGTAATTGGATATTTGTTGGGCTTCGACCACCACACCTTTTATGCGAACGGTCGCGTCTCATGGGTTGAGGAAATCGTGGTGGCAGAGAACTTACGTCGCCGTGGCGTAGGTCGGCAGTTGATCGAGAGTTTCGAGCAGTGGGCCAGAAGTCGTCAGTCCAAGCTGGTCGGTTTGGCTACTCGACGAGCCGCATCATTTTACCGCAATCTTGGCTATGACGAGTCGGCGACATATTTCAGAAAATTGCTATGATGCGGCCCAACACCGCACCGGAGCCAATGCCGGTTGCGCCGTCCGTTCCGCTTTCGCGGTTGGGCCGACCATCCTGGGGAGTCGCGTTCCATGATTTCTGGTCTTGAAAGGGTTGTCGTCGTCGGAACAAGCTGTTGCGGCAAAACTTCATACTCCCGGCAACTCGCGGCGATCTTGCGACACCCTCATATCGAACTCGATGCACTGTACTGGAAGCCGAATTGGGTCGCAAAATCTGAGGACGAGTTTACCGCGCTGGTCACCGCCGCTATTTCCGCGGACCGCTGGATTGTTGACGGCAACTATGGAACCGCGAGGAACCTGATTTGGTCGAGAGCCACCTGCATTATGTGGCTCAATTACGGATTCTTGACTGTGCTTGCCAGAGCGTTTCGCCGAACATTTCGTCGCGCAATGTCGGGCGAAGAACTGTACTCAGGCAACAAGGAAAATTTTCGAAAAGCGTTCTTTAATCGAGACTCCATTCTCTTGTGGGTCGTGACCACCTACGAGCGACGGCGTAGAGAATATGCAGAGCTGCAAAATACCAAAGTGTTTCCCCATTTGCAGTGGTTTGAATTCCCAAATCCGGCTCGAGGCCCGGCAGTTTTTGCGTTCCCCCACCTTAGCGGACTTTTTTTACACTTACCAAAGTCGAAATCAGTCAGATACAAAGCAGGCGTAGCCATCAAAACCCGACTCATGAAGAGCGACAGACAGGCTGTGAAGACGCCATTCAGATTTCTTAAACCGGGAAGGCTCATCGACGGAGACTTGCAGTTGGTGTTGGTGCGCACAACACCAGCAGACCCGGTCAAACGCTATTCTCCCGGATACGAATTTGAGATGCGCCGTCCCGGCAGGGCTGTCGCGATGGGAAGTATTCGGCTGCGTATCGGTTCTGCGCTCGCCCTGCGCTACCCCGGTCACATTGGATACGCAGTGAAGCGGAGATTCCGTGGTCATCGGTACGCCGCCAGGAGTTGTTGGCTGCTGCTACCCCTTGCTCGCGCTCACGGTCTGAAGGCCGTGTGGCTGACGGTGGACCCGAAGAACATCCCCTCCCAAAGAACATGCGAGATTCTTGGAGCGCAGTGGATCGAAACGGTCCGGATACCCAAGAAGCATGAGATGTATGCTCGGGGCGCACGATACCGACGCCGGTACCGGCTCAATTTTGAGTAAGGCGTCGAACCACGCGCTTGAGCGACCCACGCCCGCGTTGGACAGATAAAACTGGTTCCACTGCCATTTTCACAAGTGATTACAAGACACCAGGTTCTGGCAAGTTCGAGTTGACCACGATGCGGCGCACCAAACTCCCCTTCCCCTTCAAGCACTCGCACAATTCGATCATCGATCAAAAAGCGCAGGACCCTCAGGGCATCGGTAATTCCCAAAATCCCCTATTGCCCTGGCATGACTCCCACCTGGAAGAAGCGCTTCGAACCAGAAATCGTATTGGTGATTGTGATGGAACCACCGGTGCCATTGAGCGGGCCGCCCAAATCATTCCAGATCGGCGCCGACATATCATCTTTGAACTCCACCTGGTACAACTGATTCGAGAGCGTGGGGAAGCTGAAGATGAACTGGTTTCCGCTGATACCGAGAGCGGTCAACTGCGGCACCGCAAACACCGTGAGCGTGCCGCTGTTGTAGCTGATCGTGTAATTCGGCGATGCCGCGCCGCTGGCGGTGATCGGGTACATGCCGACAGGACTATTGGTGGTTGCTGTCGTGCTCAAGGTCGCCTGCGTCGTCAGCGAGTTGGTGTCATCGCCGCCGACAAAGCCGACGTAGCTGGCCGTCAGTGGCGGATTGGACAGACCGGCCGTCTTACTCTTGTTGTCGGCACTGATCGTCAGGGATCCCGCCGTGATGTTGGCCGTGGTGCTGGCCGTGGTATTGGCCGTGTAATTGGTCGCGTCGATCCCGGAGATGGCGATGCCGCTGACGCTCACCGTCTTGTTGCTGCCCACATTCGCGTCAGCAAAGCTGGCCATCGTGTAGGTGTCGCTGAAGCTGTCACCGGAGAGACGATTGTCAGTGAGCGTGACGGTGGCGTTTGTCGTGCCGTCGTACACCTTGTCCACGCCCGTGGCGCTCACCGTAAGCGAGAGCGTATTGATGACGCCCGTGTTGACCGGGACGAAAGTGACCGCGTAGTCATTACCGCTATTGCCGTCATTGACGCTGCCAGCAGGCGTGAGCGTCTTACCTGTGGCCACGATCTTGTTGCTGTAGGTCTCCGAGAAGCCGGCGGTATCCGTGCCTTGCAAGCTGCCAGTGGTGATCGTCGGCAAGGCCGCCGCGCTCGTCGTCTGGTCATACGTCTTGGTGTTTGCGGCTGCCGTGACAGTGATAGAACGTGTGCTGATGCTGCCCGTGTTGGCGGTGAAGAACGCGATGGTGTAGTTATTACCGCCATTGCCGTCGATAACACTGCCACTCGGCGTGAGCGTCTTGCTTGTGCCTACGTTCTTGTTGTCGTAGATTTCCGAGAAGCCGGCGATGTCAGTGCCCTGCAGGCTACCGGTCGTGATCGTCGGCGAAGCCGCGGCAGTGTTCGTGCCGTCATAGGTCTTGCTGTTTGCCGCTGCCGTCACCGAGATGGAGAGCGCGAAAATGCTCGCATTGGTGGTGGGTTGCGTCAGGGAATAGTTGCCCGAGGCCGTACCGCCGATCGTCAGCCCGCTCACATTTACCGTCTTGCCCAAGCCCACGTTCTTATCGGTGAAGAAGCCTGTCGCGGCGCCCGTGTTGAGCGTCACGTTGTCCGAACCAATCACGCCGACGAGCGCCGCGCCACCAGTGTTAAGGGTGGCGTTTGTGCCGCCGTCGTAAGTCTTGTCGTTGGCCGTAATTCCGGTGACCGTCAGGCCAGCCTGGGTAATCTGCTGCGACAAGACGCCGGAGGCGCTGCCATTGAAGTTACCGTCGCCACCGTAGATCGCCGTGACCAAATGCAGACCCGCCGGCAGCGTATTGGTGACGAAGAGTCCCTGGCCTGCATTCAGCCCTCCGGTGCCCATGGTGTTCGTGCCGTCCATAAACGTGATGGTGCCCGTCGGTACCGGTCCGGTTCCCGTAACAGTCGCGGTAAAGGTAACTGGCTGGCCGTATGTCTGCGGATTGGCGGAACTAATCAACGCCGTGCTCGATGGGACCGTGAGCGAGGCAAGGACGTTCAGCGTCCCGGTTGTACCCTGGAAGTGAACGTTGTCGGTGTTGGCTGCGCCGGAGCCGGTCGCGCCCCAGGTGCCCGTAGGCTCGGTTACGCCCCCGATTACCAGGAATTGGACGTTGTCTGAACCGGTGAATGCGAGGTTCAGCACGGAGTTGCTGTTGATCGTGACGTTGTTGAAGGTCGTCAAAGACGTACCCTCATCGACGTTCTGTGGGCTGGAGCCGTTAAAGGTAACGGTCTGCGAGCCACTGGACGTGAAGCCGCCGTTGTTGTCCCAATCACCGGCGATGTTGAAGTTGTTCGTGCCGGCGGCAAAGGTCGTGCCCGAACCGATGGTCAGCTCCTCAGCGATGGTTGTCGCGCCGGGCTGAAGCGTCTTGATGCCGCTTCCGCTGGTCGTGAGATTGCCGTAGGGCAGCGCCGATACGTTCTGGGCCGATCCCTCGTACACAACCGTGCTGTTCGTCCCGAGATTGAGGGTGGCATAATTGGATGGGAACGGATTCGTGCCACCGATATTCAAGGCCGCGCCGTTGGCTACCGTCAGCGTGCCCCCGCTGGTCGCTCGGTTCGCGGTGAAACTACCCAAATCAAACGTTCCGGCGGACACCGTCAAATTACTGGTGACGCTCACAGTAGCGCCCAGCGAGACGGTTCCTCCGGTATTGGTGACGATCAAGGCGCTAACGGTCGCAGGCAAGCCGCTGCCGGCCGCCTGGGAGACGGAGCCGTTGTAGATGTAGATGCCACCCGTGTTGAAACTACGGGTGGTGGTTTGGACAT
Source organism: uncultured Verrucomicrobiae bacterium (assembly GCA_963812605.1). Classification (GTDB taxonomy): domain Bacteria; phylum Verrucomicrobiota; class Verrucomicrobiia; order Palsa-1439; family Palsa-1439; genus Palsa-1439. The sequence goes on along the minus strand of CAWEWF010000001.1, from coordinate 686,270 downwards.
TGCCCGTTGCGCCCGACAACGCGATGCCGCCCGTGGAGCCGATACCCAACGCACCGCCCGAGTTCAGCACGAAACTGCCGGTGCCGCTGACGACGTTGGTGCCGCAGTTCAGCGTGCCGGTATTGAACACGGTGACGCCCGCAACGGTGATTCCACTGTTCATTGTCAGCGACGCGTTGTTGGTGACGATGAAGTTGTAATTGCCCCCAACGAGGGTGCCACTGTTTCGTGTGAATGTCTTGTTGGCCCCGGCAAAGGTAACGGTTCCACCAGCGCTGCCTGAGTTCTGAACGGTACCGCCGTTTTGGAGATAATTTCCGCGTAGGATCCACTGATTGGCGCCGCTGTCAGAGCCCAGGTCAAAAGTGCCTGATTGAAGGACGAAATCGCCGCCGATTATGAGCGGAACGACGGTCGAAGAGTGAGAATCGAAACGCAGCGTACCGGTGCCCGTGGTAATCACAGTAAGATTACCAAGGATATTCGTCATGCTATCCGTAACGCCGCTGGGATTAATGTTGCAAGAGCCCGACATGTTGGGGCAATTCCATATCACATTCTGGAAAACCTGGTTCCAACCGGTACCGTCGACGATACTAATGGTACCGCTGGTGAAGCCAATGAATTCGACGGTTGAGCCGGCGTTCCATGTCGAGATCGGGATGTTGCCCGGTACTGTCGTGAAGTTGTGCTGGTAGGCGCCGCCCGATTGGAAGATCAGGGTGGCCGCGGAACCATTGATGGTTCCCGAGTTTTGTACCAGACCACCGGACCCGACGCTGATCGATCCGCCGGCGGAGAAGCTGGCCGTTCCCTGGGCAATCAATGTGCCGGTCAGGCCCACGGCCACATTATCCGTCACCGTGTGGGTGCTTTGAATGGTGATGTTGGTGCCGGCGCCGCCCGCGGGCGTGGTGCTGGCCGCGACCCACGCCGAGCCATTCCAGGTTTGCCAGGTGGCTATGGCGTTCCAGTTGCCGTTGGTAGCGCTCCGGAAGTCGCCGCTGGCCGCGTTGACGACAACAGAGGGGCTGGTGCCGGTCTTTCCGGTCCCATCGGTGGCAGTGACGGTAATGGTCTCGGCAATCGTGTCCTCGGTGCTGATGGTAAACGTCCCGTTCGACAACACCTGCATGTTGTCGCCGTTCTCGCCAAAAATGCTGTTCCCGTTGCCGTCAAACTGCACATTGGCCGAGCTGCCGCTCATCGTCACCACCGTGGAGCTATCGGGCACCGTGTTGCTGAACACGTCCTGGGCTGTGACCGTTACGCCGAAGGGGACCCCGCGTGTTTGCGGCGTTGTGGCGCTCACCACGTAGCGGGCAATCGGTCCCACAGTGATGGCGAACGTATGCCCGGTAACCGACAGGGAATTGGTGGTGCTGGCCGTGAGGGAGTAGGCGTTGCCGGTTTGATTGATGCTCAAGTTGTTAAACGTGGCCACACCGTTGCCGGCAGTGGCGTGCGTGAGCGTTCCGTTCAAGGTTCCACCGCCATTGAGGCTCAGGGTGACCGTGGCGTTGGAGACCCCATTGTTCAATGTGTCGGCTACTATTACCGTGACGGACGGCGTGAATACGGCCCCGTCGTTGGTCGCAGAGGGCGCATCCTGAATGAAGGCGATGCTGCTAATTGCCGTGTTCAGGATTGTGATCGCCTTGTTGGTCGAAGTCAGGCCCGGGGCCGAAGCCGTCAGGATATTGTTCCCGGCGTTGGTAATGACCAGATCAAAGAAGGTCGATGAGCCGTCCGAGTCCGTAGGCGTATTGGTCGTACCACTGGCGAAGGCGCCGCTACTCAGCGACATCGTGATCGGCACGCCGTTGGTAGCAATCGTGTTATTAAACTGATCCTCAACTTGCACCACGAAGGTGGGGAGCGTCTGGCCGGCGGTGTTCGTCGCCGCGGGTGGAGTCGTGTAAACCAGTTTGCTGGCGGCAGCCGTGGTCACGGTAAAGGTGTTACCGGTGACGGACAACGAATTGGTGGAAGAGGCGACGAGGGCGTAGTTGGTCCCGGGCACATTGATGCTCAGGTTGTTGAACGTCGCCACACCGTTGTTGGCGGTCGCGTGCGACAGCGTGCCGTTCAGGGTACCGCCGTTCAGGAGGGACAGCGTGACCGTCTGGTTGCTGAGCACGTTGTTGAAGGTATCGGCAATCCTCACGGCGACCGCGGGCGTGAAGATGGCCCCGGCATTGGTCACCGACGGCGCATTCTGCTGGAAGGTAATGGCGTACGGGGCCGGGAGTATGACCAGCACCTTGTTGGTCGAAGTCAGACCCGCTGCGGATGCCGTGAGCGTATCGTTCCCGGCATTGGTAATGACCAGGTCACTGAAAGTCGCCGACCCGTTCGACGAGGTGTTGACCGGCGTGGTACCGCTGGCAAATGTGCCGGTATTTAGCGACATCGTGATCGGCACGCCGTTGGTCAGAATATTGTTGTTAAACGGATCCGTAATCTGCACGACGAAGGCGGGCAGCGTCTGGCCGGCGGTATTCGTTGTGACGGGTACGGTGCCGTAAATCAGTTTGGAGGCGGGGGCCGCATTGACGGCGAATGTAATGCCGGTCACGGACAGGGAATTGGTGGAGGTGGCTACCAGGGAATAGTTGGTACCAACGACATTGATCGTCAGATTGGTGAACGTCGCCACGCCATTATTGGCTGTCGTCCGCGACAGCGTCCCGTTCAGGGTACCGCCATTCAGGAGGGACAGTGTGACCGTCCGATTGCTGAGCACGTTGTTAAACGGATCGGAGATTCGCACGGCAACCGGGGGCGCGAAAGTCACGCCAGCGGTGGCCGGGGAAGGCGCATCCTGCTGGAAGGTAATGGCATACGTCCCCGGGAGAATGACCAGCGACTGATTCGCCGAAGCCAGCCCTGGCGACGATGCCGTCAGAGTGTTGTTGCCCGCGTTGGTGATAATCAGGTCGCTGAAGGTGGCCGTGCCGTTTACATCGGAGTTGATTGGCGTGGTGCCGCTGGCAAAAGTGCCGGTGGCCAGGCTCATGGTGATCGGTACGCCGCTGGATGGAACATTGTTGTTGAATTGATCCTGAATCTGCACGGTGAAGGCAGACAAGGTTCCGCCAGCCGTATTAGTAATGGCGGGAACGCTGGTGTATACGAGTTTGGAAGCGGAGGCCGTGGTCACGACGAAGGTGGCGCCAGTCACGGACAAGGAAGGAGTGGTGACGGTCGCCGTCAGGGAGTAGTTGGTCCCGGCCACATTGATGGTCAAGTTGGTGAATGTCGCCACACCGTTGGTGCCTGTCAGTTGCGATGTTATCCCGTTGAGGAATCCACCACCATTGAGGGTGAGCGTGACCATCTTGTTGATGATCAAGTTCGTCGCTGAACTGGTCAACTGAACCATCACGGGCGGCGAGAATACGGCACCGGCGTTGGTCACGGCAGGTGCATCCTGCAGGAAGCTAATGCCAAACGTCGGTGGGGTGACGTTCAATGTTCCATTCCCCAGGAAATTGGCGTCGTCGGGGTTGGCCGCGCCGGAGGCCGTCGATCCCCATGTGCCACCGTTTTGGGACAGCCCCGCGATGGTAAACTGAAGGGCGCTATCGTTATTGTCCAGATTGATCACGGAGTTGCTGCCAATCGCGAATGTGTTAAACGCTGCCGAAGACGCGCCGGAGACATTTTGTGTGCCGGAGCCGGTGAACGTAACGGTCTGCGGGCCGCTAAACGCGAAAGCCGTGCCATTGTTGGTCAAGTTGCCGGTGATACTGAAACTGTTGGTGACGGCGTTGAAGGTCATGCCGGGACCGATCTTCAAGTCTCCCGCGAGGGAAGTCGCGCCTGCCAGAAGTGTCTTGGTACCGCTTCCGCTGGTGGTGAGATTGCCATAGGCCAGCGCTGACACGTTCTGGGCTGATCCCTCGTACACAACCGTGCTGTTTGCTCCGAGATTGAGGGTGGCATAATTGGACGGGAACGAATTCGCGCCGCCAATATTCAAGGCCGCGCCATTCGCGAGCGTTAGCGTACCTCCGCTGGTCGCACGGTTCGCGGTAAAGCTCCCCAAATCAAACGTCCCGACGGAAACCGTCAGGTTGCTGGTGATGCTCACATTGGCGCCTAGCGTGACGATCCCTCCCGTGTTGGAGACGATCAAGCTGCTGGCGGTCGCGGGCAAGCCGCTGCCCGTGGCCTGGGAGGCGGAACCATTGTAAATGTACACGCCGCCCGTGTTGAAAGTACGGGTGGTGGTTTGGACGTTCCCTGCCGCGCCCGACAATGTGATGCCGCCCGTGGAGCCGATACCCAACGCACCGCCCGAATTCAGCACGAAACTGCCGGTGCCGCTGACGACGTTGGTGCCGCAGTTCAGCGTGCCGGAGTTAAGCACGGTAACGCCCGCGCCGGTGCCAACGGTGATCCCATTATTTAAAGTCAGCGACGCGTTGTTAGTGACGATGAAGTTGTAATTGCCACCCGCGATGGTGCCGCTGTTTAGTGTAAATGTCTTGTTGGCCCCGGTGAAGTTGATGTTACCACCACCGCTGCCAGAATTGTTAACCGTACCTCCATTCTGGAGATAATTCCCTCGCAGGATCCATGGATTGGCGCTGGTGTCTGAGCCCAGGTTAAAGTCGCCCGACTGCATAATGAAATCGCCACCAACAGTGAGTGGAACAAGGGTCGATCCGTGAGAATTGAAAACCAACGTACCGGAGCCCGCGATAACGGTAAGGTTCCCAAGGATATTGGTCATATTATCCGTGGCGCCGCCAGAGGGGTTCAGATTGCAGGTGCCTGTGAACGTGGGGCAGTTCCATGTCACATTCTGGAAACTCTGGTTCCAGCCTGTTCCAGTGCCGAGAGTGATGGTGCCACTGATGAAGCCGACGATTTCGCAGGTTGAGCCCGTATTCCAAGCCGCAGTCGGAATTGTACCGGGGGGTGTTGCGGGATTGTGCTGGTACTTTGCGCCCGAGTTGAAGATCAGGGTGGCCGCGGTGCTGCTGATAGTTCCGGCGTTCTGCACAAGGCCACCGGACCCGACGGCGATCGATCCCGCGTTGAAGGTCAAGGATCCCTGGGTAATGAGCGTGCCGGTCAGCCCCACGGCCGTATTGTCTGTCACCGTATGGGTGCTTAGAATGGTGATATTAGTGCCGGCTCCGCCTGCGGGCGGTACGCTGGCCGCGACCCATGCCGAGCCATTCCAGGTTTGCCAGGTGGCTGTGGCATTCCAGTTGCCAGTGGCGGCGCTGCGATAATCACCGGCGGCGGCGTTGACGGCAATGGACGGACTCGTGCCCGTCTTACCATTCCCGTCCGTCGCGGTGATGGTCATGGTTTCGGGATTATTGTCCTCGGTGCTGATGGTGAACGTCCCGTTCGACAATACCTGCATGTTGTCGCCATTCTCGCCAAAGATGCTGTCGCCGTTGCTGTCAAACTGCACATTGGCTGTGCTGCCGCTCATGGTGACGACGGTGGAACTATTGTTGATGGTATTGCTGGCCGCGTCCTGCGCCGTGACGGTGACGGTGAACGGGGCCCCGCGCGTTTGCGGTGTCGTGGCGGAGACCAAATAGTGATCCAGCGGACCAACGTTCACGGTGAAGGTGGCGCTGTTGACCGACAGGACCGGGTTGGTGGTGCTGGCCGTCAGGAAATCGCCGGTGCCGGGGAGATTGACGCTCAAGTTGTTGAACGTGGCGACACCGTTGGTGGCCGTCGTCCGGGAGAGCGTGCCATTCAGGGTGCCGGCGCCCGTGAGGCTGACGATGACGGGCATGTTGCTAATCGCGTTGCCAAACTGGTCGGCGACTTTCACCGTCACGGCGGGTGTGAACACCGCCCCGGCATTGGTCATGGCGGGCGGCTGTTGAACGAATGTGAGACTGCTCGCTGCGGCCGGCACAATCGTGACCAGCCGTCCCGCGGCCGTCAATCCCGGCGAGTTCGCCGTCATCGTGTACGTACCGGCGGCGTTGATAACTATATCAAAGAAGGTCGACTGAACCATCCGAGACTGTGACCGTATTCGTCGTGCCGCTGGCGAATCCGCCGGTGTTCAAGGCGAGTGTGACCGGCAGGCCATTGGTCGGGATAAAGTTATTAAACTGATCCTCAACCTGCACGACGAAGGTCGACAACGTGCTACCCGCTGCGGCAGTCGAAGGCGGCAGGGTGGTGTACATCAGTTTCGCGGGTACGCCAACGGTCACCGTGAAGGTTTGACCGGTGACGGACAACGAATTGGTGGAGGTGGCGACGAGGGCATAATTGGTCCCGGGGACATTGATCGACAGGTTGTTAAATGTCGCCACGCCGTTGGTGGTGGTCGACTGCGATAGCGTGCCGTTGAGAGGGCCGCCGCCATTCAGCAGCGACAGAGTGACCGTCCGGTTGCTGACGATATTGTTGTACTGGTCGGCAAGTCTGACGGCGACCGCAGGCGTGAACGTGGCCCCGGCGTTGGTCACGGCAGGCGCGTCGTGCTGAAGTGTGAGGGCAAGGTTCGCCGGGGAGATGACAAGGGCCCGGTTGGTCGAAGTCAGGCCGCTGGCCGAGGCGATAAGGATATTGTTGCCCGGCGTTGGTGATAACAAGGTCGCTGAAGGAGGCCGTGCCATTTACGTCGGAGTTGCTCGAGGTCGTCCCGCTGGCAAAGGCGCCGTTCGTCAGGCTCATTGAGATCAGCACGCCGTTGGTGGCGACACTGTTGTTAAATTGATCTGCAATCTGAATGGTGAACGGGGTCAACGTTGCGCCCGCGACGCTGGAGGCAGGCGGCAGCACGGGGTAGATCAGTTTGGAGGCGGCCGCCGACGTCACGGTAAAGGTGTTGCCGGTGACGGACAAGGAATTGGTGGAAGAAGCAAGGAGTGCATAGTTGGTCCCGGCAACATTGATGCTCAGGTTGTTGAATGTCGCCACACCGTTGTTGGTTGTCGTGCGCGACAGCGTGCCGTTAAGGGTCGCCACCGTTCAAGAGGGACAGCGTGACCGTTCGGTTGCTGAGCACGTTGTTGAACGCATCGGCGATCTTCACGGCGACCGCGGGCGTGAATACGGCCCCGGCATTGGTCACCGATGGCGCATCCTGCTGGAAGGTAATCGCGTACGGGGCCGGGAGAATGGTGAGCGCGCTGGCGGCCGAAGTCAGGCCCGTCGCGGATGCCGTCAGGGTATTGTTTCCGGCGTTGGTAATGACCAGGTCACCGAAGCTGGCCGATCCACCCGCCCCGGTATTCACCGGCGTGGTGCCGCTGGCGAAGGTGCCGGTGTTCAGCGCCATCGCGATCGGCACGCCGTTGGTCGGAATAAAGTTCCCAAACTGATCTTCAACCTGCACGACGAAGGTCGGCATGGTCACGCCCGCCGTGTTGGTCGCAACCGGGCCGGTGGTATAAACCAATTTGGTGGCGGCACCTGTCGTCACAACGAAAGTATTGCCGGTTACGGACAAGGAATTGACGGAGTTGGCAACAAGCGCGTAGTTGGTCCCCGCGAGACTGATGCTCAGGTTGTTGAACGTCGCGACACCCGTGACGTCGGTCACGTGCGCGACGGTCCCACTGAGGGATCCGCCGCCAAGAAGGCTCAGCGTTACCAGGGTGTTCGTGGCTGGGTTGCTCAGCGAGTCCGTTACCCGGACAGTGACCGCGGGCGAGAATATCGTCCCGGCAGTGTTCAAGGCGGGAGCATCCTGCGTGATTTGGATAACGCTGGGCGTCGCTGCGGCTATTGTGAACGGAGCCGGTGCTGTCGCGGTGAAAATGTTCCCGGCGGCGGAGGCCGTGAGAGTGTAGTTGCCGGACGTGTTGATGACCAAGTCGGTGAATGTGGCCGAACCATTCGGTGCGGTCAGGATCGTCGTGGTGCCGCTGGTAAAGCCGCCCGCGTTCAACGCCACCGTGATCGGCACGCCGTTGGACGGAATACTGTTGCCCGCCGCATCCTGAATCTGCACCACGATACCGGCCATCGTTACGCCGGCGGGGGTCGATGCCGCCGGTGCGGTGGTGTAGCCGAGTTTGGTGGCCGATCCCGCCAGCACGGTGAACGTAGCCCCTGTAATGGACATCGATGGGCTGCTAATGCTCGCCATGAGGGCTTTGTTGGTTCCGGCCTGGGCAACACTCAAACCGCCAAACGTCGCCACGCCCGATCCCGCGGTTGGTTGCGATGTCGTGCCACTGAGGGTACCGCCGCCAAGAAGGCTCAGCGTCACCGTTTTGTTGCTGATCAAGTTGCCAAACGCGTCGCTGAGTTGGACTGTGACCGCGGAGGGGAAGGTCGTTCCGGCGAGGATTGACGAAGGCGCATCTTGCAGGAACTGGAAAGTGCTCGGCGCACCGGCGACAACCACAAATGGAGCGGCGGGCGAATTGGAGAGACCCGTCGCCGGAGCGGAAGCGGTCAGGGTATAGCTCCCCTGCGTATCAATGACCAAATTGCTGAACGTGGCCGACCCTCCCACCCCGGTGGTGGCGTTCGTGCTGCCGCTGGCAAAGGCACCGGTATTCAACGCCACAGTGATCGCCACGTTGTTGGAGGCAACATTATTCCCGGTCGCGCCCTCGACCTGCACGACGACGTTAGCCATCGCGACTCCGGCCGCGTTCGTCGCAGCTGGCGTCGTCGTGAAGCCCAGTTTCGTGCCCGCTGTGCCAGCAACTTCGCTGAGCGTGCCAAAATTCGTTACGCCTTTGGTGATCCCGTTGATAATGACCGTGCTGGCCGTAGAGAGCACCATGCTATTCGTCGCCAGCGGCGATCCGGCGCTGGCCCGCACCTGGATGCCCGACCATGTCAGAACCGTCCTTGCGCTACCCCCGTCCGGGGCGACCGAGGTAACGGTGATGTTGCTGGACGTGACCGTGGCCGTTTCCGTGGCCAACTGGAGCAAGGGGCTGGTTCCGGTGCCCGTCCGCGAGGTGACTACGTTAACGGTAGCGGCCGGATTGAACTCGAACCCCACAGGCGCAGCCAGAATAATCGTGCCAACGCCAATGTCAGCAGTAGCTCCCTCCGTGAGTACCGGGCCGGTCAGGTTGCTGTAGACCCCGCCAACGGTGTCAGCAGAGATCGAGGCGCTGGCGAGGGTGGTAACACTGGCATTTGCGAGCGCGGAACTGGCGGTGACCAGAGCAATCGCCGCTACGGAAAGGAAGGTGAAACATGCTTTAGTCATAAAAAATGCTACCTGTAATTATTCTGTTCCACTGCTCTCACAGACGATGTAACCGGCACGACACGCACGAGCCGAAATAGGTTGCACGTGACCCGCGCGCAACCCGCAGGTCAACGGCACACTTCTCCCAGACGCCCTCAGGATAGCCACATCTATGCCAAAAACGCCAGCAAAAATAAGGTTTCCACGGCGATGGCGCTGCGTCGGTGTAAGTAGCAGCCAATATGCATGTTATGGAGTTGTGTAACGAACAGGTTTCTACCGGCGCGGCGATTTGCGGTCAAAATGCCGACGGTGGAGTGTCCACCGGGCCTGACACGCTGGACACTTTATGTCCAGTTTGGCTAAAAGGTTACCACCCCAAAGTCAGTCAGAACCGATGGATGGTCCTCTGGCAGCGATACGGCCACAGTAACTGTTTCTCGGGCGTTGGCGGATAATAGCGGCCAGTGTTCCTTGTGCATGTGCCCAAGCATTACCGGGTGCTTACATCCAGTATGTAAGGTTGGCTGAACACTCGATCGTGGAGTAAGCGTCGCAGGTATCGATGTAATTTGAGACCCGCCAAATATCATGATACGTAATCGTTCGATTGTGTTTGACTTCACTTCCGGCAAAGCCTTAATATTCGGGGTACGCAGGGCGAAATGCGTCTAGGGCGGCAGTCGCCGAACGGCCTGCTATCGGATATCGATGTCCGTTGGTTGATAGAGTTTGTTTGAGCCCGTTGGTGTAGCGCGGTTGTGGATAGGCGAGTAGCACGTGAGAACAGGCCACGCTGAAGAGTGGCTGTGCCGTCATATCGCCGGTTTATAGGTGCGCGCTGTCGGAGTTGTTTCAACGTCGCTACCTACTTTCAAGCCAAGGTGTATGGATGAACGTTAACCGTCATACTAAAGTACGGCGAAGAGCAAAAGTTACCCGGGGAGAGGGACTCGTTGAGTTCGCGGTCGTTCTGCCTCTGTTCTTCCTGTTGATGTTTGGGATTATCGATATGGGTCACCTTTACTTCGTACAGGTCACTCTCGAAAATGCGGTGCGCCAGGCGGGCCGTTATGCGGTCACCGGTCAGAAGATGCCGGGCCTGACGCGCGTGGCCTCCATTGAAGCAATCGCCCAGAATGCGGCACCGGGCTTGGATCTCACGAAGATTATTATCAGCAGCTCCGGAAACAGTTCGACAGGAGGGGTCGGCAATGCCGACTCGGGCGGCCTGCCGGGCGAAAACGTGACCATCTCGCTGACGACGCATCTGACGCTCTTCACGAATTTAATGGGCCACTATTACGGAACAAACGATGTCGACACTTTCTCCGAGAGCGTCACCTTCCGCAATGAACGGTTCCCCTATAACCAGACCGACTGAGGAATCATGAACCATATTTTTCAGAAAACAAAACAAACTGTTGCGCGAATTTCCTGGCGTGGGGAGAGCGGCCAGGCGTTAATCGAATTCGCTGTCGCGTCTGTCATGTTGATCGTCCTGATCTTCGGGGTGATTGATTTTTGCCGCGCGATCTACCTGCGGCAGGTGTTGGTGAACTTGAGCCGCGAAACCGCCAATTTGGAAGCGCGCGGTTCGGGCACAACCACAATGGATATCATGACCAACGCCCTGAATGCCGCGATTACCGAAGCCCTGCCCCTGGCCTTGAACTCCAGCACGGGGATGGTCATCGTCACGGCCGTCACCAACTTTAACAGTAAAGGCACGGCGCAATATACCATCAGCCAACAATATACGGCGGGTTCACTGGCGGGCGCCATCGAGCCGGATAGGATCAAGCACAAACGTTGGCAACAAGGCGACGCTGCCAACCACGGGCGGTACGTACCTGCCGGCGAATCGCACTGTTTACGTGGCCGAGATCTATTATAAATTTGTCCCGATTACCCCGGTGGGCAATTTTATCAAGGCCGTCTTACCAACTCAATTTTACGATGCCGCCTATTTTTCGGCACTTTAGGAGCGAGCACCCAGCATGAAATCATCCCACAACCGAACCCTGCGACAGGCCCGCGAGGATGGCCAGGTGCTGATGTTGTTTGCCCTCTTTTCCATCGTGTTGATCTTGTTTGTTGGGTTGGGGATTGATCTGGGTTTCGCCTACGTTACCAAAGCGCAGTTGTCAAAGGCGATGGATGCCGCCACCCTGGCAGCCGTCAGCAACTACTCGGGGGCCGACAAAGGCGCGGCCGCGAACCTCATCGCGGAGAATACGTTTTGGGCCAATTACGCCACCAACGGCGTGAGTGGACGCGGGATAGGAAAAGTGACCCCGGTTGGCACTTTCAGTACGGACGCCAACGGCGATCTTATCTACTCGAACACGGTTTCAGCCACGATCAATACGTACTTCATTCGGTTGTTTCCCCAATGGCGCACGTTGACCGTCGGTGACACAGCGGTGGCTAGCCGTGCCCCGGTCGTCATGACGCTGGTGCTGGATCGTACCGGGTTCATGGATCCTAATGCAAACATAGGCTCCTGCCAAAATGGAACTCAAGGCGGCCGTTATTTACCGGGTGCGGTTTCGCAGTTTATCACTATCTTCGATGAAACCCTTGACCGGGCAGCGCTCGTTACTTTCTCGGTGTCGGCGGTAAATAATGTTCCCATGGCCGCCAAGGGCACCCCGTTCAAGAACAATATCATCAACATAGTGAACACCATGACGTGGCAAGGTAGCACCTGTTCGATTGCCGGTCTACTCAATGCGCAGGTCATCCAGAACAGTTCCGGCGCCCCCGCGAATGCAATCAAGGTTGTGGTATTTTTTACCGACGGTCGGGCCAACACGACCATGTACAAATTCCCTACGACCCCACCTGGCGGGATAACTCTCAGCTTCGGGGGAAACGACCCGATCCAAGCTGGCTGCCCTCCGTTTCCGGATCCCGGCGTTAATTTTTGGCTCACGAACGGGAGTGCTTCGTGCAGTGTCTATTCGACTGTGGTGATATTCTCCCTGTTTGTTCTGTCGGTGGGGGCACAAATATCACAGCAACTCAAGTGTGGACCAATGCGATGGGGAAAGCAGAGTTTTTTTGCGCATCGCATGTCACAGAGGACGCTACAAACCGCTGCGTTCTGACTGCCAACCAGATGCGGGCTTCCAGCAACTATGTCTATGCGGTCGGGTTAGCGGGTGATGCCAACGCCTTTGCTCCTCCGACCCTCGAGACGCTACAACAAATGGCCAATGATCCGGCCAGTCCGCAGTTCGATCCGTCGCAACCGGTCGGCGCGGCCTTCTTGGTCACCGGCGGACAAAACCTCTCGGAAGTATTTCAACAGGTTGCCGCCGATATCATCTTGCGGCTTGTTCATTAGACGCCTTTGCCATAGCGAGCAGATATTTCACGGTTGGTATTCCTCTTTTTCGGTTTCGAACCATGGATAACAAATCGGCAGGATGAACAGCGTCAGTAACGTCGCCGTCACCAGGCCGCCGATGATCACCACCGCAAACGGCCGCCAGCAGTCACAGTCGATAAGAGAGCGGGCCTATTCATTCGTACACGCTCTTGGCCTCCTCGGGCTTGGGCAGGCGGTCGGTCGGTCTCGCCCACCAAACGTAAAAAGTGGGCAGTAGAAAAATGCTCATCAGCAGGGCCACGACCAGTCCCCCTACAACCACGATGGCCAGCGGCCGCTGCGAATCGGATCCGATGGCGTGGGATGTGGCGGCCGGCAACAGGCCCAGCGTCGCGACCAACATGGTCATCATGATCGGCCGGAGCCGGCGTGTCGCTCCTTCAATGGCAGCCTCGGTGACCGACATTCCCCTGGCCCGTAACTGATTGATATACTCCACCATAATGACCCCGATCTGGACCGAGGTGCCGAAGAGTGCCAGTAGCCCCACTCCGGACGACACGCTGAAATGCGTGCCCGTTACGAGCAATGCCAAAAGGCCTCCGAGGGAAGCCACCGCCACGTTGACCAGGTTGAGGCAGGCCCACTTGGCGGAGCCGAAGGCTCCGTAAATAATCATGAAGATCAGGAACGCCGTCAACGGCACAACAACCAGGAGTCGTGCTGCGGATCGTTTCTGACTCTCATATTCGCCCTCCCAATCGATACGGTAACCCTGCGGCAATTTGACCTGTTCGTTGACCTTCTGGATCGCTTCCTTCACGGTGCCGCCGAGGTCACGGCCTCGAACGCTATACTTGATGGCGATGTAGCGTTGGTTCCCTTCGCGGTAAATTTCGGAAGCACCGTCGGTCACGGTGATCTTGCAGAGCTGGGCGAGCGAGACGCGCTCTCCACTGGGTGATAACAGGCGAATCTTCTCAATCGCTTCTCTGGTGTCTCGGTACTGTGGGAGATAGCGCATCACGAGATCGTAGCGCGCTTCGCCCTGGAGCACCTGTGTCAGGGCGTTGCCGCCAATGGCGGCCTGAATCGCATCCTGCACGTCCGCGACGTTGATTTGGTAACGGGCGGCCTGATCACGGTCCACCGTCACGTTCAGGTTGGGCTGGCCGAGCACCCGAAACACTGCCAGGTCCTCGATGCCCTTGATCTGACGCATGGTGTTGACGATTTGATCGCTCTTTTCTTCCAGAAGCTTCAAGTCGTCGCCGTACAATTTCGCGGCAAGCTCCCCCTTGACGCCACTAACGGCTTCTTCCATGTTGTCGGCAATGGGTTGAGAGAAGCCCCAGTCTACCCCCGGGTATTCTCTCCAACTCGCGGGTCATCGCGGCGATCAGGGCATCCTTGCTTTGATGAAAGACAGGACGCCATTGCGCCTTGGGTTTCAAATCCACGAAATACTCCGTGTCGAAGAAGCCTGTTGTGTCGGTCCCGTCGTCTGGGCGTCCCACCTGACTGGTCACCACGGTCGCCTCGGGAAAGGAGGCCAGAACGATTCGCGCCTGATTGGATACCCGGACGCCTTCGTCCGGCCCGGTGCTTGGTGCCAGTGTGCCGCGCACCCAGAGCGAACCTTCATCCAGATGCGGCAAGAACTCTGATCCGATGACACCGGACAACACCAGAAACCCAGCCACACAGATGGCCAGAAGCGCAATGCCCACCATCACCCCCCGGTGATGGATCGACCACGTCAAGTTCCGCCGATAGCGTTCCGTCAACCAGCCGAGCACGGGATTGTGCCGCTCGCGGATCTCCTTGCGGAACAGCAGGCCGGCCAGGACCGGCGCCAGCGTCATCGAGAAGACCACCGCGCCCAAGAGAGCGAACGTCACCGTCCAGGCCATCGGACGAAAGAGACGGCCCTCTACTCGCTGCAGCGTGAAGATCGGGAGATAGGCGGTGATAATGATTGTAATGGCATAAAACACCGGCCTCTGGACCTCGTGCGCAGCCGCCCGGATTTTCTGCGCCACTGACTTTTTCGCGTGGTCGTGGCCAATGTGGCGAACAATATTCTCCACCATCACAACGGCCCCGTCCACAACCATGCCGAAATCGAGGGCCCCGAGTGAGAGAAGGTTGGCGGGGATGTGACACACGTTTAAGAAGATTGAGGCAAACAACAGGGAGAAGGGAATGGTCACGGCGACGATGAGGGCGCCCCGGATGTTACCCAGAAAGAGGAGCAGAACGATTGTTACCAGAATGAAGCCTTCGGTGAGGTTGTGCAGGACAGTGTGGGTTGTAAATCGGATGAGATCGCTGCGGTCAATGAACGGAACGACCTTCACCCCGGGCGGCAAAATATGATTGTTCAGTTCCTCCACTTTCTTATGGATGCCTTTGAGAACCGTCTCCGCGTCGGCGCCTTTCCGCATTGGCACCCACGCCGAAATTACATCGTCATTGTCGATAATTTTCCCGTCCTCGCGACGGATGGCTCTGGCAAACTTGCCCAGCCTAATCCTGGGACCTTGCGAGACCACCGCAATGTCCTTCACGTGGAGCGGCGTGCCATTCTTGGTCAGAATGACCGTGTTTTCGATGTCCTGCACGTTCCTGACCAGGCCGACTTCGCGAATATTGATCTGCTGCAGACCTGCCTGGATGAAGCTGCCGCCCGCGTTCGCATTATTGTTGGCCAATTGTTGTTCGACTTGGCTCAGACTCAGACCGTAGGAAACCAGTTTGTCCGGATCTACGCGCACCTGGTATTCCCGCGTCGGGCCACCGAAACTGGCAATGTCCACGACATCCGCTACCGCCTTGAAATTTTTTTCGACGACCCAGTCTTCCAGAGACTTCAATTCCATGGCGTCATAATTTGGATTCGAATTGTAGAGGGTGAAGAAGTAGATCTGGCCGGCCGGACTCCAATCCGTGCCCATCTGTGGCACCACACCGGACGGCAGAGTCACCTGTCCAAGTCGTTCGAGGACTCGCTCTCGGTTCCAATTGTTGTCGGATTCGTCGTCGAAAATCAGCTTCAAATCGGACAGTCCGAAGAGCGAGAACGAACGCAGGTGGACCACGTGCGGGATGCCGTTCATCGCGTTTTCCAGTGGAATCGTCACCTGTTGTTCGATTTGTTCGGCTGAGATGCCTGGCCATTGCGTGATGATCTCCACGTAATCGTCAGCCACGTCGGGATAGGCATCGATGGGAAGAACGTGGAATGCGACGACACCCCACGCCACAAGTAGAACCGCAAAAGCCACTATGAACAGGGGTTTGTTCAGGGCAAAATCAACGACGCGACGAATCATTTATTGCTCCGCGGTGTTTTGCAATTCCAGCGCATTGGACGCGACGGCCTGACCCGGTTGTATGCCGGAGACGATTTCCTGCAGATTGCCGGGCAGCATTTCTCCCCCAACGACTTCTGTGCGACGGAACCGCCCGCCGCCCACCGACACATATACCCAGTCACGGTCGTGGAGATGCAGCACCGCCGTGGCCGGTAGGGCGGCGTGGGTTTCCTGTTCCTCGCCATGGAACGTTGCGGTGACAAACATGCCGATACGCAAGAATCCCGGGTTTGTTACCTCGATCCGCACCTTTGTTGTTCGGAGATTGGGGTCGAGTATGGGTTCGATGTCGCCGATTTTGCCCTGGAGCGCTTCCTTCGGATAGGCATTCAGATGAATGTCGGCCCGTTGGCCCACGTGAACGGCAGGCAAATCGTTCTCGTAGACGTTGCAGACAATCCAGACTTGGGAAAGGTCAGAGATCGTGAAAGTGTTGGGACCAGACAAGCCCTGGACGCCGCCCGCGTTGACAATTTGTTGATCGGTAATGATGCCGGTTATCGGAGCAACGACATCAACGATTCCTGTCGGATGTTCCTTGTCCACGCCGAGCAACCGCAATTGCTCGGTCGTGGTGTCCAAGTCGACCTGGGCATCCTGTTCCGCGTTTTCCGCAGTTTGGAGGTCTTTTTGGGCGAGGGCACTGTGTTCATAGAGGGCCTGCGCCCGCTCTAACTGTGTCCGAGCCAACCGTTCGTCATTGACGGCCTTTCGGTACCCTGAAAACGCTCCTGAAACATCGCTGCTCTGAATCCTCAACAACAGTTGGCCCTTCTTGACTTCATCCCCCAACCGCGCGCGAATTTCCACCACTCGGCCGGAGGCCAGTGAGATCACCGGCACCGTTCGCGCCACGTCGGGGGCCACCACTCCGGTCACGGTCAAAGTTCTTTCCGCCTTGTGTTCCACAGCGGTAGCGACCGGGAACTGTTCCGGGTGGTCCACTTTAATAAGGCTGACGTCCTCATGTTCCACGACGGGAGAGAGCGGCTCGGTAGATTCTTGCGCCTTGCGACAGCCGTCAAAGATCAACACCACCAAAACAAGCGCGGTCGTTATCTTCATGGTTTCTTCCTTCCCGGTTCCTCGTCGGCGAACGTATTTTCGGATATGACATTCCGCGCCGCGATCAGATCGGCCACCGCACTGGCCGTGTCCGACATGGCTTGCGCGGTGGCGATCCGAACGTCGTTGTCCGTGCGTTCGGCCTCCAGCAAATCCACCAAACTGGCCCCGCCCTTTTCGAACGCAAAGGCCACCGACTCGCGAACCTTCGCGGACTGTGGACGAATCTCGTCCTGGTAACGCTCCAATCGTTTGGAAGCCTCCTGGTAAGCGACTTCAGCGTTGGCAAGATCGGAAACCGCCTGCGCCTTGATCTTGGCGACCGCCAGCGCTGACTGGTCCACCGCCGCCGCCGCCGCTTTGATATTGCCGCCGTTTCGATTCCAGAGAGGCAGCGGAAACGAAACGCCGATGTTGAACGTATCCACAGGAGGCCCGCCGCCGGGAGGCTCGTGTTCGTATCCCACCGAAAAGGTCGGGTCTGGAATCCGCATGGCCTTTTGCAATTTGAGTTGTGCCTGGGCCGCCCGAAGGTCTGTGCCAGCCGCCAACACATCCGGACGCTCTGCGCCCGGCTTCGCTTCGGTTGCCGGTGGAGAAACCACGCCCATCTGTTCAAGGTTATCCGCAGGAGTCCAGACACCCTTCGGCTGATTTATGCCCATGAGAATCTCAACTGAAATCCGGGCTTGAACCGCCGTCGCCTCAGCCGCTTTGGCCTGCAATTCGAATTGCTCGACGGCAATGAGAATCTGTTTAAAGTCCGCCTCAGAAAGGTCGCCCGCCTTGAACCTGGCCATCCCGATTTCCGCCTCGCGACGCATGTAGCCGGCGGAATCGTTGAGTATTTGTGCGTTCTCGTTGGCAAGCAATGCCGCCGCGTAGGCCTTGGTGATGCCTTGATCCAACGTACGCTTCGCATCAAGGAAACGGGCCCGTGATCCCATCACCCCAACCCGACCCGCCTCCTGGCGGTCACTGCGTTTGCCGCCAATCTCAATGAGTTGGCTGATGGCGACAATCGTATCGTAATTGCGTTCCCAAAGGCCGTTGCCCAGGGATGTGGCCGTATCGTGTGTGCCTATTTTTGCTGTGGACAGTGAAGTGGTGGGGTTGGGGAACTCCTTGGCGACGATTAGCTGCGCTAACGCGGCGTTAATACCACTCTTGGCTGCCAGCAAATCCCAGTTGCGCTCGATGGCGAGCCGCTTGGCTTCGGCGAGAGTCAGCGTGTTGGTATCGGCACGCGCGATGGTTGTTAGCAAAAGAAGTATCGCAACCGGGGTTTTCACCACGCATGAGCGTAGGCGTGCCTCGGCTGCTTGTCTGTAGGACGCGTTCCAGGACTTCTGTACGAACCAATCCTACATGCGTTCGCGCTGTTCTTCCCAGCGAACGGCCTCGCGAAGCAGTTCGGTGGCTTTGGTGAGACCGAGCTTCTCTTTGATGCGGGCGCAGAAGGCGTGAACGGTCTTGAAGCTGACCTGTAATTCCTCCGCGATCTGTTTGGTGTCGCGGCCCTGACCAAGGAGCTGGAACACTTCCAACTCGCGGTCGCTAAGAAGGTTTACCGGCGACTGGCTGGCGGGTGGCATGGCGCCAACAAACTTCTCCGCGAGCCGCGCTTGGACGCGTTCGCTGACGTATAGTTTCCCGGCC
The DNA here is from genome assembly GCA_963812605.1 of uncultured Verrucomicrobiae bacterium. Lineage (GTDB taxonomy): Bacteria > Verrucomicrobiota > Verrucomicrobiia > Palsa-1439 > Palsa-1439 > Palsa-1439. The sequence goes on along the minus strand of CAWEWF010000001.1, from coordinate 667,672 downwards.
AGCACCTGGCGGATGGCGGTGACGATTTTGTCGGTCGCCTCCCGCTTCATGATGTAGGCGCGGGCACCGGCGCGGAGAGCCCGTTCCGCGTGTGTCATTTCATCATGCATTGACAGCACAATCACCCCCGCGTTCGGCTGCAACCGTTTCAGGTCCTTGATCAAGTCGATGCCAGACCGGCCCGACATGGAAATGTCCAGAATCACCACGTCAGGTTTCAGTGCGAGAATTCCTTGGAGCGCACGCGGCGCATCTTCGGCTTCTCCGCAAACGGCGAGATCGCTCTGCTGGCGCAAGTGAGTCGTCAACCACTCCCGCACCAATGGGTGATCATCCACAAGAAAGACGCGTTTCTGGTTCATGGCACCGTGCAGGTGACAACCGTGCCGCCCCCGGCCCCGGCGCACCGTGAGAGCCCCGCCGATCATGGTGGCGCGATGGGCCATGATCCGCAACCCCATTCCGTGTTGCGCGGGCAACGGGTCTGGCAGGCCCGCGCCGTCGTCGAGTATCTCCAACACCGCGCCGGCTTCGGTCTTGGCGAGCTGCATGATGATGTGTTTGGATTGACCATGCTTGATGGCGTTGTTGATCGCCTCCTGCGCAATGCGGTAGAGGTGTGTCGCCGTCACCGCTTCGGGAATCAGCACCGGCACGTCGCACTCAAATCGGCACTCGACACGAAACCGCTCGGAAGTGCTGTCTGATAATTCCTCAAAGGCTTCCATTAGCCCATCCGCCGCCAACTCCACAGGGGTCAGCCCACGTGCCAGGGTGCGCGTGAGCGCAATGCCGTCTTCGACAAGCGCCACGACCCGACGGGCCGCCGCCGCAGGAACCGGTTGGTCCGCCAGTTGATCCGACAATACCTTGCCGGCCAATGCCGCCGCGGTAAGATGCTGACCCAGGCTGTCGTGCAAATCGTGCCCGATCCGCTGTTGTTCGCGTTCCACGACATTGAGGATCTCCTTTTCCAAACGTTCCCGCTCGGTCATCTCCTGAGTCAGAGCAATTGTTCGCTGCTGAACTCGATTCTCCAGTTCCTTCTGAAGCGAACGCAATCTGGCCAGAAGCCAGACTACGATGAAGTAAAAGGCTGTTACAACTGCTACGTTCCAGACAGGAATAAATGGACTGGAATAATGTGCGCCAGCCGCAATGTCGCCTACCAGCCAAACGGCCACGCTCAGGATGGACAGCAACAAACCAAACCCCTTGCTGACAAACCAGACAGCCAATCCGATTCCCAACAGATAGAAAACAGAAAAAGAAACTTCAAATCCAGTCAGGTAATCGACCAATCCGACCAGCGTCAGAACACCCAGGCACGCGAGCACAAAAAACTGTCGCGATCGCTGCTCAAGAGCTTGGATTAACCTCATAATCGCCAATTCGATTGACGAGGAGCGCTCCAGAGGCATACTCCTCACCGCCAATCTGATTCCCGCTAGCCCAGGCCACTCTTGTGACCAATGGTTTTCCCAAAAAAGGGTGGATGGTGGTAAACCGTCGCGTGGATCCCTTGATTCAGTTCATTGGCGCCGGCGAAACAGCACACGCTCAACAAAGCCGTGATGATCTTTCCACGCATTAATTCGCATCTCATAATACTCTATCGTAGCATCTGGAATATACGCTAACACTGCTTGATAGGAAGCTCAATGGTCAGCGATTTCTCCAGGAAAACGGAGAGAAATGCCTCTGAGAGGCGCGAGTGTGCGTTCCCAATGATCTTCGGAAGGCCGTTGTGAGACGCATTCCTTCGCGGCGCCAGCCGGTAGGAGGTAAACAGCTGATGGTTTCGATGCCGCGATGGGGATAGCCCGACCTTCGTTTACCAGATTCTGCGTCGCATTGGCAGGAGCTTTTCCTACCCGAGAATCGGTCTTGCGCCCAATTGCCGGAAGCGGGCTTCTGTCGCAGACTGGCGACATCGCAGAGAGGATCGCGATCAGTAATCGAATGAATATATTTTCAGATGGCGTTTCTCGTGGCGAAATAATTAAGCCAGTCTGGCGCGAGAAGGTTCGCGCTGTAGTGTGCTGGGGAAGGGGTTGTACCAACGGGGTGACTCCGGAACGTTGCGGCAGCCGGATGGCGGCAACGCCTCCAACTTCTCGCGCCAGACTGTTCCCCTCGCAGTGGCATCGGCGGCAGTCCTCCTCACCCTTGACCGCGACAATGCACCCCACCCCCCAAACAACCCGGGAACCTCACCTCCCGGCTTCTCGAAAAGCATTGTGCCTTCAAGCATGGCTGTCGGCCGATGCACTCCCTCGCCTTTCCCGGCCGAGGGATGTGGCATTCCTTCTTTGGAAAAACGCGTTGCGAGTCGGCTCTTACCGGCCTGCGGAAACAGTTTTGCGATGCGCGGTCGATTTCACGCGGGAGATCGGTTTCGGTTGCAGCGGCGGCGCGACGACCGAAGCCGCGGCGTTCGGACCGGCATCGCGGTACCGCAACCAGTGAATCGCAAAGCGAGCCAGTTGTTCACCGTCGCGTAGATTCAGCTTGCGCTTGATGTTCTCGCGATGCGAAGCAATGGTCTTCATGCTGATGTGGAGACGGACCGCGATTTCATGGGTGGCAAAACCATCCCCGATCAACTGGAAGACTTCCAATTCACGATCGCTCAATTGTTTGATGAGCGAGATCACCTGACCATCCGGAACAATGCCCCCGAGCCGCCTGACGATCCCGTCTTTGACCTTCTCGCTGAGATAGACCTCGCCGCGCAGTACCTGGCGAATCGCTCGCAGGAGAACAGAAGTCTCTTCCTGTTTCATGACATAACCCTTGGCGCCCGCGTGCAGGCTCCGTTCGGCGTAAAGTTCCTCGGCGTGCATCGAGAGCACGAGGGCCGGCAGATGCGGATAACGCACCTTGATGTCCTTGATCAATTCTACACCGCTGCCGGCACCCAGGGCGATGTCGACCACGGCGATATTCGGACGCAGTTTCTCAATGGCATCCAGCGCGGAATGACCGTCGTGCGCCCGGCCACAAACCTCCAGGTCCGGTTCGGCGTTGATCCGTTGCATCAACCCTTCACAAACCACCGGGTGATCGTCCACCAGGAGAATTTGCTGCTTGGCTCCGACCTCTGGCTGTTTTACGCGTTCGCTCTTCATCTTGACCTCCCATTTGGTTTGGCACTTCACAAAGCATGACCGTCCCGCCCCGCGGGCGGGCCTGGAAATGCAGGCGCGCGCCAATGGCTCGTGCGCGATAGTTCATGTTCTCGAAACCCATTCCGTCACTGTTCGTCGTCGTCCTGGGAAGGCCGCGGCCGTTGTCCGTAACCCGGAGGACGATCTTGCCGGGCTCCCGCCGCAGAGAGACAACGATCTCGGTTGCCTTGCCATGAGCAATCCCGTTGTGAATCGCTTCTTGCGTAATCCGATAAAGATGCACGGCCGTTTCATGATCCGGCACAAGGACCCGACGAGGACATTCGAACCGGGCAGGAAATGGAGAACAAGGACCGTATGGAACCGGCCAATTCCTTTAATGCCGCCATCAGGCCCGTCGTGCCCAGGTTCACCGGGTTGAGCCCGCGCGCAATTTGGCGCGCCTGGATCGCGGTTTCCCGGGACAATTCGGCAATTCGCGCCGCCGTCACAGCTCGGGTGGGAGATTCCTGGACAAGCTCGTTTTCCAAGGTGCTCGCGATGTAGGCAATGCCGGCCAGTTGCTGGCACAAGCCGTCATGTAGATCCTGCCCGATCCGCTGCTGTTCGTCCTCGGTGACCTGCAACAAACGGCGTTCGGCGCGGCGCCGACCCATTACCTGCCCAATCTGGCTGCAAATGTCCTTCAACATCTTCAGTACATATTTATCGGGAGGCAATACCTGACGCTTAAAAATGCTGATCACTCCCAATACTTCCTTGTTTAGCCGGATCGGGAACGCGCAGACGGTCCGCAATCCGCATTTTTTCATGATCGCGGCACGGAACTGTTCCGGATGTTGATCGATGTCTGCAATCCAGAGCGGCTTGTTGCGGGCCCAAATCGCGCCGGCAATTCCCTCACCCCGGGCAAAGAGCGCATTCCGAATGGATTGTTGCATTCCCGGCAACGCTCCACCTTGCGGATTCCAGGTCTGGGTACAACGCATGCGCTGGGCCGTGGAATCCACTCTCCACAACTCGCCCCAGTCACAACCCAGGTTCTCGCAAATGGCGTGGAAAACTTTCGGACCGGCCTCGGCCAGTGTGGAAGACTCGGCCAACGCGCGGGTGGTGGCCTCTTGCGTGCGAAGACGCTGCATCGCACGCCGTTGCCGGGTGATGTCCTGCGCCAACAGCAGGAACATGCGGCGGTGGCCCAGGGGAATCAACGCCGCGTCCACCGCGATGTCCATCAATTTGCCGTCCTTCTTCCGATGGCGAAAGACGCTGTCTTCGGGCCCGGCGGCAACGAAGCGAGACGACGGAATTGTTCGGCAGTATTCTTTGAAAGCAGCAAAACATTCCGGCGCGCCAACGTCCGTAATCTTCATGCGAAGGAATTCCTCGCGTGAATACCCATAACGATGGATGGCGGCCTCATTTACGACGAGGATCCGCAGTGTCCGGGCATCGCAGACAAAGCGCGGGTGCGGCACCTTTTCGAAAAGCAAGTGGTGCAGTCCTTTCCCATCCCGCAATGGCTCCAGCGCCTCCGGGGTCCGGCGAAGAGCTTCACGGATCCACCGGAATCCCACTCCTTCCTCACGCCGGTCTCCGTTCCGCCGCTCTCCACCCATGGAAGCGAAAGCGGAGAACTTCGATTTCGGAGTCGTCATGAATACGAATTGCTCTTTTTCGTTAAGTTGAATCACTCGCCCGGTCATGAGAGTGCTCCCAGCACACACCAAGCCTAATCACGGCTCGTGGATTTGCAAGTTTGTGCGTCTCCAAGGTGCTCCTATTCTGCCACAGGAACATATCCTAGGACACATTGCGAAAGCGCGGAGCACGGGAGTTGAAATCACAATCGGCGTTAACGCCGCACCAATCCGAACATCAGCGTCACGAGAAATATGACCAGAAAGATGAAAAACAGAATCCTGGCCATGTCCGTCGCCGCCGCCGCGATCCCGCCAAAACCGAGGACTCCGGCTACCAGGGCAATGATGAAAAATACCAGGGCCCAATACAACATATTCTGATCTCCTTTCGTTGGCGTGTTATTTGATCAAGCGGTGCTCCTTCAAAATCCGCTTCCGTCGGTGAACTGGGGAATGCCGTGCCGTCGGTGGGGCGTTTCCAGACAAATCCCGCAAGGAAATGATTCCCACCAACTCCATCTTTTGATTCAATACGGGTAGTCGGTAGAGCGACCATCTCTCCATAAGATCAGCCGCTTCATCAAGGTTCTGGTTTTCCTGGCCATAAATCGTTGGGGCCATCATTACCGCGCGCACGCGGGTAACCCGAGGATCACAGCCCTGCGCCGTCGCCCTCACGGTGATGTCACGCGTGGTAAGCACCCCGACCATCGTCAGACCCTCACACACGGGAAACAAAGAAATTCCGTCCGCGTTCATTCTGCGGGCGGCTTCTCGCAAAAGAGTATCGGGACCCACAACCTCGATTCTTTTCTTCATGACATCCTTCAAATACATGCATCCCTTTGTTCTGCACTCCTGATGTTTGTGCTGACGCACGCATACTCTCCGAATACCGAGGTATTTCCTGCTGCCGCTGTAAATATCCCGCATCCATGGGGATGAAACAATGGGGCAACCTCGCCTATTTCACTCTCGGACACGACCGCAGCCGAATCTCGGAGAATGTCCGAGGTCTTAACGGACATTCGCAACCGCGGACGCCACCGAGAGCCGGCACTTGTTATCAATGTCCACCCTCCTTCTGGCTCACGGGGACAACGCGCGCCTGGGAAGGCACCCAGCGTATGGGAATGCACCGCGCCTGGTCCTCCACCGGCCAGATCGTTGCCAGGCTGGCTTCGGGAAGCCATTGATCATGCGGTCCACGTCTTCGCCCGCGCAGAAGGACGTTTCTGCCTCGATACCGGCTCTTTTGGCTGACTTCACGTAATGTCTCGTTCGTTGTCATTAGAATCCGCCTTTCAATTACCAGCCAATTAAGCCCCGGTTTTGCGAACTCCGCAATTGGGCAGCGTGCTAGTTTCGGTCTGGGATGTAACCCCCAGTTCCACTCGGAGAATATCCTAGAACGGACCGGGCAAAGCCCGCAAGGAACTGAAAAGCGGCCGGAAGGACACCAACAGCCCATTGGTGAAGTCCGACTGAGCAAACATCCTCATGGGAGAAGCTCCTAGATCGCAATCAGCCCCCGCGCCAATTGTCGGAAAGCGGGGTAAAGGATACGCTTCCAAGCATAAGAGATCTTTTTATGGACCAGCAACCGCAAAACGCCGGAAGGAGAAAATCACATGCGAGAGATTCAAGAGCGAAATGAGGTGATGTTGCATATCGCCAACGATTTGGAAGTACTGGCGAAACTCTTCGCGGTTTTGGCGGCGCAGTCTTCCGCCGTCGGCGCCTGGCGTTTCTATAGTGACCACGAGCGCGCGGCGGTGCTCCTCGTGACGGGAAAGGACAGTGGCATCATCCGTATTTTGCAAGCGGCCGGCTTCGAGTGCGAGGCGAATCGGGTGGTGGTGATGGAAGAAAAGCACCGCTGCGTGTCAGCCGTCCGCCTGTGTACCGAGTTGCGCGCCAACGGCGTCGAGATGCTGGATGCCTATACCTGTTGTTCGCCCGACAAGGGCACCGTACTGGTTTTGAAAACCACCGACAGTTCGCAAGCAGTCACCGTGCTCGAGGCGATGGACCTCCCGCCGGGGTCACGCCGCGAACTGGTTCCGGCGGGCGACACCAATCAACCGGAGGAAAACCATGAGTAACGAATGGGGATTGTGCAAGGACTGCAAATGGTGGCAGATCGAGCCGAAAGCTTCTGTCAAAAACACCACGATGGGATTGTGCATTGATGAAAAGCTGTTCCCCTACAAATTGCGCGTATCCGGCAACAGCGGATGCAATCGCTTCATGGCCGGCAAGCCAGCCCATGCCAAGGGCTCGAGTGGACAGCCTCCCACCGCCAAGCCGCAGCGATAACGCATCCAGCCAAATTCATTATTCCCACGCGTAACTGGGCCATAAAACAACTTCGCACCACCCGTCGCAAAACCACGGCGGATGGTGCGGTATTTTGCGCCCCAGGACAATGGTCAAACGGCTCCGGCCACGGCCAGTACCAGCAATATCACCAGCAGCAATCCGAGGCCACCAGATGGATAATAGCCCCAGCCGCTGCTGTACGGCCACGTGGGTAACGCGCCAATCAACAACAATACGAGGATTACCAAGAGTATGGTTCTCATAAATATTTCTCCCAATTCCCCGCCTCGTTACGCTGCCTTACGGTGTTCGTCGCAGGAAGCAATGAATTCCCGGTATTGCTTTTCCGCCTCTTGCCTGGCAATTCCATAGCGCTCCTGCAGTTTGCCGACCAACTGGTCCGCCCGACCCTCGATGACCTCGAGATCGTCGTCGGTCAGCTTGCCCCACTTTTCCTTCACCTTGCCCTTGAACTGCTTCCAGTTTCCCTTGATTTGATCTTCGTTCATGACGTGGTCTCCTTTGTTGTGTTTCAGGATAGACCTCACCCGGCTGTATGACAATTGGGGGGAACACCGGTATTACTCTAGGGCGATGTCATAAGCCTCTTAGGGGAACCTCCTAGAAGAAGCCCAGCCTTCACCCGATTGTTAGGCGTTCCAGCGGTGATAAGCTCCACGTGAAAGATAAATAGAGGTGCAAGAGCAAATGACCGTAGGGTTGGCAAATGCAGGCAAACTCAAAAGGGAGATCCAATCATGAATCAATCACGCAGCCTCGGTATTCTTCTACTCGTCATCGGCATCCTGCTATTTTCATACGCGGGAGTCGTTACTTATCGCACCCGCGACAAAGTCATCGACGCCGGCCCGATTCAGGTCACTGCGGACAAGACCCACAAAGCCTATTTTCCACCGGTGGTGGGCGCGGTCTGTGTGATCGGCGGGGTCCTGCTGTTGGTCACATCAGCCAAGCGGGTCTAACCGCGGCGGTGGCTTTCCGTCAGCAGAAAAGCGCCCAAACTCATGCCTTGAAATGCGGGAGAGCTTCGGCGCCCAGGAGCAGGGCCGCTTGGACCAGGTTGACAAGCGCCAGCTTCCGGTTGTCTTTTCCTTTTGGCCGGGCTGTATTGAGTTTGGCAATCTTCTGGATGGGCAATTGCATCAACTCGTACTCGGCTTGCAGCCAATCGTCGGCGTCATGTCCGTGTTGGCCACCGCGTTCCAGGTAGATTTGGTAGGCGCGCACTCGCACCTGCTCTTCGCTCGGGCGGTTGATTGTCGTCATAATAACTCTCCCTCCAATCTCCAAACATCGGCAAGAATAGCGGACACCTCTTTCGGTTACCAGTCGGGCAAGACCCGAATCTTGCATCGGACGATATCCTATGTTTCCCGCACTGTCGCTACCGAAAACTCCTAGCCGAAGAATGGGTGGTTTTCTTACCTGAATACCAGCCTGTCACCTGATTGCATCGGACCCTCGCCTTGCCGTAAACTGCCCGCAGATCGTTGAGGTGATTGAATAGCCAATAACAAAAGGAGTTGTCATGATCGGCGCCACTCGACAAATCGAAATCACGGTCCGTACAACCAGCCAACCGTCACTCCTGAGCAAACTGATCGCCATCACCGTTTCCTGCGGGGCCGAGGTCCTGGCCGCCAGTTCTTATTGGGACGGCGGGGATGCCGTGGTGAAACTCGTCACCGAGGATGCCTTTCGCACGACGCGCGCCCTCCAAGCCGCGGGGTTTTCCTGCCGGTCCAATCCCGTCGTGCTGGTGGAAACACCTGATAAACCCGGGCTACCCGAGTTCCTCAATGACAAACTGGCCAAGGCGGGCATCAATATTCTTTATAGCTACTCGTTCCGTTCCGACCGCGAGTTGAGTTATGTGGTTTTCAAGACCACCGATGACAACCGCGCCATCTATATCCTGGAAGTGGAAGCCCTGATCCATGACCTAGCGGCCGCCAGGAGTTGGCGGGAATCGGCTACGAAGGAACTGGCGGAGGCGGGTACGGCCAAAGAGGCAGCGTAACCACGCGCAAGCGATTACGGGTTCTTCAGCCCGAGAATCGAGATCTGATGCGCCACAGGAGCGCCGTCGTCTTCCGTGTATTTTACCTGGACTCCGTCGCCAATCATTAGGTCCGAGAGTTCGCCCTTCGGTTTGTCCTTCACGATAATCTCGGCATCGGTTGGAACAATAAACTTCTGGCTGACGGCGGAAGCCGAAGCCTCCACGGTAACGGTCCGGGCCTGCTTATCCATGGAGCGCAGGACGCCGCTAAAAATGAAAAGTTTCCCTGACGGCGCTGGATCCTGTCCGGAGGCGCTGAAAATCACGCCGGCGGCTATCATCCCGGCCAGAAGGTAGTGTATCAGTTTAAGCCGAGACGCTTCTGCATTGTAGGGCAGGCGGCCCCGCCTGCCACGTCGATGAACGACGGCAAGCGGGCCGCTTGCCCTACAAATCACAGCGGTCATCATCCCGGCCAGAGCTGCCGCGGTTCCTAAAAATCTTTTCATGATACACTCCTCTCTCCGAGGAAAAATATATGGCGCAAACGGGGAACTTCAATGGGTAAGAATTCCTAATTCACCCTGAGAGAAAAACCTAGGCCCCACTGCCGCTGCGCAAAGCTCAGTCGGCCCGCAGGGTCGCGGCCCAGTGGACGGCGCGCTGCACCAGCGCCGCGGCATCTTTTAGTTCCAGCTTGGTCTGGATATTCTGCCGGTAACACGAAATGGTTTTTATGCTCAACTTGAGTTGCCCGGCAATCTCGCGCGTACTGTGCCCCTCCCCGAGAAGTTGGAACACTTCCAGTTCCCGATCGCTGAGCTGTTCCAGCGGACCGCCACCGGTTGGAGATTCCCGATCCCCGAGCGCCTGGCGGACAACCACCGACCCCATCGTTTCGCTCAGATAAATCTCGCCATCCAGGATCTTGCGGATTGCCAGCAGCAGGTCGGTCGTCGCCGCCCGCTTCATGATGTACCCTCGGGCCCCAGCGCGCAGCACGCGTTCCGCGTAGAGCGCCTCGTCGTGCAGCGACAGCACCAGCGTGGGCAGGTTGGGATGTTGCGCCTTCAGGTCCTTGACCAGCTCCAGCCCGCTGCCGCCCATCAACGAAAGATCGATGAGCGCAATGTCCGGCCGCGCTGTGGCCACGGCTTGCAACCCGCCGCTCACGGTGGCGGCTTCCCCACATACCTGCAGGTCGGGCTGGGCATTGATCACCAGCGCCAGTCCTTCGCGCAGCACCGCGTGGTCATCGACGATGAGGACGCGTTGTTTTCCTTTGTCCTTTGTTGGCTTGATTGAACTTTTCATGAGTCCCTTTTTTCCCATTGGCATTTTCAACAATGCACGTCACGGTGGTCCCGCCCTGCGGGCCCCGGCGAATGTCCAATTTGGCGTCGATCACGCCGGCACGGTAGCGCATGATATCCAACCCCATGTCGCTCTCGCCCACCTTGCGGGTGTCGATGCCGACCCCATCGTCCTCGATCGTCAACCGAATGGCACCGCGCTCCTCGTCAAGATGGATCCGGATGTGTTTTCCATGGCTGTGTTTCACCGCGTTGAAGACGGCTTCCTGGGCAATCCGGTAGAGATGGCGCGACACGCTCTCGTTGCGAATCCGCAGGGACGCTTCACCCTTGAATGAACAGGTAATCCGGAACAATTTTTCGGTATTGATCGCCAGCTTCTGTAAAGCGGGTGCGATGCCGTGGGTCTTCAATTCAACGGGGAACAGCCCTTTGGCCAGGTCCCGCGTTTGTGTGACGGCTTCCTTGATGCGCTTGGTGACCTTTGCCGCCAGCGCCGTCGCTTCGGGCAACGCTTTGGCTGCGAGGCGATCTTCCAGGGATTCGCTCATGAAGCCGATGCCCGTGAGATGCTGTCCCAGGCCGTCGTGCAGATCGCGCCCGATGCGCTGTTGTTCCGCTTCACTGATGTCCAGCACCGCCTTCTCCAGTTTTTTGCGTTCCGTGACGTCTTCGATCGCCAGCAAAATCATGTGCGCGTCACTCCCGTCCCGTTGCAGTCGCCGCGCGTTCAACACCATAATCCGCCGCCCAATCTTCGGGAACACGTGGTCCACCTCGAAATCCGTGAATTGCGAGTTCCGGGGAAGGATGTTTTCCAGCAGTTCGCGCAAGGCCGGGATGTTCCATTGTTTGTCGCCAAGATGGTAAATGAATTTTCCCTCGGTTTCCTCTTTCGTGACGTGAAAGACCCGCTGAAACGTCCGGTTCGCCGTCTGGACGCGCAATTGGCGGTTCAGCACCAGCAACGGTTCGCGCACGGTTTCCACGATGGCCTGCGCGAAATCACGAGCATTCTCCGTTTCCTGGAGCGTGCGCTTGAGCTCGTCGATATCCAGCAATTTGATCACCGCGCCATCAATCTTGTTGTCAGTCGTCCGGTAGGGACGAATGCGCAGCAGATACCAGTGGCCATCGCGGGTCCGCACCTCGCGGGCTTTGACGCTGAGCGAGTCCATCGAATCGGCAATCATTTCCTCCAGGTCCGGCACATCCATGGGCAGCCGCAAATCCGTCACCAACCGGCCGATATCCCCGGGCTGCAAGTGCAACACTTTCTCCGCGGCCGGCGTCATCCGCCGCACCCGCAGGTCCGGGCCGAGGATGAGAATCGGCAGGTTGACGCTGACCAGCACGTTGACCAGGTCGTTGTTGAGTTGGCCCAACTCGACGTTGCGGTTTTGCAATTCCTCGTTGACCGTGGTCAGCTCTTCGTTGGTGGACTGCAACTCTTCCTTGGCGGTTTCCAATTCCTCGTTGGTGGACTGCAGTTCCTCGTTGCTCGACTGGATTTCTTCGTTCGCGGCCTTGAGTTCCTCATTGGCGTCTTCCAAATCCTCGACCACCGATTGCATGTAATCCTTGGTGGCGGTCAACTCCTGCTCGAGCCGCGCCGTTGTCTTCTCCAGGTTTCGGGTCTTGATCGGGCGCACCTTGGTGACCACCGCCTCGCTCGGCGCGGGCTGGTCTGTTTCCTGGAACAGCACGAGAAAGTGGCGCTCCCGCATGCCGGACTTAATCGGCACCACCTCGAGGTTGACCGAGCGGGTCTCGCCGTTCGATTTGATGCGCAGCCCCTCGTGACGAATCGGCACGCCCTTTTTCCGGGCCTTGTGGATGGCCGAGCGCAATTCCATCAACAATCCCTCCCGCGCCATCTTGAGCAGGTTGAGGCTGGCCGAGCCGGAAGCCGCCTCCAAATACGGACCGGTGTGCCCGCGAAACTGCAAAATCTCCATGTGTTCGTTGATCAGCACCGAGGCGGGCGCGAAGCGTCCCAATAACATCCGATCCGCCTCCCGTTGGATGTCAAACGCCGGTCGTTCCGGCACGACTGATTGGCGCGGCGCTTCCGGCTCGCCGGCGGGATAATCGCTGACTGAAAAGTCAACCACTGGCCGCGCCGCCGCGGCCTGTTTCGCGTAGATCCGGTGTTTTCGGTCGAAAGGCCCAAAGAGGTTCTCGAATCCGCTGGTCGTCTCCGACCCGCCCAGGAGCAGGAACCCGTTCGGTTTCAGCGCATAGTGAAAGATCGGCATGACCCGCTTTTGCAGCACGGGATTGAGATAAATCAGGACATTGCGGCAACTGATCAGGTCGAGACTCGAAAAAGGCGGGTCCTTGGCGACGTTTTGTTTGGCGAAAATACACAGTTCCCGAACGGCTTTATTGACCTGGTATCCGCCCGTCACTTTGGTGAAGAAACGGCGCAACCGCGCCGGCGACACATCCGCCGCGATGTTCCCCTGAAACAGGCCCAAACGCGCCTTGGCCAGCGCCCGTTCACTGATATCCGTGGCAAAAAACTGGATCGGCACATGGCCGGCCCTCTCTCCGAGATATTCCAATAACAGGATCGCCAACGAATACACTTCCTCACCGGTCGCGCAGCCCGGCACCCAGACGCGGATCGCGCTGTCGCTGCGCAGTCCATTGACGATTCTCGGAAAGACCTTCTTCTTCAACGCGCCGAAGGAACCGGCATCGCGAAAGAAGCTCGTGACGCTGATGAGCAAATCCTCGTACAGGACCTCCGCTTCGTCCGGGTGGTCCTTCAGGTAGCGCGTATATTGCTTCAGGTCGTGCAGGCGGCGCACAGCCATGCGCCGCTGGATGCGTCGCCGAATCGTGTTCGGCTTGTAATGGGTGAAGTCCACTCCCGTGGCCGACCGCAGCAACCGGAAAATCTGTTCCAAATCTTCCCCCGGCTCCTGCGGCGCCTCAACCGTTTTTTCGGGACGGGCGTGGTTGACGTAGGGATGGCGGCTGATTTGCGCCAATTCCTTCGCGATCGCACCGGGCGACGCCACGAAATCCACGCAACCGGTCGCCGCCGCAGCGCGCGGCATGCCGTCATACTTCGCCGACTTCTCATCCTGCGCAAACGTGATGCCGCCTTCGGCCCGGATCGCCTTCATTCCCTCGGCCCCGTCGGTGGCTGTGCCGGACAGGATCACGCCGATGGCGCGCCGGCCGCATTGCTTCGCCAATGATTCCAAGAAAGCGTCGATGGGCAGGTTGTGGCTCCGCCCCGGGGCGCGGGGAGTGACTTTCAGCGTGTGGCCGATGATGCCCATGCTCGTGTTGGGCGGGATGACATAGATATGGTTGGGCTTCACCACCATATGATTCCGCGCTTCGATCACCGGCAACCTGGTCGCGCGCGATAACAGTTCCGTGAGCTGGCTTTGGTGGGTCGGGTCAAGGTGCTGCACCAATACGAAGCCCATGCCGGTATCCACCGGCAGTTTCTCCAGCATCTGGCGAAACGCTTCCAGCCCCCCTGCCGATGCGCCGATACCGACAATCGGAAATGCTTTTCCCATGTTCCGTCTAGAATTCTTTGCCACGCCTGCGCCTTCTTTCGGAGTAAACATAGGGCGCGGGAGCGCTTTATACAAATCAAAAGACATGCGGACGGCAGGTGGTCCGGGGAGCCGAGATATCCGATTTACGTTTGCCAGCAAAACACAACCTCCCCGCGCCCGCCCTGCGAGCGCAGTCTTTCCTGTTACCCGCCGTTTATCGGCGAAGGAATGTCAAGCCGCTGCCTGTTGCCAGTTGGATCCGGCCTCGGAAACCGCGCTCTGGTCCTGCCATGATTTCGCCGGCGTCACATCACGAATGCTGGCGCTGATCGTCAAAGCCTCCATCGCCCGGTCATCGGCTGTGGTTTTGAAAACCAGGTATTGGCGGTCATTCCCGATGTGCGAAGCGTAGGAGTACAGGACCTCGATCCCCAAGCCGGCTAATTCGGCCCCGATCACAGCCGCCAATACGGGCCGGTGAAGCGGACCGACCAATAGAACCGGATTGCTCTTGCAACGAAATCCGGACGCTTCCAGGACGTGAGATGCCTTGCGTGGGTTCGTGGTTACCAAAAGCAGTACGACTCCGTCATGGTCACAGTACGAACGCATCGCCATCACTTCGATATCGGGGTGCCAGGCGATGATTCCCACGGCGCTCATCTCGGTCGGTTCGTGGCCAATTCGGACTGTCAGTTCAATCTCTCGACGTGTAATAGCCATGGCATCCTCTCTGGTAACTGTTCAATTATTCAAAATCTACAGACCATGTAACACAGCCCGCCAAGGTTCCGCAATCGGACGACCACACGATTGTGGCCTAGGAAGGAATCCGTGAAAGCTTCGCTCCGCGCCGGCGCAATAGCGATAACTTTTGTGCGGGTGGTGACCTAGGAACAGTTCCTAGGTCAGTTTTTGCTTTATGCGATAACCAGGATCGGCTATTGTGGGAACTGCGAGGGAATGATAAGCTTGCGTTGAAGGCTTACATGAAAAAGAAACAAGAGTCCAAGCCACAGAAAAAGCCTGTAACAAAACGCAGTGCAATTTTACTGGTGGACGATCATCCCGCCATCCGTGAAGGCCTGAGCAGCGCCATCAACCAGACCGAGGATCTGATGGTCTGCGGAGAAGCCGAGAGCGCGCCGAAGGCCATGGCCGAAATCGCGCGCCTGCAACCCGCCGCCGTGCTGGTCGATATCAGCCTGCACAACAGCAACGGCATGGAGTTGATCAAGGATATCCGCGCCCGTTATTCCGGAAAAATACCCGTCCTGGCGCTTTCCATGCATGACGAGACGCTTTATGCCGAGCGCGTGCTTCACGCCGGCGCCCGCGGCTACGTCATGAAACAGGAGTCGATGAAAATGGTCATCGAAGCCCTGCGCAAAATACTGGACGGCGGAATCCACCTGAGCGAGCAAATGACCACGCGCGTCATGGGTTCATTCGCCAAACACGGCGAACCGGCCAAACGACCGCTGATCGAATCATTGAGCGATCGTGAACTCGAGGTATTCGAGCTGGTAAGTGAAGGTCACGGCACCAGCGAAATCGCCGAACTACTGCATCTCAGCAAGAAAACCGTTTCCTGCTATCAGCAGAATATCCGGGGAAAACTCGGCCTCAAAAACGCCGCCGAACTGGTCCGCCATGCCGTACATTGGGCAGCCACGACCTCGATCAGATGACCGGAGCTTCGTCGTCTGGTCATTGTACTTTTTCGAAGAGCACGTACCGCAGATGATAGCGGACGAACGCAGTTGCCCGGTCCGTCTCTTGCGGAGGCCCCTGTTGCTCGATGCGGTGGGCAACGAGCATGTCATTGGCCGCCTCGTAGGTGACGTGCACGACATCCCCGACTTTCAGGTCTTCCAGGGAAGCTTTGGGTTTGTCTTTCGTTGTGACTTCACAGTCCGAGGCGATGCCGAAAGTCTTATTTAAGGGAGTCGCTTCGACTGTTATAATACGCTTTTCCGCGTCAACCGCCCGTATGGTGCCGGCGAAAACCTCGGCTTTCGGTTTTTCCGGCGAGGGTTCGTCCACGTCGCCGCGACTGATGCCGGCGGTCAGGGCGAATGCGATGCTGATTGCCAGTGCTCTGGCTGCTTGCTTCCTGTTCATCTTGTTGAATCTCCTCTCACTATCCGCCAGCAGGGAATACCGCCTGGCCGTTTCCCCTCAATAGGTACTGGGGGAAGATCTGCCACTGGATTCACTCGATTGTGAACTCTTGCGGGTGATGCGTTGCGCAGCCAACGTATCGCCGTCCACGCGATAGCTCACCTCAACGCGGTCCCCCACCTTGAGGTCACTCAGTGCGGCCGACGAATTGTCCTCAGTCGCAATTTGCGCGTCGGAACCGACCTTGATGACTTTGCTGAGTAATGTGGCTTTCACCGTGATGGTTTGCGCCGAGGCATCGATCGCCGTGATCCGTCCGCTCACTTGCCGGACCCGTTGATCGCTGCTGGTGTCCGTCTGACCTGACTGTGCCGGTGTAGTGGCCGCGGCGCCTGTGTCATTGTCAGCCCACGCCGGCGCGACCAGCAGCAAAGCTGCCGCCGCCAGGCTCATTCCCAACCAACAACTGCATTTGCTCCTTTTCATAATGATTCCCATCCTTTCGTCGCCAATTTTACCGCGAATCCTTCGTGGTTCAATGGGTGCGGAAACTGATTTGTTTCTAGGAAACCTTCTGGTTAACAATATATTCGCCAAGCCACTGATTCGGCGTAAGCCGTAGCTAGGAATTCATCCTAGGACATATTCAGCAAGTACGCTGAGCAGCAACGGCCACGCTTTTATGATAGTGTGTTGATGGGCAGAATCCAGACACGGGTTGTCTGCGGGGTGGTTTTAGATTATGCACGAAGACGCCAGACGCGTCAGCACCGCATCTCTTGCGTGGCGGATGAGCCATCGGAACGTTTCTGAACTCACAAAAATCACGGCGCTCGCCCTGGTGTATTTTGTCTCGGGGAAACTGGGCCTCAAGCTCGCGTTTCTCAACCAAAGCGCCTCCGCCGTGTGGCCTCCAACCGGAATCGCCCTCGCAGCGGTATTGCTTCTGGGGTATCGCGTCTGGCCCGGTATCTGGCTGGGAGCTTTCCTCGTCAATATAACGACCACAGGCTCGTTTGCGACCACGGTTTGCATTGCGGGAGGAAATACGTTGGAAGCCGTGGGAGGGGCCTGGCTCGTTCACTACTTCGCCAATGGACGATACGCCTTTGAACGGGCCCGCGATATTTTCCGCTTCGCCCTGCTGGCTGCCATCCCGAGCACGATGGTATGCGCCACGGTTGGCGTGACCAGTCTGGCACTGGGCGGGTTTGCCCCGTGGAACGATTATCCGGCCATCTGGACCACATGGTGGCTCGGCGACGTCGTCAGCGCCCTGACCATAACCCCACTGATTATGATTTGGAGCACGACCCGTTTTGGCCGGTGGAACTATTGGCGGCTTTCTGAGGCCATACTGGTCTTCGGCGTTCTCGTCGCGATTACTGTGATCGGATTCGGCGAGCCATTGACCGCATCTTTGAACCGATATCCGCGGTTTTTATTGTATCCCGCGGCCTTGTGGGCGGCGTACCGCTTTGGCCGCCACGGAGCCATTTCCGCCACGATCGTGGTCTCGGGCATCGCGATCTGGGGAACATTGCACCACTTTGGCCCCTTCGTTTCCGAAGATACCAACGGATCGCTGGTGCTGCTGCAAGTCTACATCAGCACGCTCACCCTGACCAATCTCGTGCTTGGCGCCGCCATTTCCGAGCGCCGGCTGGCCGAAGACGCCTTGCGCGAGAACCAGGAACGAACCCAAATCGCCCAACAGGTGACCCGCTGGGGAATTTTCGATTATAGCTACGTCACGGGTAGAAATTACTGGTCGCCGGAGCTCGAAGCGCTCTTCGGATTGCGGCCCGGCGATTTTGAGGGAACCTACGAAGCCTGGCACAAACGCCTTCACCCGGAGGATTACGAACGGGTCGACCAGGAAATAACCCGGGCGCTTCGCGGCGGAGAGTATTCGCAGGATTTTCGGATCCTCTGGCCGGACGGCAGCGTGCATTGGCTCTTTGCCCGGGCGCGGCTCTTCTATGGCCCCGACGGGCAGCCAGTGCGCATGCTCGGCGTGAATGTGGATATTACCGAACGCAAGCGGGCGGAGGAGGCACAGGCGCGCCTGGCGGCCATTGTTGAATCCTCGGAAGACGCCATCCTCGGAAAAGATTTGAAAGGAATCATCACGAATTGGAACGCGGCTTCTGAAAAGCTTTACGGATATACCGCGCAAGAGGCCATCGGCCAGTCCGTTTCCATTTTGCTGCCGCCCAATCACCGCGATGAAGAGCCCCGGGTTTTGGCAAAACTGGCGCGCGGACAGCAAATCCAGCGTCACGAAACGGTCCACATCGCCAAGGATGGCCGGCGGATTGATGTATCCGTGACGATCTCCCCGATCAAGGACAGTGAGGGCCGGGTCATTGGCGCCTCCAGGATTACGAGGGACATCACCGAGCGCAAGCGCACGGAAGCCGAATTGGAAGCCTGGCAGCGCCAACTGGAGTCGCGGGTCGAGGAGCGCACGATTGAGTTGGTGGTGGCGCACAAGCAACTCCAGGCTCAAATCGAGGAGCGCAAACGTCTCGAGGCCGAGATGGCGCGCGTGATCGAGCGTGAACAGCTCCGGCTCGGCCAGGAATTGCATGACGGCCTCGGCCAGAAGTTGGCGGGGATCAGTTATATGATGAACGCCCTGCAAACGAAATTGGAGGGTGTCTCGGCGCCTCTCGCGCGGGACGCCGAGAAGCTGGAAAAGCTGATCCTGGAAAGCGTCGAGCAGGTCCGGCGCCTCGCCAAGGGGTTTTATCCGGTCGAACTCGAACGGAACGGGCTGCTATCCGCCCTGGAAGAAATGGCCCGCACCACCGAACAAATCTTCGGCGTGCATTGCATTCTGCAATCGGACGAATCCTTTGGTATTGACCGCAAGGATGCGTCGGTGATTCAACTTTTCCGCATTGCCCAGGAGGCCGTGCACAATGCCATCAAGCATGCCCGAGCGAAACAAATCACCGTCCGTTTGGCCGCCGCCAATGGCGATATCGTCCTTTCGATTATGGACGACGGGATTGGTCTTCCGTCTGGAGGCGTAAACCAACGAAAGGGAATGGGATTGCAAATCATGCAGTACCGCGCCCGAATGATTGGTGGAACTTTGGAAGTCCGGAACAGCCCCGATGGCGGTGCCATGGTCACCTGTTCGTTTCCCGCTGCGCAATGGTCCTTGTCCTCTCACTCGCAAACGCCACACGCGAAACAGTCGAACCTGAACATTCTATCTTGAGTTGGCCGCCGAGGATGCAGTGGGTAGGCCATTCTCCTAGAAGATAACCAGCCTGCCCGCCGATAGATTTGCTGCCTCCGGTGGATACAATGGTCTCATTCAGAAAGCATACAGGTAAGACGAATGAGCTCAAATAACCAAGCCAGGAGGCGCGAGATGAATACAAGAAAATGGGTTGTGGTTGGCGTTATACTGGGCACTGTTGCCGCGCAGACCCGCGCGATGGCGGATGATAACACAGTTCCAGTACAAACCACCGAAACCACGCGGGTGACAACAACGGAGCGGTTCGATACTTCCTATGAACCCTTTCCGGCCAATCAACTGAGCCTGCAAGCTTTTGGCACCTATGCCACGCGGGACCGCGAAGGCTTCCGTGCTGATCAAGGTGGCGGCGGCCTCGGGCTAACGTACTTCTTCCTGCGTTACGTGGGCATCGGGGCGGATACTTATATCGAAGAGTGGAAATGGCCGTATCGCATCAATGGCAGCGCCATTTTGCGGCTTCCACTCCCCGAACAATTCTCCAAGCTGGCCGTGTACGGATTTGGCGGCGGCGGTCGAGAATTCAAGGATATCCCGCAGTTTACGTGGCACGGTGGCGGCGGACTGGAATACAAGTTCAGCCGCAATCTGGGCATATTCGCCGATGCGCGCGAAGTTTTTCCCGATAAGACCGCGAACTATACCTTGGTGCGCGGTGGGGTCAGCTTCGGATTCTAACGCGCTATACCCACGGGCCTAAAATCGCCGTGTGGATTCGCCGCCAAGAGAGGCCTTAGTCGCTCCACAACATAAAGCCAATAACTCCCGCCACCAATAGCACGACCAGAAAGGTCACCAGAATCACCAGGCCCCGATCGGGTTTGACGCGACCTTCGTCGATTGCGCGATTGACGACATGATAACGCCAGACCGCCAGGAGCGAAACGACCCCACCCAATACAATCATGGAGAAACCCACGATGAACGAGAAACTATTCTGCGGGGGAGTTCCCTTTTTAACTGGCGAGAGATAACGAAGCCATATCGCCAGGCGGCTGATCACAATTCCGGCGCTAATAACCGCAATGCTGGTCCTGATCCAGGCCAGAAACGTGCGTTCGTTGGCCAGGTATTCAGTGGCTCGTTTCTCAGCGGGAACGCTCGTGTGTCCCCGGGATTGTGAAACCTTGTCACTCATGCAAATCGGCTGCCGACTCCCACCGGTGCTTCGCAAACGGCGGGGATAGCGCGTGAAAAAGTTCGCCGTCTCGAGGATCAATCACGCGGGATCAGGGCTTTCGCGTTGCCCAAGGCAAGCCCGCAACATCCACGCGAATGTTTCATGTTGTTCCATCAGGTCGGTGAGAAAGTTGTTGGTATCCGTGTCATGGAACTTGTCGGCGCAGGTTTCGATGTCCTCCCGCAGCCGGCGAATGATCGCTTCGTGGTCCACCACCAGGTTCTCGATCATCACCTCGGCGGGCAGGTCGTGTTCAAGAGTGTCTTTGAACTGCGAGTGATCCCGCGCCTCCTCCAGGGAACTGTGCGCCTTGCGGGCCCGTTCTGCAACACTGTCGCCCACCCTGGCGAGTTCTTCGTATTGGGACCCAAACAATTCGCGCAAATTGCGGGATTGTGGACCGGCGAGGTTCCAGTGATAGTCGCGGGTTTTGGCATATAGAAAAATCTCATCAGCCAGTAGTCGATTGAGGATCTGGATTACACCTTCCGCAAGTTCCGGGGAAAGGCCGGTCAATACCCGGGGATGAGCCTGCGGATAATAATCTGCGTCCAGGTGACGACAGGCATGGATCATGGGTTTGACTTCCCCTCTGTGACCAAAAGGCCGTAGGTCTGCAAGCTTCATAAACTAGCTCCTCCAGTCTGCCGGAAGCGTGCTCCATTTTCTGGGATCCTTCAATCCGCACACCATCTGGTTGTTGGTTAGGGCAATTTATTGGGGGGCCTAGGAATACAGCCGAGGTCGCAATCAGCCAGCCGCCATCTTGCGCCGGTGCGGGTAGACAGTAAACTTCAAGGGAGGTTGAAAACTGATATGTCGATCACTTTACAGGTTGCTCTATTTCTCGCATCACTGGCGATCATCGTGCTGGTTGTCTGCCTGGTTCCTCTGGCGTTTCGAATGCGCTCGGGCCTGGATAGCCTGGTGTGCGCAGCGAAAGAATCGAAGGCCGACATGCGCACCCTCGTCGAGCATAGTCAGGAATTGATGCGCAACGTCACGGAACTTTCAAAACGGGCCAGCAAGCAATTGGATGAAGTGGATCAGGTGGTTGCGACCGTGCGCGAGTGGACAGAACACGCGGACCATTTCCTGCACGAAGTGGGATCGGTTGTCGAGCCGCCTGTTTTCACCATCGTGAGAAACATGAGCCTGCTGCGCACCGGAGTGACCGGGTTTCTGCACGCGTTGCTCCATTTCTCCCGCCGCAATGAATCAAAACAAAGCGTACAATGAAACGAACCACCTATAATAAAAGAGGGGAGCCAAATTATGTCAGAAGATAACGGCAACAATGCATCTCCGGTCGGAGGCTATTTGACCGCTGTGGCCATCGGTGCGCTGGTAGGCGCTGGAATCGCGTTACTCTATGCGCCCTGTTCCGGCAAAGAGACGCGCAAACTCCTGAAGCGTCGCGCCGGTCAACTGAAGAACAGGGCCGCCGACATCGTTGAGGACGCGAAGGAAACAATCCAACACGCGAAAGAAGAGATCGCAGGCGCCCTGGAGACGGGTAAGGAAGCCCTGCACGGCGCGCACGCGAAGCATTCCAAGCACGGGTAAACAGGGCCCACGGCGGCCTCGACCGAAACTTGATCGGCGGCGGGGCCGCCACGTCAGGGGAGAGGCTCTTGCATGAACCTAAGTGAATTTGGCCAGGTATAGCGGGGTCGCTTCCACTGCAATGGTGGTTGCTATCGGCGTTCTGGCCTGTGCTGGTTGCGCTTCGGTGCAGGAGAAAATCCCGTTTGTGGGCGCCCGGTACCGGAGCCGCAACGAGGGCTTTAGCCTCCTCTACGAACTCACGACAAAGCAGCGGGATGTGGATAAAATCCTGATCCTGAAACGCGTCAGCGCCAGGACTGCGAACGAGATCAAGGAGATCGCGCAAACATTTCGCCAGGCGCAAGAACAACTCGACGCCTTCGCGCGCCAGGATGGCAGCCTCAATTTCCAAACCAAGCATCTGCCGGCCCTCGAAGAGAAAACTCGTGATTCGATTCAGGCGACGACTACCAAAAACCTGCTCTTTTCCACGGGAAAGGAGCTCGAGTTGCGACTTTTGCTGACCCAAGCTCAGGCGCTGAATTATGCTTCTCATCTCGCCGGCGTGCTGGAGAATCAGGACGACAACAAAGAGAGAGAATCCTTTCTTCGCGAGTTCTCAAAACAGTGCGACCAACATTCCAAGAACGTAATGCAGTTGCTCTCGTCGCTTTAAGCAGGCTATTCCCCGGCAACCAGGACTTCAACCTGGTGTTCCCGTCGGTCATCGATCAGCGGGATCGTGGCGTCGACTCGCACCGCGCCATCCACGGTTAGGCGAATCGCTGGCGTCGTCTCTGATTTCACCTTTTTCACCGTGATGTGATAGAACGTCTCGCGGTAACGGTAATGGATTTTGAAAGACTCCCAGGCACGGGGCAGGCGCGGATTCATATGCAGTTTATCCACTTCCAATCGCAATCCGAGCAATGTTTCCACGATCAACCGAAACATCCAGCCCGCCGAACCCGTATACCAGGTCCAACCGCCACGGCCGGCGTGCGGCGCCTGGGCATACACATCCGCGGCGACAACGTAAGGTTCGACTTTGTAAACATCGACCTCGCTTGGATTGGTTGCGTGACGAATTGGGTTCAGCATCGAGAATAATTCCCACGCCCGCTCGATGTCTCCCAGTTCGGCGAAAGCGATGACAGCCCAGATGGCGCCATGCGTGTACTGGCCGCCGTTCTCGCGCACGCCAGGAACGTAGCCTTTAATGTAACCGGGCTGGAGGGCAGACTTGTCGAACGGCGGATCGAGTAGTTGAATCAGCTTGTTTTCGCGGTGAACGAGACGCTGGTTTACGGCTTCCATGGCCGAGCGCGCCCGTTGCGGGTCGGCGGCGGAAGAAAGCACCGCCCAGCTTTGCGCAATGGAATCAATCTGGCATTCATCATTCGTGGCTGAACCCAGCGGCGTGCCATCGTCGAAATAAGCGCGCCGATACCAGTTTCCATCCCACGCATTTCGTTCGATGTTCTGGCGCAGGCGGTCGGCTTCCAAAACGCATTGATCGGCGAATGTCCCCTCGCCTTTGCGTTGCGCCAATTTCGCGAACTGTTGCAACACATGGTGGAGAAAGAAAGCCAGCCAGACGCTTTCCCCCTTGCCCTGATGGCCGACGAGATTCATGCCATCATTCCAATCACCGCACCCCATGAGCGGCAGACCATGCTCGCCAAATCTCAACCCGTACTTGACCGCCCGGACGCAATGCTCATACAAAGTAGCGGATTCCTCCGATCGTTGCGGCAGATCATAATACGATTCCTCGTCGGGATTCACCAACCGGCCTTCCAGAAACGGAATGCGCTCCTCCAGTACCCCGGTATCGCCCGTTGCCGCCACATACTCGCAGGCCGCGTAGGGCAGCCAAAGGTAATCATCTGAGAAGTGAGTGCGGACGCCGCGACCGGTCGGCGGATGCCACCAATGTTGGACATCGCCCTCGCGAAATTGACGGCCGGCGCAACGCACCAGTTGCTCTCGTGTCGACCAGGGAGCGGCGTGGATCAGCGCCACGGTGTCCTGAAGTTGATCGCGGAAACCGTATGCGCCGCCGGATTGATAGTAGCCGCTCCTTCCACCGTAACGACAAGCCAGCGTTTGATACTCCAACCAACCGTTCACCAGGATGTTCAAACCCGCGTCGGGCGTCTCGACGTACATGACACCGAGCGTTCGTTTCCAGAATTCCCACACGCCGTTCAACGCCCGGTGGGCGCTGGCCACATTGCTGAATCGCCGCGCCAGTTGCTGCGCCTCTTCGGTATTGCGACCGGCGCCGAGCACAAACACCACCTCGCGTTCTTCACCTGCCGCCAGATCAAAGGGTACTTGCAGGGCCGCGCAGGGATCGAGACCTGCGCCCGTCCGGCCAGAAAGTTGCGAAAGTCGCATCGCTGCGGGGTTGCCCAGCGTGCCATTGCGACCCAGAAACTCACGGCGGCTCCCGGTAACCGTGCGTCCGGCCTCGCTGACGCTCACAAAAACGACCTTTTCCGCAAACTCACGGTTGTAAGCGTTGCGGGCGCAGAGAGCGCCGGTGCTCGGGTCCAAATCGGTGACCACGTGCATCAAATTCGACTGCCGCGATTCCCCGAGCACCAATTCCCAATAGCCGGTGACCGATACCCGTCGCTTGCGACCTGAGCGATTACGCAGTTTAACGGTCATCAATTTCACGGGGGCATCCATGGCCACGGTCACGCAGAATTCTGATTCGATGCCGCCCTCCGCGCACTCGAAGATGCTGTATCCAAAACCATGTCGGCAGACATAGGAGCCACTGGCGCGCGCGGGCAACGGTGTCGGCGACCAAAACTGCCCCGTCTCTTCATCACGGATGTAAAACGCCTCGCCGCTGGTGTCGCAGAGCGGATCATTGTGCCAGGGAGTGAGCCGAAACTCGTGGGCGTTATCCACCCACGTGTAGGCGCCACCGCTCTCGGAAATCACCGTGCCAATCTGTGCGCTGGCCAGCACGTTCGCCCAGGGAGCGGGCGTGACCTGGCCCGGTGCCAGGGTAATGACGTATTCGCGCCCGTCGGGAGTAAAACCACCGAACCCATTGAAGAATACGGCCTCACGTTGCTGCAGTGGCCGGGGACTTTCGGCGACGATTGATCTCGTCACGGAAAAGCGGGGGATTTTCCGCTCTGCCGGCGCGCGCCGCTCCACTTGTTCGGCCAATGTCTCGGAGCTATCGGTCAAAACAACCCGCGCCACTGTTTGCAACAGGACGCGGTCTTCCTCTGACAACTGTTCGCTGCGTCGCAAGAAGATCCCGCCAGGCTTGTCCAGCAGATGCGCCTCGGTCGCCGCCGCAATCAGGCTCATCAGACGGTCCTGTAACGCCTGGCGGTAGCCGGAAAAATCCTCGTTCAGGATCACCAGGTCAACTTCCAGTCCTTTGGCGCGCCAGTAGGAATGGGCCTGGAGAACCTGCCTGACAAAATCGGCGCGGTTCAAATCCCCAATTCGCAGCAGCACGATGGGCAAATCCCCCGAGATGCCGAATCCCCACAGGCCGGATTGCCCGCGCTGGTTGCGCGCCAGGATGCTGGCGTTGGCCCGATGGAGCTGGTTGGCAAAAAGCACCGAAGCCGCCAATTGGCCAAAGAGCTGCGCATCCGCTTCCGTCGCCCGCAGATTTCGCAACACGACCTGGCTGTGCGACCAGGCCATCTCGAAGGCGCGCGCCGCGAAACTGGGATCGCGATATTTATCAATCAATGCCAGGGCGGTGTCCCGGGTTTCTGCCATGCCGGAAATGATGTGTACGTTGGCGGAAGTGTCCGGATCAATGATCACCGCTTGTCGAATCGCGACGATGGGATCGAGTACCGCACCGGCGCTATCCGACAGGGGCGCAATTTTGTCAAAAGCCCGGGGATTGGCCGCCGTTCGGCCGCGTCCGATAAATTTCGCCCGGTCGGTCTCGAAGGACGCGTTGCCCGCCGGCGAGCCTTGTGTAGTCAGCAAATGAAACATCCACGGTGGCGTTTCGGCGGGCGAACGCGGACGGCGGGTGCACAGCACCGCGTTTCGATCGCGAAGGATTTCGGTTTGCACGAACAAATTGCTGAACGCCGGGTGGGCCAGGTCGGTATTTTGCGGGGCGATAACGACTTCCGCGTAACTGGTCAATTCAATCGTGCGCCTGTTCGGCGAGAAATTGGTGACCGTCACGCGCCGCACCTCGACATCATCTTCCGGCGAGACGCTGATTTCGGTGTGGGTGTCGATCCCCTCATCCCGGCGACGGTATTCGGCGCGGCCGGGAACAAAAATCGCCTCGTAACTTTTCGAAGGACGCAGCGTTGGTTGATAGGCGGTGGACCAGAAGCGTCCGCTGGCAGCATCGCGCAAATAACAAAAAGTGCCCCAGCAATCGCGCGTGGCATCCTCGCGCCAACGGGTGATTGCCAGCCCTTTCCATCGGCTATATCCCCCCCCCGCGTTGGTGGCCATAACATGATACCGACCATTGGAAAGCAGGTGAGGTTGCGGCAGCGGCGTATCGGGCGTCGTGAACACGCGCATGGCGGTTTCCTGCTCGTCGTAAGGTTTGCGCGTGGCGCTGACTTCCGGGGCATGTGGCTGCAGCATCGCCGCCGAGTCGGGGAGGCGCTCATGCAACAAGAGATCGGTCGCCTTGAAATAGGGATCGGACATGAATCGTCGCTGCATGGGACGGTTCAATAAAACGTGCGCCACGGAGAGCAATGCCATCCCCTGGTGATGTACCATGAAATTGCGGACTGCGACGCTGGTTTTGCCCAGCGGCAACCGGGCCGGCGTAAAATCAATGGCCTCATAGAATCCGTACGCGCCGCGGAAACCATCCTTTGCCAGGAGTTCCAAATTGCGACAGGCTTCCCGCGGCGCGACCATGAGCGCCAGCGCCGAAGCGTAAGGCGCAATGACCAGGTCTTCGCCAAGGCCGCGCTTGAATCCCAGGCCCGGAACTCCGAAGGAGCGATATTGATAGACGCTGCTGGCATCGGTTGCGTTGTAGCAGGATTCAGAAATACCCCAGGGCACGTCCCGCTGACCTCCATACTCGATCTGGCGGTCCACAACCACGCGGTAGGTTTGATCAAGCAGTGTATTCTCGTAAGTGGGCATCAGCAGGACGGGCATGAGATACTCGAACATCGACCCGCTCCAGGACAAAAGCGCCATGCTACCATCGACGCTGGTAAGCTTTCGGCCCAAGGCAAACCAGTGGTCCTGCGGCACCTGGTCCTGGGCGATAAGGATGAAAC
The DNA here is from genome assembly GCA_963812605.1 of uncultured Verrucomicrobiae bacterium. Classification (GTDB taxonomy): domain Bacteria; phylum Verrucomicrobiota; class Verrucomicrobiia; order Palsa-1439; family Palsa-1439; genus Palsa-1439. The sequence continues at coordinate 640,311 of CAWEWF010000001.1, read as the reverse complement.
TTGCCAGCCGCGCTTCCGAGGCGAGGAGATCGTAGTACGAGGGATCCAATCGGCGGTCGGTGATGTTATAGCCAATCGAAAGAAGACCGCGTGAGTTATCATACAGAAAGGAGAAATCCATTTCCGCCTGTTCGCTGCAACGCTCGGCCAGGCTTTCGATTCGCTTAAGACAGGCAACCGCGGGACCGCTGCCGTCGGAAAGTTTCGCCGCCTCCGCCAACGTGGGGATGTTTTTGAAGTGCTGAATCTCGGGTCCAACCAGGGAAAAATTCGCCGCGGCTTCACGACATTGTTCCTCGAAAGCCTGTGCCCACCATTTGTATTGCGCATCCCCTTTTCCGGGAGAGCGGCGATCAATTCAGCCGCATCCCGGCTCGAGCTCCTGTAGCAGATCCCGGGAAGCGGCGAGGGTTGGGATTGATGATGGAAGCTTCTCACGCAACCGTTCCCAAGGAGCGGACGAACCCGGCAAGGACGACAAGATGGCCAGGGTATCCGCGAGACCGTCGAAAGTACGCGTTGAGAAAACCGGCTGGGATTTGAGTTCCCAAAGACCGGCCCGCAAAGCAAACAGGGCGCCGGCCAGGTTGCCGCTATCGACACTCGACACGTAATAGGGATGCAGCGCTTTCATCGCGCGGGTGTCATACCAGTTGTATAAATGGCCGCGGTAATGTTCCAGTTTTTCCATCGCGGAGATTGTCTCGTCAGTTCGATCCAGTAACTGCCCAACCGTGATATACCCAAAATCGTACGCAGCCAAATTGGCCAGCAATGCCATGCCGATATTCGTCGGGGATGTGCGGGAAGTGACGGTCGGAACCGGAATCTCCTGAAAATTATCCGGTGGCAGCCAGTTCTCCTCCGGCCCGACGAACACTTCAAAGTAGCGCCAGGTCTGGCGTGCGGTGAACCGAAGAAATGCGCGTTGATCTTCCGTCAAGACACTCGTTGTAAGGGCAATCGGTTGGCTGATCCACCATGCCGCCGCGGGCGCCAGCAACCAGGAGAGTAATAAGGGCCCGCTGATGAGTAACTCCTCCGGATGCGTCGTCCAAAACAGCGCCAGCGCCGCCAAGCCCAACGCTGGCGTGATCCAGATTTCCTGGTGAAACTCCGCCAGCGTCTCTCGCGCATTGCGGCGGGCGTTATCACGAGTATGCCAGAGCAGCAGGCCGCGTCGCGTAAACCACATGCGCACGCCGGAGCAGAGAATCGCGTCAAAATTGATGAAGGCACGATAGGGCAGCATGGCCAGCGCCAATCCCACCAGCGCCAATTGCCGGGCTGTGGATTTTGCAGTGACATCCAGGTGAATTCGCCACGTCCGTTCCGGAGGTTTGCGCAGACCTTCCAGAAGTGCCGACACCACCATGGGAAAGGCGGTCAACGCCACGACAAGCAAGGTCCAAAATCCGCGCGGTTGCGGCGCGACCACCCAACCGACAAATAGCAACAGCAACGTCGCCGGCGGCACGAGGCTCCGCCGCAGATTATCGAAGATCTTCCATCGCGCCAACCGGGTCAGCGCGTTGGGCTGACGCTTGCCATCAGCCGCCGGCGCGCGCGAACGAAGCCAGCCGGCAATTTGCCAGTCTCCGCGAATCCAGCGATGACGCCGGCTAACGTCAACCAGATAACTCGACGGATGGTCCTCGAACAATTCCACGCTGCCGAGCAACGCGGAGCGCGCGTAACCGCTCTCCACCAGATCGTGGCTGAGAATCAGGTTTTCCGGAAAACGTCCGCCGACGGAACGGTGAAAGGCTTCCACGTCATAAATCCCCTTGCCCACATAGGAGCCCTCACCGAAAATATCCTGGTAGACGTCGGATACTTCATGGGTATAAGGATCGATCCCCGCGTCGCCCACGCTCAGGCGCGAGAAATGGGAACGGCTCGCGGCCAGCAGCCCGACGACCGCCCGAGGTTGCAGGATCGCGTAGCCCTCGAAGACCCGGCCCGTTTGCGGGTCAATCTGCGGCCGGTTCAAGGGATGCGCCATGGTTCCGACAAGTTTATAGGCGGTATCTCGAGGAAGCTGGGTGTCCGTGTCCAGTGTGATCACGTAGCGGATCGTTGGAAGTATCGAAAGATCACCGATGATCTCGGAGAACGGCTCGCGGGAACCACTGCGCAGAAGGGTATTAAACTGCTCGAGCTTGCCGCGTTTGCGCTCGTAGCCCATCCAGATGCGTTCGTGGGGGTTGTAGACCCGGGGGCGATGGAACAGGTGGAAAACGGCTGTCTTCTCCGCGGCGTATTTTTCGTTGAGCGTGCGAATACCGTGTCGGACCAGCTCGAGTAATTCCGCATCCGTGGGCTGGTTTTCTTCCGGGGCATCGGCGAAGTCCGTGAGCAATGCGAATAGCAGGTTCGGATCGCGATTGCCGAGATAACGGACCTCAAGATCTTCAATCAGTTGTGCTACCGCTTCCTCGCTGGTTAACAGCGTTGGCACAACGACCATCGTCTTCTGTTCCGTCGGTATGCCCCGAGAAAAATCCAATTGCGGCAGGGAATGGGGAGGTATCAAAAATGTTGCCAGCAAGTTGACCACGGAAATCGCCGTCTGCGAAACCGCCACGAAGGTAAAAGCCGTCAGAAACCAAAAACTCCAGGGGCTCAATTCGAACCGCGAGACACACATCATCACCCAGGCAGTTGTTCCCACGGTGAGAAACAGGATGGGCGTCAGATAGCAGAATAACGGGAACCGGCGGGCGAAGCGCGCGATGAATTGTTTGACCGATTGCCGCGCCTGGATCGCGCGTTCCAGGGTCGGCCGACCTTTATCGACCAAATAGAACCCCACGTGGGCCGTTCGCGATGTTGGTCCCTCACGGTCAGCCGCTGTCGTGGCAATTTGAATGGCCGCGCTCGCGACTTCCTGTTCTGTAGAGCGGGAATGGTGGGCCAACTCTTCAATGCAGTGACGGTAACGATCGCGCGTTTCGAAGGTCATGTTGGCATAGACGCCGGCGGGGTCACGGCGCAGCACCTGTTCGGTGAGGCTCATCTTCTCGATGAACACCCGCCATTCCATGGCTCCCAGGAAACGCAGGCTCGCAATGCTGTTACCAATGGAAACCTGGTCGGCCGCTAATGACTGGCTGTCGGCACGGAGCAGATGCTCCATACTCAGGCCCTCTTCGCTGAGACGGTGCTCCACCCATCCCAGCACAAACGCCAGCGCGGAACTTTGCCCTTGCAGCTTGCCACAGAATTCCTGGACGAACGGGCTTGTAAAGGGAGGATCCGACCGCGCCATGTCGGCAAGAAGGTCCGGTAAACGCCGGGGATCGCGTTCGGCGACAGCCAGCATACGGTCCGCCCAATCGCCCGCCAGTTCACGCTGGCGGCGCCGACCGGCCAAGTGGGCTGCCACCCACTGGATATTCTCAATCAACGCCAGCCGAAGCATGATCGGTACCGCCCACAATTCACCGAGCCGCAGCGGCGCCACACTCTGGTAGGCGGAGACAAATGTGGCCAGGTTTTCCTCATCGACGCGACCATCCGTGTGGGTAATCAACTCCAGGGCGATGTCGTACACGCGTGGATAGCCGGCCCGCGGCCCGTTTTGCAATCGGGGCAATTGCCGGCTGTAGGCGCGTGGCAGATGCCGGCGCGCCATGGTGATTTGCTCCTTGATGAGATAGAAGTTGTCCAGCAGCCATTCCACTGCGAGGTTGACACGGCGACCGCCCGCCACGGCTGCCGCCGCCACTTCGTAGGCATCGACCAGGACGGCCTCGTTCTCAGCCAGCCGGCGGTGCAGCTTACTGGGCCCATGACTTTCAACGATCTGATGGCGACCCGCCAATTCGCTGGCATGGGCTCGAAGCTGGTCGAGATTAAAGAGTTCGGCCCGCAAGGGAGGATCGGCAGGTTTGCTGGATCGCTCACCCCGATCTGGAATCCGCGCGGCCCCGCGCGGGTTCCAGAATCGGAATGCTTGTTGAACTGTTTCCCAGACCACGTGAGAAGTGTATCACAAAAGGTCTGATGGCCGAAAAGCGCGTCGTTTCATGATGTCATCGACATGGGTTGGGCGATGGCGCTCCATGAAGTCTTCTTTATTGTGCGGGAGCGTCCTTCGGCTTCACTTCATCGATACGGACAACACTATTCTGCCCGTCTTTATCCTGATAGGAAACTTTAACCTGGTCGCCGACATGCACCCCGAGACGGTCCAGTCCGGTGGCATTCTGGAAGGTGTGGCTGATGAGCATCTTCTTGACGGTGATCGTGTTGTTGGTCGGATCAACCGCGGTCACTTCGCCTTCGTACTCGGAAACGGAATTGGTTCCGGAAAGAACCGTCTCATTGCCGGACAATGGCTTGATGATGAGATTGTTTTCAACACGGGTCACTCCAGCCACCTGCTTGGCCAACTGACCGGCTCTCTTCTTGGCGTAATCGTTGTCAACGAAGCCGCTCAATTGAACGACCCCCTTGTACGTTTCAACACCCACCTGCATTGCGCTGACGTCCTTGTCCGTAGCGTATTTCGCCTTGATTTTTGCCGTGATCGTACTGTCATCAATGACCTCGCCGGTGCTTTCGTGGGTCGGCGTACTGGCGCACCCCGTTACTGTTATCGCGATGGCGCAGCCGGTAATTCCGATCAATGAGCTTAGGACAATTGCCTTCATGCTGATTTCCTTTCTTCTTCCGTCGATTTTCCGCATTGCTGTGTGGGTGTATCGTGACACAACGCTTGTGGTGCAACAATTGGCAGCCAACCTGATTGCGCCCTCAGAACAGTGCTGGCCACAGCCTAGTCAGTTTTCCTAAGGAGTATTACTTATTTTATTCATTAATTTATTTATTACTTTATTTAACAATCACTACTTCTCACTTTACATCACTTTTTTACTTTTACCCTTTCTATTCACCTATACAACAACACATTCCAATAACAAAAAATAAACAACTAACAATAACACCACTAAAACTCTAATTACAAAATTCAAACTTAACACCAATTAATCACACACAATACTACATAATTCACAATAACATCACTTACAACTCATACACATTCTACAACAAACCAATAACATCATCTTCAACAATAAATACAAAATTAATATCAACTTTAACAAATATAATCAAAATCTACTTCACCTAAACATACTTAATAACTTTATACACTACTTCTTACTCAATTCAAAAAAACTAAATAACAATTAAAACTATAAATTACAAAAAAATATAATATCCTATTACACTATACAATTCAACCCAAACTATTAATAAATATTACACACTATATAATACAAAACAACAAATAATCCTTATTTTTACAATTCAACAAAATAAAATCACTTCACCAAATTCCTAATTTAATCTACTACATAAAAAAACATAATTAAAAAACTTTTCTTAATTCACAATAAATAACACCACTTTCTAAAATCAATTCTCCAAAAACAATATCATATAAACAATCAACTTCAATTACTAAACAAATCCATCATACAATTCATAAACAAAACAAACTATTAACACTCTACAACACTCACTATTTCAAATTCCAAACTCTTACTTTCTTCAATCTCCACCTAAAATTATAATATCCACTTCTTCACCCTCTATTCAAATTCATAACTCCATCTTTCCACTTCAACAAACACCACTCTTTTCTAAACCAATTCTTCACTCATTTTTTCCACTACACTAACCCTTTTCAATTAAAAAATCATACAATCCACCTACTCTACATTACTGTAACTTACTTCACTTTACCATAACTGTGGCCCTTAAAAATCAAAAACTCTTAATAAAAAAAATTAAAACATACTTCTTCACCCAAAATAACCTTCTAATACTTATACAACACCACCAGAACCACTTCTAACTAAAAACTACTACTATTATATTAACAAACTATCCTTCCTAAAAATTCCATTTCAAAAAACTTATTAATCATCACCTCCCAATATTCAAAACAGTTAACAGTGATATCCTTACCTAAAATCCATATCATTTCCACTACAAACTAATACCTTTAAACTTACCCTAAAACCTCCTAAATAAACTCACTAACCTAAAGTAACTTTCTAACTATTTCAGTTCTCCCTATTATCACCACTCCTTACACTTCCATAGTTTAACACCCTATTTAATTTCCTTACCTACATTAATCCCTTCTTATCCAAACTACTTACCAACTCATCCACTATCTAATCATCTACATATAAATAAATTATTCATCCCTATAAAACCCTTCCTAAATAAACTAAACCAACCCTATCATCTATTCAACTACATTTTTTTCTTAAAACACACATAAATAATCTCCTTACCTCAAACTCAACATTTCCCTATCTACTCAAACTACTCTTTTAATCTTTACTAATTACTTACAGCAATCATACTCATCATTCTTTCTCCTTCATAGATCCTTTTTACTCTTTAATCCCCACTCTCTCTCCTCCCCCCCCCCCCCCCCCCCCCCCCCCCCCCCCCCCCCCCCCGGTCAACCTCCTACTCCAGCGAGCCGATGATTGCTTAGGAAATCGTCAGGAGTGTGCCCAATTGTTTTACCATAAGAAAATGTGGAAGATTGAAATATATGGAGAAGAGCAATCCCGGAAATAGCGTCTAATGCAAATCGTTTCCCGAAAACTATCTTCCCTCATCATTCTGGCCGCCCTGGTGCTGGTGGTTGTTTGTCTCTCGCTGGCCCGTGAGGTCGCGGTGCCGATTGCCCTGGCCGTATTAATCACGTTTCTCCTGGCTCCCGTGGATAAGGCTTTTCAGCGAGTTGGTTTACCGCGAAGCCTATCGGTCGTGTTGGTGATGTTCCTGGCCCTTTCACTGATCGTTGTCATTGCCTGGGGGATCACGGGACAAGTAAAAGAATTTGCCGACAAACTGCCGACCTACAAGGGAAACATCAAGAAGCGGGTCGAAGACCTGCGCTGGGACGGCAAAGGCACGGCCCTGGCCAAGGCCCGTGATACGGTGGAGGAAGTGATTGGAGACGTAACCACCAACACGCCCCCCAAGAAATCAGGTGCTCAACCGGTGCCGGTGACCGTGCAAAATGACACGGCACATTCCTTGTTGTCCATCGTTTCACCTGTGTTGGGATCGCTCTTTAACATCCTGCTGGTAATCGTCCTGGTGGTTTTTATGCTCTTGGAACGGGACGAGTTCCATGCTCGCATGATTCAGTCGATGGGCGACAAACGAGGAAGTTCGGCGAGCAAGGCGCTGGATGAAGCGGGCCAGCTCGTCGGGCAGTATCTCGTCGCGCAATCAGTCGTCAACGCTTGTGTGGCGACAACGATTGGGGTGAGTTTGTTCTTCCTCGGCGTGCCGTATGCGTTGCTGTGGGGTTTCTCGATTGCGATCTTGCGGTTCATTCCCTACATCGGCATTTGGATTGCCGCGACGCTTCCGCTCTCGGTCAGTTTGGCCACGTCACCGAACTGGACACAGCCCCTGGCTATTATCGGGATATTTGTTGTGTTCGAGCCGTTGGTAGGAATGATCCTGGAACCCATTTTTTTTGGCCGCACCATTGGGATTTCGAAACTGGCCATGCTCATCTCCATTGCCTTCTGGGCGTGGCTATGGGGGCCGATCGGCCTGTTGCTGGCGACACCGTTGACCGCCTGCCTGGCGGTGATCGCCAAATATGTTCCGGAGCTCAAGTTCATCGCGGTGTTCTTGAGCGACAAGCCGGTGAAATAGCCTACAGGGGCGAACTGTTCTTCAATCAAGACGGCGCCGATCCCGCTACGGATCCGAGATCCGTAGGTGAATGAAGCGCATGGGCGCGCTGCCAAAGGGTACGTTGTCGCGCACGGTAAGCTGCGTCGCGGTGTTGGTGAGGGTCACGGTAAATGGCGGGCCGAACGTCCAGCTTCGGAGATCGCCGGAGACCTCGACTGCGTAGGTGACATCCGGCGCCTGCGCGACATAGTTGGCTGTCAGCGTGAGATAGTTCTGGCCACCGTCCGGCTGGATGCTTCCGCTCGGCAACTGGCTGGTGGCCGCGGGCGTATACGGATCCAACCCGAGGGCGTATTTGATCAGGTTCGGCACGCCGTCTCCGCCGGGCTGGCGGTGTCGGCGCCCGCGCCGACGTTCGACGGATTGCCAAAGTGGTTATTGCGCCACGTTTGTAGCGGGGTCAATGTGGACTGATCGAGCAGGCCGAAGACGCCGACACCATTCGTCGTGCCGACATAGACGCGGGCGCTGGCGATCGTTGGGGTGATGAATTTGTTGCCGACGCCAAAGTTATCGCGATTACCGGCGGCCTGGCTGCTGTTATAGAGTTCGTTGGCGAGATTGGTCGCATTATACGCGTGCAAGACCGCCGTGGTATTGTTCTCCGTGGCCCACACGATGCCGTTGGATGTGCCGTTGGCCGAAATACTCGGCGTCGCGCCTGGGAAAGCGAAGGTACCGGGCGTTTGCGATGATACGGCCGCCAGTCGGGCATTTTGGAACGGGAGCGCTTTGATGTGGTCGCCGACAGCGCCATAATAAAGGATGCCGTCGAAGTAGGCGGGCGTAGAATACTGCTTGCCAGCGAGCACACCGTTGACCTGCTGGTAAATGGCGTTCGTGCTGGGACTGAACTTCCCCATATTCATCCGGTCGACAAGGTAGATGATCTGGTCCTTGCCGGCTCCGACCGCGAGCTGGCGCGTATTATTTTGCGCGTCGAGCATGTCCGGCAACAGAATTCGCCACCGGAACCCAGATCCTCGTCCGTACTATTTTCCGCGACGGTGTTGGACATGTCAAAATAATCAGCCACCGCCAGCGCATTGCTGGTCGTGGAGAGCTTCATAAATGCGTTGCCGTAATCGCCATTGGTGGGGAAACCGCTCGCGTTGAAACTTGTGTCTAAGAGGCCGTTGGCATCCAGAAAATAAATGTTGGCATTGGCATCGGCGGCCAAACCGTCGCCGGCCATCCAGATCGCGCCTTCATTGCCATTCGGGGTGACGTTCAGCACACTGGTTTGCGCCAGCGTTTGTTCAGCGTACCCCATGATCCAGCCCGTGTAGGGCCGGGCGTCGCAATGCGACGCCCATGCCGTGTAGATCACGCCATTCAACAGCAACAGGCCGGGCCGTTCTTTGTATTTGGCGGGATCAAAGATGACATTGCCGCCACTGCTATTGTCGCCGGTGCCGGGTAACTGGCGGTGACGGTGACGGCGGGAATACGGTCGGCCCCGGTGGCGAGGTCCAACGCGTGTATCCGCTGAAAATATGCGCTCGACCCGCTCTTGCTCATCGCCACGACGAAGATCGTGCCATTGGTCCCAAGCTGCCGGTCAATTACCGGCGTGTCGGTGATGCCGATCTCCGGTGTTACCTGGCCACAGCCGTGGTCATCGGAAGTGGTTTCGCCGCCGCCCAGCAGCGAAACCTGCCAGAGGATGTTCGTGCAGTCCGCATCGAACGCATACACGCTGTCGTGCTCGGTGGCTACGACCAACACGTTGTGCATTCCCTTGCCCGGAATCAAAACACCGGCCGCGTACAGCGGTTGGGCATCCACCAGGCCATCGGTGGGAAGAACCCACAGCTTGCCGAAATGGTTAGTGTTGACATTGGCCGGCCTCAACACTTCCTCGTGCAGGGCCTGTCCCGTCCGCGCGTTGTCGTTGTGATAAGTCAGAACGTCCGTCATCTGCGCGCGCGACGACGCGATCTGAAAACCGAAGGCGAGGGAAAGTACGGCAACAACCGCGAAACGAGTGGAACCAGTTCGATCTTTCATCGAATGCACAGACGCAATCTGGCATCCGATAAATCGAACCACAAGCCGGCACGGCGCACTTTTTTGCTGGTCGTACTCTAGGAAAAACCCTGAGGCAAGGCGCTGCCTGTGGAATTGGGACATTATTACGCTGTCACTGCCGAACGTCAAAGATGCCGCGCCGAATCAGTTGGTGCCTTCGTATCACCAATCCGTTCGACCAACCAGACATCTGTGTCATCACTATTGACCAGAAACATCCCCGGGGCGTCCCGCGGGATGAAAGTCAGTTTGTATTGACCACTCTGCCGCACGCGCAGATCAAACCAGGCCGTCTCGTGCTGATCGAAATAGAGGAACCGCGGGTGCTGTGAAAGAAAATCCGGGGTATTGACGACATGCGCCAACGGGTAGAAACGGCGGAGGCCATCAATGGTCTTATCGTAGACACTCGCGCCGGGCTTGCTTCGAGGATCGATGGATGCGTCCCAATCGAAGACGTAATAGTAATTATTGTTGGTGCCGAGGTAATACATGCGCGGCAGAAAGGCATGCGGTGTTTGCAGCGCGACGGGCAACCCTTCCAAACTGGCTGGCAGCCGCTCGGCATTCGGCTGCGGAATACGGGGATGCGTCAGCGCATGGAACAGCGGAAACGCGAGAAATAAAGCCAATAGCCACACTGGGCTAAACGATCCCTGCTCGGACCGTCCAGTAGACCATGTTCGTGCGTCCAATTTCCCGTCTTCAGTTGCTCCCACCCCGAGTTCCTCGCAGAGGAAACTCAAGAGAATCGCCCAACCAAGCGTGCTCGCAATCATCTACCGGTCCCAAAAAACCGATCGAGATATCTGCGAGAAGACCCACAGCGCCAGCGGCACCAGCACAATGAAGAGGATGCTCAGCACGAGCAGGGCTTCCTGCGCGGAGGTTTGTGGCCGCAGCGTCCTGCCTGGTCGCTGCCGCTGGTTTACCAGCACAAATCCGATAATGAATATCAAGGCCAGCGGAAGGTTGATCTTAAGCCCGGCCGCCTCCAGCAGGTCCGTGACTGTGGGTATCGGGATCCAGGAACCATGCTGAAAGATTGCTGTCTGTTGGCGGAAAATCGGGAGCCAGGGCAGGAAAGCCAGCCAGCCAATCACCACCGATGCATACACCGCCGGCCGCCAACGATGTTGCCAGGCATCGGTCACTATCCAGGCCAGCAGGATGCTGCCGCTGTACAACACCCCGAACACATGGGCGTAAACCATGCACGCATGGGCCACCGCAATCAGCGCCATCTGGCCCGCGCGGAGACGGTCCGATTCGTGGACGCGGTCAAATACCCACACCGCAAAAGCCACCACTCCCAGGAAAAATCCGTAAAATCGCGTCTCGGTGTTGTGAAAGATCACCAGCCTCGATAAACAAAATGCCGCGGCGCAACCTGCCGACGCCGGCCAGTAACCGTACCGGCGGCGAAGCACCGCCCAAATCAACGCGAAGGCAATGCTGATCCAGAGCCAGGAATGCAGGCGCAGGGACAACTGCGATACGCCTGCCACCCGCGCCCAGGTCCACGCCGACAGATAGTAAAGAGGGGGAACAACGTCCGCGCCTCCCGCCAGGGCGCGCAGCATGTGTCCCAGCGAGTGGTCCTGGATCAAATAGACGCAGGTCAACTCGTCAGCCCAAAACGGCTTTTTGCCATTGACCCACACGCAACAGACCAGAAAGACCAGGCTAACCGATAAAGGGAAACGCCATCGACTGCCGGTGGGCGGGGACGCACGATTCGTATTGGGTATGTCGGAAGTCATCTCTTAAAGCAACTGCAAATTATCCGGTCTCCGCTTGCCGTCAGTTCGACAAACCATCCTCCTCAGCACGCGGCACGTTGCACAGGCTTTCGCGCGCGGTCAATTGTAAATCACAATCGGGCAGGTGCGGCCACAGACTGCCGCTCGATAATCTCGACTGGAAACAGGCGGTGTTCGACTTTTGGCTCGCCTGCGTCTTGCAATCGGTCCACGAGCAATTCGGCAGCAGTTTGACCCAGTTGCGCCATCGGTTGTCGCGCCGTCGTCAGCGGCGGCGAGATCCGTGTCGCCCCTCGCGAATCGTCGAAGCCCACGACCGAGATTTCCACGGGACAATGGATCTTCCGGTTCGCCAGGGTTTCCAGCACGCCAAAGGCTATCTCGTCATTCCCGCAAACCACCGCGGTCGGGCGCGGCTCGCATTTCTCCAACTGCTGCCAGCCTTGCACCCCGGCTTCCACGGTGAATTCAGCGTGAATGATCGCCTGCGGATCGATTACCCCCCGGCCTTCCTTCATCGCCTCGAGAAACCCCTGCTCGCGCTCCCACGCGTCGCGCACCGTTGTGGGGCCGCCGATCAATCCGATCTGGCGATGGCCCAGTTCCAACAAGCGGGTCGTCAACTCGCGCGTCGCCGCGAAATTGTCCACCGCGACCGTATTGACGCGGCTGCTCGAGAGATCGACTCGTGGCGGCAGGCTCCCGCCCATCACCACCATGGGTCGGGCAAACTCCTCGAGCTTCACCAATTGCCGCGCGGTCAACGGCAGCGCCATGTAGAGCAGCCCGCCCGCGCCGATCGCCACCCGCTGCATCTGCTCCAGGATATCGTCGCCGCCGGGATCGATCAACGCGATGCGTGTTTCCGTTCCCCGATCGCGTGCGGCGGAAATGATACCGGACAAGACCACGCCGTAGTACTCGCTCATGAAAGTGCGCGTCTCCCGCGGCAACAACACCGTGATGAGGTGGACCTTCGGTTTGCGCATCAACTGCGCGGCCGGGTCCGGCACATAGTTGGCCTGCTCGGCCAATTCGAGGATTTTCTTCCGCAACTCCGGCGCGACCATCTCGCACGTGTCCTTGCCCAAAGCCCGGGAAACAGTCGACACCGAGATGTTGAGCCTCCGCGCAATGTCCTTGAGACGGACGATGGAAGTGCCCGGTCGCGCCACGTTCCCCATTCTGCCCCCGCCACGGTCGATTGCGAGCCAAATTTGCAACAGCCCGCCCCGCGTCAAGCTTGATTTTCACAAGGAAACCCTTCAATTCCCTCCGGAACGTGGGAGCAACGTTACCATCGCGACTCCAACCGGTCACCTGCCCTTGTAGCGGCGGTCTATGACCGCCGTTCTGCTCCCTCCAAAATGGGTTCGTTTTCCCCAAACGAACCCGTCTTGAAAATCCATTTCTGTTTTCATAACCGCCTTTCATTTCGACAGATGCACTCACAAATTCTATTCAGCAAATCGGGTTCGTTTCGCAGAAACGCATGTTTTACAGGCCCCGAGCTGCCCACAGCAGCGAGTCGCGCCGAAGCCCTGGCGAAGGCGGCCCCCCTTGCTGGCTGTAGCTGCGATCCACCCACCGCCTTTTTCCTGTAGCCACGGCGCTCTGTCGCCGTGCTGTCTGCGAACTGTAGGCTCACAACATGCATTTGTTTCCCGCCTATCATACCCCTCCCACCACACCGCGTCCAGCCAAATTATCGATTTACGATACGGAGACGGAAATCCCCTGCAAACACGGGTTCGACCCCATTGATCTACAATTTGCCGCTTCTCAACATCCTAAACTTGATAGTTGCACCTCATCTGGGTTAATAGAAGTAGTCGTGATTCAGGCGAAGACACAAAACAGAAGGAAGACAGCGCTCCGGTACTCCGCCAAAAGTAAGCTACGCCGGACTTCTGTCCGCGAAGGCGCTTCGACTTACCGACTTGATGATGAGGCGGTGTACAATGCCCGTCAGCAAGGAAAGCTCTTGGCGGACGGGATTCGTTTCCGACTGATCGACACAATGGAAGTCCTCAGATCAACTGAGGCAGCGCACCAATGACGAAAGAATGGTCACGAGAAGAACTGCTTGTAACCTTTAACCTCTATTGCCGAATACCGTTCGCAAAGACGAAAGCCAACAATCCCGCTGTCATTGAAGTTGCCAAGCTCATTGGACGTTCTCCTGCTGCAGTAGCCATGAAACTCGGCAACTTCGGCTCATTTGACCCCGCTCTCAAAGCCCAAGGAATTACCGGATTGACGCGTGCCAGCAAGGCGGACAAGGCGATTTGGAATGAGTTTCACAAGAACTGGGAAACGCTCGCAGTCGAAAGTGAAGTCGCTTCGACCAAGCTTCTTGGTGAAGAAGGTCAAGAACTCGAAGTCGCACCCAAAATCGGCCCGAGACCTAGACGCAGGTTCATTCCCGTCGAACGTCAATTATACCACCCACTGAAATAACGCGTGAGGTTCGGGTGCGGCTCTATCAGAGATTTTTTCGCGACACCGTTCTCGCCTCCTACGGTTGTGCGTGCTGTGTGTGTGGCAATCCGATTCCAGAGGTGTTGACGGCGGCTCACATTGTCGGATGGTCGGAGAGAGAAGATTTGCGCGTAAACCCACGGAACGGACTTTGTCTTCTGCGCCCTCCACCATGCTGCGTTCGATTTCGGTGGGGCAAAACGAGTCCTATACCATCTGTGTCTCACGTGCGCAACTATCTTCCAAACGCTGTCGTGGATTTCGACTTTATGCAATACGACAATAGGGATCTGCGACTGCCCGATAAGTTCTGGCCTGAAAAGAATTTTTTCGAGCAGCATCGCAAGCGCAAGTTTCAGATGCAGTGTTAGCGAAACGACTTGGCTGAAAGGTATCAATCATGAGCAAGGGCACCAGCGAGAACGAGCCGAAGAAGGCGTGGGAGGCGTGGAAGAGGCAGCAGAGCAAGCAGATTGAGCAGTCCATGCCTCTGAGCAAACAGGATTTGCGCGGCCTTTTTGATTTCCTCAAACGTAAGAATGTGCCTCCTTGTGACCATACGCTGGAAGAAACAATTCGGTTTCTGCGCGAGCGCAACCTCCCAGCGGACAAAATACTGCCGTGGCTTCGTCAACAAGGCGGTTTTCGTCAACAAGGCGGTTACTGTGATTGCGAAGTCATTTACAATGTTGAGGATAAGTTCAGAGACTTGGTTCGTGCAGTCTAATCGGCCAATTGCACCACCGCATCCCCTCGCCTCGTGTCCTTCGTGTCTCCTTCGTGCAATTCGTGGACCTGCCGAAATTGTCCGCTTCCGTTGCGCGGCGCCGATGTGGTAGTTTCGACGCTGGTAACCAATTATGCAGACCGCACTCTCGAAGAATCCGCTCCAGGAAGGTCTCAGCACGCGGCAGGCGCCGGAACCGTGCGCGCTCGTTATTTTCGGCGCGACTGGCGACCTCACCCACCGCAAGCTCGTCCCGGCGCTCTATAATCTCGCCCACGAAGGCCAGCTCCCGCAATCCTTTGCCATCGTCGGGTTCGCGCGCCGGCCGAAGACCCACGACCAGTTCCGCGCGGAGTTGCGCGAGGCGGTCGCGCAGTTCTCGCGTTTCCAGCCGATCAACCCCGCTGTCTGGGACTCGCTGGCCCAGGGAATCTTCTACCATCAATCGGAGTTTGCCGACGCCCAGGGCTACCAGAAACTCAAGACGTTCCTGCAAAAGCTGGACACCGAACGCGGCACCGCGGGCAATCGTCTCTTCTATCTCGCCACCGCGCCCACGGAGTTCATCGGCATCATCGAACAACTCGGCGCCAATGGTCTCGTCGATCAAGAAGCAGCCCCCCACCGCGTCCCAGCGCATCATCGTCGAGAAACCTTTCGGGCGCAGCCTGGCCACGGCCGAGGAGTTGAACCAGACGCTGGCCGGCGTGTTCGCCGAACGGCAGATTTTCCGCATCGACCATTATCTCGGCAAGGAGACCGTCCAGAACATCGCCGCGCTCCGGTTCGCCAATGAAATCTTCGAGCCGCTCTGGAACCAGAAATACGTGGATCACATCCAAATCACGGTCGCCGAGTCGCTCGGCGTGGAAGGCCGCGGCGGCTACTACGACGGCTCCGGCGCGCTCCGTGACATGGTGCAGAATCACATGATGCAGTTGCTCTCGCTCGTCGCCATGGAGCCGCCCAGCACACTGGATGGCGCGGCCATTCACGATGAAAAGGTCAAGGTCCTGCGCGCGATCCGCCCGATGACTCCGGAGCAGGTCCATCAATTCACCTTGCGCGGCCAATACGGGCGCGGCTCGATGGCCGGCCAGGCGGTTCCCGCCTACCGCGAGGAAAAAAGCGTGGCCCCCGACTCCCGAACCGAGACCTTCGTCGCCCTGAAGCTGTACATCGAAAACTGGCGCTGGGCCGGCGTGCCGTTTTATCTTCGTCACGGCAAGCGGCTCCCGAAGGGCGTCGCCGAGATCGCCATCCAGTTTCAGGCGCCGCCGGCCGTCCTCTTCGCCGCCGACTCGACCGCGCCGCTCCAGCCGAACGCGCTGGTGATGCGCATTCAGCCCGACGAAGGCATCGCCATCCGCATGAACGCGAAGGTGCCGGGCAACGAGATGAACTTGCAGCCCGTGAAGATGGATTTCCGTTACGGTGGCAGCTTCGGCGCGCACTCCCCGGAGGCGTATGAGCGGCTCCTCCACGACGCGATCCTCGGCGATTCGACCTTGTTCACGCGCCGCGACGAAGTCGAGCGCTCGTGGCAGATCATCGACGCAATCATCGAGGGCTGGAACACTGCGCCGGCGCCCTACCTCTACGAATCCGGTACCTGGGGCCCGCCCGAGGCGGACAAGTTTATCGAAAAGGATGGACGCGAATGGAGACGCCCGTAAGCCATGCCCAACAATGCCCAACTCGAAACCTTCACCGCCGGCGTTGAGACCGCCGTGGACGTGGCGCAGATCGAGCGCCAGCTTCACGAACTCTGGCAACTCGCGGCGGAATCCGAGAAAGACCCGTCGCAACGCCAGATCACCCGTGCCTGCCTTTTCAATTTCATCGTGTTCTGCGAAACCGACGAGGAATCCGCGCACGCCGGCGAGGTGATTAGCACGCTCACCAGCCAGCATCCGTGCCGGGCGATCGTGCTGGTGGTGCAGCCGGATGTTGCGACAGCGGAACTGTCGGCTTCGATCTCCGCCCATTGCCATCTCGCCGGCACCGGGCAAAAACAAGTTTGCTGCGAACAAATCGCGATTCATGCCAGCGGCCCGGCCATCGTGCACCTGGGCGCGGCGGTCCTGCCCCTGCTGGAATCCGACCTGCCCACCGTTATTTGGTGGCAGGGTGATTTCCTGAAGAGAATCGCTCTCTTCCGTCGCCTCGTGGCCGTGGCCGACCGGGTGATTTACGACACGTCGACCTGGACAGATCCACAATCGCAGTTGGCCGCCCTGGCCCGCGCCATCGCCGAGCACCCCCGTGGCAGTTTCGCCGACCTGAGTTGGACCCGCCTCGGTTTGTGGCGCCGTCTCGCCGCGGAATTCTTCGACGAACCAAACTGTCGGATCGAGCTGGCGCAGATTCGCGCCGTCGACATCGTCCACGGTCGCGGTCCCGGTGCCGGGCTGCGGGCGCTCCTGTACAGTTCCTGGATCGCCGCGCAATTGAACTGGCCCGTGGACGAGGCTGCGGAGAAAATCCACCTCTCCGCTCGCGAGGACCGTGACGCAACCTCGGTGGGCCTCCTGTCGATCGCCATCCAGACGGACAACGCCACGTTTTCGATCCGCAAGAACCACGGTGAGAGCACCGCCAGCGCGACGATTGACATGCCCAACGCCTGCGGCCTGCCGCGCAAGCGCGCCTTCTGGCCAACCGACGACGCCTCGCTCTTGTCGCAGGAACTCGACCGGGGCTCGCGCGATAAGGTCTACGAGAAGGCGCTGGCGATGGCCGTGGCCATTCTTGGGAAAAATTCGCCCTGAATCAGACTGTCCCCAACGCGGCTCTCGCCATTCTTTTCGGTTGCCACCTCGCGCCAAAAATATTACAAACTTCTTTGGGGACGTTCGTAACAACAAGGAGGAAGTAATGAAGCAGTCGATTTTGATTTTTGGCCTGTTTGCGGCCGTTTTGGTTTTCCAGCCGGCTATCGCTCGCGGACAGAGTCTTACACCCGTCGGTTCGTGGGAAATCACCATCCTGGGCGTGGATCGGGGCAACGAGATGCTGACCTTCTCCAACGATTTCACGGTCAGCGGCTATGGAATTACGCGGAAGGAATCGGGCCTCTTTACGCTTACGGGCAATTGGGGCTTCGATAGTCACGGCGATGTTGTGGTCGCCTCTCTCCAATCGTTCGGGGGCACCAATACCGCCGCCAGCCTGACCGCGCATTTGACGAGTGCGACCCGCTTCGTCGCCAAGGGCAAGGGCACCGCTCACCGCTTCCGCTACCAGGGAGAAAAGGCGACAGACTTTCCCGATCTCAGCGGCTTTTGGACCGCAGAGGTTTCCCGTTTGGGAAAGACCCTCGCCGAAACCTACACGATCTCTCCGGCAACGAATTTCCCGGCGGTCTTCGACGTGACGGGCCAGGGACTCAGTGATACCGGCTCCTACACCTTGAGCGGCGTAATTATCGCCACTTCGCACGACAAGCTTACCGTATCCATCGATCGCACGTTTCCCGGGCCAGACACCGTTCACAGTTCGCTGTCGGGGACATTCAAACACGGGAAGCCGACCATGGTGCTGCATGGTTCCGATCAAACCGATGCGCCCCTGAAAATCAAGGCGATCCAATAGCCAGCCGTCATGGTTTCCGGGATTGACCGTCGCGGAAAGTTTCACCTACAGTGGCGCTTGGCCTCGCGATGAGAATCCTGATCATTGGCAGCGGCGGGCGCGAACACGCGCTCGCATGGAAAATCACCCAAAGCCCGCGCGTTACCAAACTCTTTTGCGCGCCGGGCAACGCCGGCATTGCCGCCCTGGCCGAATGCGTGCCCATCCCGGCCATGGAGATCGACCAGTTGGCGGCGTTCGCCGTCGCACAGAAGGTCGATCTTACCGTGGTCGGCCCCGAGGGACCCTTGTGCGCCGGCATTGTTGATGTTTTTCAACGTCGGGGCCTCCGTGTGTTCGGCCCCAACCAGCGCGCGGCCCAATTGGAAGGCAGCAAGGTTTTCAGCAAGCAGATTCTTCTCAAGCACCACGTTCCCACCGCCGCCGCAGCCATCTTCGATGACACAGACGCCGCCCGCGCCCATCTGCGCAAGATCGGTGCGCCGGTGGTCGTCAAGGCCGATGGCCTGGCCGCCGGCAAAGGCGTGATCGTCGCGTCCACAACTGCTGAAGCCGAGCAAGCCATCACGGAAATCATGGAACGCAGAATCTTTGGCGCGGCGGGCGCGCAAATCATTCTCGAGGAATGCCTGCGCGGTGAAGAACTTTCCGTCATGGCGCTTGTCGACGGCCAATCCTTCCAGGTGCTGGCGTCGGCGCAGGACCACAAACGCGCGCTGGACGGCGACCGCGGCCCGAACACCGGCGGCATGGGGGCATATTCGCCCACGCCGCTGCTGAACGAGTTGCTTACAAAGCAGATTGACGGGATTTTTCGGCAAACACTGGCGGGATTGCGGGCCGAAGGCATCGAATACCGCGGCGTGTTGTACGCGGGACTCATGATCACCGAGCGCGGGCCGCAGGTGCTCGAATTCAATTGCCGTTTCGGCGATCCCGAAACCCAGGTCGTGCTGCCGCGAATGGATTTCGACCTGCTCGATGCGGCGGAAGCCACAATCGACGGCCGGCTTGACCGTCTGCCGCTGGCATGGAAGAAGGAATCCGCCGTCTGTGTGGTGCTGGCCGCCGGCGGCTATCCCGGACTGTACGAACGCGACCAGCCGATTGCGGGGTTGAAAGATGCCGCCGAGTTGGATAAGGTTTGCGTGTTCCACGGGGGTACACGGCAGAACGCCGCCGGCCAAATCGTCACGGATGGCGGACGGGTCCTGGGCGTCACCGCGCTCGGCGGGAGCATTGAGAGCGCCGCGCGCCGGGCGTATGAAGCGGTCCAGAGAATTCACTTTGACGGCATGCAGTTTCGCCGCGATATTGCGGCCCGGGCGATACGAACATAACGCCGACAGCCAGGGGCTGTCGGAGCAAAGCTTGATCTTACGAGGTATGATGAAGACAATTGTTGTTGGAATTACCGCGGGTCTTTTGTTGGTGGTGACCGGCGCCGCTCCGCCGTGCCGCGCCGCCGATGCCGGCGCGTCGTTGCGACCGACGGCGGAAGTCATCAGCATTCTCAAATCGAATTATGTCGACCGCGACAAACTCAATGAGAAACTGCTGAACGAAGCCACGGTCACGGGCATCCTCGAAGCCATGGGACGCGGTGTCGTGATTGTCGAACCGGAATCACCGTCGACAAATGCCGCGGCCGAGCCGCAGCCGACTGTACCCCTCGCGCGCGCGGAAGTCATCGGCCCCGACATCGGCTACATCCGCCTCGCGGAGGTGACCGATGGAACGCCCGCCGCGCTGGATGCGGAACTGAAGAAATTCGCTGACCAGAAAGTCACCGGCTTCGTGCTCGATCTGCGTTATGCGGACGGCACGAATTTCGCCGCCACCGCTGCCATCGCCAGCCGCTTCTTGAACGACGGACAGGAGTTGTTCACGCTGAAAAGTTCGGAAAAGGCCCCGCAAGTCTTTCACGCCGGCGCGGATGTCAAACCGGCCTCACTGGGGGGGATGGACCTGACTTCCGCCCCGCTGATGTTGCTGGTAAACAAGGAAACGCGCGGCAGCGCCGAAGCCCTGGCCGGGGCGTTGCGCACCGAGGATCGCGGGATCGTTATCGGCTCCAAAACCGCCGGTTCCGCCGCCGCCTGGCAAGAGGTGAAGCTGAGCGATGGACGGATCCTGCGCATCGCCACCGCGAAGATCGTGCTCGCGCCCCCGCAGGACGCGACGCAACCTGTCAACCTGTTCCCTGACGGCCTCACACCGGACGTTGCCGTGAAGATCGATCCAAAGACGGAGCGCGACGTGGTGCTGACCGTGCAGACCAATGAAACCCTGACCGCGAGCCTGCAGCCCCGTGTGAACAAGAAGGGGCTGACGGAAGCCGAGTTGGTCAAGGTATTCCACGGCCAGTCGATCGATAGCGAGCTGCCAATCCGTGCAGCATCGACGAACGCCGACCAGTCGGCGACGGACAAGGAACATGAAGAGGAAGATGAGATCCAAAACGTGCGCGACGTGGTGCTGCAGCGCGCCGTGGACATTTTGAAGGGCATCCGCGTCCTGCTGACCTGGCAATGAGACCCGTCGAAACGACCCGGCCAGCCTGCCTGGCAGGCCAACAAAATCCATGAAGAAGATTCTCTTCGTTTGCACCGGTAATGTTTGCCGCAGCCCCATGGCGGAGGGCTTGCTCCGGCACATGTTGCGCGGCCACACCGATATCCAGGTCGCTTCGGCCGGTTTGGGCGCGCTGGAAGGCATGGCGGCCACGGATGCGGCCATCGACGTGATGGCGGAACTCGGGATCGACATTTCCTCGCATGTCAGCCAACCCCTCGGCAGTGAACTCGTGCGCCAGGCCGATTTTATCCTGACCATGACCCGCCAGCACTACGATGCGATCCAGGCGCTCCATCCCGGGGCGGCCGAGAAAACGTTTCTCGTCCGGGAATTCGAGGAATTGCGCACGACCGAGAACAAGGACATTGCCGACCCGATTGGCCAATCGATCGACGTGTACCGTCGCACCCGCGACCAAATCCGCGACGCGTTGCCGAGCCTGATCGTCTTTATCGAGCAGACCGCCGGCACGACCGGCCAGGCGACCCGGGAAGTCACCGCCGCCACGAGCGATGAGGCGCGCGCCCTGCGCATCGCCCTGGCCGGCGACCACGGCGGCGTCGAGATCAAAGCCGCCTTGAAAGACTGGCTAGCGCAACAAGGGTATGTGTTCGCGGATTTCGGCACGCACACCACCGACCCTGTCGATTACCCCGAATACGCGTTTATCGTCGCGCGCGAACTGCTCGCCGGCAATTTCGACCGCGGCGTGTTGATCTGCAAGAGTGGCATCGGCATGAGCATTGCCGCCAACCGTTTTCCCGGCGTGCGCGCCGCCATGGTCAGCAACGAGCATTGGGCCCGCCTCAGCCGCGAGCACAACGATGCCAATGTCCTCGTGCTGTCCGGGATCGATCTCGATGCCGAGCAGGCCAAACAACTCCTGGATGTCTGGCTGCACACAAGCTTTGATGGCGGCCGCCACGCGCGCCGCGTTGACGAAATGGACCATCCACCCATCATGAACCCAACCTCCCTGCCCGCGAAAAAAAATTCCGCGCTCGCCGTGGCCGATCCCGAAATTTTCAATGCCGTCCAGCGCGAGAAACAACGGCAGCAGGAAAATATCGAATTGATTGCCAGCGAGAATTTCGTCTCGCCGGCCATCCTCGAAGCCGCCGGTACGGTACTGACGAATAAATACGCGGAAGGTTATCCCGGCCGCCGCTATTATGGCGGCTGTGAATACGTGGACATTGCCGAGCAACTCGCCATCGACCGCGCCAAACAACTTTTCGGGGCCGAACATGCCAACGTCCAGCCGCACTCGGGTTCGCAGGCGAACATGGCCGTGTATTTCGCCTCGCTCCAGCACGGCGACACGATCCTGACGATGGAACTCGCCCACGGCGGCCATCTCACGCACGGTTCGCCGCGCAACTTTTCCGGGCGCTTTTACAAAGTTGTCCACTACGGCGTGCGCCAGGACAATGAAACCATCGACTACGATCAACTCGCGAAACTCGCGCAGGATTGTCGTCCGAAAATGATCACCGCCGGCGCCAGCGCCTATTCGCGCATCATCGATTTCAAGCGGATGCGCGAGATTGCCGATAGCGTCGGCGCGTTGCTGTTCGTCGACATGGCCCACATCGCGGGCCTGGTCGCCGCCGGGATCCATCCCAGCCCGGTGCCGCTCGCTGATTTCGTCACCACCACGACCCACAAGACCCTGCGCGGGCCACGGGCGGGCTTGATCCTCTGCAAGGCAAAATACGCCAAGGACATCGACAGTTGGGTCCTCCCCGGCATCCAGGGCGGCCCGCTCATGCACATCATCGCCGCCAAGGCCGTCTGTTTCCTCGAAGCGATGAAACCCGATTTCCAGGATTACCAGCGGCAGATCGTGAAGAACGCGAAGTCCCTCGCGGCGGCCCTGGCGACGCTCGGTTTCCGCATTGTCAGTGGCGGGACCGACAACCATTTGATGCTCGTGGACCTGCGCCCGAAGAAACTCACGGGCAAGATCGCCCAGGAATCACTCGATCGCGCCGGGATCACCACGAACAAAAACCTCATCCCCTACGATCCCGAAAAACCGCTGGTCACCAGCGGCATCCGTCTCGGCACGCCGGCCGTTACCACCCGCGGGATGAAGGAAATCGAGATGGAGCAAATCGCCGCGCTCATCACCGAAGTGCTGGAAAAACCCGACGATGCAACCGTCCAGGCCAACGTAAAGGAAAAAGTCCGGGCCATAACCGCGAAGTTCCCCCTACCCTACTAAGGAATCCAAATGATTAAAGGCATTGCCACTATCGTTTTCAAAGTCTCCGACATCAATCGCTCCTGCGACTTCTTCGAGAAGAAACTTGGCTTGAAGATCGCCTATCGCGAAGCGAATTGGGCGGAGGTCGATCTCAACGCCGTCCATCTCGGCCTGATGCAAGCCGAGCCGGCCGGCGGCGCCCGCAATCCGTTCCTGAGCCTGCTGGTCGATGACATCAATGCCACCGTGGCCACGCTCAAGGAACGCGGCGTGGAATTCAGCGGTGACGTCAAGGACGAGCCCTTCGGCAAACTCATCACTGTCCTGGACCCCGACGGCAATCAGTTTGACCTGTTCGAGGCCGCCGAGTAACAACGGAAATCAAGTTTGACGCGCGGGCGCGTGTTCGCTACTGTCCCAGTGGCGAGCACGCCAGGCGCACTTGTTGTTTTATAAGGAGAATTTGCAATGATCGTCACCACCGCACAACTGTTCAAGATCGCCTACGGCAAATATGCCCTCGGCGCTTACAACATCAATAATTTGGAACAAACCGTCGGCCTGTTCCAGGGCAATGTCCAGAGCAAGGCGCCCTTCATCATCCAACTCAGCCGCGGGCGCGCGGAAATACACCGACAAACGCTATCTCGAAGCGATGATCCGCACCTCCCAGGAAGTCTTCCCGGAGGCGATTTTTGCGGTCCATCTCGACCACGGCGACGAGCCGACCTGTTACGACTGCATCGCGTCCGGCTTCTACAGCTCGGTGATGATTGATGCCAGTCACGAACCCTTCGATAAAAACGCCGAAATCACCAAACGCGTCGTGGACAAGGCACACGCCCGCGGCGTGTCGGTCGAAGCGGAACTGGGCATGCTGGGCGGCGTCGAGGAAGACATCGTCGGCCACGTCTCCCTCACCAACCCCGACGAAGCGAAGACCTTTGTCGAGACGACGAAGTGCGATTCCCTCGCCGTGGCCATCGGCACCAGCCATGGCGCTTACAAGTTCAAGGCCGAACCCGGCAAGAAATTCGGCCTGCATTTTGACGTCATCGAAAAGATCCAGAAGTTGCTCCCCGGTGTTCCCGATGGTCATGCACGGCAGCTCGAGCGTGCCGAAGGACGAAGTGGATCGCATCAACAAGGCGGGCGGCAAGATGGAAGAGACCAGCGGCGTACCCGAGGGAGATTTCCTCCCGGCCGCCAAGCTCGGCGTCTGCAAGGTCAACATCGACACCGACGGCCGCCTCGTTTGGACGCGCGTGCATCGCGAGTTCTTCCGCGACCATCCCGACAAATTCGACCTCCGTGATCCGGGCAAGATTTACATCGAAGAGTACGCCAAGATGATCGCGCACAAGAACCAGGCGCTCGGCTCCGCCGGACAGCTCGACGATGTGCGCGCAAAACTTGGGAAGAAGTAGGCAATCTCTTTTGTTTAGCCAACACGCCGGCGCCGATTATTCGTAGCGCAGGGCCTCAATCGGGTCGAGGCGCGATGCTTTCCAGGCCGGATAAAAGCCGAACACAATGCCGACGGTCATCGATACCGCAACGGCGGCGATGATCGCGGGCACCGAGGGCATGGTCGGCCAGTGGAGGAATGCGGTCACCGCGACCGATACCCCGCGACCCAACAGAATCCCGACGATACCGCCGGCAACGCAAAGCACGACCGCCTCGACCAGAAATTGTCTCAGGATATCGCGCGCGCGCCCTCCCACGGCCATGCGGATCCCGATCTCGCGCGTCCGTTCGGTCACTGACACCAGCATGATATTCATGATGCCGACCCCTCCCACCACCAGTGAAATCAGCGCCACGATCAAGAGCAAATTGGTCATGACCCGGCTGGTGGACGCCAACGCCTGGGAAAGTTCGGTCAGGTCGCGAATCCGGAAGTCATCCGGTGTTCCGGACTGGATTCGATGTCGGTCCCGCATCAGACCGGTGATTTGGCTTATCGCCACCGGGATTTCCTGCGCGGTCGCCGCCGATATCCAAATGTCGTCAAGGTCGGAGAACCGCGTCATTTGCAACGTGTCCGCCGCTTGAATCGCGGATTGCTGCGGATACAATTGCGTCTGCTGATTCGGATAAAGCTGGCTGAGCGTATTGACGGACGTGGAGGCCGGCGAGGCCGCGGCCGCCTGGACCGACTGCCTCGAACCAGTCACCCGGAATTTGATGGTGGTCCAGGGAGCCACAATAAAATCGTCCTGGTCCCTTCCCATCATGTTCGCCCCTTTCCGACTGAGGACGCCGACCACTTTTGTCGCGACATTCTTGATGCGGATCACTTTGCCGAGCGGCGGCTCGTCGCCGAACAATTGACGGACAATTGTTTGCCCGATGATGCACACCGCGGCGGCGTTGCGAACGTCGTCATAGGTAAATGGCTCGCCCGCGGAAAGATCCCACTTGCGGATCACCAGATAATCCGGGGTGGTGCCGAGGACGTTGTTGGGAAACCAGTTGTGGTTGCCGTAAACAATTTGCGCGCGGCAATCCACGCTGGGCGCGACCCAGCGAACGGCACTGCAATCCCGGACGATCGCTTCCGCGTCCGCCGGGGTGAGCGTCACCCGCCCGCCGCCTCCCGAGCTCACTCCACCGATCACGGCGTCATTGGGATCGACCTGGATGACGTTGGCCCCGAGGCTGGCAATGGTCTGTTCAATCGAGTAGGAAGAACCCCGTCCGATTTCCATCATGGCGATGACGGCGGCGATGCCGATAATGATCCCCAAACAGGTCAGCACCGATCGCATGACATTCCGGCGCAGCGCGCGAAGGGCCATTCGCAGGATTCGGTAAGCATTCTTCACAACAGGTTTCACCTCCGTTCGTTCAACGCCTGCGGATTTGTGGGAGAAAGGGATTTTGGATGCCGGCCTGGGCGATCTCCGTGGTCTCCCCCGTCACGATTTCCTGCCCCTCTCGCAGATTATCGGAAATAATGGCCGTGCTGGCGCCGTCCGAAGGTCCGAGCTCCACTTCGAGAGGTCGAACAACCTCGCCGGCTTTCAACCAGACGACGCCAAAATGTTTCTTCGAGCCTTGCTTCTGCTTGGGCCCGCTGCCGGAACCACTTCCCTCCGTCGTGTCCGTCGGTTTCCACGAGCGGGCCTCGGGCGCGATCTCGGATAACGAAGACGGGGACCATCGCAACGCAGCGTTGGGAACCAGAAGCGCATCGGACTCCTTTCGCACCACGAAACGGACATTGGCGGTCAGGTACGGCAGCAAAATGCTCTCGGGATTCTCCGTATTGACCTCCACGGTGTACATCACGACGTTTTGTGTCATGGTCGCGTTAAGGCGGACCTTGCCAACGGTCCCGCTGAATTCTCTTCCCGGAAACGCATCGCAGGCAAACGTCACGGGCGCGCCGGGAGTGATGCGGCCGACATCGGCTTCGTTCACCGCGACCCAGATCTGCATCTTCGTCAAATCCCTCGCAATCAAAAACAGGCTGGGCGCATTGAGACTGGACACCACGGTTTGTCCGATATTCACGCGGCGGTCGATGATGACCCCTTTGACGGGTGACTTGATCGTGCAGAAATCCACGTTCCGCTGCGCCTTGCTGAGCAGCGCTTCGGCCTGCAGCGTGGTCGCCCTGGCCTGGGCCAGGGCCGCTTCCGCGACAGCGACGCTCGCCTTGGCGACCTCGTAGTTGGCCTTGGTGGAATCATACGTTGAAAGCGGCAGCAACTGGGAATGGACGAGGTCCTGCGTCCTTTTCCAGTCGGCGTCGGCCTGGACGAGCTTGGCCTTCATCTCTTCGACATTGGCGGCGGCGCTCGCTTCGCCGGCTTTGTCTTCCTCCAATTGCGCCTTGGACACGGCAAGATCGGCGACATACACCGACTCGTCGATCTTTGCCAGAGTGGCTCCCTCCTCAACGATGGAGCCATAATCAATCGTTTTGCCATCGGTATCCTGGCCAAAGGAAGTGACCAGACCAGCCACCTGCGCGCCGATGTCCACGACCTCCACCGGTTCAATCGTTCCCGTGGCGTTGATGGTGGCCACGAGGTCGCCACGATTCACCAGCGCCGAGCGGAACAGCCATTTGTGCCCATTTCGCTCGTGCCACCGCCAGACGCCGGCTCCGCCGGCCACTGCGGCCAGAAGTATCGTAACAACGGGTGCTTTAAAAAAGCGTTGCATGAAATCGTAGCCCGCACTCCCTCCGCGAGATTGCCAAACGTGGTTGCCCACATTATCCATGAACACGGACGCACGGGGAGCCAAAACCGTTTCAATGCTCGCAGAATCAGGATTACCGGAACATTACCGCCGAGTTGGTCCGAAGCCAAGGAATTCGCGCGCGCGGCAATGCCGCAGGATACTAACCCGTTCCGGAAATCGTAGCAGCCGGGTTAGTGCTCTTGTGACGCCGGGACAAGGGTCAGCGACTGGCCTGGGGGCGTAAACGGCCCGGGTGGCAGCGTAGC
Source organism: uncultured Verrucomicrobiae bacterium (assembly GCA_963812605.1). GTDB lineage: Bacteria > Verrucomicrobiota > Verrucomicrobiia > Palsa-1439 > Palsa-1439 > Palsa-1439. The sequence goes on along the minus strand of CAWEWF010000001.1, from coordinate 612,711 downwards.
CTGGGTCCCGAACGACTCTTGGGGAGGACGCGCGGCGACCACCAGCAGGAGTTTCTGCTCCTGCCCATCTCGCAGCACGACGAACTCGACAGTGTCGCCAACGCGGTGGCAGAACATCGTATTGAGAACGTCCGCCGAGCGATGCACTTCATTGCTCGTGATACTCACCAGCGTGTCGCCATTGCGGAAACCCGCCGCCGCCGCCGGCGTATTCGAATAAATCTGCTGGACGAATACCTGCCATTGATTGGAAACTGTCGGGTTGACGGCCAATTGCCTCTCCGAAACGCCAAGACCCACCCAGGTGTATTGCGGCCGGCCAAATTGCAGGATGTCCGTCCAGATTTTGTGCGCGGCGTTGATCGGCAAGCCATAGCATTGGTCATCCGCGTGCGCGGCAACGGCGACACCAATGACTTCCCCGCGCGCGTTCAGCATCGGGCCGCCCCCCTGTCCCGGGCTCAGCCGGCATCCGGCGCGAATGTGGCTGGTAGCGAAGACGTGATTACCGCAGTGAATGTCGATCCCGTTGACGAAGCCCACCACCGGTGCGCTCGGCAGGTCGTAGGGAAATCCAATGGTGATGATCATCGACCCGACGCGCAGTTCATCCGAATTCCCTTGCGGCAGGAAGGGCGTCGGGTTGCCGGGGGCCGGATTGATCTTCAACAGGGCAAGGTTTGTTTGTGGATCACGTCCGATGACGCGCGCGTCGATCTTCTGGCCGCGCCACTCGATCCAGCAACTGTCCGCGTCTTCCACCACCGTGGCGGCGGTCAGCAGATGGCCGTCCGTGTCGATGAAAAAACCCGTGCCCACACGATGTGAGGAACTGAACGGTAGATTGCCGATTTGAAGTTGGCGTTGGGCATGGACCTTGACGACAGTGTCCCTGGACTTCTCGTAAATCGAGCTGACTTCCTGGTCAATGGTTTCCAGCAACCCGGCCGCGAAGGCCGCTGTCGTGGCGGCGATAACGAGGAATGCGATACCGGGGATGTACCGCCACTTAGAAATGGACGCTCGGTACGTCATAACTGGCCGGTGTGACCGGGATGCGATCCAGCATGTAACGCGGCGTCGAAGAATCCGTGTGTGCCTGGGCCGGAACCAAAACCACATTGCCTGCCGACGCCGACGGGTAATCCGCCGAAGCCGCCGACAACGGGAGCGATGCGACGATCGTTTGGGGCGTGGAATGCGGCGGGGGAAGCATTGTCTCGGCAGCGGCCAGCGAGGAGTTGGCGGTGGTCGTCTGGTCCATCGCGGCAATCACGGGATCACCCGTCTGGCGCAAGCCCATCCACGCCAGGCCCACAGCCGCCGCCACGCCCAGCGCGTTGGTGAAGCTGAAACGCCACACGCGCATCGATTCGACCGCCAGAAAATCGTCCACGCGTCCCAGCGTTCTTTCCCACCAGCCGATTTTTCGCGCTTCGGCCAAGACCCGCCCATGAAATTCGGAAAGGAAATTGTCGAAATACTCCGGTGTCGGCCGCTCATGGCGCTTGAGCGCGAGCAACCGCTGCAGGCGACTGGTGCGTTGTTCCACCACCCGGCAGTCGGTGCAATCGGCCAGGTGCTGGCGCACCTGCGCGGCGGTCGCCGGCGCGAGCCGCTCGTGCGCGAGATCATCGAACAACTGTTGTGTCTTTTGGCAATCCATGACGGTCTACAAATATTCGCTGAGCAATCCTTGCAACTGTTGTCGCGCGTAGAAAAGCCGCGACCGCACAGTGCCTTCCGAGCATCCCACCACTTTCGCAATGTCCGCGTGCGTCATGCCCTGGATGTCGTGCAGGGTCACCACCGCCCGATGCGATTCCGACAGTTTTTGCAGCGCTTCGTTCAGCTTTTGCTGAAGCTCGTTCAATCCGACCTCGCGCCGGGGCGTGGCATGAGACTGCATCTCCACCAGGTCCGGATCAGACTGGATTGAACTGTCCAGGTCGTCGAGGCTGTATTGGTTGCGGTTCTTGCGGCGCTTGACGAAGTTGATCGTGCGGTTCACGGCGATGCGATAAACCCAGGTGTAGAAACTGGATTGGCCGCGAAAACTCTGGAGGCTTTTGTACGCCTTGATGAAGGTTTCCTGCACGAGATCGTTGGCGTCCTCGTGGTTGGAAGTCATGTGGTAAACGGTGGCGTAGAGCCGCTCCTTATAGCGCTCGACCAGGACGTCGAACGCGGCGCTCTCGCCCTTCTGGCTGCGGCGCACGAGCGCCTCATCTTCTTCATGTCGCAAATCGATCTCGCGCTCCGCGGCGGGCGCGGGCGTGCTCGTCGAGCGCGGCGAGACCCCGCGGAATCCGAGTTTTTCTTTTAGTTTCGCAGTGATCACAATCAATGTCCCTTGGGCCCGGTAATCAATAATCTGTTACGTAGCGGCAGCTTCCTTGAGAAGCGACCGGCTTTGTCCCCAAAGATAATCGGTGAGGGCCGCCAACGTCCTGGTGTAAACATTCGGCGGCAACGCCGCGAGATTCGTCCGAGCGCGGGAAATGTAGCTGTCAATCGTCGCGAGCGACTCGCCCACCACGCCGTTGCCCAGCACGAGCCGGAGCAAATCCTGCTGCTCCTGCTGGCCGTGGCGAAGAATCATCGCTCCCAGTTCCTGGCGATTCTCGGAACTGACGTGCTGCAGGAGCAAGAGAAATGGAAGTGTGAGCTTGCCCTTTTTCATGTCCGTTCCAAGGGATTTCCCCGCTTGCCGCTCTTGTCCAAAAATATCCACACAATCGTCGTAAATCTGGTAGGCAATCCCCAAATTGGTTCCGAATTCATTCATACGTTTGACGATGGCGGAGGGCGCACCGTTCAAAAAAGCGCCCAATTCGCAACTGACCGCGAAAAGGGCCCCCGTCTTCATATTGATGATGTCCAGGTACTGTTCGAGGGTCAAATCCAGGTCAAAACGGTGTTGCGTCTGGACTATCTCGCCGGAACACACGGTATTCGTCGCTTCGCTGACCCTGCGGCAGACCTCTGTGGTTGGGTAACTTGCAGCCAGGCGCAGCGCATGGGCGAACAGGCAATCGCCAAGCAAAACACTTATCTCATTGCCCCACCGCGAGTTAGAGGTTGGAATACGATGCCTTAGGTCGGCTTCATCCAAAACGTCGTCATGCACCAATGTGGCAACGTGGATCAGTTCGACGATTACCGCCAGGGTAATGTGCTGTTCGGTAACCCCCCCCGTTGTCCCCCCAGCCAAAAGTGCGAGACTCGGACGCAGACGCTTGCCTGTGCCCCCCAGGATGTAGTGAATCTGCTCGCCCAAGCGCGAATCAAAACCGCTGACTTGGTTCGCCAAAGCGACTTCAACCCGAGGCAATTCAGCCGCAATCGGTTCCAACAGTTCCAGAAGATTGCCGCCAGAATCTGCCGTGAGAGAAGCTCCAGCACGCAATGTCGACGCCAGCATAGTATTGTTACTCTACGGGCCACCCGAAAGGGTGTCAACCCCGAAGCCCTGTGATTGCCTTTGTTTCCCTCTTGACCACTTCGCTGCCAAAGACAAAGATACAAGGCGTAGGTCAGTGATAATCACCGGCTACAGTGGGATCGGTCCGTCAGTTACTCATCATGTTACGCATCGCTCTGTTGATGTCCGTTCTTCTGCTTGCCGGTTGCGCGCGAACTCCCGAACAGGCTGCGCTCAACCAGGCCAACAAGTTGCTGGACGACGGCCAGGTGCGTGCCGCCTCGGACACGGTCGAGGCCTATCTCCAAAAACACCCTGATTCCGCGGCGCTTTTGCGTATGCGCGTGGTCGTGCTGCTTCGCGCCGAGAAACCCGATCTGGCGGCGCAGGCGTTGCAACAAGTCCCCGCCGGCAAATCGCTCACGGCCGAATTGCTGCGCCATCGCGACCGGATCGTTCGTGAGAACGCAGCCAAGCTGATTGCCGACCAGCCCAACGCGGGCGATTTCCGTGAGATTGTCCGTGCTCTCGAAGACAGCGATCCCGAGGTTCGCCGCGATTGCGCGCACGCTCTGGGACAACTCGGCAACCCGGCGGCGCTCAAGCCTTTGTTTCGACTGCTGTCCGACGACAATTGGTTCGTGCGCGCGGAGGCGGCCATCGCGCTCGGCAAGATGGGTGACGCGCGCGCCATCGGTTGGTTGGTTCAATTGCTACCGGACATGGACGGCTACGTGCGCTACAGCGCCACCAGCGCCCTCTACGATCTGGCCACGCCGTCGTCTCATCCGCTGCTCCTGCGCGCGCTGGCAGCGACGCCGCCAGCGCACCAATTTGGGATCGCGGTGGCGCTGGCCAGGCTTCACGACCCGGCGGCGTTGGCGCCACTGGGCAACGCCGTCAAGAATAACGACGTCGAGGTCCGACGCCGGGCGGCGGCCGCCCTCGGCGAATGCGGTCTTGCCGAAGGCACCAATGCGCTTGCCATTTTTCTCATGGATCCTGATCCCGCGGTGAGAGCGCTGGCGCAGAAAGCGATTGACCGGATCGATGAGCACAGGAAGCCATAGCGAAACCTCAGGAGATCCTGGCTTGTAAGGGCGTGCTGCGGTTGCCCGCCCGCCGTCCACTGCAAGCGCCGGATGCCTAAGGCTGTGGAGTGAGAGTTTTGCTGAACTTAATGATCTCGTTCAGCTGATCGCGGAAATCTTCGAGTCCCGTCAGGGGGATGATGATGGCGTCACGGCGACCATTAACCTCCTCGATGATCCTCAAGAAACGGCCTCGCGGGTTCTCTCTCAGGTCAAACGTGAAATGCTTCCGTTCGACTCTGATATTATTGTTCTGTAACTGCGTGTCCACAACTGACGCGCCTCCCGATCTTGGCTGTGACACCGTTCGCATGGTCGATCGTTACCGGAACGTCACCTTCCTCCTCCTGAACGTCGCCGAACTTGTAGCACAGACCCCAAAATAAGGTCAACACATCAATATTTCAGGTGAAAAACCACCATTTTCAGTTCGGTCATTTCTTCGACCGCGTACCGCGGGCCTTCCTTCCCAAAACCACTGTTTTTCAGGCCGCCATAGGGCATCAGGTCCGCGCGCCATTGCGGTCCCCAATTGATATGGATGTTGCCCGTTTCCAGTTCCCGGGCAAACTTCATCGCGGTATCCAGGCTCTCCGTGAACACGCCCGCCGCCAGGCCGAAGGGGCTGTCGTTGGCAAGCGCGAGCGCCTCTTCGACATCATGGAATGGTGTAAACGCCACCGCCGGACCGAACAACTCCTCACAGGAGATCCGCATCTCGGGCTTCACGTCGGCAATAATTGTCGGCATGTAAATCGCCCCACGTCGAACGCCTCCCGTGACCACGCGTCCACCACCCTTCACGGCTTCCTGCACCCACTGTTCGACGCGTATCGCCTCGTGTTCGCGAATCATTGGCCCGACCTTCGTCTTCTCGTCCAGCGGATTGCCGATCGTCAACGCCTCGACTTTCAATTTCGTCGCAGCCAACACATCCTCGTAGACCGCTTGCTGCGCAATCACGCGCTGGGTCGAGATGCAGACCTGGCCCGCATTCGAATAGCCGGTCGCCGCGACCGCCTCCGCCACTGTTTCCAAATCCGCGTCGGGCATGACGATGATCGGCGAGTTGCTGCCGAGTTCCATCGTCACCTTCTTGATGCCGGCCGTCCGGCAGATCCGTTCCCCGACGGGCACGCTGCCGGTGAATGTGATTTTCCGCACCCGTTGGTCGCGACAGAGCGCATCGCCGAGTTCGCCGCCGGGTCCCGTCAAACACGAGATCGCTTCGGACGGCAACCCGCATTCCAGGAGCAGTTCCGTCAGCTTCAGCGCCGAAAGCGGGGTGTTCGACGGCGGTTTGATGATCACGGCGTTGCCCGCCGCGATGGCTGGCCCCACTTTGTGCACCACGAGATTCAACGGAAAGTTGAACGGGCTGATCGCCACCACCACGCCGCACGGCACCCGCAACGTAAAACCCATCTTGCCCGCCCCTCCCGGCGAGGCATCCAGCGGCACGGTTTCCCCGTGAATCCGTCGCGCTTCCTCGGCGGACAGTGTCAGCGTTTCCGCCGCGCGACCCACCTCGAATCGACCTTCACTGATCGCCTTCCCTTCCTCCAACGTGATGGTGCGTGCGGATTCCTCCGCCCGGGCTTCGAGTTTCTCGGCCGTCTTCTTCAGGATCTGATAACGCTCCCACGCCGTGAGCTTCGCCATGATCTTCGCTCCGCGCACCGCCGCCGCAAGCGCCGCTTCAATGTCCGCGGCCCGGGCGTGCGGTACCGTGTCCACCACCGTATTGTCGTATGGATTCAGCACTTCGATTTTTTCGTCCGTCTCGACCCATTTGCCGCCCACGCACATTTTCATGGTTTGCTCTCCTTCACGACGATCTTCATCCCGCGCTTGCGCAATTCCGCGAAGAACGGCTCGACCGGCACCGCCACTTCCGGTGGCAGCACTCCTCGTCGCGCAACCAGGCCCGTTACAATCATCTGCGCAATGATCGACGGCGGACAGCCCGTGTCGATGTCGCCCGCGCTGGCGTGCCAGCGGCGATTCGCTTTTGCATGGCAATCCATCGTGACTGTTTTCCTGTTCCCGCCAACAATCACACGGGACACTTCATAATCGTTCGGCTTGCCCCGTGGTACTGGTAGCTTCGCGAAATCCTGGACTCTCCAGCCCGCTTTCAGTCGTCTGGTCACTTCGCGCACAAACTTGCGATCAAAACCGACTTTGAAGTCGCATTCCCGCAGACTTTTCGCCCGAAACGTCAATGGAATTGTCGCGACCTCACTATGTCGCGTCAACACCACCGACTGAGCGCCAACCGGCCTTGAAAAACCAACTCGCTCCCAACCCGTACGGGGTTTCACTTGCTTGAATCTTCCGCGCACGAACACCCACGGCTTGAGGGTCAGTTCCTCCACAATCGTCTGCGCGGAATACGGGAAGAAGAAATCGGCGGGCTTGGCGTTCAAATCTTTTGCGCCAACGCGAATGCGCACGGACGTGACGCGGTCGAGCCGGTCAGCGACCGCGCGCGTCATCACATTGGTGATGCCCGGCGCGCAGCCCGCGCCGAGAATCGCCGTCAATCCTGCGTGCTGGAACTGGCGGTTAAGTTTCAATTGCCGGCGCGTCCAGTGAAACAATCCCCCCAGGTCAAGATAGTGGACTTTCGCCGCCAGCGCCGCGCGCATCACCTTCAGGTTGAAGTCGTGCTGCGTGCAATTGATGACGACGGCGTGGCCGCGGAAGAGTTTCGCAAGTTGTTTCGACTGCCCGGCATCCGCAAAGGCCGCCGTAACGCGCCGCCCGTGAAACGAACGCGCATACGCGCGCGCGCCCACTTCGTTGTAGTCCACAATTAGGATGTGGTTCCGCGGATGCGATTCAAACAAATCGCGCACCACCACCCGCCCAATCGCGCCCACGCCACCAAGAACAACGAAATTTCGATTCGCGGCCATTCGCGTTCATTCGCGGTTGAACAACTGCTTCTCAATCACATCAAGCCCTTCCTCAAGCTGTTCATCGGTGATGATCAGCGGGACGAGATACCGCAGGACGTTGCTGTGCGTGCCGGCATAAATAAGGATCACGCCGTTCTCGACGCAGCGCTGGATCAACTTCACGGTGAATTCCCTGGCCGGCTCTCTGGTCTGGCGGTCCTTGACGAATTCCATCGCCACCATCGCACCCAACCCGCGCACATCGCCGATCAGCGGGTGTTTCTTCTGCCAGGCCAACGCGCGGCCCCGCAATTTCTCGCCAATTTTCTCCGCGCGCGCCGGCAGGTTCATCCGTTCGATCTCGTCAATCGTCGCCAACGCCGCCGCGCAGGCCACGGGGTTGCCGCCGTACGTGCCGCCCAGGCCGCCGACGTGCACGCTGTCCATGATCTCCGCCCGACCGGTCACCGCCGACAACGGCATTCCGCCCGCCAGCGATTTTGCGGTGGTAATCAAATCTGGCTCGAAATCATAATGCTCCGTCGCGAACATTTTACCCGTGCGCGCAAAGCCCGTCTGGATTTCGTCCGCAATGAATAGAATGCCGTTTTCCCTGCAAAACTTCGCCAGCGCCTGCACATACGGTTTCGGCGCGACAACGAAACCGCCTTCGCCCAACACCAGTTCCATGACCACACAAGCGACCTGCTTCGAGTCAACGTGGGTGTGAAAGAACTCGTGCATCTGTTCGATTGCAAAAGCCTCAAAACCCTTGGTGGCACAGGCGTCCCTGCCTGTGGTCGTTTCGTCAAATCCACTTCGATACGTATACGGGTACGGCAGCCGATACACTTCGGGCGCGAACGGGCCGAATCCAAACTTGTAGGGCATTACCTTGCTGGTCAGCGTCATCGCCAGGAGTGTGCGTCCGGCAAACCCGTGTTCGAAACCAATCACCGCTGGTCGTTTCGTGTAATACCGCGCAATCTTCACCGCGTTCTCGACTGCTTCCGCGCCGCTATTGAGAAGCAATGTCTTCTTCGCGAACTTGCCGGGCGTGATGGCATTCAGTTTCTCCGCCAAAGCGATGTACGGCTCGTACTGGGCAATGTGGAAACAGGTGTGCAGATACTTTCGCGCCTGCGCCGTCACCGCCTCCACAACTTTCGGGTTGGCATGCCCCGCATTCAGCGACCCAAGCCCGCCCGAGAAATCCAGAAACACGTTTCCATCAACATCAGTGACAGTTACGCCCTCGCCGCGTTCCACGAAGATCGGCGCAATGTTAAACGGCCCCTGCGGCACCGCCGCCTTCCGCCGCGCCAGCAACGCCTGGCTTTTGGGACCAGGAATTGGTGTCTTGAGGGAAACGGTTTTATAACACATGAATGCTTTGGATTAGTCCGTTTCTGTGAGCGCTCCTGGAATCTGCACTTCGCGTGCTCCAAACAGCGTGGCGAGTGTCGCGATTCGACAACGCTCTTGTCGTTCTCTGGCTTCTGCCAAATCATCGTTCTCTTCCGGTTGGCCGCGTTGCGCTGCTTCAGCAGATGCGGTTTGCTGATCTTGGTAGTAAAGCAGCGAATGTGTCGCGAGCCAGATCTCGTATCGCTTCCTAAATGAGTTGGCGAGCGCAGGGTCGCGCCCCTCAAATGACATGAACTGACTCGCGTATTTCGGATATACTGTCGAGTAGTAGATGATGAGCGTGCCACTCTCCATGACAGCAGACGAAGCCACGGAGTTGACGTTCTCAGGCCACCCCAAAACGTTCCACTGCTCAACGTCTGGTCCTTCGACAGGTCGAATCTCGAATGGGGGTAGACTAGTCTGTCGCGCAGCTGGGCGTACAAGCGGCTGCTGCACTATCGAAATGGGGCGCTCATCGGACAATGTGGATAGCCCGGGTCGGGTCAGTTCGATACGAATTGTTCCCACGTCGCCCACTCTCGCGGTTGAACTTGCTTCACAAATCGCACGCATCCTCCCTCCCTGCAATGGCGTCGATCCGCAAAGCTTCACACCGGCGCACGAGAGGATGATGTTAACTTGCGAGGCTGTTGGGTTGTTTGGATTATGGTAGAGGCTATTTGCGTCTGTCTCAACTCTGATGAAACGTCTCTGTTCAGGATGAAACCGAATCGGCTCACCATCCGACCAACGAAATCGAATGTATGTTGGAGGGTCGTGCAATTCAATTGGTACCGGTGGTGGACGAGGCGGGTGTGGGCGCGTAGGACGAACTTGGCCAGCTTCCTGCCCCCCTGCTTCGCTACCAACAGCCTCGGCAAGATTGATTCCATAAATCCGCAGAAGTCGCGCAACTTCCCGTTGCATCTCCTGAACTGCGGTTTCATCACGCTCCCGAAGGCTATGCTCGCGAGCTTCGTTATTCAAACGAACAAGTTCATCGTCAGAACGCAATGCCCGTACCACTTCTTGCTCGATGAGGTTGTAGACAGCGCCACGCCGCACTTCTTCCCGGTTTGAGACGAACAGAACACGCTTCGCATATGGCGTCAGCGAGTTGCAGTCTACGTGGCAGATCAGCCGCTGGGTCAGATAAGGCAGCTCGGCGTCCTTCTTTACAAGCGTTCGGCCCAGCTCGGCATGATTTTGACCATGAAGAGTTAATACAATCGGCCGAGAGGGATTCACAAACGCAGCTATCGGGTTCTTGTTCTCTTTCGATGGTCGCTCCAACACCCAGTATTCAATGCCGATCCGACCGTAGTCGCCAAGAGATATATGAAACATGCGAACATTGTGTGACAAAGGTGGGCCACGCCGGTTTTCGTCACCATCATCGACCGCGCCGTTCAATGCATTCCGAGACCCTTTGATAACCCGTCGGTATCCGTGAACTTGGTTGTCAAGCCACACGGGCATTACTGGATCGAATAGAATTTGGTTCAGCAATCCGTACACGCTGTTCGGCCCAATCGGAGAGGCATAATTGCTGAGGTCGTACCCGAAGTGCTTAACGACCGTGCCTGTCGCAAATTCCTCCAGCGGTAGTTCCATCTGGAGAACAGAACCGTTTAATGTCAGGTACACGTAGTGGCCGGTCTTGAATTGCTCCGGCGGCAAATCTAAGAAGCAAACCAAGGTGAAGCCAACGGTTGGATAGCCATTGCAACGACTGGCGATGAGCGTGTACTTGCTGACTGCGTAAGTGCTCGAACCGCCCTGCCCGTAAGTGCCGGCAAGATAGTGCTTCTGCATCTTGTTGCTTTCATTGAGACTGAGGATCGTTGTTGGCATTTGGTCAGGAGTAAGGCCAATTCCATTGTCTCTTACTTCCACCAACCGTCCATCTTTTCCGTCCCCATCACGGAGGATTACCGCCGCACGTAGTGCAAGAGATCGTCTTTGTGCGGCTGTCATCTCACTTAAGCCGCCTTCCGCTACATTCAACCAAGCTGCTGCCGCTTCTTTGGGACTGCGGCACAGAGGAAGGCCGTCATGGCTATTATGCTCGGCTTCAAGCACTGCATCGATTCCGTTGGTGAGTCGTTCGACAAGAGACCGACCGGGATCTGCTGATGCTTCGATTGCACCTCGGTTGTTGTCACGCGCACCAACCGGCACCCAACGCTCCTCACCGCTGTGGCTCAATTCAAAAGCACGGAGAGCTTCGCTTACGTCTTTAACTGTCGATGCTGTTACGAGCGCGTCGTAGAACTCTCGTGTCGTCATCTGTTACTTCTCCGGGAGGATGTTGTCAAAGCGTCCTCTTGATCCCGCGACATACGTTGGATTGAGTTCAATCGACATCCACCGGCGTTTCAGCCGCTCGGCAGCAGCACCAGTCGTGTTGCTGCCAGCGAACGGATCGAGAACGAGATTCTTAGGGTTGGTTAGAAGCTTGATAAAGAACTCAGGCAATTTCGCAGGCATTCGCGCCGGATGAAGCTGCAATCCATTTTTGCGACAGTACTTTAGGTAGTCATCACTTGCACTCGTGTTCGCGTAAGTCAGCACATTCGGCGGTATCGCGCCGTCGTTGTTCTTGAGAAAGGAGGATACGCCGATGTGATGCTCAGAGGGTCGCTTACCTGAGTTATATTTCTTCGAGGCAAGCAGTTTCTTCATGGACGAGCTGTATTCTTGTAGGACACCGCGATTGTTGGCTTTCGGACGCTCCGACGGGGACATCCACCAGACGTGAGTGAATGCATCCTTCACCCTAATTCTCTCGACGTTTACCCACTGTCCGGCTGGGTAGCCTAGCGGGGTTATAGCAAACGAATTGCTGACAAAGGTGAAACCTGCCAGCATCGAGAAAGGTGAGCAGTGCACGGAGTGCCAGTGTGGACATAACTGGCTTGCCCGGCTCCCAAGCATTGCCCATCTCCATCACAATCGAGCCGTCCTTCTTCAATAGATCGCGGAAAATTGGTGCGAAGCTCGCGAGCCACTTCGAGTATGCCTCGCCTTGGAAGTTGCCGTACTTCTTTTTTCTATTCAGCGGGAATGGCGGCGAAGTAAAAATCATCTGCACTTTGCCACGATACTGCTCGAATCCTGCAGATGTAAGCGCGGCTTCCGCGTGGCCCTGATACATGATGCCACCCCGTGTCCTGTAAGACTTTGAGACGATTGAATCCTGTACTACTGCATCCGTTCGAGCAGTCGTGAGGCCCGACAAAGCGCTGGTTGCGTCCGTTGAATGAGCAGACATCGCGATGAGTATGGGGCGAGGTTGCTGAGTTTTCAAGAACACATCATCTCACCGGCCCACAGGCCGCGGCAGATATTCCTCGACTGACTTAGGATAGCAATAAAGACCCGGCTAATACCACCCAATCGGCGTTTCGCTGAGGTTGATGTGGACCTGTTTCGTCTCCAAAAACTCGTCCATGCCGTGCAGGGACAGCTCGCGGCCCTGGCCACTGGCTTTGTAGCCGCCCCACGGGGACTCGACGTAGCACGGTTGCATGGTGTTGACCCAGACGATGCCGGCGCGGAGATTTTTCACGACGCGCAAGCACTTGAAGATGTCGCGGGACCACACGGCGGCGGCGAGACCGTAGGGTGTGTCGTTGGCGATCTGGAGCGCGTCGGCTTCGTCCTTGAAGGGAATGCACGCCACAACCGGGCCGAAAATTTCCTCGCGGGCAATGCGCGTCGTGTTGTCGGTCTCAAAGATCGTCGGTTCGAGGTAGTAGCCTTTTTTGAAATTCTTCGGGCGATTGCCGCCGGCAAGGAGCTTCGCCTCCTTCTTGCCGATCTCGATGTAGCTCGCGACTTTTTCGAGGTGCTCTTCACTAACCAGCGGCCCCATCTTCGTCTCGCGTTTCCGCGGGTCGCCCAACTTGATGCGCTTGGTCTTCTCTTTCATGCGCTCCATGAATTTCTTGAAGATGTCCTGCTGGACGAGCACGCGCGATCCCGCGCTGCACACTTCGCCCTGGTTGATAAAGACGCCGAACAGCGCGCCGTCGGTGGCGGCGTCGAGATCCGCATCGGCGAAAAAGATGTTGGGCGATTTGCCGCCGAGTTCGAGCGAAACCTTCTTCAGGTGCGTGCTGCCGATGCTGCGCAGGATGGCCTTGCCGGTGTCGGCACCGCCCGTGAACGCGACCTTGTCGACGTGCGCCGATTCGACGAGCGCCCGGCCCGCCACCACGTCGCCGGTCACGACGTTGAAAATGCCCGCGGGCAATTCGGGGATGTGCTTCTGCACCAGCTTCGCGAATTCGAGCGCGGTGAGTGGCGTTTGCTCGGCGGGTTTGAGAATCACGGCGCAGCCCGCCGCCAGCGCGGGGCCGAGTTTCCACGCGGCCATCATCAGCGGATAATTCCAGGGAATAATGAGGGCGGCGACGCCGACGGGTTCGCGCAAGGTGAAGTTCAGCGCGTTATCGGGAACAGCCAGCGTTTCCCCATGCACTTTCGTCGCCAGGCCGCCGAAATACTCGAAGCACGTCGCGACGTCATTCATGTCGAATTCACTTTCGACAATTGGCTTGCCGCCATTCAGCGTCTCCAACTCGGCCAGCATCGCGGCGTTCTTGCGGACAAGTTCGGCCATCTTGAACAGCACGCGGCCGCGGGCCATCGCCTGGGAAGAGTCACGCCAGTTCGTGGTGTCGAACGCCGCGCGCGCCGCCTGCACCGCGCGATCCACGTCCGCATTGTCAGTCTCCGGGACGACCGCAAACGGCTCGCCCGTGGCGGGATTGAAAACATCGCGGGTACCCGCGCCGCTGACCCATTCGTTGTTGACGTAGTTCTTGTAAGTCTTCATCTCGTCGTCCCTCCCGTTGAATAATACAACGTCAACCGTTAACAGCTTTCCTGCAAGGTGCTGCTACGTATATCAGGTTTTGGGGAGTGACAAGCAAGGCCGAAAGAATTGAATTCCAAGGACGACAGCGCGAAAGCGCATGCTGCCATTTACGAGGGAATTCTAGCGCGCAGCGGTGATCAGTCCGGATTTGTCCGCCAGATCCGATGGAGTGGCCTCGATCTCCATCGTGTTGCCTGCGCTTTCCTCGCGCCAGTACACCAGTTCCAGGCGCCCGTCAAAATGCTCAACCAACGCGGTGCTGCTCTCAACCCAGTCACCCGTGTTATAGTAATTCACGCCGCGAATCTGCCGCACCGCCGGGGTGTGGATGTGCCCGCAGACGATCCCGTCGACGTGATGCAGTTCGGCGTAGTGGGCCACGGCCTCCTCGAATCGGCTGACCACGTTGACGACTTTTTTGACGCTTTGTTTCACGTAAGCGCTAAACGACCAATAACCGAACCCGAACAAACGGCGCACCAGGTTCAGCGGACGATTCAACTGCAGCAACAAGGTATAGCCGGCGTCCCCCAAATGGGCCATCCACTTCGCGTGCATGGTGACGGAGTCGAACTCGTGCCCGTGCAACACCAGCAGCCGCACGCCGTCCGCCGTGGTGTGCACGTGTTGTTCCTTCACGAGGATATTGCCGTAGACTCCGAGGAAGTTGAGGCAAAACTCGTCGTGATTGCCGGGAATGACCACGACCTCCGTCCCTTTGCGCGCCTTGCGCAGGATCTTCTGGATCACGTCGTTGTGGGACTGCGGCCAATAGCGCTCCCGGCGCAATCGCCAGATGTCGATGATATCCCCGACCAGGTACAGCGTCTCGAACTCGTTGTGCTTGAGAAAATCCAGCACGCCCGCGACGTCGCTGCCGCGAGTGCCCAGGTGCAGATCGGACATCCAGACAGTTCGATATTCCATTGTAATTCTACTATGCCTGTCGCTGGTGACGAATGGGTCACCGCAGTGTTACAGAAGCGAAACGAAACCCCTACCTTAAGTCGCCCAGCCACGCGACCGCGCTACCGCTTCCTGCCATTTCGCGTACAAACTCTCGCGCAACGGCGCGAGCATCGCCGGTTGGAACACGCGTTCGACGATGCGATGCGACAGGAAATCGGATGGACTCGACCATGCCCCGGCATGAAGTCCCGCCAGGCCGGCCGCGCCCAACGCGGTCATTTCAATCATCGCCGGCCGCTCGACGGGCACGCCCAAAATGTCCGCTTGGAATTGCATTAAGAAATTGTTGGCACAGGCGCCGCCATCCACTTGTAGCTTGCGCAGGGGCGTGTCGAGTTCCGCGCACATCGCGTCCACCAGGTCCCGCGTTTGGTACGCGATGGCCTCCAACGCGGCCCGGACCAGATGCGCCCGGGTGGTGGCGCGGGTCAGACCGAGGATCGTCCCGCGCGCGCCCGCATCCCAATGCGGCGCGCCGAGCCCCGTCAACGCCGGGACAAAATAGACGCCGTCGTTGGAGGAAAGACTGGCGGCCAGTGATTCCGTTTCGTGAGAGGCCGTGATGATCTGCAAGTGGTCGCGCAGCCATTGAATGGCCGCGCCGCCAACAAAAACGCTGCCTTCCAGCGCGTAATCAACCTTGTCGCCGATCTGCCACGCAATCGTGGCGAGCAGGTGATTCGAGGTCCTCGGCGTCGCTCCCGTATTCATCATCAGGAACAAACCGGTGCCATACGTGTTCTTGATGATCCCCGATTCGTAACAACCCTGCGCAAACATCGCGCCTTGCTGGTCGCCCACCACGCCGCAAATCGGCGCCGAAAAACCGAACAAGCCCGGATCCAGCATGCCAAACTCCCCGGAACTGGCGCGCACTTCGGGTAGTGCTTCCCGCGACACGCCGAAATACTCCAGCAATTTGCCATCCCAACGGCGCTCTTGAAGATTGAAGAGCATCGTGCGCGAGGCGTTGCTCACATCCGTGGCGTGGACCCGGCCGCCGGTGAGTTTCGAAAGGATCCAGGAATCAATCGTCCCGAAAATCCCACGCCGTATAGCGGGCACATTTTGCAGCAACCATTCGATTTTCGTCGCGGAGAAATACGGATCACAGACCAGCCCGGTACGCTGGCGGATTTCCCCTTCAAAGCCCTCGCGCTTGATTCCCGCGCAGCGCGCACTGGTGCGACGGTCCTGCCAGACGATGGCATTGTGCAACGGTTCCCCGGTCTCCGGGTCCCAGGAAACGATGGTCTCTCGCTGGTTGGTAATGCCTACCGCCGCAATTTGCCCGGCGTCCACCCGGGCCACAACCTCCGCGATTACGGCACGGGTGGTCTCCCAGATTTCCATAGGATCGTGCTCGACCCACCCTGGTTGCGGAAAGAGTTGCCGAAATTCGCGATGGCTTTTCGCGAGCACGCGCGTCTCATGGTTGAATACGATGGCGCGATTGCCCGTGGTGCCAAGATCAATGGCCAGGATCAACATGCGTTAATCTCCTCAGTGGTTGCGCTTCGAAGTTCTTTTGCGCGGTTTCGTGAATAAAATCAAGAATGGCGCTCGCCGAAGTCCGATCCGGCTGGCTCAGGGTAAGAACCATGCGCTCATGACTTTGACCCGGCACGACGACCAGTTGATTGGAAACATGCTCGTCCTCCAGGACTTCTCGTAATCGCTGCGCTTGCCGTTGCAGTGCTTTGCTCTCCCCTGCCGCGTACAAGATGAGAAAGGGCGGGGCATTGGAAGTGACGTAACTTACCGGCGATGCCTCTTGCTGCCAGACCTCGCGGGGACCTTTATTACCAAACCGAACGGCATAGAAGGCCCGCTTCGCCCCCAGGTCGTAGGTCTTCTGGTCCGCGAGGTCAAGCCCCGCGCCGCTCACCGAAATCACACCGCTAATAATCGAAGGCGAAAGACCCTCCTCCGCCAGTGGTTTTGGATTCAAGGTTACATGACAGGCGAGTTGTGCGCCGGCGGAATGCCCGCCCAGGAATATCCGGTGAGGATTTCCGCCATACTCCGCAATGTGAGCATGAATCCAGGCCGTCGCCGCCGCTACGTCTTTGACCTGTTCGCGCCAACTGACCGTTGGCTGCAGGCGATAATTGATGACGGCCACGCCGATGCCCCGCGCCGCATAGAAGCGTCCGATGTTGTCATAAACATCCGCTCCACCCACGCGCAGACCCTTGTCGCCCGCGTCCCAATTCCCGCCATGCACAAAAATAAAGACCGGCCAGTTCGTTCCTGCGGGAAGAAACAGATCCAGCCGCTGTTCCGCGAGCAGGCTGTGGTCGACATAAGGCACATCGTACCTCACCTGCGCATCCGGAAGCGGCGCCTTTTTATAAAGCAGGGCGATGCCGACGTGCTCTACAACCGTACAACTCGTGGAAAGCAACAGGGCTGTAAGAACAAAGAGCGACGCAAAGACGTTTCCCCTCCCGCTAAACACCCGGCGCATCCTTATTGTACCGCTTGCCGTACCAATACGGCTTGAGTTCCTGTTTGTAATCGAGATGCACGTGCTTGGTTTCACGGAACTCATCGATGCCTTCCTCGCCCAGTTCGCGCGAGTGGCCCGTTTGCCGCATTCCGCCGAACGGACCGGCATCGTTGTCGGTGAGCGGGTCATTGATCCAGAACGTACCGGCGGTGATCCGCTCCATCGCGGCCATCGCCCATTCCATGTTGTTCGTGTAAATGTTCGCGCCGAGGCCGTATACGCTATCATTGGCCAATTCGATGGCGTGATCGATTCCCTTGACGCGCATGATGGGCAAAATCGGGCCGAAAGTCTCAGTGTGGACCAGCCGCATTTTCTGTTTCACGTTCACCATGACGGTCGGCTCGTAGAAAAAACCTTTTTTGAACTTCGGCGAGCGGCGTCCGCCGCAAAGCACCTTGGCGCCATCACGCACCGCATCCCTCACACGCGATTCGACATCCGCCAATTGCTTCCGGTTGATCAGCGGCCCAATCTCTGTCTCGGGATCGAGTCCATTCCCCAGCCGCAGCGATTCTGCGACCTTGACAACTCGTTTCGTAAATTCCTCCGCGATGTCGTCGAATACGTAAATGCGCTTGGCGCTGGTGCAAACCTGGCCGGTGTTGAGAAATGCGGCCCAGCAACACGCGCGACTCGCAATTTCCAGGTCCGCGTCGCTGCAAACGATAAACGGATCGTTGCCGCCGAGTTCGCCGTGAAATTTCTTCACCTGCGCCGCACAGAGTTGTCCGACGTGCTTGCCCGTTTCCACCGAGCCGGTCAGCGCGACCAGATCGGTGCCGGGATGTCTCACCAGCGCCTCCCCGATTTCCTCACCGAAACCCGTCACGATGTTGACGACACCCTTCGGGAGATGCGCGCCAAAAATGTCGGCAATATCGAGCGTGGAAAGTGGTGTCTCTTCGCTCGGCTTGAGGATGACCGTGTTACCGGCCATCAACGCGGGCGCGACCTTCCACGCCATCAGCAGCAGCGGATAGTTCCACGGAATAATGCCGACGACCACGCCGTACGGCTCCTTGATCGTGAAATTGACTTGATGATGGGCGACCGGCGGGAGCGAACTGCCGCGCGAGTTCCGCCCAATTTCGCCGTAATAATCAAAGCACGCTGCCACCCATTCGACCTCATCGCGATTTTCGCAGAAAGGTTTGCCGCCCTCCTCGGTCATGACAGTTGCCAGTTCCTTGTGACGGGCCCGCAGATCGCGAGCGATGGCATGAAGCAGTTGCGCCTTTTCAACAGCGGGCATCCAACGCCAAATTTTGAAGGCTTCGCGGGCGGCTTGCACGGCCCGATCGGCGTCCGCAGCGGTGCCGCGCGGAATGTGGTCGATGACTTCTTCGGTGGCGGGATTGACGACCGGGATGCGATCGCGGCTGGATTTGAGCCATTGGCCCCCGATCCACTGGTGTCTCATGGCCTAATCTCCTTTGCCGTCTTTCCCGTCCTTCGATTCCTTGGCGTCTTTGTCCTTGGGCGTTTTTTCCCGCGCTTCCTTCTCGAGTTGTTTCTCAATCTGCTTCAATGCGTCCGCCAGCTTGTCGAGCATCTCGTCGAGAAGCGCATAGCTGATGTTCAGCGCCGGCTCGATGCGAAGGGTGCGGGCGCTGAGCAGTGTGCCCGCGACGAGCACGCCGCGCTTGAACAAGGACGCGGCCACGCGATAGCCAATAAATCGATCCGTAAATTCCAGCCCGATGAGCAGTCCTTTGCCCCGCACTTGTTTGAGGATATCGGGATATGTCGACTGCAGCGAACCGAGTCGCTTCATGAGGTATTGGCCCTTTTCCGCGGCCTGTTGCGCAAGGTCCTCCTCCAGCAACACATTGATCGCGGCAATGCCGGCGGCGCAGGCGAGCGGATTGCCGCCAAAAGTGGAACTGTGAAGAAACGGATTGTCTTCAAGCACCTTCCAGATTTTTGGTGTGCTCATGAAAGCGCTGAGCGGCATCACGCCGCCACCGAGCGCTTTCCCGAGGCAGAGAATGTCCGGCACCACGTTCCAATGCTCGCAGGCAAACACCCGGCCCGTGCGGCCCATGCCGGTCTGCACTTCGTCAAAGATCAACAGAACACCAAACTCATCGCAGAGCTGCCGCACCCGCGGCAAATAATCGTCCGGCGGCACCACGGCGCCCGCCTCACCCTGGACGGGCTCCAGGATGATCGCGGCGATGTCCTCGCCAAGATCGGTCAGTTTCTTGAGTTCGCGTTCAAGGTCTTTCATGTCGCCGTAGTCCACGAAATGAACGTTCGACAACAGCGGTTGGAACGGCTTGCGATATACCGCGCGACCCATCACGGAGAGCGAACCCATCGATTTGCCGTGGAAACCGCCTGTGGTCGAGATGAAGCCGGCTTTCTTTGTGTAGAGCCGCGCCAGTTTCAGCGCGCCTTCGACCGCATCGGTCCCGTTGCTGATGAAGAAACATTCCTGCAGGTCGCCCGGCGCGAGTTCGCCCAGCAACTCGGCGAGAAAACCACGCAACGGGTCGAGCAGTTCCTGGGAAGAAAGCGGCATCCGTTCGAGTTGGGCCTTGACCGCCGCGATAATTTTCGGGTGGCGAATCCCCATGTTGTAAACGCCGAAACCGCCGAGGCAATCGATGAACTTGCGGCCCATGATGTCCTCGATGATCGAACCCTGGCCCGTCCATTCGATGGCGGCAAAGTCCTCGGCTTCCGCGACGGATTTGCGGTAGTGGAGAAAACCGCGATTAAAGTAGTCGTCGAAATTCTCCAGCGTGTGGGTGATGATCCGATTCTTGTCCTCGGGATCGAGTTTTTTTCCGCTGCTGACGGTTTCCAGGTAGTCCGCTGACTTGCGCCGGATCTCCTCAAGCTTGGGAGCCTTCGGCGCTTCGCGAGATGCCTGGGTCGAAGGAGACGTTGCTACCACTGTTGTCCCTTGCGACTGCGTCACTTCTGGAATCTTCTCATCCATAACGGTCTTCCTACCCTGCGGGCTTAGTCTAACATACCACAAGGGTTTCACACGAGCCAGCGCCCTGTTTAAGATGCTTGATTAGAGCGACTTACATAAGTGACACTTGGACCAAAATCGTCTCAACTGCTCCGGTAGGCTACAGTTGGTCCATGAGCGAATTTCTGACAATCACCTGTCCTCATTGCGGGGAAGATTTCGAGATTTCGTTCGACCCAACTGACGGCGGCTCGGAGTTTATTATCGACTGCGAAGTGTGCTGCCGTCCCATGACGGTCGCGGTACGCGTGCGCTCCGGGGAAATTGATTCCGTGGAAGTTCAGCCGGCGTGAAGTTTGGCAAACCCGGGCGCCTCCTACTTTGACAGCCTGACTGCAAGTGCTATCGTCGTGCAGATGAGCGCAGGTAAATCCATTCATGGGCGGGGGGCGGCGGAGAATCCGACCAATCGCTTCGAGCATACCGCGTACGAGCGCGATGCGGAGTGGGACGAGCCGGACGATCCCGCGCCGAAGACGCAGTTTTATCGGGATGCCAGCGTTTCCATTATTACCCGCAACACCAGCCCCAACGTCGGCTTCAAAGCGAGCATCAATCCCTACCGCGGCTGCGAGCACGGCTGCGTCTATTGCTACGCCCGGCCTTATCACGAATACCTCGGCTTTTCAGCCGGGCTCGACTTCGAGACGAAAATCGTCGTCAAGGAGAACGCGCCGGAGTTATTGCGTCGGGAATTGTCAGCGCCGAAGTGGAAACCGCAGGTGCTGGCCATGAGCGGCGTGACCGATTGCTACCAGCCCATCGAACGCCGGCTGCAAGTCACCCGCAAATGTTTGCAGGTGCTTGCGGAATTCCGCAACCCGGTCGCGATCATCACAAAAAATCTCCTGGTTACGCGCGATATTGACCTGCTGGCCGACCTGGCGCGCGACCACGCAGCCGCCGTGTTTCTCTCTGTCACCACATTGGATGCGAACCTGGCGCGGATTATGGAACCGCGCACGGCGCAACCGGCCGCGCGTTTGCGGGCGATCCGGGAGTTAACGAAAGCCGGTGTGCCCGCGGGAGTAATGGTGGCCCCAGTGATTCCCGGGCTTACCGATCACGAATTACCTGCCATCCTCAAGGCAGCGGCGGAAGCGGGCGCGTGCTGCGCCGGCATGGTGCCGATCCGCCTGCCCTACGGCGTGGCCGACCTGTTCCAGCAATGGCTGGCGCGCCATTTGCCCGAGCGCAAAGAAAAAGTGCTCGCGCAAATTCGGGCAATCCGCGACGGGAAACTGAATGATCCCGATTTCGGCTCACGCATGCAGGGAAAAGGGATCCTCGCCGAACAACTCGCGAAGATGTTTGCCGTCGCCTGCCGCCGCGCCGGCATTCCCGAGCATGGACCACAGCTTTCGACAGCGGCGTTTCGACGACCAGCCGGCGCGCAACTGGAATTGCTGTCTGACACGTATCTGTCGAGATCCTCACAAAAGACCTCTTGATCCGCGCTGTTACGTTTCCACCCATTTCCTACGGCACCAGCACGCGGACGCGATAATATCGCGATGGACCATTCGTCGCCCCGCCCGGATCCACGATGTTGGTCAATGTGCCGAGCCCGACACCGTTGCTGAGGATTTGCATGACACCGGTGCTCGCGAAGTTAGTACTGCTATAGCCGCCACTGGCCGTACCCGTGGTGAACTCCAGCACGTTGGTACGGGACAACAAGGGCCCCGGCTGCGCGCGGCTGCTGTCCCCGCTGGCTCCCAGGTAATCCACCCGAACGTCCGTGCCGCCATTCGTCTTGGAAATACTGGTGATATGGACGTAAGCCGCAGCATTGGTGGGATTGAATCCCGCCAGGAACTGGTTGGTGTTGCTCATCCCCTTGCCCAGGTAATCCGCATTTGGCCCGCTTATCGCTGGGTTCATCATTTGGCTTATCGTGAAGTACTGGTTCTGCCATGTGATGAACGGATCCGTCGGCGCGACTCCACCCGAGCCAGTCGGCACGAAGGCGATATCACGGATGCTCTTGTTCGTGGCCGGCCCGACAAGAGTCGTAAGCGTCAATCCCGACGGATCGCCGTTGAACCCGGTGTTGTCGGTAACAGCGTAAATCACGTTGTTCGAAAAGCTTGTTGCGTACAAGATGACATTCGTTGTGTTCCCGGCGATTTGCAGTTTCCCGGTCAGCCCCGTAACTCGCGGTGTTCGGCCTACGTCGTCTCCCAAAGCGCCGATGGCGCCGGTTCCGTCGCCACTCCCGTCGCCGGTGATCGTCCAGACACCGCCGATCAGCGAGTACTTCAGGATGCCACCGTAGCCGCCAAATTCGTTGTTGTTGCCATCGTCAGCGTAATACAGGGTATCGAAGTTAGTGTTACCGGCCTTCAGGGTGAAGAACACGAATTTAAAGCCGTCCCCTACCAGGCTCCCGCTGGCGCCGAAGCCAGGTTTACCAGGCAGAATGGTCGCTATCTGGTTGCCAGTCGTGGGCGAGCCCGTGCCGATGGCATACAGGCCATTCGTGGTCTTGCCCGTCATCCCGTAGACCTGGCCTCCGAACAAGCCGATGCGCTCGATGTTCCAACTGCCCTCATTCGTGACCAATGTGGTCTCGGAGCGACTGCCGAACGTCGTGAAACCAACGCCGAGGCCATTGCAACCCAGCCAAATGTTGGTGCCATCGGGCGAAACCGCGTCGCGAGGATTACCACTTATCCAATTGGTTGGGTTCGTCGAGGTATCCACGTTGCCGCCGGAATTCACCCGCGCCACCACCCCGGGCACGGTAGCGCCGGCGGTTGTGCCGCCGTAGCCGACCGCGAGCAAATACCGGCCGTCTGCAGTCAGGGAAAGGCCGCCCTCGGTCCTGGCTGTACCGCTGAAGGTGAACGGAAAGTTGCCGCTGTAAGACGTCCTGGGCAGGGGAATTGACTGAACGAGGGTTCCGTTCGTGGTGTACTCGTCGAGGAAGATAGGAAGTCCCGAAGTCGAGAGATCCTCAATGCCGTCGCCCGCCCGGACAACGGCGATGTTGCCGGCGGTGAAGGCAACATTCGTGGCGCCAGTCTGGATGATTGTATTGGTCAAGCCCGCGGCGACGACGTGGCCGGTCCGCACCAATCCGCCGGCGTTGCTGGACAGGTTGAAGGTGAGGGCGGCGCTGCCATTCGTGCTGGTCGGGGACAGACTGGTGATCCAACTCACATCCGTGGAAGCCGTCCATGTGCATAGGTTCGAATTGGCGGTCACATTGATGGTAAATGCGGTGCCCCCAGAGGCCGGAGCGTTGATTTGCGTACTATCCACTGTGAGCACGCATTCCGCTGTGGTGAAGATTGGAACAAAGGCAATGTCACGGAATGCCGTGCCCGTGGGAGCGTTGGCGAGCGTGGCGACCGCCACCCCCGACGGATTTCCGTTGTAGCCGGTCGAGTTGACCATGGCATAGATCGTGTTATTCGTGCTGGTGGCGTAAAGGAGAACATTGGTTGTGCTACCGGTAATTTGCTTTTTCGCAGTCAATCCCGTAACCCCAAAGGCGTTGATGGTTCCGTTGGAGGTCCACGTGCCACTGACCAGCGAGTACTTCAGGATTCCACCCTTGTTGCCATTTTCGCCGTTACTGCCGTTGTCCGCGTAGTAGAGGGTGTCGGGCGAGGAGCCACCGCCTTGCAAAGTGAGGAACACAAAGTTGTAGCCGGCCGCCGCGTTATTGGAAAGCGCACCGTTGCCGGGCGATCCGGCGAGGATGGTCGCGAGCTGGTTGCCGGTATTGGGCAATCCCGAGCCGATGGCATAGAGGCCATTCATGCCGCGGTCCGTCATCGCATAAAGTTGACCGCCGTAGATGCCGAGCCGCTGAGTATCGGAGGGCGGATTCGTGTTCAGCACGGTCACGAACGTACCGCCGAAAGTCGTGTAACCGACGCCGCCGGTCCCGGCACCGACCCAAATGTTGAGGCCATCCGGTGAGACGGCGGAGCGCGGACTGCTGCCACTGGACCAATTCGACAAGACGGTTGTCGTATCAACGGTGGCCGCGTAGTCCACCCGCGCCACCAGGCGCGGCACCGTGACGGAGGAGGTACCGGTCAGCGAGGCGCCGGATTGGGTATTCGTCGCATAACCGGTGGCCAGCAAGTACAAGCCATTCGTCGAAAGCGATAGACCGCCTTCGGACACAACCGTGCCGCTGGCGACGAACGCCGAGTTACTTCCAGTCTGCGTGCTGGGTAAGGGGACCGATTGGACGAAGGTGCCATTGGTCGTGTACTCGTCAAGGAAAACAACGTTGCCGTTGCTCGAAAGCGTGTTGATCCCATTACCGACCCGGTAGACGACGAGGTCGCCCGGGGTGAACGGAATGGCTGGAGCCAAGCTGCCCGCGGAAATTGACACGTTATCATACCGAAAGTTGCCGGACGAGCTGTTGAAGGGAAGACCCGACTGATTGATGCAGTCCGGGCCGGTCGAGGCATTGACCAGCCGGATGCCGAAGTTGGGGTTATTTTGGGCTGCTCGATTTGTGATGACCGCGGTGAGGCTATTGTACCAGGGAGCATTCGAGTCTCGGAATTGAATGAAGGGGCCGGAAATCGTGTTGGGGCTGTTTGTGCTCAGAACCACCGCGTCGGCGGTACCCGCGTTCGTCAGCATCATGAACGAGTTAATCCAGTTGACGCCGTCGGTGGTGTATAAAACGGCCATGTTGGCTTCGATTTGTTTGGTCGTGTGGATGTCAAACGTCACCACGATATTGGTGTGGATGCCCACGGTGCTGACATCGAACTCGGCTCCCTGGCTGGCGATCGGCGCATTGGTTGACCAGCCGTTGGGTGGGTTGTTGCCGTTCCATCCCCCGCGAACGCGCCAGGCGTTGGGGCCGCTGGCATCCGAACTGCCAGGGTCGGACAACACATCGCAGAAATTGGTGGTCTGATTAGCGACACCGTTATAGGTGTTCGACATGCCGAGCGGGGTCGCCAGTCCCAAGCCGAAAGACGGCGCCGGACTCTGATTTTGAGCAGCGGCGAGATTGTCAAAGGTCCAGGCGGTGATGGTTTGCGCCTGACTGTTGGTCTGGACGAGCAAGGACAGCGCACCGGCAATTGCAATGAGTGCTTTCTTATTCATGGTAATTTCCCTCAATCGATTTCTTCCCTGATTAATAATGTTGACTTGAATCTCGCCCGCCTAACTTTGTACAAAGCCAATGCAACGAACAAAAAGCGAGGATGTCACAACCCCGCAGCAACTCTTCCACCCAGGGCCCATACAGCGCCTACGGTATGTCGGGATCAAACGGATCCCAGATCACCGGTGAGGTCTTAATATTTTTGCCCGAGCTGTCGAATAGGTTCACCAATTGGACGTTCTCCACGTGGCCATCAAAGAAACAGATGTTGCAAGAACCAGCATGTCGGGCGGAAATTCGCGTCGTGTAGGACTTGGGACTGGCGTATTTCGGTGATGATCCCGAGCTTTGGCCGACGAAAGCCCTTGGTTCGGAAAGTTGCGCGATGGTGTCGAGGAACATGGCGACCGTCGTGGTATTGACCGGGCGGTGATTGCTGTTATTCGGACCGCTTGTTCCCTGATCTAGTTGCTTGATGGTGTCTACCGACACGGTCTCATTGAGTTTGGAATTAATGGCGTAGCTGAAGTACGGGCGTTTTGTGGGACTTTCCATCTGGGCCCAATTGACCGCCGGGCACTCGAAGATATTCTTGGTGTGATAGAGGTAGTTAAAACCGTTGAAGCTATGGAAACTTGTCATGGCGGGCTTCTGGACATAGGGCGGCAGGACGATATACCAGCAGGACGCGGATTGGGGATTGGAGAGATCCGACCAACTGGGCATATCGTTCCCGGCGCTGTCGTAATCGTCCAGGGGAATGTAGCTGTTGGCGTCATCGAAATACATGGTTGCGGCGAGGCCCCACTGCCGCAAATTCGAGACGCACTGTGCCAGTGTTGCCCGAGCCCGCGCTTTGGACAGCGCCGGCAACAGCATGCCCGCAAGAATTCCGATGATGGCGATGACCACCAGCAGTTCAATCAACGTGAACGCCCCACTTATTCGACGGGACTGCCGCATCGTGTCTTCTCCTTGCGTGAATTGTTCCCCCGCGCGTCGAACGCGCAGGACAGCGCTCCCCTGGTAGTTTGTTCGCGTGAACTCGCCGTGAGTTCCTGCGACCCTGCACGCAACGCACGATGGCCGGGCCACGTGACAAACAAAGGCAGAAAACGAAACGCTTGTGTCACGAATTGGTGGCGATAAGTCAGGGAAGATTTGGTCAAGGTGCAGTTAGTCGAGCCGTCATCCGGAATCCGTTTGACCCCGACGGGATGTAATATTCCCCGGGTGCGCCATGGCGTTGCGTGATTGTAACGGTAGCGCCCTTGGTTTGCCTTCCTTGCGGGGTAAACACTTTGGCAGCGAGTTTAAACCGTAAACCTATTAGCGAGAAAACTGGAGGACTGAAGCGTGAGAAAACACCTATCATTTGCATTGGCCGGGGCCCTGGCATTACTCATTCAAACAAACGGTCAGGCGCAAACCACTATCGCCGCTTGGACTTTCGAGACCAACGCGATCGCGGCTAACAACAGCCCGAGTCCCACTACCGGCTCGGGCACCGCCAGCGCCCTTGGCATGGGCGTTTACCCAACCCCGAATGTCGGCACGAACGCCGACGATGTCCTCCAAGGCGTGACCGGAGACACAGGGTCGAACGGTGTTGCCAATCTCACTCAGATATGGCGCATCCGGGCGCAGGGCAACCCCGCCGCCAACGGCTGGTCGAGCTTGGCGCCGATTGGCTCGCAGGGAGCCCAGTTCGCTGTGAGCACCCTCGGGTTCAGCAATGTTACTGTTAGCCTCGATTGGTATGCGACGACTCAGGGCGAGGCGAATATGCAACTCCAATACACCACCGATGGCAGCACATGGAACAATGTTAAGCTGACACTGGGCGGGTCCGACGCCGGACTCGTGCTTTCGAACAACACCACCTCCGCCAATACGGTTAATGGGTGGTTTGTCAGCGATAGTGGTTCGAACCCCGGGCAAGGGGCACTGGCCGGGCAGGATTGGTTCACCGGTTTGACCGCGAACATTTCCGATCCGTTGGCAGGGAATAATACGAACTTCGCCATTCGAATCGTGAACGCCTCAACGGGCGTTGACGATGTCAGCACCAAAGGAACGGCCTTGAACAACAATTCAGGCAATTGGCGTTTCGATAACGTGGCGATTTCGGGTACTGCCGTGGTTCCCGAGCCGTCGACGGTGGCCATGGTTGGGATGGGGGTTTTAGGGATGTTGGGCCTTCGTCGTCGTAAGTCGACTTGAAACAAGCGTCCGGGACCGCATGGATCGGGCGCGCCCGATCCGTGCGGGAGGGCTTCCTTACAAATTGGGCAACAAAATAGGAAAACATCGCCTGGTTCACCGCGGGCGAAAAGAGTTATGCAAGAGCGCGATCGTTCAAACAGTGGGCAAACAATAACAGGCCTGCGTTCACGACTCGGTGGACTAATTGTCGATCGCGCTCTTTTCCTTGTCCACCGCCGGGAAGCATCCGATTAAAATCGGGCGTGGCAGGCGATCTGGCCGTACGGGGCGTTGTGGCTCCGAAAGACGATGTTCGGGTCGAAGAAATCGAAGCTACGATAGGGCATGAGGCCCGCTTCCGCCTCGATCGTGACGTTCGGCGTTATCTTCCACGAACAACCCGAACCGAGGTGCAACTCCAGATAATCGACGATAGCGTCGTTCAGTTTTGGCTGGCCGCGTGGTGTGCCAAAATTCTGTCCCACGGCAAAGGTTCCCGCCTGCACTTCCGCGCCGACATAGAGTTGCAGTTTCTCGGTCACGTCGTATTCGAGCCGCGGTTTGGGCAGCATGAAATCCAGCGTCCACTGGTCGGAGAACTTCCAACGGACGCCAGCCGCCGGCAAGACGGGGTACTGAGTGCGCGCGTCAACTCTCAACCCGAAGACCCACTGCAAATCGGGACTGGCCAAATACACCAAGCCAACGACAACTGGCATGTCGACATCGCGCCAGGTGATGTTCCGGAAATCACTGTAAATGCCGGGTTGCGCCTCCACGCGCATCAGCCATTCGTCCGCAAGCTGATAGTCAAACCCCAGCACCAGGCTGGCTTGCTGTAAAACACTGGGCACGGGTGCATGATCCGGCACGCCGAAAGAGAAACGCTGCCATTCGACTCCCAGCCGCAAGAGCAGGTCTTTGTTAACTTGCGGGGAGATAACGTAGCGGACGTCAGCGCTTTGTTCGTCAACCGAGTGGATACTCACGCCGCCGCCGCGCGTGGTCACGCCGCCGGTGTAACCGTATTCGGTGTCCAATTCCTGCGAGATGCTCATCGAGTTGGCCGCCCAAGCGGCAGCAGTCGGCAGCAGGACAAGCATGGCGACCAGCCTCAGTTTCATTTCCTCGTCTTTGCCTCATCCTGAAAACAGTGAATCTCTTTTTTGATGTCTTGCAGCATGAGCGCGCCGTAGGCGATACGCTCGGTCCCCTTGGTGAAGGCCAGCATCGGCGCCGCAAAGAAATCACCGCGCCACACCAACGCCCCGGGCTTCCCGCCGACACGTATCGGCCAAACTTCAAAAACCGTAGCCGAGGTGTAGTAGTTGCCGCTGACGTAATACTCCATATCCACGAGTTGGAAATGATCGCCCACCGCCAACTGATACACCGCCCCCAAACTGATCGTCCCGTGATAGTCGGCGTCGAAGAGAGTCCAGTAGTAGAACGGCGTCAGCGAGGGGACGGTCTCATTCCCCAGCAGCCCGATCTTCTTCAGAATGGGCGAGAATTCGTGGGCGATGGCGAGTTGTTCGCGCAGCATGGCGCGCAACTGGACGACCGGCGAGATCGACGCTCCCTCTGTCTCGTAAGGTTGGACCCCGTCGAGCCCTTTTTGCTGAAATGCCGACGCGCGGCCCAGCAGGAACGCTGCCATGCACTCGGACACTTTCTGCGGATCAGCGTGCTTCGCGATGCAACCAGACAGTTGCTGGGCTTCGGTATGCGTCAGATTCAGATCGGACTTGGCCGGGGTTGAAGCGACGATTTTGTCGAACAACCAGCGCACCGGGTGCTGGCTGGTCTTGAAATCCAATGGCTGAAAGTCCGCCAATTCACAGGGCGTATGGAGCGAGTGGAAGGCGAAAACTTTCAACTCGGGATGCGGTGATGGGTCCCACAATTGCAGTCGCCTCGCGGTTTCTTCCGCCGATAGCGGCACCACGAAACAGGTTTGCGCCGAAATCCCGTTGGGAAAATCCATCAACGAACCGCGTTCCGAGAGCACATCCCCGTTCAGCAGACGGTTGAAATCGACCTCCGTGAAGTCACTGAAGCTCTTCAGGGACTCGACCGGCCCGGGGTCCGCTGCCAATGCGACCAGCGACAGGGCACAGCAAAATCCGACCGTGAAGAAAGCCACCAACCACCTCATTGTCCCTAACGTCTCGTGCAAACCGACCATAAAATCAATGCAAATCTTGTCGATGGGCGCAATACCGAAAGGGCGAAAATGGGTCGGAAGATTTTCAGCGACGCTAATGGGGATGCTTTTCTCGCCACAACTTTTGCATATCGCGGATGGACAACCACAGCATGAGTCCGCCAAATCCGAGGTAGAATAACAGACCAAGGTACACGGAACCAACCAGATGTCCGCCGGTCCTCACCGGGATGCCTTCTTTTGGGTTTTGCGTAAGGAAGAACATGATCGCGGATTCGCCGAGATAGGGTGCGTGATCGCCGGCGGACAGACAAATGAGGCGCGGGCCAAGTTGCAGGCCGTTGGGCAAAGGCCAGCACGCGGTCAGCACCTGGGCGCTGATCGTGAAGGCATGATCGAAGCGTCCGTTGATCCGCGATGCCGCGACCGCGAATGCGTTGCCGGAAATGCTGAAGCCATCGACAATCGGCCCCGAATCCACATCGTACCAACTGTAGTCCGTGACATCCTTTGGATACTCGCGAAAGCCGGCCGCCCACCAGCGTTCCTGCCAGAAATGTTTTTCATAAAGATCATACCAGGTTTCCGCTTGTGCGGGCCACAGATCGGGAGCGGACATCAGGACGTGCGAATTGCCAATCCCGCGCGACGGTTCATCCACCCTTCCCTTCAAATAGTCAACCGTGTAGGGAACCAATCCCCGTCCATCCGACTGCGCCCCCACAAAAGCCCGCAACGACCGCGCATAGAATTCCGAGCGATCGATGCCGAGCAACTCATCCGCGCGTTTGATCCACGCAATCGCCGCGACGACATCAATCGGATAACATTCATTCGGGTAATCTTCCAACAAACCCAGTTTCGACTGATCCAGCGACGCCGATAACGTGTCCACCTGGTCCCGTAAGAACGGTCGGTACTGACCCCGCCCGTCGAGTTGCTCGTAGCTGGTGATTCCTGAAATAACCAACGAGCGAAAAAACACATTCTGGGTGTGCCAGTAGTCGTCCCCCCAATGCTGGCGCACCCACGTGTGATGGTTGGGATCGAGCAGCAGGTCCTTCGCGGCTTCCACCGTGTCCCGTGAGTAGGTTAACGGGGCCTCGCGGGACAGTTGATGGTCCTTTTCCCACGCCGCCTGCAAGGCTTCGGTCGCCCGCAAATAAAACACGCAGGTGAACATCGGCCACTCGGTGCTGGGAACATCGTAGAGATTCAAGTGCGCCGCGCGCTTGGACGCGATGCGCTCCCGCGCCCACCGCTGGATAAGCGGCGTCAGATAACGATGCATCCGCCAGGCTTTCTCCGGGATACCCGGTCGCCTCAGGCCTGGATCCGCAAGGTCCCGGATGGTCGTCAGACCCGGCAGCAGCAAAAAGACCACGGCGACCGCCACCGAAAGCAGATTTCTCACCCAGCGGTAAACCAACGTGAAACGGTGTTTCAGCATCCCTATCGTCTCAACGGCACAACCAATCCGAGCCGGAACCCGCGCGGGACCGCACCGAGGCAACACGTCGAACAAATGGCAACCGGTCGTTCCTCAATAAGACGGCGGAGGAGGAGGGCCCGGGGGACGATACTGGCTCGCCGTGTTGATCATAAAGTCGATCACTTTCTCGCTCACACCGGCGTCCTTCAGGTCCAAGATCTCCGCTGCGCTGAGGTGGTAGACGGTACGCGAGTTGCGAATCTGGCTAAGGATGACTTCGTCGCTGACACCCGATTTCGCGAGCATCTTGATGTCCGCCAGGCCCATCGGCTGGGTGCGATACTGGGGAGGAGGTGGCACAGGCCGTGGACGCGGCTCCTCGCAGCCAATTCCCGCGAATGTCGCCACGGCTGTTATCATCAATAAAATCCGCTTCTTCATCGAATGGTATTCCTTTGCTGACCGCCAACACTTGCCAATTTCTTTCCCGGCATTATAAACCCATTGGGGTTGAAATCAAACAACATCGCCTCATGGATCCTTAGGACCGATCGTCACACGAAACAGTTGAACTAACGCTACGATGTTGTTACACTATTCGCGTGAGTGAAATTGTCATGTGAGCAATAACCAGTCCCGGAGGATCATGTCTAGTATCAATCAAGTTGTTCAGCAGTTGCAGATTCAACGCCGACACGCAGAGCACGAACTCGAAAAGCTCAACCTCGCGCTCAAGGCGCTTTCATCCCTGGATGGAGGAGTTACCGGTTCCAAGTTGATAACCCGGCGCAAGCCGAGGTTTTCGGCGGCCGCTCGTGAGCGGATCGCGGCGGCACAGCGCGCTCGTTGGGCCAAGATCAAGGCCGCGCAAAAACGGAAGTAAGCCTTCCCAAAGGCCAAGCAGTTCCATGCACCCCGGCGGCCCTGCGTGGCCGTTGGGGTGCATTTATTTTGGGGTCTGGCGCGTTGGTGATTCCATGCGATCCGTGCTGACCGGGTCCTGGCGGTAGAAACGCCTTAACTCCTCGTAAAGTTCGGGATGCCGCTGTTGGAGCTGGGCCGATTTTTCAAAGAAATATTCCGTGACGACAGCGAAGAACTCGGCCGGTTCGGTTGCGCCATACTTATCGATGAGCGTCGGCTGTTCAGCCGCGGTTTGTTTGGACAAGGTAGCGAACTCACTCCCGAGAACGCGGGCCCACGTGGCATATTGGGAAGTTGTCGGCAAGACCGGGGCGCCGTTGGTAAAGCCATTCTCGTGGTCGAGCTGATGCGCGAACTCATGGAGCGCCACATTTCGGCCCTCCGGAACCGCCGCCGGGCGACGCAGGACATGGTTCCACGATAGGACCACCGCCCCAGTCCGCCAGGATTCCCCGGCGCGCATCTCGTGGCCTTCGATTGCGATGTTTCCCGGCGCGATTCGCACCACCGCCGCGGGATAGGCATCAGGATAGACGAGGATGGATCGCAGACGCGGATAAAAATCGTGCCGGCGGTTCAGCAACAGGATGCAGGCGTAAGCGGCAATAGTGACTTTGATCTCCTCGGTAATTTCCAGGCCGCCGCACCCTTCGAAGTTTTTCTCCGCGATGAACACCTGAATGTCACCGTGCAATTCCTTGCGCTCGGACGGGGTGAGCCGCTGATAGTACGAGACGTTTTGCTGCAGGATGGCCCCCCACAATGCGGGGAAGGTTTGTGCCTGAAGCCGATTACGCCGCCGGGTCTTTCCCTCGAACATGACGGTCATCCGCAGGATGTTCCACCGCCTTTGAGCAGCCTTTCGCAACGCTTTAGAATTTGTCTCGGCTCCGGCTGAGTTCGCGTAGTCGCTCAAAATCCCCATTGATGAGCGCCATCTTCTTCGCACGACTCCATTTCTTGATCTGAAGTTCGCGTGCCACGGCTAGCGCTTCGGTGGCATGTTCTTCTGAGTAGACCAGTCGAGCAACTCCATGTTTGGCGGTGTGAAGAGCGCCGCGACCTGTGTCGTGTGCATCGACCCGCAAACTCAAATCGTGCGTGTGCCCAACATACAGAGAATCATCGGCACAGAGAAGAATATAGGTGTAGGAGTTCATCGCCCATTCGCCGCGCTGGCGTGCAAAGAGTCTGTGTCGAATTTAGTGGAATGGCCTGCCATGAGCAAGCCCTTCGCTTGAGCGAAGGGCGCGTCGAATGGTGGTGCCTTCTGGAGAAAGTTCGTACCTTTTTTAATGAAAATCCAGTCTGATTTGGGTATCCCCACACCCTTCCCCACTGTGGGGAGGGGTGCTGATCCCAGATGAGTCAATGTTTACAACGGTTTTGTCGTGGTTCACCCCTCGTTTGACATCCCCTACTTCCATAGGTTTTCCGCTCACGCGGAATCGGGCTGCGCGCGGCCTCAGGGCAGGCCGTGCTCGCGCTCGTCGCAGAGGCGACACAACGGGTTCACCCACGCACGGGAACGTGTTAAAGGACAATGTCCTTTAACGGGTCGAACACGGGTGGGACAGCCCGCTTACGCGGGAGACAAGAACCCGGAAACGGGTTCGCAGGAAAACAGGGAGGAAGCCTCCCCAGGTTTCCTCTCGACACCTTTTCCCCTCCCGTTTCGCAGCTACGCAGATGGATCGGCTCGGGTTACATACGCTTCGGCTACACCCCCCTTGTGCTACGTCGATACCCCTCTTACCCCATCGACGGCGAAGGTGTGCACCGAGTGCCGCCAAGTGCTTCGCCACGTTACGCCGAACAAAATATAGCGATGACGTAACGCCGGACAGAACTACTACCCCCCATTTCATCAGTTCAAGAATCATGATTCGGTTCGCGCGGATCTCTTCACGGAGCCATTGCTCCCTTACCCAAATCAGACTGGATTTTCATTAAAAAAGGTACGAACTTTCTCCAGAAGGCACCACCACTTTGAACTTGGCGTGAAATCATCGACCGCGCTCGGCGCGGCAACGGTGGTTTCAGCCAAGAAATTCCAGGGTTTTCTGAAGGTAACAGTTAAGGTCTGCTCGCGTAAAAGGCGGGACCAGCTTCACTGCTGGCGCCGCATACGCACCATCGAGCCTAAAGAAACACCCGACAACCACAACACTCACTCATTTCAATCGATTAAGAATCCGCCAACACTGAGGGGTGCTAAGAGAAATGCCGAACTCTTCTTTGATATACTTGGAGAGGATGTTCGCATTCACCGTTCGTGATCTCGCACGAGATTGTTCCACAAAAGTTTGCAGCTTCTTCATCTGCGTTGGGCTTAATTGCGCCGGACGACCAGGGCGATCCTCCTCCTGTAGTCCTTCAAAGCCGCTCTTCCTGTATTGAGTCACCCAATAGGCCACAGCACGGGGGGAATCACCGTAGATTTGCCCGACTTCACTAGCCGAAAGCCCGCCAGCAACGAGCGCGACGGCATGCAGGCGATGCAGCAGGCGCTCCGACGAGGAATTACCCCGCAGTTTCTTGAGCAGTGCTTTCGGTATTGTAAAATGTTTCTGACGCTTCATTTTTATATCGCAATCATTTATGAAATCTGCTAGACTATGTCCATGCTGAAATACTTCGTATATGCGCGCAAATCGACGGAGGATGAAGACAGACAAATTCTTTCCATCGAAGCCCAGCTTTCCGAATTGAACTCGATCGCGCGGCAAGACGGCTTGGTGATCGTCGAAACATTTACCGAAAGTCGGAGCGCCAAGGAGCCTGGCCGACCAATCTTCAACGACATGCTAGCCCGCATCGAACGCGGCGAGGCGAATGCCATTCTTTCATGGAAGCTCGATAGACTCGCCCGCAACTTCGATGACGGGGGAAAGATCATCGGGTTGCTCCAGCGAGGCGTCATTCAGGAAATCCGCGCCTTTGAAAGAACGTACCTGCCATCCGACAACGTGCTCATGATAGCAGTTGAACTCGGCATGGCGAACCAATACGTCCGCGATCTCTCCGTAAATATCCGCAGGGGCATCCGCGAGAAGGTTCGACGCGGCGTATGGTCCGGCAGAGCACCACTTGGCTATGTAAATGAACCACGCCTCCGCACCATCGAACCCCATCCAGAGCTTTTTCCCAAGGTGAAGCGGCTTTTGGAGCTATTCGCCACAGGCGAATATTCGCTCACCGCCATCCAGAAAGAGTCAACCAAGCTTGGTATTCTAGGCCGACAGAATGGCAAGCCACTACCACTTTCTTCCGTCGGCAACCTGCTCCGCTGCCACTTCTACTATGGCGTTTTTCTGCACAAGGGCGAAGTGCACCACGGCGTGCACCAGCCCATGATTTCGAAGAAAACCTTCGATCAGATTCAAGAAGCGCTTGTTGCCGTCGCGAAGCCTCGCAAGCATCGCGACGACAAAGGATTTCTCTTCCTGAATTTCGCTACCTGCGGTTCCTGTGGCCATTGTATCACCGGCGAACGGCATATCAAAAAGAGCGGCCTTCGCTTCGACTACTACCGATGCACCCACAAGAACAAGAAGGTGCATTGCGAAGACCGCTCGTACATTCGCAAAGACACGTTCGCCGATGAAGTGAAACGGAACACGCAGCTAGTCGCCCTTCCCATCGAATGGAAGGAACGGTTTCTCGCCAAAGTTGAAACGTGGGAAGAGGAGGAGACGGTACGGAGGCAAATACAGATCGACCGACTCAAAGCCGAGTTGGCGGCGATCAAGACCAAGATCGACCGCATCAACAACGGCTTTGCCGACGGGTCACTCGATATTGAGGAGTTCAAGGAACTCAAAAACCCCCTCCTGCCCCGCAAGGTCGAATTGGAGGGTCAAATCACCACTTTGGAGTCAAACCATGCTCATCGGCTCGAACCCCTCAAAAACTGGCTTTTTGAGGCAAACAAGGCCGAAGAATGGCTGACTGACCAAAACTGGTTAGAAATGAAAGGGTTCCTTAAAAAGGTCTGCTCGAACCGCCTTTTACGCGAGCAGACCTTAACTGTTACCTTCAGAAAACCCTGGAATTTCTTGGCTGAAACCACCGTTGCCGCGCCGAGCGCGGTCGATGATTTCACGCCAAGTTCAAAGTGGTGGAGGCGGTGGGAGTTGAACCCACGTCCTCTGCAAAGCGCACGCAAGTGACTACATGCTTATTCCATCTTTGGGTCTCGCCCGGCGTGCTGCCAATGGACAGGCCACCCGCCGCGCCAGCCTCCAGTTAGTGTTTCATCCATGGACCTGAAGACGACATCCATAGACTAACCTGCTATCGTCGTTCCGACCCCACCAGCAGGTGTCGCAGGCGGAACGTCGCGGACAATTAAGCCGCGAGTGCGAGTTCGTGATTCGCAGTTATGTTTTTGCCAGGTTTTTAACGAGGCCTCCTGACAACCTCGGCATGCCGCTCACGCTCACCCCACAAAGTCGAATCCGTTTCGCCCCCATGAGAATATAGCCGTGTTATGGCAGTGCGAATATAACGTACACGGGTGGAAAAGCAAGCAGGCGATGGCCGCTTGTGCCCGACTTGGAAAGGGCATTCTTGATCAGGACGATCAAGGCCAGGATGGCGAGCGCCACCCCGTCCTTCCACGTCCATTTTAGAGGAATGGGACGGGTCAGGGTTTCCCAGAGACGATTTTTTGAAGGACTGCTCATTTGTCTATTTACAAAATTTCATTTTCCAAACTGCTAACTCGCCGGCGCGGCAGAAGAGCTGCCGCGCGCGCGGGTTGAGAGATCAAGCTGTTCTTCGGTCGGAGGAGGCGCCGACCTTGATGGCGTTGGGGGGATTCGAACAGTTGACTCTCAACCCGTCGCGAGCGGACAGTCCGAAGCCTCGTGGGCTTTCGGCAATGTCCCAAAGAAAGAGGCGCTGGTCCGCCATGAACGGTTTTTCCTGCGCACCCAGCGCAGCCTGCTTCACAGCCAACCCTGGAGCCAGCGCCCTAATCGAGATCGTGTTCATTTTCACTCGGTCTTGCACGAATCGGCGAGCTGAAGGGCCTCGCCAAAATTGAATGGTTGCCGCAGTTCGCGCTCGCCCTTGCGGGTGCGGCCCGCGCTGTCCCACGGTTGGGACAAACGTCCGGCACAGACGACGACATGGGCGTGCGGGCAGAGTTTCTTGATTTTGTCCGCCAGATGTTGCGCGGTTGCGCCTGTCAACGCCGCATCGACAAACGCAATATCGATGGGATTGTGCCGCAAAAATTCCAACGCGGCGCGTGCGCTATCGCGTACTTCCACGCTGCGGTTCGGCGCGCGTAGCAAGCCGGCGAGCAGTTCACGCAGCGCAGCATCCTCATCCACGATTAGCACCCGGTAGATGTCCTGTTTGTTGGTCTCGCTCATCTTATCAGTCCTGCCTCTGCGGAACGCCTGACTGGCAAACTAGATAGCAGTGGGTATGCCAACCTCGATTTTTGCCCATAAAATCAAGGAAACCTCGTGGTTCAATACGAAGGAGGAATCTCAAAAAGAGGAATCGAGTGCCTCCGCGGAATCAGCAATGCGTCGGATCCGCCCGCCCGGGGCATTGAATCATCAAGGCACTTCGCGTCAGCACCGCAGCCACTTGACTTGCCTCGTTGCGCCATGCAATATCGCGTCTCTGTGAGAAAGCCTTCAGTCACTGTTCGCGTGCCCGCCACGACCGCCAACCTCGGTCCTGGCTTCGACACCCTCGGCATCGCCCTGAAGTTGCACAATCAAGTTTCCATCCGCGAGGCCGACACGCTGACCGTCGAGCGCATCGACAACCAGAAGGGGTCGGCCTCCGCCAACGCCATGGCGCGGGAAGCCGTGGACGCCTTTTTCCGTCGCAGCAAGGGAAAGCCGCACGGCCTGCAAATTGAGGTCAAAGGGGATGTGCCCGTCTCCAGCGGCCTGGGCTCCAGCGTGACCGTGCGCCTGGGCATTGTTTTCGCCCTCAACGAACTCAATGACCGCCCGCTCGGCGACACGGAGTTGCTCGATCTGGTCACCGAACTCGAGCACCATCCCGACAATGCGGCGCCCGCGCTATTCGGCGGGTTCGTCGTCTCGGCCTTGATCAACGGCACGGTGCGCTACCGCCGCTTCAATGTCCCGCCCGCTTTGAAATTTGTCGTCTGCGTGCCCGAGTACGAAGTTTCCACCGAAAAAGCCCGCGCCCTGTTGCCGAAAATGGTGCCGCTGCGGGACGCCGTCGAGAACCTGAACCGGGTCGCCCTGATCACCTCGATTTTCGCGACCGGCGACTATTCCCTGTTGCGCGGTTTGTTCGATGACAAGCTCCACCAGCCCTATCGCAAGAAACTCATTCCCATGCTTGATGAGGTCATTGCCGGTGGCGTGGAAGCCGGCGCACTCGCCGGCTGGCTCAGCGGCTCGGGCGCCTCGATCATGTGCCTCGCGGAGCAAAAAGAAAAAGCCGTCGCCGAAGCGATGGCGAATGTGTTCGCCAAACAGCAAATCCGCTGCGAGACCCACATCCTCATCGCCGACAATGACGGCACCCGCGTCAAGCGCGGCTGAAAAGTTTACGGTCGAGGGAAGTATGACAGAAAGTCGTACCATCGTCATCGTATTGGTGACCGTTGTTGCATGCGGTGCCATTTGGTTATTTCGTCCGTCTAAATCAATCCCCGATGTGGCAGGTTCATCCGCAGCGATGCCCCCAATGCCGGTTTCGCAGAAGATTCAATACGCTCCAGCCCGTGAGGTTATCAAGCCCGACACAATTACTCTTGCATCCACAAACGATTCGACACAGCCAGACACTGGATCATCAACTGAAACCTTAGAGCTCACACGCGAGCAAATTGACGCCTATCTTACCAAAAAGAACCGCGGCGCCGTCAGTCTCATTGCGGCGTACTCGTTAACGCATGACACGAATTTCCTGTATGAGGCCGCCCGGAATTATTCGGACAATTCCCATGTTCAACTTGCCGTGCTGGCTGCAAATCTTTTTCCCGGCGACCGATGGCGCTGGCTGGAAGCGTTCAAACAGAGTGCACCGGACAATTCGCTGGCCAACTACCTCGCTGCATGTGAATACTTCAAGGCTGGCCAGCCCGAACAAGCTGTCGGCGAACTGACCGAGGCGAGCGGTAAGTCATCGCTGAATATGTACTGGCTAGACAACGAGCAAGCTGTGATTGAAGTCTACGTCAATGCGGGGTTCACGCCTGCGGTTGCAAATCTGTTGGGCTTCGCGAACTCCATACCTCAATCCGCTTTACTATCGGCTTCGCGTCAGCTCAGTCGCGATATCATAGCACTCGCCAATCAAGATCGGCAAGACGGCGACATCGCTACAGCGGACAATCTCATCACAAGTGGTCTGACACTTGGCAACCGGCTGGCAACAGGCGATACTGGCAAGCTTCTGATCAACGAACTCGTTGGAAACGCAATCCAAGTATCGCTCCTCAGCAACCTCAATCCCTCAACCGCAGTGGAATTTGATGGAACTACACAGACAGTAGCCGAACGCCTTGCTGATCTTCAGGCCAGGAAAAGCAACATCAACGATCTTATCAAAAGCACACCATTGGACGCTTTGACGCCCTTACGCTCGAGTAATGATGATGTGCTTACATACTTTGGACTCGTGCGCACCGATGGAGAACTCGCTGCGATGCAGTGGCTGCGGG
Source organism: uncultured Verrucomicrobiae bacterium (assembly GCA_963812605.1). Classification (GTDB taxonomy): domain Bacteria; phylum Verrucomicrobiota; class Verrucomicrobiia; order Palsa-1439; family Palsa-1439; genus Palsa-1439. The sequence continues at coordinate 573,033 of CAWEWF010000001.1, read as the reverse complement.
ACAAGCTCGGGCCGGCCGCACCGCCTCAGCCCTCGGCGAGCGAGCGGAAGTAGCTGAGGTTTTCCAACTCGATGGCGAGATTGACGTTGCTGACGACGACATTGCTCGGTACCCGCAGGACGATCGGGGCGAAATTGAGGATTGCGTTCACGCCCGCGGCCACAAGACGGTTCGCCACGTCCTGCGCGGCGGACGACGGCACCGTGATGATACCCATGCGGATCTTGCGCGGGCGCACGAAGGCTTCGAGCTTGTCGAGGGCCAGGATCGGCTGACTGTACGTCTTGCGCCGTTTGCGTTTCACATCGACATCGAAACCGGCGACAATCTCGAAACTCTCTTTTTCGAATCCCTTGTAGGCCAGCAAGGCCAGGCCAAGATGGCCGACACCGACGAGCACGACGGGTTGAAGTTGGGTGCGGCCGAGCACCTCGGCAATCTTGTCCCGCAACGTCACCACGCCATAGCCGAGTCCGCGCGTGCCGAAATGACCGAAGCTCGTCAGGTCCTTGCGCAACTGCGTCGGCTTGACGCCGGCCGCCAGCGCCAGCGCGTGGCTCGATGCGGTCTGGACCCCGTTCTCGGCAAAACGCTCCAGGCAGCGCAAATACACGCTGAGCCGATAAACCGTCTTTTTGGGAATTGCGACCCTCATGGTTCCTTCGCGGGCGCCAGAGTAGCGGGCACTGCCGTGAATGTCAAAAGAGTTACGGCAGGCGCAATTTCAGGGCTGAGGTTCCGCCTGCATCTTCCGCCGCAGATCCTCGGCTTCCGCATTCCCGGGCTGCAGTTGCAGGACACGATCCAGTTGGCGCAGGGCTTCGTCGTTCTGCCCCTCCCCGTGCAACGCCGAGGCCAGAACGATCCTTCGTTCCGTGTTATACGGATTGATTTCCACGGCGCGACGCAAATAAGGGACCGCTTTCGCTGTCTGGCCGGCCAACAAATGCAACTGACCGAGGTTGTAGGTCACATCCGCATAATCGGGCGCCAGTTCTTCAATCCGCAGACATTGTTCGATGGCCATTTCACGCGCCTGTGATTCCGGCAATCCGGAGAGTGCATCCGCCAGAAGGTATCGCGTGCTTAAACGAAACGGGTCGAGAAGCAGGGCCTTCCACGCGTGTTCCGTTACCCCGTGCAAATCCCCGCGTTCTTCGGCGATTCGCGCCTGGCGGTCTTGCAGGTCGGCCTGCAAGGGGCGAAAGATGGCTGCCACAAGGATCCATACTCCGCAGACGAGGCAAACCCCGGCGACACCCCAGCGGACCAGCCGGGAGTGAATCGTGATCCGATTCCAGCTCGATGGTGTCGTGCCCGCTCCCGCGACCAGGCCCATCAATAACCACAGAAGGCTCTGGTTCGGCAGATATCGCAAATCCACATCCAACAAGCTGTGAAGCATCAAGACGAGCATGGCACCGAAAATTCCCCACCAGTAACGCCGATCGGCTCCATCCCGCCGGCAGGCGCGGAAACCACACCAGACGGCCGTTGCCCAAAGCCATAGCGTGGCGGCCAGCCCGATCAGGCCCTGCTCGGCTGCGATTTCCAGCAACTCGTTGTGCGCATGATCCGTGACGTTGGTCGCCTTCGTTCGCAGAAAATACTCCGGCAACCGATACCTGCGGATACACCACGAGGTACGTCCCCAATCCGTGTCCCAGCAGCGGTCGCGCGGCAATCATCTCCAGCGTTGCCTTCCAGATCATGGGACGCACCTCCGTCCGCCACTGCCGCAGGACGTATGGGCGAGCGAAGAAAACTAGAACCCATCAGGACCACCACGACGATGACGGCGCGTGTTGCGGCCCGTCGCAAGAATTGATTTCGGAGATTCAGGAAATACAACAATCCGACGGCCCCGAGCGCCAACCACGCCCCTCGCGATTGGCAGAAGCCCATCGCGCCGAGAACAAGGAGGCTTCCCAAAACCGACCACGGGCCACCGTACGAAACCAGGATGACGAACGATGCAGCAAGGTATGTTCCGAGGAAATCCCGGTTTCCCAGCGTGGAAATGAATTCCAGTTCCGAGCCCAAACGCAGCAGGCCATTTCCCGCCACGATGACGGCGACGATCATCCACCAGCGGCACAACGCCTTCAGACGGTCTTTTGGCGCATGCGCCGCCAATAAAAAGATCGCCAAATTGCCAGCCAGCCGGGGCAGAAGGGCCAATCCGAACTGGGGATGCTCACTGAACCGAGTGGATATAATCGCGCTCAAGACAACTGCCAGCAGCGGCAAAATGACGCTGCGCGGCGGAAGAATTGCTGCGCCTCCTTCTCCAGTTTCGCTTCCGGATCGTCCGCGGACAAACCATCCGCCTGCGGCGAGCAATCCGGCTGCGAGAACCATCTCCGGCAATGGCAGGGTGCAATCGTAACGGAAGTGCCGCCCAGGACTTCGGAAGCCAACTCAGCGGATAGCTAAGCGTGGGCAGACCGATCAAAAGGGCCAGCAGCAACAAGCTGCCAGATGTCGAGTTCCGCCCTGTCGGATGGTCAGCCACAGATGAATGAAATCTCCTCGCCAGGCTGTACGCCCAACCTGATTGTTAACAGGATGCTCGGCCAACTGTTAGCAAAAAAAGAACCCCGACACCGGAGCGTCGGGGTTCTTTCGTGAGAATACTGGTATTAATCCGCGGAGACAACCGCAGCCTGGCTGTTCGTGCCCACCAGGGCCGACAGGCTGTTATTCCACGCTACGTGTCCGTCGTTATACAGGACATTCCCACCGGCATCTTTGTGAGGCGCGGGCATACCCACGCCGCTGCCGCTGACGAGCCACTTGGCGCCCTTGGTATAGGTGGTGGGCGTGGTGTCCGCCATGCGATCCAACGCGAGGATCGAATCCGGTTGGTCCTGCCAGATAATGAAGGGGCAATAGGCGTAGCTGATGTTGCTATTGGCCGAGATTGAAGTGTCCAGCGGATAGCTTGCCGTCAGCTTCCGGGAACTGTCGCTCGGGCAGGTGAAGATCTTCGCGGATGTGATCGTGTTGCTCAACAGATTGAAAGACTTACCCAGATTGGGGGTGCTCAAATTATCCAGGGGCACGCGACCGTTGTAGTTATCGGCATACATGGCGATGCCCAAGCCGATCTGCTTGAGATTGCTCAAGCAATTGGCGCGACGCGCCTTTTCGCGGGCCTGGTTGAGCGCCGGCAGCAGCATGGCCGCCAGGATTCCGATAATTGCGATGACGACCAGCAGCTCAATCAATGTGAAGCCGCTGATCTTGATTTTGGTTAACCGTCTCATTATGTTTGTAATGCCTCCGTACTATTTGGTTAGGAATGTGTGCCCCCCCCGGCTTCTCGGAACCGCCCCGCATCGCGACGGGTATCGCCACTGGTTACTTCAATCAGGATACCAGTGGCCCTCAATACTGTCAACCGGTAAACGTCCAGATTTTCACCGTTTTGGCACTGTGACGTATGCGCTTATATCTTACTTGCAAATTGTTACAAGGATTATTTCTACTGCGCTAAATTTGCGCAAATAACCCGGCGATCTCTTCCTCGGTGTTGTAGAAATGGGGCGAAAGTCGTAAACACTGCTTCCCATTCCGGCAGTGCCGTAAGGAAGTTGTCATCTTCGCTGCTTCCAACTTCGCGTGTATTTTCGCCATATCCCGCCCTTCCACTACGAGCGAAACGATCCCCGAGAGACCCTTCCCTTCCACCGCACCGAGAACCGCGAATCCGGCCTTCGTTCCATCCACGATCGCCCGCTCCGCTAACGCAAGCACGCGCGCCTCGATGGCCTCAATGCCACATTCCTGGATCAACTGCAATGCCGCGCGCAATCCCACGATTCCCGCCAGGTTCAGGCTGCCGGGCTCATAACGTCGCGCGTCGCGCTTGAACGCCAGCGACTCTTGTGCAATGAAGTTTGGACTCGACGCGCTGTTCCACCCGACCAGCGGTGGATGGAAACGCTCAAAGTGCTCTCGACGCACATAGAAGATCGCCGTCCCCAGCGGTCCCAACAACCATTTGTGCGCGTCCGCCGCGGCGAAATCGACAAACTTCATTGACGTTCGCAGCGCCCCGAAGCTCTGGATCCCGTCCAGGCAAAATAAAATTCCGCGTTCCCGGAGAAAACGGCCAATTCGATCCACGTCCAACCGCCAACCCGTCTGAAAATGCACGCTGGCCAAGGATACGAGCTTCGTTTTCTTGTCCACCACCCGCTCCACGTCCTCGACCGTTACATTTCCCAACGGCGTCGCCCCGACAAATCGCGTCTCCACGCCGCGGCGCCCCAAATCCATCCATGGATATACATTGGCGGGATAATCGTCGCGGTAGCAAACCACGTTATCGCCGCGCTCCCAGGGCAAACCGGCCGCGACCATGGCCAGCCCCATCGATGTGGACCCGACAAACGCAATTTCCCATTCCCCGGCTTCGAGGAGCCGGGCGGCCAATGCGCGCGTCTCGACCACCACCTCGTCCGGTAAGACGTTTTCCTGGTGCTCGTGGGCGCACGCTTCCAGATACTGCTTCATCGCGTCTACCACGCGCCGTGGCAACGGGCAGACGCCAGCATGTGCGAGGAAGACCTTCCCATCGCACACGGGAAACTCGTGCCGCCGCAAGGTTTCATCTCGCAATAATTCCACAATGCTGAGCTGGTTCATAACCGCACCGGCACAGACCTGTTTTTCATTGTGACTTGAATCTTAGAATGCGGGCTGCTACAAAGCAATTGCGGTCTACCCCTGCCGTTGGTCCGGCGGTGTAGCGCAAGGCGCTGATGAGGAAATTCTGTTGGTGGATGCCCGTGGTCTTGGCGCTGTTGTGCGCCGCGGCTTACCGCAACACGTTTCACGTTCCCTTCCTTTTTGACGACCTCCCCAGCATTGTTCAGAATCCCGCCATCCGTCGGCTCTCGCCGCTGTCGAAAGTGATCGCCAGCGACCTTCCCATGCTGGTGGGACGGCCATTGATCAGCCTGTCCCTCGCGTTTAACTACGCCATGGGAGGCTACGATGTGGCGGGCTGGCATCTCTTCAATCTGATCGTCCATTTTCTCAACGCGCTGTTGGTGTTCGGATTCGTGCGGCGCGCGTTGGGGGTCGCGCCGGCCGATCAAAGCCGTGTGTTATGGGTCGCGTACGCCGTGGCGCTTTTGTGGATGCTGCATCCGTTGGTCACCGAGAGTGTGACGTACGTGTTTCAGCGGACGGAGTTACTGATGGCGCTGTTTCTCCTGCTAACCTTGTACTGCTTCGCACGCGGGATCGAATCCCCGCATAAGGTGGTCTGGTTCGGTGCGGCGATCATGGCTTGCACGCTCGGGATGGGAACGAAGGAGGTCATGGTGGTGACTCCCCTGCTCGTCCTCGCCTACGATTCCATTTTCGTGGCCCGCTCGTGGCGAACCGCGCTGCGCGCACGCCCCGAGCTATACGCGGGGCTGGTTGCGAGTTGGGTCGTGCTCGCATCCCTGCTGCTGACAACAAACCTGAAATCGAAGTCCGGTCTTACGGTAGACACTCTGTCCCCCTGGAACTATTTCGAGATGCAATGGATGGTCGTAGCGCATTATTTGCGGCTGGCGCTATGGCCGCAAGGGTTGGTGCTGGATTATTCGGACTGGCCCCGAGAAACGGCCCTTGCCGTCGCATTGCCCGCAGCGGGACTCTTGGCGGCGCTGCTCGCCGGCACCGTGTGGGCCATCCGACGTCGTCGGTGGTGGGGATTCTGGGGCGCGTGGTTCTTCCTGCTGCTGGGGCCGACCTCCAGTTTTCTGCCCTTGCCGACCGAGCCCGCCACCGAGCGGAGAATGTATCTGCCGCTGCTGGCGGTGATCGTCGTCGCGGTGAGGAGGAGGAGATCATCTTTGCCGAACTCTCTGGGCGCGATTCGGCTGGCCCGATCGTGTCCGCGGTTTGGCTGCAAGCCGGGTTGGTGATGGGGTTGGCGTTCGTGCTCGGCGTGGCCACGTTCCACAGGAATGGCCAGTATCATAGCGCGGAATCCATCTGGGCCGATGTGGTTGCCAAGCGCCCGGAGAGCTTGCGCGGCCATGCCAACCTTGGCCTGGCCTTGCTGGACGACGGTCGGGCGAAAGAGTCGATTCCCCATTTTATCGACGCGTTGCACATCGACCCGAACCAGCCGATTGTGCGCGCCAACCTGGCGAACGCGCTGGCGGCCAGTGGCGCGACAAATCAAGCGATCGCCGAATTGCAAGAGACGCTCCGGCACGCGCCCGATTACGCCCCCGCCCACACGGCCCTGGCCGACATGTTGGCGGGTCGAGGCGATGACAAGTCCGCGCTGGAGCAATACGGGGCCGCGCTCGCGATCAATCCCGACGAGCAAACCGCGCATTTCAATCTGGCCCAATTGCTCACCCGCATGGGCCAGCGCGAAGGAGCGATTGCGCAATTCACGGAAGTGCTGCGGCTCGACCCGAGGAACGCCACGGCCCACTACAACCTCGCCAATTTGCTGGCCGAGAGCGGTCGCGAGGCCGAGGCCATTTCACATTACTCCGCGGCGGCGCGGTTTGATCCCCATAACGCCCGCAGCCAGATCAATCTCGGCAATCTGTTCCTCAAACTGGGACGTACCGATGACGCCGTCGCCGCCTACACCGCCGCGTTGCGCGTGGATCCGAATGCGTTCAAGGCCCACAATAACCTGGCGGTGATTCTGGCCAGCCGCGGGGATTTGGTTCACGCCACCGAACATTTCCGCGAAGCGGCCCGCCTCAAACCGGACGCGCCCGAGGTGCACAGCGAACTGGCGGAAGTGCTGGACCAACAGGGATTGCACGAGGAAGCCCGGCGCCAGCTTGCCGAAGCGCAAAGGCTCCGCGATACAAGCGGCGCGCATTGACCTTCTCGACGCGAGATCATTTTGTTGCCGTCGCTTGCCCGGCGTTCAATTTCACCGCGAAATCCGCCATGGTCGGTTTTGCCAGCCGTTCGTAATCGGCGTATTTCATTTTGATCGCATCGCTGTGGGTACCCGCTTCAAACACCAACTTGTCGGCCTCGGTTACGCTCCGGTCCACGTAAGTCGCCACGCCATATAAATGACCGAAGGGCGGCATCGTGCCGATGGCGCAATCGGGAAACAGCGGCTTGAACTCCGTCTCCACCGCCACCGTCGTTGGACGGCCCGTAATCCCGGCCAGCTTTTCCAGGTCGATACGACGGTCCGTCGGCAGTACCGCCATGAGTATTTCCTCACCCGTCTTGACCATCACCACTTTGGCGCGGTCCTTTCCTTTCACGTGCTCGATGGCCGCGAGTTCGTGCGACGTGAAGGCCTCGGGATGATGCAAAATCTCATAACGGACTTTGCTTTGATCCAGAAAATCAATCAGCCGTGTCGGTATTCCCATGGCCCACTATAACTCGCCGCTTCGCCAACGTCATCTTCCTTTGCCGCCGATCAACGCGGTAAACCGCTCCGTGTAGGCGGGGTTGTCGCGCAGCGAGACCAGTTCGCCATCGCGCGCGGCCAGCGCGGCATACTCCGGTTGCGCCGTAATCACCGCGTGCAATTCCTCGTACGCTTCGGGCAGGCGATCCAACCGCGCATACGAGCACGCCAGGTTGTATCGCGCCGTCCACAATGTCCCGTCCGCTTTGACGGCCTGCTGGAGTTGCTCGACAGCCAGGTTGTACGCGTGGGTCTTGAGATAAATCACGCCGAGTGTCGCGCGCGCCACCGGCAGTTGGGGCGTGCGCGGATCGGAGTAGTTCACCGCCCGCTCAGCCGCCACGCGAGCTTCCGCCAGATGTCCCCTTTTCAACAACGCCAGCGCCGTATTGTAGTTCGCCAGGGGATCGTTGGGAAAGGGCTCCAGCACCGCGCCCCACAATGACAGGTCATCGTGCCAGACGCGGATCTGCTTGCGCGTCGATAACCCCAGAAAAACAAACCACAGCCCCAGCACCACATAGAGCACCGTCTTGAAGAGCCCCGAGCCGCGTCGCCACAACCATAACATCACGCTGGCGAGCGCCATCAGCGCCGGCACCATCGCGAGATAGGCGTAACGGTCCGCCACCGCCTGGCCTCCCACTTGTAACAAGCCCAACACGGGCCCGAGCACAGCAAGGTAACTCCACCACGCCGCTGTCAGCGCCGGCATGCGATTTCGTTGCCAGACCGCCACGGCCGTGACGACCGCGCAAAACAACAAGGGCACCAGAAACTCCTCGCTGTGCAGGCTGATGCGGCTGTCCAACGGATAAAACGGCGAGAGCCATGCGGGCCAAATCAGTTTCCACAGGTAGAAAACCACGCCCCGCGTCGCCACCAGGACCCGCGCCCAAAACGTGTATTCGACCAGGCTCTCTAGGATGTTCCTGCGCCGCGATTGCTCCCACCGCCGCCGCAGCGCTCAGCGCGATCATCGGCCACTTTTCACCGAGCAAACGCCACCAGCCACGTTCCACGTGCCGGCGCAACGGAAAAAAATCCAGCGCAAGCATCACCAGCGGCAGGCTCACGGCAAAAGGTTTCGTCAGGAGCGCGACCGCCTGCAGCGCGATGGTCGTCCACCACCAACCGCGTTTTGGTTTGCCGCCGCTTCCGACCGCGCGCACATACGCGCACAACGTCGCCACCATCCATACCGAGCACAGCAATCCGTTGCGCGCGGCCACCCACGCCACCGATTCGACCTGCAAGGGATGAATCCCGCAAACCAGGGCGATTCCCGCGCTCATCGCCAGCCGTTCCGGCGGCGAACATTTCCCGCCGCCCCGGTCAGCAGCCACACTAAAGTCCCCACGAGCGCGACGTAAATTCCATGCAACAGCCAGTTCGTCGCGTGATGCCCGACCGCATCCATCCCCCAAAGCTGGTAATCCGCCAAGTGCGTCATCCACGCGATCGGCTGGAGATAGAACGGCTGCAGCGAGGTCCACATCCAGCGCAGTGACGACCAGGAAAATTTTCCCATCCGCGCCAGTTCCGCGAGGTAGATCTGGTCGTCCCAATTGACGAAGCCGTTGGCGAGCACGGGCCGAAAGACCCAGAGCGAAATCACGGAAACCGCAAAGAGCAAGTAAATGAGAATGCGATTCGAGCGATCTTGCGCCGGCTGCGTCGCTCCGCCCTCGCTGCGGTCCGATTTCATGTTCCACTCACCAGAATTTCCAATCGCCGCGCGACAAGACCCATGCCGCCAGCGCCGCGTTGCTGACTGCGTGGGCGATGACGCACGCGAACACATCCTTGCGTTTGTAGTAGAGCCAATTGTACAGCGCCCCGCAAATCAACCCCGCCAGCCATTGCGTGTGTTCCGCCCCGAACAGCGCCACCGTCACCGCGAACGAAAGCCCGGTGAACGTGCCGACCGGCACGCTCTTGAAGTCTTCGTTCACCAACCAGCGAATCAGGAACGCGCGCCAGAACAATTCCTCCATCACCGGCACCACGAGCACCGCGCCCACGACGCGAAACACGAGGAACATATTCCGTTGCGCCAGCGAGGAGATGGTCGTGGGGTCGAACGCCGCCCCACTTTCATGCTTGGGATAAAACGGATCGATGGCGATCCAGATCGCAATCGCCACGAGACCGACAATGACCGCCAGCAGGGAAAACCCCGGCCGCAACTCCTCGTACTCCTTGCGAAAATAAATCAGCGCCGCCGCCACCGCGAGGGTCTTCGCCGGATAAATCCACAACAGATTCGCGTACGGCTGCACCAGCAGGAACGCCGAGTAAATCGCCATCGGCACGACATACGGAAGCCAGGGCCTGGATTTCATCATGATGCGGGTCGCACTTTACAGTCAGTCACCCTCAAAAGTCATTCCGAACCTGCCGAAAATGCCGCCAAACGAACCGGATTGAAAAATTTGAGGCTGTCGCCATAACCGGTTATCATTCTGATAGTTGCATTGAAAATAACAGGGTTTCCAATCCGGTTCGTTTCGCAGAAATACATGTTTTCGCGTCCTTCCTCTCTCCTTGGGGGGGCCGAACTGCGACACGCCACGAACTCCGAGCCGGAATTCGGAGCGAAGGATTGAGGTGAGGGGTCTTGGGCCCTCGCGATGTGGGCTTGCCGTGTTCAAGCACATACCCAATCCTACCATTATCGGAATTCGATGTCCAGCGTGAAGCCATATAAACCTCTCGGCCTTTCAGCTTGCGGCGCCCAAAGTCCCAAATTAAGCTCTTCACCATGTTATGAAAAGCCTGCTCACCATATTCTTTATCGGGTTCACAATTTGCATTCACACTGATGCACAAACCAACTCGGCTGTTTCTTCTGTCGCTTCCACGCAAACCGTCGAAACCATCGTCTGCATCCGCCATGGAGAAAAACCACCCGACGGACTTGGGCAATTGACCTGCCGCGGCCTCAATCGCGCCCTGGCCCTGCCCACGGTGTTACTCGCGAAATACGGTTCGCCACAGTTTGTTTTCGCGGCCAATCCCACTCAAAAGGCGGACGGGAAAGACGGTAAGGAAGGACATTTCTATATCCGTCCACTGATGACCATCGAGCCCACCGCCGTGCGCTGCGGCCTGCCGGTCAATGTGCAATTTGGCTCCAAAGAAATCAAAAACCTCGAGAACGAACTTCAGAAACCGGCTTACAAAAGCGCCACTATTTTCATCGCTTGGGAACATGTTCTGCTCGATGATTTTGTTAGGGCTCTGGTGAAAGATTATGGCGGAGACCCAACACGAGTTCCATCCTGGCCGCGCGATGATTATGACACGATCTTCGTTGTAAGGATTGCCCGGAGTGAGGGCCGGGAATCGGTTGCTTTTACAATCGATCACGAAAACTTGGATAATCTGAGCGATGCCTGTCCTGAAGTTGCCAAGGGGCTCAGTTCCAAAACGTTGAACTGAATATGTTTTGGTTCCGACCACCAACCGAACCAGCCACCCCTACCGAGTACAAAGTCATTTTTGTCTCTCTGGGGACTCTGTTGATTCTTATGGGACTGGCTGGTGTGGTCACAGGCTTGCTCGCGCCGTCCGACAAGCAGGAAGTCGCGAAATTCGCAATCCATCTTGGCGCCGGCGCGATGGGGATCGGCGCCCTGATCTTCCTGGCCCTTTGGTTGATCGTCCGATGGACAGATTCGTGAGAAGCGGCTCTCATTACTTCTTTTGTCCCGCTGGCGTCACAGTTGCCGGCGGCGCGTTGGTCTGACTGTTCATCTTCTGGAAGACACCCCGCAGGAGCCAGTGCTTCTTCAAACCTTGCACGAGGTTGTCGGTATCGATGACAAGGCTGGAGATCCGCGTAAGCATCTTGTCGTTGGACTCGACCTGGACGTTGAGGTTGCTGGTGATGGCGGCAAGGTTCAGGATCGTGGTATTCAGGCTCGCGGCGATGACCACGAGGTTCGTGTTTACATTCGTATGCAGGTCGCCCGGGATGAGCCATTCGCCGAACGAACCGTGCGGGTCGCGAAGGTTCTCGGTGATGACGGTCAGGTTGGTGAGCAGCGGATGCACGTCGGCAACCATCTGGTTCGCGCTGGCGGTGAGTTGCGCGGTATTGGTCAACACGGTGTAAAGTTGGTTCGTCAGCCCGAGAATGTTGGGCAGCGCCCGCTCGACGGTGCTCGACCAGTTTCTGCGCGCGATCGCTGAGCGAGGGTTGTTCATCGGGATCGAGGCGAACCCCCTTGCGCGCTTTCTCAATTGGCACCCAGTGATCTTGAATCCACAACTCCGTTATGATTCCGCCAGCCTCCTTGACTGTCGGCATCCCCGTCTCACCGGCCGTGATCTCCAAACCACGACCACCCAGCAAACCCACCGCCGCGACGCGTACCTTCGAATCCGACCAAATATAGCCGTAGTAGGGTTGCCGAACTTCCATCCCGACGAAGACTCGATGCTCAGCAGGGGATTGCGCGGTGATGGTGGTGATGTTGCCGACCTCAAATCCCATGAGTACGACGGGATCGCCGACTTTCAATCCTTCGGCGCTTTGCACGAAGGTAAAGTACGGACACTTCGGGATGAACCAGCCTTTGCGTTGGCCGGTGTGGTACAGGTAATACCCAAACCCCACCAACAGCACGAGCGTCGCCAGGATTACAAAAGCGCCGACGATCTTCTCGACGCGACGCAATCGCGTCCGTAATTGGGGAGTTAAATCCTGTATCGCCATATCAAAGTCCCTTCGCCAAAAAATCCTGCACGACCGGCTCGGTGCTGGCCGACAGTTGTTCGCGTCCGCCAACGGCGTGGAAGTGCCTGCCTTCCACCACCGCAAAATGGCTCGCAACGTCCGCCCAACCACGAAAATCGTCCGCGCTGGCCACCAGCGTCAGCGGCTTCCCTTGGGCACAATGACTCTCCTGCAATTGCCGCAAAAAATCCAGCCACCAGCGACATTCGCGGAGCGATAATGTCGAAAGCGGATTGTCCAGGAACAATACCTCAACGGATAACGCCAGCGCGCGGGCCAAACCAACGCGCTGTTGAATGCTCAGGCTCAGGTGGCTCGGCATTTGCGCCCGCGTAATCCTGCAACTCCGTGAGCGTGAGCAATTCATTTACCTTCGCAGCAATGGCGTCCTCCTCCAGGCCCGGATGATACTGCATCGGCAGGGCGATGTTCTGGGCCACGTTCAAAAGACTGAATAGTCGTCCGCTGTTCTCGAAAACATAGCCGATGCGCTGCCGCCAATTCACGCGGTCCTTCTCATGCGCCTGCGCCACGTCCTGCCCCAGAATCCGCAAAGTCCCGCGCACCGGCCGATTGAGTCCCGCTGCCGTCATTAATAACGCCGATCTCCCGCTCAACGGCCGGCCGCTAACCACCCAGAAATCGCCAGCTCCAACGCGCCAGTTTACATCCTCTACCAGCACCACCTCCGGCGCGTCCATATAAGAAACCTGCACGCCCGCCAGTTCGATGACCGCGGCGTCCGTCTTCGCCTTGGTTAACAGCATCGTCACTCATGGTGATAACACCTTGCTCATCTCGATAAGAAATAATCGGCGGATCGCATCGTACCCGCGATCGTTCGGGTCCTCCAGGTTGTCAAAGTACCAATAGTACGGATCTTCCTTGCGGTAATTCGCGTTGCGACGGTCGGTACAATGGATGCCATGCCCCAGAAATGCCGCGTGGAAATCCACGAGATGGACGTTGGTGTAGGCACGGCACGTCTCGGCGATAGTATCATTGAAAAGCGGCAGTATTTTCAGCCCGTCCGGCCACGCGGGCAGCATCAGATGCGCGTGCTCGATGTCACCCACCCCATCGGTCGGGTCGTAAATGTTGGCCAAGAAAATCTCGCAGCCGACCGGGAAACTTCCGCATCAAGCCGTTAAGGATCGCCTTCAGTCGAACGCGAAAGTTCTCCTTCCATTGTAACGCCTGTTCGTAGGTGCAGCCGTACATCGCGCCATCGCGAGGCGCCGAGCGGCCATAATCGTGAATCAAATCGTTGCCTCCCGTGGTGACAACCACGATACCGCGCACGGAGAGCGGCTGCGGTTTCACTCCGGGCAACTGGTCCAGGTGCTCTTCCGACACGGTGTAGGAGACAGAAAGATTCTGGTGCGCAAGATGGGTCAGCACATGCTGCAAATCCCGCCCCTGCATCTCGGGATACTTTGTATCGTCATTCTGTAAGAGCAGGTCGAAATAGTCGTGTTTCTCGCTCGCTCCAAACCCGGCCGTCACGCTGTCGCCGATACCGACGAGAACGAATTCGTTCGTTGACCACGCCTTTTGAAAAGCCTCGGCGGCAACCGCCGGCCCCGCGGGACCCGAACCCATTGGATGTTTGAATCGTCCAAAAAGAAAATACCGCGCAACGAAATATCCGACGATCACAATGACCGCCGTCTGCCAGCGAATGTGATACCAACGCAAAGGTCGATTCGTTTTCATGTGCGTCGTCAAAACAGGTAGCCCAGCAGGAAAAAGGCGTCGAGCAGCACGCAGGCCGTCACGCTCTCGACCACCGCGCGCGCGGTCACCCGCGAGACTTCCTCGACATTGAGCGGACGCGCCAGCCCGTGATAACAATTCACCACCGCAATAACGCCGCCGAACAGGGTCGTCTTCAGCGCGAACAACGCAAAATCCTCCCAGCGCAGCGCGTTGTTGAGTTGCTCGAGGTAATTGGGCAGTGTCAGCGGCACGTCCTCCAAAAACGCAAAAAGATAACCGCCGGCAATCGCGATGAGCACCAGGTACGTCGTGAGGCAAAACACCGCCGTCGCCAAACCAATCACGCGCGGCATGACGAGGTAGTGGATCGGGTCGATCCCCAGTGATTCCAACGCTTCGATTTCGCCCGAGCGCCCGCATCGTGCCGAGTTCGACAACATTCGCGGTGCCCGCGCGCGCCAGGACGATCAGCGCCGTCGTCAGCGGGCCAAGTTCGCGCACGATCACGGTCACCATCACCGTCCCGATATATTGTTGCGCCCCGACGCGCGAAAGCAACGCTACCGTCTGCCCGACAATCACCAATCCCAGCGCCGCGCCGATGAAACCGATCATCGGCAACAGCCGCACCCCCGCGTTCCAGATCTGCGTATAGATCAGCGGATAGACCACGCGCCGGGACGTGTTGAATTTGGTGAGCGTGACCCCCAGCGTGATGACGGCAAACGCGCCCAGTTCCCGCAAGACTTCAAGCGTGCCGATGATTCGCGCGCCGACACGATCCGCAAGGGTGCGGACCGCCACGGCTCCGTCAATCGGATTTGAGGCCGCCTTCATCAATCCACGCTGACGCAATTTGTTCCGGGATGCCGCCGATGACAAGGACGATATTTCGGCGACTCAGCCCGTTAGCAGCGCGCCGTAGCGAAGATTGCGAACGCTGACCGTCAATTCGGCCGCTCCCAGCATTTCCATCGCGACAAGAAATACGGCGCCACCCGCGACGATGATGTCCGCCCGCTCGGCAGGCAAACCGGCCACCTTTTTTCGTTCGGCCAGCGGCATCGCATCCAACTGCTCTACCAACCTCGAGCAGCGCGTCCTGCGAAATTGTCGTGTGATCCACCTCGCCATGCTGCATCCGCGCAAAAGTCGTGATCGTTCCGCCGGTGCCAATCATCCGGCCGCCGCTGATTCCATACGCGGCCAGCGCCGGACGCAAAACCGCGCGCAGATGCTCGCGGAGTTCTGCCAGTTTACCCTCGCCGAATTGTTCGGTAAGTCGCAACGCCCCAAGCGGCAAACTCTGGAACAGTTCCATCTTCCCATCCCGCCCCTGGATGAACTCAGCGCTCCCGCCCCCGACATCCATCACCAAAAGCGGCGCGCCCGTCCATTCCGGGTCGCTCGACACCCCGTGAAAAATCAACTCTGCTTCGCGGTCGCCCGAGATCAACTCCACCTCGAGCCCGCATTTCCCGCGCACCGCATCGAAGAACTCATGGCGGTTGGCTGCGTCGCGACAAGCGCTGGTGGTCAGCGCGATGGTATTCGTCGCCCCCAGCGCCTGCGCCTCCGCAAGAAACTCGTCGATGGCCTGCAAGGTTCGGGCAATCGCTGGGGTCGAAAGCTGTTGGCACTCGTTGACGCCTTCGCCAAGCCGCGTCGTGCAGTCTTTCGTTAAAGCCGGAACTACTTGACCCTGTTGCACATCCGCAACAAGAACCTTCACAGTATTCGTCCCGATATCGATGACAGCGCGGCGCATTGGTGGTTGTTCATAACACGCTCAGGCGCGCGCGGCAAATCCCGAAAAAATTGCTTGCCTCGACTCGACTTTGTGATAGTTTTCACACACTTTTGGTTGCCCGAACTGACGTTGTCGCAAGTGAATCCAGATGAATTTGGGCAAAGATTATCAAGGCATGGGCCGGTACATGGCCTTGGGCACGCAAATGGTTTTGACCACGGTGGTTATTGCGGCCATCGGATATTGGATCGACAAGAAAACCGGCCAGTCGCCGGTGTTCCTGATCCTGTTCTTTTTTTTGGGCGCGGCCGCGGGTTTTCGGGTCGTGTATTACGCCTTCCGTGATGGCGGAGAAAAACCGAAGTGAACCCGGATCGCTCGGTCATCCTGGGAGTGGTCTTCGGCGTGTTGATCGGCGGTGTGAGCGCCGCCTTGCAGATACACGAGTTGCGCCTCAAGAGCCAGGTGGTGCAACCGAAGGGCGTGTCGGTCCTGATCCCTGGCGCGGTGGGACGGCTCCTGTTTGTCGTCGTGGCCTGGTGGCTGGTATTCAAGTACACGGAGGCGGACAAATACTGGTTGACGGGCGCTTTGGCCGTTACCTATACTGCGCCGCTCTTAGTTCAGTTGAAGCAGTTGATTTTTCCCAAGAGGTAGGATTTAGCGATGGGCGAGCACCATGTAATCGTACATAGAATGATCGAGCTGTTCGGGCTCAATCTGAGTATCACGAACTTCGTCGTGATTCTGTGGCTGGGAGGCCTGTTCACCTTTCTTTTCCTGGTCGGCGCGGCGCGGGCCATGAAAGAGGATGGTACGGGACGCTTCGCGAACCTGGTGGAGTCGATGCTGGAATTTGTTCGCGAGAACGTCTCCGACGCGTTCATGGGGCACCACGGCGCAAAGTGGTTTCCGTTCGTGGCCACCGTCTTTTTTTTCATCTTATTCAGCAATCTCATTGGCCTGATTCCGGTTCCCGGTTACTTTCATGCGGGCACGAGCAACCTCAACGTCACCGCCGTCCTGGCGATTGTCGTATTCCTTGTCGTCCAGGTGGTGGCGGTGAAACGGCATGGTCCGCTGTACTACGTGAAGCTGCTTTTCCCGCATAGCGCGCCCGCCTGGCTGCGTTACACGCTCATGCCGTTCATCGAATTGATCGGTATCTTTGCCCGGCCTTTTTCCCTCGCCATTCGTCTTTTCGCAAACATGACCGCCGGCCACCAGATCATCCTCGTCTTGCTGACCGGTGAATTGATCGGGGTGACTTACCTCTTGCAGCAGGGCTTCTTCATGAAAATCCTTGCCCCGGTACCGCTCGTTGGCGTGATCGTGATGGACGGTTTTGAAATCTTTGTGGCCTTCATACAGGCCTTCATTTTCGCCTTGTTGACCGCGTTGTACCTGGGCGAAGCACTCGAAGAATCGCATTAGCAGAATCAAATACCTGGAGAACACGGAATGGACACGAATACAGTAACGCAAGCAGCGCAACTCATCAGCACCGCGGCGCTGGCCAAGCTGGGCGCTGGTCTGGCGGTCGGCCTCGGCACCCTCGGCTCCGGTGTCGGCATCGGCGTCATCTTCGGCAAGAGCATCGAGTCGGCCGCGCGTCAACCCGAGGCGCTGCCGCTGGTGCAACGCCTGATGTTCACCGGCTTCGCCCTCGTCGAAGCGCAGGCATTGTACGCCCTGCTCATCACCTTCATCTTGCTCGCCGCGAAGTGACCGTCCCATGAAGACACTTCATCGCATCATCCATACGTTCCTCGCCACGCTGAGTTTCGTCGCCCTCACCGGCGCCGTGGCTTGGGCGGAGGAAGCGGCAACGGCGCCGCCGCCCGGCGAAGGCAGCCAGATCCCGCCGACTGATTGGGGCCTGCAAATCTGGACGTTGGTCACCTTCGTGATCCTGCTCTATCTTTTGTCGAAGTTCGCCTTCAAGCCCATCGCGCAGGCGCTCGACCGCCGCGGGGAGACCATCAAGAAGTCCATCGATGACGCCGAGAAATCCCGCGCCGATGCGAAGAAGCTGATGGAAGACTACCAGAAACAGGTCGCCGAAGCCCGCAACGAGGCCGGCAAGATTATCGAAGAAGCCCGCCAACTAGGTGAACGTGTCCGCAAGGAGGTCGTCGAGAAGGCCAATACCGAGGCTTCCGCGGTGGCACAGCGCGCCCAGGAGGAAATTGTCCGGCAGAAGGAGAAAGGCATCCAGGAGTTGAAGGACACTGTGGCCAGCCTCTCCGTCCAGATCGCCTCGAAGGTCATCGAAAAAGAAGTCAACGAGGCGACCCATCGCCAGCTCATCGACAACCTGATCAAGGACCTCGGTAAAGTGCAACGCTCCTGAGCCACCGATTGATCTCCATGCCGCACGACCCCATCGATACCGGTTACGCCCGCGCCCTCTTCGAGATGGCGCAGGCCGAAGGCGTCGTCACCCGCGTCGAGGAGGAATTGTTCCGCCTGCGCGAGTTGCTGAAGAAGAACTCCGACCTGTTGGAATTTCTCAAGGACCCGAACGTCAAACATGAAGGCAAACGCCAGGCGCTTGCCGCGCTCTTTCAAGGCCGCATCCATCCGCTCGTGCTCAACATGCTTATCACCCTGAGCGATCTGGACCGCGGGGGTCGCGTGTTGCACGTCATTGAGGAGTTTGACACGAGCGCCGATGACGCGCGCCAGAACGTCAGCGGTGAAATCACCACCGCGATTACGCTGGATGACGCCACGCTCAAGCGTCTCGCGACGGAGCTGTCCCGTATCACGGGCAAGAGCGTGCAACTTTTCCAGAGGATTGACCCGGCGATCCTGGGCGGCGCCATTATCAAGGTTGGCGAACAGATCATTGACGGCAGCCTGCGCCGCAAGCTCGACCAAATTAAAGAACGTTTAGCGCAGTAACGAGGAAGACCATGCCAGACACACTCTCACTCGACCCGAAACAGATTTCCGACGTCTTGCGCCGCAGCATTTCGGAGTACAAGTCCGAAGTCAACGTCCAGGAAGTCGGCGAGGTCATCGATTGCGGCGACGGCATCGCCCGCATCAAGGGCCTGCCCAATTGCATGGCCGAGGAAATGTTGGAGTTTCCCAACAACATCTTCGGCATGGCGCTGAACCTCGAAAAAGAGCAGGTCGGCGTGATGATTCTTGGCGACTTCACCCAGATTTCCGAGGGCGATCTCGTCAAGCGCACCGGCCGGCCGCTGTCCGTGCCCGTGGGCGACGAATTGCTCGGCCGCGTCGTCAATGCCATCGGCCAGCCCATCGACGGCAAGGGCCCGATCAATACCAAAAACCTTCGCCCCATTGAATCGCGTGCGCCCAGCGTTATCGAACGCGAACCGGTCAAACAGCCGCTGCAAACCGGCCTGAAGGCCATCGATTCGATGATCCCGATTGGCCGCGGCCAGCGCGAATTGATCATCGGCGACCGCCAGACGGGCAAGACTGCGGTTTGCCTCGATACGATCATCAACCAAAAGGGCGGCGACGTTGTCTGCATCTACGTCGCCATCGGTCAGAAGAAATCCACCGTCGTCAGCGTCGTGGAGACGCTGGAGAAATACGGCGCGCTGGATTACACCATCATCGTCAGCGCCACCGCCAGTGACGCCGCGCCGATGCAGTTCGTCGCGCCGTACTCGGGTTGCGCGATGGGTGAATATTTCCGCGACCTCGGCCGCCATGCCCTGATCATTTACGATGATCTTTCCAAGCACGCTGTCGCGTACCGCCAGGTTTCCCTGCTGCTGCGCCGTCCGCCGGGCCGCGAAGCGTTCCCAGGCGACATCTTCAACCTGCACAGCCGGTTGCTCGAGCGCGCCGCCAAACTCAATATCGACGCGCCGAAGCTCAATCCGGTCTATCCGAAAGGTGGCGGCTCCCTTACGGCGTTGCCCATCATTGAGACGCAGGAAGGCGACTACTCGGCGTACATCCCGACGAACGTCATTTCCATCACCGACGGCCAGATTTATCTCGAGTCCGATCTCTTCTATGCGGGCATTCGTCCCGCGGTATCGGTTGGTCTCTCGGTCAGTCGCGTCGGCGGTAACGCGCAAACCAAGGCGATGAAGAAAATTGCCGGTACCTTGCGCCTGAGCCTGGCGCAGTACCGCGAGCTGGCGGCCTTCGCGCAGTTGTCGAGCGATCTCGACAAGGGAACCAAGGCGCAACTCGACCGCGGCCAGCGCATGGTCGAGCTCCTCAAACAGCCGCAATACCAGCCGATGAGCATGGAGGACCAGGTGGCGGTGATCTGGGTCGCCACCAACGGTTATCTGGACGGCGTCGCTGTCCCGGCCATTCGCCAATATGAAAACGAGTTTCTCCTGTTCCTCAAGAGCAAGTACGCCACCGTGGTTTCGGGGCTTCGTGACCGCAAGGAACTCACCGAGGAAATCGTCGCGGGCCTGAAGAAGGCCGCCGAGGAATTCAAGGGCCTCTTCTCCGCCAAGTAAGCTGCCATCAGGCTTGAAATAATTATGCCGAGAAGCAAAAGCACGTTTAACCTTGCCGGTAAGTATGGACGTTGGCTTTTTATCGGTGGAAGCTACCATGGTCCGAGCAGGAAGCTCCTAGACGATCTGGCCCGCATCGCGCGCGAGGAGGGCTTTGTCCCGGTTATCGCGGATGATTACCCAATGACGGCAGAGCAAATTCACGACCTAACACTTGCGCTCTTGCACGCATGCCGTTACGCTGTCTTTGAGGTTTCAGAGATGTCAGGTGCACTGATGGAAGTTGAACGAACTCGCGATTACGGAACACAAACCTTGCTGCTTTTCCACGGGGCGTCGACAAGTGATTGGCGCGTGTCACGAATGCTTAGTTCGTTTGTCCGACAGGAAGATCCACTCATCAAAGCACTTGGTTATATGCGGCCCGGTACCGCTCGAACACAGGTACGCCGCTGGCTTCAAGGATTAAAGAGGATAAGTCGATGAGTACAATAATAAATGGCCCAGTGAAATATACAGTGCTGGTCGGCAAAAGGATCCGAGGAGGCACCGCTAAAACCATTCTGGAAATGATTCGCCGCGACGCGGCAAAAAACGCACCGGAAATTGCCGATATGACGGTGGACGGATACGCGAATGCGTTGATTGAAGACGCAAATTATTTCGTGGACGCGGATGTCCTAAAACAACTCAAAGGCGGAATTTATCCGTCAAAATTCGATAAGGCGCTTGTTTACTTGGCAGCGATGCCGTCTTCGCAGGTCACCATACTTCCACCGCGATTTCTACGCCCCGGATAAATAGTCTACAATAATCACAAGATAACATGGCCTCGCTTCGCGACATTCGACGCCGCATCAAGGGCGTCAAGAACATCCGCCAGGTCACGCGCGCGATGAACATGATCGCCGCGGCCCGCCTGCGGCGCGCGCAAAGCAAGGCCGAGTCCGCGCGACCCTACGCGGAACGTCTTTCCGAGATCCTGCAGGACGTTGTCGCCTCCAGCGGCGGCGCGAGCCGTCATCCGTTGATGGCCGAGCGCGCGGTGAAAAACGTGGCCCTGGTGTTGATCACCGCCGACCGCGGCTTGTGCGGCCCGTTCAACGCGGGCATCCTCCGCGAGGCGCAGCGGTTTTTTAACGAGCAAACCGTGCCGGTGGAGATCATCACGGTGGGACGCAAGGGGCGTGACCATTTCCAGCACGTGGGGTACAAGATCTCCCAGCACTTCCCGCAACCTTCGCGCGACGTACGCCTGGAAGAGGTCGCCAGCATCAGCAAAAAGATCATTGCTGATTACGGCGCGGCCAAATACGACAAGGTCTACCTGGGTTACGCGAAATTTGTCAGCGTGCTGCGATCGGAACCCAAAGTGATTCAGTTGCTGCCGCTCAATCGACCGGAAGCAGCCAAACAAGGGCCGAAGACAGCCTATCAATTTGAGCCTGACGTGGACGAGTTGCTGGACATATTGCTGCCGCAGTATATCGAAGTCCTGGTCTATCGCGCGCTCGTCGAGTCGCTGGCCAGCGAACAGGCGGCGCGCATGGTGGCCATGAAAGCGGCCACGGACAGCGCGTCCGACATGATTACCAGCCTGACCCGCGAGTACAACGGCGCCCGCCAGACCTCGATCACCACGGCGCTGCTGGAAGTTGTCGCCGGCGCCGACGCGTTGGCGAAAAAAGAATAGTTCTTGAAGGTAGTTGTAGCGGCGCTCTATGAGCGCCGAATCGATTGACAAAGGATACACACATGAGCACAGACGGACATCAAAAGGGCAAGGTCGCGCAGGTCATCGGGCCGGTGGTGGACATTGAATTTTTCACCGATCACCTCCCGCCGATCAATCAGGCCATTACCATCGATGACAAAGCCGGCAAGATTCATCTGACCTGCGAGGTCGCGGGTCATCTCGGCGACAACACCGTCCGCACCGTGGCGATGAACCTGACGCAGGGCCTCGTGCGCGGCATGGAAGCCATCGACACCGGCGCGCCCATCACAGTGCCCGTCGGCCCGGCGTCGCTGGGTCGCATTCTTGACCTCCTCGGCAATCCCATCGACGGCAAAGGGCCGATCAATGCGAAGGTGAAACTGCCGATCCATCGCCAATCGCCGCCGTTCGAGGAACAGGTGCCGGCGACGAAGCAATTTGAAACGGGCCTGAAATCCATCGATCTGCTCGCGCCGTTTGCCAAGGGTGGCAAGGTCGGGTTGTTCGGCGGTGCGGGCGTCGGCAAGACCGTCCTCATCCAGGAATTGATCCGCAACATCGCCAAGGAACACAGCGGCTACTCCGCCTTCGGTGGGGTCGGCGAACGTACCCGCGAAGGCAACGACCTGTACCTGGAAATGACCGAGTCGGGTGTCATCGCCAACACCGTGATGGTGTTCGGCCAGATGAACGAGCCGCCGGGCGCGCGTTTGCGCGTGGCGCTCTCGGCGCTGACGCAGGCCGAATACTTCCGCGATTACGAGAACAAGGACGTGCTGCTGTTCATCGACAACATCTTCCGTTTCACGCAGGCCGGCTCGGAAGTGTCCGCATTGCTCGGGCGCATGCCGAGCGCCGTCGGTTATCAGCCCACATTGGGCACGGAAATGGGCGACCTGCAGGAACGCATCACCTCGACCAAGCGCGGTTCGATTACGTCGGTGCAGGCGGTCTATGTGCCCGCCGACGACATCACCGATCCCGCGCCGGCAACGACCTTCACGCACCTCGATGGTTCCATCGTGCTTTCGCGCCAGATCGCCGAGCTGGGCATCTATCCCGCCGTCGATCCGCTCGCCTCGACCTCGCGCATTCTCGATCCGCTGGTCGTCGGCGAGGAACACTACAAGATCGCGCGCGGCGTGCAGCAGGTGTTGCAGCGCTACAAGGACCTGCAGGACATCATCGCGATCCTCGGCATGGAAGAATTGAGCGAGGAAGACAAGCTTACGGTCTCTCGCGCCCGGAAAATCCAGCGCTTCCTTTCCCAACCGTTCTTCGTGGCCCAGCAATTCACGGGCTTTGAAGGCAAGTACGTCCGCGTGACCGAGACCATCCGCAGTTTCCGTGAAATCCTCGAAGGCAAACACGATGATCTGCCGGAGCAGGCGTTCTACATGGTTGGCACCATCGAAGAAGCCCGGGCGAAGTCCGAGAAAATGAAGGCCTAAGCGCGTCATGGCCGACGAGAAGACATTCCCGTTTGAAATCCTCACGCTGCAGAAGCTCTTTCTGCGCGAAGAAATCCGCTTTGTCATTGCCCCCGGCCAGGAAGGCGTGTTTGAGGTCCTCGCGCACCATGCGCCGTTCGTGTTCGCGCTCAAGCCCGGTCCGTTGCGGATGCGTCTGCCCGACGGGCAGGACCAGTATGTCGCCGTCGGCACCGGATTCCTCGTGGTGCAGAAGGAGCGCACGACGGTGCTCACGCGTAGCGCCGAGCGCCCCGAGGAAATCGATGTGGAACGCGCCCGTCGCGCGCAGGAGCGGGCGGAGCAACGATTGCAGCAAGCCGCTCCCGAGATCGACCTGGCTCGGGCCAAGGCTTCCCTCCAACGCGCGCTTGCGCGATTGAAGGTTGCGGATTATGCTCTCGTTAAGCGATGAGCAAGAGCCCCTACGGTTGGGTGAGACCGGATCTTGACGCCCGCCTTGACGCGCACGTGCGCGCCTGGCACAAACCCAAGCACGCCGACTCCCCACGTTCCCCCGAGTTTCACCAATTCATCACCATCTCGCGGCAATACGGGTGCGAAGGCGCGGCCCTCGCTCACCGGCTCGTGGACGTTCTGAACGAACGCTGTCGCCCGTCTTTCGCCTGGGTCGATTACGATCACGAGTTGCTCAATAAAATCTCAACCGACCCGCATCTTCGCGGTACCGTGACCGAGGCGCTCGATAGCCGTCGCCGCGAGGGAACGGGCAAATTGTTCGACACGATTCTCAATCGGGAGGCGGACGATGCGCCGGAGATGCGGCAGTTGGCGGAAGTGGTCCGCTCGCTGGCCATCCTCGGGCGCGCCATTCTGCTCGGGCGTGGCAGTTATCTGATCACGCAGGATTTGAAGACCGGTCTGCATGTGAAGCTGATCGCGCCCCTCGACTGGCGCGCGCTCCATGTGGCCGCCACTCGTGAAGTGACCCACGGTGAAGCCAAAAAGATCATCACGGATGGCGAACGGCGTCGCGAGCAGTACCTGCGCAAACATTTCGTGGAACATCCCGAACACGTCATCAATCCCGACCTGGTGATCGATAATTCGCGATTCAACCTCGTCCAAATCGGCGAGATCGTGTTCACCGCGGTGAGTGCCCGGCTCGGCAAAATGCTCGTCCACGCGTAGACAGCGCGAGATTCTTCGCTGCGCTCAGGATGACGAGCCAGTGCCCGTCATTTTTTCCAGTACGTCTCTTTGGCGCCGGCCTTCTTGTTGCTCCAGCGGGCCAGCGTGAACAAGGCATCGCTCAGGCGATTCAGGTAAGGGGTCACGAACTCACCGATCTTTTCTTCCTTGCCCAGGCGCACGCAGAAGCGCTCCGCTCGACGGCAAATCGTCCGCGCCACATGCAATTGCGCGCCCACCGGGCCGCCACCGGGCAGGATAAACTCCTGCAACGGCCCCAGCTTCCCGGTCAATTCCTCAACCTGCTTCTCCAGATCCATCACGTGCCGGCGCTCGATGCGCGGCATGCCTTTTTGAAATTTGTCCGGTGGCGTGGCCAGTTCTCCGCCGAGATTGAACAAATCGTTCTGGATCTGGCGGAGGCGCGCATCGAGATCGGGATCGGAGTTCAGGGACCGGACCACGCCGATGGCCGAGTTCAACTCGTCCACCGTGCCGTACGCCCAGACGCGGGGCGAATCTTTGCTGACGCGCCCGCCACCGGCCAACCCTGTCGTGCCGTCATCCCCGGTGCGCGTGACGATATTGGTGAGCCGCGCCATTTGCGTTCAGCACTTTTGGAATTTCGCCGGGATCAGGCACATAAACTTGAAAGCCTGGTCGCCGGCGTTCTTGAACTGGTGCTGTTCATCCGCCGGGATGTAAAGCACGTCGCCCGGCTTGATCGCCACTTCCTGGCCGTCCCGCCAGACGGTTCCCTGCCCTTCCATCACAAAGATCTCGTGCTCGTACGGATGATGATGCAAAGGCGTGTGACCGCCCGCCGACACTTCAAAAATGCGCATCGCGAAATTTGGCGCGCCGTCGCGCGCCGTCACCGCCAGCCTGACCTGGCAGTCTTTTGCGCCGTCCATGTCCACCTTTTCCGAGGGAATCTCTTTGACGCTGGCAATTTTCATGGGTCGTTCTCCGGTTGTTATTCTTAGCACAAACGTTATTGTGGAAGCCATGAAAAGCTATCGCAAGGAACTCTGGTTTAACATCCCTTCCCGACGCGGCTTCGTCAATATCACATCCGAAGTGGAGACCTGTCTGCGGGAATGCGGGGTCAAGGAAGGCCTCGTGCTCTGCAACGCCATGCACATCAGCGCCAGCGTCTTCATCAATGATAATGAATCGGGCCTGCACCAGGACTTCGAAAAGTGGCTGGAGAAACTCGCTCCCGAGAAACCACATTCCCAGTACGCCCACAACACCGGTGAAGACAACGCCGACGCGCACTTAAAGCGTACCATCATGGGCCGCGAGGTGGTCGTCGCGATCACGAACGGACAACTGGACTTCGGCCCCTGGGAGCAGATCTTCTACGGCGAATTCGACGGCAAACGCCGCAAACGCGCGCTGGTGAAGATTATTGGGGAATGACCACTGCGGCCGCTTATCGGAATGAACTGAATCATTCAGCGATTGCCATTTCCCGATCTTGCAGGGAATCATCGCAGGTCAACGACTGAAATGCCGGGCTGGCAGTCAGGATCTGAATCGCGCCATCATCATCGGATGTCTTGAAAACCAGGTAATGCCGGTCGCGTTCCTTGTGAGAGGTATAAGAGTAGAGGACTTCAATTCCCGCATTGGTCAGCTCGGTTCCGATGGGAGCCGCGCAGCCGGAGCGATTGATGGGGCCAATCAATACAACGGGGTTGGCCTCGCATTGGAACCCGGCAGCATTGAGGACGTGCGCGGTTTTCGCCGCATTCGTCGTCACCAACAGCAATACGACGCCGTCACGGTTGCAGTAGGAACGTATTGTAAACACTTCGATATCGGGGTACCGCGCGATTACTGTCGTGGCGCTGGCATTTGGCGGCTCCTGGCCGATTAGTACAGAGATTTCGGTCTCTCGTCGAGCTATGGACATGTCATCCTTTTTGTTGATTTCAAATGAGTCGTGTTTCACCAGAGTGGCGCGACCTCAAGCAAGATGGCTGGTGCGGCCAGAACAGGGGAAGTAACGCCCCCTGCCGACGGCGTCACGGCCCGTCACGAGCAGGTCCTCTTTCGCGGTTTCGAAAGAGTGGCCGGAGGAAAATGGTTTCCGGACAACAACCGGGAGCCGCGAATCCCGCTTCGTCACCTTCGTGAGTGGTGGTTCCGCCGATGAAATGCGATTGGGCGGATCAGTTTGGGATTGAGTCGACGCGCCGGACGACTTTGCACTTTGAAAAAATTCTCTCAGGTTCATCACACGAGAATAAGCCCGCGGTCATGTCCGCGCTATGGGGTATTGACCCCAGTTTGGATTCCAGAGAGAAAACCGTGTGGGCCCCCCACGGATCGTCAATTGGACGCCGCTCTCGATGATTCGCGCGCCGATGGCATAGCGAGAAGGCTGTGATCTCGCGGATACTGATCTGCCGGTGGCGGTGTGTTTTGCATCAGCCAGAAGTCCTTGATCGATTTGGCCATGTCAGTGAGTTGGCCCACATCGGTCGGCTTGACCAGATACCCGTTGGCTCCCAGGCGATAGGCTGTCGCAATGTCCGCTTCCTCCTGGGAGGAACTGAGAATGACCACGATCACCGCCACTTTGGATTGTTGGCGAATCCATTTAAGGACATCCAGCCCCATTACGCGCGGCAACTTCAAATCCAGCAGCACCAGGGATGGCAGCGGAAATCCCTCGCGATCGGCAAATTTGCCGGCGCCTTTGAAATAGTCAATGGCCTCCTGGCCGTCGCTCACGACATGAAGGGAATTCAGCACGCCCGCCTTTTGCATGGCCTGCCGCAGGAAGAACACATCGGACTCTTCGTCTTCCACCAATAAGATTGTGCCGGTCACGGGATCTTATCCTTTCTGGAACTGAATCCAAAACCTGCTTCCCTTGCCCAATTCCGACTCGAATCCGACTTGCGCGCCCATGCGCTCGGCCGCTTTCCGCACGATGGTAAGCCCAATGCCCGTCCCTTCGTATTCGGTGGCCAGATTGACTCGCTCGAACATTCGGAAAACTCGCTCGTGGTCTTCGGGGGCAATGCCAATCCCGTTGTCCTCAATCCACACGCGAACCATCGAGGGCTCCCGGTCTTCCGCATGAATCTCAACGCGCGGGATGGTTCCCTCCGTAACAAATTTCGAGGCGTTACCCAACAGGTTGGAAAAACATTGCGTGAGGAAGGCTTCGTTCCCGGAGACCGTCGGCAACTTTCCTTGAATGTGAAACTCCGCCTTGCGCCCATTCGGGTAGGTCGCGATCATGTCGCGCACGAGCCCGTCCAAGTCCACCGGCCGCACCAGGCCCTTTGCATGGAGGACTTTGGAGTAGCTCAGGACGTCCTGGATCAGGCGGTCGAGACGGGAGGAGGAGCGGATAATCTGCTGAAGATAACTGGCCCCTTGTTCATCCAATTTGCTGCCGTAGTCATCCACAAGGATTTGCGCGAAGCCCCGCATCGACCGCAAGGGCGCGCGCAGGTCGTGGGATACGCTGTAAGAGAAGGCCTGCAGTTCGGCGACCGTTTCCTGAAGTTTGGCCGTCCGCTCCCCCACCAGACTTTCCAGTTTGGCCGCTTGATCGGCCAGTTGGTCTTTGGCCAGGTGCAAGGCGTCTTCCACTCGTTTGCGCTCGGTGATGTCGCGGACATTGCATTGAATGATGTTCCGTCCGTCCTCCTCGTAGATGTTGCTGACGAACTCCACGTCCCGGCGCTGGCCTCGTTTGGTCTGAAGCGGCAGGTTTTCGTAGCGGATATAATGTTTTTCCTGCAACTCCCGAAACGCCGTCCGACTGGCTTCTTCATCCTTGAGCAAGCCGATTTCCCAGAGTTCTTTGCCCAGCAACTCCTCGTGCGGGTAGCTCAACAACTCCGACATGAACGGATTGGCGTCGACGATTTTTCGTGTACCGGGGTCGAGTAGGAGGATGCCGTCCCGGGCCGCTTCAAACAGGCGGCGATAACGGATCTCGTTTACCCGCATGGCGTCCGCCGACTCCGGTCGCCTGGCTTCTCTTTCACTCGGTTTGGGCGTGGGGACATTCACCAATAATGCTCCGCTCTCAAACGTGCGGTCACCGTCTTCGAATTGATTTTTCACGACAGAATACAGTACGCGCAGAAGTTGGGGTGCGATATAGGGTGTTCACCCCATCCTCGAGTCGATTACCTCCGGCAGGTTTTCCGGACAAAGACGGGCAGACTCCAACTAATGACAACCCATTGGGAGTAGTGGGCCCATAACCATTGTCGCTCGGCGAACGGTCATCCAAGGTAGGGTAGATAAGGGACCGGGCTTACACGGGATTTGCGACCATTGCCAACTGTAACGTCGAGGGTATCGATGGCGCCAGGATTTCGATACGCGTTCCGGCGCCCGGCTCGCTTATCACTGACATCCGCGCGCCCGCATGCGCCAGGCGCTGTTGGATACCGCTTAATCCGCACCTTTCGCCGCTGGCCATGCTCGCGCTTAGCGCCCTGGAGTCAAAGCCCCTCCCCGAATCTTCAACCACCACACGCACCCAGGCATTCTGTTTTCGCGTTATTTGCACCCGGGCTCGCGCGCAACCGGAATACTTGCATGAATTGAAGACCAATTCCCGCACCGTTTCGAAGAGCAAGATACGCAAGCCTTCCGTCTGTGTTTCAGCGCGCGAGTCAATGCTGAGATCCACCGTAAAGCAGTATAACTCGGTCATTCGTCGGGCCAGCCACTCCAATGCCGCGCCCAGGCGGGCCCCGTGCAGGATGGGAGGACTCAGATCCACCGTCAGCGCCCGAGAAATCGCAATCGCCTCGCTGATGATTTCGTCCGCCTTGGAAAGGGCGTTGCGTTCCTTGATCGGCAGAAGGATGTGGTTCACAACGCCTATTTGAATCCCTGCGGCCACCAGAAGCTGCTGCATATTATCGTGCAAGATCGCCGCCAGCCGGTCCCGCTCCCGCTGCTCCACTTGCGCCAGTTCGGAGGCCATCGCGCGCAATTGACCGGTCTTCATCCGCAATTCGACCCGGCACTCCGCCAGTTGCTGCTCAAGCCGTTCGTTCAAGGCAACGATTTGAGATTCCAATTCCTTGTCCTGCGGACTATCCATTGGGAAGGCTTTCATTTTGGACGCGCGGTTTTCTCTTCATTGGAAAGGACGGTAAACTGGTAGACCTTGCAGAGGCTATGGGGTGTTGACCCCATCCGGGACCCAACGCGTGGGGCCAAGGCTAGCGGATCGTCAACTGGACGCTGCTCTCGATGATGCCCGCGCCGATGGCGTAGCGGGTGAGACCGGAGATTTCGTGGATGTTGAGTTTCGCCATCAGATTCTGCCGGTGTTTTTCGACCGTTTTAATGCTGATGCCGAGCTCTGCCGCAGTCTCTTTGTTCGCCTTGCCTTCGGCAATCAGTTGGAGCACTTCCAGCTCGCGTGAACTGAGGCAGGCCACTTTCTTCCGCAGGGCTCCCCCTCTGGCGGGCGCCTTGTGATCGTGCAACCGCTTGGAAACGGAAGCGCTAAAAAAGGTGTTTCCCTTTTGAACTTCCCGAATCGCCACGGACAGATTGTGGGAGGAAGTTTGCTTGAGCAGGAAACCCACCGCGCCAATCGCGATCGCCTGGTCAACGTAGGCGTCATCGCTGTGTGCGGAGAGAATGATCACTTTGGTGTCCGGAAAGGCCTTGCGGATCTGCCGTGTGGCTTCCAATCCATTGAGGAGCGGCATCGCGATGTCCATCACGACCACCGCCGGGTCGAAGTTTCCGGGTCAGTTCCACCGCCTGGCGACCCGTTTGCGCTTCGCCAACGACCTCGATATCGAGTTCGGTTTCCAACAACTTCCGAAACCCCTCACGAACAACCATGTGATCTTCCGCCAGCAGAACAGTGATACGTTTCATAAATACTAGGTCCCCTTGCCGTTCGCGAATGGAACCCGCGCCTGGATGGTGGTGCCTTTGCCGGGCGCGGATTCCACATTAAAGCTGCCCCCGACCATCTCCACGCGCTCGCGCATGCCCAGCAACCCCAATCGCTTGTTTTTCCTGGCATTCAACATATGATCCACCTGGAAAGATTTGCCATCGTCCCTGATTTTCATGCAAATGCCACCCGGAAGTTTTTCGATGTTTACGTCCACCCGGCTGGCTTGCGCATGCCGGGCGACGTTGGTGAGCGCCTCCTGGGCAACGCGATAGAGCATCGTGCGCTTGGCATTGTCCAGTTCTTCAACCCCGGCAAAGACCGTCAACCGGATGGGTATGCGCGTCCGCTCGGAGAAGCCTTTCACAAACGAATGCAGGGCGGGAATCAGCCCCAGGTCGTCCAACACCGTCGGGCGCAATTCGCGGGCGAACCGATGCACGATGTCCACCGACTTCTCGACCATCCGCTGCGTGCGGGAGATTTTGTCCTGGAGCCCCTTGGTGTTGTGCGCCGCCTCGGTCTTCAGGGCCGCCAGCCGGATATTGATTCCCGTCAAGGTTTGCGCGATTTCATCGTGCAGCTCGCGGCTGATTTTCTTGCGTTCCTCCTCCTGCGCGGTCAGGAGCTGGCGAGACAGATGCCGCAATTGTTCCTGCATGTCCCGCGACTGCTGTAACAACAGGCCATAGTGCCGCTCGCTTTTCCGAAGGGATTTCTCCACGCGCTTGCGCTGGACGATTTCCTGTCTCAAATGCTGGTTCGAAACAGCCAGGTCCGCGCTGCGCTGGCGCAACGTCTGGTTGAGTTGGCCAAAGTAGAGGCTGGCCTGCCGCGCGGTGCGATGAGTTTTCTCGATCGGGGTAATGGCCTCGGCAAAAAAAATCCCCGCCCGCCGGACCATCGCATCCCGGGCGCTCGGGGAGTCGCTTGGCAACACCAGCGTAATCAAGGCTTGTTCGTGGATACGGGCCAGGTCCAGTGTCTCCAGCCGCAAAGCCATGGCGCGCCGTCCCAGTCCCCGCGCCGGCTGCAAACTCGCCCGCGGGCCCTGCTGCAAGTGTTTTCGCAGCGCCGCCACGTAGCGGCGCGACAACCCGGTCAATTCACGTTTCATGATGGATGCCGAATTCACGAGCAAACTGGCCCATGGTTTTCATCGATTTTTCCACAAGTCGTTGCGTGTTGGCGATCTCTTTTTTGAGGCCCTTGGTATTGACCGTGGCCTCCTGTTTCAACGTCAACAGCCGGACATTGATCCCCAACAATGTCTGGGCGACTTCATCATGCAACTCGCGGCTGATTCTCGTTCGTTTATCCTCCTGCGCCAAAAGAATCTGGCGGGCCAAATGCCGCAAATGCTCCTGCAGGCGATGTGACTCGGCCAATAATCCGGCGCGGTGTTTCCCGCTTTTCTCGAGGGCCTTCTCCGCGGCCTTGCGTCGGGTGATTCCCTGTTTCAACTGCCGGCCAGAAGCAGCCAGGTCCACGGTGCGCCGACCCACGGTCCTGGCCAGTCGTTTTAATTGGACCTTGGATTCTCGCGCGGCGCGATGAGTTGTTTCGATCGGGGTAATGGCCTCTACAAAAAAGATTTCCGCGCGCTCGTTCATGGACTTTCGGATGGCGGAGGAGTAACCTGGCAACACCACCCGCGCGAGGGCGATTTCGTGAATTCTTGCCAAATCCAACGTCTCGAGCCCGCTGGCCATGGCCCCGCGTCCCAGTCTTTGCGCCGGCTGCAAGCTGGCTCGACGCCCTTGCTTCAGGTGTTTACGCAAAGCCGTCGCGTATCGTCGCGACAGCCTGGTCAACTTGGTTTCCATAGTTTGTGTCGAATCCGTTGACAATAATCCTGTGTCACCATCTGGTAATTGCTGCAAGCCGTCCATAAGGTAAAACCCTACCTATCAAGAACCCTCCAGGCATCCTTGGTAGGGTTTTGCCCTATGGCGAAAAGTCCGCTTATCGGCGAGGCTGTATCACTCGATGATGAAGCCAAAGAAACGATACCGCGTCTTCACGATCATCCAGGCAGGTCTGGTGGTCGGATTCCTGGCTGCGGCAAAGATTGCGACCGCCTCCGAGCCCCTGGACGATGTGAAACGGTTTGGCGATTTTCCCGCGGCCGACCTCCATCGTGTGTTGAATGGTGACATTCTCGGGACGCGGGGTTCGCTGATGAATTTCCCCAATGGGCTTTCGGCGCAGACGTGTTTCGTGACACCGGCGGCGGCGGCCGAGACGGTCCGGCGCTTGCTGGTCTGGGATCCATTGCCGCACGAAGTCCTGAGCGTGTTTGCGTATCAAGCGGTGCATGCGCCGTGCGCTGCCACAGATTTTCAAACCCTGAGCCTGAAGTCCGGTCAGGGGCCCATCCGCTGGCTGCTGGACAAGACCCTCGCCACCACTGCCGACAAATCTGATCTCAACCTGACACATGCCGAGGCGCAAGAGCTCGCGACCTGCGTGAGCGGCAGTCCGGATCCCCAGGGTGCCAGCGCGTGCTGGGTGGAGTTGCTGCGGAAACGTGTTGCTGCGTTCCAACACCGGGGGTTCGATGGCCTGCTGCCGTACGAAGCCAGCGGGGCATCGGTATCACCCGCCAAACAACTTCGTGAGATGATGCGCGAGCAACCGGCGGTGGTCCACCAATTCGAGACGTTGCTGCAGCAGAGCGGTTTGCTCGGCGACCAAAAATCCGGGTTGCTCACGCCAACGCTGTACTGGACCCTGTTCACCGCCAATCACCACGCCACGTTGAGCCTGGGAGCCATCTACCTGTTGCCGCAAGACGATCACTACCAGATCCTGGACGTGCAGTATTACGTCAGCGCCAAATACTACGCCGCCGCCACGCTGTGTGAGATCTGGCCCATGCGCGTCGGTGAGAAATCGAGCGCCCTGGTGTGGCGGGGTGATTTCGTTGCCGCGCCAACGCTGGTCTTTGCCAGGGGAATTGACCGGATCATCTACGGCGCGATCCTGCTTCAGGAGGTCAAGAAAGTGGTCCGCTGCTTTCAAGATGACTTGAAGGAGAAGCCGCTTCGCTAAGTAAGATAGAAGCCTTTGTTCGCTCGCCTGTCCGTCTCACTGATCCGATGGCACAAGCAATTCTCAGCAACCACTTCCAACCACGCGCGGTAGGGTTCTGCCTTATAGCACGCGATTTGACAGTCGCGTAACGTACTTCCAACCAAAGGATGTAACAACAGAAAGATGTTAAGCATGAAGAAAGTAATTAAGACAAACTATCCGCTGGCGCTGGTCATGACCGCGGGGGTTTTGGCATTCACCGCCGTGTTGGTGTTCACCAACGGGCCGGTGCGCGCGTCCGAGACGGATGACCGCATCGATTCATCGTTCAAGAAGACCTACGTGTATAAGACGTATCTGAAGGACGAACATATCAAAATCAGTTCCAAAGATGGAGCCGTCATCTTGTCGGGCTCCGTGGCCGACGAAAGCCACAAACCGATGGCCCAGGACGTCGCCGCAGCGTTGCCCGGCGTTACGAGCGTGGACAATCAGATCAAGGTCCGAGGCGAACAGCCTGCCGAGAACTCGGACACGTGGCTCAGCATGAAAGTGAAATCCGCCCTGCTATTCCATCGTAATGTGAGCGTCACCGCGACGGAAGTGGAGTTGAAAGACGGAAACGTCACTTTGAGAGGCGAAGCTACCAGTGAAGCCCAAAAGGAACTCACCACCGAATACGCCAAGGACGTTGACGGCGTCAAGAGCGTGAAAAATGAGATGACGGTGGCGACCGCTCCCGCAAAGCCCAATGAAACAGTCGGTCAAAAAATCGATGACGCCTCCATCACTGCTGAAGTGAAAGGATCATTGCTGTCGCACCATTCAACCAGCGTGCTCAACACCAAGGTCTCGACGACCGAGGGCGTGGTCACAGTGGGTGGCGTAGCCAAGAATGAGTCCGAGAAGGCCCTGGTCACCAAGCTCGTCACGGACATTAACGGCGTGAAGAGCGTGATCAACAACATGACCATTGAAGCGGCCGCATCCAGTAACAAGTAGACATTAACTCATTGCCGGCTGGTGAAGAGGCCATGATGCCCACACCAGTCGGTAGTGAATCCAAATCAAACCAAAGGGAGAACCAAATGTTATATACAATCGCAGTAGTACTAATTGTTCTATGGTTGCTGGGGCTGATAACTGGTTACGCGATCGGCGGGTTTATTCACGTCCTGCTGGTAATCGCCGTGATCATGATCCTGGTCAATGTCATCTCGGGGCGAAGGCCCGTGTAAACCACAGCGAAATCGAAACAACAAAAATGGAGATTTCATGAATATGAAAATGATTGCACTGGTCCTGGTTGCCCTCGGCATCGTGGTACTCGCCTACTCGGGCATCACGTACAAGACCCCGGGAAAGCCCATCGATTTCCTCGGAGCGCATATCGAAACCACCCACAGCCACTTCGTCCCCCCGGTCGCGGGTGCATTGATGTTGGCGGGCGGCCTCGTGTTGCTTGTCGCCGGTCCCAAGAACGCCTGAGTCTCAGGCGCGGGCTTCCGACACCAAGCCGGGCTGGCGTTCGGCTGAGAAATACCTTACGAGCACGGCGGTCAGGGCGAACACGGCCATAAATGCCCAATCGCCTTTCACGGTGCCGCGCAGGAACGGCAAGCCAGCGGTGTAGCATTCCGCCAGACCAGGATATGTCTTGGCGTAGGGCGCGTTCGCGGAACTCATCCCGAACAGCCAGACGGCGAAATTGCTGATCAGGAAGAAAAGGAATGGTGTCGCAATCGCCGCGCCGATCTTGACGCCTGGCTTTCGTTCGCGCGTCCATAGGCCAAGCAGCCCAATCAGCAGAAACGCGCCGTAATCAAACACACGCGGCCAGTAAAATGCGGGGTAATGCATTTGCAGATTGAGGATAACGTCGGTCACCACCAGCACCGCCAACGGCACCCACAGTGCAAAGCGGCGTCCGAGATACATGCCGCCGATCAAAGCCATGGCGGCCAGCGGCGCGATGTTCCACCAGTGGAACTCGGAGGCCGCCAGCCGGAAAATCCCCGCCCCCAATACCATCAAGATTGCCAAAATCACGACGCCATTCTGGGTGCGTCATCTGGAAAAATCAACTCGAAAAGTGCCTTCCGGCCAGCCAGTTCCAGATGGGTCGTTCGCGTCCTCCTTAAAGCTGTGCTACCGTACCTGCATGTTTCCCAGTGAACAGGCCTATCGCAGGTTCCAACGGCGCGTCGATCGTCTCAGCTTTCTCATTGTGGCGACCGATATTTCCGAGCGCGACATCGGCATCGAGCGGTTGTTTCTGCGCACGGAGGCCGCGCGCCTGTTTCCCGAGCGGTTTCGCTTTTACGAGATGCTCTATGAGAGCCGCTTCCGTCGATTGGTGGAGCAGTTCCGCCACAAGCTACCGAGCAATTAATCCGCTCAATCCCTCTGCCACAGCGTCGGCGTACTCGTGGAAAATGCTTTTCATGGGCTCGCCGTTCACGTTGCGCAGACCCTCGTAGTCGCCCATCTGGATGCGCTGGTAGGTGACGCGATTGTTCTGGTAGTACGGTTCAAGAAAGACGACAGGGCCGTTAACGAGTCGGTTGGCCGCGAGGTTGCGGGCGAAGACGTACGGGTTGTCGCCCGCATGAACTGAGCCGCTGTTCGGACCGTAGTCCACCGGCGGGAGTTTGGTGGCTTTCGCGAGCGCGGCTGCCAGCGCCTCGGCAACGACCAACTCCGTGGGATGTGAGCGCTCCAGGAGCTTTTCCAACAACCGCAGCTTTTGGTCGTCGTCCTTCAATTCCGACGCCAGATAGTTGCCATGCACAAAGACCGCCAGCCGGTTGTCATCCACCAGACTGTGGCATTCATCCCACTCGACGGCGTTGACGTGCAGGCAGACGGTCAGGTCCGGCTTGATTTTCTCGTTGAGCATCCTGGCGCGGGCGGCTATCTCGGAGCTGCGGTAAAAGATCAATTCGGCGCGCTTGCGGACGGCGTCGGCAAACGCCGCTTCGCGTTCCAGGGGCGGGAAGGTGTCAAAGCGTGCGGACTCCTTGATCTCTTGTTCGGCCTGCGCCTGGAAGTTCTCCGGCCGTTTGTCGGTCACGGGCTCGAAGTTGTCCTTGGTCAGGAACACTTGTGCTCCCGCCGCTTCAAGCCGTGCCTTGAGCAGGCGGGCGACCATGAGATTAAGTTCGGCTTCCTGCACCGGGCGGTCCTTGCCGCGCTCGAAAAAACGCTCCTCCATTCGGGCCCAGGCACCGCCGATATGGCCGGGATCGAGCGCAATGCGCTTCAAAAATGGATGATGAGGTAAGCTGGATGAGGTCCTGGAGGCAAACTCCAACGTGAAAAGCGACGAATTGGTCTTGTCTGTCGAGGTATAAACACGCGACGGAGTTTGTGCCATAGGTCAGATAATTCGTCAGCGCGCCCGATGGGCAGTAGACGTTCGCGAGAAGAGTTTCAAACTCGGCGCGAGTAATTGTTTGCTGATAGCGCTCCAAGGCCGACCAATCGTCAGCCAAAGCCACTGTGCCCGAGATGGTTGCGACGAGAAGAATTAGGAGCTGGGTTCGTCCCATTCGGCAGGGCTCCATTCGAGAATTTCGTTGATGGCCTCAAAGGGGTGAATATTCTCGGACGCGACGTAGCGGTCGCGATCGAGCGCCGCGAGTTCCTCCTGCATCTCCAACTCCGTGCAGTCGCGAACATAGTTGTGGGTGGCGTTGAGCTTGCGGATGCGGGCGGCGCTGAGCGCGTCGAGAAAATCGTAGTAGACACCTGTTTCCTCATCATTAATCAGCGGCAGGGCGAAGAGTTCCCCACCACCCTCAAACTCGTCTTGCTCGGCGGGCGCCAGGCGAAGGCGGTCATCATCCAGCTCGGACTCGAGTTGGAACAACTGGAATGCGGCGTCGAGCAACTGACGCTGAAAACCGTACGGTTGGTATTCCTCCAGCGCTTCCACCAGGTACACGACCTGGCGCGGGTCCAGCAGGCCGCGGGCGCCTTCACCCCAGTACACGTCCGTACTGGCTTCGTCGAGCCACCAGTTCAGGTCGCCACCGAGGCGGACGATGATCCATTTTGGCGGCGTTGGTTTTCCCCTGGTCATACGGCGGTCGAATCTTGCCAAATCTGCTTTGCATTTTGCAACGAGCATCGCCAGAATTCGCGCATGGGCAATCTCCTCGAATACCTGGGCAAAAAGCCGCAACTGGGCGCAGGCGTATTCGTCGCCGACAGCGCGCGGGTGATCGGTGACACGCAAATTGGGGAACAGTCGAGCATCTGGTTTGGCAGCGTGCTGCGCGGCGACATCAACCGGGTCGTCATCGGCCATCACACCAACATCCAGGACAACAGCGTGTGCCACGTTGCCGATGAACACGCCTGCGTGGCGGGCAATTACGTGACCGTGGGGCACCGCGCGATCCTGCACGGATGCACGGTGCATGACGAGGTGTTGATTGGCATGGGAGCGGTGCTGATGAACGGCGTGGTGGTCGGCGAGCAGAGCATCATCGGCGCGGCCGCGCTGTTGACCGAAGGGTTGCAGGTCCCCCGGGTTCGCTGGTTTACGGAGCGCCGGCCAGGGTGGTCAGCACTCTTAGCGCGACAGAACGCGCAAAGATCAAGGGTTGGGCGGAAAAATATTGCCGCGTGGCGGGGGATTACCTGATCGCCAAAGCCAGCCCTGGAGATTAAGACTGGGTGGGGGTCTTTTCCACCCCGGCCATCCGTCCACTGCTTGTGGTATCGGTGTTGGCCGTGCGGATTTGAATCTGGTCGCCTTCGCCCGTGCGTGAGGCATCGAGCGCCCCAACGGGAACTTCCAGGACGTAAACGGACTTTTTGACGACGCACGTCCGGTACGGCGGCAGGGCTTTCACGGCGCGGATGACGCAGAGGTCTTTGTCGAGAAACAGCACATCGATGGGGAAACGCATTCCGAAGGTATGGATCCCGTAGCAACGGTCCAGCAGCAGGCCTTCACCCGCGTCGAATTGTCCACGATTCAACAACCCGACCATGCGTTTCAGGACGGTGTTGGCGAAATGGCAATTGTCGGAGACAACCGTTTTCTTCGTGGCGTTAACCAAAACCATCAAATCCACTCCCGCGCCGTTTACTGGAGTTGGCGCAAAATGCTAATGAACGCCGGACCGAGCAAGACGATGAAGAGCGCGGGAAAAATGAACAGGACCAACGGGAACACGATCTTGATTGGGGCCTTCATGGCCTGTTCTTGCGCGCGCTGACGGCGGCGGGTACGGATCGAATCCGCCTGAATACGAAGCGTATTGGTGATGCTGCCGCCCAGGCGACTGGCATGCACCACGGCCGTAATGAATGTCTTCAAGTCGTCCACGCCCGTGCGATCGCCCAAATCCTCCAGGGCTTCCAGGCGCGGTTTGCCCAGGCGGATCTCATTCAGGGTCTTGGAAAATTCCTCGGCCAGCGGCCCCTTGATCTTGCGCATCGTGTAGCCGACTGCGGCGTCAAAACCCATGCCGGCCTCGACGCTGATCGAAAGAATATCAATCGAATAAGGCAGGTTGGTGAGGATCAGATCCTGCCGGGTCCGCACCTTCCGGCTGAGCACGAACTGCGGCAGGCCGTATCCACCCAGCGCACCGAGCACCAAGAGCAACAAATTGAGCGGATCGGTGTAACTGACCCCTCCCCGGCGAACCCCTGGCGATAATCACCAGGAACACGATGAGGACACAAGCCGAGGCGCTGAACCAGCACAAGCCCACCAATTGCACCCCGGTCACGCGCGGGAACAGTCCCGCTTTCACGAGTTTCTTGTGCGTGCGCTCGGCCATCTCGGCGGGTGTATATCCGCGAAACAATTTCGCGACGTAATCACCGAG
Organism: uncultured Verrucomicrobiae bacterium; assembly: GCA_963812605.1. Classification (GTDB taxonomy): domain Bacteria; phylum Verrucomicrobiota; class Verrucomicrobiia; order Palsa-1439; family Palsa-1439; genus Palsa-1439. Next base: position 533,803 of record CAWEWF010000001.1, on the reverse strand, counting down.
CGGCAACAACACGCGCTGAACAAACGGTTTCGCCAGTTCCTCGTCCGCCGTCTGCGCATCGGTGATCATGATCTGTTCGATGCGTTTGCCAACGGTAAACCGGTCCGATGTGCGGTAGAACCCGACCGCCGCGAAGATGATCGCCAAAAGTGCCGTGATAATGGTGAAAATAAACATGTTAGACCTTTACGGAGACGATCTTATAAATCATGTAGGCCCCAATCAGTTGCCAGGCCACAGCCCCCGCCATCAGCGCCACGCCCGTCGGCACGTCGTAACCCAGAAAATGCGTCCAGATGGGCGGCCCAAACATGACGCTGAAATAATCAGGCGCAGACAGGATGAGGACCAAAAAGACCACGAAGGGCATGAAGCCCACGATGAATCCCGAGAGCTTCCCTTGTGTCGTCAGCACGCGCACATCTCCCTGAATACGTAACCGCTCACGGATGGTCTCGGCCACCTTCTCCATGATTTCGGTCAGATTGCCGCCAACATCCTTCTGCACGAGGTAGGCGCCGATGACAATGTCCAAATCCTGACTGTTCATGCGTCGCCCGAGGTTTAACAGCGCGTCGTCCACGGTTGTCCCCAGGTTGACCTCCCGCAACATGCGGTTCAATTCCTTCGAAATCGGATCGCCCATTTCCTTGGCGACCAGCTCCAGGCCCTTGAGGAACCCGTAGCCTGAACGCAAGGAGTTGGTCAGCAGCATCAGCGCATCGGCCAGTTGCCGGACGAATTTGGATCGTCGCCGATTCTGGTGGACGCGTACGAACAGGATCGGCGCGATGAAACCCGCCACGGCCAGGATGAGACCGCTGTGTAGATAGCCCAGGACATAGCGGCCGATCAGGTATCCGACCAGGACCAGCACTGCCCGCAACAACAAATACTCGGTGGGGCGCATGGGAATATCGGCCCGCGCCAGGTTTTCCTCCACGCGCGCCATGTACCCAGGCCCGAATATCATGTGCAAAAACCGCGGGAACTGACCCAGTTTTTGCAATTCCTCGTCGGTGGTTCGCGCGGCTTCTTCTTCGATGTTGGCGTACGTTTCCAGACGCTCGGCCAGGATGGTCCGCCGCCGGGTCACCTGCAAATAGACGCCGTAGCCGAGCAACAAAATCGCCGCCGCGACCAGGACGATAATGGGTACTATGCTTGCCATGTTAGCGAACCTCGCTCGTTCTCTTAAAGATCTCCGCGGGCAAATGGATGCTCGCCGCATTGAAGCGGTCAATGAATTTCGGCACCATCCCCGTGGCCTGCATCGTTCCCAGCACCTTGCCGCCTTCGCCGACACCCTTCTGCTGGAAGGAGAACAGGTCCTGCAGGACGATTACGTTGCCTTCCATTCCCTGGATTTCGGTCACGCTGATGACCTTGCGGCTGCCGTCGCTCAAGCGACCGATCTGGACGATCAGATGGACCGCCGCGGCAATCTGCTCGCGAATAGCGCGCGAGGGCAAGTCCATGCCGGACATCATCACCATCGTCTCCAGGCGGGCCAGCGCGTCACGTGGCGTGTTGGAGTGGACCGTTGAAATGGAGCCTTCATGGCCGGTGTTCATCGCTTGCAACATATCGAGCGCCTCACCGCCACGCACTTCGCCGACCACAATGCGGTCGGGACGCATACGCAGGCAATTGCGGACAAGGTCGCGAATTTTGATCTCGCCCTTGCCCTCGATATTGGGCGGACGCGACTCAAGCCGCACGACGTGGGGCTGGTGGAGCTTCAATTCCGCCGCGTCCTCGACGGTGACCACGCGCTCGCCTTCGGGAATGAAGGACGACAACACATTGAGCAGCGTCGTCTTGCCCGCGCCAGAACCGCCCGAAACCAGCACGTTGAGTTTGACCTTCACGCACGCAGCCAGAAACGCCGCCATGCCCTGGGTCAGTGTGCCAAACCCGATCAGATCTTCCACGGTATACGGGTCAACGGAAAACTTACGAATCGTGAGCACCGGACCGTTGAGCGACAACGGCGAGATGATGGCGTTCACGCGCGAGCCGTCGGGCAGGCGGGCATCCACCATCGGGCTGGATTCATCCACGCGCCGGCCCAGCGGGGTGACAATTTTGTCGATGACGTGACGAATATGTTGGAGGTCACGAAATTGGATGTCTGTCAATTCGAGTTTGCCAAAGCGCTCGCAATACACCTGATCGGGACGGTTGACCATGACTTCGGTGACGGTGGGGTCGCGCAGCAACGGTTCGATGGGCCCGAAACCCAGAATTTCGTCGGCCATGTCGGAGACCAACCGATTGCGCATCTGGCGCGAGAAGGGCAGTTTTTCGGAGCGAAGTTTCTCCTCGACCAATTCCTCGACACGACGTCGCAGCAGCGCCTCGTCGCCTTTTTCGAGAAGTTTCTGGTCAATATTCTGGATCAAATACGCCAGGATGGCGTTTTTGGACTCAAGATATAATTGTGTGCTGATTTCCGGAGTGTTCGCCATAAATTCGCTGCACCTCCTCCTCGCTCACATTCATTGTATAAACGAAAACCATTTCCCGGAGCGTTTCTTCACGCTCGTGGCCAGCGGCGACACCATTTCCGCCAGGCCCAGGATCGCCCTGGACACCGGCTTGCCGGGGCTGGAACTGACAAAGGCCTGCCCGAGGTTCACCGATGAACCCACCAGGGCATCGTCGCTCGGAACCTGCGTCGTCACCGGAAACTCCAGGATCGTCTCGACCTCGGACGAGGAGATTTCCTTCGAATTGGTGGAGCGATTGACAATGACCCGGATTTTCTCCTTCGGGTAATTGGCGGCCAGCAAATTCTTCAAGTAAAGCTTCCCATCGCGCAATCGCGGCAGATCCATGCCCACCACCACGAGGATCAGGTCTGAATAATCCATCGCGGCGAGAGTGGACTCCAAATTGGCGTAGCCGGTATCGATGATCGTGTATTCGTAATTCTCGCGCAGGGCTTCGAGGATGCTTTGCACCATGTAACGGGAGAGCGTCGAGCCATCGAATGTACCCGTCAACGGCGCGGCCAACACCGAGACCCCCGACGCGTGCTTGGACATGACGCTATCAACCACATCATAGTCGATGCCGCCAAAACCCGGCAACAGATCGCCCAAGGTGCGCTTCGGCGCAACATCCAGGAGCATGGCGACATCGCCGCCCCAGAGGTTCAGGTCGACCAAGGCCACCTTTTCGCTCACACCAGCCAGGGCCACCGCGAGATTGGCCGCAATGATTGTCTTGCCGCAGCCACCGCGCGGACCGGTGACGGTGATGACTCGTCGTTTTGGGCCTTCGGGCTCGACGGGTTTTGCGGGAACCACCGTCGCCGCGTGTTTCGCCGCCTTGGACTGGATGCCGTGAACTTTGCGCACTTCTTCGAGAAGCCGATCGTCCGGAAATGGACGGGTAAGAAACTCCTTGATACCGGCGCGAAGCATCTTGTGCCAGACTTCCTGGCCTTCCGAACCCGTCAGTATGAGGATCACGCCCACTTCGGGCATTTCCGACGTGATCTGCTCGGCGACCGCCAGCCCGTTGACCACCGGCAGATCTTCCTTGATAAGGACAACTGCCGGCCGCTGCTTCTTGACGAGCTCCAGGCACTCTTTCCCGTCGCGCGCTTCTCCGATGACCTCGATGCGCTGCTCATTGGCAAGCTGGCCCTTCAGCTTCTCGCGCTCGCTGAGCTCATTTTCCGCAATGATGACGGTGATACGATCCATAATTCTTACATCGGTTTTGCCAGTCTACTACCTAGCAATTTCGATACCGGCAAACACCAGCGTCATGGCCATCACTCCGCCGGGCGGGACGGAGAATAGTTTGTGGATGGCTCCTGAGGCGCAGTCCCAGCCGCCGGTGGGGGCGTGGTCGCCGTCGGTGGGGCCGTAACGGCTGGCGTTACGACCGAGGGAGCCGCAGCCGCCGGCTTCGCCGCCGGCGCGGGCTTCGCGGCGGGGGCCGGGGCCGTAGAAGCCGTTGGCTTGGACCGCTTGGCCGGCTTTGTAGAATCCTCGTCCTGCACGGGGAAGCCCATATGCTGAGGATTGTGCAAGCCCCAGTCGTCCTTCTTATCCGGCGGCAGAATCATCTTCCCCTTGTTCCACGTCGTGACCCAATGTTGCATTCCGGGCGTCTTTGCGGCATTGGCAGTATCCATATCGACGTCCTTGACCACTTCCGGTGTCATGAAAAACAGAACTTCGCGCTTGGTCTGGTCGAACTGCTTGTCACGAAACAGCGCCCCAATGACCGGGATTTCCGCCAGCCAGGGGAGCTTCCGCAATATGTCGCGATCCACGTTGTTTTCCAGCAAACCACCAATCACGATGGTCTGCCCATCGCTGGCTTGCAGCGTCGTATCGGCCGTCTTGGCGCCGATAATCGGAATACCATTCGCGCCGGTGCCAATCACCTGACTAACTTCCGCGTGAATGGTTGTATTGATCCGGTTTTCACTGTCGGACGTGGGTTTGATCTTCATGCGCACGCCGACTTCCTTGAATTCCACCGTGAACGACTGCGGCAATTGCTGAACGATGGGAATCTCTTCACCCACAAGGAAACTCGCTTCCTTCCCGCTGAAGGTCACCAAGGTGGGTTCCGAAAGAAGCCGCGCATAGCTCTTGGTGATCAACATATCCAGGAGCAGGGTCATTGACACGGTGGTCGGACTGAACGTTGTTCCTTCCGTGCCAAACTCGCTGGCGGTCGGGACAAATCCGTTTACAATCGAGCCGCCACCAAGATACTGCATGGCGTACTGGACCTGGCCCTGCGGTCCAAACCATTGGAAGCCGATATTCTTGATCGCCTCCGTATTTACTTCCGCGATGCGGATACGAATTTTGATCTGGCGGGGCTTCGAGACTTCCAAAAGATTGACGACCTGCGGCTTGTAGGCGCCGGCGATTGCCGCAGCGCGCTGCGCTTCGATTTCGTCGTTCACTTTGCCGTCGAGCACCAGCGCATCGCCAATGGCATGGACGGTGACGTTGGTGTTCCCGATCATCTGGCGGATGGTATCCGCGACGGCGTCGTTGCCGACTTCAATGCGGTACATCTGGGTTGCCGAGCCATCACTCTTGACGATCGTCAGCGTGGTGATACCGGCTTTCTTGCCGATGACGCTAAGTTCCTTGTCGGACAGGTTTACGACGTCCGCGATGGACGGGTCGGCGAGGGCAATTTTCGAAACATTCTCGCTCGGAACCGCAACCGCTTGGCCGACACTCACCTGAATCGTTTGCTGGTCCGCACGGATGTCGGAAACTGCGAATAGCCCCATGGCTAACAGTGCAACTACAATCCCCATTCCCCTCCATTGCATCTTCTTCATTTATACGCTGTCCTTTCCTTTTTCGAATTCCTGTACTTCGCGACTATTGCTGCGGTACGGTTGTCTCTTGTATGCCCCTGACAATCACGAGTTCCGGCCGTTGGTTCCGCGGCGGGCTGATAATGATCGGTGTCGATCTCTGCGGGTCGGGAGGCGTCGTCGAGAACGTGAGGGTGTTCTTGCCCTGGAAATCCCGCGTGCCAACGCCCTGCGGTCGTTATCACGGCTTTCTCGTTGAGGCCGCGCAAGGCCACACGCAGCGCACCGGCGCGGTCCGCCGCCGTCAGCAACTCGGCTTCTTCCGGTTTTACCGCCAGCGTCATCGAACTCTTGGCGCCTGACTTGCCCTGCTGATCGGTCTCGCCCTGGTTGACGGCGAGCACGAGCACGTTCTGCAGGATCATCTGCGTGGTTTCCTGATGCGCCACCGGGTCCGTATAGGTGGCCAAAATGTCAACGCGGTCGCCGGGTTTCACGGTCGAACCCACGGCCATGACTTCGCCGGCGCCGATGGCGATGGCGCGCATACCGGGCGGGATGTCGTACGCCAGGCCCGGAGCCTGTCCCTCCCCCAGAATATCCGATGTCCGAATTTGTTCCTTGGCCTTGATCCTTACCAGCGTGGTATGCCCGTCCACATCCTTGGGATTTCGGATGGCGCCGTCGATGACGAGCTCCTTCGGGTAGCGGGTCAAAGTGACCATTTCACGTGTTATTTTGGTGCGTGCCGGTATGTCCTGTTGCGCGGCAACCACTTCAGTCCAGTGCTTTGCGGACTGCAGCTCTTCCTGCCGCCACATATTCCAGACCAAATAGACAGCGACTGTTGCCGCGACGACGGCGGCCAAAATGATTCCACCTGCACCAGATTTCTTAGCCATTGAGTCCTCCTTGTTCGACTTTGCATGCTAAGGCAAGCAGATGCTGTGCCCTGTTGAAAAGAATTGCAACATCAAAATTGAGAAAGATAATTGGGGTTCCGTCCTTCCTGATGGGTGGAAAATTGCCGCTGGTCAGAGGGTTTTTCCCCCCGCCAGCACCGCCGAACAACTGTCTGCAAACACATTTTAGTGGGAAGACCGAAGGGGTGAAGAGACGGAAGCCTCTTCACCCCTGCTTGGACATGGTTAATATTTTGCCAATTTATGGCAAGTTCGCATTCACAGACGACAAGGTGTTGTTGACCTTACCGCCAAGGCCCTTTAGCACCAAGATCGCCACGACGGCGATGAGAGCCAGGATAAGCGCGTATTCGACCAAGCTCTGGCCCTTCCGCGACTTCAGCCCGCGATACATTTTTCGGAGAGTTCTCTTCATCTCATTCACCTCCTTCATCTGGCTTTTTCGTATTGCTCAACGATCCAACAGACTCACGTTTATACGAGAAAATACAGTCGCAGCTTACGTGCCACCCTCACCCTCTGGACTCCATAAAGTCCCGCCTCAGTGCGTCCTCGCATCTGCAAGCCGCTATCCGTAAATCTTTTAACTGTCGCCACGAATAAATCATGCCCGGCAAACGACACGGTTCATTTTTGCGCAGCTTCATCATTCTTGCCCAATCGTCTGGACATACTGTTCAACTACTGGACACTTTTTTGTCATCTTTAAGAAATGCATTTTCGCTCTCTTGGGAGCCGAACTCCGCCATCAAGTCCCTGTCTCTCAAGGGCGTAAGTGCAGAACATATAATTTCACCCCAGATTCCAGCAGTAGGACTTCGGTCCCCAATTTGACGGTCGACCGAAACATCTCTACGGACTCACCGGGGGGCACGACGAGAAGTATGTCCTCCTTTTGAAGTATATCCTGCTCTTGTGGGATCGAAGTGACATCGACAAAAGCGGTCCGTCTCTCGTACCCGATCCACGCCATTCCCCCCAGCGGACGCGGCAGAGAGGCATCCGGCCTTAGAAGCACATTCCGGTACTCCGGTAGATGATACTGAAACTGGCGAAACCCCCAGAAGAAATCCTCATACCAGTGGTACACAATAACATTCTTGGCTGGCCAATTCTGTCGGATAACGCGGAAGCATGCCTGCAAATCGGTATCATGCTCTTGGATCTCCCTCGCTGAGAGGCGCAACCCCAGTGACAGCCGTGTTACCAACGGGGGCGCGAACAGGAACAGCGCTGCATTCACGGCCACGACAATCGCGAACACGACATACAGGCCCCATGACCTCGCGATTACCAGTTGCCGTGAAAACCTGACCAATCCAAGACTTGCCAGGATCACAACGGCTGGGAAAAGATTGAGCGCATGTCCTGGCCTTTCGACGTACATGAGCAGGCCAAAGAGCAACATCGGCGCAATCCACAGCCCGAGCACACATAATTGCCTGCCGTTCGCCCGATAGGAATCAACAACCCCCGCCCCTTTCTCGTAAAACACCCAATGCGCGAGCTCCATCAACGGTAGGATCGCCGCGATCCATAGTCCCACCCACAGGGCTCTCCCCATGCAGTAAACATCCATGAAAAGAGCGAACACACCCCCGCCGGCCCAGGCAATCCGCGATCTGTCAAACTGGCATTTCAAGCGCAGCAAATCCAGGTACCCACTCAGGCCACCGGCTGATTTCAGCATTGGCAGGAACCAAAGAAGGGAGAGACCAGCCGCCAACACTGTCGCGCAGAAGAACTTCCGCGCGCGTGGCTGCGCAAAACCCCAGAATACGTAGATCCACAACGGAACCAGCAGGGGCGCGGTTTGCTGGCGAATGCCCCCCGCGGCGGCCAGCAAGGCCGCCAGCACAATCGTTTGGAACCACGTCACGTTCCGTTCGATGGCCCGCCAGCACACGAACACGAAACTCACCACCAGGGCGCTGTCCAAAATGGTCGTCAACGCGATTTCGCTGTGAAACCAGGTTAACGGGCTGGTCAGCAGGATTAACCCCGTTCCCCAGCCGCAATTGCGCCCAAACATCAACGTCGCGAGCAGGTATCCCACGGAAACCAACCACGCCCCGGCGAAGACGCTCAGCCATACCAACGCCGCATGCGGTTCGCCCACGAACAGGTTCATCAGCCGGCCCGCCAGTATGTACAAGTAGAAACCCGGTACATGCGGCTGGCTGATGCGAATGTTGTACTCCCCAACCGCCAGCGCAAACTGCGCGCTGTCCCAGTAGTACGCAAATTGGCTGCGGAATGGGACGCGAAGCGCGAGCGCGACCACGAACAGTGCCAGCGCTATCCCGTAATCACTTCGCCCCAACGCTATCGCCCCGACGGTCCCCCCCGATTTACCTTCTTCAGCTCTCAACGGGCCATGGTTGCCTCTTCCCAACCGATTACCGTAATAACTTAACCGACTCCGCAGGAATGAAATACAGATCGCCCTCACTCTGCGGCAAAACCTCCGCGCCCGCAAGCGACAAGTACGGGGTGAAGATGCCGACCTTCTCCCCCGGCGGCACCACCAACACCAGGCCCTTCTTGCCGTCGATGTCGAGCTTGTCGACGAACTCAAGATGCCCGCCGCGCACCAGCCACATCGGCCTGCCCGGTGGATACCAGGTCGTTCCATCGACCGCGAATTGGTATTGCTCATACTCGGGCAGGTAAAGCTGGAAGTGCCGCAGGCCGCACAAATAATATTCCTCCGAAAAACAGAGGATGACGCTCTCCGGCGAATACGATCGACGGATACTCTCCACCATTTGCGACAACTGCGCGTCATGCTCGGCGATGGCCCGCGCGGTCCGCCCCATCCCGAAAAAAACGCCGTCCCATTGCGGCGGCCAGGCGGCAAAAGCCACGACATTCCCGGTGCAGACTGCACCGATCACCACGGCCCTTCGCCATCTGGATTCCATGCTCCCCACCACGGCTCCCACCAGCACAAACCATCCCGGTAGATAACTCAAGACATGGCCCGGTTGGTTGGTGACGACCACCGTCCCCAGAATGATGAACGGGACCATCCACAATGCCAGGATCACCAATCCCGGCGCGTGCTGGCTGTCCCAGGAACTCTTTTGTTCGGCAGTCATTCGGAACATTCGGTACACCAGCGCCGCGACCAACACCACCGCCCCCAAGATCAACCCGTTCCAGCAGAATCCGGTGATGCCCGCCACATTGTGCAGAAGCGCGCCCCGCCCGCCCTGGAAAAGATGCGGTGAAGCGTTCGCCGCCTGCAGACGCACGCTGACCAGGTAAGTTCGTAATCCACCGGACATTCGTACCATCGGCACGAACCAGAGAACTCCAAGTCCGATTGCCACCATGGCGGCCAACGCCAATTTTGCTGCCCGCCCCCGTTTGAACCGCCAGAACACGAACACCACCAGCGGAAGCAAGGCGAGCGCACTCTGTTGCCGAACCCCGCCAATCACCGCCAGCAACGCTCCCACGGCAATCGCATCCCGCCATTTTCCGCCAGATGCCATCGCCCGCCAAAGTAGCAACACCGCCGCGCAAACCAGAAAACTGTCCACGCAGTAGGTCAGGGCCACGCAGCTATGGAACCACAGTTGTGGACTCGTTAGGGCCAATAATCCCGCTGTCACACCAGCCTTTCGCCCGAACATTTCCGTCGCCAGTCGATACACCACCGCCGGCAGTGCGCTTCCGAAAACGACGCTAATCCACACCAGGCTCGCGTGCGGGTCGCCCACAAAATTGTTCACCAGCCTTCCCAACATGACATACAGGAAGTACCCCGGCGCATGCGGCTGGCTTAATCGTATGTCGTATTGATTGATCGCCAGCGCGAACTGTGCACTGTCCCAGTGGTATGCCATTTGACTGCGGAACGGGATCCGCAGCAGCAACGCGACAAGGAACATCAGAAGGGCGATAATCCAGTCCTGTCGCAAGAACTGCCGCCCGCCGGATGGCACGGACGCCTCGTTCATGGTCCCGTCGCCTCTACTGACAACATGGACGCGTCACTCAATCCCCGCCGGATCCACAGTTCTCGTCCGAAAAAAAACGCTAATCCGAAGAGTCCATAAAGCGGGGCGTCGCTAACAATAATGTACAAGAGCAGGTGCCGCCAAAGAAGCGGGATGTCTGGTGGGTCGACGAGATTCACCGCTACCACGAGCAATAGCAAATAGACTACCTTGCCCACTGTGAGTTCTTTCGCCACGCGAGCTGCCATCACCGCCAGCGGAAACACGAGGAAAACAAAATAGTGGCCTTCCACAGTGAGCGTTCCGATCAGCATCGCAACACACAACAGACAAAACTGCGCTTCGGGATCGCGCGCCCCCATCAGGCATACGCCGTACGCGGCCGCGATCGCTGCCAAACCGGTCCAGGCTCCCAGGAGCAACCACCATCGGTTCGCTTCCGGGCTCGGGTTGAAACCGTGGTACCAGCAACCCAAATTAGTGATGAATGCCGCCAGCGAGAAATGAAAGGTGCGCCCAATCACGCCTTTCTTGGCCATGGGTATCGCATGCTGCAGGAAATCGCGCCAAAGGCCGGGACCGGTCAGGACAAAGATGACGAGGGCAAATCCGCTGGCGCCCAGCAATCGGTACACCCGCGTTCGCACAGTGCCGCCGCCGAACCAAACGAACCATGGCAGTAACACAAATGGGTAGAACTTCAGCATTCCCGCGGCGGAAACCGCCAGGCACGCCCAGCCATGCCGGCCCCCACGGTGCGCCGCGTACGCGGCCAGAACGAAAACGGCCAGCATCAGTTGCACCTGTGAAAAAAAAAGACTGTAGCTCACGGTTCGTGAGATGATCGTCAGCACGACGACAAACCGCCAGGCCCGGGCCGACAATCGTCCGCCCAATAACCGGTGTGTCAATTGTAGCAGGAGGATCAAACAACCGATCTCCAGCGCCAGCCAGACAATGAACGCGACCCGTGGCGGCAGCGTTGCGAGCGCTGCAAAAACATACAGGAAGCTTGGCGGATAGCCGGCAATCGGAATTTCGTCGAAGAAGCGGAAGCCGAGGGTCTGGCTCATGTCCCGCAGCGAGGTCGTGTAGGGATTCTGTCCCTCCAACAACATCCGGCCACTCACATAGAAGTTGTTAAAATCGAAATCGGTCCAACACGACGGGAGTACCACGGCCCAGAGGACAACGACCGCTATCGCGAGCAGGATGGCCGCCACGTCCAGCAATGGAGACGTTGCCAGCCGCCGTAACCAGTCCATCGTCTTGCTCATGCGTCTCCTTCCACTAGCAGAGTTGCCGGGGTAGCTCTAGCGCAAACTGTGAAAGGATGGTTGCGACAACGCGCTGCCTCTGTTTCAATCGGCTGTGCATGAGTGACCCGCTTGAACGCTCCCTTCTCAAAAATGATATGGAGCTGTTCCTGCTGGGCGCGTTCATCTTGTTCGCGGAACTGCTGTTGATCCGCTGGATTGGCACCGAGATCCGCGTATTTGCCTATCTGGGGAATCTCATTTTGGTCGTGTGTTTTTTTGGAACCGGTCTGGGTTGCTATCTCGGGTCGCGGCCCGTGTCCCTGGTTCGGCTTGGTGCGAATCTGCTCCTGCTGGTGACGCTTGTCGCCAACCCCCTGCATCTCGAGGCGCTAAACATCCACAATACCTCCTATGTACTGAGCGGATTTGAGGATTCGCCGCTCTGGCTGGTTGGCTTCCGATTGACGACCGTTCAAATCCTCTGTGGTTTGATTGTCGTCGCCGTGTTGACCTATCTGGTTGCGTTCACCTTTGTCCCGGCCGGCCAGTTGCTGGGGCGCGGGTTCGAGAAGCACCCGCGGACCATTCGAGCGTACTCCGCCAATATTCTCGGCAGTCTCGCGGGCATCTGGTTGTTCAACGCGTTGAGTTGGGCCTCGCTTACCCCGACCATTTGGTTTGCCGTGGCCGCCGGCCTGGTCGCGGCCCTGGCGCTCGTGGGACGACAACCGGGCTCATGGACAGCCGTGGCCCTGACGGCGCTGGCTTCTCTTGTCGTGTGGCTGGGCCAGGAGCCGTCCTGGCGGACCGTCTGGTCGCCATATCATCGGCTGACCTTGCAATTGTCCTATGCTGATCCCGGCACGAACCACGTCGTGCAAGGCTACGCCATGGATGTCAACGGCACGTTCTACCAGCAGATGCTCAATCTCTCCGACGACTTTGTCCACGCGCACGCGGACATTCTCGATCCGTACCTGGTCGCGCGCAGCCACTACAACCTTCCTTTCTGTTTCAAGCCCGTGGTTCGCCGGATGTTGATTGTCGGCGCAGGAAGCGGCAACGACGCGGCAGCCGCGCTGCGCCATGGCGCTGGGCAAATCGATTGCGTGGAAATCGACCCGCAAATCTACGCGCTGGGTAGGGAGCTCCATCCGGAACATCCCTACGATTCACCGCGCGTGCACATGGTGCTCAACGACGCCCGCGCTTATTTCAAACAGGCGACCGGCGGATACGACGTCGTCTGGTTCGGCTGGCTCGACTCGCACACACTGGGCTCCTCCTACAACAACCTGCGTCTCGATCACTATGTGTACACACGGGAGAGCATCGAGGAAGCGCGTCGCCTGCTCGCGCCGGACGGAATCGTCATTCTCAGCTTCGGCTCCGAACGCTGGTGGATCGCCGATCGTCTGGCAAGGGTGGTGCGCGAGGTGTTTGGGCATGATCCGATTGCGTATTCCGTGCCGGAAGTCCCCCGCCAGTGCGGTGGCGGCGGCAACCTCACGCTCGTCTGCGGCAACAAGCCGCTCCGTGTCGATGATGTGGCCGACGCTTCCTTGCGTGAATTCATCCGCTCCCATGAACAGCATTTGCCCGGCACGACCCGCGTGACCACCGATGACTGGCCGTATCTTTACCTGCAGCACGCCAAGATCCCGAAACTGCATCTGCTGGTCACCCTTGCCATCCCGGCCGGTTTCTGGCTGGCGCGACGGCGTGTGCTCGACCTGAACCCGAAACTCGACTGGCATTTCTTCGCGTTGGGCGCGGCGTTCTTGCTGTTGGAAGTGCAAACCGTCAGCCGCGCGACGTTATTGTTCGGCATGACCTGGATCGTCAACGCCATCGTCATCTCGGCGGTGCTGGTGATGATCTTGTTGTCGAACCTCGTGGCCTGGCGCTGGCCGCGTCTGCCGCAAGGGGCGATCATCGCCGGCCTTGCGCTCACCGTGGCCCTGCTGGCGTTGGTCCCGCTCGATTGGTTCAACGCGTTGACGGGAATCACCAAGCTCATCGCGGCCAGCGCCTTCCTCACCGCGCCCGTGTTCTTCGCGGGGCTGATCTTCATCCAGTCCTTCGCCATTTGTACGGACAAGGCCCGGGCGCTCGGGTCGAACCTCATCGGCGCGCTGGTCGGCGGCCTGCTGGAATCGCTGTCGTTCGTCACGGGCATCCGCGCGCTGGTCATTCTCGTCGGCCTGTTTTATTTGGCCGCGATTCTGCGCCGCCCCGCCGCAGTTCGGCGTTGAACATTGCGGCGGCGCTTCGTAAGCTGCGCGCCATGGCTGCGAACGCTAATCCATCCGAAGCGGAGCCACCTTCCCCACCCTTGTCACGCAGTGGCGTATTGCCGTGGCTGATGCCGTCGCTCACCCAGTGGTTGTGGTTGACGATCCTGTTGATCCTGCTGGCGCAACCGTGGCGCACCATGATGGTCGCCAGTGACGGTGACCCGTGTCTGCATTGGCGTGTCGGTGAATACATGCTGGAAACGGGTCACATCCCGATTCGCACCGATGTCTTTTCGCACACGCGCTACGGCGAGCCCATCGTCTCGAAGGAATGGCTGTCGGAACTCATTTTCGCTCTCGCGGGTCGCGTGGCGGGATTATATGGACTGGTCGTCGTCGCCGCGTTGTTGATCGCCACGACCTTCGCCCTGCTCCATCGTCAATTATTGCGCGAGACAGGCAATCATGCGGTGGCGATTTTCGTCGCCTTGCTCGCTGCCTGGGCCGCCTGCACGCACTGGCTCGCGCGACCGCATGCCTTCAGTTTTCTGTTCGCCGTGCTCTGGTGCGACGCCCTGCGCCGTTTCGAACGCGATGGGTCGGCCCGCCGGTTGGGCATCGTTCTCGGCGTGCTGACACTGTTGTGGGTTAATTTCCATGGCGGTTATCTCGCCGGCTTCATCACGCTTGGGTGTGTACTGGCTCGGCGCCGTGATCGAGCTGTTTCTGGGGCGGACCGACCCCGCCCGCTGGCTCGCGGCGCGACAGAAGCTTCGGGCACTCACGGGTGTCATCGTGCTGTGCGGATTGGTTTCACTGGTGAATCCGAACGGTTACCGACTGCATCTGCTCAATCTTGAGTTTCTCCACTCCGATTACCTGACAAACTGGCTGGCCGAATACGCCTCTTCCAATTTCCACGAGGCCGACTCGCGCGGGTTTCTTGCCTGGCTGGGGGTCACATTTCTGACATTGGCGCTGGTGCGGCCGCGGTTGTCGCCAACCGCCGGGCTGATGTTGATCGTCTGGACGTATCTGGCCCTCTACGTGGGACGCAATGTCCCGTTGCTGGCGATCTTTGTGGCGCCGATTCTCGCCACCGCGCTCGCCGACGGTTCGCCGGCCTGGGTGCGGCGGTTGTCGAATCGGCTGGGCGAAACGCATGCGGTATCGCGCGGCGGGCTGCTCGTCGGGGTGGCCGCGCTGGTCGCCATCGCGGGCTTTCCGCGCCCGACCGAGATGCCGCCAAAAAAATGGCCGGTCGCGGCGGTCGATTACATCCGGATGCATCCCGAGCAATTCAAGGGCAATATGTTCAACCAGTACGTCTGGGGCGGGTATTTGCTGCACGCCCTGCCGGAACATCGCGTGTTTGTGGATGGCCGCACGGATTTCTACGGGGAATCGTTGATTCGTCAATATGACGACACCTCGGCGCTGCGAACCAACTGGATGCAGGCCCTCGAGCAATACCACGTGAGCTGGACGCTGCTGCCCACCGAGCACCGCCTGAATCTGGCGCTCGCCCTGCTGCCGGATTGGCAATGCGTTTACTCCAACGAGGTCGCGACCATTTTCCGCAAACAACCGTGAAGGACGCTTCGCCCCACCACGACATCCGCGCCCGCGCGTGGCTTCCGTCGCTGAGCGCGATGATCTGGATCATGCTCTTTCTCGGGTTGAATCTGACCAGTGCCCGCATCGTCCTCATCAGTGCTGACAGCGATCCCGCCTGGCATCGCCGATTCGGCGAATTAACGATCCAGCATCATACAATTGTCCGGGAAAACAACGTCCTTCATACGCATCAGGGATCGTTTGTGTCGATGGAGTGGCTCAGCGAAGTGGTGTACGCGGCGGCGGGTGATCAGTTTGGCTGGAATGGAGTCGTTCTTGTCGCCGCCACGCTGATTGCCACCATCTACTGGCTGCTTCACCGCCAATTGCTGGCGGACGGTTGCGACCCCCTGCTCGCGACGGTTTTGGTTCTCGTGGCCATGCTCGCCGGCTCGATGCATTGGCTGGCGCGCCCACTGTTGTTCACCCACTTGCTAACGCTGGTGTTTGCCTGGCAATTGCGCCGGTTCCAACAGGGACGCGCATCCGCGCAGCAAGTGTTCCTGTCCTTGCCGCCATTGATGATCTTGTGGGCCAACCTGCACGGCGCGTTCATGACGGGCTTGGTGCTCATTGCCATGTATGCCCTCGGCTCCGCCTGTACCGCGTGGCGGCGATCCGGCTTATACACAATGTCGAAAACGCTTGCTGTGTTGCTATTGACTTGTTTCGCCGCGTCGTTCGTGAACCCGAACGGCTGGAAGCTGCACGCGCAGATTCTCGGTTTCTTGCGTTCACCGGAACTGGCGGATCTCACGACCGAATTCGCGTCGCCGAATTTTCACACGGTCGGCATGCGAGGCTTCCTGTTGCTGTTGCTCCTGCTGGGCGTGACGTTGATGGTGGTGCATCCGTCATTGGACGCGACCGATGTCCTGCTGGTGGGCGGCTGGGGTTGCCTCGCGTTGTTCTCCGCTCGCAATGTCCCGATCTTCGTGCTGCTCGTCACTCCCCTGCTGGCGCATTGGCTCACGGATTTCGTGCGGACCGAACTCCCTTCGTCATGGTGGCAAGGCTACCACGTGTGGGCCGTGCGGGTAACGGCCCTCGATCGCGCGGCGGGTAGCGCCCTGCCCATTGCCGCGGCGCTTCTCTGTGTGCTGTTGATTCTCGCCAAATCGGCGTTGACGACCGGGTTTCCGGCAAGTCGTTATCCGACCGATGCGGTGGCCTACCTGCGGGAGCACCCCGAAATCATCCACGGGGAAATGTTCAATACCTTCTTATGGGGCGGCTATCTCGAGTTTGCGTTGCCGGAGCGGAAGCCATTCTTCGACGCGGAGTTTTATAGCGTCGAATTGTTGCGAGATTTCCAAACGATGGACGTGCCGCAACGCGGTTGGGAAGCTGTCTTTGCGAAATACCGCATCGGTTGGACAATCCTGCCCGTACAGCATCCGCTGAATCGCATCCTCGAACTGAGCCCGCACTGGAGCCTGGTCTTCTCCAATCAACAAGCGCTGGTCTTCTCGCACCTGTCATGAGCAACGACGCCGTCATCGCCCCCCGCCGCCACTGGTGGCTGCCGTCGCTCACGCAGTTCCTCTGGATCACGTTCTTCCTGGCGATCCTGCTGACCGGGTGGCGCCAGGTGCTCATCAATGCCGATGGCGACCCGTGTTGGCATTGGCGCACCGGTAGCTGGATGATCGAACATCACGCCATCATGCGCAGTGACCTGTTCTCCCACACCCGCCCAAGCGCGCCGTTCATTACCAAGGAATGGCTGAGCGAAGTGCTCTTTGCCGCGGCGGGAAACTCGTTGGGCTGGAACGGCGTGGTGCTGATCGCCGCCCTGGTCATTGCGACCACCCTGACGTTGCTCCACCGACAACTGCTGGCGGAGGGAAGCGACACATTGATTTCGACGGCGTTGGTCATGCTGGCGGCGCTGGCCTGCTCGACGCACTGGCTGGCGCGACCGCATTTGTACACGCTGCTGTTTGTAGTCATCTTCGAGCGGCAACTCCGCTGGTTTGATCGTGATCTCGTGAACACACGCCAACTTTTCCTCTGGCTGGTGCCGTTGATCGTGTTATGGACAAATCTCCATGGTGGATTTCTCGCGGGACTCATCCTCATCGGCATCCATTTCGTCGGGGCCGTTTTTCAGCCCGCGTTGCGCCGCCGCGCAATGACACTGGGAATTCTGGGGGCGACCTGCGCGCTGGCCACGCTCCTGAACCCGAACGGGTGGAAACTTCACCAGCACCTGCTCGGTTTCCTGTGGAACTCCACGCGGGCGCATTTTACGGGCGAATGGAACTCCGCCAATTTTCACTTCGCCGGGATGCACGGCTTCGCCCTGCAGTTATTGGTGCTGGGATTGATGCTCATCGTCGTCCGCCGGCCCTGGGCAACCACCGATCTCCTTCTCGTTGCCTTCTGGTTATACTCGGGGCTGAACGCCATGCGTAACGTGCCGATTTTCGCGCTGATCGCCACGCCAATTTTTGCCGAGCACCTGTCCGCCGGCTGGCGGGATACGCGTGACTCGCCAGGGAGCCGCTGGTTTCGCCGAGTCTCGAACGACGTGGGCTTGTTGAATCGCGCCGCGGGCGGCAACGGCCTGGTGGCGACGGTCCTGGCGGCCATGCTGTTCGTCCTTGCGAAGCCCGTATTCGTCGGCGGCCAGCCAATGGTGGAGACGGAGATTTCGGCGAATCGGTTTCCGGTGGCAACGGTGAATTACCTGCGAGCGCATCCACAGGCGGTCCATGGCGAAATGTTCAACGAAGACGGCTGGGGCGGCTACCTCATCCTTTACCTGCCGGAACACAAGGTGTTCATCGACGGTCGCGACGATTTTTACGACGCGGCTTTCCTCCACGAATTCACCGACGTCTCCCATCTGACGCCCGCCTGGGAGAATGTGCTCGGGAAATATCATGTCGGCTGGACGCTCCTGCCCGTGCAGCATCCGCTAAATCGCATTTTGGAAATGCGGACGGATTGGCAATTGGTTTTCTCCAACCAGCAAACCATGGTCTTTTTGCGTAACCGCTCATGAACTCTCCCGTCATCGAACGTTCGCCTCCACACCGCCAATGGTGGTTGCCATCCGTCAGCACAGTCCTCTGGTTGGTTTTCTTTCTCGCGGCGAATCTAACGGCCGCTCGCGTGACAATGGTCGCCTCCGACTCCGACCCCTGCTGGCACTGGCAGCAGGGGAACTGGATGTTGCAACATCACGCGATTCTGCGAACTGAATTATTCTCACACACCCGCGGAGGCGCACCGCTGGTGAATTTGTGGTGGCTGAGCGAGATCGTGACCGCGCTCGCGGGTAACCTCCTCGGTTGGGGCGGTATCGTCCTCGTGGCTTCGGTGGTCTGCGCCACGGTGGTGTGGCTGTTGCACCGGCAGTTGCTCGCCGAAGGCAATGAACTCCTGCTGGCCACGCTGCTGACGCTGCTGGCGGCCGCCGTGTGTGTGACGCATTGGCTGCCCCGGCCGCATCTGGCGACGCAACTCCTGGTGCTCGTCTTCGCGTGGCAATTACGATGGTTCGAGCGCGGACGTACGACAGCGTGCCACTTGCTGATTCTCCTGCCCTTGCTGACGGCGTTGTGGGCCAATCTGCACGGGGCTTTCGTCTTCGCGTTCGTGCTGATCGGAATCCACTGGATCGGTACGGTCGTGAATTGGGCCCGCGCGGCTGCGGACCAACGCCCGGCGTTATGCCGGCGGGTAACGGTACTGACGGCGCTGGGTATGGCCTGTTTTCTGGCTTCGCTACTGAACCCCAATGGCTGGCATCTCCCCGTCCAAATCTTCCGCTACATGCGGAGCCCGCTGCTGATGGGATTTGCGCAAGAATATCTCCCGCCGGATTTCCATGGTCCCAGTACGGTGCCATTCGTCATCCTGTTGCTCGTAGTGCTGTTACTGCTGGTAATCGCACGGCCGCGCTTGCGCGTAACGGACGGACTGTTGCTGGTAGCCTGGCTGGTCCTTTCACTACGCATGGTGCGCAATGGGCCGCTCTTCGCCATCGTGGTCACACCGATCCTTGCGGAACACTGGAATGCCTGCCTGCGCACCGCAACCCGGTCTCGCATTCTTCAACGCTACCGGGACCTTTCCGCGCGCTTGATCTCCGTGGATCAAATGGCCGGAGCCAGGGGCCTGCCCGGGCTGGCCGTGATCGCCATGATTGTGGTGCTGGCCAAGCCCCAACTTTTCGGTGGCCCGCCGCTCCTGGCTACGGAACTTCCCGCCAGCCGGTTTCCCGCCGGCGCCGTTGAATTCCTGCGCCGGTCCCCCACGGCGGTGCGTGGTAACATGTTCAACGAATACACGTGGGGCGGTTATTTCATCCTGGCGATGCCCGAGCGAAAGGTCTTCCTCCATCCCAACCTGGATGCTTACGGAGAAGAAGTTGTCAGGGACTTCGTTCATGTGAATAGCGTCGAGCCCGGTTGGGAAGACATCTTGAAGAAGTATCAGGTCGACTGGACTATTCTGCCACCAGAGCACCCACTGAACCGTGTGTTGGCCCAGCGCGTCGATTGGAGACTGGTCTATAGCGATCCGGTCGCCACTATTTATGGGAGGATCCCCTGAACGCACGCCGCTGGCTGCTGCCATCGCTGGGCGCCATGATCTGGCTGGTGGTGTTGCTCATCCTGTGCTTGTCGAACTGGCGGCTGGTCATGATCAATGCGGATGGCGACCCATCCCTCCATTGGCGGATCGGCCAGTGGATGATCGAGCACCGCGCCGTGATTCGCGTCGACCAATTCTCTCACACCCGGTTCGGCGCGCCGCTAATCTCAAAAGAGTGGCTCAGCGAAGTAATCTTCGCCGCCGCCGGCAACAAGCTCGGCTGGAACGGCGCGGTATTAGTGGGGGCGCTGTTGATCGCGACGACGCTGTGGCTGTTGTATCGTTGGCTGGTGGCGGAAGACTGTGAGTCGTTGCTCGCAACGGGTCTTGTGCTCCTGGCGGCGCTGGCCTCCACACATCATTGGCTGGCCCGACCGCATCTGATAACGCTTCTGCTCACCGTTGTATTCGCTTGGCGGTTGCGCGCGTTCGACCGCCATCCCGAGGCGGGGGTGTTACGGTTGTTGGGACCGCTTATTCCGCTAATGACGCTGTGGGCGAACCTTCACGGGGCGTTTTTTACGGGCTTCGTAATGCTCGGCATCTATGCCGCCGGGAATCTTGCCCAACCAAAAAAGGCGGCGATCTTCGTAATCACGGGGGTGGCCTGCGTGGCGGCCTCGCTTATCAATCCGAACGGCTGGCACTTGCACACGCACATCGTGCAGTTTTTGCGCGAGCCCGTGCTTGCGAAGTTCACCAACGAGTTCCGCTCACCGAGCTTTCACTCGGCCGCGATGGGCGGCTTCTTGTTGCAATTGCTCGTGTTGGCCGTACTGCTGATTGTGGCGCGCCCACGGCTTCACGCGACCGATGTGCTGTTGGTCAGTGTGTGGGGCCACCTCGCGCTCCAAACCGTGCGCAATGTGCCCATCTTCGCCATTGTTGTCACCCCAATCCTCGCCGAGCATTGGCAGGCAGCCATTCACAGGGCGGGTCCCGGCCGCATAATGGAATGGTATCGCAGACTTTCCGCGAACGTGAGCCGGGTCGACCACTCGACCAACGGATGCGTGATGGTGGTCGTCGTTCTCATCGCGTTGCTCGGAGTTCTCGCCAAACCAACACTCTTCGGCGGCCGGCCCATCGTGGTCACCGAGATCCTCCCCGCTTATTTCCCAGTTGCCGCAACCCGGTTCGTCACCGCTAATCCCCGCGCTGTGAGTGGCGAGATGTTCAACGACTACGGTTGGGGCGGCTACCTGGTGTTGGTGATGCCCGAGCATAGGGTGTTCGTGGACGGCCGCAACGACTTCTACGGTCCGGAACTCATCCGGGATTTCGACACCGTAAACCAGGCTCATCCCGGCTGGGAAGATGTCCTGCGCAAGTACAAGGTCGATTGGACGTTTCTTCCGCGCGCGCATCCGCTAAATGAGTTGCTGGCGCTGCACAAGGATTGGAGCCTGTCGTACACGGATGAGGTCGCGGCCATCTATTCCCGCCGGTCCAAATGAGCCGCGTTCAGCGGATTGCATCGGGGTCGATCTGATATTTTTTCAACTTGGCGTAGAGCGTCGTGCGGCTGATTTGCAGGGCTTCGGCGGTGCGCTTGATGTTGCCTGAGTGCTGGCGGAGCGCATTGATGAGAATTTGTTTCTCGGGTTCTCCCAACTGGTCGGCCAGCGCCGCCGACTGCGACCCCAGCACGGGTTTGGATTCCGTAATCCGCTTGGGCAAATCGCTGGCATCGATAAGCGAGGATTTGGCGAGCACCACCGCTTGCAGGACAACGTTTTCCAACTCGCGCACGTTGCCGGACCAATTGTAACGGCACAGCACGTCGATAGCGGCGTCGGTGAATCCGCGCAGGTCCTTGCCGTTCTGCCGGGAAAATCGTCGCAGGAATTCCATCGCCAGCAACGGGATGTCCACCGTGCGCTCGCGCAACGGTGGCAACTCGATCTGCACGACATTGAGCCGATGATATAAGTCTTCGCGAAAAATTCCTTCCGCCACGCACGTTTCCAGCGGGCGATTCGTTGCCGCAATGATGCGCACATCCACCGAGATCGACTTGGAACCGCCCACGCGCTCGAACGTGCGCGTCTGCAAGACCCGTAACAGCTTGGCTTGCACGTTGAGGTTGATGGTGGCGACTTCGTCCAGAAAAAGTGTTCCCGCATTGGCCCGCTCGAAGCGGCCAACGTGACGATCCACCGCGCCCGTAAAAGCGCCCTTTTCGTGGCCGAACAACTCGCTTTCCAAGAGCTCGCGCGCCAGCGCGGTGCAATCGAGCGTGACGAACGGTTTCCCGTGACGGCCGCTCGCCTCATGAATGGCGCGGGCCACGAGTTCCTTGCCGGTTCCGGTTTCTCCGTGGATCAGCACGTTGGCGTAGGAATCCGCGATGGTTTGGATCAACTCGAAAATGTCGCGCATCTGCGGGTTCTGGCTGATGATCCCGTAGAAGCCTTGTACCGGCGCGGCGAGCAGCCCCCGGGTTCGGGGGTCCACCACGGAGGTTCGCACGAGCGTCCCAATTTCCCGTACCACTTGCCCGACACGTTCTCGTAGCGTTGTGAGTGCCGCGGGATCTTCCGATTTTTGGAGGTAATCGAAGATTCCCAATTTGGTGGCCCGAACGGCCTGTTCCACTGATGCCTTGGCGGTGTGGACGATAACGGTGGTTTCCGGGAAAACCTGGCGCATCTGCTCCAGAAACGCTGTGCCGTCCGTTCCCGACATATTGATTTCAGCAATGACAATGTCGATGCTCCGAGCGTCAAGAAGCAGCATGGCATCCTGGACCGAGTTCGCCGAAAACATCTCACATTCGTCCTGAATGAGGAGATCCGACAACCTAAGGGTCCAGGAGATGTCTTGGTCAACTACGAGTATCTTCGCTCTTGGCATGTCCAGTACGACTCCCGACATGTAAACCTGTCAGGCCAACACCTTGACCCCAGACACCGCGATATCGGCGGCGTCCGCACTTACATTAAGCACCTTCCAAGCCAAAGGAAAGCCGTAAATCACGCCTGGTAAAGTGTAAAGTGAACATGTTCATAGGCCCCGGCAGCTTATTTGTCAAGGTGCAACGCCCAATGGTAACCCGTGTTACAAATTGCCACTGACATGACAGGAATTCCGAACTGGACATGTTACGAAGGGCAAAATCTCCGCCACAAAAATCTGTAACCAGCCGAGAGGCTACCTGGGCGCGGGGCCGGATAGACAAACCAGCGATTGAAGCGATCCGGAAATCAAGAAAAAATACGTATGTGGCTGGCCTGGAGGCCATTATCAAAACAAATCACTACATTCCCATGATTTCATAGCCACAATCCACGTAAATGACCTGCCCGGTCGTCGCCGTGGACATATCACTTGCCAAAAACAATCCTGTAGCACCCAGTTCCTTGGGATCAAGGTTTCTCTTGAGCGGTGCACGCTCTTCGTGGTGCTTGAGCATCTGCGTGAAACCCGAAATACCGCGGGCGGCCAGCGTATTGACCGGGCCCGCGCTAATCGCGTTCACCCGGATTTTCCTCGGCCCCAAATCGTAGGCCAGATAGCGAACGGAAGCTTCCAGCGAAGCCTTCGCCACCCCCATCACATTATAGTGCGGCACCACTTTGACCGATCCGTGATATGTCATCGCCAGGATCGACCCTCCCTCCGTCATCAACGGCGCCGCCCCCCGCGCCATTGCCACCAACGAATAGGCGCTGACATCGTGGGCGACCCGGAAAGCTTCGCGCGAGGTATCGAGGAATTGGCCCTCCAGCGCTTCTTTGGGCGCGTAAGCCACCGAATGCAGCAAGACATGGAGTTTTCCGAAATCCTTCCCCACTTGCTCGAAGACCCGCGCGAGATCCTCATCCTTGGTCACATCACAGGGATACATCGGCGTGCGCTCCCCAAAACTGGACACCAACTCCTCGACGTTTTCCTTCAGCCGCTCGCCCTGGTAGGTAAACGCCAATTTCGCCCCGGCGTCATGCCACGCCTGCGCAATCGCCCAGGCGATCGAACGCTTGCTGGCCACTCCAAAAACGATTCCGCATCTCCCCGCCAAAGAAGTCACGTTGGGTTGCATGTCCAAAGATACTTAAGAAACGCCGGGCAACAATCAAGCTCCAACTCCAGGGACATCTCAATTCAATTCATGCCGTTGGTTCTTTGCCGTTGGTAGGGACGGCTCTCCGAG
The DNA here is from genome assembly GCA_963812605.1 of uncultured Verrucomicrobiae bacterium. Lineage (GTDB taxonomy): Bacteria > Verrucomicrobiota > Verrucomicrobiia > Palsa-1439 > Palsa-1439 > Palsa-1439. Next base: position 509,727 of record CAWEWF010000001.1, on the reverse strand, counting down.
CCGTCCGCTGATCAACAGAACTATATCGAACAGTCACGGGACGCCTGTTTCTTATCAATCGTGCGACAATGGCTGCCATACATACAACCACCTCTCGCCTTGCCCGATCAATCCCGCCCGCACCGGGTTTTGCCGAATGTAATCTTCTTTGTTGCGCAGGCTTTCGTCATGGCGCAACCGATGATCGAAGAATCCTCGTTGCCAGAGTATGCGTTGAGTACGCGCCGCGTGCCTCTTCCATGCGGCCACCACCTTCGGCATTGTGTTGTCGCCCGGGAATGAGACGAGTGCGTGTAGATGATCCGGCATCAAAAGCAAAAAATACATCCACCATTTACCTCGCTCATGATAAATAGCGGTGGCGTCAAAGAGCGCAGAAGCACTGTGCGGATTGCAAAGATGATTCTTGCCGCGAGGTTCACAACAGATCGTCAGGAAGAAAATGGTGTCGTTAGGTTCAACGTGTGGCGGCAGTGCATGAGGGAGCGTCTTGCGCCTGGCGAGCGTCATGACGTGTGACAGTAGCAAATCCGCATTCTACCGGCTACGCAAATTCGCGGTAGGGACGGCTCTCCGAGCCGTCCGAAATTGTTTCATTCATGCCAGCGGACGGCTGTGACAGCCGTCCCTACCAACAAGCTTGTTCACCCCCGCTTCGCCGCCAGGAAACATCCGCACGCCACTACCGCTGAACCTGCGGCAATCATGATGGCCATCGATCCGGGGCGTTTCAACTTGTCGCGTAGGTCCCACCACTTCATCACCAGGACCCCGGCCACTCCATTGTTCATTTGCACATCGTGCGAAAAGCTCTTCGAGTCCGTGGGCGACAGCGAGCCGTCCTGACAACTGCCATCCCCGCCGGCTGTCTGCCCCGCTGAATGGGTTTGTCCGATTGTGTAAACAACGCCGGCGCCGGCGATTCCCAGAAGCAGGAGGAGAGCTCCGACCGCGTTGAGCGCCGCGCGGCGCCGGGATGAAGAACCTCGCGCTGCTGTCGGGTTGTTAGAAATCACGTCAACGTCCGTAACACCACCCGCGCCGGCGCGCCATCCGCGCCTTTCAGTTTCACCGGCAGCGCAATCAATTCATAATCTCCGGCGGGAATTTCTGACAAATTCAAGCTCTCAACGATCACTACGCCCATCCCCAGCAAAATTTCATGGACCGGATGCTTCTTGCTGCCGAAAGCTTCCACCGACAGATAATCGACCCCCACCAGTTCCACTCCCTTCTCGATCAAATACCCCGCGCTGTCCGCGGCCAGTGCGCAAAACTCTTTGTCGAATTCATGTTCGTCCTTCGCCCAATGCCGCGAGTTCCGCGTTTTGAACAGCGCCCGCGTCACGCCCCGCCAATCGCCTTTTTCCAACGCCGCCGCCGTGATATTGCCGTCGACATCCGTCAGATCGAAGACCCGGCACGGACCCAGGAGAGTTTCCAAAGGGAGCTGCTCAATGCCCGGGCCGTCGGGAACAAAATGAAACGGCGCGTCCAGATGCGTTCCCGTGTGCGCTCCCATGTCGAGGTGCGTGACGTTGGCCGCGTCTCCCCGCGCAATGCTGCTGGCCAGGCTCATTTTCAATTCAGGATCGCCGGGCCACGTCGGCATCCCTTCGCACACCAACACGCTGATGTCGTAGATTTTCATAATTGCCAACGATCATCGCACATAGGTGTCGTAGGTGCGCAACACTTCGCTCACGCTCCACGCCTGCGCGAAACAACCGACGGGCCGATGCGGCGCACTGCCGTCGAAAATTTCCGCGATAGAACCCAAACCCGCTTCCTGCATGTGGTCCAGCAATGGTTGGATGATCCTGCCGATTTCCTTGCGTTGCGTCTTGCCGGCGCCATTCACCTTTGCGTACGCGTCGCAATACGGCCCGATGAGCCACGGCCAAACCGTCCCCTGATGATACGCGCAATCGCGCTGCCACTGGTTGCCCGTGTACTTCGGGCAATACTTGTCGCTCTTCGGTGTCAATGTCCGCAACCCGTAAGGCGTCAGCAACTGCTCCGTCACGATATCGAGCACCGCCTTCTGTTGCGTCTTGTCCAGCGGCGAGTACGGCAGGCTGACGGCGAAGATTTGGTTGGGCCGCACGCTCGGATCACGAAAATCTCCCTGGATCACGTCGTAGAGGTAATTGCCGTCACGGAACCAGAACGCCTTGACGAAATTCCCCGCGACCTGGTCCGCGAGTTTCCGGAGGACCACGGCGCCGTGAATGTTCTGCCCCAGTTTCTCCTCCATCTCCGCCAGCATGAGCACCGCATTCAGCCAAAGCGCGTTGACCTCGACCGGTTTGCCGTGGCGCGGTGTCGGCACGTAACCGTCCACCTTCACATCCATCCATGTCAACTGCGTGCCGGGCGTCCCCGCCGTTATCAGGCCGTCGTCGTCTGCGCGAATGTCAAAACGCGTGCCTTCCTTGTAATACTTGACGACCTCCCTCAATGCCGGCAGCAATTGCTTCGCGCCTTCGTCATCCCCGCTCGCTTTCCAGTACTTCCAGCCGGAAACCACAAACCAAAGCGATGCATCCACCGTGTTGTACTGCGGCTCTTCGCCCGCGTTGGGGAAAACATTCGGGATCATTCCCTTGTCGCAGTATTGGGCGAACGTGAGCAAAATCTTGCGCGCGATATCGAACCGCTCGGACGTCAGCATCAGTCCCGGCAGGGCAATCATCGTGTCGCGGCCCCAATCCGTAAACCACGGGTAGCCGGCCATCACCGTCAGGTTGTCCTTCCCGCGCCGCGCCACAAACGAATTCGCCGCAATGATCAGCGGCTGCCGCCACGTGTCGTGCACGCGCTCGAACTCCTTGCGCCGCTCTCGTTCGCCCGCGACGAGGTCTTCCGCATTGACCGCGTTCTTTTTCTCCGTCGAAACGACGAGATAAATCGTCTGCCCCTTGGTCAGCCGATACGACAACTCGAATGGCGTAAACAAGTCCTCCTGGAAATCCAGGCCGCGCTCCTGCTCCACCGGGTACGTAAAATCAAGGTACCAATCCGCCTTCGCGTCCACCGCGTCGGGCTTCGTGTAGAAGTACAGCCGCGGCAGATTGGCGTACGGCTGCACGGAGATCGTGCCGTTACTGCGCTCGAACGCACGGTTGACCTTCTCATCGCGCTCGGCGAGCGCATTGTAATCGCGAAACGCCAGCAGCGGCCGCAGCTTCAACTCGATCGGCACGCGCGATCGCAAGTTGCGATAGCTGACCACCACCGTGTTCTCCCCTTGCACGAGAAGCACGCTCTTCTCAATTTCAAAATCGTGGTCCGCGTACCGGAAAGTGGGCCACGGACGCAGCCGAAACTCCATCTGGATATTGAAACCGTGCGGGAAGATCGTGCCGGGATAAAGGTTCGTGGAAATCGAGGATTCGTGTCCATCGGTCGCCACGCGCTCCTCGAATTTCGCGAGCAACACGTACCGCTCCACCGGCGGCCGCTGCGACGCAATCAACAGCCCGTGCTGCCGTCGCGTATTGGCGCCGATGATCGTGGAAGAAGCAAACCCGCCAAGGCCGTTGGTTTCCAACCACTCCTTGCCGAGCGCGTTCTTAAGATTCTGGCACTCAGACTGATCGAAGATCGTTTTCATGCTGCTTCTCGCCTACCGCAGCCGTGTCAGGTCGAACGCAGTGTAACGCGTCACCCCCGCCGCGAAAAGCAAATTCAGCTAGCCTCTCCGCAACCCGCCAAACATCAGCCCTGCACGCCGACCGAAACGTGTTTCGCAATCAATCGATTCCCCGGTAGCGCGACCGTCCCGGTTGCGGCCGTCTTCATTTCATAAACGTTCGGTGGCACCCCGAAGGCTTCCCTGCCTGTGTAGTTGGATTTTGACAGGCACAGAAGCCTGTCCCTCACCATTTGTGAGATCAGTTCTAGGGCCCAATCATGCTACAAATTCGCCGCTATCAACCGTCCGACCACAATGCTGTCTGCGAATTGCACAAAACGGCCCTGCTCGCCGCCGGTGCCTACATCGGCGGCGCATAGGATACGGATCTGGATCAAATTGAAGCCGTCCTACTTGGACAACGGAGGCGAGTTCCTTGTCGGCACGCTTCAAGACCGCGTCGTCGCCATGGGCGCGCTGCGGCGAACCGACCCCGATCGAGCCGAGATCAAACGGATGCGCGTCCATGCCGACTTTCAAAGACACGGATTCGGCCAGGCAATCTACGCGGCCCTGGAAAAGCGAGCCCGAGAACTGGGATACTCCGTGTTGCACCTGGATACCGCCGTCGTCCTCGTCGGCGCACAGCATTTCTACACCAAAAACGGCTTCAAGGAAGTCCGCCGCGGCAAGCTCGCTGACTTCGACTGCATTTTCTACGAAAAGCAACTCAGCAGCGGCGGTAAGCCCTGACCGACAACTGCGTCCTTCTTCGGCCGGCCGTTGTAGGCCGCGTGCCCCGACGCGGCGGCCTTTCGTAATACCCTACGAGCCTCGGCTCCAATGCTCCAAATAGTTATTTGCCCTTCTTCTCTTGCTTCTGCAATTCTTGCCAGCCTGAATCTTCACGCTCCGTGAATACATTCTTTTCGCGATCATCCAATGTGAATGAGAATTCCCTGACTCGAGTCTTGTCCTCACTCAGCACGTGAAGGTAAATGGTGTCGACTTTCCCATCATGGTCGGAATCGACCTCGTCGAGGAACGCCTTGCCGTCTTTGAAGAAGGACCAGGAATCCGGTCTGCCGCCATGATTCCCATCGCGAACCCAGCGGAGCGGAATTCCATTGGTGCTGCGCACGAGCCAGCTGTCAATTTGACCATCCTGCTTGGAAGCCTTCGCAGTTAGCTCCTCGCCGGAACGGCGTGAGTATAACGATCCTCTTCGTTCCGCTGGCAACCCGCCAATACTAGAAAACCTGCAGCAAGCGTAATCAGAACACTTCTCGACAACTGCATTATATTGCTCACTTCTGCCATGAAAGTTACCAGTCCGAAACTGAGCCACACCGCAACAAAAAGCAAGCCCGTGAACTTTTCCGGTTCGACTTGCAACTACTAGGATACAGGAGACAATCCTACGAACGTGCAATCCGAGCCAGGTTTGATCGAGCAATTGTATCGACAGCATGCGGGCGAGCTGTATAGCTACCTCGCGCGGCGCTGTCCCGATACCGCGACGGCCGGCGACCTCTTGCAGGAAACATTCCTGCAGGTCGTCCGCCAGACAGATCAACTGCCGGCGGTGACCATGCCGCGCGCCTGGTTGTTCGGCATCGCCCGTCACATGCTCGCGCGGCATTACCGCCGTCAGCGTGATCCATCCGCCGTCGCGCAGCTCTGGTACGAATCCGCACCGGAAGCCAAAGACGACCGCCTCGCCGTCATGCGGGAGGCCATTCGCAATCTCCCCGCCGAATTGCGCGACACGCTGGAACTGCGCCTCGAACAGGAATTGTCCTACGAAGAAATCGCCCACGTGCTGGACATCCCCATCGGGACCGTCCGCTCGCGGTTGCACAATGCCGTGCGCCAGTTGCGCGGCACGATGATAAAGCCGGAGGAAACAAAATCATGAAGCCCGATATTTTGGAACGCTTGTTGATGGACCGCGCGCTGGGACGCCTCGACCCCGACGCCGAGGTGTTGTTGGCCGATTATCTCGCCAACGATCCCGCCGCAGCAACGCAGGCCCGTGAATTGCAGGAGACAGTTCGCCTGGCCACCGAAGTAATGCGTCGCCCCGCCCCCGTTGTCGAGATGCCCAACCAGGTTCATCGCCTTGTCTGGCGACATCGCGCCGAGCAGGTGTTCGCCTTGGCGGCTTCGTTCGTAATCGGCGTGGGCCTCACCGCGCTGGTGATCCGCGCAAACCCTCTTCGGGAAAACGTTGTGGTTGCCCGTCCACCAACGATTGCGAAAATTCAACCGGCTCTTGTGAAGAACAAGATCGAATCGCTTCCCTTCTGGTCCAACCAGCGAATTTATCTTCTGGCTTCCGCCGCCGCCAACTCAAAGGAGAACGTACAATGACCTTTTCCCGTCGCTTCCTCGCCGGTGTCTTCAGCGGTATCCTGCTGTTGACCGCCGGCTGCGACCTGCACGAGTTCATCCATTGGGCGCCTGACGGCCAGCACGCTTTCGTGCAGGGCGCTGATGGCACCTGGCTGGTGGACAGTTCCGGCGCCATCCTCGGCCCGGCGACCGACGCCCGCGCGTGGCTTCCAGATTCGCATCACGTAATCGTCGACCGCGCCGTCAAACCGAAGAATTGGGATGAATACGCACAGTTGCTGGGCACCGACAACGTTGACCGCGTGACCGAAGCCGCCGACCGCCTCGTGAAAGTCATCCAGGATTACCATGGCGCGTGGAGCAACTTCACCGACTCCGTGTCGTACAAGAAATGGGATCAGGCAGAGGCGATTCACGCATCGGTTCTGTCGGTGACGTTCTATCTCCGACAAACCAATCCACAGGCCATCGCCCCGATCCTCGAAGCAATGTCGGCGGATGAAAAAGCCAAGATCGATGACCTCACTCCCGACATCCACGAGATCGTCATCCGCAATGTTCTGCCGTCCGAACCGCCTGCCGATCAACTGCTGGTCCGTTTCCCCTTCGGGATTCTCTGGGTGGCGGCCTCGCCGAACGGACAAGTGATCGCGTTTGCCGGGGATACACCGGAACACCCGTCCCTCTATGTCATCCCCCGAACCCCCCATGCTCAAACCACCTTGGTGGACGAAGGCGCTACCGAAGCCGACTGGTCGATCGACGGCCAAAACCTTGTTTACGCCAAATTTACGGTACCGTACCGAGTTCCTGAGCAAGAGCGTGCAACTCGGCACCATCACCACCCACCAAGTTTGTGGGACGAACGACCAGCTACTCGCCGAGTTCCCTCCGGCCAAAGACCTGGCCGGCGTGCTGCTCAGTGGAAATGTCACGCACGTGGCCTGCCTGCCGGACGGACGGATTTTATTCGCCGCGGCTCCCGTTCACCTGCCGGCCATCACCGCCGATATGCCGGGTCAACTCACATTGTTCGCGCTCCCAGCCGGTGCAACCCAGTCCGTCGAATCAGTCGTCCTCCCGGCGGACATCGAACATTTGCCAAACCGCGCCGACCGCTTTGCGCTCAGCCCGGACAAAAAGAAGGTGGCAATCCCCGGCAATGCCGGGGAGGTGAGTATCTTGTTCCTGGACACCGGAAAATTGGTGCCGCTACAGGAAGCCAACGTCTATACCAACAACCAAAACTCTGACCAACTCATCCCGAGTTGGCGAAACGCCAATGAAATCGCGCTGGCTGTGCCGGCCGGCGATCCTTCGGGAAGCTCGAACCGTGCAGAAGTTGTACTCATGAACTTGAGCGGTAGCAAAACGGCCGTCAGCCGATCCTGGAGAAACACCATGACGAAAGATTTCCTGCCGCTCGCTCCCTAGGCAATTTTGATCGGCAATCGCCGGATGCGTTTGCCCGTCAAGGCGAACACGGCGTTGCAGACCGCGGGAGCAATCGGCGGCGTGCCCGGTTCGCCGATACCGCCGCAGGTTTCCCGGCTCGGCACGATGTGCACCTCAATCACGGGCGTCTCGGCCATGGACAACAACGCGTAGTTGTCGAAGCTGCCCTGCTTGACGCGCCCGTTCTCAATCGTGATCTCGCCTTTGAGCGCCGCCGTCAGCCCGAACACGATGGCGCTTTCCATCTGCGCCGCGACGGTGTCCGGATTGACCACCGTGCCGCAATCCACCGCGCACACCACGCGGTTCACCTTCACGCCGCCATCCTCATCGAGCGACACCTCCGCGACTTCGGCCACGAAAGTGCCAAAGGATTCGGCCACCGCGATGCCGCGCGCCCGGCCTTTCGGCAACGGCTGCCCCCAACCCGCTTTCGCCGCCGCCAATTCCAGCACGGCCTTGTGTCGCGGCGATTTCTCCAGCAGCCCCCGGCGAAATTCAAACGGGTCCTTGCCCGCCGCCACCGCAAGTTCGTCAAAAAAGCTTTCTGTGATGAACGAATTCTGCGAATTGCCCACCGAACGCCAGAACCACACCGGCACTCCCAAATCGGCAATCGTGTACTCGACATGGATATTCGCAATGTCGTAGGGCAGGTTCGCCGCGCCCTCGACACCCGTCGGGTCAATGCCATCTTTCACCGCGCCCGGAAACACGCCCATCATGATGGACGGCCCGACAATCCGATGGGTCCACGCCACGGGCAAACCGTCCTTGTCCAGCGCCGCCGCCAGCCGGTTATACGTCGCGGGCCGATACAGGTCATGCTGCATATCCTCCTCGCGGGTCCAGATGACTTTCACGGGCGCGCCGATTGCCTTGGAAGTTTCGACCGCGTCCGCCACAAAATCCGCCGCAAACCGCCGTCCAAAACCGCCGCCGAGATACGTTGTATGGATCTTGACCGCTTCGACGGGGAGTCCGGTGATCCCCACCACCGTGCGTTGCGCCAGCGTCTGCCCTTGCGTGCCGACCCAGACGTCACAGCCATCCTTGCGCACGCGCGCCGTGCAATTCATCGGTTCCATCGTCGCGTGCGCGAGGAACGGCACTTCATAAACCGCTTCAATCCTTTTGGTCGCGCCGTCCAGCGCCTTGTCGGCATCGCCTTCCTTGCGCGCGTCCGCGCCGGGCTTCTCCGCAAGCGCCTTCAGTTTCTCCGTGATGCTGGCGCTGCTGAGTTTGGCGTTGACGCCCTCATCCCATTCGATCTTGAGTGCGTCGCGGCCTTTCTTCGCCGCCCAAAATCCATCTGCCACCACCGCCACGCCGTTGCCGATCTGCAAAACATTCTTCACGCCCGCCATCTTTTTCGCCGCGGTCGCGTCAAAGCTCTTCACTTTCCCGCCAAACACCGGGCAGCGCGCCACGACCGCCACGAGCGCGTCGGGCACTTTCACATCGATGCCGAAGACTGCCGTGCCGTCCACCTTAAGTGGCGTATCAAGGCGATGAGCAGGCTTGCCCACCAACGTCCAATCCTTCGCCTCTTTCAGCGCGACATTCTTCGGCACGGGAATTTTCGCCGCCGTCTCAACCAACTCGCCATAACTGAGTTTCTTGTCAGTGTGTTCGTTGATGACGAATCCATCGCGCGCGTGGCACGATTGGGGATCGGTCCCCCACTGTTGTGCCGCGGCGGCGATCAACATCTCGCGGGCAGTGGCGCCGGCCCGGCGCAACGGATCGAAGGACGCATGCACACTGCTGCTGCCACCGGTTCCCTGCTGACCCATCCGAGGATTCTGGTACGCCGGCCCCGCCGGCGCGAATTCCGTGCGGATCTTCGCCAGATTCACTTCCAATTCCTCCGCCACCAGCATCGGCAGCGAGGTCTCCACTCCCTGTCCCATCTCGGATTTGTCCACGAGAATGGTGATCACGTTGTCAGGCGTAATGCGAATCCAGGCGTTGGGCGCGAACAGCTCGCCGGATTTCGGCGTCGTCTCCGCGAAGACGCGGGCCAGCGACGGTAAATAAACGCCCAGGAGCAGCCCGCCGCCTGCCGTGGAAACAATCTTGATGAAATCGCGGCGATTGACGGGAACGGTTGTGTTCACTTCCCGCCTCCCTCCTGCGCCGCCCGATGAATCGCGCGCCGAATCCGCACATAGGTGCCGCAGCGGCAGAGGTTGGTCATCGTGGCGTCGATGTCGTCGTCCGTGGGATGCGGTTTCCGCGTGAGCAGCGCCGCCGCGGTCATGATCTGCCCGCTCTGGCAGTAGCCGCATTGCGGGACCTCTTCCGCAATCCACGCGCGTTGCAGCCGGTGGCTTCGGTCGGATGACAACCCCTCGATGGTCGTAATCTTTTTCCCCTCGACGGACTCAACCGGCGTCACGCACGAGCGGATCGCTTCGCCGTCGATATGCACCGTGCATGATCCACACAAACCGCGGCCGCAACCGAACTTCGTTCCCGTCATCCCCAGCGTCTCGCGTAGCACCCATAACAGTGGCGTATCCGTCGCGACATCGACCGGCTGTTTCCGTCCATTGACGTCCAAAGTGATCGTCGCCATCTCGCTCCCTGTTCCTACGGTAGGTAATAGTACAAATTCCACACGAAAGCAACCTAAGTGCGCGGATACCAAGTCCCTTCATCGACGGCAACTATTGAACCAAAGCCCGTTCCGAAGCATCTAATCTTGCAGAAAGGTGATCAGATATGAAACGGTTCTTTCGAAACTTGATTTTGCTGTTGGGCATACCGTTTTTGGTCGTACTGCCATCCGCAAACGCCCGCATGGGCGGGTTTGGCGGTCCGGGTCAGGGCTCAGTTGGTCACTGGGGCGGCGGCCACTTCGATCACGATCATTTTCACGGTCGGCCTGGGTTCTTTTTTGTCGGCGCGTTCCCGTTTTGGTACCCGTATTATGGTTCACCCTACTACTATTATTACTACGATTATCCGCCGACCTATTATTACGACGGCTATAATTATGCGCCACAATATTATTATGACTCTGGCCCGGCGGTTTCGTACAATGACCGGGCTCCCGTTTATCCGGCAAATGACACGCGCAGTTATCTGGTGCTGGGTCATGACGCCGGCAAGGGACTGAGGAACAAAACAGTCACGTGGAATTGGTTTGTCGAGTATCTGCAAGCCTACATCGTCAATGGGCCGTCCTGGGTGCGCGATGATTTTCAACGTGGATTCATCTCTGGCTATGGCGACGGCGGGGAGTCGGTCTTCAAAAAGGGAATTCAGCAAGCCGGGCAACGGAGCGTCTCCAGCACCGAAAACCCGCCTCCTTCCGGACCGAATTCAAATTCCCAGCGGTACTGATCCCGTTGCTGCCGCCTGTCCGACTCAGACGGATTCGATAGCTTCGGCTATTTGCTGCACGAATTCTTGCAAGACAAACGGTTTGTGCACGTAGCCCCAAAGGCCCTCTTCAAACATCCTCTTGGCCACGGAATCTTCACAGCCGGTAAGCAGCAGGGTGCGGACATCGGGGTTCTTCCGCTTCAGGCATTCGAAGACCAAATCCCCGCTCATTCCCGGCATTAGGAAATCGAGCAGAACCAGGTCGATGTTTTTCCAGTTTTGCTCATAGAATTCCACGCCCTCCTTGCCGCTGGTTGCCGTGTGGACTTCGAACCCATAAGGTTCCAGGCTGCCCTTCACGATCTCGAGAAGTTCGGGTTCATCGTCGATCGCGAGGACTCTGCCACGGCTCTTGGTCTTGATCGCCACCATTACGGACAACGAATAAAGCAGGGCCCATTCCATTCTGGGGCCACTTTCGCAAGTACTTGGCTATCATTACGGCGCAGGATATCGAATGGCATACCGCCTGCTACAAAATAGGCGAAGATTTAGCGGAAAGGATCGTAAACGCCGATGAGTGACCCAATTAACGAAGCCACGCAAAACGACATCCGCATTCTGATCATCGATGATGACAGCGTCAACTCCGCGCTCGCCAGAGGCGTCTTGCAGCGTCACGGCTACACGGTCGAAGTCGCTTCGAACCCCATGCGGGCACTGGAGAAATTCGCGCGCAACCCGGACTGCACCGACCTCGTGTTGCTGGATTACTTCATGCCCACGCTCGATGGCGGCCAGACCGTCCAACATCTGCGAAAGTTGAACCCGAATATCAAGGTTGTTCTCTTCTCGGGCGCCGAAGAAATGCATCTTCGCCAAATCATGAAGCAGTATCCGATCGACGCTTTCGTCCACAAGCCCCTCCGCATCGACGAGGCGCTCTCAATCATCCGCAAACTCGTGGGCGATCCCTCCACGCGCGTGTTGAGTGCCCGGGTGTAACACGGCCCACCCTCCTTCGCCTCGCCTCCTGTCCGTCGGCGCTTGCCGCACAGCCCCGTACTAATTCCGCCATTATTTGGAAGTCGGGGTTGAGTTTGTTCCTCAATCGATTATTATGCTCTCATCAGCAATGGGTGAGACCAGGCAAGATTTTTTTTGGTTGGGCGGCGGCAATGGCGTGCAACAGGCATTTCATGCGCGGGCCGCCGCCGCGCGGGACACGGTGTTTGGCCGCCGCGTATTTGTGCGTGGCGTCGTGGAGTTGTCGAACTATTGCCGCCAGAATTGCCATTACTGCGCGATGCGGCGCGACAACCGCGACCTGGCGCGCTACCGGCTCGCGGCGGACCAACTCGCCGACCTGATCATCCATCACCGGCCCGCTTCCATCACGGACATTGACATCCAGGCGGGTGAAGATCCCGTGGCGGTGCGCGAAGTCGTGCTGCCGCTGGTGCGCGAGTTGCGCCGGCGCACCGACCTCGGCGTCACGCTTTGTCTCGGCACGCTGACATCGCGCGAGTACGACGAACTCCGTGAAGCCGGCGGTGATTACTATGTGTTGAAAATTGAAACCGGCGATGCGCAGCACTACCGTTTCATCGAAGCCCCGGGAACACTGGCCCAACGCATCGAGGCCATCCGTTATCTCGCCGGCACCGGCTGGAAGGTGTCGTCGGGATTGATCGTGGGACTGCCGGGACAAACCGATGAGCACCTCACGCAATCGTTGCAGTTATTGACCACACTGCCACTGGCGGGCGGCAGCGTGAGCCCGTTTGTCGCCGGGGGACAAACTCCTTTCTCCGATGCGCCAAATGGGTGCATCGAGCAAACCTTGAATTGTCTGGCCTGGATGCGATTGACCGCGCCCCGTTGGCTCATCCCGGCCGTCAGCGCCATGAAATTGGTTTCCGCAAACGGCTACGTGCGCGCTTTCCAGGCAGGCGCCAACCTCGCCACGATCAATTTCACCCCCCGCAACGTTCGCTCCGATTACCCGATCTACAAACGTGACCGCATCATTATGGATGAAGAGCGCGTGCTGTCAGCCATCGAACAGGCGGGCTGTCAGCCCAGCCGTATCAGTATCGCGGAACACTTGCGCAACGGCGCTTCCTCCGCGGTGCTTTCCTGATATGACCCCGGTCCTCGCCGCCGCGACCCCTTCCATCCACGAGACGGAAAAGCTCGTCTCTTTCACCCTGGTGCAACTCCTCTTCATCCTCGCCGCCGCGCGCCTGGCCGCGAAAACCGCGCGATTGCTGGGACAGCCCCGCGTGGTCGGGGAAATCGTCGGCGGCCTGCTTCTGGGACCGTCATTATTTGGACGGTTGTTTCCGGACCAGTTCAACCTCGTTTTCAAATCAACTTCACCGGTGCCCCTGATCATTCTCAGCCAGATCGGCTTGGTGCTGCTGATGTTCCAAATCGGACTCGAGTTCGACTTCAGTCATCTCCGCGAAAAACAGAATCGCAACATCATGCTCGGCGTGTCCGCCGCGGGGATCGCCCTGCCCTTCGTCCTCGGCTGGCTGGTGGCCGCTTCGTCGCATGCAACACTCGCGCCGTCGGTGAATCCGCTGGGCTACCGCTTGTTCGTCGCCGTGGCCATGTCCATCACTGCCATCCCGATTCTGGGTCGGATCATGATGGAACTGGGAATTACGAAGACCCGCATCGGCGCGATCGCCATTACCGCCGCTGCCATCAATGACGTCGTCGGCTGGATCCTGCTGGCAGTCGTCAGCGCCTTGACGGTTTCCGAGTTCTCCTCGCAGACCTTTGCCATCAACCTCGGGTTGCTGGTCGTATTCCTTCTGATCAGCCTTTTCATCGTCAGGCCCTTGCTGAAGAAGCTGGTGAACGCCTTCCATCCCGCCAATGAGTTTCTCTCCCACGATCTCATGGCGATGATTATCGGTTTGGTTTTCGTTTACGGCCTGGTCACCTACTCCCTCGGCATTTTCGTCATTTTTGGCGGGTTCATCCTCGGGATGTTGCTGCACGATCAACCCGAATTCGTCGCCGCCTGGAAAAAAACCGTGTCACATTTCGTCTCGGTCTTCTTCCTGCCCATCTTCTTCACGTTTACCGGGCTGCGCACCAACGTAAACGGTCTCGACTCGCCCGCGCTCTGGGGCTGGTGCCTGGTCATCATCGGCACGGCCACTTTCGGCAAGTTTTTCGGTTGCTCGGTGGCCGCGCGGTTCTGCGGCCTGACCTGGTCGGACGCGGGTTGCCTCGGTATCATGATGAACACCCGCGCCCTCATGGAACTCGTGGTGATCAATGTCGGTTTCGATCTTGGCGTCATCCCGCCGAATGTGTTTACCATGCTCGTGCTTATGGCCATTTTTAGCACCGTTATCACCGCGCCGTTCTTGCGAATTTATTTCGGGAAAATCGGGTACAAATACGAGTTGCGCCAGGACGTATGACCTCGCTCTGGGCATTGTGGCAGGCCACCGCCGCGCGCTGCGCTGAAAAACCGGTGGTGATCGACGCCGACACCGGCCGCGCGTGGTCCGCGGCCCAACTCACCGCGGAAGCCGAACATCTGGTTACAATGTTTCGCGGCCCCTACGTGCCCATCTGTCAACCGAACACCGCCCTCTGGCTAGCTACCTTTCTTGCCATCCAGAAAATTGGCGCCGCCGCGGTCCCACTCGATATCTCGTTGCCCCCGGAAACACAACGCGAAACCATTCGCCGTCTCGGCCCGCGCCGGAAGTCCCCGGTCTGCTGCGTGAAGCTTACCTCGGGTACGACCGGCGATCTGAAGCGTGTTTTCTGCTCCGCCGCCAATCTGCGGGCGGACGGCGAACACATCATCCGCACCATGGGCCTTCGCCCCGCCGACCGCAACCTCGCCATCATTCCGCTGGGCCATTCCTACGGACTGGGCAATCTGGTCATGCCCTTGCTGTTGCAGGGGATAGCGGTCGTTTGCGCGCAGGCGTTCGTCCCGCGCCAAATCCTGCGCTTGATCGAGGAGCACGAAGTCACCGTCTTGCCGACCGTTCCCGCGATCCTGCGCGCGCTGGCACAATTGGAAGGCGCAACCAAACCGCCGAGTTTGCGGTTGGTGATTTCCGCGGGCGCACCATTAACGGCGGAAGTGGCGCAACAATTCCACCGGCGGTTCGGCATTAAGATCCACAATTTTTACGGTTCGTCTGAAACCGGCGGCATCTGCTACGACCGCATTGGCACCGCGACATTGAGCGGCCGCAGTGTCGGCAAGCCACTGGCTGGCGTAAAAGTCAGGATTCGCCGCGATGGCCGCATCGCAGTAAACAGCCCGGCGGGCAAAGCCACGTTGCCCGATCTCGGCGAATGGAATCGCTACGGCGAACTACGCCTGCTCGGTCGCGGCGGCGAAGTCGCCAATCTCGGCGGCAAAAAAGTCGCCCCAGCCGAAATCGAACGCGCCTTGCGCGAACTACGCGGCATCAACGACGCCTGGGTCACCGTCCTGCAAGACAAACGCGGCAACGACTACCTCGCCGCCGCCGTCGAAACTGGTCGTGTCCGCGCCGACATCGAACAAGAATTACTAAAGACCCTCCCGACGTGGAAACTCCCCAAAACCTGGCTCCTCGCCCCCGCCCTCCCCAGAACCGACCGCGGCAAACTTCACACCGCTGAACTGAAAGAGCGGCTTAGCGCGGTGATTTGATTCGTCCGCCTTGACAGAGTGTATCATTTTTGATACATTACAGCAGATGTGGAAAGAGATCAGCCGATTCAAGTGGTGTTTTTTAGGACGGAAGCGGGCAACGAACCGGTCCGTGAATGGTTGAAAGATCTCCCAAAAGAAGACCGAAAGATCATCGGTGAAGATATTAAGACCGTTCAGTATAGCTGGCCGATCGGGAAGCCACTGGTTGACAATCTGGGGCAGCAAGTCTGGGAAGTGCGGTCATCGCTAAAGAATCGGATCGCGCGGACGTTGTTCACGGTTTACGAGCAAGAAATTATCTTGTTGCATGGCTTTATCAAGAAGGCGCGCAAAGCGCCGGATGACGATCTCAAACTAGCGAAAAAGCGCAGGGCAATTTACGTAAGGGGCTATGAAAAAGAATAAACACCGAGGCAGCAATTTCGATGACTTCCTGAAGAAGGAAGGAATTTACGAAGAGGTCGAAATCCATGCGGCCAAACGGGCGATTGCCATCAAGCTCGAAAAGCTCATGGAAGCTCAGGCTCTTTCGAAGAGTGCGATGGCTGAAAGAATGAACACGAGCCGTGCCGCCGTTGATCGCCTGCTGAACGCGGGCAACACCTCCGTGACCCTCCAGACCCTTGACAAAGCAGCGCGTGTTGTTGGTCGAAAGCTTAAGATTGACCTTGTCCCCGTATGAGAATCTGCTAGTGCCCCGTCAGCCTCTCAAGTAAGAGGCTCACCCTCTCACTTCGCGAATCAATTTCGACAAAGTTGTAGCCGCGGGCTTTAGCCTGCGTTTGTGTCGTAGCCGCCGACTGTCTGTTGTTGACGGAAAATCTCACCGTTCTTACACTGCGTACCATGCTGGAGAAAAACATTTCCCAAGCGCCACGACCTCTTCCTCTGGCGAACGCATTACCCTCTTGGGCTTTCCTCAAAGCTTTCACTGTGTGGCAAGTACGAAATCTAAGATGGAACTCGATTACATCGATGCGAGACAAGGCTCGTGACGCACTCGAGCCAACCAAAACTCGTTGCGACTGCGCGAAGCGTCGATGGGAACAGAGACTACAACCCTTGGGCGGTGATCCGTCATCTTTCGATATGGAAAAATTTCGCCCACTCCGCCTATCTCGAGAGGAGGATTGGTCTGATTGGCTTGGTTGGTTGCTTCAGGCATCAACCACTGGTGTTCTCGCAGAAACTATCTTCGGCTCATCTATGCATTGCGATCCGGCATCGTTTGCGTCACCGAAAGATATATGGCGTGAGGAACCTACAGAAGATCGAAAGCGCCGAGCTGACATCGTGGTAGAATGGAGATCAGGAGCATTTACCGATATGGAGGTAAAAATCTGGGACGAGCAATTAGACAAAACTTTTGATACCGCTAAAAAGCTTGAGGCATTGAGACCCAAGGGAGAATGGCATCACTTCATTCTCCTTACACAAGAATTGGTGTCGGCTTGGGACGCCGTCGCGAGCACGTCTTCAAATGACTGCGAAATTAACCTGATTGAGTGGAGGGATATTGTTCGGGGATTGCGCCGCTGCCTATGGGAAGGCCAGGAGTCATTGGTGTGGCAAGTTTGGGGTTGGACGTATTGTGCAGCAATTGAACAAAAACTCTTGGGCTTATTGGAACCGAAAGTGACTTGGTCAACTATGAGCCAACTTCAAATGGCATTGAGTTGGCTGGATATCTTGGCCGTTCAGGACGGAGAGAAATAATGCAAAACGAAATGAGGCCATTCCTTCAGGAAGGTCTGCGGCAGTACGTCGAGGCAAAAAACACCGTCGCTGCGTTTGAAGGCGCAATGTGGGAAGCGCTCCGTAAAGCTGTCGATGCTAAAAAACATTGGTCGCCTTTAGTCGAGGTACCCCAGGAGCGCCGTCCCAGTATTGGAGGCGGTGGCAATGACGGATATTGGATCGCAACAACAATCTCTGGGCGATCTCCTCGCAACGAGGAAACAGTGATTGACTGCGGTTTCTGGTGGACGGTCGATAAGCCGAATGAACCTATCATTTACGTAAGCTTCTATCACAAGCCGATTGACAAAATGAAATTTGAATGGAACGGTCAGGAGCTCGACATTTTTAGTTTCGAACGATACAAAAGAACTTTCTTATGTCTCCCATTGCCAGAATCATTAGAAGTACAAGACTCGCTTAATCGCCTATTGGATGCCTTACTCAAGCAGTTGGTGTAAAAGATAGCCCTCGGCTCAGCGTCAGCTTGCCTTGAGTCACCACCGTTGGGCCGACGCGCAAGACGGCGTCGAATTCGGCGAAGGCGCCCATCTCCTTTTCCAGTGTTACCTCAATTTCCAACGTTTGATCCGGCAAGACCGGCTTGCGGAAGCGAAACTGGCTCACGGCAGCGAGAAAGGCCCCGCCCGATGGCCGCCACAGCACACCGGCCGCCTGCGCAGCGCATTCGATGAGCAACACGCCGGGCATCAACGGGTTGCCGGGAAAATGATCGGCGAAAAACGGCGCGGCCGGGTCGAGCCATTTGCGGCCGCGACCGCGCTTCCGTGGTTCGATGATTTCAAACGAATCGAGAAATGAAAAACCGGGACCGTGTGGTGTGAGGCTCATGATTTCGGCACCTCGAAGACGGCAGCAGCGAGCGGTTGATTGCGGCGCGGATTCTTAAACTCGTAGGTAATGTAGCTATCCAGTATCAAGCCGATCCGCATCGAGCGCACGTCGAACGACGGCCACGCGATGACATTCTCCACGGAGCGCAGCGGCAACATCAGCGCCGGGTGTTTGGGCCGGAGCATGACCGTTTGATTATCATTGCTCTGCGTGACAGTGGCGTCAAAAAGCCCGGCAAAATTCGTGCAGCCGTTCTGGAAAAAACTCAACAGAAACTGCACGTTCTGCGTCGGTTTGCCGTTGTGCACCTCCAACTTGTACTTCGCCGGCGCCTTTTTGTCGCGCTGGATATAGAGGTCGTCCCCACGCACGAGGACCAGTTCCGCCGCGGGATTGGTCAGGACAATCGCGAGAAAATCCGGGGCCTGGTAGCTGATGTGGCCGAGGCTCTCGACGTGCTTGCGCGGAAAACTCCAGTGAAACACCTGGCGCAGGTCGGCTTCAAACGTTTGCGTGGCCGCCTGGTGCGCGATAAACGCCTCGGCATTCGTGTCCGCGCGGGCCGCGGTCAGGCCGATGCCGAGGAGGAAAGCCGCGACAGCGGTGTGAATTGATACCATTGGTCGGGATGATTGCATAACGGTTCACGAAAATGGTTGGCGAGTTCGAGCGTGTACTCGCGAACGGTCGCGACGCGGTCGGGGCCGCGCCATTGCCAGCGCAGGGGCGGCAGCGCCTCCAGCGCGTAGCCGCCCGATTCCGTCGCCAGGATGTTCACCGCCACCAAAGGCGCGCCCGTCAACAAGCTGAGCCACACGGGCCCCGTCGAAAACGGCACCCGCCCATGGGGAAAATCCGCGAACACCACGTCGCCATTGCCGTGCGGTCGGTCCATGAGCATCGCGACGCATTTGCCCTGCGCGAGTTGGCGCGAGATGTCCACAAAACTGAATTGGTCCGTCCCGACTTCCAGGGTTTCCGCGCTCCAGCCCTGGCGATATGCGGCGCGCCAGTGGTTTAGCGCCGCGCTTGGTTCCGGCAACGAGAGCACGACCAGCGGCAGCCGAAATTCCTCCATCAATACCCCGCCCAGTTCAAACAATCCCGTGTGCACCGTTACCAGCAGCGCGCCTTTGCCGTCGGCCAGCGCCCCCTGGATGTGCTCGAACCCGCGGCGCGACTCGATCAGGGCCAGCGCATGCGGTTTGTCGCGCGCGCCCAGTTGAAAATAATCCGCGAGCGTCGCGCCAAAATTGCGAAACGTGCGGCGGACGGTTTGTTCGCGCAATTGTGGGCCGCAGAGCAGCGCCAGGTTCTCGCGCACGACCGCCCGCGCCCGCGGATGTGTCAGCCGATAGGCCTCGGCCAGCATGCGACCCACGGCGCGCGCGCCCTTGACGCCAAGGAGCCGGGCGAACGTAACGCCGGGGCTGAACCAAAACGCGCGATAAAATGTCTGCGAGTAGTGCGGTTTCAAGTCTCGGTGTAATCCAGTTGCGGCACAATCCGCACACGGCGATTTATCGCACAGACCAGGCGAAAGAGCTTCACCCGCCACCATACATCGAAGGAACGACGCATGTTGCCCGCGAGGATCGAGTTCACCGTCTGGACCATGCGGAAGCGGTTCTGCGGGTTCATGAACACCTCGAAGGCGCGGTTGTCGTAGTACATCAGGATCATGTCGCGATAAATATCCATGAACCGGTGCATTTCCCGCGTATAACGCTGTTGTTCGCCTGCGGTCAGCGCGCGCCCCCGGGCATCGGCGCGCAAGATCAACTCCGTCGCCCATTTTCCCGACTTGGTGGCAATGTGCACACCCGAAGAAAATATCGGGTCGATGAACCCGCCCGCGTCGCCGATTAACAGCGCGCGGTCCGCGGCCAGTTGCGCGTAGCGATAACTGTAGTCAGAGGTCTTGTAAAACTCTCCCATCTGCTGCGCGCCCTTCATGCGCCGCGACAACTCGCTGCTCTCCGCGATCGTTTTCGTGAACCATTCCTCGACCGTGCCGCCGAACTGCTTCAGGTCGTCAAGCATCCGTACCATGCCAACCGAGGTTTTGCCGCCCGCCAACGGAATCAGCCAAAACCACCCATCCGCCAGCCGCACGATCGTGATATGTCCTTCCGCATCGCCGGGATTGCGATAGGCGTCCTTGAAATGCGCGTAGACAGCCACGCGTTTCGGGATATTGACGGGGTTTTTCGGCAGGCCCAGCGTGCGTCCGACAAAGGTATCTCGGCCGCTGGCGTCGATTAACCAGCGCCCGCGTACCTCGCCGTCAGCCAGCGTGACGCGCCAGCCATCGCCTTCGCGCGCCACTTCCTTCGCCGCGCAACCCTGCCGCACTTCGCAGCCGCACGCGCTGGCATGATCGAGCAGGACATGGTCGAACCTCGCGCGCTCGACCTGGAAGGTTTGCCCGTAACCCGGCACCAAGCCGTTCGCGAACCAGAACCGTTGCCAGCGCGAACCGTTGCCGACAAAAAATTCCGCGCCGAACTTCGGCTGAAACCCGGCCGTTTCCACCTTCGGCCACGCGCCGGTTTCCTTGAGCACGTCGTTCCCAAACGGCAGGAGCGATTCACCGATGTGAAAGCGCGGGAAAACCTCGCGCTCCAGCACCAGCACCCGCTGCCCCGCCTTCGCCAGAAATGCGCCCGCCGTGCTGCCACCGGGGCCGCCGCCGATAATGATTGTGTCGTAGACAGACGGACCATTCATAAACGCTCACGGTTACTTGGCACCGGGCCCGGCTTGTTGCGCCAACCACAGACGCAGTGCGCCGAGGGATTGCAACGCCTGCCGCGCCACTTGCGCGTCGTTGATCACAATCCCATATTGCTGCTCGATGGCCACCGTCAATTGCAGCGCGTCCAGCGAGTCCAGCCCGACGCTGCCCGGCCCGAACAACGGCGTCCCCTCCCCGATTTCTTCGGGTTTGATTTTCAGGACGCAGTTCTCGACGACCAGTTTCTTCAATTCATCCAGTGAGACTTCAGCCATGTGCCCTATCCTCTATCAATTACTTAGGTCATCCGTCGGCCAAAAGCAAAGCGGAACATTGCCCGCTCAAGCCCCAGATGGGCAGTAAAATCCTGCGTCCCTCGCGCCGCGCTATTTCCGCCGCGTCGATCGTGCTCCAGGCGGCGGACGCCACAAACGCCTCGCCGCGATAGGGCAATGGCAACGGTTTCCCACCGGGCAACTGTTCTTCGACGCGGTGAAACCAGTTGTGGGGCGCGTTGCGACAACGCAGGACGTCCGCTGGAAACTGCGCGAGGCATTCCCGCGCCGATGACAACGCATCAGCTCGTCTGCGGTACGTGAAACCTTCCGTCCATTGCGCGATACGCAATTCTTCTCCGGATTTCGGCCGCCCCAAAAGCAACGCACCGGCGCCTTCGCTCGGCACAAAACCCGTCCGCACCGGCGGTGAGAGCCAACCCGCGCGCTGGTAGGCGTCAACCGCGATGGGATCGAGTTCCTCCGCGCCGATCACCAGCGCGTGTTCCACCAATCCGTTCGCCAGCCAGGTCGCCGCCACACTGATTCCATTGACCCATGCCGTGTTGTCCCCGACAAGCGAAGAGCATGGTCCAGTCACTCCGAGCACTGCCGCTACATGGCTGGTTGGTGAATTGAAGACCGTCTCGGGAAACACGTTGGGACTGGCAAACCGTTGCCCGGCCTTGACGACGCCATCAAAGAACCGTCGCGTGGAGACCACCGCGCCCGTATTGAAGGTCGCGACGATCCCCAGACGGTCACGCGGGATCGACGGACTCGCGGCCAACGCCTGTTGCGCCGCAGCCAGCATATAGAGGGTGATCGGACCGGCCCGCCGCACTCGCGATTCGTTCTGCAAGGCCGCCAGGGGTTCCCGGGTTCTGTCCACGCAAAGCACCGTGTGCTCACCCGTCGCCGTGTGCAATCCCTTCATGTGTTGCGGCGTTTCCGCTGGCAACACCGCGCCCATTCCGCAAATGGCCAGTTCCTGCGGTGATCGGGGGCCGCCATGCGTTCGGCGGCGAGTGCCTTGATCGTACCGCTTGAAAACCAGCGCCGCGTTCGAACCGCCAAACCCGAGATTCACGGTCAATGTCGCCGCCATTCCGGCTTGTTGTTCTCCCGTCGTCACAAGGTTCGCGGCCACTGCCGGCTCCGGTTGCCGGACATTCAGGTTGGGCGGCAATTGTCCCGACTCCAACGCCGCCATCGCAAACAAGGCTTCAATACTGCCCGCCGCGCCGAGGGTATGACCAATCGCGGCTTTTGTGGAACTGATGCGCAGATGCGAAGGAATTGCGCCGTCCTCGCCAAACACCGCCGTAAACGCCGCGCCTTCGCTCGTGTCGTTAAGCGGCGTGCCGGTGCCGTGTGCGTTTATGTAAACGATGTCGGACGCGTTGCCGCCGGCTTCGGCGATGGCCTGGCGCATTGCCGCCACGGCGGCAACTCCACCGGGATGCGGTTGCGTCAAATGATGCAAATCGGTTCCGTGCCCATAACCCGCCAGTTCGCACAGGATGTTTGCGCCGCGCGCGTGGGCGTGCGACTCCGACTCCAGCACCGCAAACGCTGCCGCTTCGCCGAGCATCAAACCATTGCGCGCCATGTCAAACGGCCGGCAGCGCTCGGGACTCATGGCCTGCAAACAATCGAAACCGACAAAGATCAACTCGGTCAACGCTTCAAAGCCGCCCACTAGAACGCAATCCGCGACACCGGAACGAATCAAATCCGCGCCGTGGCCGATCGCATTGGCGCCGCTGGCGCAGGCATTCGCGACAATCGTCATTGGCCCGCGAAAGCCGAGGTACTCATGGAGATCATGCGCCTGGTTTTGCGCCTGATAACGCGCAACCGGGAAGAACTGCCGCGCAACCCGTTGTTGCGTGAGCATGGCCCGCAGAAACTGTTCGCCCAGCGCCATGCCGCCGCCGGTGGTGCTGACGGAAAGGGCCAGGTGCGGCAGGCGCGATTGCCCTTGATCGTTCAGTAATCGAGCGTTCGCCAGCGCTTCTTGCGCCGCGGGCAATGCGAGACGGCTGGCCCGCGGGAGGCGTGACAGCTCTTTGGGAGTGAGATTGGGAAGATCGGGCAATTGCGCCGTCGCGGCGAGTTTGCAGCGACAGCCGGCAACATCAAACAGAGTGACAGGCGCGGCTGCTTGTTCGCCCGACACCAACCGCCGCCAGGTTGCCGGAAAATCCAGGCCTAACGGGGTCACGGCGCCAATACCGGTCACCACGACGCGTTCGCTCATGACGCGGGCCTCCAGCGGGGAATCAAGAACGGAACCCGCCGCTTATAGGCGAGGTAGCTCTGACCAAAACGAAGTTCCAATTCGCGCTCCTCAAAAAATTTCAGGTAGAAAATGTGGGCCGGAATGTGGCCGAGTAGCAAGTAGAGCATCAGGTACGTCGAGCAGGCGCAACCGGCAAGGCCCAGGCACATGAGGTACCACCCGAGCGCCATCGGATTGCGCAACCGCTCGTACAAGTTCATTTCGACAACGCGTTGGGACAGGACAAATGAAGCCAACCCTTGCCCCCATTTCATCAACACAATCATGGAAAGCGCCGCCAAATAAAATCCCGCCAGCAGCAGGCAACCGCCCAGGATTTCCCACATCGCCGGCAGGGGCAGGGATGTCAACCCCACGATCGCATCGAACCGGCCAATGCTCGGCCAAAAAAGCCCCCACACCATTGGCACCGATAATCCCGCGTGAAATAAAATATGACTGATCATGCTCGTGCGCCGCGCCGCATTCGCCGAAGGGCGCCGCCGCAACCACAGTCCCAGCGCCAGCACCCCGATGCAAAACACCACCACCCCCGCCAGTTGCGCGATCACCAACGACATTTCGCCCCGTGCCGCAATGGCAACACTCGTTTCAGGTTTCGCCCTCCAGCGGCACCGAATGATACAAGCTCCACCATTTCCGCTTCTGCGAACGGAACACCACCGGCCACGGCATCCAGCAGGCAACCCACGTCAACGGCCGCAGCAACAGGCTCCACAAACTGACCACCCACCACGAGCGCAGTTCGCAGCCGATCAGCCAAAACAACGTCGCCGCCGTCAACACCTCGACCTGCCCCGTCGCCGCCAATCCCAGCCAGGCGACCGGGCTGCCGGGATGCAGGAGCACTGCCGCGAGCCAACCCAACATCGGTTGGATCGTGATCAACCCCGCGAAACCGGCGGGCTGACACCAGCGTACCGTTTTTTGCCAGCGGAAGTAGTGCTCAATCGCGTCCCGCCAATCCGATTCCGCCGCAAAAGTCACCACCGTGGTTTCGCTGACCTTCACCGGTGCCATTGCCCGGCCCAGCGCGTTGTCGTCC
This sequence comes from uncultured Verrucomicrobiae bacterium, assembly GCA_963812605.1. GTDB lineage: Bacteria > Verrucomicrobiota > Verrucomicrobiia > Palsa-1439 > Palsa-1439 > Palsa-1439. The sequence continues at coordinate 485,303 of CAWEWF010000001.1, read as the reverse complement.
GCCATGCGCGCGCCCAATATCTCCCACTGCGCGCGTTCGCGAAAACGCGCCGCCGAAAACATCATCGCCGGCCCCAACCCAAATTGCACGGGACCCATTTCCCGGCAAAACAGCACGCCCGGGTAGAATTCCATGTTTACAAACAACGCCTCCAGCATCATGGAAGCCGGCCCGATGTCACGGACCACGTAGGGACACGTCACCATTCCCGCGCCACTCTCCGAAAACTCCAGCCGCATCGCGTCCAGCGATCCGGCCGGCGCGACAATGTCCGCATCGCTCCACAGCCAAATCTCGCCCTCGGCGTATCGCGCCAGGTGGTGAAACCAGGAAACTTTCGGGCTGTGGAATTGCCCGGGCCGCGGGGCAACGATGACGTTCAGCCGTCCACCGGGATACATCCGTCGCCACCTCCCGATGACGGGCTCCCAGGCTGCCGCCTCGGCTTCCTCAATCCCCAGCAGCATCTCGGCATCCGCGGTCAACTGACTGATGAATGATTCCAAAGCCGCGACAAGTTGTGGCGCAGGCTGGCCACCGTGCAGCGACGGGATGGGCTTGAAAATAGATAGCGGGGGCCTCTGCTGGACGGCCTGAACCACCCTCGTTGTTTGCAAGCGCTGTTGATGGCGCTCGCGAGCGACAAGCCAGAGCGTGATCCCCCACCAGCAAAAAGCCAGCAGGGACCAACCGACCAACAACCATTCAAAATGTTGCGACATTTGATTTCCTCAGCCCGTGACCCGCGCTTGATTCTGCCATGCCTGGAACCACTGGACCGACTCGCCAGCGATCGCATCCAGGGGCGCTCGCGGGCTCCAACCCAATTCCGCGGCGGCTTTCGAGAAGTCGAACCACTGCCGCCGGCGCGCGTGCGCCGCGGTTTCCCAACAGACCCGTTCGCTGCCTGTCGCCTCGCCGACGACGCCCGCCAGCGTAATCGCCGCCTGCGGCAGGATAATCCGCGGGGCGGGACGATTGGTAATCCGCGCCAGTACCCGGAGAAACTCATCGAGCCACACGTTATGATGACCGAGTAGATAGCGTTCACCGGTTCGGCCCCGTTCCGCCACCGCCAGGACCCCCTCGGCGAGATCCTCTACATGGACAAAGTTCAAGCCCACATGGGCGCCAAAGGGAAACTGTCCGCGCAAGTAGTCTCGAACAATTCGCCCCGTCGGCGTTGGCTTCTCGTCACCGGCGCCGAGCGGACTCGTCGGGCTGGCAATCGTCACCGGCAACCCGCGGCCCGCGGCTTCCAGCGCGGCCACTTCGCCCAGCCACTTGGAACGCCGATACGACTCGCGGACACCCACGGCGCGCGGAAAGTCGCGCTCCGTCAGCAACTCCCGGCGGCCCTCCAGCACGCCGCAGGAACCCACGTGCACGAACCGCCGGACACCAATCCGCTCGCCGGCCTCCAATAAATATTTCGTGCCCGATACGTTCGTCTCCTCATGGATCCGCCGCACCTTGCGCCCAAACTGGAACGTCGCGCCCAGGTGAATGACCGCGTCGCAGCCCGGCATCGCCGCCGCAACGCTGGCGCGATCCCGCAAGTCCCCGCGCACAATCTCAACCCGGTCACCGAATAACCGTTGGGCCTTCTCCGGGGTGCGGCAAAAGACGCGTACTCTCGCACCCCGGGCGAGAAGCCGACGCACTACATGGCGTCCAATAAAACCGGTGCCCCCGGTGATCAGGAATTGCGTCGACCCAGACATTGCGGCAGAATCTACGTTAAACATGCACGGCAGAGAAGTGTTTTTCATTGCGGACGATTTTGGGATGAGCCCGGAGGTCAACCAGGCGATCCTCCGCGCCCATCGTCAGGGGGTCCTGCAGGGCGCCAGCCTGATGATGGGCCAGGCGGCCACGGAGGATGCCGTCCGGCTGGCTCGGGACAATCCGGGCCTCCAGGTCGGCTGGCATCTGCATCTCTGCGACTCAAAACCCATCACCCGCAACGCCTGGCCGTGGGGTGAATCGCATTGGGGAGCCGGCTGGGCCATCGGCCTGTCCCCCAACGCGCGGCGCTTGATGCGCGCCGAAGTGAAAGCGCAATGGGAGTTGTTTCACGCAACCAGCCTGCCGTGTGCCTTCGTCAACTCCCACCATCATCTGCACGCCCATCCATTTGTGTACAAGGCAATGTTGAATGTCTTGCCGTCGCGATTCGAGGGCTGGATTCGCTCGGGCAAACCGCAGTTCTTCTCCCCAAGCCCGGCCGCAATTGTTTTTGGAGTTATGGATAAGCTGTGGGTCGAGCCACGCCGCCGGCACTGTCCCTATCGGCGCACGGATACGATCTGGGGTCTGGGTCGCACGTTCCATATGCAGTCACGTGAGGTTGCGGCGGCGGTACGGCAACTGCCGGCGGGACTTCACGAGTTCTTTTTTCATCCACGCACCGTGGAGAACGATGCCGACGTGCAGTGCTTGTTGGAGTTGAAAACATGCGAATTCTGATTGCAGTCGGCCTGTTGATGATTTCCATGGGTTGCGCGTCGGTGCAACCTACCGCAGGCGCGGGCCGGCCCTTCAACTTTCAACAGGACACCTTTGCGTACGCCAACGAATTGGTTTTCAATTCTCAAAATAGCGTTCCGGCGTCGGATGCGAAGTCGCTGGAACGCGAACATGCCTATACCCGCCGCTGTTTCATCATGGCCGCGGGTGTGGTGCAATTCTGGAAACACGCCCGCTTTGAGCCGCAAGCTTCGCCCGTGACTGCCGCGGAACTGGCGCGACGCATTCGTGACGTGCGCGACCGCGCGGCGTGGTGGCCCAGCGAAGGCGCCGACCAACGCGTTGTTTTTCCCGGTTTTGCCAGCTTGCACGAATTGAGCGAGCGCGAAGGCCGCCTTTTGCGCGCCAACATGGGCGCCGGTTGGACCACCTATTTCCATCTGCGGAAATTCCCCATGCCGTTCGAACCTTCACCCGAACATCAGGCGCGGCTGTGCGGGAGCCTCCAGGGTTGGTTGCATCAAGGCCACCCGATGGTGGTGTGGCTCTATAATTTCCCGCAGGTGAACATCAATCATGCCGTTACGGTTTATGAAGAAATCGACCCGCCGGATTCCCACCAATTTGCCTTCCATGTGTATGACCCGAATTACACGGATGGCCCGCGGACCCTGACCTACGACCGTACCGCCCAAACATTCTCGTACGAAAAGACCTTCTACTTCAATGGCGGTGTTGTTCACGCCAGGCCGATGTACACCAGCCTGCTCCGTTAAAGAACCGGATCGTGTTCAGGCTGGAACCGGCGCAACGCCGAACGCCAGCGCCTCCTCGATCATCGATTGATAGAGCGTATCCGCCCGGCTGTCCCGCCAGGCGCCGCGGCGACGGAGATCGGCGAAGGTTTCGGTCGCTCCACAGGTCAGGTCAATCTCGCAAACGAATTCGGGAACGTCGCGACGGGCCTTGGCCGAGTTGTACGCGCCGTGAAACCGGCTAATTTCGTTGAGCAAACCGAAGCGTGATGGATCGTGGCGAACGATCCAGTCGGCCGGCAGGAACACCAACTGCGCCGTCTTGCCGAGCGCGGCGGCCGCCTGGCGATAATAGTCCCGCCAGGTGAAAACCTCCTCGCGCGTGGCATTGTAATCCTGGCCGTAGGTCCGCGGCTGGAGCGCCGCGTAGGCGAAAAGCTTGCCGCAATCGTCGCGATGCGTGGATTGCCACAGTCCCAGCCCATCACCGGCACAGAGCACGGGTAGCCCGCGCTCGATGCGGTCCCACGCCACGGCATCAGGTTCCAGGTTGTCGATCAACGGTGCTCCGGCGCCGTAAGTGCTGCTGGGACGAATGATCGTCACTTGAAAATGTCCCTCGTCCTGGGCGTGACGAAAGATTTGTTCGCAGGCCAGTTTGTTGCGCCCGTATCCGCTGATCGGTTCCTGCGGGAATGACTCGTCGACCAGCACCTGCGGCGGCGCTTTCACGCCATAGGTACAAACGGTCGAACAGAAGATAAACTGTTCGCACCGGCCGTGGAAGGCGCGCACGTCACTGGCCGCCTGCTCGGGTGTGAAACAGACCATATCGATGACCACATCGAAATGTGTCGCGGCGAATTGTCGTTCGAAATCCGCGGACTGGTTGCGGTCGCCGGTCAGCCGCTTCACAGCAGCGGGCAAGGTATCCTCCCGTTGCGCGCGATTGAAGACGGTGACCTCGGCGTCCCGCGCCAGCAGGTGCTTGACGATCCCCCGGCTGATCAGCCCCGTCCCGCCGATGATCAAGACTCGCATCGTCTAGACCAGGTCGCAGGCTTCGGCCGGCATCCAGTGTGCGTCCTTGCCGTCCCATTTCACGTTGCAGCCAATCGGGTTGGTCTTGGGCTGGCTCAGTGGCTGCCCGGCCAAGTGTTCCCGCAACGCCCGCTCCAAATCGTTCACGGTCATCTTGCTCGTGTCGCGCGGCGTGTTAACCCCCCGCCCGGTGTAGATGAGCTTTCGGGACCGGTCGAACACGTAAAAGTGCGGCGTGCGCAACGCCCCGTAGGCGCGGGCGACGTCCTGCGATTCGTCACGCAGGTAGACCCAGGGAAACTTCTTCTCCTTCATCCGCGCCACCATGTGCGGAAAGTCATCCTCCGCGTAGGTATTTTGACTGTTGGAATTGATCCCCACAAACCTGACGCCCTGCGGAGCGAATTGCTCCGCTGTCCGCCTGGTCACCTCGTCCGACCCCGTGACGTAGGGACAATGATTGCAGGTAAAAAAAATCACCAGCACCTTGGCATCATCGAAATCCGCGAGCCGGTAGGTCTTCCCATCCGTGGCGGGCAACTTGAAATCGAGGGCCTTGTCTCCAATCGGCAATGTGAAAGCCATCATGACCATCCTTTCTTGCTTGTCGGCAATCGGTAGCTTACTAGACAGTAGAGCTTATGAAAAGACAATCGCTGTTGCGTGGCAGCTTGTGCCGGATTTCATTCGCGTCTCGCGGGAGTATAATCGTGTGGCTGTTGATCGCCGCCGCCACGTCGACACCGGCCGCTGATCCGCTGCCCCGAATCAAAGAACCGGCCATTCCCAACCGCATTGCCCATCTCACGGATTTCGGCGCGGTTGGCGACGGAAAAACACTCAACACGGAAGCGTTTGCCAAGGCCATCGCGTTACTCCAGCGGCAGGGCGGCGGAAAACTTGTTGTCCCGGCAGGTCTTTGGCTGAGCGGGCCGATCCGGCTCCAGAGTCGTATCGATCTGCATCTGGAAGCCGGTGCGCTCCTGCAATTCACATCGGACTATCACCAGTACCCGCTCGTCGTCCTCGATGTGAAGGGCGAGAAGGAGGTCGTTTCGACTTCCCCGATCTCCGGCGAAAACCTGGAGAATGTTGCCATCACCGGCCACGGCATCATTGACGGCGCGGGCGACGCCTGGCGCCCGGTAAAGAAAAGCAAATTCACAGAACTGCAATGGAAAGCGCTCACCAAATCCGGGGGCGTGACCGACGAGAGCGGCAATACCTGGTGGCCGAGCCGCGAAGCCATGGAGGGAGAAAAGCTCGTGAGACAGTTGGAGAAGGCCCGGTCATTCAAACCGGAAGATTACGAGCCGGCCCATCAAACTCTCCGACCGAAAATGCTGGCGCTCATCAATTGCCGCCGGGTCCTGTTGGAAGGCGTCACCTTCCAGAACCCGCCAAATTGGACCCTGAATCCCCGACTTTGCCAGGACGTCACGATTCGCAACATTACGGTACACAATGCGTGGTCGGCGCAAAACAGCGACGCGCTCGATTTGGAGTCGTGCCGCAATGTGAACCTGCGCAATTCCAGCTTTGACGCGGGCGACGACGGCATCTGCCTAAAATCGGGCAAGGACGCCGCCGGCCGACGAATCGGGGTTCCGACGGAAAATGTCTGGATTGAGAATTGTGTTGTCTATCACGCCCACGGGGGCGTCACCATCGGCAGCGAAATGTCCGGGGGCGTGCGCAACATCTACGTCAATAATTGCCTTTTCATGGGCACCGATATTGGCCTGCGTTTCAAGAGCACGCGCGGGCGGGGAGGAATCGTTGAGAAAATCTACATCCGCAATGTCCGGATGACGGACATTGCCGCCGAGGCCATCGGGTTCACGATGTATTACGGCGGCCAGGCCCCGCTCGATGCCAACGGCGATTCGACCAACCTCGAACAGAAGCCCGTGCCCGCGACCGAGGAAACGCCGCAATTCCGTGACATCCATATCGAAGACGTGATTTGTCGCGGGGCGCGGACGGCCATGATATTGCAGGGATTGCCGGAAATGCCCATTCGCGGCATCCACCTGCGCAACGTCTCACTCGCTGCCGAAACCGGCATGGTCTGGATGGATGCGGAAAATATTACCCTCGACCAGGTGGACGTTGCCAATCGCAAAGGTCCCGTGCTGACCGTATTCGACACGCGGAATGCCGTGATTGATCACCTGACGTATGCCACCGGGGCCGAAGCGGTGGTGAAGGTGGAAGGCGCCGCCAATTCCAATATCGCCATCACGAATACCGACCTCAAGGCTGCGGCGAAAGACTTCATTTTCGCCAACGGAGGCAGTGCCGACGCTCTTCGAGTGAAATGATGCCGCGATCGCCCGGAAACTATCGTTGGGTCATTTGCACGCTGCTCTTCTTCGCCTGCGTGGTCAATTACATGGACCGTCAGATTCTTGGTTTGCTCAAACCCGCCTTATCCCAGGCTTTGCATTGGAGTGAAACGGATTACGGCCGGATTGCCATCGCTTTCCAGGCTTCTTACGCCATCGGACAAGCGCTGTCCGGCCCGTTCATTGAATGGGTCGGGACAAAAAGCGCCTACGCCTTTTCCATGGTGCTCTGGAGTCTGGCGGCGATGGCACACGCGATGGCCCGGTCGGTATTCGGCTTCGGTACGGCGCGTTTCGCGCTCGGCCTCGGTGAGTCGGCTAATTTTCCGACGGCGATCAAGACCGTGGCCGAATGGTTCCCGCCGAAAGAACGCTCTGTGGCCACGGGTATCTTCAACGCCGGCTCGAACATCGGGGCCATCTTCGCCCCGCTATTCGTGCCGTGGCTGTATCTGGCCTTCGGGTGGCAATTCTCGTTCATTGCGCTCGGCTTATCCGGGTTTGTGTGGCTGATCTTCTGGTGGATTTTTTACGACGCGCCGGAGATGTCACGACGAGTGACAGCCGCCGAGCTGGCTCATATCCGCGGCGGCGCAGCGGAGACAGCGGAGCAGAACATTTCATGGGTCAAACTCCTTGGTTATCGTGAGGCTTGGGCTTACTACGGTACGTGTGTGCTGGTGGGGCCGGTCTGGTGGTTTTATGGGTTTTGGTTACCGGACTTTTTCAGCAAGCAGTTTCACCTGGACTTGAAACAATTCGGGTTACCACTAGTGGTGGTTTATTCGGTCACTTGTCTGGGCAGCATCGCCGGTGGCGGTTTGTCCGCGTGGTTTCTGCGTCAGGGCTGGTCGGTGAACAAGGCGCGCAAGGCTGCTTCCCTACTCTGTGCGGTTGCCACCTTGCCCGTGATTTTCGCGACCCGTGTCGAGAGCGTCTGGCTGGCCACGAGCTTCTTCGCGCTGGCCGCCGCCGCGCATCAAGGTTGGTCGGCGACGATGTACACCGTCATTTCCGATATCTTTCCGAAGCGGGCGGTCGCATCGGTCGTCGGTTTTGGCGGCATGCTGGCCTCATTCATGTCGATGGCTTTCTTCTGGCTCGTGAGCAACATCCTGCAGGGCGAAGGTACGTACCGCTCCATCATGCTGATTTGTGGCAGCGCCTATATCGCAGCCTGGCTGATTTTCCACCTGGCTGTCCCCCAACTTCAACCCGTGAGAATTGACTAATGCGAACCGATGCGACAGCCCAAGGTGGCGCTCCCGGCCCGATTCGAACGGGCGACCTGCGGTTTAGGAAACCGACGCTCTATCCATCTGAGCTACGGGAGCAAAACATCAATGTTTAGTGGTTAAAATAGCGCATTTGACATATGTTATATTTTTCTTGCAGTAAACATTTTGCAAACGTATATTTGGCGAATTACGGAAAACCCTGTATGAGCCAACACGAACAACCAGCAACCGCCAAAAATAAACGCAAGCCATCATTACCACCGGGAGTTTACCCCCGAGACACCAAGGGTCAACAGTCATTTCTTGTCTCTCTAGGTCGGGACAGCAACGGAAAGCAAAGGTGGAAATCCGCTAAGACCGTGGAAGAAGCAATCAGCCAACGTCTACTGTTTGAACGAGCAAAGAAGCAGGAAGGCGAATCGCTATGGATGCTGACTCAAGAACAACGGGCCGACGCGACAGCAGCGTTGGATATTCTCAAAGATTATCCCTCGGAGACGCTGGTGGCGGCGGCTAACTTCTATATAAAACAACACCTCAGTTTGGCGCGTTTTCAGAACCTTACGGAGTTGGTGGAAAAGTTTATCGCAGAGCAGGCGGTAGCCGGTGTCCGACTAGCAACGGTACGAGATTTGCGGAGCCGCCTCAATCCAATCAAAGAGCGTTTCGGCAATCGGCTAGCCAACGAAGTCTCTGTGGAGGATATCAAACAGTGGGATTCCGAAATGAAGAAGGACGGACTGGCCCCCATTACTCGCAGACATTATTTAGCCAAGGCATCCAGTTTCTACCGATGGGCCGTTGCCAACAAATTTGCCTATTCTACACCCCTTGACCCCCTTGCCGTACGTCGTCCTAGAGTCACTCGCGGCAACATCCAATTTTTTTCCGTTGAGCAATCGAAAACAATTCTGGAAGTTTTCTCTGACCACGGCCTCCTCAATTACGCTGTACTCGGATTATTGTTAGGCATTCGTCCAGAAGAATCTCGGCGTTTACGAAATAGACATTTTTTCGTTGATGGCAACCGTATTGTCATCACTTTGAATGCAGATGTAACAAAGACCGGCAAGCGTGTTATTGAGTTGCCCAGAGGTACACCATTGGGAGATTCAGTATGGGCGTGGTTAGGTGGAAATGGCAGACTGGAGCTACCAGAAAAACTCGCTCCAAGCCTTTCAGTATGGCGTCGGCGGTTTCGGGTATTGCGAAATGAGCTAGGGTTTCAATGGATTAACGACGGTATGAGGCATACTGCCGCAACATATCACTACGCATTGAGTCGTGACGAACACGCGACCTCTGCCTTACTCGGGCATACTTCTACCACGATGTTGAAGACTCACTACAAGGGACTAACGACAGAAGCAGAGGCCAAAAAGTTTTACGCGCTTCGCCCAAAAGAAAAACAAGCTAGTGAGAAAAAGCGAGGCTGACGGCCCGTCGCCTTTGCTCACTCGCCAACTGACCTAATTCGCCAACGCTTTAGCGCTCTGTCAACATCCGCGACATTGAACAGAAGTGTAGAGCGGCCCTTGCTTGGCCCGATGCGTTCAAACGGAATCAACCGTTTTCGTTGCCAATCAGTTAATGTGCGCCGTTTTATACCAAGACTCTTGCAGATTTCATCTGGCCCTATCCGAAGTCTTGGAACAGAGAGAGGTTCAACATTTTGCTCGCGGAGCTTCCTTGCGACTTCACTGGCAATCTCAACTGTTAATCGCTTGAGGTCTGAATCAGTGAGGTTGTGAGTCGGCTTTACAGCCCCGTGGATAAATGCGGGAAACCAACGCTGTCGGGGCTATCAGCAAATTCTCGATTGAATCGGCATTTCACTTTCAATGAATTTCGGCCCCTAACCATGATACCATTATATGTCTACTTCTATTTTGCCTCAATGAAGAAACGCCGCGCACTCGAAGATTTTTTCTCAAACTAAACAGATAAACATCGTCTCCATGATTTTCTTTCGCAACTCCACACCCCGTCGGACTTTAAATGAGTTTATTTGAGTTTCTTTCGGAAGGAATGGTCGGCAGTTTCAAATGGATTAATTTTAAAACCAGACGACAGCAGCGAGCACCTTAACGAGTTGATGAACGCTTTAGATAAACATCTATTGTTTCAGGAGAGTCGTGCTTCGTCCGAATAGAAGTACTTCTATTTTAGAAAAATCTTCATCCAGCCACTTAAAAAAGTTTCCCCCTGATGAAAACCGGCTGTAAAGCACTATAGAGTCGGAGAAGTTTCGCAGGCACGGTGCCAGAAGTCGGAATTTTTTTGCCTCCCGATATTGAGGTTTATATATGCAGAACGAATTAGACATGAAGCTTTACATGCCGTGCGATGCGGCAAAAGTTTGCGGATGCGTGCCAGCAACGGTCAAAAGAGTGGCCGATGAACTGAATCTTCCCAAATTGAAAACCGTTGGAGGAGTAAGGGTATATTTGGCAATGGGGCAAATTTGGTTTTGACCGGCCTGATGGCGTTTCTTGCCGTACGCCTAAACAATACAAAAGCTACGTGAAGCGTTGAGCAAGCGAATCAAGAGTTGAAGAGGCGAATATGGCCGCCGCACGATGACAGTTATCACATTATTGGAAATCGTGGGACTGCGGAGAGACTCCTTAACCGAGAAGAAGCTTTTGACTTTTATAAAAAGTTTAATCGGAATGGAAGACTGATGAATCAGACCGTGACTATATCCAGTTTGAAATCGGTGTCGTTTATGACCGCTCTTTTCAGTGCTACGTGTTTGAAATGGTCAGCCGTGAGAGCCTGTCTCACATCGCGCTCGGTATCAGTACTGCAACTACATCCAAGAATCACTTCTTGAATCGCCACAGGTGGTATTCTCGCAAAAAATCCCACCGAATCATTCTTCTCAGTCTTCTCGCCAATAAAGTGTCGAGTTTGAATAGGAGCCGCTATTCCTGCTCGTAGCTCCATACCACACTCTTGACCTTAACAATAGTTTCTCCAAATCTGCGGAATTCAATGCTTCCCCGCAATGATTTTAATCAGATTGGCCCTCTCATCGCCATACTCTATTTTCAAAATGTCTTCTGCCCACTTTTGAGAAGCCAACGCCATATCGAAACCAATCACAAGACCATGATGACAATCGCCGTAACGTGACCACATCAAAATGCTGTGCGGCACAGCAGACATACAAAAAACACCACTGTTCCGCAGTGACCTTCCAATTATTTCGTCCCGCATTTTTCTGCGTAAGTGTTGCGTTTTTAAGTGATACGAGTTTGTCTCTATGCTGACGCAGGCTAGCACGAAAGTCCTTACGGGAAATTTGCATTCCACGAGCTTTAGCCATTTCGTACATACGGTTCTGCATTGTTTTTGTCTTTAAGGATTCTCCTACTGTCCGAGCAGGCACGGTCGCTGGAAGAACCGGCAGAAACTCAAACGGGTCGTTGAATTCGTCGGGTCGGGACACCTTCAATTCCAAATTCTTCAAAATGTCCAAGCCGTGCTTGTGGGCGTATTTGTACAAAATCATCGTGACTCGCGCTCCTGTCCCTGAATCCGCCAACCAGTTTGGACTAGTGCATCGGCATCATCAAGACCGTCCGTGCAAAAGCCAGCAACACGAGAAGCAGGACTATCAGCAGCGTTAAAGTGATATGTGTTTTCATTCGAGTTTTCCTTTCAAAATGCTCCCCTACCACTATTTGAGAAATCGTATGGAGGCGGTTAGAACAGAGCCGAGCACACCGTAGGCCCATTTTTGAGCGTCAGCGGCGTAGTGGCCTGAAAGAATCACGTACAGCGCACTCACAGCGAGAACCATCAACATGGCCTCGCCAAACAAGAGCCGCGAATCCTTTTTAACACGCTGTTGAGTCTTCTTCATTTGCACCTATCAGTAGGGCGATGGCGAAATTTCCTTATTACATACAGGCGGTGAAGTGGCGGGAACGCATACCCTTACAAGCAGCCCGGAATCACCCATTTCGTCTATTCCATTCAGAATCATGTACTTCCACTGACCCGCGCTCGACTGGCTGTTTTTCGTTCATAGTCGTGTTCCTCTATTACTTGTAGCGATTTTCAAGGCATTCGGGCGCTCGTCATTACGCCTCTACCCATTCGCTCACGAGTTAACCACCCGGACATTGTTAGCGTCTGTGGCCTCACCTACCGCCATAGCGGGTCATTTCCGTGGCGATAAACGTGTCCATGCTGCAATTCTACAGCGGGAGTGATGAACAAGAGGGGGTTGAATCAGCGGTCAGAAGGGGCCGAGACAGCAATCCACCGGAAGCACGCCAATTGCAATGAGGGGTCAATCAGAGGGTTTTTAGGCAGTTGGAATGAGGCGGGCGGGTGTTGTGCGTCCACGGCAAGCTGGAAGGTGTACGGTCAAGATTAGTAATACTGCGGGCACGAACCGAAGCAGGGAATTTTGCAAACATCTGCAAACAAAAGACTGCTATTTTACGCGATTTTGGCAAAAGCGAACTGCTATTTAGTGTGCGTTGAAACCAACGCGATTGCCTTGTTTTATAGGGGTTTGCATGGGTTTTGGCAGGAATTACCAAAAGCGAGGATGAGATTTAGGAAACCGACGCTCTATCCATCTGAGCTACGGGAGCAAAACTATCGCTGACAAGGTATTTGAAACCGCGTTGCGGGTCGAGCGCGATTTGCGCGCACGGTCACGAGCGGGTAGCGCGAAGGCGATCGAACGCCGCAGGCGTTTTAGAATAAGAATGATTGACGCGCTCCGTGGAGCGTGTAAACTGGCATGGAGATGAGGCGATGGGGATCGCTTCAGGAGGGGGGGTAGTAAGGCTGTAAAAGGACGGAGATTCTAGCTTAAGAAGTTCACGCGAGAGTCAGTTGTCTTCCGAATGACTGACAGGTCAATTCCTGCTGGCCAGTGGGTCATTGCCTGTATTCCGTAAGTGTACCCGTCGCACAAAAGAAAACTACGTGCGCATGCCAGTATGAGATGACGTTAAAAATCCGATTGTTCTTGCAGCCGCTCCGGATCCGGGCGGGATGTTTCCCTGTAGTGCTGATGGTTTTGGCGGTCGCCGCGTGGTTCCGCGCAGCAACCGCGGATGCCCAGGCAGTATCCAATCTCTTCATTTATCCCTTCGATCAGTATGCCACCAACAACATCATCATCTCCATAACGCCGAGCACCCGCTGGGGGTTATTCCGTCTCTCCGACGCCATTACGATTAGCACCACGAATAATTCTTCCATCCGGGTGGTGACCGAGAATGACACGGTCGTGTACCTCGGCCCTCCCACGACGTTGCATCTCCCTCTCGGGCATTATTTCGTCGAATGTAACGGCGACCGCAACCAGTTCGCTGTCCTGCCCAATGATTACACGGGCTCTTCCTTCCTGGGATCCGAATGCGCGAATTCGGATGACTCCGCCGGTGCGCAAAGGATGGCGTCAATGGGCACAGCCTGGGTGCGCGTCATCCAAAGCGTCTGGGCGCTCGTGGAAACGAACCGAAATATGTGGGATTGGAGTTCCACGGACCTGTCCGTGGCCGCCAATACCAACTCCAAGATCATTGCGGTCTCCGGCGATTTCGTTCCTTCGTGGGTCGGCCCCAATGAAATCATTTCGCAGCATACCGCGTACGTGCAGGCCCTGGCAACGCGGTACAAGGGCAAGCTCGCGGCGATTGAGATCTGGAACGAACCATTCGTCGATAAATTCCCCAACACGACCAACCTCGACAGTTTCGTCACTTTCTACCTGCAGCTCTTCTCGCAAGCCCAGCAGGCGATCCGGGCCATCGACCCCACTCCTCAAGTGATCGGTCCCGCCTGGTCGAGCCCGCTCCAGTTGGAGTCTTTGTCGATGGCGACCAATCCCTTGGCAACGTTCGACGGTTGGTCGTGGCATGATTACGGCCGGGGCACCTTCGCCCCCGACGTGGACTATCTTGCCACGAACTGGGTCCGCTCCATTACCCACGACAATCTGGTCTGGACCTTTGGGAGGTTTGCCAACCTCAGCTCGCTTTACGTCGATGAACTGGGCCTCTTTGGCCGTAGCGCGCTGGGGACTGACACCGGCACCAACATCGACTTGGAATTTGCCACCACGTTGGATTGGCATCGCGGGATGTGCCGCGCCATCAAGACTACCGCGATGTACCACGCGTCGGGTGTCAACTGCATCATTCCCCATGTCCTGCCCCTCGGCGAGAACCTGGCGGATCAGAACTTCGAATTGTATGGCTGGGATGTCGGCATGCGCGGGCCACACCCCAAGACGTCGGCCTTCTTGATGACGGGCTATTGGTTGAACGGCGCGACCTTGGTTGACTATCGCACCCCGGGACAAATTGCGTACTTGTATGCCTGGCAGCGGACCAACAACACTTCCCTCGTTCTCGCCTGGGCTGTAGAAGGACAAACGGTGTCGTTGCTCAACAACACGCTCGCAGCGACGGATATCTTCGGGAGTAACACCTCGGTAACTGCCTTGACGGAAACGCCCGTGCTCTTCCAGTCGAGCAGCCTGACCGCTTCCGGACTCCTGGCCAGTGTCCTGGCCGCCTTGCCGCCGAACCTGAATATTCCGCCCATATTCTCTCCCATCAGCAGCCAATCCGTTCAGAAAGGAAACTTGCTGCAGTTCACCGTCTCGGCGACAGATTCCAATCACTATCCGTTGACTTACTCGGCTTCGTCGCTGCCTGCCGGCGCATCGTTCAATTCCACCACGGGCATCTTTTCCTGGACACCCTCCAACAGCCAGGTGGGAACTTACACCGTCACCTTCACGGCCACCGACGGTCCGGCGACGAGCGTCCCGGTTTCCATAACGATCAACGTTGTCGGAAATCTGTTCGATGGCCTGGCTGATTACTGGAAGTTCGACGAGGGTACGGGAACGAACGCCGCCGACACCGCCGGCCATGCCAATGGAACGCTGACAGGCTTCGTCCCGCCTTACGGATGGGTTCCGGGAGAAAATGGTTCCGCCCTGAGTTTTGACGGCACGGTTGCGGATGTGATACTGCCCAGTAGCGCGCTCAACTTCACCAATAATTTTACCGTGGTCGCGTCGCTCTATCCGCGCAACGCCGCGGGATCGGGCACCTTTATCTCCATCCGATCCTACTACCTAGCGAGTGGCTTCCGGTTCCTCGTCGATAGCAACGGCTTGTACCTGCAAGGACAAACCACCGCCGGTTGGAAGGACGCATTCTTCGGCGGTGGCCTCATCCAAAATGGCAACTGGTACCAGGTGGCGATCGTCTACGACAAATCCACCATCATGGCCTATGCAAACGGCGTCTATCTGGGAAGCGTCAACTGGGGCGGAAACATGATCATGAACACCAATGCCGCCAGCCAGATCGGGTTGTTCAATGGGGTCATTGACGATGTCATGCTCTTCAACCGTGTCCTGGGCCCCAGCGAGATTGCGATGCTGCCCCAAGGGGTCTTCCAGGCGCTTACGCCCGCCATTACCTCCTTCAAATTGACCAACAACAACGCGGTGATCAATTTCACCACCGTGCCGAACACGACGACGAGCGAACTTTACGAAGTCGATTATCGCAGCGACATGAAGACCGGCACCTGGTCGGTCCTGACCAATGGCCTTCCCGGCACCGGCGGCACTCTTTCGGTCACCGACAAAACAATCGCCGGTCAGACCAAACGATTCTATCGCGTCGTCGGGCATTTCTAAAATCCGGCAGCCGTACACGTGAGCCGGAATTTGCGGTTACGGTTCCATACCTGGATCTGGCATCCGCAGGGTATCGGAATCGGCGGTGCCAAGCCCCAGCTCGCGGGCGACACGCGCCAACGGCTGGATGACTTCGAGTGCGCGCGCCAGCGTCGCCTCGCCGGCTTTCTGGCTGTTGTCGGGGCCTCCGCCGAGAAGCGTTTCCAGCGGCGACTTCTTCAACGGAAATTCTTTCAGGTGGATCTTCGCGTCTACCGGCAATCCCGCGGCTTCGCGCACGAGACGAACCGCAACCAGGAACCCACCGAGTTCATCCACCAAGCCGAGCGCCTTGGCGTCTTCCCCCGTCCAGACACGGCCCTTGGCGATTTCGAGCACTTTCTCCTTCGGCAACTTGCGGCCCTCCGCCACCTTGGTCGTGAAATCCTCGTAAACGCAGTCGAGCCATGTCTCAAACCGCGCCCATTGCTCGGGCGTGTAATCTTGCAGGCCCGTGAACACCATGGCGTTCGAACTCGTGTGCACTTCGTCCCACGACACGCCCAGCTTGTCCCAGAAATTCGTGCTCAACATCTTCCCCGCAAACACGCCGATGGAACCCGTCAACGTCGCCGGCTCCGCCACGATCTTGTCCGCGGACATCGCGACGAAATAACCGCCCGATCCCGCCACCGAACTCATCGACACGATCACCGGCTTGCCGGCTTTCCGCGCGCGCACCGTCTCCCGCCAGATCGTGTCGGAAGCGACATACGAACCGCCGGGGCTGTCGATGCGAAACAGAATCGCCTTCACCTTCTTGTCGTCCACCGCCGCGCGGAACGCCGCCGCGACCGTGTCCGCGCCCATCGTCACTTCCCGGAAAACTGGATCGTAACCGCTCTTGCCACGCAGCACCCCGCCCACCCCGTAAATAAGGGCCACCGTCGTCCCCTTGTCGTACAGGCTGCTCGCGCGCTCGCCGTATTTTGAAAGATAAAGAAACTTCGCGTCTTCGCCCGCCTTCTTCTTGATCTCCGCGTACGCGTCATCGCGGTACGCAAGTTTGTCCACGAGTTTTGCCTGCAAGGCTTCCTCGCCGAGGAATGGCCCGCGATCGATCAGTGCCCGCACTTCGTTTTCAGACATCTTGCGCCGCTCCGCGATGCCCTTGACGATCTGGCCAAATATCGACTCGATCAACTTCGTCGTCGCCTCGCGATGCGCCGCCGTGTACTTCGTCTCGGTCAGCTCGTTCATCGCATTCTTGTACTCGGATCGATGGTCCATGCGGGGAATGAAACCGAGTTTGTCGAGCGTCCCGCGGATAAACGGGGTCTCCGCCATCAATCCCGCCAGGCCGATGTCGCCCGACGGCTGCAGGCAAATCTCGTCAAACGCCGTCGCGAGGTAATACGAGCCGTTCCCTTTGCCGCCCTCGCCGAAAGTCTCCGCATAGGCGATGGCCGGTTTGCCCTTGGCGCGAAACGCGATGATGGCGTCGCGAATTTCCTGGATCTGCGCGGCTGACAATCCCGCTTCGCCCACGCGCGCGATCAAGCCGACCACGCGATCGTCCGTCGTCGCCCGCTCCAGCGCTTCGACCACGCCCAGGACCGTCGGCGCCTTGCCTGACACGACCTTCGCCACCGGATCGTCGGGGACGTACTCGACCAGGCCCTTCTCAAAATCAGCTTCAAGGATCACCTTTGAAGGAACCGGCCGCTTCGCCCCGAGTGCACACACCGCAACCACAATCCCCAGCATAAGAAACAACGCCCCCACGACCGCCAATAATCCCACGCCGAGTTTTATCAATGTCTGCAGTTTCATGTTTCTCCTCCGGTGATGGAAGCACCCAACATATAAGCGCCCACACTACCTCTCGTGCTACCCGGGTGGCAATCGACTTCGTCAAAACGCTCCGCCGCCTCCGGCGTAAACCTCCTCTCCCCTTGGGGGAGAGGATTGAGGTGAGGGTGTTCTGCGCTTCGCGAATAAGCCGCGCTAAAACCGCGTCCAACCTTCAAAACGAGAAAAACGAACCCGATTGTAATGTTCTCGATTCTATAACACATCAGATTGCACCACAACCACTTAACCCCTGTTTCTCCCGTCGTAGAAATCGGGTTCGTTTCGCAGAAACACATATTTTCAACCCCCTCCCCCTCGCCGGTAGCCGAGTCCGACGAGACGCGCCGAATACGTGCCGTCGGCGCAATGGCGCGGGCAGCCAGGCCTTCGTAGCGTCCTCGCGAAGTAGGCTCCCGCCCGTGTCCTTCTATTTTCGGATCAACGTTCCTCTTTGGAGTGCTGCGACTCGTCGCAGCTTTACCCGTCCTGCTCGCCTCCCGCACGCCATCACTCCGCTCCAATTCATTATCCACGCGCCGATCATACCCCTCCGATCACACCGCGTCCAGCAGAATTATCAATTTACGATAGTCGGACGGGCTTGTCCTCCGTTGCACTAGCGAAGGAGGAGATGCCACACAGCGAAACCCGATCAGGCTGACGTATCTTGGTCGAACAGGCCCGTATCAGTTTCGTCAGCCTCCGATTCCCGCACTCTTCCGGATGCTGTCGGCGGCCTCACGTCCACTGCGCCTGTCCTAGATTGCCGGTCAAGGTGAAGCGAAATTTGGGATTCCGATTCGATCTTCCCTTTCAAGCCGGCGAGGAACGTATCGACGGAGGGTATGTTGGGGTTGTTTCGAAAAGCGCTAAACAATTGATCCATCGTGGCGGAGATTTTCCTGCTCGTCACCAGATTGAACCGGTCTTTTCCCGGTTTAAGGTCGTAGAGAGCAAAAACCTCCGAGAGCACAACGCGACTTAGTGTTCGCTTACCGGTCGCTGCTGCGAAATATGCACATGAACTCTTAGCCACTGATTACTAGTCAAAAACACGCTAGATGTTGTAGGATGCCGTAAAGCCATGAAAACAAACAATAGTGTCGTCAGGCTGAAGCAGCTTCAATCGCGACTCGACCGCATGCGGGACAAGCTGAAAATCAACGCGCCCAACGCTGTGCTTTACCAAGCATTACTTGATGACGGTTGCGAGGAGTTGGTTGTCGTCGAGGCAGACGGTTTTGGCGGAGCGACGGCCAGCGTTGTGGAAGGCAATTACCCACTGGAGTTCAACATCAAGAACACGAGGAAATTCAGACGCGAACAGGCCGCCATTAATGCCGCAATGCAGATCGTCGAAGAATCCGTGGAACCGTCAGCGGTGTTGGGCTGATGAACGAGCCTGCCGTCATAAATGAGGTGCTCGGCACGTTGGAGAGCCGGTACGGTAAGCAAGACCGGGTTGGTCGTGCTCGCCTCCTGAAATTCGGCAACTCCCTGACCTGCTCGACAAACTATTCAAAGTTGCTTAAAGGAAATCGGTTCTTTTACGCGATACCGCGCGAGGTGATTAAAGAGACTTTCGCCTACCCAAAAACTTTGCATGGCGATTTCGTTCTGCTTGTCTGCGGTTCTGCCAACAAGGTGCTGGTTTTGCCGCGCCAATTGATTTTCCAAGTGCTACAGGATGTTCCCACACGTCGGGTGGATGTTTACTTGAGGGATGGTGAGTTCTTCCTGAAAACCGCGAATCATTCGAGACTTGACGTCACGAAATATTTGAACGCCTTCCCAAAGCCGGGGCCAATCGAACCGGTGCCGGAAGAGACGGTGAGTGAACCCCAACAGACTGAACGCGTTCATCTGAAGATGCAGTTAGCTTTGGCCAAACTAGGGCACGCAGAAGGCTGCTCCGTTTGGGTGCCGGCGAATGATCGCAATCGTTTATACCGGAACGAGTCTTTGGTTGATTACACTGTGCCGAGACTGCCAAATTTTGGGTTTGACGACAATACACGACGCATTGTGCAGAACATTGACGTGCTATGGCTTAACAAAAACGTCGTCCGCAAAGCGTTTGAGGTCGAATCGTCAACCACGATCTACAGCGGATTGCTCAGGATGAATGACTTGGTCGTTTCGCAGCCATATAACCAGATTGATCTATATGTAGTGACTAGCAGCGCCCGTCGGCAAAAGCTGTTTAACCAACTGATTCGTCCGTCATTTCAGCAGTTGTTACCGCGTTGCGAGTTCCTGTCTTTCGAGTTCGTCGAAAAGCAAGTCGCGCAGATCGAGAGTTTGTTGGGGCGTGATGTTCGCGTTTCAGGACTCATGCACGGCGAGCGTTTCACGCTGCCGGAGCATTACGTTTATCCCGGTAACGTGTAGTCGACCGGGAAGTCACATCAGTTCCACGGCTGGAACGAATCAATAACCAGCGTCTCGCCACACGTACATGCCCCCACCGATAAATCGCGCGAGCGGCGACGCTTACGCGCCCAAATCAATCCACCACCAAACCCCGCGTCGAGATTGCATTTCCCGCCGGGAGCGGCAAGAACTTCTGGCATTCACCCCGCGCGGGGGATTAGCATCGTCGACATGAGCCTGTCGATCCGGTCGCGCCTTCCACTTGCGCTGACCGTCATGTTTCATCACTTGTCCTCGCCGCTGTGGTAGGGCGAGATATTTATGGACGACGCCCTGCTTTGGCATCGACTGCAGTTCGCCTTCACCATCACCTATCATTATCTTTTTCCGCAACTCACGATGGGCCTGGCGTGGATCCTCGTCTACTGGAAGTGGCGCCATCTCCGCACCGGCGACGAGCGCTACGGAAACGCCGTGCGGTTCTGGGCGCGCATCTTCGGCATCAATTTCACCGTCGGCGTGGTCACGGGCATCCCGATGGAATTCCAGTTCGGCACCAACTGGGCGAATTTCTCCCGCTACTCCGGCAACGTCATCGGCCAAACGCTCGCCATGGAAGGGATGTTCGCGTTCTTCCTCGAGAGCGCGATGGTCGGGGCCATGGTCTGGGGCGAGAAACGGCTGGGCCCGCGCAATCATTTTCTCGCCGTTCTGGGCGTCGCCATCGGCAGTTGGCTTTCCGGATATTTCATCCTCGTGACGAATGCCTTCATGCAGCATCCCGTCGGCTATGCGCTGGCGGCGGACGGCACCTTGCGGCTTGCGGATCTCCAGGCGTATCTGCTCAACCCCTGGGCGCTGATCGTCTTCCTCCACAACCAAACCGCCGCCGTCGTGACTGGATCGTTCGTGGTGGCTGCCGTCGGCGCGCTCTACGCCCTGCGCGGCCGGCATCCGGAACAAGCCTCGCTCTTTCTCAGGACCGGCGCCATCGTCGGCCTGCTGTCGTCCCTGCTCGTGGCGTTTCCCACCGGCGACAGGCACGCCAAGAAAGTGGCGCAGTACCAACCCGTGGCCCTCGCCGCGATGGAAGGCCGTTTCCACAGCGGACCCATGGCCGAGATCAACATGATCGGCCAACCGAACGTGAAGGAGCGTCGGCTCGACAATCCGATCCGCCTCCCCGGCGCGCTCAGCTATTTGGCCTACGGCAGTTTTCACGCAAACGTCCGCGGCCTGGATGAATTTCCCGAAGACACCTGGCCGACCAATATCGAACTGCTCTATTACGCCTTCCATATCATGGTGGGCCTCGGCACGATCTTCATCGCGCTGATGGCCTGCGCCTGCGTTCAACTCTGGCGCGGACGGCTGGAGAAAACTCCCGCCTTGCTCTGGCTGCTGATGCTCGCGTTCCCGTTCCCGTTCATCGCCACCACGGCGGGCTGGATGACAGCGGAACTTGGTCGCCAGCCGTGGCTCGTGTACGGTCTTTTCCGCACCACGCAGGGGGCCAGCGAAGTGGTCAGCGGAGGCGATGTGTTGTTCACCCTCATTGGTTTCGTCGGTCTCTACTTCGTGCTCGGGGTGCTCTATCTGTTTATGGTCGGACGCGAAATCCTCCATGGCCCGCACAGTACCGGCAACCGGGAAGTGGCTCATGATTGAAACCTGGTACGCCATCCTGTCGTTCATGCTCGTCATGTTTATCATTCTCGACGGCTTCGCCATCGGCGCGGGAATGTTGCAATACATCGTCGGCAAAACGGACGCGGAACGAAGGTTGGTCATCCGCGCGATTGGTCCGCTCTGGAGCATGCACGAAGTGTGGCTCGTCGCTTTTGGCGGCACGCTCTTCGTCGCTTTTCCCTCAGTCCTTGCGTCCGCCTTCGCGGGGTTCTACCTGGCATTTTTCCTCCTGCTCTGGTCGCTGGTGCTGCGAGGCGTGTCCCATGAAGTAAGTGGCCACATCGACGATCCGCTCTGGCGAACCGGGTGGCATTTCTGTTTCGTGGCCGCCAATGTCCTGCTCGCCATTCTCATCGGCGCCGCACTGGGCAACGTCGTACGCGGGGTCCCGCTCGATGCGCACGGTCGGTTCACCCTGTCCTTCTTCACCAATTTCGGCGTGCACGGTCATGTCGGGATCCTGGACTGGTACACGGTTTCGGTCGCAGTCTTCACCCTCATCACGCTCGCCGCCCACGGCGCCGCAGCCCTCGTGTTGAAGACGGACGGCCCCGTTCACACCCGGAGCAAACAGCTCGCCGGGCCGCTCTGGAAAACCGTTCTCGTCTTGCTGGTGGTGATTACCGCGGAGTCATGCTACGTGCGACCGGATTTGTTTCCCGGGATGCTGCGTCAGCCATTTGCCTGGCTCGGTGTGGCTTGCGTCCTTGGCGGCTTGTTGGCTGTATTCACCGGCTTGCGAAGCCACCGGGAAAAACGCGCCGTCAGGGGTTCCTGCGCGTTCCTGGCGGGCCTGATGATCGCGGGAGCCGCCGGCGTTTTTCCCGTGATGCTTCGCTCCACGCTGGCTACAAAAGATTCACTCACCGCGTATGAAGGCGCAGCCACGGGACACGGGCTGGCCATCGCGCTCGTCTGGTGGCCCCTCGCGCTGATATTGACCATTGGCTATTTTTTCTTCATCCACCGGCATTACGAGGGCAAAGTGCCGCCGGCGGAGGACACGCAAAGTCCCTACTGATGAATTAATCTGCGTCCTCTCGGTTGTCTATTGGGGGTTCCGTGATAAGTTTCCAGTAAGTAAATTCAACCACCAAGCAAGGGAGACAGGGAATGGATATTCTGGTCCAAGCCGACGGGGTCACTCTCACTGAAGCCATCAAAAATGCCGTCGATGAAAAAATCGGCCGCGTCGAACAATACGCCCCGCGCGCGGTGCGGGCGCGCGTGAATCTGCGGAAAATCAGCGCGCACGCTTCGCCGCGTCAATACATCGTCCGTGTTCTCGTCGAGATACCGGGCGCCGAACTCAGCGCGCAGGAATCCAGCGCCGATGTCATCAGCGCGCTCGATGTGGTCGAGGGAAAAATCGAACGCCGCCTGCGCAAACGCAAAACCGAGCGCCTCGCCCAGCGCGCAACCGGCCCGCGCCGTAAACCGTAGGCGGATGGGCAAGCGACGGCCGATGGAAGTCCTGTCTTTTCCTATCCGCCGTCTGGGGCCTTTGTGATACCCTTGTGGGGTGATCATTCGCAACGTCATTCTCGATTGGTCGGGCACGCTGGTTGACGATTTGTTGCCGGTGGTGAAGACCACGAACCACGTGCTGGAGTTTTGCGGCTTGCCGCCGCTGTCCCTACCGCAGTTCCGCGCGGAATTTTGTCTGCCGATCCGAAAATTCTACGAGCCGCGCGTCCCCCACGTGCCACAGGCGAAATTGGAACAGATTTTTCTCGCGGAGTATCCGAACCACCACGCCGACATCACCGTCCTGCCGCACACGCGGGAGTTCCTGCGCTTTTGCCGGGAGCGACACATCGGCGTATATGTTGCCAGCACCGTCGACGCACACACCTACGAAACGCAGATGGCCCGTTTCGGCATCGGGCCCTTCATCACCCGGCCCTACATCGGCATTGTCGACAAGACGTTGACGATCCACCGCATCCTGGACGAGAACCAACTCGACCGCGCCGAGACGATGTTTGTCGGCGATATGGAGCATGACATCGAGGCCGGCCAGGCCGGCGGCATCCACACCTGCGCGGTGCTGACCGGGTACAATCCCGCGGAAAAGCTGCGTGCGATGGGACCCGACCTGATTTGCGAGGATCTCGGCGAATTGCAACAATTCCTCATCGAGCAGGAGGCGCTGCATGGATAAGATCGTCATCAAGGACCTCGAAGTGGACGCGCACATCGGCGTGACGGAATCCGAGCGCGCGCAGGCCCAGCGCCTGCTCGTTACGGTGGAAATGGAACGCGACCTCACCGAAGCCGGACGCCGGGACGCCGAAGCCTCCACGACCCGCTACGATATTGTCGCCGACCTGATCCGCAAGGTGATCGCGAAACGGCCGCGGAAATTGGTCGAGGCGGTCGCCCATGAAATCGCCGAGACGATCCTCACCCGCCAGATGGCCCACGTGGTGACCGTCGAGGTAAAAAAATTCAGCCTCCCGCGCAGTCAGTATGTCTCGATCCAAATTCGCCGCGCTCGATAAAACGTCCATGCGGACTTGTTGCTGGTTGATACTGGCCGCCGGTCTGCTGGCCGCGTTTTGCGCTCGGGCCGACACCGTCAAGCTCAAGGACGGCACCGAACTGGAGGGCGAGATCGTGGCCGAGGACGATTCGACGGTTGCGATCCTGCTGGAATTCGCCGGCGGGACGATCACCCAAACCCGCCACATCAGCAAGTCGGACGTCGCCAGGATTACCCGCTGGACGCCCGAGGAAAAGGCCCAGCGGCAGCTCGACCGCGACTACGAGAACCTGCAAAAGTATCAACTCAACCCGACCACCAGTTACACGACCGAGTACTACGATCAGGTCATCAACAACGGTTTTCGGAAGTTTCTTACCGATCATCCCGACTCGCCGTATACGTCCAATATCATCGAGCGCGCCGCGCAATGGATCGCCGAGCGCGACATCGTCAACGCCGGCAAGGCGAAGTACCATAGCCGCTGGGTGCCCGCCGCCGAGATCGACCTCGAACGCGGCACGCAATGGCTCCAACAAGGCCGCGCGACATTGGCGCGGGGCAATCCCGAACTGGCCATCCAGCAACTTCGGCCGATCCTCTCGATGTCCGAACAGACGGGTCTTGTCTCGCAGGCAAAAGTGCTGTTGGCCTCCGCTTACCAGCAATCTTTGGATGTCCTCAATCGCCAATTGCAGCAATTGCCCAACGACATTTCTTCCGCTCAACAGCGCGTCACCCAGGCGCAGCAGGCCATCACCCAGGCCAATGCGTCCATCAAGCAGTCACTCAACAGCGCCCCACCACTCGGCTCGATACAGGAAGTGAATGGCGGCGCCACCTATCATGCCATGGGGGGAAATTCCCAGCAGGTTTTCCAGAATCAAAACGCGCTCAACCGGGCGCAAAACGACCTCAGTTCCGCGCAAAGCCGCGTGGTGGAACTCCAGCGCCTGTTGGTCGAGGTGCAGCAGCGGGCGACCGCGTTGCAGGCGCAAGCGGCTGCGTTCAAAATCAGAATTAACGAGGGCGGAACGGCGACGGTCTCCACGGCCCCCACTGTTTCCACGCCCTCGACACCCATTACCGCCGATGCGCCCCCCGTGCTCAGTGGCATCATCGACTGGATCAAGGAAAAATGGTGGGTGCTGGTTGTCGCCGGGCTCGTGGCGGTCTATTTGCTTTCCCGGTTGACCAAAGCCTAGCGACCCGTGACTTATTGCCAGTAGTCCTGGAACTTGTTTGCGTCCGCCTTTTCGAATGTTGGAAACCGCGTATGACCCGGGTCGGTCTTCGGAATGCCGAGCACCTGCTCCTCAACGTACTCGTAGACCGCAATCGGGAATTGGTCGAGTGGCAACAGCAAGGCCTCGTGGTTATATGGTTCCCAAACGGTTGGAACCACGACGGAAAGACTGGTCATCACGCAGCAAACCAGGATCGCGGCGGAGATAAAACCAAAGACAAAGCCCAACGTCTTATCGATGGTTCTCGGGTAACGCGGCGCCACCTCATCCGTGACCCGTTTGAGCACGACAATCAGCGGCGCGCACCCCACCAAAAACAGCGCCCAGTACGCGCCGAACGCGCCGTAGCTGCCCGCCCCCGGCATCACCGACTCGATCCAGCTCGCCAACTCATACCAATAGCGCAGGGCCACCATCATCGCGAAAAACAGCAATAACGAACTCGACAGTTCATAAAATACGCCGAACCACGCCCCGCCCCACGCCAGGGACAGGATCAGCACAATTGCCAGAATGCTCAGGATGACTTCGACCATGGTCAACTCGCCTGGATCACATCTTCCACCGACGTAATGCCGTTAAGGATTTTGTCGAGGCCATCCTCGCGATAGGACCGCAGGCCCTTTCGCGAGGCGATCTCTGACATAACTTGTTCGTTCGCCCCGTCGTTCACTGCCTTGCGCAGTTCCTCGTCCATCACCAGCAACTCGAAAATACCGGTTCGCCCCCGGTAGCCGGTATTATCACACGCTCCGCATCCAATCGCGCTATAAAGACGGCGGCCCGGCTCCACCTGGATGCCGATCTCGCTCAATTCAGTCCCCGTCGCGGCATACGCCTTGCGGCATTTCTTGCAGAGCACGCGCACCAGCCGCTGGGCCACGACCATCAGCAGCGCCGAAGAAATCTGGTAACGTTCCACGCCCATCTCTTCCAACCGAATAACGGTTCCGACGGCGTCCTTGGAATGCAGGGAACTGAACACCAGGTGCCCGGTCAACGCCGCGCGGATCGCGATCGTGGCCGCCTCCGTGTCGCGCATCTCGCCCACAAAAATCACATTGGGATCCTGCCGCAGAATCGAGCGCAGCCCCGCCTCGTAGGTGACTCCCGCCTTCACATTCACGGGAATCTGTGTCGTGCCCTCCAGTTCGTACTCCACCGGATCCTCAATGCTCATGATATTCAGCGCATTCCGGTCCAGCCGGCTCAAGGCCGCGTACAGCGTCGAGGTCTTGCCCGCCCCCGTGGGACCCGTCGCCAGGATGATGCCATTGCGCGAATGAATGACGCGATCGAACCGCTCCAGCATTTCCGGGGGCATGCCCAGCTCCGTCAGGCCCAATACCCCGCTCCTCCGGTCGAGGATGCGCAACACCAATTTCTCACCGTGAATACCGTTGGCGGTGGCCGCGCGGAAATCAACCAGGTCGGTCCCGGCTCGGACGCGAAATCGGCCATCCTGGGCCCTGCGCTTCTCCGCTACGTCGATCTGCGCCAGCGTCTTGAGCGCCGCCACCACCCGCGTTCCATCTACTTTGGTAAACGTCATCCGTTCCTGCAGCGTGCCATCGACGCGAAAGCGCACGCGGCACCCGTCTCCCTGCGGTTCCAGGTGAATGTCACTGGCGCGTTCCGTGATCGCATCCGCCAACACCTCACGGGCTGCCTCGATACCGGTCATCTCCGGCAGATCCTGGCGGATGTCGATCATCTGGCCACCCACGTCAAGAAACTCGATCCCGACACGCTGCTTTCGGGCCCCCCGGTTGCTGGCGTTCTTGGTGCGACCACCGAAGAGTCCGCGCTTTTTCGGGACCTCATCGATCCCCACCCCGGCTACGCGCCCCTCCAGCGACTGCGCTGGCGCCTCATCGTTGCCACGATGGCGGCGGCGCATGAACAAGTACTTCAGGAAGCCGAGGAATGGCACCAGCAGCACATTGGCATTGGCGCGCCTGATTTCCTCAGGCATCCCGCGAGCATCGTGCTGAACCCAGAGCAGCGCCATGATCCATGTCATCATCACCAACCACATTCCCAGCAGAAAAATATCCATCGTCCAACGATGTACATACGGGGGCGGCGGAGGCGGAATCGCATTGGCCAGTTGGGCCTTGTCGCTGGTGGGCGCGGTTTCCACGACCGCCTTGCCGTCGATGCTTTCCACCTTGCCGAGAGGCAGCTTCATCTCTCCGTACGGCACGGTGATCCGGACGTACTGGTCGGTACGTTCCAGGATTTTCACATCGTGATAGGCGGTGCCGTCCTTCAGCTTCACTTCCGCCGCGAACAACGAGGTGGCGGCCAGGAAGGCGCCCAGAAAAAGCAAGGTAAGGCCGCGCAAGGTGGCGTGCGTCTCCTCTTAATCGTCGGCCGGCTCTTTCGCGGCCAACTCTTCGGTCGCTTTCGAGTGGTTGCCCTGTGCGTGGATCATCCCGCTCTTGCGCGCGAAATCGAAGAGCCCGCCCGCATCGATCACCGGCCGCGCTTCGCCCAGCGGCTTGGTCGCGAGGACCTTCGAGGTCCCGAGGATCTTCAACGTGTTCCCATCCAGGTCCAGTTCCACCTCGTCGCCCGTTTTCACCGTCTCGCAAATCCGCGCCGTCGCTTCCACCGGGTAAAGCTCGCCCGTCGCCACGCTGTTGCGGAAAAAAATGCGCGCAAAACTTTCCGCCACCACCGCCTCGCAGCCCGCCGCCCCCAGCGCAATCGGCGCGTGCTCGCGCGAACTGCCGCACCCGAAATTGCGCCCGCCGATGACAATGGTGTAGGGCGACCGGGTCTGGCCTTCGGGAATGAAACGGGTCGGGTACTGG
Organism: uncultured Verrucomicrobiae bacterium; assembly: GCA_963812605.1. GTDB lineage: Bacteria > Verrucomicrobiota > Verrucomicrobiia > Palsa-1439 > Palsa-1439 > Palsa-1439. Next base: position 457,310 of record CAWEWF010000001.1, on the reverse strand, counting down.
TCTTTCGGCAGCCCGCAGAGCGCGAAGCTGCCGAGTTTCTCGTATTCCTCGGGAATCGTGGGCACGAGGTTCAGATACTGGGCCGGGATGATCTGATCGGTGTCGATATTGTCCCGCACAACGAAAGCTTTCCCGCGAATGACCTTGCTCATGATGCGGCCAGCCTACGCAAAGGGAACGTCCGAATCAATCCTCAAAACCTTCACCACGCGTAGGAAATACCCCCGTAGAAGGAGCGTCCGTCACCCGGATGAAACACTTGCGGGGCCGAGCCCGTTGCATTCGCTATGGGATCCACCGAGGAGGCATATCGTTGGTCGGTCAGGTTGACCCCTTGGAAGAAAATCGAGAATCCCTTGGCTCGCTGGACTCCCATCTTGAACCCGAGCAATGTATAGGGACTGGCGTTAAGCGTGTTCGCCTGGTCAACAGGATAAGCGGTGATATTCCATTGCACGTTCGGCCCGACGTAAAAACCATTCGGCATTTCATACTGCAAATCCGCTTCGTAAAAATGAATCGGGATTCCGCCAAGTCGATTGTTATGGTTGACGGGATCGTTCTGGAAATGAAAGTCGTTCAGGGTATAGGTTTGTTCCAGCTTGAGCTGATCGCCCGGCTTCCCGTCCTTTTCCTTGGCGAAAATAGATTTGAGCAACTCGATGCCCAACCCGGCTTCAATGCCTTCGTGATAGGTATGGTTGATATTCACATCGCCGCGGTCGTTGCCCAGCGCATCGAAAACGTCGAGCAGTTCGTTATGGACCCACGAATAATAGAGAGCCAGGTCCCAGTCGAAACGACCCTGCTCGCCGCGCGTGCCCGTCTCTACGGTCCACGCTCGTTGCGGTTCGAGCCCTGTGTCTTCGAGGCTGACACCGGGCCCGTCGCCGAAATTGACCATGTTATCAAAAGACGGTGGCTGCCAACTGCCGCTAAAGTTAAGGAACGCCTGGTCTTTGTCGTTGAACTCGTAAATCAGGCCGGCCTTGGGGTTGACACCGTAAAAATCCTGTGTCCGCGACTCGTTTCCACTCAGTGTATGGTTGAAGAGATCGGTGAAATCGCGCAGGGCGTAGGCCAATTGAACCCCCGTCACCGCCGAAAATTTTTCGGTCAAATAGTGCTGGTTCTGCGCGTACAGTACCGCGTTGACGGATAGTTCCACGTCGCTGGCGATGCTCGGTCCCTTGTCGCCGCCTTCATTCGCCCAATTGTGATCGGCTTCGCGTTCCGTGGCGGCAATCATCCCCATGGTCAGGAGATTCCGCTGTCCAAACAGGTCCTTGTGACTGATGGCATCCGCGTTGATGCCGACGTTGTCCGCGTTGAAATCTTGAATGCCCTGTTGGAAGTCATTGGTGGCAAAAAAACCTTTTTCCTCTATTTCCCGGTGCCACCAATACAATCCCGCATCGAGTTGCTGGCCGTCTTTTGAGTAACTGATTTTGTCAGCGAACCGGAAATAGGTCCACGCTTTGCTAAAATCCTGGGCCACCGCATCCGGGTCGGCAGCCGTGGGGTCCTGGTTCATCTCTTGCTTGGTCAGGGCGCCGGGTAGTTTACGGTCCGTATGGTCCACGGTGAGGTAAAAGCGGTTTTCAAGGTTGTCGTCGATCTTGTATCCGAAATCGCTGAATGAAAGCTCCGTGTTTTCACGGCTGTGATCGCGATACCCGTCCCGATACCGGCCCATCACCGATGTGTAATAGTCGAACGGTCCGTCCACGCCGGCCGCACTCGCTTGGCCGAGCAGAAAGCCGTAACTGCCGGCCTCCAGCCTGACCTCATACGGGGGCGCCGTGTGACCGGTATAAGGAACAAGGTTGATCGCCCCCCCCAGCGTCAACGCGCCGTATTGAAAGGCGTTCGCCCCACGATATATTTCCGCATACTGGATGGTATTAACGTCAAAGTCTTCCAGGATGACCTCGCCGTCGCCCTGCTGGAAGCTGATCCCGTCCAACAGGAATTCCACACCCAGTGGTTCGTCTGCCGAGTCGATTCCCGAACCACGAATGGAGATCTTGGAGACCTCCACTCCATTCTCACTTTGCAGGGTTACACCGGGCGCCCCTTGGAGTAAATCTTCAAAATTCGAGGCGCGACCTTGATGCATCTCGTCGCTGCCCTCGACAGTAAATCCTCCGGGGATTTGCTGCTTCTGCTCTTCTGACTTCTCAGGCGATGGGGAGGTCAGGGATCCCGGGTGCCCAATGACCTTGATGGGAGGCAGGACTACCGGCGCGTTCGTCGGTGCAACATCAGCCCCCTGCATGAGGCCGGCGACAAATAATTGACCGGCCATAACAAAAATGAATGCGCGCTGACCCATACCTGCTCCGTAAACGCAGGCTTTATCTCTTGAAACGAGAATGGCTGTCAATGCTTTGCAGCCCTTCCCACGCCTGTGATCCAGGGCGTTCAATTCTGTCTCTCAGCCCTTCCCCCACCTACCAAAGGCCCAATTTTGCGAGTGACCGGGGTCGCGGCGGGCTTGGCAAGGTGGCTGCTTTACTCTGGTCATGCCTGAGTACGGTGACCCTGAGAAGAATTACACGATCAGTTACCCCGACGGGTGGCTGCCGCTGACCCATGAAGGCTCCCCGCACGTCAGCCTCGCCAGCCTGACCACCGGCGGCTACCTGAAGGTGGAAGCCTGCCAATTCGAAAAGCCCGCGCCCGAGGCAATGCGCCCGGAGCGCGCGCTGCAGTCGCTCCTCGACTGCGAGAAGCGTTCCTGGCCACAAATCGAGGAGCCGGTCATTCAGCGCGGCTCCCGCAGTGGTTCCGTACTGGCCTACATGACTTACACCCGCACCGAACCGCAGGACGAAGATCACCTGGCCGATTTCGGTCATACCCGCGCCTGGATCTTCAGCCGCGGCCGCGTCCAGGTCCGCTGTCTCTATCGCTGCCGCAGCCACGATGCCGGGGTGGACGATGACGACCTCGAAGAGATCATTAGCTCGCTGGAATTGCACGACGAACCGCATCTCGACACGGCCAGTTTCACCAACTATTACTTCAGCCTGTTGAAACACCAGCGTCCGCAACTCGCGACCCGCGCGCCCGAAGGCCTGGCGTTGACGCTCATGGACGGGCAGACGGTGTTGCTCGAGCATCTCTATCATCATTACCTGCTCGAACCGAGCCGCATGGATGATTTGATCGAGTCGCATATCAACCTGCTCGACTATTGCGGCGACGACGTACCCGACCTGAAAAACTACAAGCAGATCAAGCCGCTGTTGTTCCCGAAAATTTTTCGCGCGCCCACGCGCAACCTGCCCTCGCACCGGTTGCCCCTCTGGCCCGGCATCGCCATCGGCGCGATCATCCAGGGTTCGGTCTTCACCTACGGGGTGAACTCGGAGCGCTTGAAGGACTGGTCGCATGACTCGCTCGACGACATCATGGAAGACCTCCTCGACAATCTCTACAGCATTACGCCCGTCGCGCCGCGCGGCCTGCGCAACGAGGAAAGCCAGACGCAAGCCATCAGCTATGTCGATCACGCGTTCGCCGCGTCCTTCATCCTCTTCGAGGATTTCTACAACACGACCTCGCACAACCTCAGCACGGACGAATTCCTCGTCGGCCTGCCCGACCCGAGTTGCGTGTCGTGTTTCCGCGACGACGATCCGCGCTTTGTCGTGCAGCACACCGCGATGCTCCGCTGGGATTACCATCGCAGCGTCGAAAAGTTGACCGACGCCATTTACCTCGTCTCCGGCCCGACCCCCAAGGAACGTCAAACCCTACGACATCCTCCACTGCTGCCCGAAAAAGGCGTAGAACCAATTCTGGTAGGGCGGGCTGGCCCAACCCGCCGTTCGCTACAGCGTGCCAATTCCTGAGCGTCCCTTTACTTCCTCTTGCGCATCAACCTGTTAACTGGGGGGTTCGTTTCGCAGAAACAGGTGTTTTTCAGCGCCCTCTTCTGATGTAGCGGCGCTTCTGTGAAGCGCCGAATATGACGCCGACAGATCCACGTCAGTTTTTTGAAAGAACCGCGTCGATCTTATTCCGTATCCGCCCACAAGTCCAGCACAAATATCGTTTTACGATAATCCAGCGTGCTTGTCCACCATAGCGGTCTCGCGAAGGCGGATTCCCCTCCCTGGAGGGGATTAAGGGGTGGGTTCTTCGCGTGGGTCGGGCACCTGTGGAGTCGTGGGTCGGAGTCGGGGTCGAGTCGGGGGAGTCGGGGTCAACTCGGGGTCAACTCTGTACACTGGACAATTGACAGGGAAGCGCAGTCGGACGTAGACTCAGTGGGATGGCTCGTCCTGTTCGAGTGGAGTTCGCGGGTGCGGTGTACCACGTGATGGCGCGTGGCAACGAACGCAAGGCCATCTATCGCGACGGTCGAGATCGGGGTCGGTTTCTGGAAACGTTGGCGGAGACGGTCGAACGCTACGGGGTAAGCCTGCACGCCTATTGTCTGATGGACAATCACTACCACTTGCTATTGGAAACGCCCCGGGCCAACCTCAGTCGGGCGGTCGGGTGGTTGCAGGTGACATATACGGTGCGGTTCAATCGCCGCCATCGGCGCAGCGGGCATCTGTTCCAGGGACGGTTCAAAGCTCAGGTGGTGGAGGCCGATACCTATGCCCAGGGATTGGTGGAATACATCCATTTAAATCCGGTGCGGCCACGGCGGAAAGGCCAGCCGATCGCGGCGGACCGGGCGGCGGCATTGGCGGCATATCGCTGGAGCAGCCATCGGGTCTATGCGGGACTGGAGCGCAAGCGGCCCGCGTGGTTGTGCCAGCAGTGGTTGCGGTATTGGGGCGCGGAACCGTCGACGGCCCGTCGTCAGTATCACCGGAGTATCGCGCGATGGTTTGACGGGGACGTGAAGAGCCCCTGGGACGAACTGATCGGCGGCCTGGTGTTGGGCGGAGAACGGTTATTAGCCAAGGTGCAAGCGCACGTGGCCCGCAAGCCGGCAGCGGACGAGGCGGCTTGGTTACACCGCCGTCAACAGTCGGAGCGTCGCGTGCGCCTGGCGGCGGTGTTGGAACGGGAGACGGATGAACGGATCAAGATTTGGGCGCGGGTCCAACTGGGAGGCGAGCGCGGCGTGACGGTCGCCCGCGAGCAGGGGTACCGGGATGGCAGCGGTGTCGGACAGGTAGTGCGCCGGTTGGAGCGTCGCAGCGCGGACGATCAGGCGCTGCGGCGGAAACTCGCTCGGATCAAAGAAAATGTGTCCAGAGTACAGAGTTGACCCCAATGCCTCCACGGGCCAACTCGAACGCATAGCGCGCGATGCGGTCCGACGCCTTGCGCGTGATCACCTTCAGCGATTCCACCACCCCCGGCACCACCTCGTGTTCCAGGCCCGAGTACTCGCCCTCGGTATTCTCGCGGACGACGATGATGTCGACATTCTCGTAACGTGACCGAACGCCGGGACGCGTTTTTGCGGGCCGTACGTTCGCATACAAATCGAATGTCTTGCGCAATACCAAATTCAGGCTCGTGTAGCCAGCTCCGATCGGCGTCGTGAGCGGGCCTTTTAACGCAACGCGATTGCCGCGGATCGAATCGAGCACCGCCGCCGTCGGCACGCCTTTCGTTTCCTTGAGGATGGTTTCATTCAGCGGCTGAAGGTCCCACTGCACCGGCGCCCCCGCCGCCGCGAAAACCTTCTGCACCGCCGCGGCAATTTCCGGCCCGATGCCATCGCCCGGAATCAAAGTCACCGTATGCGTCATGTCTCGATGCTAGGCCAACTCCGCCAACGCGTCAAAGACAACCCCGGCCGACGGGGAGAAACAATTTGACAGGGTTGCGGGCGGGCGCGTATGTTTGTCCAGCATTCTCGGAGGACGACCCAATGGCTGACGAGATACCGGAACAAAGACCAGCAGAAGAGTTGAAGAAAGATACGGTTCGCATCAATCTGCCCCCGGGCCTGACCGGCCGCAGCGCGACCCCCAGCATCACCCCTCCGACTCCCGCGCCGTCGAACCGGCCTCCGCCTCCCCCTTCGGGCTCTCCCGAAGAAGAGGCGAAGAAGGAAACCTCCGTCATGGGCCGTCCCGCGGAAGCGCCCAAGCCCAAGAAAGACACCGCGCGGGTCCAGGTCACGGCTGCCAAGCCGGCGGCGCCGGAAACACCGCGCCCCACGGTCAAATTGACCAAAGATCCGGGGCCCGTGACCACCGGCACCCCCATCGCCGCTTCCCCCGCGGTCGCACCGGGAAGAGTCGTCGTCTCGGATGGAGGCGGCGGCGCTTTGGCCCTCGTGGCCATGGTGTTATCGCTCGCGGTCGCCGGTTACCTGGCCTTCCTGATTTACGGTTAAACCGACCGAATCGAAACAGGCTTGTAGCGCATCCAAAGACTCAGGTACAAGCTGGAGCATATCCATGGCAAACGAACATATTGTTACTCTATCGACAGCCAATTTTGACTTGGAAGTGACCCAAGCCGCGACACCCGTGTTGGTCGATTTTTGGGCGACTTGGTGCGGCCCGTGCAAGATGATTGGGCCGATGCTCGACGAAGTCGCGCAGGAAAAGCTCGGCAAGATCAAGGTCGCCAAGGTCAACGTGGACGACAATCAGGAGCTTGCCACCCGCTTTGGTATTCGCGCCGTCCCGACGCTGTTGTTGTTCCAGGGCGGCCAGGTCAAGGAAACGATGGTGGGCATGACCGGGCAAGAAGGACCTGGACAAGAAGCTGGCGTCGTACGGCTGATTTTCGGCCTTCCGTAGAACAGGCGTCTCGCCCGTTCTCTTTTCCCAAGTAATCACTAGTCCAAGACTTTCTTCTGGATCGCCAGCAGGTCGGCGATTCCCCCGCAGGCCAATTTGAGCATCGTCGTCATCTGCCGTTGCGTAAACGGCGCGTCCTCCCCTGTTCCCTGGACTTCCACAAAATGGCCTTCGTCCGTCATCACCACATTCATGTCCACCGCCGCCTTCGAGTCCTCCTCATAACACAAATCCAGCAGCGGCACACCGTCAAGCATGCCGACGCTGATGGCGGCCACACCGGATTTCAGGGGGCATTCTTTGAGCACCCCTTCGCCTTCCAGCTTGTGCATGGCGAGCATCACCGCGACGTACGCACCCGTAATCGCCGCCGTGCGCGTGCCCCCGTCGGCTTGCAGCACGTCACAATCAATCCAAATTGTCCGCTCACCCAGCTTCTCGATATCGGTGACCGACCGCAACGCGCGCCCCACGAGCCGCTGGATTTCCTGCGTGCGACCCTCGACACGCCCGCGGGTCACCTCGCGCGCTTTGCGCGGCGCGGTGGCGTAGGGCAGCATCGAATACTCGGCGGTGATCCAACCGCCTTTCACCCCTTGCTCGCGCATCCAGCGCGGCACGCCTTCCTCGACCGAGGCGGCACACAGCACGCGCGTGTTGCCCATCTCGATGAGCGCGGAACCCGCCGGCTGCTTGACGTAGTGCGGCTGGATTTTTACCGGGCGAAGTTGATTGGGACGGCGGCCGTCGGCGCGTTTCATGCTCTGCTAGAATGGGCGGACGCGAAAGGTGACGCAAGCAATTTTTCCGCGGGTGAACCGCCGCTTCGCATCGGGTCCACCCGCGAAAACTTGTTCGGATGATGTGATAATGAGTTGTCGCGGGTGCCCCACCACATTAATGTGTCGCCCATTCGCATAAAATATGGAAGCGCTCCCCATTCACGCGACGCACGATTCTTTCCCGGCTGCCGCTGCGGACATCCCAGGGTGGAAGACCGACTTGTTCATCGCCAGCTTCCTCGCCTTGTTCATGGAAGTCATGTTCATCCGCTGGGTGCCTTCCTATGAACGCGTGCTCGCCTACTTCACGAATTTCGTCCTGATCGCCTCCTTCTTGGGATTGGGTCTTGGGTCCATGCTGGCGCGGTGGCGCCGCGAATTGGTGCGGTACGAACCGCTGCTGGTATTGCTGTTGGTGGTGGTGGCCCTGGGGTTCAATCTCTTCGTCAAGACGCAAACCCTGACGCAGGACGTCCTCTACACGGACGTCAATCGCGCGTCCTTGCTGACCGTCCCGCTTCTGTTTACCCTCGTCATCTTCTTTCTTCTGATCACGGCCACGTTCGTGCCCCTCGGGCAGAAGATCGGCGTAGGCTTGCTGACGACACGATCGCCGCTGAACGGCTACATTCTCAATATACTCGGAAGTGTGCTGGGGGTTGTGGCGTTCTCGGCTGTGTCATTCCTGCAACTCGCCCCTGCCTGGTGGTTTGGTTTGGCCCTGGTACCCTTGCTGTGGTTCGTGCGACGAGAAAAGGCGCTTCTGTGCGCCAACCTCGTCGCCGTATTGATCACCATCACCAACGTGACCGTGGCCGGCGGCGGGTTCGTTTGGTCGCCCTATCACAAGATCACCGCCTCGCCGTTGGCAATCCTGCGGTCAACGGGACAGTTGTCAGTCTACAACGGCACTGACCAGGAAACGGTGCAGGTGTTGCCCCCGGAATTCGGGTTTCACGTCGCGGTGGACGAGGATTTCCTGCAGATGGCATTGAATCTTTCGCCGACGGCGGTCGCCCGCTATCCATTTCTCCGTCACAACCTGGAACATTACGACCTGGCCTACCGCATCCCCAACTTCCCGTATCGGGATGTGCTGATTGTCGGGGCGGGCACGGGCAATGATACGGCAGCGGCGTTGCGTCACGGGGCCCAGCACGTGGATGCGGTTGAGATCGATCCGGCGATCGTCCAGTTGGGCCGAACGCGTCACCCGGAACATCCGTATGATGATCCGCGGGTGACCGTCTACGTCGATGACGCACGGTCCTTTTTCCACAAGACCCACCACCGTTATGACATGGTCGTGTTTGGACTGCTGGATTCACACCGCCTCTTCTCCAGTATGTCGTCCGTCCGACTGGACTCGTTCGTCTTTACCGTGGAAAGCTTCCGCGAGGTGCGGCAGCTCCTCAAGGATCAGGGCCTCGTGGTGGTGGAGCACGGGCTCGGCGCGCCGTTCATGGAGGCGCGAATGTATGCCATCCTGACGGAAGCGTATGGGATGGCACCCGTGATGTCCGAAACTAAGCAGACCCCGGGGTATACCTTCATCACGGGGCCAGGCCTGCGCCAGTATCTCGGTGTCCAACAAGCGCAGAGCGCCGGCCTTGTGGAACCGGCCACCGACGATTGGCCGTTTCTCTATCTGGAAGGGCGGAAATTACCACGGCAATACGGAATCGCCCTCGTGGCGTTGCTGACGATCTCCCTGGCCAGCGTGTTCGGCTGCTCGGGCGGGCGCCTGCGGCGCATCGACCTGCACTTTTTCTTTCTCGGCGGTGCGTTTCTGTTGATTGAAACGCTCAGCGTCACCCGCTTTCGCCCTGTTGTTCGGTTCAACATGGGTCGTCAACTCGATCGTATTCACGGCAATCCTGCTGGTGATACTGCTGGCCAATCTCATCATGCAGCGACTTTCTGCCGTGAACCTGCGGCTGTGCTACGCGTTGCTGGGCATTTCCATACTCGTGAATTTCCTCTACCCCATTCACGATCTTCTGGGGGTGCGACTGTGGCTGCGGCTGGTCGTGGCGATGGTCCTGATGGGATCGCCACTCTTCTTCGCAGCTTTCGTCTTCGCGCATTCGTTTAAGCGCAACGCGACGCCCGACCTGGCGTTCGCGTCTAATCTGCTGGGGGCCGTGGTGGGCGGGCTGGCGGAGTATAGTACGTTAATCATTGGCTTTCGCCACCAGTTGCTGGTGGCGCTGGTAATATACGCCCTTTCCTATGGTGCGCTGCTCTGGAAACGGAGAACGCCGCTCATGGCGACACTCCCCGGGTAAACCAGCCACTACCCACACGCACGAGCCTGCGCGGCACAGCTTCGTCGACCGAGGCGGCGCACAGGGTGCATGCCAGTGTTCTTTCCGCATGCGGTTCGGCACCAATTTGAGATGTTCGCTGCCGCCCGAGAATTCTTGAATTCCATAGTAATCTTGTGCTTGGATAGCGAACGATGTTCGCGGCGTTATCCAGGCGTTGCCGCTGGCTGGGAATATTGTTGGCTGCTGGGGGAGTATTGATTCCATGGCGGGCAATGGCCGTGGGGAACTGGACGCCGCTGGCCCATACCGCGCCCAGTTCGGTTGATCTCATGCTCCTGCTCCCCGATGGCACGGTCATGGCCCAACAATCCGGCACGAGCAGTAATTGGTATCGGCTGACGCCGGACATTCACGGTAGCTACGTGAACGGCACCTGGACAACGCTGGCCCCGATGCACGATGCCCGTCTCTACTTCTCCTCGCAAGTTCTCAAGGACGGCAGGGTTTTTGTCGCGGGCGGCGAGTATGGTTCCGCCGGTATGCATTCCGCAAATTCGCAAACGGCCGAGGTATACGATCCGTTGGTCAACGTGTGGACGTCGCTTCCGAGTTCGGGAGAGGATTTCTATGACTCGGTATCGAAGGTGCTGCCCAACGGTAATGTGCTCGTCGCGCCGGTTATCTCGGGCGGCACGGTCATTTTTGATTACCTGAGTAATACATGGATGGATGGACCGAATTTCTTCCGGGGCACCGACCAGGACGAAGCCAGTTGGGTCAAGCTTCCCGACGACAGTATCCTCACCATTGACCCGGCCAGCACCAACTCGGAACGTTACATCCCTTCCTTGAATATGTGGGTCAACGACGGAAATGTTCCGGAACAGCTTTATGACAGCTTTGGATTCGAACTCGGGAGCCGGTTTCCTGCTGCCGAGTGGAAAGGCCTTTTTTCTGGGCAGCACCGGGCACACCGCCCTGTACACCCCGACAGGCACGACTAGCCCGGGCGCCTGGACGGCCGGCCCCAATATCCCCAATGCGCAGGGAACCCCCGATGCGGCGGCGGCCATGATGGTCAACGGCAGGATTCTTTGTGCCGTGTCCCCCGTTCCCACCTCTGGCAACCATTTCCCATCGCCGACAAGCTTCTACGAGTACGATCCAGTCAGCAACGCTTTCACCCAGGCAAACGCCCCGGCGGGTGGCACCACCGCCAATCACCCTTCCTACTGGACCCTCATGCTCGACCTACCGGATGGGACCGTGCTCTACTCCCAATTCAGCTCCCAACTCTACGTTTATCAGCCCGACGGCTCACCCCTGGCCGCCGGGCAAGCCGTTCATCACCACGATCACCCCGAATGCTGACGGCTCCTATCACCTGACCGGCGCCCTGCTCAATGGCATCTCGGAAGGCGCGGCTTATGGCGATGACTGGCAGATGAACAGCAACTACCCCATCGTCCGCCTGACCGATGCCGCCGGTAACGTCCATTACGCGCGCACTTTCAATTGGAGCAGCACCAGCGTCATGACCGGGACCACACCCGAAACCACGGAATTCAGGTTGCCGGCCGGTTTGGTTGCGGGAACGTATTCACTGGTCGTCGTGGCGAATGGCAATAGTTCGCTTCCGGTTTCCTTCTATACTCCCGACGCGCTGCAGATCACAAAGGTGAACAATCAGGCGGTGATTTCCTGGCCATCATCCGCCACAAATGCCGTGTTGGAAACAACCACCGACCTGGTCGCCGGCAACTGGGCCGCTGTCACCGACACCGTGAACATCGTGGGCAACAGTTTCGTCGTGACCAACAGCCCGAACATCGACCATGCCTTCTTCCGTCTGCATGGTCATTGACGTCCCCGTTCCGCCGGTTTATTTGAAAGGAGTTGCGCAATGAAAAAACTCTGGGCAATAGCTTCGGTGATGGTGGTCTCATTCGCGGCGACGATCCTGGCGCAGCCGGCGACCAGCCCGCTGCAATTGAAGGTGACCAGGAACGATCACGCGAATTACACCACCCGCAGGACCGAATCGTGGGTGAGCGACTCGGATTCGGTGACGTCTCGTGAAACCAGCGAAACGGTTTCGTATACCGTTGATGTCATGAATATGAGCGGCCTGCCGCGCGACCACGTAGAATTCCATTGGGCGGTGTTAATCAATCATCCCGGCAGGCCATTACACGCGGAAATGGGCAAGCTGTCCCATGACTTCAAGCCGGCCGAAAAATTCAGCTTTGACGCCGGGCCGATTGAACTCCGCACGCACGCGTCCAAGGTGGAAGGTTACTATGTGGAAGCATCGATCGACGGCCAGGTTGTCGCGTCGGACGTTGAACCCGCCGACATCAAACAGCGCATCACGGCCCTTCCGGCAAAACAAGTGACCCATCGCAAATAATCGGAAGTCACTGTCCTTCCGACAAGTTGCGGACCCGTCCAAAGTAGGGTTGTTCGCCGGCTCCATTCGGGTTGGCCGTCGCCAGCACCTGCAGTCGAAATGATCGTTGCAGCGCGTCCAGTTCCTTCGGGGGCTGTCCTGACCATGGGTTGTTAATGAGCCAGTAGATTGGTCGCCCGGAGTGAAGGAATTCCCTCAGCCGTTCGGGGTCTTCCACCGCGACGAACGGGTCGATGGAAGTGAGTGTTGGCTTCCCGTTCACCAATAGTACCACGCCTCCCCGGTCGCGCGCGAGCGGCACGGCCATGCGTTTCGTGCCGCGGACCAGATAGGCATCAGCGCGGTAGGGGTCGAAATTGGTGACCACGACCGCATCGGGCTCCATGTGACGTGACGCGTAGGTGAATACTTCGTAGAAATGCAAATCGTTGCCCGTCGGAAAACCCATCTGCCAGTTGTAAAACGCCAAACCCGCGATCAATACGCCGACGAGGATAGACACAATTGCGCGCCATGATTTTGCGGGCCATTTTGACAGCAACGCTGTCGCACCCATGCCGTTCGCGAGACAGAACAACGGAACCAGCCGCATCAGAAACCGTTCCTCCTCCCAGAAGTACAACAGAAACAAGCTGACGCTGATGAGCGTGATGGGGATCGACCAAAGCAGGAACTGTCGCTGAAGCGGATTTGTTCGCCATGCGGCCAGGCAGGCCACGATGCCGACGATGCCCAGGGCCGTGCGCAACAACGCCAATAGCTGATAGACCGGGCGATCGGGCAACTGCCAGTATAGCGGATGCCCGAAGATATGCGTCGTGTCCGACTCCGCGAGCAGTGACTCGGCATAGAACATCCCATTTCCTTCAATAAGCCCGGCAAATTGGCGGTCAATTTGTTTCATTCCCAGAAAGCTGGAGGTCGTGAAGTATTTCGTGGAGAAATGCGGTTGCGCGGAATCGCCGGTGTTGCCCCAGTAGCTGTAGCCCGTCCGCCACGGACTCCCGAAGGTCACTTGTTGATAGACCGCCAGGAGAAGGAGCCACGGCGCCAGGCCCGCCAGGCAGAGCGCCACGCGCCGCAGGCGTTCCGCCCAGGGGCCTGCGGCCAATAACAGCACCGCGGTCGGCGCGAACCAAAGCAGGTTGTCATAACGAACCGTGACGGCAACCCCGAGAAGTGCTCCCACCGCGACGCAGCGCAAGCCCGCTACTCTTTTTTCGCGAACGGAAAGGAGCAGGAACAGCATGCTGGCCAGCAGAAGCACCGAGGGCACTTCGCTCATGATCTTCTGGGAATACTGCCAGAAGCCGTAATGCGTGATCAGAAACAGCGCGGCGCAACTGCCGCACCATCGTCCACCCAGCTTCATGCCCAAGAGGTAAATGACCACGATGGAACCGAGCGCGCAGAGAAGAATCGCGTAGATGCCGTTCCCGAGGAAATGTCCCGTCACCAGGTACGTCGGTATCAACAATAATGCCACCCCGAACGGATGCGCCGGTGGATAGTCACGACCGTAGGCTGTCAGGACGAATTTTCCGCGCTCCAGCAGGTTCACCGCGGGAATCGCGGAGTCCGCGCCATCTTCCGACAGATTGGCGGCGAATTCGGGCGTCGCGTAGAAGGAGAAGCTCGCGAACAGAATCAAACCAAGGATGATGATGGCATCGCACCAGCGCGACGCCAACCCATCTTTCCAGACGCTGGCAAAGGAATGAAACCTATTCACACATTGGCCCGCACAAATGCTGACGGTATTATCCGGTAGCACAATTCTACTGTCGAACACAAATAATTGTCGGGCCCGGGAGGCGGCCTTACCGGTGCTGTGCCGTCAAAAGCCTGAAAAACGCTTGTCCAACGGGTATCGGCGGTTTAGAATCTATCCTCCAAATGCTTGTGCGCCCGTAGCTCAACTGGATAGAGCGTTGGCCTCCGGAGCCAAAGGTTGTGGGTTCAAATCCCGCCGGGCGTACCATTTTCAGGCCGCTGTAGGCCAGTGGCGTGAAGCAATTGATGTTGTCGTGGTAAACTTATTGGTTCACGCAGCCTGAGCCGGTTGGAATTACGTCCACAAACAATCCAGGTGGGGGTCGAGGACATCACGGCACGTGGTGTGCTGTCCTAGCGTTTGCTATGGGCTTAGAGAGTATTTCGTATTATTATTTATTCCGTGGTTTTCTTATACGCAGACTGCGGAGTATCGTTATGACCCGAATGTCTTCGGGCATGGCCTGTCGCATTATCGCGCGCCTCTTATTGGCCATTAGCGCTGTCGTGCTTCCAGTCGGCCGGGGAGGAATCGCTGCCGCGAGCGTGTACCCGGGTACGTTTACTTATCACAATGACAACTTGCGGACCGGTCAGAACCTGAGCGAAACCATATTGACTCCAGCCAATGTAAACTCGGCGACGTTTGGGAAGCTCTTCAGTTATGCGCTCGATGGTCTGGCATTTGCCTCGCCGCTCTACGTGACCAACGTCAATATTCCAGGCAACGGTTTCCACAATGTCGTGTTCGTGGAGACGGAGCACGACAGCGTCTACGCCTTCGATGCGGATGGATTGACCAACAGTCCGCTTTGGCAGGTGAGCTTCATCAATCCCGCGGCCGGGGTGACGCCGGTTCCGTCCGTCGATACAGGCGAGCCGGGCGATATCACGAATGAAATTGGCATTACCAGTACCCCGGTGATCGATCCGACCAGTGGCACGCTGTACGTTGTCGCCAAGACCAAAGAAATCTCCGGCAGCACGACCAATTACGTGCAGCGGTTGCATGCGCTGGATATCGCAACGGGAACGGAGAAGTTCGGCGGTCCGGTGGTGATTCAAGGCAATGTACCCGGTACAGGCGTTGGTTCCGTGGGCGGTCAGGTGCCGTTCATTCCACTCAGCGAGAACCAGCGGACGGGACTGCTGCTGGCCAATGGCGTGGTGTATTTTGGCTTTTCCAGCCACGGGGATAATCCACCGTTTTACGGCTGGGTGATGGGATATAACGCGACCAATATCCAGCAGCAGGTGCTGATTTATAACGCCGCCCCGAACGCGGCCGAAGCCGGTATCTGGATGAACGGCGATGGTCTGGCCTGCGATCCCACAGGGAACGTTTACTTCATCACCGGCAATGGAACCTTGACCGCCAATATCGGGGGCAGTGATTACGGAGACTGCTTCGTGAAGATCAATCCTGCCGGGGCGGTCCTGGACTACTTCTCCCCCAGCGTTCAGACCACCCTGAATGCGGGCGACCTGGATCTGGGGGCGGGAGGAGTGCTGTTGCTCCCGGATCAAAGCGGGGCCCATCCGCACGAGATGGTCAGCGCCGGCAAGAACGGAACGATCTACCTCGTGGACCGGGACAACATGGGGCAATTTAACACGAACGCCGACCAAATCGTTGAGTCGGTGGTGAACATCTTCCCCAATAATCTTGGAAACGAGGGCGGCAACTTCTGTTCACCCGTCTATTTCAATGGGAATGTGTACTTCAGTCCGGTTCAGGAAAGTGTCCAGGCGTTTCAATTGAGTAACGGGCTGTTGTCCACCAATCCCACCTCCAGTTCGTCGGAGCAATACAACGGACGCGGTGGCACGATGGCCATTTCGGCCAACGGGAATTCCAACGCGATTCTGTGGGTCTTGGAGAACACCGGCACAATCACCCCGGGTGTTCTGCACGCCTATGACGCCACCAACCTGGGCAACGAATTCTACAACAGCAACCAGGCCGGAACGCGGGACATGCTGGATGTCTGGCTTAAGTTCAATCTGCCACTGGTGGCCAATGGGAAGGTCTATGTCGAAACGG
The DNA here is from genome assembly GCA_963812605.1 of uncultured Verrucomicrobiae bacterium. Classification (GTDB taxonomy): domain Bacteria; phylum Verrucomicrobiota; class Verrucomicrobiia; order Palsa-1439; family Palsa-1439; genus Palsa-1439. The sequence goes on along the minus strand of CAWEWF010000001.1, from coordinate 441,297 downwards.
CATCGGCGTTGTCAGTGTTTGGCAACTTCCCTGCGGCACCCACCATCGCGCCCAACGGCGGCACATTTACCAACGCGGTCCTGGTGTCGTTGACCAACGCCACTCCGGGCTCTGTCATTTACTATACGCTGGACAACACCGATCCGACGACAAATTCGGCGCTCTACGCGGGGCCATTTTCCCAGACAACCTCCGCCACGGTTCGTGCCCGGGCATTTCTGGACGGGGTGACGGGGAGCGCTGTAGCCAGCGCTGCCTTCACGATCATTCCGCCGCAGCCGCCGTCAGCCAGCTTCAGCGGGACGCCGACTACTGGCCTCGTGCCGGTGGCGGTGACCTTCACCGATAGTTCGACCGGCACGATTACGAACCGGTCCTGGACGTTCGGGGATGGCGGGACGACGAATACACTGAACACGACCGTGGCCTACACCTACAATTCGGTCGGCACGGACACGGTCACATTGGTCGTCACTGGGCCGGTCGGTGTGAGTACAAACACCCAAGTCAACTATATTATCATTATCATCACGAACGGCCCGCCGTTTTTAATTGTCGCGCCTGGCAATCTCGACTTCGGATTGCTGCCGGTGGGCCAGGGCAGCACGCAGACGTTTTCCATTGCCAATGCTGGGCTCCAGACGCTGACCGGCACGGCGACCATGTCGGGGCCGCCCTTCGCGCTGGTCAGCGGCAGTCCGTTCACCGTGAACGGTGGGCAGACGGGCCTCGTGAGTCTGAGTTTCAGCCCCGGGGCCGTCGGGGCGTTTACCGGTTCGGTCATGTTCGCCAGTAACGGCGGGGTCTCAACCAATGCGGTGACCGGTTCCGCTGCCGTGGCGCCGATTGCGGGCTTCACCGGGAACCCGACCATCGGCGCGGCGACGCTGCTGGTGAACTTCGCCGATGCCTCCAGTGGCACCGTGATCAGCCGCCTGTGGAATTTTGGCGACGGGGGCGCGAGCACCCTGGCCAGCCCGAGCTATTCGTACACCACCGCCGGAACTTTCTCGGTCAGCTTGACGGTGTTTGGCCCGCTCGGCTCGAACACGTTGTTGCTGGCAAACTTTATCACGGTAACCAACCTGGTAACAAATGCAGCGAACACTCCCCCAACCGTGACCCTCGCGCGTCCCGGAAATGGCATGTTGTATCCGCCGGTCACCAACCTGACGATCACCCTGATCGCCAGCGCCAGCGCCAACGACGGCGCCGCCATCAGCAAGATCGAATTCTTTGCCGACGGCACGAAGCTCGGGGAAACCGCGTCGAACCCGGGAACGAACTTCCTGGTCAATCCCACGTTCGGGAGTCACATCATCATGGCGCGCGCCACCGATACGCTCGGCGCGACGAATACCTCTCCGACCGCCATGATCACCGTCGGCGCCAATAACTCGCCGCTGGGCGATTGGGAAATCACGATTGGTGGGGCGGACAAAGGGGCCGAATTCCTGACCTTCGGGGATGACTTCAGCGCCAGCGGTTATGGGTTTCGCCTCCAGACATTTGGACGGGACGATGTATCGGGCCTATGGAACTTCAACGGGAAGGGACAGGTGACGGGACCATTCTTCGAAGAGACCGGCAGCACGACGAATTGGACCGGCACGCTGTTGGGGACAGTCAAGAGCCTCAAGAGCGTCAACGGGACCGTCCCGACGGCCTCGGGGACCTTCCACTGGAAGGGGATCCCGGCAACGACGCTTCCCGATCTCGCTGGCACGTGGACGGGACTGGTGACAATGGGCAAGACGTTGACGGCGGTGAGTTACCTGATCAGTTCCAATGCCAGCGATTCCGCCGTCTTCGACATCGCCGCGAGCGACGCTCCGGGCACCGTGATGGGGCAGTTGCTGGTGACGTCACGCAACAGCGTTTATGGCTACGTCATATTCGGCGGCAAGCCAACGACGATGTTCGGCACCTTCAGCGCGGCGCGCCTTTCGTTGAAGTTAAAGGGCATGGATACAAGCGCGGAGAAGCTCACCATCAAGATCTTCAGATAAGGACGGCGGGACGTTCGCTGGCGCGTGATCTTCCCGAGGCGGCAGTTTTCCCGCCAATAAGGCAATCCGAGAGGTCTGCACCCGGGGCAGCACATACGCGTCAACCTCGGCATCGCTGCGCGGAACCGGCACATCGCGAAACAGCCACCAGTGCTCAATGTGGTCGACCACCCCGCCCGGGGCCAACTGCGTGACCGGCCCAAGAGTTTCGAGTTCGAGCATCTCGTTGTTGGTGAAAACTTCGACGGAGCAACCCATATCCGGATAAATCGCGGCTGGCTCATATCGGAAGGTTTTCAAAAACAATCGGTCGGCGCGCGCATACGCGATCCAGCCATCGGGGATGGATGCCCCGATCTTTTGCGGCTCGATCGCCGCCCCGGAGTCTTGCCGCACGAGAATATATTTGCGGCCCCACGTCCACCGCGCGTCGCTCATGTCGGTGTACTTCCACAGTGTCAACGAGTTCTCGGGCGGCAGGTCTTCCGGATGCGACCCGCGCGCCGGCAAGGGCACAATGGCCGTGCCCCCGGGCGCCATTACCGTCAGGGCCCATGGCGCAAGGGTGACCGGCTGGGAATTGACGTTGCGAAGGCGGTGTGTGACCGTGGCGTGCGCCGCGTCTGGCGCCAGGCGCACCTCGATTTCCTTTTGAATGCCCGTCGTGGTTTCAGTTGTTTGCACGAGGCGCACGCCGCCCTCGCTTCGCTCGAATTTTACCGGTGAGTTGTCGGGGAAGTACGTGCGCACTTTGTGTTCCGGCGCGTGCCAGAGCCGGTGCCCGCCGTAAACGCGCCAGTCCTCCCCACCCTTCTTCCCAAGCTGCTCGGGATATTCTTTGAATTCGTTGTCCGCGCCAACGAAGCCGCAACGGATGATACGCGGCCCGACATCCGTGGTGATGATCAATTCCATCGAGTCATTGGCCAGCCGATAGCAATTCGGCCAGCGGCCATACGCAGCCTGTCGAATTTCAATTTCCTTGGGACGATCTCGTTTCATGCTTTCCGTTTGTAGTTGTTCATTTCGTGATTCTGTCCCTATTCGATCTCCAGCACCACCACGGACTTGGAAGGGAGTGTCACCGCGATTTCCTCGCCCTTCCGCTCGAATCCGGTGAATGGCGACGGTGCCACGGCGTCGGGATTTTCAAAGCTATTCTGCGCATCCATCGACGCCGCTGTAAGTACGCAGCCGGTAATTGTCTTGATCGCTCCCCCGTCCACCTTCGCGGTGAGCGACGCATCGTGGCGCGGGTCGAGATTGACCAGCGAGAGGTGAATGCGACCGCTCTTGTCGCGCGAGGCGGAGGCCTGCAACGTGGGCACGGTCTTTCCTCCCAGCTTGTAATCGGGTGTCGTGAGTTCGATTGGGAGCAAGGTCGCGTCCTGGTGGACCTTGTACATTTCGTAAACGTGGTAGGTCGGCGTGAGCACCATTTTCTCCTTGTCCGTCAGGATCATCGCCTGGAGAACATTGACCATTTGCGCAATGTTGGCCATCTTCACGCGGTCACAATGCTGCTGGAAGATATTTAAGTTGATGCCGGCCACCAGCGCGTCGCGCAGCGTATTCTGCTGATAAAGGAACCCCGGATTGGTGCCAGGCTCAACGTCATACGACGCGCCCCATTCGTCCACAACCAGGCCGACCCGCTTTTCCGGATCGTACTTGTCCATAATGGCCGAATGTTTGGTGATCATTTCGTCCATCCGTAGCGTTTGCCACAGGGTGGAATGCCATTCCTCCTCGGTGAACCCGGTGGCCGCGCCCTTCTGGTTCCATTTCCCGCTCGGCAGCGTGTAGTAGTGCAGCGAGAGCCCGTTCATCTGGCGACCTGCCATGGACATGAGTACTTCCGTCCAATGATAGTCCGCCCCGTTCGGGCCGCAGGCGATACGCTCAATCCGGTTGCCCCGGTAATTGTTCACGAATGTGTTGTAGCGCCGGAAATTGTCGGCATAAAACTCCGGGCGCATATTCCCGCCACACCCCCAACTTTCGTTCCCGATGCCGAAATATCTCAATCTCCATGGCTTATCACGGCCATTCTGGCGCCGCAGGTTGGCCAGCGGCGAGTCGGCATCGGAGGTCATATACTCGATCCACTCCATCATCTCGCGGACGCTGCCGCTGCCGACATTGCCGCAGATGTAGGGCTCACAACCCAACTGCCCGCAAAGATCGAAAAACTCGTGCGTGCCAAATTGGTTGTCCTCCATCACGCCGCCCCAGTGCGTGTTGATCGTCTTCGGCCGGCTCTCGCGGGCGTCGATGCCGTCCCGCCAGTGGTATTCATCGGCGAAACAACCGCCCGGCCAGCGCAGCACGGGTATGCGCAATTGTTTCAACGCCGCGACGACATCGTTGCGGATCCCCCGCGTATTTGGAATCGGTGAATCCTCGCCGACCCAAATCCCTTCGTAGATGCCGCGGCCAAGATGTTCGGAAAACTGGCCGTAGATGTTGCGGTTGATCGTCCCTTGCGGCTGATCGGCGCGAATGGTGAGCTCACTCATCGCCGGCGCAGCTTCCTCGGCCATGGCGTTGGACATGCAGCCGGTCAACATGACAAACGCCAGGAGCTTTGCTAATTGATCATGCGTGTTCATGCCCATGCGCAGGGAAAATTCCATTCCTCGCAAATCCTGATTGCGGTATTATAACAGCCTGCGTTTGTCTTCCAAATTGATATTACGTTTGACTGGGTTTTCGTTCAGAGTCAGAGTAATCTGGAAACGGGAGAAAGAGAAATGAAGACTGTTTTCGTGGTACTGACTTTTGCGGCGTCACTGACGGTCGTCACGGTCGCCAACGCCTGGCTCGGGGATTCGGAGCCGGTTCTGGTTCAACGATATGGATCGCCCCGCGCGGTGCAAATCAGCACCGGAGACATCCCCACGCAAAAAGGATTCTATGTGGAACTCACGGAGGCCTTCACCACGAATGTGAGCCTGATCGCCTCGACGAATGACGACTACAATCTGGATCTTGTGGAAACCCGCCAACGCGACATTTTCACCAAGGACGGCCGGAACATCGCAGTCTATGTCGGCAACGTGGGCGAAAAATACGACGGTATCGATTACTCGGGCTCGTCCGTGCGCGAAGTCATCGATTGCCCCATTGCCTGGCATAAAAACAAGCGCGGCGACAACGTCGGTGATTTCGTGTTTTTCTCGCCGGTAGAGATCAACACGATGCTGCAAAACAACCAGGGCAATTCAACCTGGGCCGATGGCTGGCACCCCCTGTCCTCGGTCCCGGGCATCTATGTCAAACACACCGCCGACAAATCACGGCTGGCCATCGCCTACGGGGCGTCGGACAGGGAAATCCATCAGTTGGAGTTTCGCATGGTGGACGAGGCCGCCAAGACGGCGGATTGAATTCTTGACCTTCATCTCGGCCAGGCCTACAACTTGGGCCGTCCTGTTGAACCCGACGACTCATAATGAAACAGGCCCGACCATTCCTGCTGGCCTTTCTGCTGTTGGCAGTCCCACCCGGTGACGCACACGCTCAAGCCAACCCTGTGCGCTTGAAGGTTAGCAAGATGGAGACCGATCACCGACACACCACCTATCAGTCCGCCAGTGGGACTTATCGCCAGCAGCAGGTTAATTCGGCCGTTTACTATACCGTTGAAATCCTTGGTCTCAACACGACCAAACCTTCCGACCTCAAAGTCAAATGGGCAATCCTGGTGGATCCTTCGCATGCCGAAGCCCAAGGGGCCGGTTACAGTTGGAACAATGCCCCTAAAAAAATCGTCGAAGGCGAACGACAGTGCAAAGTCGCCGTCGGGCAACGATATGCCTTCGACACTGACTCGATCGACTTGGATACGGTCACGACGGACTATGATTACGATAGTCGTCGCTATACCCACGGCGGTACCATCCAGGGCTATCTGGTCGAGGTCTATGACGGTGATCGCTTGGTCGCTTCCGATTACAGCTCGACAGACATCAAGCGCGAGATCGAACAAACCAAAGAGAAGCGCGACAAAAAGAATCCGTAGCGCAATCCGCTCAAGCTGTCGGCAAGGGTGTCGAGGAAGGCGCTTCCACTTTCGGGGCGGCATCCGTGGAGGTCGATTCTGGGGCCGCCGGCGGTGGCGCGAGCATCTCGTCTGTCAACGACCGGTAACACATCGCCGCATACGAACCGCTGTCGTACGTGGTGATCGGCTTGCCAAAACTGGGCGCTTCCGCAAGCCGCACCGTCCGCGGGATGATCGTCTTGTACACTTTGCCGGGGAAATGTTTGCGCACCTCCGCCGCCACCTGCTGGGCCAGGTTCGTGCGCCCGTCGTACATCGTCAGGACAATGCCCTCCAGTTCCAGCGACGGATTGGCGCCGCTGTCGCGTATCTGTTGCAGCACCCGCGTGATGACCGCCAGGCCCTCCAGCGCAAAATACTCCGCCTGCATCGGGATCAACGCGCTATCCACCGCCGCCAGCGCGTTCATGGTGAGAATGCCAAGCGACGGCGGACAGTCAATCAGGATGAATTCATACTGTTGCGCACTCTGGATCGGCGTCAGCGCAAACTGCAACCGCTGGAGATAATTTTCCGCGCGCGCCACGTCCACCTCGGCGACCGCCAGGTCTACTTCGCCTGGAATCACGTCGAGGTGCTCCAGTCCCGCCGGCCGGATCGAATCCGCCAGCAGCGCGCCGCCGAGCAACGCCTTGTAGACGCTCCCGCCCGCAAGCTTTTCCAAACCCAGCGCGCTCGTCGCGTTCGCCTGTGGATCGATATCCACCAGCAACGTCCGTTTCCCGCGTTCGGCAAGACACGCCGCGACACTGACCGCCGTGGTGGTTTTGCCAACGCCCCCCTTCTGGTTGGCGAAGGCGATACTCCGCGTACTCATCCACCGCCTTATAGCCCGGATGCCGCCGCTTCGGCAAGGCTGTTATCCGCCGAAACATATATGAGCCCCCTCCCTATATAGTGGTGCGGGCGTCCCGCCCGCGTCTTTCCGTCCCCGAGTTGAACAGGCGTCTCGCCTGTATTCTTTCACCACGGCCTCACCGTTGGCTAAAAAAAGACTGTTACCTTTTCGATTGGGCGTCCATGTATTAGATGAAGGATGAATGACGACATGAAACTGGTGCGGGATTACGTCGCCCGCGGGTCCGAACAGGCGTTTGCAACGCTGGTCGCCCGTCACGTTAACCTCGTTTATTCCGCGGCGGTGCGGCAAGTGCGCGATCCGCATCTCGCCGAGGAAGTGACGCAGGCCGTGTTTCTCATCCTGGCGCGCAAGGCGAGCACCCTCGGTCCGGACACAATTATCCCCAGTTGGCTTCATCGCACCGCCTGTTTTGCCGCCGCCGACGCCTTGAAAATCCAGCGTCGCCGCGCGCAACGCGAACAGGAGGCGTACATGCAATCACTATTGAACGAATCGGCAGACGAGGCGTGGCAGCAAATCGCCCCGCTGCTGGACACGGCCCTTGGCGGACTGAATGAAAAAGATCGGCAGGCCATCGTTCTCCGGTTTTTCCAAAACAAAAGTTTGCAGGAAGTCGGCGCGGCACTGGGCGCCAGCGAAGACGCCGCGAAAATGCGGGTGAACCGCGCCCTGGAAAAGTTGCAGAGATTTTTCACGAAACGCGGCGTGACACTTTCTGGCGTACTCCTTGCCGGAACGGTTTCGGCGAATTCGGTCCAAGCTGCGCCGGCTGGGATTGGCAACGACGATTTCCGCGACGGTGGCTGCCGGATCCACCGTCTCCGCATCAACCGTAACCCTCATTAAAGGAACTTTGAAATTTATGGCATGGACAAAAGCAAAAACAACCGTCGTGGCAGGCGTGGTTGCCCTGCTCGCTGCCGGAACCACAACGGTGATAGTCAAAACCGTCAACACCTCGCGGACAAAGTCCGCCCTGGCCGCGATGCAGGGCGATTGGGAGGGCACCCTGTCAGTATTCCCGACCCAGTTGCGCTTCGTTCTTAAGATTCGCCCGACGAATGACACCTACTATGCCCGGCTGGACTCGATCGACCAGGGGCTGAAAGATATTCCGGTCGCCAAACTCTGGGCCCGGCCGAATTCCATCCACGCCGAATTGCCGGCCGAACACGCCGACTTTCAAGCCGCGTTAAGCGAAGACAGAACAGAAATGTCGGGCACCTGGAGCCAGCTCAACCGATCGTTTGAATTGACTCTCAAACGGACCAACGAGGCTGACCGTGTCGAGGAACCAATGACGGCGGAAGAGTATGCGCCACGACCGGATTCCGAATTGCAGGGCGCGTGGGAGGGAGTGTTTACGGACGGGAACGCCGCGTTGCGGTTGAACTTGAGAATTGCCGAGCCGACATCCAGGAACATTTCATGCCCAATTGGACAGCCTGGATCAGGGCGCCAGGAACCTGCCCGTTACGTCCCTGACCTATCATAGGCCTGCGATCAGAATCGAGATGAGCGCCATCGGTGGCGAGTTTGCTGGGAGTCTCGATGGCCGCCAAATGACGGGCACATGGACCCAGGGAGACAAGAAGTTTCCGTTGACCTTCCGACTTGTTGAATCGAATACGCCAGCAACAGCCGCGGCGGAAAAAAATTACGGCCAGGGAGCCAGCTATCAGGTCGAGGGCCACTGGAAAGGCGCAATTACCATTAAAAACACCGCGTTGCGCGTGGTGTTCAATATCGCCCTGATGCCGGATGGTTCGCTATTCCGCGACCATGGACAGTCCCGATCAAGGAGCCGTCGGAATACCGGCGTCGGGCGCGCAGTTTATCTATCCCAACCTCCTGCTGGAGTGGAACGGGATCGGCGGTGCTTTTAATGGAAAACTCGAAGGTGGCAAACTCTCCGGCACCTGGCGCCAAGGCAAAGCAGCCTTTCCTCTGCAGCTCGAGAGAGACCCGGCGGGATAATTCGCTCCCCGCTTTGAACGATTTGCGAACCTTTAGACTTCAGGTTCTAAACCTAAGGCATTAGGAATCCCCTCACCGCCACGATGCAGAGTGACGCAATCATAATTAGGAGAGGAAAGGCAGCTAGACAGGTCGCTGCAATCAGTCCGAAGACTCCCCCTTCCTGTTTCTGACGCGCTTGCGTAATACACCTGATACCAACGAGAATTCCGCAGCCACTAAATGCGACTGCGATCAGCATGCACATTTCGGGAAATCCAATCCCTGGCCGCGCCGTGGTTTTATGCACAGCAAAGAACACTCCAGTCGCAAACAGAATAAGCGGTACTGTGGCAAAAGTATATGTGCTAGCCTTCATCTCCCTTACGTCCACAAGACGACCATCTCATTACACCCCTGATTGAATTGCGAGGAAAGCACAAAAAGGCGTCCCCGCTCTGGACGATTTGCGAACCCTGCGATTTGAACTTCCGAGAGGGGCGCGCCCTGTCTAAGGCTTCGTTGACGTATTCGGGCACAGCTTTGTTGCTTCGGCCAAAGTAATCACATACAGCTTGCCCTTGGAAATGCACTGTTCCATCCAATCCACCCATCGACGATGGGGCTCCAAATACGAGCTTCCGCCAATGTCCTCGACTGTATCAACTGCGTCTCTACCAAGTTTCAATCCGCCACCCCGCCAGGCTAATGCCTCTGATCCCTCCAATGGCATCCAATCTGCAAGCCCTTCGTAGAATAGGATCGTCCTTTCCTCCTTCCAATAAACCAGAGCTGATATCAGCTCACCACGTCGAATCTCCGTTGCGCCGACGTAAAAGTGATTTGTGGCATGTAGCGAATAATTCTCTGCATCATACGTTGCCCAATAAGAGAGGCAGCGCTCAATACGCGGAGAACGGCAATTAGCAGCAATCACGTGCATGATGCCACTTTGCGATTGGTGAGCGCATCCCGTGAGAAACACAATGAATACAAGCAGACTACGCATTTATGTCTTTCCCCTTCAAAACGGCCAAGTTTACGAAACCAATTAGACCCCTCATTCGACCGCTAGGAAAGCACAAACAGTAACCGCCTTCTTCACACCTGGCCCACCGAACGCACGACCGCACAGATCGCACTCGACCCAAAGCACAGTTTCACCTAAAGCAAGTGGGGCATTGGGGGCATTGGGGGGCATTGGGGTCAACTCTGTACTCTGGACAGATTCACTTCGAGACGTGCCCGTTTCTGCCGCAGCACCTTGTCTGCGACGCTCGGCCTTTGGAAGATTACTCCTGTAACGCCCCGGCGATATCTGGCTTCTTTCGCTGGTAGTAATACGAGTAACGGTAGGGGTAGTAGTACTGCGCGTGGCTCTGCAAATCGATGTTGTTGAGAACAATGCCCAGCAGGGGCGCTTCGCATTCGCGCAGCCTCTGCATGGTGCGGGTGACAATTTCCCGGCGAATCTTGCCGAATCCGACAACGAAGATGACACCTTGAACGTGTGGCAACAGGACAAGGGGGTCGCTGACGCCTGTCACCGGAGGACTGTCGATGACGATGCGCTGGTATTGTTCGCGGGCTTCCTGCAAAAGCCTCAGCAGACGTGAGGAGCCGAGCAGTTCGGCTGGATTGTTCGGGATGTCACCGACGGTGATGACGTCCAGATTGGCAATAGCGGTCTTGTGAACAATCTCTTGCAGTGGAGTCGAGTCCTCCAAAAACACGGACAGGCCTTTCTCGAAGCGCGTGTTGAATAGCCGGTGCTGGACCGGATGGTGCATGTCGGCGTCAATCAACAACGTCCGTTCATTGTTGGAGGCAAAGGCGACGCTGAGGTTGGCGGCGACCAGGGATTTGCCTTCGCCAGGCGCCGTGCTGGTCAATAATAGTGTTGTGGCTGTGCGCGCGCGCGGCTGCAGGTTCAGGCTGGCCCGCAGATTGCGAAACGCCTCCGCGCCGATGGAGTGGGGGTCCGCCTGAACCACGGGCGTGGCATGGCGACCGTTCTTGTGTTTCATGTGCGGCACGCCGCTCAACAAGGGCAACCCCAGCGCATCCACGTCTTCATAGGTCCTGATACGATCATCCGCCGAATGCGCCAGCAAACTCAGTCCGATGCCACTGAGGAGCCCGAGAAAGACGCTTATTATCACGTTGCGCTTTTTGTTCGGTTTGTATGGTTTCGGCGGCGGCCGCACGGGGTCTACCAATTGGATGTTGCTGCTTTCCAATCTCGAAGCCAGCAAGAAGGTGGCCTTGATGCCTTCCAGCCCTTCATTGCAGGCGGTGGCGAGTTTCTCTTCAGTTTCGTTCAATTCCGTCTGCAGGGCCATCATGGCCGGATGCTGCGGTTTGTATCGCTCCCGCAACACCGCCATCCGAATCTGCTCTTCCTTCAACCGCTGCCGCAATGTGGCCACTTCAGGATTGTTGGCAATGGCGGGAAGCAGGGCGGGATTTGTGACGGAATCCAACTTCGTTTTCAAGTCATTGGTGTCACCTTCTGTCCCGGACTGCTGAGGATGGGCCGGCCCAAAGTTGCCCGGCAGATGGCCCTGCTTCACTTGCTCCTGGTATCCTTCGGCTTGTTGTTGCAGCCAGCGGACCGCCTCCGTTGAAGGAGACATCCGTTTCTCCGAATGTTTCTTAATGAACTCCTGGGCGACCGCATTGGCCAACAGCGCCGCTACCTGGGGATTCGAATGATCGACGTGGATCTCAATCAATCGGCTGTTTCGCACCGGATCGACACTCAGACGATCCTGCAACGCCCCGGCAAAATCCGCGTCCGCACCCGCACCCGGTAAGATCAGTTGGCGTTGATCCGACGAGAGTGAATCGATTACTTGTTCACAAAGCGTGCGGCTCTGCAGGATCTGTTGCTGGGTGTTGAAATACTGATCATCGAACATGTCGGCGCTGGCCGCATTCTGAATGCTCGGAAGCTTTGGGTCCTCCTTGTCCACCTCGAGGACTGCCGTGGCGCGATAAATGGGCGTCCGCGCGAACGTCCAGATCATCGTCCCGGTCACGACCAGCGCGAACGTGACGAGGGCGACCGTTCTCTGTTCCCACAGGGCGAGCGCGTACTCGCGCCAGGGAAACCAAAATTGCCTCGGCCCGTTTGATCTTGGGTAATTAGGTATCGATTGATGCATGTCAACTTCGCCCGGGATTGGAGACGGATTGCACAACTCGGCAAACCTCAGCAGACAACCGAACCCAGAGCCCTAGGATAGGTAAAACGCCAATGCCCTGTCAAGCCTATTACCCAATAATCTGTTGACCCAGCGGCCCGCTCCCTCGTGTCTAACGACCCCGCAAAACCAAGTTGGAAAACAGGCGTTGAAATCGAGCCTCGTTCCCTGAGAAGAAGGCCAGCCGGCGCAGGTGCGTGATGCACACCCAGGATTGCGACCCCTCTGGCAAAGGTGTCGGTTCGCCTGCGCTTACGGAAGCTTTACAAATCTCCACCAGTGCAGTATCAATTCACGCAACCAAACGGAGGTCATCTTATGAAGAAATCTGTCTTTTTTGCGTTCCTGGCCGTGCTCGGCATCGCCCGCCTGGCCCTCGCCGGTCCGCCGGCCCTAGAGAAATGGGCGGAAAACCATCCCGATGCTTCCAAGGCGCTTGGCCTGTGGGTCAAAGCCCATCCGGAAGCCGCCGCCAAATTCTTCGAATGGGATGGTCACCATCCGGACCGTTCACGCGAGTTTGTGATTTGGTCGATTGAACATCCCGACACCAGGGTCGATGTTTACATCCGCGCGCATTCCGGCGAGGCGCGGCTGGATGAAATCATGAAAGATCATGAGCCGGCGGCGCAGGAGTTCATCGTGTGGACCCGAAAGCACCCGGACGCCGCGCGAGAGTTGATGGAGCATCCCAAAGGCCTGGAATGGGCCGGTCATCATCTCTACAAAGAATACTGGAATCTGGAAACCAAGTAGCCCGGAGCGGCGCGGAGCGACGACCTGCACAGGGATAGGCCATTCGATAACCGGCCCAACTATCCACATCATCCTGTGGCCGCAGGCTTCGGCCTGCGTCTGCTCCGTCTGCTACATGTTTCCAAGTTGCTTGTAGGGCGAGCGTCCCGCTTGCCGCCGTCCAAATCACCCTGTAATCTGCTCCGTGGGTCGTATGCAGAGAAGATATTTCCCCCCTTCATCTTAATAGTTGAGCAGTTGCGCCCTCAACGCCCCACGGCCCATTCCACACGCGGTTTGATGCCCAGATCTTCCGCGATGCTCTTGACGATCACGCCCAAATTGCGCGCGGTGGGGTTCCCCCGACGGTTGAGCATCCGGTGCAGTGTCTTTTCGCCCAAGCCGGTCTGTCGCGCCAGTTCCTTGAAGGTGATTTCAGCGTGGACCAAATCCCGCAGCATGGAAAGCCCCTCAGCGGTTTCGCCCGCCAGGAACGCGTTTATCGCCTCGGCATAAAGTGCCCGCGCAAATTTCCGGTCGCGTTTGATCCGCGCCACGACCGTTTCTTTATAGTCTCGTGTGAGTGCCATTTTTTGCTTTTGCCTGTTTGTATCACTTCCATCGTTCCACAGCGGCCGCAATGTCGGCGTCCTGTCGCCGCTTGCTCCCGCCGCCCAACAAAACGACGACAGTCTTGCCGTCACGCCCGTAATACACACGGTAGCCCGGACCGAAATCCAGTCGCAACTCAAACACGCCATCACGCAGCGGCTTGGCTGCGCCGAAGTTGCCCGCCTCCAGCCGCCGGAGGTAGCGATCCACTCGCGCCGCCGTCACGGCGTCCAGATCGCCAAACCATTTCGCGAATGGCGACCGTCCAGCCTCGGTGTATTCACGAATTTGAAAAGTCTCGGCCATATAGTAACATTTATGTTACTATTGTCAACCCTCATTCACAGGCGCGCGTGGAATACCAAGCTCGTTACTCACTCGCCAGCAACCGATACCCGATCCCCGGCTCGGTTTGGATCAACTTCCCACTCGTCGGGGTTTCCAGCTTCTTGCGCAGATGCGTGATGTACACGCGCAGGTATTGCGACTGGTTCTCGGAGTTCGGGCCCCATACGGCGCGCAGGAGTTGCGCGTGCATGACGACCTTTCCCGCGTGGCGGACCAGCTCGCGCAAGAGCGCATACTCCGTCGCCGTCAGGTGCACTTCCTTCTTCTTCACGGTCACCATCCGCCCCGCCAGGTCAACGCTCAGGTCGCCGCTCACAAACACCGGCTCTTCCTGCGCCTCGGGCGCGCGACGCTGCACGGCCCGCATCCGCGCCAGCAGTTCCTCCGTGCCAAACGGTTTCGTCAGGTAATCGTCCGCGCCGTTGTCCAGCGCCGCCACCTTGTCCGCCTCGCGGTCGCGCACGGACAACACCAGCACCGGCGTCTGGCTCCATTCCCGCAATCGCTTCAAGACCGCGAGGCCTTCCATGTCGGGCAATCCCAAATCAAGAACGATCACATCGGGACGTCGCGCCGCCGCCTCTTGCAAACCCAGTTGCCCGCTGTCGGCCTCGAACACGCGATAACCATGCGGCTCCAGCGTCAGCCGCAGCAGCCGGCGAATCGGCGGTTCATCATCGATGACCAGTACCGTGTGCTCCGCGCTCATACCGGCCTTACCGTCGTTTCCACGGGCACGCGAATCGTGAAGGCCGCGCCACCCTCGGGATTGTTCTCGGCGTCGATCTCGCCGTGATGGGCGCGCGCGATCCCTTGCACGATGGACAAGCCCAGTCCCGTGCCGCCGGGCCGCGAACCGCTGCCCCGAAAGAATTTTTCGAACACTTTCTTTTCCTCGCCGGGAGCCAGCCCCGGGCCATGGTCGCGGATGCGCAACAGCAGCGTGCCGCCATCGAGTTGCGCCGACATTTCAATCGACGCCGAAGCGGGACTGTGCTCCGCGGCGTTGACGAGCAGGTTGCACAACGCCTGCTCCATCAGGCCAAAATCCAGCCGCACCAGCGGCAGGTCTTCCGGCACCGTGATATGCACGCGTTCCCGGGAAACCTCGTTTTCAACCTGGCTCACGGCTGACTCCAGCAACTCGCGACCTTCCCCCCACTCGAGGTTCAACGGCAGCCGTCCCGAATCGATGCGCGTCATGTCGAGCAGGTTGGTCACGATGCGGTTCAAGCGCCGGTTCGCCGCCTTGATCTCATCCAAAAACGTCTCCGTTAGCGGCAACCCGGCGTCTTTCACGACCGTGTCCAGCCCGTCCGTCGCCGCACTGATCACCGCCAGCGGAGTTTTCAACTCATGCGAAACGGAATCCAGCAGCGTCCGGTGGAGCCGCTCCGATTCCTCGGCCACGCGCGCCTGCTGGGCGGTCTCAATCGAGCGATAACTTTCGATCATCACCGCGATCTGGCCTGCGAACGTCTCCAGCAAATCGTTTTCGTCGAGCGTCCAGGTGTCGCGCTCCTCAAAATACACCCCCATCACGCCGAGCTTGCTCTTCGATGTCTGCAGCGGCAAGTACAATCCCTGTGCGTCCGGCAGCGTGTCGGTAAACCGTCCCGCCGCCTGTCCGTGTTCGATCGCCCAGGCCGCCACCGCGCGCTCCTTGGCGGTGACGGAAAACGTGCTCGCCGCATGTGGCGCTTCTTCAAGACGCCCTTCCGCCGTCGTCAATAAAATCACCGTCCGCGACCGAAACAGCGCGTCCACCTCCTTCACCGCGCGCGCCAGCCCGTCCTCCAGCGAAGCGCTCGCGGTCACGCTTTCCAGCAACCGATTCAACGCCGAGGCCCGCCGCTCGCGCCGGCGTTCCGCCGTCTCGCGCGTGCGCAACTGGTGCGTGATGTGCCCCATCG
This sequence comes from uncultured Verrucomicrobiae bacterium, assembly GCA_963812605.1. Lineage (GTDB taxonomy): Bacteria > Verrucomicrobiota > Verrucomicrobiia > Palsa-1439 > Palsa-1439 > Palsa-1439. The sequence continues at coordinate 425,590 of CAWEWF010000001.1, read as the reverse complement.
CCAGCGCCACCACGAAGAACATCGAAAACATCATCAAATCATGCGCCGAGGTGATCCGAAACGTGTACAGCGGGGGAATGAAAAGATAATTCCACGCCAGCGCGCTCAACGTGGCCACCAACAGCACGGCCCACCGATTCAACACCATCGCCAGCAACACCACGCTCAAGAGATACACCAGCGAGATGGCCATGTATCCCGTCACGGCCTGCAACAACCAACCCACCACGGTCGTCGCCGCCACCGCGCCCACTCCCACGGCGCAATCGCGCAAAAGATTCGTCCCCACGTGCTGTGTCCAGGGACGGCGCGCGCGCACGCCGGTGCGCGTGGCTCCGCTCACCACGTGCACGTCGATGTCGCCGCCCCGGCGGATCAACCGGCTCGCCAACGAACCGCCCCGCAGCGATTCGAGCAATCGGTTGCCGAAAGGCTTGCCGACCACGATCTCCGTCACACCCTGCTGGCGCGCCGTTTCCAGCAGGGCGCTGGCCACATCGTCGCCGGTCGTCATCACCACTTCCGCGCCCAACTGCCGGGCCAGCGAAAGATTCTTGGTCAGCCGCTGCTTCTCGTCCTCGTTCAGCGCCGCCGAAGTCTCCACGTAAACCGCCACCCACGGGGCGTCCATCGCCGCTGCAATTCGCCGCGTCCAGCGGATCAATTGACCGGAAAACGGGCTCGGCCCGACGCCCACGCCCAGTCGCTGCCCGGACTTCCACGGCGCGCCAATGCGCTTCGTGCGCATCACATCGCGCAATTCCTGGTCCACGTGTTCGGCCGTCGTGCGCAAGGCCATCTCACGCAACGCGGTCAGGGTTTCTTCGCGGAAAAAATTCTCCGACGCCGTCGCCGCCCGCTCACCCAGGTACACCTTGCCCTCGGCCAGCCGCTTGCGCAATTGGTCGGGCGTGACGTCGATGAGTTCGATCTCATCGGCCTGGTCGAGCACCGAATCCGGCACGGCTTCGCGAACCACCACGCCCGAGATTTGCTGCACCACGTCCAGCCGGCTTTCCAAATGCTGGACATTCAGCGTGGCGAAGACGTTGATGCCGGCGTCGATCAATTCGAGGGCGTCCTGGTAGCGTTTGGGATGGCGGCTGCCCGGCGCGTTGGTGTGGGCCAGTTCGTCCACGAGCACGAGCGCCGGTCGCCGCGCGAGAATGGCGTCGATGTCCATCTCCTGCAAGGTGACGCCGCGGTATTCGATCTTCTTGCGGGGAATGACCGGCAACCCCGCCAGCAACGCTTCCGTTTCCACGCGCCCGTGTGTCTCGACGATCCCGATCACGACGTCCACACCCTCCGCCTTCTGGACGCGCGCCGCCTCCAGCATCGCATACGTCTTGCCCACGCCGGGAGACATGCCGAAGAAGATCTTCAGATGCCCGCGTTTCGCCGACTGTTCCTCGCGTTGGATTTCCGCGAGCAACGCGTCGGGGTTTGGCCGCTGGGGCTCGGTCATGTGGGCATTCTAACTTTTAGGCGGCGTTTCACCATGCAAAAGTATGCGCCCCGATTCGCCTCCTCACCGGTGGCCGAATTGGATGACCGCCCCGCCGGCCACGATCAAGGCCAGCCCCCACCACGTCGATGAAGGAATCACTTCCTTGAAAATCAGCCGGCCAACCACAACACTGACGACCGCGAAGAAAGCGACATAAACGCCTATCAGTTTCGAGAACTCCCATTTGACCGAATTGACGACCAGGCCGTAGCAACCCAGGGCGACAAAGCCGGCGATGATGAGTGCCAGGTTGCTCCCCCGCAAGCCGCGGCGAACCGTCGCATCACCACCCACTTCCAGGATGGCCGCCGCCAAAAAAATCAGCCACGCGATGAAGTTCATGCCTCCATGCCAACACGTGCCTGGCGACAGGAACGACAAAGCTTCTCGGCCTGGGAGAGGGCGCCACGGTGCCGGGCCGGAACGACGATTTCACCTTTTTTTATTCGCATAGTGGTACCAGAGCCATAGAAACAAGAGGACTTGGATTGCCAGCGGAATAACGGCTACGAACAAAATATGACGAGCCAGCAGCAATACCCTTCTCCAACGGGTGGATTCCTCCAGGCGGTCGCACAATCCGGTCACATCAATCCGTTCGGGCGCGTCCAGGTCCGCTTTCATCGCGGCTGCCGTCGGATATCGCAACGCGGGATCCCGCTGCAGGGCGCGCAGGACGATTTCCTCGGCTTGTGGCGATAGTTCTTTATTAAGTTTCCGCGGGGCTGGCGGGTCACCCGTCGTGCGTTTGTTCATAATGACAAACGGATCATCGCCATCGAACGGCGGAACTCCGGTCAGCATTTCGTACAACACGGCGCCGAGACTGTAGATGTCGGAGCGCTGGTCGCCGCGTCGGCCCTTGATCTGTTCCGGCGCGATGTAGTCAGCCGTGCCCATCGCCGGCGTGAAACCGACGAAGGTGAGTCGCCGCGATTCTGTAGCCTGGGAAATCCCAAAATCCATCACCCGCAGCCTGCCGTCCGGGCAAATCATCAGATTGCTCGGTTTTAGGTCGCGATGGATCACGCCCTGCTCGTGAAGATACTGCAGGGCTTCACAGATCAGACTGGCGAATTTGAGCGCGTCCTTTTCCGGCAACGGTCGATTCTGACCCAGAAGACGCGACAGCGTGCAGCCGCGCAGGTATTCGGTGACAATGTAGGGCCGGGATCGGCTCCCGTTCAGGGGGACAAACTTCAGGATGGACGGATGGTTCAACCGGCAACCGATTTCTTCTTCCCGTTGGAAACGGGCATAGGAAGCGGGGTTGCTCTCCAGCCCGAGGTACGGCACTTTCACCGCCACATCCTGGTTGTTATCGCGCAGGTCCTGGGCCTTGAAAATCGTCGCCATTCCGCCCTGGCTAATGACCTCGGTCAGCAGAAACCGGTCGTCCAATAGATCCCCGGGATTGAGCCCAACGGTGGAATACACCTCGCTGGGCGCGCCGGATTCCAACGCGTCGCTACCACCCGCGCCCGGGTCGATGGCGGCAGAGCCGTTCCGTTTGTTAGAGTAGCCGAGACGCATGGTGGGAGGTCGCGCGGTTTACCGATCAGGACGTTTTTTCAACAGAGGCGCCCACTATAAACCCCCGTTCCAACGCCGGCACCACCAGCACCGGACAGGGCGCATGCCGGACCACTTTCGCCGCCGTGTTGCGCCGGAAAAATCCCCATGCGCCAACGGCGCCGTGTCGGGCCATGATGATCATGTCCGCATTCGTCTCCTTGGCCTCGTTGACGATTTGCGGATACGGTCTCCCGCCGGCAACCACAATGTCGGTGACGATCTCCTCTCCCCAGATCACGTCCACCAGTTGGCGGATTTGGCGCTCGCCGACCTCGCTCATTTCTTCGATCAGACGCTCGCGCGAAATCTTGCGTCTTGCCTGCGAGCCATCCGGCTCGACAATGTGCAGCAGGATAATCGTCGCCTTGTACTCCCGGGCAAACGCCGCCGCATACCGCAGGGTCGCGAGGGTGGAATCACGAAGATCAACCGGCACCAGGATGCGGCGCAGTTGCAGGCCGGACGCAGTTGGGTTCTCGGAGCGCCGTTCGGGTTTTCGAGACGGAGGGGTTTCCATGTTCGATCACCTACCCTTTCACGGCCCCGGTCCCTTCCGCTTTCTTCGTGTCCAGATTGTCCAAAGCCAGGTTGAGCCGCAACACGTTCACACGCGCCTCGCCGAAAATTCCCCACTGCGGCGGCTCGACGAATTTTTCCACCAGCGCCTTGACCTGGTCCGCGCCGATGCCGCGCGCGGCGGCAACCCGGCCAACCTGCAACCGCGCCGCTTCAGGACTGATATGCGGGTCCAATCCGCTGGCGGAGGTAAAGACCATGTCCGCCGGCACCGGCGCGTCCGCCGCCAGCTTGTTGCCGGTGCGGAACGCCGTGGCGTTGGCGGTAACGTTGGACTGCAGCGCCTGACTGGTCGGGCCGAGGTTGCTGGCGCCCGAGGGCACCGTGGCATAACTACCCGCGGAAGGGCGCGGCCAGAAGTACTTGTCCCCCGTGAATTGCTGCGCGAGCAACTCGGAGCCGACCACCGCGCCGTTGCGCACAAGCAAGCTACCGTTGGCCTGGTCATGGAACGCAACCTGGGCGATACCGGTGATGACGAGCGGATAGAGCACACCCGCCACCACCGTCCACAGGATCGTTTGTCGAATCGATTGGATAATGAGTTTTATCATGGGATTACCTTTCTCAGTCACTCAGGGCGCCAAATGAATCGCCACCAACAGCAGATCCAGCAGCTTGATGGCTACGAACGGTGCGATGATGCCGCCGACGCCGTAGATCAGCATGTTCTTGCGCAGGATCACCGCCGCGCCCAGCGGTTGGTATTTCACGCCCTTCAACGCCAAAGGAATCAGCGCCACGATAATCAGCGCGTTGAAAATCACCGCGCTGAGAATCGCGCTTTGCGGGGAATGCAGGTACATGATGTTCAGCTTGTCGAGCGGGCCGCGCCCGCCCACCTGCGTGGCGTAGAGCAACCCGAACATCGCCGGCAGGATGGCAAAATATTTCGACACATCATTGGCGATACTAAAGGTCGTCAGCGCGCCGCGCGTCATCAACAATTGCTTCCCGATCTCGACGACCTCGATGAGCTTGGTCGGGTTGCTGTCGAGGTCCACCATGTTACCGGCTTCGCGCGCGGCCTGGGTGCCCGTATTCATCGCCACGCCGACGTCCGCCTGTGCCAACGCCGGGGCGTCGTTCGTGCCGTCACCAATCATCGCAATGAGTTTGCCGCCTTCCTGCTCTTTGCGAATGCGGGCCAGTTTGTCCTCGGGTTTGGCCTGGGCAATGAAATCATCCACCCCGGCCTCGGCGGCGATGGCCGCGGCCGTCTGCGGATTGTCACCGGTGATCATTACCGTGCGCACCCCCATCTTGCGCAGTTGCGCAAAGCGCTCCTTGATCCCGCCCTTGACCACGTCTTTCAGCCGAATGACGCCGAGCACGCGGGAGCCGTCCGAAACCACCAGCGGCGTGCCGCCCTGGGTCGAAATATCGAACACCACCTGCTCCACCGCCTTTGGATACAACCCGCCCTTTTGTTCGACATGCGCGCGGACGGCTTCCGCCGCGCCTTTGCGGATCACGCGGACACCTTTGCCATCCGGATCAATTAAATCCAAACCACTCATTCGCGTCTGCGCCGTGAATGCCACAAATTTCGCCTGTGGTTCGGCCACTTCGCGACCACGCAGGTTATACTTCTCCTTCGCCAGGACGACGATGGAACGGCCCTCGGGGGTTTCATCGGCAAGGGAAGCAAGCTGGGCGGCGTTGGCGACTTCCTCCACGTTCACACCGGGCGCGGGAATGAATTCCGTCGCCATGCGGTTACCCAGCGTGATTGTGCCCGTCTTGTCGAGCAACAGCACGTCCACGTCACCAGCCGCTTCAACCGCGCGACCGCTTGTCGCCAGCACGTTGCGGCGCATCAATCGGTCGATGCCGGCAATACCAATGGCGCTCAACAATCCACCGATGGTCGTCGGGATCAGACAGACGATGAGCGACAGCAACACGGGAATGGACGTCAGCACCACGCCTTTTTGTCCGGCTTGGGCTTCGTTGTAGTGCGCGTACGGCGGCAGGGTAAAGACAACCACAATAAACAAAGCGGTCAGGCTGACGAGCACGATGTTCAACGCGATTTCGTTCGGGGTCTTTTGCCGGCGCGCGCCCTCGATCATGGAAATCATCCGGTCGAGGAATGAACTGCCCTCCTCGGCGGTGACCCGCACAACAATCCGGTCGCTGATCACCTTCGTGCCGCCGGTGACGGCGCTGCGGTCACCCCCGCTTTCGCGGATGACGGGAGCGGATTCGCCGGTGATGGCGGATTCATCCACGGTGGCAATGCCCTCGACGATCTCGCCGTCGCCGGCAACCATGTCGCCAGCCTCACAGACAAACAGGTCGCCGATTTTCAACTCCGCGCTGGGCACGGAGACTTCCTTGCCCTTAAGGAGTTTGCGGGCCATCGTCTTGGTGCGCAGCTTGCGCAATGCGTCGGCATGGGCTTTGCCCCGGCCTTCCGCCATCGCCTCGGCGAAGTTGGCGAACAGACAGGTAAACCACAGCCAGAGGCAAATCTGGACGTTGAACAGGTTGCATCCGCCCGGCGTGAACAGGATGATGGTTGTCCAGATCGATCCAACCCAGACAACGAACATCACCAGGTTCTTGATCTCATCGCGCGGATTCAGTTTCTTGAACGAATTGATGACCGCCTGCTGCACCAACTCGGAGTATTTGATTTCAACTTTTGTGCTCATGATTGTCTTCCGTTACGCCACTAACATGACAGCACCTATCGACAGGCGGTAATTAAAAGGGGGTAGCGAGGCGTTAAGAAATCATTAACGCAGTTGAACCATCATCCCTGTCTCCGGCAGATGGATCGGCACGGAATCACCACGCCCCAATGGCCTGGTGTCATTCCAATCTTGTCAAAGAATCTTAGCCGCGAGTATCCTGTATACCGTTCGATGAAGAACGGATCATTTCGGCTTTCTCATGTTTCAGGTCAGCCTGTCAGTGACGACGAGCTACTTACCGACCTGCGTCGCGTTGCACAACTGCTCAATGCGCCCACCGTGTCGCAACCCCGATACATGGAGCATGGGAACTACTCCCCCACCACCATTGCTCGACGATTCGGCTCATGGAACAAGGCGCTTGTTAAAGCAGGCCTTTCTTTGTCCAATGAGATCAACATTCCCGATGAGCGCCTGTTTGAGAATTTGTTTGTCTTGTGGCAGCACTATGGGCGGCAGCCGCGACGGAGGGAACTGGCGCAGGCCACATCAAACATCTCGGAAGGGCCGTACATTCGCCGCTTCGGGGGTTGGACTGCCGCGCTTGAGGCATTCGTCGACTACGCCAACTCGGTTGAGCGTGAATCTCCTGAACCTAAAAGGATCGGCGGCGAACCGATTCGACGGAAGACGGGCCGGGAGCCTTCGCTCCGCCTGCGTTGGAAAGTGCTCAATCGTGACAGATTCACCTGTTGCAACTGTGGCGTTAGCCCAGCGAAGACAATGAATGTGGAGCTGCACATCGATCACATCATAGCTTGGAGCAAAGGTGGTGAGACTGTGCTGGAGAATCTTCAGACACTCTGTTCGCAGTGCAATCTCGGCAAATCGAATGAACACGTGGCCTAGCAAGCCGTTAACGCCCCCACTGTGCCATTCGTACCTGGCTTTATCGGTAATGAGCCGCAAGAAAGAAGTGGCGGCGCGTCCCATGAGAGTGATTGCAACGGCCCGCCGGACGGGTTATGCTACGGGCAACGATGAAAATGATCCCGATTGAAGTCAGCGGCGGGGTGCTGCGATTGCCGAAAAGCGTCGAACTGCCAGCGCACGCTCATCTGGCGGTGCTGGCGTTCGAGGAAGGCGAGAATGGCATCGATCTCGAGCGGCTGGCCGACGCGGGCGGAGCCTTTGATTTCCTGCGCGAGGAGCCGGAGTTGTACTCCGACGCAGACGTGTTGCCGGGCCGCCGCAACCCGCGTTTCGGAGAGCGCCGGTAATGTTCCAAGCCGGCGAGATTGTCATCGCCGCTTTTCCATTCACTTCGCTCACGGACGCGAAACGGCGTCCGTGCGTCGTTCTCGCCGCGGGTGATACGGCCAACGATTTCGTGGTCGCGTTCATCACAACCAGGATGGAAGCGGAACGGCTTCCTTCGGCCACGCCAATTTCCCCGGGTCACCCGGCTTGGAAACAAATCGGCCTCAAAAGCGCCTCCGTAATTCGGGCGGACAAACTGGTCACCTTGAATGATTCGGTGATCAGCGGCGCAATTGGAATGTTACCGCCGGATATCATGCAGGCAGTCCGTGGCAAACTGAAGGCCTTGCTCCAAACGCCCTGACCATCGCCGCCAAAGGCGCGATCTCAAAACACCCGTCCGGCCAGCATCAGGCCGTGCTCGATGATCGGTCCCAGGCAAAGCACCGGAAAGAATGTCAACGCGGCGACGATGATGATGACCCCCGTCAGCGTGAGGCCAAACGTCCAACCGTGCGTCGGCAGCGTGCCGGAGGAAGCTTCGACGGTCTTTTCGGAGGCCAGACGGCCGACAATTGCCAGCGCCGCCGCGATCGGAGCGAACCGGCCGATGATGATCGCAATGCCGAGCGCAACGTTATACCACGGCACGTTGGCGTTCAATCCGGCGAAAGCGCTGCCGTTGTTGTTGGCGGCCTCCCCAAAAGCATAGAGCACTTCGCTCAACCCGTGCGGGCCGTTATTGGCCAGACTCGCCAATCCCGAGGGCACTATATTGGGCATGAGCGAAAGCGCAGTCGGAATCAAGCACGCGGCATTCGGCAACAGCACGCCAATCACCGCCCACGTGGCCACCCACGCGCCGAGTTTCTTGCCCAGATATTCCGGCGTGCGCCCAATCATCAACCCCGCGATAAAGACTGTGATCAGCACGTGGAACAACATGCAATACACGCCGCACCCGATGCCGCCGAACATGATTTCCCCGATCAGGATGTTCCACATCGGCATCATGCCGGCCAGCGGCATCCAACTGTCGTGCATCGAATTCACCGAGCCGTTGTCGATCGCCGTGCAGGAGACGCCCCAGAGCACGCTGTTCATCACGCCGAACCGTTGCTCCTTGCCTTCCATTAATGGCTGGATGTTGGCGACGACTGGGTTCGGCCGCGTCTCGGCCCACCACGCGATGCCGAAGGAAAGCAAATACAGCCCGAGCATCACGGCGAACAAACACCACGCGTGCTTCAAATTGCCGATCAGCAGGCCGAACATATAAACCTGAGCCATCGGCACCACGATGATCGCCAGCATTTCGAGAAAGTTCGCCAGCGGCGTCGGGTTTTCATACGGATGGGCGCTATTGACGCCGTAGTAGCCGCCGCCGTTCGTGAAAAGCTGTTTGCAGGATTCGAAGGATGCGACCGGGCCGATGGGAAGACTCTGCGTCTCGACCTTCTGGTCGACCATGACCGGATTGCCCTTGTCATCCTTGACCGGGTTCCCCTTGTCGTCGGTCTTTGGCACTTGTGTGGTGTACGGTTCTGTCAGCTTGGCGTCCGGGTATGGTTTCCAGGTTTGCGGGCAACCCTGCCAGACCAGCGGAATCGCCCAGACCACGGACAGCGGGATCACGATGTACAAAAGGGCCCGGGTCAGGTCCACCCAGAAATTGCCGATGGTCCTGGTCGTGTGGCGCTTCAAGGCCCGCCCCACCGCGATCAGCACCGCGAGCCCGGCCGCGCCACTCAGGAATTGGTGCACCGAGAGTCCGATCGTCTGGGAAAAATAGCTCATGGCGGATTCGCCCGTGTACGACTGCCAGTCCGCGTTGCAGGTGAAACTCCACGCTGTATTGAAAGCGAGATGCCAGGAGTTATTGGCGATCTTCATCGGGTTGAGGGGCAACCACACCTGTGTCATCAGGATCGCCATCAGCGAAGCGAACCCCACGCAGGTCATGATCACGACGGCCCCCAAATACTTGGGCCACGACATTTCCTGGCCGGGGTCAACCCCCGTCAACCGATAAACCAGGTTCTCGATTGGCTGGAGAACGGGATGCAGGAACGTTCTCTCACCCTTGAACACCTTCGCCATGAATCGACCCAGTGGCGGCGTCAGGGCGATGCCGATTCCGAAGAAAAGTATAATCTGAATAATCTCATGCGCGTTCATACCCCAAAGCATCGCAGCGTTTGCGAAAGACCGTTAATTAAAACCCCGCGCCGATGCGTTAAAAAGGTGTTAACACGAGAGGCCCGCCTGAAACCAAAGAATTGCCGTCGGCGTGGCCAAATGTTAGCTTTGGACCGTGCCCTCTGTCGTCATTATCATTGGCCTGCTCACTTTGATCGCGGTCGCGGCGCTGATCGCCGTGGTGCTACGCGAACGCAACCGGCCGAAGCAGGCCGACCAATCGTTGCTGCTCCTCCAGCAGCAGGTAAGCGCATTCCAGGAGCGGCTTGATAAATTTGGGCAGACCGTCTCCGAGAACTTGCAGCAATCCAGCGCGCAAATGAACAGCCGCCTCGACAATGCCGCGAAGGTTGTCGGCGATCTCCGGGAAAAAGTCGGGCAGATTCACGAGGTCGGCAAGGCCGCGGCGGAGTTGGTGAACATCCTCCGCGCGCCAAAACTGCGCGGTGGGATGGGCGAATTGTTTCTGGGCGACCTGCTCGCGCAGATCCTGCCGCCCGAACATTTCAAACTGCAACATCGTTTTCGCAGCGGCGAGGCGGTGGACGCGGTCATCCAGATCGGCAACAAGCTCGTGCCGGTCGATTCCAAGTTCCCGCTCGAAAACTTCCGCCGCATCCTGGACTCGCAGAGCGACTCCGAGCGCATCGCGGCCCGTAAACAATTCCTGCGCGACGTGAAAAAGCACGTCGATGCCATCGCCACGAAATACATCCTGCCCGACGAAGGCACCTACAACTTCGCGCTGATGTATGTTCCCGCGGAAAACGTATACTACGAGACCATCATCAAGGAAGAGGCGAGTGCTTCGGGCGAGGAACGGCCGTTGTTCAGCTACGCGCTGGAGAAACGTGTCGTGCCCGTTTCGCCGAACAGCTTCTACGCGTACCTGCAGACCATCCTGCTCGGCCTGCGCGGGATGCAGGTCGAAGAGCGCGCCCAGGAAATCCTCAACACGCTCGCCCGCCTGCGCGGCGACTTCGAACGCGTGCAGGAAAGTTTCCGTGTCCTCGGCAAGCACCTGACCAACGCGCAGGGCAGCTATTCCGAAGGCGAAAAAGCGCTCGCCAAATTCGACGCCAAACTCGGCCAGATCGAGCAACCACAGCTACAGGCCGAGGAACCGCGGTCCGGTCAACTTCCTTGAGCGCTACTACATGAATCAGAATTGAAAGGCCCGCCGTGGCGCTGCAGACTCCGAGAGAAGCTGGTAAAAGGACGGTCGCAGCAGGATTGGCGATCGCTCTGCTTTTCGTGTACCTCGCTTCTTACGGTTTCATTCTTCCAGTCGCGGAAGTGTTCGGCGTTGGCAAGCTCGCTTATTTTCTCTATACGCCCGTTGAATTCCTTCGTTTCCGCAGCGATCCATTATGGAATTTCAGCGAATACATTTACAAGGGATGTACGGGTGTTGTGCAGCCTCGAAACAGGTTTGCCATCCATGGCAAACGGCGGGAACTGACCCGCCACAATGATGGAGCTACGTTTGAGGAAGTGCAGTATCTCGATGGAAAACCCATCCGGAGCACTTGGCGGGACAGGAATGGACAGGTTTTGGCTGAAGGAACGTGGCAAGACGGTACGAGGTGGGACGGTTCGTTCATCTTTTACGATGGCGGCGGTTTGGCCGAGTACCGTTTTTTTGTCGATCACTACACGATGGGCCGATTGATGAGTCGGGTTCGAATCGATGGCAGTCAGATCGATATCGGATATTACATGGACGAAAAGCTTTTGCGCAGATGGTGGTCTGAAGACCTTATAAATGCCGCAATAGCCCTCGCCATGATGCTCTCCCCCGTTTGTGTCATTTGGAAGTCCCTTCGAAGACGAAAAACCACGACAACCGATGGAACCTACAAACTGGTGACTATTGGCACCCCCTTGGCAGCAAGCTTGATGGTTCTCGGCTTCATCGCTGTTTGGATGTCACCGATCGCGCATGCAGGGATGATTTACTGGTTGGCAACCATTGGAAACCTTCTGGCCATCGGGTATGTCACACTTCTATCGGGATGCATTCTCGCGCTTGAAACAAAGACACTCTTGTCGATATGTATGAACAGTATTCCTTTGGCGCTGATACTCATCTCGTGCGCCTGCGCGTCTATCTTGGCGCTATTGTCCGCGGTGGGCGTCTCGGCTGGCATCCTTGCTATGGTTTTCAAATAGCGCTTGTTGCGGAAACTCTGAAATCCCCCGACTTCCAAGCCAAACCCGGCCAAATCGAGCAACCCGGGTCGACCTAAATGACTCTAGCGTAAGTACCGATTCCAGGTATCGGTTGCGTACTTCTCGCTGGAAAGTTTTTCCGCAACCGTCCGCTCTGACTCCGTGAGTTCGTAGTCCTCGAAATCGATGCCCAATGCTTCTTGAAAACCTTGTTTGAGTTGCTCAACGGAAACTTTCGCGTCAATGGACCCTTGATGCAACATACCGGACTTCGTGCGGCGCTGGGCGCCGCCGGCCAACTTGCGACCACTGGTCACGACATCGCCGCGCATAGGTTTCTGGAAACACTCGTATTGGCCCTGCGGTGAATGAAGTTCGGCCTCGTGCAGGTGCGGTCGCGTCTCGAACGCGGCGGCGACGGCCTTGTGCAACGCACAATAGGCGTCCGTGGTCTTCATGGCGTGCAACGAATGCCCGGGGGGAACGATAACCGTGTAGGTTGTGTCCTCAACATGATACACCACACCGCCGCCCGTGGAACGACGCACCACCTCGTAATTCTCAGCAAGTTGCGTGGGGAATTTCTGGAAATAGCCAAAGGTGACCGCCGGCTTCTCCCACGAATAAACCCGCAGCAACGGGCGCCCGCGTTTTACCGCCGTGCGCAACAATGATTCGTCCAGCGCCATGTTGAAGGCCGCGCCGCCGGGCGGGGAACAGAGAAAATCCCAGGTTTCCAACATGCTTGAAGTGTAGCGCGGATGTTGCGCGGACACAATTGCTCGTGTATCCTGTGGGGCTTCGAAGTTGGCATACTATGACACTTACAGAAAAGATCATGGCCCGCGCCTCGGGCAAGAAATCGGTGCAACCCGGCGACAACGTCTGGGTAAACGTGGACGTTCTCATGACCCATGATGTGTGCGGGCCGGGCACCATCGGCGTGTTCAAGCGCGAGTTCGGCGCGAACGCCAAAGTGTGGGATCGCGAGAAAATTGTCATCATCCCCGACCACTACATTTTCACCGCGGATTCAAAATCGAACCGCAACGTGGACATCTTGCGTGACTTCGTGCGGGAACAGGGGCTGAAGTATTTCTACGACGTGATCGATGACCCGGACGGCCACTGGGCATTCGATGCGAGCGAGGGCCAACTCAAACGCCAGTACGGCAGCAATTTCGCGGGCGTTTGCCACACGGCCCTGCCCGCGAAGGGCCACACGCGACCCGGCGAAATCCTGCTCGGAACAGACTCGCATACCTGCATGGCGGGCGCGTTCGGGGAATTTGCCACGGGCATCGGTAACACCGACGCGGGTTTTGTCTTCGGTACGGGCAAGTTGCTCCTCAAGGTGCCGGAGACGATGCGGTTCTGGCTCGAGGGCACGCTGCCGAAAGGCGTGATGGCCAAGGACGTCATCCTCGAATGCATCGGCGACATCGGTTTCGACGGCGCGACGTATCGGGCGATGCAGTTCCAGGGACCCGGCGCGAAGGCTCTCAACATGGACGACCGCATGACCATCGCCAACATGGCCATCGAAGCCGGCGGCAAGAACGGTATTTTCGAGCCGGACGAAACGACGTTCGCGTACGTTGACGCGCGCACCAGGAGCAATGGCACCAAGACAAAATACGAGCCGCTCTTTTGCGATGCCGACGACCAGCAGAAATTCGTTTACGATAAGAAATTCGATCTTTCGAAACTCGAGCCCACGGTCGCGTGTCATCCCAATCCAGGCAACCGCAAGCTCGCCCGCGACATGAGCGCGGTTCAACTCGACCGCGCCTACATCGGTTCCTGCACCGGCGGCAAAACCAGTGACTTCCTCGCATTCGCCGAGGTGATCAACGGGCACAAGGTCAAGATCGATACCTTCGGCGTGCCCGCAACGCCCGACGTCGTGCGCGAGTTGCAGGCCATGAAGATGAACGCCCGGACGGTGTGGCAGGTTCTCGAAGAAGCCGGAGTGCAAATGACCGAGAACGCCAGTTGCGCTGCCTGCCTCGGCGGACCGACCGACACCTTTGGCCGGTTGAACAAACCGATGAAGTGCATCAGCGCAACCAACCGTAATTTTCCCGGCAGAATGGGCCACCTCGAATCGCAGGTGTTCCTCGCGTCGCCCTACACCGTGGCCGCCAGCGCCCTCACCGGGCATATCACCGACCCGCGTGAACACCTGGGCTGATGAAGCTCTACTTGTTGCGTCATGCTACCGCCGTCGATGTTGCGCCAAGTGATGCGGAGCGGGAACTGACACGAGAGGGGCGGGAGGAAGCGCGGATTGTCGGCGCCGCTCTTGCGGAACTGGGGGTTGGGCTTTCCCACGTCCTGAGCAGCCCCTTGCTGCGCGCCCGCCAAACGGCGGAGATCACCGCGCAGGTGCTGAAGTTCCCGGGTGACGTGGAGTTTCTGAAGGAACTCGCGAACAACACGACCATCGCCGCGTTTCTCAAAACCTTGAAACCCTTTGCCTCCGCCAATGAGATCCTGTTGGTCGGCCATATGCCGTCATTGTCCGAACATCTGGCGGCGCTCATCGGCGCGGAAAGCCCGGAAGCCTTTCCGCTGGGCAAAGCCAGCGTCGCCTGCGTCGAATTGGAGCAACTGCGCGCCGGCGCCGGCCAACTTCGCTGGTTGATGCGCCAGAAACAATTGCGCGAGATCGCCGACCGTTAGTTTCCTTGTCCTTTGACGTTGCGTGCGGCAGGCCCGTCCATTAGAGTCCCGCGAAGATGGCTCGTAAAACTGCAAAATCGAAGAAGATTTCAAAGGCAAAACCCGCCGCGCTTTCGGGCACGGCGTTGCAGCCGGCGTGGTACAACCCCTTTCATGTCCTGTCCCCGGGCGACAAGGTGCCCGATGATTGCAACGCGTTTATCGAATGCCCGATGCGCAGCAAGATCAAATACGAACTCGACAAGCGCAACGGCATTCTCCACATCAGCCGTACGCTGCACAGCGCCGTCCATTATCCCAGCAATTATGGTTTCATTCCGCAGACCTACTGCCGCGACCACGATCCGCTGGATGTTCTGGTGCTGTCGCAGGAGCCGGTCATTCCCGGCTGCGTGATGAAGGCCCGGCCCATTGGCATGCTGCCCATGAACGACTCGGGGGCGGAGGACATCAAGATCATTGCCGTCCATACCAACGACCCGATTTACTCCAGCTATACCGACATCTCGCAATTGCCGCCACACACGCTGCGCGAAATCCGTCACTTCTTCGAAATCTACAAGGAACTGGAAAAAACCGGCCACGTGGTGGTCGAGGATTTCCGCGGACGCATTGACGCGCACACGGTCATTCGCGAATCTGTCTCCGCCTACAAACGATTCCGCCCACAACTCCTTGACTGCAAATATCCCGATTACTGAGCGGCGGTCACCAACGATGGACAGTTTGTTCCTTCTGTGCTAGATAAACAGCATCGCAGTCAAGTCTGCAAAGAGTGGGGAAAATTGCGGTGCTGACACCGCCTTATGTTATGCAATTGGGTCCGCCACGATGCGGGAGAGGGCCATGTTCATTCCCTCTTCTGGCGGTTTTTTTCCTTTGTGCATTCCTGGTTGCCGCCCGCCCGGCGGAAGCTCACAAAATCAAGGTCTGGGACCCTTCGATCGCGAAGTTGATTGTGGAAGATGGCGGCCAACTCCTGGCGGATTACGGGAGTTTTCAACTCTACGAGGTGGATCACGTTCGGCCCGAAGTGTTGCAATCGGATCACGCGGAAGTTCGTGACGACAGCAATGGAATTCTCCTCAATGCGGCGCTAATCGACACCTCAACCACGGCCGGGAAGTCGCTTCGTCAGCCGGTCGGGGCATTCAGCGGCAAACGCCTGCACCTGGTTCAGTTCATTGGCCCCGTGCAAAAAGCCTGGCATGAAGCGTTGAAGAAAACGGGCGCGCAAATTATCGATTACCTCCCGGAGAATACCTACCTGGTGTATGGAGATGCCCCGTCCCTGGCCAGGCTGCAGCGCTTCACTGGAACGACGGCGTATGTGCAGTGGGACGGCGAGTATCAGGACAGTTACAGAATCCATCCCAAAGCGCGGCTCGTGGACGCGAATGGCAACTCGCAACAACTTACAACCGATGAATTCGCAATTCAACTCGTTGCGGATCCTGCCGCAAACGCGGCCACGCTGGCGCTGATCGACCGGCTCAAGCTGGAACCGATCCACCGCCAGTACAATTTACTACAGTATGTGAATGTGCTGGTGCGGCTCCGCATACAAGACTTGAACTTGATCGCCGCTCAGCCGGATGTGGTTTCCATTCAGCCCCACCATGCGCCAAGGAAACAGGACGAGCGTCAGGACCAGATCGTCGCCGGCAATCTGACGGGGGATGCGCCCACCGCACCGGGTTATCTGGCGTGGTTGGCGAGCAAAGGATTCACGCAGGCCCAATTTACCGCTTCGGGATTCGCCGTGGACATCAGCGACAGCGGCATCGATAATGGCACCATCACCCCGGGGCATTTTGCCCTCTACGAACTCGGTGACACCGGCAACGCCAGCCGCGTTATCTACAACCGCCTGGCGGGCACACCCAACAATCCGGGCAGCACCCTCGAGGGCTGTGATGGCCATGGGAATCTCAACGCTCATATTGTCTGCGGCTATGACAATCAGCCGCCGGCTTTCCCCACACGGATGCCGCCGGCTATTATTACGACCTCGGTGTCTGTCCATTCGTCCGGGTTGGGTCTTCGGTGATTTTCGATCCGATCAATTTTACGAATCCGGACTTTCCAACGTTGGCGTCCCAGGCCTACCACGATGGCGCCCGCATCAGTAATAACAGTTGGGGAGAGGACGATGATTCGTATAATTCCGACTCGCAAGCCTACGATGCGCTGGTGCGTGATGCGGAGCCAGCGGTTGGCGGCAACCAGGAAATGGTTTTTGTGTTCTCGGATGGTGATGGGGGCCCTGGCTCGCAAACCATAACTGCCCCGGCCACCGCGAAAAACATCATTGCCGTTGGGGGCATCGAAAATGTCCGCTCGATGTCCACCGCCAACGGGGGCAATAACACGGCGGGCGACGACGGTTGTTCCACCTTCGATACGGATGCCAACAGCGCGAACGATATCGCCAGTTTCTCCGGCCGCGGACCGTGTGCGGATGGCCGGGTCAAGCCGGATATCGTCGCGCCTTCCTCGCACATTACCGGCGGCGCGCCTCAAGGTTCCCCGCCGCCATCGCCCAGTGGCACCGGCCTGGCCTTGGACTGCTTTTTTAATTTCGGCACGGAATTCGACCCGACCCAGCTCGGCGTCTGCGGGCTGCCGGGCAGTGGTTTTATCAGCGCCAGCAACTTTTTCCCAGTCGGCCAGCAATTCTTCACCGAGTCCTCGGGGACAAGCCATTCCGCGCCCGCGGTGGCGGGCGCCTGCGCTTTGTTGCGTCAATACTTTATCAACCAATCACTCCCCCCACCCAGCCCTGCCATGACCAAGGCATACCTGATGAATTCCGCCCGCTACGTCACCGGCTCGGGCGCCAACGACAATCTTTTCTCGAACAGCCAGGGGATGGGCGCCTTGGATCTCGGAACCGCCTTCGACGGCGCGCAGCGCATCCTGCGGGACGAACTCACCGCCGATAAGTTCACCGCTTCCGGCCAGGCGCGCACAATCACCGGGGTAATCACTGATCCCTCCAAACCATTCCGGGTGACGCTGGCATGGACGGACGCGCCTGGCAGCACGACGGGGGGCCTTGCCCTCAACAACGATCTCGACCTGACCGTGACGATTGCGGGTGCGACCTACAAAGGGAATGTATTCCATGGCGCGACTTCCGTTACGGGAGGTGTGGCGGATCACCGCAACAATGTCGAAAGTGTCTTTCTGCCAGCGGGCACAATCGGCGGCTTCACGGTTACGACTACCGCCGCCAATATCAACTCGGGCGCCGTATCTGGCGATCCAGCCTCGCCCGACCAGGATTTTGCCCTCATCATCTATAACGGGACGAATGCCACTCTGGCGAACTTCGGAGCGGTGGCTGGCGCTTATCAAGGGCTGATTCAGGCGAACCCCTTCTCGCAGGCAAACTCCGGCACAATCAGCATCACGGCGAATAGTGACGGCACGTTCTCCTCCAAATTCACCCTGGGTGGAGTTGCCCAATCGTTCGCCGGTGTTTTTGACAACAATGGCGATTCCAGTTCTGTGATCAACCGCACCGGGGCAAGTTCACTGACCGTGATGCTCCAGATCGATCTCACGAACGGGACCGACCGGATTACTGGCACTGTATCGGACGGAACGACCACATCCGCGGTGACCGCCAATCTTTCCCCGTTCAATATCAAGACCAATCCAGCCCCGCAATACGCGGGGAATTACACCATTGTGCTGCCGCCAAATCCAGGTGATACCGGCCCGTCTTTCCCGCAAGGGAATGGTTACGGGAGCCTCAAGGTGGATGCTGGCGGCAAGATTCGACTTTCCGCCACGTTGGGTGATGGTACGCGGATTTCGCAAACGGCGACGGTCTCCGAGAATGGGATGTGGCCCGTCTACATTCCCTTGTACGTAAAACAGGGTTCCATCGAGGGCTTCGTGACTTTCACCAACATCGTTGGTGTCAGCGACCTCGGCGGCACGCTGACCTGGTTCAAGCCGGGCAATCGCGGGCGCCAAACTTTTTCCCAACGGGTTTAAGACACAGATCACGCTTCTGGGTTCGGTGTACGCCGCACCACCGCCGGGTGCTGCCGCGTTGAATGTCTCGGATGCAACCTGTAACCTCCTCGTTACGTCCGGCGCGGGAGACCTGGCTTCGTTCGTCAGTAATTCCGTGACGCTGAACACCAACAATAAGGTCACACCGTGCGTTGCCGACGGGTTCAAGTTGACCATCACTGCGAAGACGGGATTGTTCTCGGGAAGCTTCGTCGACCCCGCCACAGCCAAGCCGACAGTGTTTCGGGGTGCGCTCCTCCAAAAACAAAACGATGGCGCCGGTTTCTTCCTGGGCCCGGACCAGACCGGATTCGTCGCCGTGGAACCCTCGCCCTGACGACGGTACGCCTGTTTTCGCTGGATTGCCTCGGCAAGGTTTCGGCGATAAGATGTTTGCCGGAAAACGACATGAAAAACTTCTTCACCGGACTTCTGGTCGGCGCATTTCTGATGGCGACAACCGGCTGGTACTTCATCGTTGCGAGAAACGACCCTCGCGTGGCGCATGCGTGGGATGTTCTCGATGCCAGGCTGGCCGCCTGGCATCTTCGGGGTGACGACATCCAGGACGAACTTGGACACACGGGAAAGGTCTTGCGCCGCCAAGCCACCGAATTCGGCGCCGCCGTGGCCAGCGCCTCTTCGGATACCGCGATTACCACGAAGATCAAGGCCAAGTATGCGCTGGAACGTGACCTCTCCATCTTCGGCATCTCCGTCAACACCACGGATGGCCGTGTCACTTTGGCCGGTAATGTCGCTTCCCACGACCAAATTGGAAGGGCCATGTTGATTGCCCTGGAAACCGACGGAGTGCGCGAAGTGAACTCGACGTTGCAGGTGAAATCACCCACGCATTCGAATTCATGAAGGATTTGGCATGAATAAAAAGGAAATCGCCGAAGTTTTTGAGGAGATTGGGGGGCTGCTGGAGTTGAAAGGGGACAACCCATTCCGCGTGCGCGCCTATTACAACGCCGCGCGCATGGTGGACGGTCTATCGGAGGACCTCGGTACGCTCATCAAGGAAGAGCGCCTGACGGACATCAAGGGCATCGGCAAGGACCTCGCGGCCAAGATCACCGAATTGTACACGACAAACAAACTGGGCTTTCACGAAGAGTTGAAGTCTTCAATGCCGCAAGGTCTGCTGGAAATGCTAAAGATCCCCGGGTTTGGCCCGAAACGGGCAAAGATTCTGTACGACAAACTCAAGATCGATTCCGTCGAGAAACTGGAAGCCGCCTGCAAAGCGGGCAAGATCGCCGCACTGGCTGGTTTCGGCGAAAAATCGCAGCAGAAAATCCTCGAAGGCATCGCGCTCGTGCGGCAGTTCAGCGGCCGTCATCTTTATGACAAGGCCTATGCCGCCGCCAAGCCCATTCTTGAGGCATTGCGATCGCACGCGGGCGTGATTCGTTGCAGCATCGGGGGCAGCTTGCGTCGCTGCCGTGAAACCATCGGCGACATCGACTTTCTCGTCAGCGCCAAACCGAAGGACGCCGCGGCAATCATTGAGGACTTCGTCGAGATCCCCGGCGTCCTCAGTGTTAGCGCCAAGGGGGAGACGAAGGCCAGCGTGATCTTGAAGGGCGGTATCCAGGCCGACCTGCGCGTCGTCACCGACGACCAGTATGCCTTCGCGCTCAACTATTTTACCGGCAGCAAGGAGCACAACATCGCGCTTCGCGCGCGGGCGTTGAAGTTGAAGAATCTTTCGCTCAATGAATACGGCTTCTCACCCGCCGCCGAGAAAGAAAAGAGCGCGAAGGAATTGGGTAGTTCCATCAAGTGCAAAACCGAGGAGGACTTCTACAAGGCGCTTGGACTCGATTACGTCGAGCCCGAATTGCGCGAAGACATGGGCGAAATCGAAGCCGCGGAGAAAGGGACTCTGCCAAAATTGATCGTGCTGGAAAACCTTCGCGGCACTTTCCATTGTCATTCGACCTGGAGCGATGGCATCGAGACGGTGGAGGCCATGGCACGGGCGGCGCTGGATTTGGGTTTGGAATATCTCGGCATCGCCGACCACAGTAAATCCGAGTATCAGGCCAACGGTCTCGACGAGAAACGCGTCCGCCTGCAAGCAGCGGAGATCACAAAATTGAACGTCAAGTTCGCCAAGGAAGGTTTCCGCATCTTCTTCGGCACCGAGTGCGACATTCTGGCCGATGGCTCGCTCGATTTCGACGATAAGACGCTCGCGCTCTTTGATTACGTCGTCGCGAGCGTTCATCAGGGCTTCACCATGGACGCCGGGAAGATGACGAAGCGCATCTGCAAGGCGCTCGCGCACCCGCTGGTCACGATGCTCGGTCATCCCACAGGCCGTTTGTTGTTGGAACGCGAAGGCTACGCTGTCAACATGCCCGAGGTCATCGCCGCCGCCGCCAAGCACAGCAAGGTCATTGAGATCAATGCTCACCCCTACCGTCTCGACATGGATTGGCGCCTCTGGAAACACGCCAAGGAACTCGGCGTCAAATGCGCCATCAACCCTGACGCCCATAATATCCCCGACCTCCAGTTCCTCGCCGTCGGCGTCGGCATCGCCCGCAAAGGCTGGCTGACCAAATCCGACGTCATTAATTGCCTCCCTCTCAAAGACGTGGAGAAGGCGCTTAATAAGCGCTAATCCAATTAGCCGTTTGGAGGGCGAGCCTCCCGGCGAGCCGCGTCCGTGTCGACCCGTCAAAAGTCTTTCTCACTCAGTCCCACCGCAACTCATTCATCTCGCCCTGATACGACCACTCGTCGGCATTCTTTGCAAGTTGATGCCGGCCAGGTAGTCCACGAGCCTCCGTTCCTGCTTATGGAAATCGTGCGGCGGCGGCGACTTGACGGAACGCGCGTACGGCGACTTGAAATAGAGGCTGAGCCATTCCTGCGGGCCGCGCTCGCGACGGCGCTGCGCCAGTTCCATGAAGCGCGCCAAATCCAGGCACATCGGCGCGGCGAGAATGGAGTCGCGAAAAAGCGCGTTCACCTTGAGCTGCATCGGCGAACCGAGGAAACCTTCGAAGTCGATATTGTCCCAGCTTTCCTTGTTGTCGCCGCGCGGTGGATAATAATGGATCTCGACGTGATGATGCGGCTCGTACCCCAGCATCTCGCCAAGCAACCGTGACTTGTCACGGATCTTCGCTTTCCCCTTCACGGGATCGCCAACGGTCCGCCCGTCCTCATTCCCGAGCAGGTTCGTGGAAAACCAGCCCGTCACCCGCAATTCCCGTGCGCGCAATGCTGGCGCGAGCACCGACTTGAACCACGTCTGCCCCGTCTTGCCGTCACGACCACAGAAGGGAATGTTGGCAAGGCCGTCCTCCCCAGAGTCGTTGGGCGTAAAATTAATGAACGGCGACCCGGTCTCCAGCGCCGCGCGCGCGTACACCTGCGAGTCGCCCGGCGCGGCAGTCGGTAAAAGATTCAGGATGACAACAGTATCGACCTTGTGCTTGCGGCGGAAGCGCTCGATGTCGCGGCCGGCCGCAACCGCCCGCGCGGTCACTGCCGGCCAGGGTTTCAAGGCCGCCAGTTCCTTCGCAACGGGCTGCAAGCGCGCCAACTCCACCACCCGGTTCCGCACCGCCGCCTCAAACAGGTTCTCGCCGCGGCGGTCCCAACCACCGAAGACGATCTCATCAAACGTCGCCAGCTTATGCGAGCGCACGAACCGCTCCGCAATCATCGCCAAGGGTTCCGCGCGACCGCGTCGCATCAAGGCCACGCCCGCCACCATCGTGCTGGCGACCGCCCCGTCGAGTCCCGCGATGCAGATGCCGAGTTTGGCCATGGTTTGCGGACGAACCTAACATCGCCATTGGAAACTTTCCATGTTTTAGGCTAAGGTCACGAGAATTGCATGGCCGGTCGCCCGAAAAAAAGCGCGTCGTTGGGATCGTTCCTCGTGGAACTGGCCGTCTATGCCGCTTTTGTCTTTGCCTACTTTTTTCTCGTCCTCCATTTTCTCGGCGGCTGGATCAAACACGTCTTCGACCAGAACAAAACCTTGTACGCGTTCGTGGCCCTCGGCTTGATCATCGTCCAGGGTGTTGCCCTGGAAATGCTGACCACCGGGCTGTTGCGCATCATTCGCAGACGTGAAGGGTGATCCATGGATTTCCTGATCTCCGGCACCCACATCAATCCCGTTTACCTGATTATCATCGGGTTCATCATCGGGATCTGCGGCGGCTTTTTCGGCGTCGGTGGAAGTTTTCTCGCGGGCCCCGCCCTGTTCTTTTTCGGCGTGCCGATGAATTTCGTTGTGGGCACGGACCTCGCACACATCGTGGGAAAATCCATCGTCGCCGCCAAAAAACATCGCGCGCTGGGCAATGTGGACATCAAACTCGGCCTGATCATGGCCTCGACCACCATCATCGGCGTCGAGACCGGCGCGCAAATCATCCAGCAGTTGAAGCGGCATAAAAACGTGGACTTCGTTGTCGCCATCGCGTTCGTCATCGTCCTCGTTGCGATTTCATCTTTCATCTTCTGGGAAAGCTGGCAAACCCTGAAGATGGGAAAGGCGCCCACTCCCAAATCCTCCAAGGGTAAACCCAAGCAAGACCGCTCGGCCATCGCCCACATCGCCAAAAAATTCCAAAAATTTCATTTCCCGCCCATGATTTCCCTGCCGAATTCCGGCATCAAGCAGATCTCGCTGTGGACGATCCTGGTCGTCGCTTACATCGGCGGCGTGTTCAGCGGATTTCTCGGCGGCGGCGCGGGCTACATCCGCATGCCGGCGATGGTCTACATTCTCGGCGTGCCCACGCATGTCGCTGTCGGCACCGATTTGTTCGAGGTCGTGATCTCCGCCAGCTACGGCACCTTCACCCACGCCCTCAAAGGCAACGTCGACATCCTCATCGCGCTGGTCATGCATACCGGCGCGGCCATCGGCGCGCAAATCGGCGCGACCCTGACCCAATACTTTCACGGCGCGCGCATCCGGCTCGCGTTCGTGCCGCTGCCGCTTCTCGGAGCCGGGCTGATCCTCTATAGTTTGTTGACAGGCCATCATTTCAAATAAATAAAACGACAAACACATGAAAATTCTTTTCTGCAGTGACGGTTCAAGCCAGGCCGAGAACGCCGTGCGGTTCGGCGCGTTGATCGCCGCCGCCTGCCAGGCGGAAACCTCCATCTTGGGCATTGTCGAAAAAGCCGGGCAGGAGGACAAGGTTTTGCAGGCATTGCGACGGGCGCAGGAAATCCTGAAGGAGTACCATCTCAATGCCGAGTTGATCACGAAAGCTGGCCGGCCCGTGCCCGAAATCATCAAGCGCACGCAGGAAGGCCATTACGATCTCGTCGTCATCGGCGCCGCGCG
The DNA here is from genome assembly GCA_963812605.1 of uncultured Verrucomicrobiae bacterium. Taxonomy (GTDB): domain Bacteria; phylum Verrucomicrobiota; class Verrucomicrobiia; order Palsa-1439; family Palsa-1439; genus Palsa-1439. Next base: position 401,601 of record CAWEWF010000001.1, on the reverse strand, counting down.
CAAAGGCAGCCGCGGACCCATGTGCATGTCCGCCCGCGCCTATAAAATCATCGAATCGGTCGAACCCCCCGTGCTCGTCGTCATCGGCGAGCGCGCTGCGTTGCGTCGCATCCTGCTCTGCACCGGCGGCACGGAACAAGCCGACCCGACCGTGCAGTTTGCGGGTGAGATCGCCCGCCGCGTGAATGCCTCAGTCGATCTGCTCCATGTGCTCGCCGAACCGCCCGCCGTTTACGCCAACATGGTGAAATCCGAGGACGATGTCAGTCAGGTGCTCCAATCCAGCTCCAAACTCGGCCGCAGCCTGCGCCATCAGAAAGAGCTGCTCGAGAAAATGGGCGTTCCCTGCGAGGTCCACCTCCAACACGGCCTGGTCCTCGACGAATTGCTCGAAGAATTGCAGCGCACCGAATACGACCTCGTGATGTCCGGTTCCTCTCCCGCCCACGACCGACTCCGCACCTACATCATGGGCAACATCACCCGCGAAATCGTCAACCGCGCCGAACTCCCCGTGCTCGTCGTCCGCAGCGGCACAAAACCCGACGGCCTCGGCGGCCTCATCAACCACCTCCTCCACCGCCCCACCGGCCCCAATCCCAAAACCACCTAGCCAGCGGTTCCCCTCCACGGAGGGGATAAAGGGGTGGGTGCCTCGCCCGGATTTCTCAATTCTTAACGTGGGAGGGGCCTCAGCGCCCCGACTGGTTGTGAAGATGATGGCTTGAACGCCAGGGCGTAGCTCATACGAGCTTGTCGCGCTTCAACCTCTCGACCACCTCGGAAAACGGAATGGACGGCTCATTCCGTCGCTCGCGCACGAGGAGTATGTCCCCCAAATCCTCCACAATATCCTCGTAAGTAAACAGTTCAGCAATAAACGCCTCACGCTCTTTGTCAGAAAGAGTCGCCACCTGTTTGGCCAATTCCTTGCCGCTCATACCACGCCAAATTACGCCCTCCCCGCCACTTCGTCAACCTTCAGCATCGCATCGCGCCCGCGTCCTCCACCACCCCAAAAGCTTAATGATATTGATCTTGATCCGATCCCCGATCCTATGGATCTGATCAGCCTGTGGCGAGGAAACCAAAAAATAGTGGGGTAGGCGTCTCGCCTGCCATCCGTCCGCGTAGAACGGGCGTCCCGCCCGTTCATCCTGTCCGCCCCGTCAATTACCCCGCCCCATCCGAACGCCTTATCACCTCCGACTCCAATAATCCCCTCGACGGCGTCGTCATGGAACCCGGCGCGCTCGCGCCGCTCAATTGCGTCTACCGCGACGACCCCCACGGCATCTTCCTCTACCAGGGCGACTGTCTTGAGGTCCTCGACGCCATCGCTGCGAAACATCCCGACGGCTGTTTCGACATGGTGTTCGCCGACCCGCCCTACTTCCTCTCCAACGGCGGCATCACCTGTCACGCGGGCAAGATGGTCAAAGTGGACAAAGGCGACTTGGGACAAGAGTCGCGGTCCCGAGCTAAACCACGAATTCAACACCGAATGGCTGAAGCGCTGCCAGCGCGTCCTCAAACCCAACGGCACCATTTGGGTCACCGGCACCCACCACGTCATTTTCAGCGTCGGCTACGCGATGCAACAGCTCGGCATCAAGATTCTCAACGACATCGCCTGGGAAAAACCGAACCCGCCGCCGAACCTCTCGTGCCGCTACTTCACCCACTCCACCGAAACCATCCTCTGGGCCGCCAAAACCGACAAGAGCAAACACGTCTTCAACTACAAAGCCATGAAAGCCGTCAACCGGCAACAGATGAAAACGGTGTGGACTATGCGCGCGCCGGGCAAGGCGGAGAAAACGTTTGGCAGACATTCAACACAGAAGCCCGTAGCACTCATCGAACGGTGCGTGCTTGCGGCCACCAACGAAAGCAACTGCGTTCTTGACCCATTCCTCGGAAGCGGCACAACTGCTGTCGCCTGTGCGCAACTACACCGACTATTTATCGGTATCGAACTGGATTACCGCCACATTGAACTTGCCGCCAAACGCGCCGACCGCGAAATCATACAAATCTGGCTCCGTGAATTCCGCGTCCGTGTCGAGGTCTCCGTGGTGCGTCAGGAGCAACCGCCAGGTTGTCACCCTGAGCTTGTCGAAGGGTCTCTGTCGTTCTCCGTTGCGTCCCAGATACCAACTTTTTCGCAGAATGATCTTGATCCCGGCAGCGGATCTATGGATCGGATCAGAGAAATGGCGGACGTACCGGAAATCCAGACCGAGAGCATCTTCCACGAGACGAAATTCGTCTTCCTCTCGTGCGCCCAAGCCCGCACCGGCAGCGTCGTCCATACTACCGTCGACGCCGACGTCCAATCCGCCTGGACGCACACTCCACAGTCAGTAAAGCTCCAGACGACACACATCGTGCGGTGCGAGACGGAGATTTTGAGAGTGAAAACGCGCTAGTCCCAGAGGCGTTTAGCGACGGCGGCTTCGTGAGCCTTTGAATGATAGTCCGAGAGTACTTTGTAGCTCGTAAATTTTGTGCGGTTGGCAATGGCCTTGTAGGCAAAATGCGCGATCTTGTCGGCGTATTCTTTTTCTTTGTTCTCCGACGCCACAATTCGAAACTGACAATGAAAATCTTGGAATTTCAAAAACTTCAGTAGCGATGCGTCGAAGTCCGATGTGTGTTCAACCTCAAAGAACGTATGCGGCATTTTACGGTCATTAAACCAAACAACATCGACCATCTTTGCCCGTTTGACGATTTCATCATATGTGAACAGGTACATCTCACTTAGAGTCGCCACGGTGCCGAGCGGCTTCGACATGAAAGTCCGATTGCGGTCTCGCGCGGTGACGAAGGTTTCGAACTTCTCCAAGTTACCGAGTTCAACCAACAGGCCTTGGAAGTACCCATGACTGTATTCTGGGTCCGTGATATTCGCGATTTCCTTTGGAAGTTTGCCCTTCCAATCTTTAAGCGCCCAGAGACCGGGGCGAATTCGGAAGAAGAATCTTTCGTCCTGAACAATACGGTTGATGGATTTAAATGGAGTCTTGGTCTTCGTCCAATCCGCACCCGGAACTTTCAGCGCCTCCTTGTAAAGCCTGCCGAGGGTAGCGTAGCCGCCATTTGACTGCATTACCTCCATGACCGCTTCGTGCTGTCTCATCGTAGTTTTCTCCAAATTAATTAATGGACGACTGTCGTGGACCGAGCGGCGGGCGGGCTGCCGCTATTCACTTAGCCAGTCCGCAATTTCTCCCCAAGTGCGTCGACGGCGGGCTTTCCCCCTCGCCGGCAACCATCTGAGACCACCCACGCTGACGGTCAAAGTGCCCACCATACTTCTATTGCGCTTCCATTTACGCCACACCGAAAACGTGAATCCAGCTCGATCCACGAATATCGACTGCTCGATCGTGGCATGAACCCACTTCGTCGGGCGTCCTTTTTGCCTGCCTTTCATTGACCCTCCTGTTGCTGTATTTTATCGTTATCCATAATCTTTGTGTCGGTATCCGCGCATCAAGGGCAGTATCCTTGAAACAACGTAAGCAAGAATTGGAGGCCATTGCGCCTCCGATTTGAACGTAGCGCAGAGAAAGTCCCGCCGCTTTCCATTATCTTCGAACACATCCTGCTTCGTTCCGATTGCTTCGGCTCCTGCCCTCCGAAGCACCTTTACGCAATTTAGACCTGCCCCTTCCCGCAATTCCTTCAGCGAAGCCTTGAAGCATCTTGACCACTGTTTCGGCGTGTTTTCTACCAGACGTGCTTGGCGTAATTCGACGGCCGAAATACGTGACGAATATCGGTCGATAGATAGGCGTAAGCCATGATCCAGTCTTCGCAGCGCCCGAATTGAGCTTTCAACCCGATACGTATGAATGTCACGCTCGCCGTTCTTCCAGATAGCATAAGCAACGTCCAAATAATCTTCGTTAGGTAACGTCACCCGGTAAATCGAAAGGTCTGCAAATGATTTTTCACCACTGCAGGTTTGTCCACGCACTTTCTCGACGCCATGTCTCTCAATGATTAAAGGACGACACATAAAGGTTTCATCTCGCTTTCGGTTTTGAGCATCGGGCGCTTTCTTGAACATGGTCCTCGATTGAGTGAAGACGAACGAACAACTTTAGTAAGTGTTGGATGTGCCCTATGAAAGCAAAGTCCTGAGGTTCTATCAAGTTTTGTTCGACAGCGCCACCGAGTCCGCTGACGACGCCCATCTCACGACCCGTACCTGCGACACACGGAAAGAGGTCATCGCCTTCTGTACGAACTACGACGGCATTTCAGTCATTTGATCGCAGCCGCCCCGTTGCGTTTGTGTAAAGTAAAACGCGAATTGCTTAACACAAACTGCTTTGTTGCTCACCGGCTTTACACAACCGTCGTCCCGAACCCCGTCTCTCTTCCAGCGCTGATACATGGCACTACCATGCATTGGCGGTACCTGCCGTTTCCCGTTGCCGCTGGTGATATTGGCGAATCGATTCTCCATGGCAAGCCGAGCCCGGCGCGTAGCTGCCTGGTGAAGCGCAGTCCCGCCGCGCGACCCCTCTCGTTACTCGTGGTGATGTCTTGATTTGCAGCCGCCGACTGTAGCCGAAGCGTAAGCTTCGGGAATCTGCATTGCTACCACCGAAGCTTACGCTTCGGCTACAAAACCCAATGCGGCCACGACAGAGCGTGGCCCTCCAAGATTAGGACACTACCTACCCGCGGCGAGGCTTGCCCCGCGGACCCGGCGGGGTATAATAGCGCTGTGAAACTCGACCGTCAGGCCATTACCAAGTCCGCGCTCGGCGATCATACGGACGACAACTACGTTCCCGGCACCATCGAGGAACGGGTGTTGATGGTCTGGCCCATCACCCGCGAAGTCGCCGCGCTCAGCCCTCAGCACGATGTGGAACGAAGATTACAAAGAGATGTTGTCCGCGTTGTGCGCCGAGAACGTTGAGTTTATCCTCATCGGCGTCCGCCGCAATTTACCTCACCCTCGCGGCTGGTAACGCGACCGCATGAACTTCATGTACTGCTCTTCGGACGTTTCGCGCCGGGCCTTGACGAGCGGCAGAATGTCGTCGGTGGCGACGTAGCGCAGTTGGTCCGTGCCATCGGTGGCGGCGGTGAAGATGACCCTGGCAACGTCCTCCTCGGTTGCCAGGCGCTGTCCCCATCGTAAAGACGACAGTAATGGGGTTCGCCAGCAGCTTCAAGTCCTTCGCGCCAACTGTTTTACTCTCTTTCGACTCGCGACAGAGGGCATACAGAGAATCTCCTAGAAACAGATCAGGCATTCGCCCGATTGCGACCGCCCATCTCCAGGTCGAGATTATCGCAGAACAACGAGAGACCTTTGGCTGGTTGCGTTGGCACTGACAAATAAGTCGGGTGACAAAACAATCGGCCGGGGCTTCGGTTGTTCTGAAAACAACAAGCATGGAGGGACGCAAAATGAAGATGTTACGCATGGTAAGTTTGATCGCAACACTGACAGTGGTGGGCGCGATCGCGGCAGCGGCCGCCGACGCGGTCCGGTTGGACACGGAGGTTCAGGATGCCGTGCACATGTTCCGGAACAATCAAAAACTGGCCCCACTGTTCGACTCTGCCTATGGATATGCCATCTTTCCGTCGGTCGGCAAAGGTGCGATCGGCATCGGTGGAGCGGAAGGCCGGGGGGAGGTATTTGAAGGGGGAAGGTTGGTCGGTACGGCAAAGCTGACGCAGGCCACGGTCGGCGCGCAATTGGGTGCCCAGTCGTATTCCGAGGTGATCTTCTTCGAGACAAAGCAGGCGCTCGATGAGTTCAAGGATGGCAAGACCGCCCTCAGCGCCGCCCTCAGTGGCGCGATCGCAGCCGATGGCACCGGCGCCGAGGCGAAATATCAGCATGGCGTGCTCGTCTATACGATGGACAGGTCGGGCCTGATGTTCGAGGCCAGCGTCGGTGGACAGCACTTCAAGTTCCGGGAACTAAGCAGTGCGGAACCTGCGCCAACGCAAACGGCTCCAGCGGAAAAGCCGGCGCCGTCTTCAACGCCGCCAGCGGCACCATCAACACCACCGGCACAGCCGCCGCCGCAATAGTGAGTTGGCTGTGACAGCAGAGTAGTTCGAGGGCCGGGCTTCAAAAGCCCGGCCCTCATTGTTTTAATGACTAGGCGCACGGCCTAGACGCAAACCGGTGAGATGTCCGATTGTTCCGGCAAATGGCGCAATTAAATTAGTAGTGGATGAAAGAACCGTAATTAAAACGAATGGAGGGATAAGTCATGAAGCGGTTACAGAAATTATCATTCGGACTGATTCTTATGATCGCGGTCGGCGGATTTGCGATGATCGTTCCCCGTGTTTCGGCGGCGACCGTAATCGTACATATCGGGCCCGAAGCGGCTCCGGCGGGGGTTGTGTATCACTACACCTATTATCCCGAGGAGGAAGTGTACTACGTGCCCGGAGACACAGGTCTACTGGTGGCAGATCAATGGGGAATGGCGTTCGGGACCGCGCGTGCCGGCCGGCATTGTCCTCGGGGCCAGCGTGAATTTCGATGCAGACGGACGGGAACCATGGCGGCACCATGACGTGATCATCGCAAGGTTCCCGCGCCATAAACACGAAGAACGCCACTAGAAAGTCCTGAACAATCCGCCGGCGGTTTCGGAAGCGCTATCGCCGGTGGATGTTTTGTCTCGAGGTCAACGCAGCGTCATCCGCGAAACATAAAGTACGCAGCGCCGACCAGGCAAACCCCGGCCCATAAAAGGTCGAGCTTGAGCGGTTGGCGCATGTAGAAAAAAGCAAATGGCACGAACACCGTGAGCGTGATGATTTCCTGGGTCACCTTCAATTGCGCCAGGCTCATGGTGGTGTAACCGAGGCGGTTGGCGGGAACCTGGAGCAAATACTCGAACAACGCAATCCCCCAACTCAACAACGCCGCGATGTACCATTTCTTGTCGCCCCAGTTTCGCAAGTGGGCGTACCACGCAAAGGTCATAAAGGTATTCGAGCAAATCAACAGCACCACAGTCCGGTACACGATGGATAAATTCATGACGTCAGAATACCGCAGCCTCGCCGTGGTCTGCAATTGCCGGCCTGACCGCGTTCTACAACAGTAGCTCGTAGTAGATCAGCGGCGCGCCGCGATAGGTGACCCGTCCCATTTCGCGGTAACCGCATTTGGCGTAGAATTCGCCGCCGCCACCGGGCAAGTCATACGCATCGAGCCGAATCGTATCTCCCGGCCACGCTCGCACCATGCGTTTCACGTCCTCCAGCATGGCGCGACCGATGCCGCGCCGTTGCCGGTCCGGCTCGACCGCCATCGCCAGGAGATACAGCGGCCGTTCACACTTGCTGAAGTACGATCGATCAATCGCCCACGGCTTCTTCGTGGTCAATTGAAGGGTGCCGATAATCGCTCGCCCATCCCGGACAACGTAGACACGCCCCAGGCGCATGGCGTACAGGATTCCCTTCTCGGTCACGGTGGATGTCCACGGCCCGCGCCCAAACTCGCGCGTGAGTTTTTCATTGGCTGCGACCCGTAGCCTCGCGACGGCCCCGGCTTGCGCCGCCGTTGCTTGTTTGAGGGTGATCTCCATTTCACCGCAACCGAGGCGCCGTTCCGCTTAAAGCCGGTCTTCTTCGTCGTCGTACACGTCGAAGAAGAAACGGACGCGGTTCGGATGCGGACAAAACTGCGGGATGTACGTCTCGTAGTAGGTGAGATAACTGTCCGCCAACTCGCTGAGGAGTTTGCACTTCATCTGGTGGTTCCAGCGGATGATCGCCGCGGCGTCCTTCACCTTGGACTGCTCGCGGATCCAGTGCGCCACCTCGTCGTCGCTCGCGCCGGTCGCGACGAATTCCTTGAACGGGGTGGGCGCGATGCCCGTGAACTGCCACAGGAACGCCGAAAGGCCGCACGGGTGAAAATTGTATTCGCCGTTCATGCCCAGCAGGAACGCCCGGCATTTCACGAGGCTGCGCATCGCAATCACGTAGCCGCCGAGTTTTTCGTGCGGGCTGGGTGGCGGTCGTTTGCGGAGATCCTGGGCGAGGGCCTGGAGTTTGGATGTATTCATGGCGGTCGGTTTCGCCATTATACACAATTTCTCGCCCGCGTCGAGCGCGTCCCGGCGGTTTCGATTTGCGATTGACACACGGGAGGGCGTCACGGATTATCGAAGACGGGCTTGGATCCGCGGGAAATCAGTGAGCGAGGAAACCCCTCGAACCTTAAGGAGATTGCCATGACTGACGCGACGACACCCCCTCCAGCAACCGGCTCCCAACTCTCGCAGCAGGAAATCGACAGCGGCAAGACCATGGCGATACTGGCTTATATCCCCATCGCTTTGGTTGGCTTGATCGTGTCGATTGTGTGCATCTCGAATAAGAACAATGCGTACTCGCTCTATCACGCGAAACAGGCGCTCACTCTTTATATTTGCGCCTTTGTCGGCGCCCTGTGCTGCGTGCCGCTCTGCTTCATTTGCATCGGAATTCCACTATTGATCACCGTGGAAGTGGGCGCGCTGGTGCTGTGCATTCTCGGGATTATCAACGCCAGCTCCGGCCAATGCAAACCGCTGCCCCTGATCGCCAAATTCGTGGACAAATTCTTCGGGAAAATCCAGAAAGTCTAGTTCGCTTATTGCCCGGTGGTGAGGACGACACGAAACCGGGCCTTCCCGCTCATCATGCGATCGTAGGCTTCGCTTACCCGTTCCAGCGGGAAAACTTCATTCATCGACCGCACCCGGACAGCACACTGAACGAAAGCGTGTCCTGCGAATCAATCGATGTGCCGGAATACCAGCCCCGGATCGATCGTTCCCCGCCGATGAGCGGATGCGGCGACACCGTCAGCGAAGGCGGAGCGCCGAGGACCATTAACGTTCCATGCGTGCCCAGCCCGCCGACGGTCGCGCTCATCGCTTCCCCGTTTGTCACCGTGGCGAGAACGACCTTCGCGCCGCCAAGTTTTGCCAGTTCTGCCGCCGGGTCCTCCGACTGGCTGTCGATGTAATGCCACGCTCCCAGCTGGCGCGCCAATGGTTCCTTGTCCTTCCCGCGGGCAATGGCCACCGTCTTAAAACCCATTTTCACCGCGTATTGCACTCCGAGGTGGCCGAGTCCACCAATCCCCAAGACGGCCACAAGTTCGCCGGCCCGCGCGCCGCTGTTACGGAGAGCGTTGAATGTGGTAAGACCGGCGCACATGAGCGGCGCCGCCTCAACCCCGGACAACTCGCCGGGAACCCGCGCGAGCGCTTCGGCGGGGGCGACCATGTAATCGGCGTAACCGCCGTCGCTCGTGATACCCGTAATCAGCGTGGCCGTCTGGCAGACAAAAAAATCACCGCGCCGGCAATTATCACAGTGCCCGCAGTATCCGCCATTCCAGCCGATCCCCACCCGCTCGCCCGGCGTCCAGCTGACAACCCCGGGGCCGACGGCATCCACCAGCCCGATGACTTCATGGCCGGGAACTCGCGGGTATTGGATGCCCGGCATACTTCCCTCCTTGGTCAGCACATCGCCGTGGCAAACGCCGCAGGCCTGTACTTTGACGCGCACCGATCCGGCGCGGGGCGTCGGGATTTCTCGTTCAACAATCTCGAAGGGTCCCTTCGGGCGGGAAACCTGTGCCACTCGCATCTTCGCCATAATTGCCTCCAATCGTCTTCTCAACCAGCCGTTGCGACTGAATGGTACTCACAGAATAAACACGGCGCAAGGTGTCGTGCAATGGATGGATATGCTTCCGAAAAAAACCGGGCAGGTGTCGCTCTCTGTCTTCCTTAACGCGGAGGGCGGTTCGCAACTACCCGCCGCCCTCCGCGGAGGAAGGAACTCTCGCCTATCTACGAAGCGAAGAGTAGCCGCGTCATGTGGTGGAATGATTGCGAAATTGTTACAAATGCGTGAAGCCTGACGGTGATGGAACCCTATTCCGGCCTCTCGTACCCGCCGCCTTTGGGTTCGCCGTTTCGCGGGTCCTGAACTTCGGGCAGGCGGGCCTGGTTGTCGGGGATTTGCGTGTCCAGAAGTTTGCCGTCCACGCCGACAATGAAAGTCTTCTCCTGGCCGTTGAAGGTCACGGCGGCTTCGTAATACGACTGGCCGTTTTCAGTGACGTTGGCAATGGATTCAATCTTGCCGTTGGCGGCGCGTTCTCGAACGGTCTTTTGCACCGCGGCGGAGAGATCCGTCAAATTCATTTCCTCGGCCCGGAGCAACAGTTTGCCGTCGGGCGCCACTTCGATCTGCCACTTCTTCTCGCCCTTTGCGCATTCCACGCCGTAGGCAATTCGGCGGTCGACGGTCTCTTTCTGTATCTTCAGAATCTTCCCGTCGGCGACCTGTTCCTTGACGGTTTTCTGGACCGCCCGGGGGAGCTTGGAAACATCGGCTATCTCATCGCTTTTGGCGTGGGAACTCGTCGCCAATCCCAGCGCAAGAACCAGCGCAACCAACCCGGGTACGATACGATAGAGGCGCATGGCGATTTCTCCGTGTCTCCGCTGCCTATTCCTTCGCCTTGGTCACGTACGCGATAAATTTATTTTCGAACACCTGCGGGTCGCTGGACTTGGTGCCGTAGATGTCCCGCCACGCGGAATCAAATCGCGCGCCCTCGCTCTGCAGTTTCAGGAATTTCATCAATGGTTCCCGCCCGCCGTGCTGGTAGTACAAAAAACTGATCAGCCGCTCCGATTCGGTGTAGAACGCCGTCACCTCGTCGGTCGACCTCGGATAATCGATCATGCCGGTCAGGTTGTCCAACGAGATATACTGGTCGCGTTCCAGGTGGTCCCGAACATTGGGCAGGGTGTAATTGCGCGTCTTGAGATACGTGCGGTAGAGGCGAAAGCCTTCGAATTCCGCCAGCCCTTCATTGAGCCACAGCGGAATGTCGCCGCCCACGAACCGATGGAGCACCAGATGGGTCATCTCATGCGGCAGCGTCGTGCCCTGGAACTTGAAATTCGGGCGCGACCAGAAGAAGAGTTCGCGTCCCGTGCACCAGCCGCCGGTCCAGGGCTCCATCTTGCCTTCGCCGACAAAGTGTTGCCAGGCCGGTTCGTTGAGAAACACGTAGACGTGGCATTTGCGTTCGAACGAATCCTGCGTGATCTCCAGGTCCTTCTTGATCTCCGCATACGACCACTCCGCCACGCCGACAAGCTGCGTCACCGCAAAGCCCACCTCGGTGTGAAAAATGAAATGGTCGGATTCGCTGTGCTGCCAGGTGATGCTCTTGATGCCCAGCGCCATGTCGCCCTGCCGCGACACGCTGCGCTCGCTCATTTCATCCAGTGTCCCCAGCTTGAGGCGGTACACGTCCGCGGGCAAAGCTTCGTCCTCGCCTTGCGCCACCGGATATACGCCACAGAGAATGGCGCAAACCAAGCTCATTAGCGCCCCGACGCGTTTCATACGCGCTTGTATAAATCCCGTCCGCCGTGAGTTCCAGTGAAATCGACCACGACGACGGAAGCCCTGCCTCACGCTTTGAACGTCCATTTATCGCTCTGGCCGAAAAACTCCTGCGGGTTGTGGAAGACAAGTTGTTCGATCTGGTCGACAGGAAAACCACGCTGCTTCAACTCAAGCACCACCTTCGGCACGCTAAGCGGGTCGGATGGGCCCCAATCACACGCGCTATTCACAAGCAGGCGCTCGACGCCGTATTGCTCGACCATATTGGCCGCGCGTTCCACGCTGACTTTCGTGACCGGGTACACCGTGATGCCCCGCCAGAACCGCGTGCCTTCATAAAGCGGCAGCGTTTCCTCGGTGTTGTGGTCGAGCAGGATTTTGTCGGGATTCATCCCTTCGTCCCGTACCACTCGCAGCGTGCGCTCAGCGCCGACTTTTTTGAATTGGTGCGGCAGGTGAACCAGCGCCGGCATGTCGAATTTCTTCGCCAGCTTGAGCTGCGCGCGAATAGCGGCTTCCTCTTCGTCGGTCTGGCGGTCGAAACCGATCTCGCCGACGGCGACACAAGTCTCGCGGCGACAAAACTTTTCCACGACCGGCAGAACTTCCCGCGTCAGTGGGACGTTGTTCGCCTCACGCGGGTTCATTGCGATGCAGGTAAAATGCTCGATACCGTGGTTCTTCGCGCGCTGCGTCTCCCACCCGATAATCATCTCGAAGTAGTCGATGAACGTGCCGACGCTGGTCCGCGGTGAACCAAGCCAGAAAGCCGGCTCGACGACAGCCTCAATGCCCGCCAGCGCCATCCGTTCGTAATCATCCGTCACGCGCGCCACCATGTGACAGTGGGGATCGATGATTCTCACGACGGGACCGGTTTCCGGGGCGCATCGGGGTCGAGGTCACGCAGGTATTGGAACGACAGGATGCCCGAGGCATGGCCATCGCCCCATTGCGGCTGGATGGCGTAGCCGCCGACGTACTGCCAACTCCGCAGTTCAAAGCTGGCCGGCGTGAGCTTCTGCGAGGGCGGTTTGTACTCGACGAGCACATTGGTCTCGCCCTTGCACATCGCGCACGGGCAGGCGCGCCGCAACGTCTCGAAATCGAAATAGCTCTCGTGCCCATCCTCCCACACGATGGCGAGGATGTTGTTCACGGTTTCAATCTTCTTCGGTTTCACTTCGCCTTCGTTTTCTCCGGCCAGGGGCAGAGTTTGTTAATCGAACAATTCGGGCAGTTGGGATTTCTCGCCGTGCACACGCGTCGCCCGTGGAACTGTAGCAGGTGGCAGAATCTCGTCCACTCCTTCCGCGGCAGGAGCGCCGCCAGGTCAGTCTCGATTTTGTCCGGCGTGTCCTGGCCCGTCAATCCCAGACGCTGCGACAACCGCCAAGTATGCGTATCGACCACAATCGCCGGCTGCCCAAACGCATTGGCCAGGATGGCGTTGGCGGTCTTGCGCCCGACGCCGGGCAGTTTCAGGAGATCGTCAATGTTCTCGGGCACCCGCCCGTCGAAGTCCTTCACCAACATTGCGCACGCCCCCTGGATCGAGCGGGTCTTTTGGCGGAAGAAATTGATCCGGCTCACCTGCTTTTGAAGCACCGCTTCCTTCTCGTTAGCGTAGGCGGCGGCGGTGCGATACTTGCGGAATAATTCCGGCGTCACGAGGTTGACGAGATCGTCCCGCGCCTGCGCGGCAAGGATCAGTGCCACCAGCAACTCGAGCGGGTCCGAGAAATCCAGCGCCAGTTTCGCGTCCGGATGCGCGCGTTTCAGGAGCGCGATGATTTTCCTGACGCGAACCCGCTTCGCTTCGTGAGACTCCCTCGCCATGGCGCATTAAGGAGTGCCGACGAGCCGCTGGAACTCCGGGTTGCCGCGAAGATTGATGAACTGCTGCTCGTTCGCTGCCTGCGCTCGAAGCTGCGGCGCCAGGGAGAAGGCTTTCTCCAGCATGGGGAGGGCCGTGGCGGTGTTGTTCACCATGGCGCTCATCATGGCGATGAAGTAATAACCTCGCGCGTCCTGCGGGAAACGCTCCGTCATGGTTTGCAGTGCGCTCATGGCCGATTCGTGTTGGCCAATATTCCAGTAGGCCTGGGCCGCCTGTAAAAAGGCGTCGGGAGGGATATCTTTTTGCGCCAGATAACTGCCCAAGAGCGTATCAACACGGTCTTTCTGTCCGGCTTTCATGTAGGCTTGCGCCAATTGGCTCAACAACCCGAAGTCGTGCGGATTGTTCGTGTATGCCGCCTCCAGTTGGGGGACATCCTGCCGCGACTGTTTGATGCTCTTGATTTGGTCGATGGCCCCCGTGATTTTGTCGTTGAGCGGGTCAAGTTTCTGCAACGCTTCCAGCGTGGCCAGGGCATCGTCGGTGCGGCCAAGCTCCATGTAAAGCTGGGCGAGGCGGAAATTGCCTTCGGGACTTTCCGGACAGAGCTGGAGGGCCTGCTTGAACGCGTATTCCGCCTCCACCGCCATCTGCCGCGATGCATAGAGGCCGCCGATGGCCGAACGCAGCTTGGAAAATGTCTTCTGCGCGTCGGTGTCGCGGTGGAACTGCTCGCGCGCGTTCAATTCGTCACAGAGTTTGTTCCAATAAGCCTTGTCGCGGTTGACGATGTCCTGCCAGAGTTTCGGGTCCTGCTGCGGGCTGGGCAGCGGATCGTGGTTGATCTTCATGATGATCCCGGCCGGCGTGAGATACGGGTACATCCACGGAATGACGTAGCTCTCCTCGACGTAGAACGAATGCTTGTCCTTGGCATGGTCGAAAATCCACTTGGTGAGGATGCCGTTGATGTTCATCACGCCCGCCACGCCGCGCACCTGCACGGCGCCGCCTTCGACCGTGACATTTTCGTCGGCGCTGAGCACCTCGCCGTGCGCCTGGCGGCTTGCACGTTGGTGATGTACTCCTGAAACGCATGTTGTGTATCCAATTCACTGGGAATCCAAATCGGCTCCTTGGGATACATGGTGTCGCGATGGAGATGCGTCCAACCCCAGCGGAACACCGCCCGCTGCCAGGGCTGCCGGCGCTCGAGAGTTTGCGGGTTGTTGGGATCCGGCCGCGTGTAATCGTAGTGGTCGCGGATGTAGGACATGTAGGTGCTGTCGGCCAGCGCGTTTTGGGTGATGATATACACGTCGCGGCGGTCAAAATTCGGGCTGCCCTCGGAATCGAAATGCGGATCGCGGTAGCGATCCTTGGGAGGCACGCGGCTCTCGCAGAAAATCATATACGTCGGCACGAAACGGCCCGGATCCGTTCCCGCCGTAGAGGACGGCGTCCCGATCCATATCCGGATAACCACCCAGGGGCCGGAACATGCGGTAGCCGAACTGGTAGCCGAAGTCGTGGTCGCGCTGATCGCAGCTCCGCAGGTTGCGCTCGAAGGAAACCAACGGCAACGCCAGCGACGCCACGCACAAGGCCTTCATCAACCCGCGTGGAAACTGCTTCCAACGGGCCAACACCCATGCCGCCGCCAGTGCCATTCCATACCCAATCATCATCGCAAAGAATCCGTGCGCGGGCGCGAAAAACTTGATGTTGATCTCCTGGTTCTGCTTGTCGACGCCCGGGTTGATGATCATCAACAGGACAAAGCCTGTCGTCAGGAACGCCAGCCAGACAAAGATCAGCCAGGCGCGGGCCCGCCCGTGCAGGTCCTTCCACCAGCCGATCAGCATCGCCAGCGTGCCAAACGCGAACGCGATAAGCGGCAGGCCGAGCAGGAAGTCGTAGTCTGCAAGGGCTGGCCAATTAAGCTTGTGCGCTACGGACTCAAGTGGCAGGCTGAACTGCTGCAACAGCGCGCGGCCGAAGAGCCCGGCCTGGATCCAGAACCCCTTGTGCCAGGGCGGGGATAAATTAAGCTTCTCGTATTGGCCGCGTGTAAAGGTATGGAGGAATCCCTGTTTCGTGTAGGCGTACCCCCAGTTCATCGGCGGATTCGTCGACGACGAGACCGACATATAGAAGTAGCAACTACAACCGATGATAAACGCCGCGGTGCAAATCAGCGCCCTCTTTCGATCCAGCCACCCTTCATTCCCCATCCAGACCAGCAGCAATACGGCCAGCGCCGCCGGCATGAAAATCAAGGCCGTCGCGGGAATCGGCGGACCGAAAAGAATGAACATGTTCACTTTCTGCGCCAGCACCTCGCCACCGGGTCCTGTCTGCAACCACGCGTCGACATACGCGCTGGCCGCCAACCCGAGGAGGGCCGCCACCGTGAGTTCCCAAAACGCGGACAACGCCGGCATCACCACGGCGGTCTGCCAGGGCCGCCGCTCCCACACCGACAAAAGTCCCAGGGCGAATGCGCCGGGAATGAACGCCGCGGCCATCACTACGATGGTCTGGTGAACACAAAGACCCAGTGCATAGAAGAGGATCGTTGCGTACAGAAATCCGTACCGTTGTGGCCGCATCATCCACGCGAAGAACGTGCACGCGGTGATGATGAACATGAACAAATTCAAGGCGCGCATCTCGGGCACGCAGGCCCACAACCAGACGCCGCGGTTAAAACCGAAGAGCAGCGCCACCGCGGACCCGATCGTCAGCGCCATCCAGTGCTTCATGGAATCTTCCAGGTCCTTCGCCCAGGTCACCGAGCGCAGCAACATCATGATCGAACGCGTCATCAACAACGTCAGCACGCCGACCACCAGCGCGCCCGTCAACACCGACATCAGGCAAATCCGATACGCGGGATTGCCGAACGGCACAAAATGGCGCCACACCCAGCCGAGGAAAGCCCACAGCGGATACCCCGGCGGATGGGGCACGCCGAAGTTGAACGCGCCTGTCACGAGTTCGCCGGAGTCCTCCAGCGTCACCTCGGGCGACATGAAATAAAGGAACGCAAAGCCGGAGATCAGGAACGTGATCACCGCCGCGATCCAGTCCTGCGGCGTGAAAAAACCCTGCGGGGTTTGCGCCGGTTCCGGCGGCGCGGCGGCCG
Organism: uncultured Verrucomicrobiae bacterium; assembly: GCA_963812605.1. Classification (GTDB taxonomy): domain Bacteria; phylum Verrucomicrobiota; class Verrucomicrobiia; order Palsa-1439; family Palsa-1439; genus Palsa-1439. The sequence continues at coordinate 385,165 of CAWEWF010000001.1, read as the reverse complement.
GCGCCGTCATAACTGCGACCGGAGCAGCGGTGGTGGTTGGTTTCGTCGGCTTGCGGTTTTTCTTGCCCATAATTGTTACTCGTCAGTGTCGCGGGTGCGGCTTCAGCGGCGAATTTGAAGATTTGTCAGTATCGAAGGCGAACGGAGCACGGCAACGGTATTCTCGCCCATGGGGCAGGCCGCCGCGAGTTCAGTTTCCCAATAAGCCAGCGAAGGCATCAGCCCGTTGCTGGCCATGACCGTCGCCGGATTGGCGTGGGAGCCCGGGTGCAGGGATCGGGGACAGCCAATGCCAGCCCACCAATAACATAAGTGAAAGGGCGCCGGCCATTGCGACCTGAAAACCAGTGCGGTGAGCGAACTGCCAGAACGTCCACCCCTGTCCGGTTGCCGGTCGTTGCATCTCGTGCAAGATGGATCGCCGGGCCGTTGCCGGTAGACGCGCCGGACGAAGAGCGTTAAGTTGCTGTTCCAATGTGTCGAATGGTGTACTCATGGTGTGCCTGCCTTCGCGAGTTGTTGCCGCAACGCGGCGAGCGCCAACCGGTAGCGGGACGCCACCGTGTTGGGCGATTCGTCGGTCACCGTGGCGATCTGCTGAAAGGTCAGTTCGCCCCAGATTTTCAGCGTGAGGACCTCCCGTTGCTCGACGGGTAGTTTGCGGATCGCCGTCTCCAGTTTGGCTTGCTCCTCGGCCTTTTCGAGGGACGATTCAAACAACGGCGGCTGTTCGTATAAAGATTCCCCGGCGGCAACCTCGCGCCGCCAGCGTCGCGCCGCTTTTCGTTGGCGGTCGAGCACGGTATAGCGCACGGCGGAATAACAAAGCGCCGGGAGATCCGGTTCGGTGACGCCGTTGTTGGCGTGTTTGTGCCAGACGCGGAGAAAGGCCTCCTGCACCACGTCGGCGGCATCGGCGTCGTTGCGGCACAACTGGCGCGCGTACAAAAACAGGCCGTCTCCACACTGGTGGAGCATCCGATGCCACATGGTCCTGCCTGTTGCGTTGTCCGTCACGCGGTTGACGCCTTGCCAAATGCTAATCGTCGCCGCGGGCGTCATTTGTCACCGCTCATGCAATTCACGTTGGTTCCTAGTTGACCGGTTGCTCCAGGCGACGCATCGCCTGGAGGTTCTTGACATAGGCTTCGAGCCGTTTCTCTTCGTCCACAATGTGGCGCACCCGCAGGATCGAGCGCACCCGCACCATTAGTTCCAGCGCGTGGATTGGTTTCGCCAGAAAATCGTCAGCGCCCGCGATGATACTCTCTTCCATCGCCCGCTTCGAGTCCAATCCCGACACGACAATAATGCGAATGTGCCGCGTGCGCGGATCCGCGCGCAACTGCTGGCACACCTCGATGCCGGACATCTCGGGCATCATGATGTCCAGGAGCAACAAATCGGGCTGCTGCTCCCGCGCCACTTGCAAGGCGGCAGCGCCATCACCGGCGGTGATCACCTCGTGCCCCAATTCCGCCAGCAAGCCGCTTTCGTATTCGCGAATCGGCGCTTCATCGTCCACCACCAGGATTTTCGCCCGCGTCGGTGCTCGTTCCATAATCGTTCCTTGCCCGTCTTAATGCCGGAAATGCCGGATTCCGGTAAATACCATCGCCATGTTGCGTTCGTCCGCCGCCGCAATCACCTCGGCGTCGCGGATGCTGCCACCCGGCTGGATGACTGCTGTCGCCCCCGCCTCGGCTGCCGCGATCACCCCGTCGGGGAACGGGAAAAAAGCGTCGCTGGCGACCACGCTGCCGCCGAGATCGAGCCCGGCTTCCCGGGCCTTCCAGACGGCGATCTTCGAGGAATCCACGCGACTCATTTGACCCGCGCCAACGCCCAATGTTCGACTTCCGCGGGTATCGAACCGCGCAAAAACGATGGCATTGGACTTTACATGCTTGACCACCCGCCAGGCGAACAAGATCGCATGCCGCTCCTCGTGCGTCGGATGGCGCTTTGTAACGACTTTCATGTCGGCTGCCGAGACCAGCCGCGTATCGCGCTCCTGGACGAGCAATCCGCCCGTGACGGAACGCAGCGCCAAACCGATGGCGGTCGGCCGCAAGTGTTTGATGAGCCGCAGATTTTTCTTCTTCTGCAGGATGGCGAGCGCGCCGGGCTCAAATTCCGGCGCGACAATTACCTCGCTGAAAACCTCCGCAATGGCCGTTGCGATGGCGGCGTCGAGCGGGCGATTCACTGCAATGATGCCCCCGAAGGGCGCCTGCTTGTCGGTCGCATACGCCAAGTCCCACGCCTCGACTAATGTTAGCGCGCTGCCCACTCCGCACGGATTGGTGTGCTTGATGATCGCGACCGTGGGTTCTTCAAATTCCATTGCCAACTCGGCGGCCGCGGTGAGGTCGAGGATGTTATTGTAAGAAAGCTCCTTGCCGTGGCGTTGCTGGAAGTGCTCGAAGAAATCGCCGTACAATGCCGCCTGTTGATGGGGGTTCTCGCCGTAACGCAGGTCTTGCGCCTTCTTCAGCGACAACTGCAAGGTCTCGGGCAACTCGCTTTTCCCTTTTCCCGTGTCCCCCTTCGCCCGCATTCGCTCGGCGTGCAGGTAGTGGGCAATGGCACCGTCGTACCGCGCCGTCGTCTCAAAAACCTTCACCGCCAGCTTCCAGCGGAACATTTCGCAGGTGTCGCCACCGTGTTCCTTCAGGTCCCGGAGCACCGCAGGATAATCGGCGGGATCGACGACAACGGTGACACTGGCGTGGTTCTTCGCCGCGCTGCGCAACATACTCGGCCCGCCGATGTCAATATTCTCAATGGCTTCATTCAGCAAAACGCCTGGCTTGGCAACCGTCTTCTCGAATGGATAAAGGTTTACCACCACAAGGTCGATGGGCTGGATGCCTTGTTTGGCTGCCTGGGCTTCATGCTCCGCGTTGCCGCGAATGTAGAGCAGGGCGCCGTGCACTTTCGGATGCAACGTCTTCACTCGGCCATCGAGCATTTCGGGAAAGCCGGTGAACTCGCTGATTTCGACGACCGGAATGCCGGCGTCCTTGAGGGTGCGAGCCGTCCCGCCTGTCGAAACGATCTCGACCCCAAACGCCTGCAATCCCTTCGCAAAATCAACCAGTCCGGCCTTGTCCGAGACGCTGATGAGCGCCCGTTGGATTCTGCCCATAACCTGCTGAGGGTAACGGATGCCGGGTTGACCTTCAATCGAATTTCAACTCGGGGGATTCGACACGGATGAGCTTCCAGCCGGCATCGTTTTTGCGGAAGTACAGGCGAAAACGTTCGGCGCGGACTTCACTCTCCGAGAGGCTGCCCTTCGCCTTGGCGAGGACTTTCGCAATGAACACGGCCTGCGCTTTTTGGTGGTCGGGATCGACGGTAACGGTCAGGTCGCTGAGATGAATGAAGATCGCGTCGTACTGGGCGCGAAACGAACTGACCCCGCCCAGCAGCATGGACTTGTCCATTCCCCAGTCATCGCTGTAATCAGCCGCCACCGTATCCGAGAGTTGCAGCAGCTTGCCCTTTTCCACCGCGTTTTCCATGAGCGCGATCTGTTTCTTGACCCGCGTTTCATCGGTCACAAACACCCGCTGCCAAACCTGCCACAGCGCGAACGCAACAATCCCGACCATGACGATTCGTAACAGCCATTTCATCGTTTCCATCTCCAATGCCAAAGCATTCGCTCTTGCACAAGCCAGGTCGCCACGGGCCCTTTCACGTAGGCATCCAGATCGAAGTCGCGGTTGTCGCCCACGACAAAAATTCTTCCCGTGCGAAGCAACAGGGGCTCCATTTGCCAGTTGGGATTGATCGTGGTGTATGGCTCAGATAATGGCGCGCCGTTAATCTTGAATACCCCGTGCTCAATCGCGACAGCCTCGCCGGGCAAACCGATCACGCGTTTCACGAAATACAATGGCGGATTGTCTGCCGTGCGGAACACCACGATGTCGCCCCGACGAGGATCGTAATGCCGCACTCGTTGCATCAGGCAAAAATCCCATGTTTTCAACGTCGGCGTCATGCTGTCGCCATACACAACGTGTGGCGCGACAACGAACTCGAATACCATAAAAGCGGTCACGCCGATGGCAACGAGCCAGAGCAGGCGCTTTGCGTGGCGCTTCATAACGTAACTTCGTTCAGAATGTCAGAAAAGGAAATGCTGATCACTCGATGACCACTGCGGGCTTGCTCTTGCGGATTTCCCCGATGAGATAGGATTTCACACCCGCGCGCGAGGCGACCCTCTGGACCGCCGCCACCGATTTCGGATCGACGATGCACACCATGCCGATGCCCATGTTGAACACACGATGCATCTCCTCATCGGTCACCCCACCGCCTTCCTGGAGCAGTTTGAAAATCGGCAGCACCTCCCAGGAACCACTGCGGATGACCGCGCCGCAATTCTTCGGCAACACCCGCGGAATGTTGTCATAAAACCCGCCGCCGGTGATATGTGCGATCCCATGAATGGAGTTTCGGATTTCATTTTTCGATTTTCGAATTTTCCGAATGATGGGCCAGTAGTTGCGATGCACCTTGAGCAGTTCTTCCCCGAACGTGCAGCCGAGGCCGCTGTGATAATCATCCAGCCGCACCCGCATCTGCGCGAAAAGAATCTGCCGGGCCAGGGAATAACCGTTGGTGTGCAACCCTGTGCTGGCCAGGCCGAGGATCGCGTCTCCCGGGCGTATGCGCGACCCGTCAATGATCTGGTCGCGTTCAACCACGCCGACGATCGTGCTCACCAAATCGTAATCACCCGCCGCATACATGCCCGGCATTTGCGCCGTCTCGCCCCCGATCAATGCGCAACCTGCTTCCGTGCACGCCTTGACCAGGCCATCGATAATTTGATTGAATACTCGCGGCGCCAATTGACCCATGCCGATGTAATCCAGGAAAAACAAGGGCTCCGCGCCGGCCGCGGCGATGTCATTCACGCAATGATTGACAAGGTCCTGCCCGACCGTGTCATGCTTGTTTAGCGCGACCGCAATTTTGAGTTTCGTCCCAACACCATCCATGCTGCTCACCAGCACCGGTCGCTTGTACTTCTTCAGATCAAGCGCAAACAGCCCTCCGAACCCACCAATCGCCCCCAGCACCTCGGGCCGCAGCGTCTTACGAACCTTCTGCTTGAGCCCACCCTTCAGCGTGTCGGCGAGATGAATGTTCACGCCTGAGTGGGTGTATCGATCCTCGGAACTTTTGGAAGAATTCACTGCAACTTTTTACGCTTTCTAGCGAGAACAACAAATTCAGGTTCAATATAGATCGTATCGCGTTTGGTAACTGCCAATTCCAAATGGCCGAACTCACCAAGCCCCTCTACGCGATACGTCTTGCCAAGGGCATTACGGAACACACGTTTTGTCTTAAGATCCTCTACGTCTTTCAAGCCCGGCGGAATTCTGACAACCGTCACGAAATCACCCTGCCTAAACGCGCGGGGCTTCTTGACTGTGCGTCGAGAGGAAAGCCTTTTCATAACAACGGCCTCTGCGTATCGTCGTGCACCAAATCGGAGACGGGGCGGCGATATTTGGTGCGGCGCTGTTCCATGACGAACTTGTCCATTTCGGATTCGACGGGGGATGGATAGTTGCCGGTGTAACAGGCGGCGCAGAATTCGTTTGCGGGCAGGCCGGTGGAGGCGATCATGCCGTCCAGCGAGAGGTAGCCGAGCGAATCGGCGCCGAGAAATTCGCGGATTTGTTCCTGCGAATTGTTCGCGGCCATCAACTCCTTGCGCGTCGGGAAATCGATGCCATAGGCGCAGGGCCATTTGTGCGGCGGGCAACTGACGCGCATGTGAACCTCCTTCGCGCCGGCCTCGCGCAAGGTGATCACCCGCGCGCGCGCGGTCGTGCCGCGCACAATCGAATCGTCCACCACGACGACGCGCTTGCCCACGACCATTTCCTCGATGAGGTTGAGTTTCACCCGCACGCCAAAATCGCGGATGAGCTGGGTCGGCTGCAGGAATGTGCGGCCCACGTAATGATTGCGGACGAAAGCATTGCCAAAATCGATCCCGCTTTCCTCCGCGAACCCCATCGCCGCCCAATTGCCGCTGTCGGGCACGGGGATCACGAGGTCCGCCTCAATGGGATGCTCGCGCGCCAACTGGCGGCCCAGGTTGATGCGGACCTGCGCGACGTTCTTGTTGAAGATGTCGCTATCCGGCCGCGCAAAGTACACGTACTCGAAAATGCAGAACGCGTGCGGCTGCTGGGTACCCGCCCAGGGATTGACCGAGCGCACGCCTTCCTTGTTGATGACAACGATCTCGCCGGGGGCGAGGTCGCGCACGTACTCGGCGTGGATGAGGTCGAGCGCGCAGGTTTCGCTCGCCAGCACGTAGGCGACACCGCCCTCGCTGCCGTCTTCCTTCGTCGCGGCCAGTTTGCCCAACACCAGCGGACGAAAGCCAAACGGATCGCGGACGCCGATGAGTTCATCTTCGCCCATGATGACGAGCGAGTACGCGCCCTGGATTTTGCGCATGACCGCTTCGAGCGAATGCGCCCGGTCGTGGTCGGATGGACGCGCGAGCAAATGCAGGATGATTTCGCTATCGACGGTCGTCTGGAAAATCGACCCCTGCTCTTCGAGTTCGAGGCGCAGGTGGGAGGCGTTGGTGAGATTGCCGTTGTGGCCGATGGCTATCTGCCCGCGCGCGCAATCGACCACGAGCGGCTGGGCGTTCTTGATATTGGAACTGCCGGTGGTCGAGTAACGGACATGACCGATCGCGAGATGACCCGGCAGGGAACGCAGGATGTTCTTGTCGAAGACCTGACCGACGAGCCCCATGCCCTTGTAGGTCCGCAGGTCGATGCCGTCGGAAGCCGTGATTCCCGCGCTTTCCTGGCCGCGGTGCTGCAGCGCGTACAACCCGTAATAGGTCAGCTCCGCCGCGTTCGGGTGTCCGTAAATCCCAAACAGCCCGCAATAATGCCGTGGCCGCGCGCTTTCTTCTGGGTTCATTTCTCGGTCAACTCGCTTCGACGAAGTCCAACTGTCGAAAACCGCCTCGAAAGAGATGTGTAGTCCAACAAAGTGGAAATTGCAAGAGACAACGGTATTGCTGACCACGTTTGGGAAGTCGAGGAAATCATTGCGCTGATTGACCGGGTGCCATAAACTTCCAATCCGTGAACACGACTAGCTGGCGAGTAATTCGTTGGATTGGTTTGGTCTTGTATTTTGCCCTGTTCACCGTCTGCATCTCGTATGGGTGGGAGAAAACCGCATGGTTCTTGGTCTTTCCGTTGGGGATATTGTCCCAGTTCCTCTTGAAGAAGAGAGTTCGCTCAAATTACGCCGATAAACTGATCTGAATCCGTGCCCTCTGATTCAAACTGATACACTACCGAGACAACCCCGGACGAGGAAAATTATCCGGGTTGATGGAAGGAGCTAGCGGGAGGCGGAAACGGCGGCTTCGCTGACGGAATTGCCTTCGATAACTTCCTCCACTGTCTTCAACAATTGATCGTTGCTGAACGGCTTGGAAAGGAGTCGATCGACGCCACGGTGGAAACTTTCGGGAAGGTCGGCGACGCGGAACCCGGAGACGGCCACGACTTTCAGGGCCGGGTTCAGCTTGTGCAGGAATTCGAGCGTCTCGGCACCGTTGAATCGGGGCATGTTGTAGTCGAGCAACACGAGGCGCACATCTTTGGGGGCATAACGCACCATGTCGAGGCCCTTTGGGCCGGTGCTGGAGGTCAGCACATTGTATCCCGCATCGCGCAAGAGAAGCCGGATCGCCTCCAGGAACGTCGGGTCGTCATCGATCACCAGGACCGTCCCTTTCGGTTCGGCTTCGTCATCGGAATGGGCGCCTCGAGGCTTTCTTTCCCGTTGGCCCACGCCACCATTGCTGAATAACGCAACTGCTGCGGTGAAAATGCCCATATGGTTTTTTCCTTGATCGACTATAAGTTCACACGGCAACCAGAAGCCATGTAGTGCAGGGTTTATGCCAGAAAACGACCGTCACGAACCAAGGAAGCCTTTTGTTCCGAAGGACTTTGAATCACCCGTGTAACCAGATGTCTACCAAGTAGTTGTTTCTGGCAACCACGGGGTGGAATGCGAAACTACTGGCCGATGAGAATGATGGAGCCTTCCGGACTCGGTACGCCGCCCGTCTTCTCGATCGTGACGGCAAACTTATCAATGCAGGCGATGTCCCTGGCCAGCTTGACCCGCAGATTGCCGTGACCGGACTCGTCCGTCCAACCGACGCCCGCGGGAACGGGCGGTTCGGTGCCGCAGATCGCCCAAATCTCGAGGCATTTCCCCCGCCCTTCAACGACCGGCGCGAGATTGGAGACGACCATGAGTCCCGTCTTCTTCTCGCTTTGCCAATAGATCTTGGCGGTCCCCCTGGCTTCTCCCTTCGGGTCGACCAGTGGAGCGATGCGAATTCCGGGGTCCATTAGAAGGTCAAGCGAGGCGGTTTGTTCGTTGACCTTCTTCAGGAGCAAGCCAGTTTGCTGGATCTGTTGTTCCAGTTGTTCGCGCATCCGATCCGCGGCATGTTGCAACTGGATTTTTTCGATATCCAGTTGCTTGTTGGCCGCGCCCAAGGTTTTCAGATTCTGCTGTTGCTCGTCGTTCTGGACGCGAAGCTTCTCGATTTGTTCCTGAAGCTGCTGCACCTGCGCGGTGTACTCCCGGGTCTGGATATCGAGGCGGGCGGCAAGATTGGTAAGGCCGCCATGTTGCTCGTCATTTTTGGCAAGAAGGTTGTTGTACTCTTCCGTCATCGCCTGGTGCAAACGCGTCATCTCGCGAAGTTGGCCGTTGACGCCGATCAACAGGATCGCCAATACGGCGGCGACCGCCCAGGGGATCCCACGGAGGATGAGCGCGCCGAGATTGAAACCCTCGCGCTCGCGGGGTTTGACAACCGGTGTGGGTGCGACAGAAGCCGCGGGCGTGGACGCCGGGGCGGCCACTGGCACGCGCACAGGGACACGAGTAGGTCCCGCCACCGGGGCGGGCGCCGGCGCTTCCAGCGGCTGTTTCTTTTCCTCGATTGCCGCCAGGATGTGACTGTACACCGAGGACGACGGCTGCACGGACGGAGCGGCCAGCGCCATTTGGTCGGCAATGGCCTGGTATTCCGCAACCTCGGCCCGGCAGAGCTCGCGGTTCTCGGCCACGTAGCGCTCAAAATGATACAATTCGTCGCCATCCAGCGCGCCGATGACGTAGAGCGGAAGCATCTCGCGAAAGGTGTCGTGCGTCATGGCGTGCGCCCCTCTCTCACGGTGCCGCCCAGTTGCTCGCGAAGACGGACCATGCCGGCGCGGATCCTGGTTTTCACCGTGCCGAGGGGCTGGCTGAGTTTTTGAGCGATCTCAAACTGGGTCAGCCCGCCGAAATAAGCCATCTCAATGGGCACCCGCTGGTCCTCCGGGAGTTTGCCCAGGGCGTCGCGCACGGTCCGTTGCGCCTCCGAGGCGACCGCGTCGTCGGCGGGTGTCGTGCCCGTTGTGATTTGAGATTTGTCTTGGCCGACGGAATCAGCGAGACGGGAGCGGGTCTTGCGCGACCGGAGACGGTCGATGGCGCGACTGCGCGTGAGCATGATGAACCAGGCGAGCGGCTTGCCGCGTTGGTCATCGAACGTGGCGGCGGTTTTCCAAACCTGGACGAAAGTCTCCTGCAAAACGTCTTCGGCCTCGACCCGATCACCCAGAATCTTCACCGCGAGGCCAAAGAGCAGCGGACTGTGGCGCGTATAGAGCTGCTGAAACGCCCCTTTGTCACGCGCGGTCACTGCGCGTAACAACGCGCCGTCATCCCGCATCTCTGTCGAAGCGGCGTTTCCCCCACTTTGGCCATCGGACATCGCGGCAATGTAGCAATCGCGCGAAAAGCTGGCGAGTGAAAAGATTGGCGGGCGATATCGCGATCGTCTGGTTGAAATCGGTCGGCGCCAGCGCGCTGGTGGAAGCGCCATGCCAAACGAGGTTGTCCGCTCCGGAAACGGATCATACCCGCGCGCGGAAGCGCAGGGGCGCTCTCGGAATTGATGTGGCTCGAATTGCATGAAGGAATCTATTTCGGCTTTGGCACTCTGGCCTCCTGATCGTGACCGTCACGGGCCACGAAAGGGAGACCACGAACGCGACGGGCACCATGCACCGCCGAGGGGGATGAGGCCGCGGGTGTTTCGCTTTGAGGCGAGCACCGGGCACATTCCAGTTTCGGTTCATGCGTCTCATCCTTGTTTCCGACGGCTCATCGCTCCCGCCGTTCAATAGTTACTACGAAGGCCGAAGGGCCGTGGATTGGTCGGCATTTGAGTTTGACCGTTCCGCGGGCGCTGCCTATCCTGCGCCCGGACGGGAGCACAGTCATGAGAAGATTTGCGTGGATGCTGGTTGCGGCGCTGGGCGCATTGTTGGCCATCACCGGCTGCGGTCACAAAGGCCGGGTGAGCACTTCCGAGCTGCAGAGCAGTTTCAAAGAGGCCGAACCCGCCATGCAGACGCTCGTCGATAAGGCCGTGTCGGCTGTCAAATCCAACAACTATCCCGAGGCGCTTGGCGACCTGCAGGTCCTGTCGCACAAGGCCAAGTTGACACCCGATCAGCAGCAGGCGCTCAAGGACACCATTGCCGAGATCCAGCAGAAAGTTTCCAGCACGACCAACACAACCGCCCAGCCCGCGCAACGACCATCGATGCCGGACTATCTCCAGAAGTTGTTGGGGAAGCAGAAATAATTCGCATCGCTCAGAACGTCCATGAGGCGCCCGATCGCGTTCCACCAAACATCCCGCAGACGCGCCAGGTCCCAGGATAACTCGCCGCGAAGCGTTCGAATTTTCAGAGAATTGCCTCCCGTGACCCCGAGGCGGGTCGCCGGCAGGCCCGCGCGCAGGATTTCCTCCGCGTGCTTTGCCGGGCAACTGAGCACGATCCGCGACTGCGTTTCACCAAACAGCACGGCATCCAGTCGTCCCGGAAATCTGGATAAGTCCACACTCGCGCCGATCATCGCCTCGCCGTTGCTCATGCAGCATTCCGCAAGGGCCACCGCCAGGCCGCCTTCGCTACAGTCGTGCGCGCTCCTGACCCAGCCTTTGCGAATGCTCTCCAGGGTGAAGTCCGAAATCTGCTTCGCCAACGTCAAATCCAACCGCGGCGGCTTGCCGGTTTTGAGTCCATGGACCCGTTTCAGATACTCGCTGCCGCCGAGTTCGTCGCCCATTTCGCCCAATAGCAGAATTACATCACCCTCGCCCTTGAACCATTGGGTGGTGATGTGCTTCGGGTCGTCGATCAACCCAAGCATGCCGATCGTCGGCGTCGGGTCAATCGCGCCCGCGGGCGATTCGTTGTAGAAACTGACGTTGCCGCCGGTGACCGGCGTATCGAAAACCTGGCAGGCTTCGCAGAGGCCCTCGACGCAACGGCGGAACTGCCAGAACACTTCCGGTTTCATGGGGTTGCCGAAGTTCAGGTTGTCGGTGATGGCCAGGGGGCGCGCCCCGCTGCAGACCAGGTTGCGCGCAGCTTCCGCCACGGCGATCTTGCCGCCCTCAAAGGGGTCGAGATAGCAGTAGGTGGAGTTGCAGTCGGTCGTGAACGCAAGGTATTTCTCGCCCGTCGCGCCGGGTACGCCGAGATCGGGCCGCGAAAGTTTGATGCGCACCACCGCCGCGTCGCTGCCGGGGGCCACCACCGTTCCGTCCTGCACCATGTGATCGTACTGCCGGTACACCCAGTTCTTGGAGGCAATCGTCGGAGAGCCAAGCAGCTTGAGCAAAACGTCCTGGCAATCGTTTGGTTCAGTAACTTCTTGAATTTCAAAACTCGCGTTGCGAATTTCCCAGTCCGGTTGTTTCGCTTCGCGGTGGTAAATCGGCGCGTCTTCGGCGAGTTGTTTTGCCGGAATCTCCGCCGCGACGGCGCTGCCAACCTTGACGCGCATCAGGCCATCGTCCGTCACCCGGCCAATGGTGACGCCGTGCAGGTCCCATTTCTCGAAGATTGCCTCGACTTCCTTCTCACGGCCTTTTTGCGCGATGAGCAGCATCCGTTCCTGTGATTCGCTGAGCAGGATCTCGTACGGTGTCATGCCCGTCTCGCGTTTCGGCACCAGGTCCAGGTCAATCTCATTGCCCGTGCCGCCACGGCTGGCGGTTTCGCAGGTCGAACACGTGAGCCCCGCCGCGCCCATGTCCTGGATGCCCACCACGAGGCCATTGGTGCGCATCACTTCGAGGCAGGCCTCCAGCAATAGTTTCTCCATGAATGGATCGCCCACCTGCACGGCGGGCCGGTCGCGTTGCGATTCTTCCGTGAGTTCCCGCGAGGCGAACGCCGCGCCGGCCAGCCCATCGCGACCAGTCGCGCTGCCCACATAGATGACGGGGTTGCCGACGCCCGCCGCTTTGCCGCGCTTGATCTGGTCGTGGCGCAACACGCCCAGCGAGAGCGCGTTGACCAGCGGGTTGCCATCGTATGATTCGTCGAAATACACTTCGCCGCCCACCGTCGGAATCCCAATGCAGTTGCCGTAATGCGCGATCCCCGCCACGACGCCCGCGAACAGCCGGCGGTTGGTGGCGCAGGCGTCCCTGCCTGTGTCTTTGCTCTCCTCGATAAGACCGAACCGCAACGAGTTCATATTGAGGATTGGCCGCGCGCCCATCGTGAAAATGTCGCGGATGATCCCGCCCACTCCCGTCGCCGCTCCTTGAAACGGCTCCACGGCGCTCGGGTGATTGTGGGACTCGATCTTGAACGCGATGGCCCACCCGTCGCCGATATCCACGATCCCGGCATTTTCCTCGCCCGCCTTCACCAGGATAAACGGCGCGTCACGCGGGAATTTCTTCAGTTCGGGCCGCGAATTCTTGTAGCTGCAATGCTCGCTCCACATCACCGAGAAGATGCCGAGTTCCGTGATATTCGGCGCGCGTCCCAGGATCTTCTTGATGCGCTCGTACTCTTCTGGTGTGACCCCATGCTTGGCGATAATCTCCGGCGTGATTTCGATGTCAGCTTTCATTCGCAATGCAGGAAGTCTAGTATACGTCTTGCCGAAAACCAACAACCGGCTCGACAGTATCTGCGCAATGTCACACACTAGTAACGAAATCAAAATCCATGAACTTTTCTGAAAATCGTTACCAAACCATGCCGTACCGCCGCTGCGGCCACAGCGGGTTGAAGCTGCCGGCCCTGTCGCTCGGCTGCTGGCACAACTTCGGCGGACACGCCGACCACGCCGAGGCGCGCCGCATGTTGCATCGCGCGTTCGACCTCGGCATCACGCATTTCGATTTCGCCAACAATTATGGACCGCCGGCCGGCAGCGCGGAGTCATTCGCGGGACAGGTGCTGGCGCAGGATTTCCAGGGTTATCGGGACGAACTCATCATCTCGACGAAAGCCGGGTACGGAATGTGGCCCGGGCCTTATGGCGAATGGGGATCGCGCAAATATCTTCTGGCCAGTCTCGACCAATCGCTCCAGAGACTTGGGTTGGAGTATGTGGACATCTTTTATTCGCACCGACCCGATCCCGATACGCCACTGGAGGAAACCATTGGCGCGCTCGACAGCGCGGTCCGACAGGGCAAAGCCCTCTATGTCGGCATCAGCAGCTATAATGGGGCGATGACCGAGGCGGCAATGAAGGTCGCCCAGGAATTGCGCACGCCGCTGATCATCCACCAGCCTTCCTACTCCATGCTCAATCGCTGGATTGAATCCGATCTGCTGCCGCACACACGGAAACTGGGCCTGGGCGTGATCGCTTTCTGTCCGCTCGCGCAAGGTTTATTGACTGACAAATATCTGGCGGGCATCCCGGCAAACTCGCGCGCGGCCAGTCCGGACGGTTTCCTCAGGCCGCAGCACGTCACTCCCGAGGCGGTCGCGAAGGTGAAGCAATTGAATGCGCTTGCCCAGCGTCGCGGTCAAAGCATGGCGCAGATGGCCCTGGCGTGGGTGCTGCGCGATGACGCTGTGACCAGCGCGCTGATCGGCGCGAGCCGCGTCAGTCAGATCGATGAAAATGTCGCCGCCCTCGCCAACCTGAAGTTCTCCGCCACCGAGCTGCATGAAATCGAACGCATCCTGGCGGGCTAAGCTTTTGGCGCCAGCGGCAGCCAGTCCTAGCTGACGCTGACCGCTTCCTGCCATCCCGCTTTCGCGTGCCGGAGAATCGACTCGAAAATCAGTTTTCCGTCTTCGCTGCCGAGCAGGAGTTCGCTGGCGCGTTCGGGATGCGGCATCAGGCCGAAGACGTTGCGGCCTTCGTTGCAGATGCCGGCGATGTTATCGAGTGACCCGTTCGGGTTGGCGGCATCAGCAATCGTTCCGTCCTTCGTGCAGTAGCGGAGGAGAACGCGGTCTTCGCGCTGGAGTTCCTCAATCACGGACGGATCGGCGAAATAGTTGCCTTCTCCGTGCGCAATCGGGATGCGCAAGACCTGGCCCTTGCGCGCAGCGTTGGTGAAAGGCGAGTTTGTCGTTTCGATCCGCACATGAACGTGTTCGCAGCGGAACTTGAGTCCGCGATTCCGAATCAGCGCGCCCGGCAACAAATGCGCTTCGCAGAGAATCTGAAAGCCGTTGCAGATGCCGAGCACAAGCCGGCCCGACTCCGCGTGGGCGATCACGGCCTTCATGGCGGGCGAGAAGCGCGCGATGGCCCCCGTGCGCAGGTAGTCGCCGTAGCTGAACCCGCCGGGCACGACGACGCAATCGACATCGCCCAGTGTGGTGTCCTTGTGCCAGATGTACCGCGTGGGCTGACCGAGCACGTCTGCAAGCACGTGATAGGCGTCCTGATCGCAATTACTGCCGGGAAACTGGATAATCCCAAAGTTCATGACACGAAGCTATTCGTGTACCTCAAATGTGTATTCTTCAATGACCGGATTGCTCAATAGTTTGTGGCAGGCTTCGTCGATCTTCTTCTGCAACTCGGCCTTGTTACCACCCTCCAGTTCGATCTCCATGAATTTGCCGATGCGCACTTCCTTGATACCGCTGAAATTCATCGACTCTAGCGCGTGCTTGACGGTTTTCCCTTGCGGATCCAACACGGTCTTCTTCGGCATGACGATAATTCTCGCCTTCATAACAATAAAAATCATTTACCACGAATGGACGCGAATGGACACGAATGTTTTTTACGCTCCCGGCTCACCTTGTTCATGGCCCAACACGCATTTTCTGGTTATTTGATTCCGACTTTTTGGAACGTGTTGTCTACTTGACGCAAGTAAACATCGAGATTGAAGAAGGCCTCGATCTCGCGCTTCGTGAGCCATCGCATTACTTCTGCGTCTTTCAGCAGGAATTCCTTGAACGTCCCGGCGCCGGCCCAGGTCTTCATCGCGTTGCGCTGGACGAGCGCATACGCCTTCTCGCGACCGAGCCCCTTGCGCGTGAGGGCGAGCAGGATCCCTTGCGAATAGATCAAGCCCTT
The DNA here is from genome assembly GCA_963812605.1 of uncultured Verrucomicrobiae bacterium. Classification (GTDB taxonomy): domain Bacteria; phylum Verrucomicrobiota; class Verrucomicrobiia; order Palsa-1439; family Palsa-1439; genus Palsa-1439. The sequence continues at coordinate 369,688 of CAWEWF010000001.1, read as the reverse complement.
GCTCGCTTCGAGATTTGATTTCATGCGCGCGGGGTAGACGAGCAGCTTGTCCACCACGTCCGCGAGCGTGACGAGCATATAATCGAGCAACGTGGTCGAATCGGGCAGGATGATGCGTTCGACGCTGCTGTGGGAAATGTCGCGCTCGTGCCAGAGGGCAACGTTTTCCATGGCGGCAAGCGCATTGCCGCGCAACACACGCGCCAGACCGGAGAGCCGCTCGCAGGTGATGGGATTGCGCTTGTGCGGCATGGCGCTGCTGCCCTTCTGTCCCGCCGCGAAAAATTCCTCGGCTTCGAGCACCTCCGTGCGCTGCAGGTGACGGAACTCCAGCGCCCAGCGGTCGATGGAGCAACCGACAAGCGCCAGCGCGCTCATGAATTCGGCGTGGCGGTCGCGCTGGACGATCTGCGTGGAAATCCTGTCGGCTTGCAGGCCGAGCTTCCGGCAGACGTATTGCTCAACCCTGGGGTTCATGTGCGCGTACGTGCCGACCGCGCCGGAGATTTTTCCGACGGCAACGATGTCGCGGGCCAGCACGAGCCGTTCGAGCGCGCGACCGAACTCGTCGTACATCAGCGCCATCTTGAGCCCGAATGTAATCGGTTCGGCGTGTACGCCGTGCGTGCGCCCGATCATGGGAACGTATTTGTATTTCTTCGCCTTCTTCGCGACGACGGAGCGCAGTTTCCTCACGTCGTCGATGAGAATATCCGCTGATTGCACCATTCGCACTGCCAGGGCGGTATCCACAACATCGGACGATGTGAGCCCTTCGTGAATATGACGCGAAGCCGGACCGACGTGTTCGGCGACATTGGTAAGAAACGCGATGAGATCGTGGTTGGTCGTGCGCTCGATCTCGTCGATGCGCTTGACGTTGAATTTCGCGCGCCGCTTGATGGTCGCGAGGTCTTTCGCGGGAATCTTGCGGGCCTCGCACGCCAGAATCTCAATCCGGAGCCAGATGGAGAACTTGTTCTCGTCCGTCCAAATCTCGCGCATCGCCTCGCGGCTGTATCGGCGAATCATCTTGCCACGAGGCTACGAACTCCAGCGTGAGTTGTCAACGCGGGTGGAAATGTTACACTCAGCGCATGGCTTCGAAGTCCGCCCGGCGACTGCGCCTCGTGCTGCTCATTGTGTTGGGGCTCGCCGCCATCTTCGCCATCTACCGCTATACGCTCCATCGTATGGTTGAATCCAAGCTGGATGAAATCCGCAAACAAGGCTATCCGGTCACGCTCGCCGAATTCGATAAGTGGTACCCGCAAGTGCCGCTGGACGAAAATGCCGCCAGCATCTACATGGAAGCTTTTCAGCACTACGTCAAGTCTGAGACGGACACAAATCTGCCAATTGTCGGATCTACGCGTCTGCCGGCGCGCAACACTCTGCTTCCGACGGAGATGAAGCAAGGAATTGCAGACTATCTCGCCGCAAATCGAGAGAGCCTTAATTTCCTTCATGAAGCAGCAAAAATGAAATCCTGTCGTTATCCGTCAGATTTATCCACCCCTGAGAAGATGATCAGTTCACAGATGAAGCAGCTCACTTCTGTGAGAAGGTGCGCCCGTCTTCTCGATCTTGAGACGTTGTTAGCGGCGGCGAGCGGGAATACGCACCGCGCCGCAGAAGCGGTCACGGCCTCGCTTGCCATGGCCGAATCATTGAGAGATCGCTCCTTGCTGATCTCCTACCTTGTGGAGAGCGCCTGCTTGGGGATCACGATTTCCAGTTTAGAACAAGCATTGAGTCGCGCGACTTTCACCGACCCGCAGCTATCTGAGTTAAGCGCTGCTTTTAGAGATGTCGAAACCACCAATAGCTTTACTCAGGCTCTTATCGGCGAGAGAGCGTGGGGCAACGAAGAATGGGATGAAATCCGCAAGGGGAAAGTGCCTCTCACCGATCTGACTCGATATAGTGATGAAAAGATAGGCGTCGTCGACCGCGTGGTCGGAATCATTTACAGACCGTCTGGACTGGTGGATCTGGACTACCTCGCCGACCTGGACCTTTTGGATGGTCTTATCAACAGTTCAACCATAGCGTTTCCGCAACGTTTCGAGCGGTTCGATTCTCTACAGCATAAGGCCGGGAATCTCAGAGTCTGCCCACTTACTCGCATGGGTGCCAATCTGTTGGGCGGCTCGGCAAAACGAGATGCTCGATACACCGCTCAGCTGCGCGCGGTTTGTATTTCCCTGGGGATCGAACGGTACCGACTCGCCAACGGCCTGCTACCGGACTCGCTTGGTAATCTCATACCAAAGTTCCTCGATGCCATTCCGGCCGACCCATTTGACGGCCAGCCATTGCGATACAAGAAGCTGGCGAAAGGGTACGTTGTGTACAGCATCGGGGAGGATGGCCGGGACGATGGTGGGGATGAGAAGAAGGACATCACCTTCACGGTCGAACGCTAAAGCCATGAAGCCAGTTGCCGTTTGACTTCGTCGTGCGGGATACCAGGGCCCTGGTCGAGTTGATCCAATCCCTTCTGAACCGCCGCCAAAAACTCGACGCGCTCGACGATGTCGCTAAGAGGGGCGTCGTCCGGCAAGTCATTGATGGCATTCAGAACCAACTGCTTTTGCGTCATGCAGTAATTGTGCCCCTGCTGAAAACGCGATGCAATGTCAATTTGGTGATTTGACGCGTCGGGTGCACGAGTCAGATTTTAGGAAGGTGGTTGTGAGAACAGAATTCCTCTACAAATGCCAACTCAAAGGGTGGTGTCATTCTGAGCGAAGCGAAGAATCTCTGGTGTTCCGAGGATTCCCAAACGACAGAGACACTTCGCTTCGCTCAGGGTGACAGGTTTTTGATTCTTTATTTCCTCATCTTCTCACACTGATCGAGCGTTCCGTCCGAAACACGAGGCGCAAAACTTGATGCGCACCTGTATATCGTTAATCGATAATTTTACTGGACAGGGTGTGCTGGCGGGCGTTAGAATTAGCGCGGAGATTATGAACGGAAGATTAACAGCGGCAAGCGGGACGCTCGCCCCGATCTCGAAATCGGGGCAAGCCCTACAATTCGGAGGCAGCACGGCGAGACTGCTTTGACAAGGCTACGAAGGCCAAGCGGCGGGTGGCAAATGGGCGGTTAAGGAAATACAGGCGGGACGCCTGTTCAACTCGAAGGCGGAAGGACACGGGCGAGACGCCCGCGCCACTACGGCAGGCTGCCCATTTGGGTGCAGGAACCATCGCGGGAGGATACGAAGCCGTAAAACATGTGTTTCTGCGAAACGAACCCGATTTTATTTGACGCACATTTTTCGATGCATCACTTTTATTTACGGCAGGTTGCACCGCTTCCAGTAGCATTTTCTGAATGGGTTCGTTTTCGAAAACGAACCCATCTTGAGGGGTCTAGGAGGTGCATTTTTCGTGAGAATGGCTTCGTTTCCAGAGAAACGAAGCTACCTGACGCTATAAAGTGTATAGTAGTCGGGTTCGCAGGGGTGCTCTGGTTGTTAGAAGGGTTGTTGGTGTCGTGGGAGATGCCTCGACAAGTCCCGCAATCCTGCGGGATCCCGTCGCATGACGGGACTCAGCATGACGGACCGGGAGGACGCGGATGGGAGTCGCGACGGTGAGTCCCTCCCACATTCAGGCGAGCCGGAGGAGCTAGCCGAATGCTTGCAATTTGCGCTTTGGCCGCTAATCTGGCGGCGGATTTTCATGCACCCGACGATTCGCCGCGTTTTCAATGCCCAGCAGTCCGGTTTGATCCTGGTGATCCTGCTGTTGGGGGCCGTGCTCACCGTTTTTGCGGGTTCGCACGTGGACCGCATGACGGGCCGGTCGGTCAACAACTTCCTCAACTTCTACACGCTCACGCAGACGGCCACGGACGCGAGTTTTTTCGCGATCATGGCGGTCGGGGCGACGATGGTGATCATCTCGGGCGGCGTCGATCTGTCCGTGGGCTCGACGTACGCGCTGGCGGGGACCACGATGGCGCTGGCGTTGCGGTCGTGGCAATTCTCCAACCCTTTTGTGACGGTGCTGGCGGCATTGACGCTGTGCCTGGGAATCGGCCTGCTGTGCGGGCTGGCCAACGGCGTGATGGTGGTCGGGCTGCGGGTGCATCCATTCATCATTACGCTGGGGATGATGTGGGTGTTTCGCGGCATTGCGTTTGTCACGAGCAAGGCGGAAAGCATCCTCGTGCCCGACGCGCTGACCAGCGTGGTCAAGACGACCCTCGGCTCGAGTTCGGCCCTTTATCCCGTGCCGATGCTGGTGATGCTCGCGGTCACGGCGCTCGGCGCGATTTATCTCTCGCGAACGGTGATGGGGCGGCACATCTACGCGATTGGCGGCAATGCGGAAGCCAGCCGTTACTCGGGGTTGCGGTTGGGAAGAATCCTGATCGGCGTGTACGCGTTGTCGGGATTGACCGCCGGCATCGCGGCGTTTGTGGGGATCAGTTATTATGGCTCGGCGACGTGCGGGGACGCGACGGGCTACGAGTTATATGTGATCGCGGCGGCGGTGGTCGGTGGCGCGAGCCTGAGCGGCGGCAAAGGCAGCGCGATCAACGCCATGCTGGGGGCGGTGCTCATCGTGCTGATTCGGCAGGCGATCCGCCAATTGCATTTCGACCAAAACTACGAATGGATCATCATCGGCAGCGCGATCGTGATCGCGGTGGTGCTCGATCAACTCAATGCGCGGTTGACGGCGAAACGACTAACCAAAGGATAGGAACCGGAGGAAATCATGAACAGACTCGGCAAAGCATTTATCGTGTTCGGTTGCGTGGCAGGGCTGGCGGTCGCCAGCAGCTTCGCGCAGGCAAAGAAAACCATCAAAATCGCGCTCATCGCGAAAAGCTCCACCAACCCCGTGTTCCTCTCCGCCCGCACCGGCGCGGAAGCCGCGGCGAAGGAACTGTCCGCCAAGTACAATATCGACATCGTGATCGATTGGCGCACGCCGCCGACGGAAGATGCGCAGGTACAAGCCCAGCGGATCGCCGAGGCGGTCAACGAAGGCGATGACGCCATCGTGGTTTCCTGTTCCGACGCGGCAAAACTCACCGGTGCGATCAACGACGCGGCGGCGCGCGGCGTGCCCGTGATGACCTTTGATAGCGATGCGCCGCAATCGAAGCGCTTTGCGTTTTATGGCGTGGACGACGTAGCGAGCGGCGAACAAGTTATGTCGGAACTGGCCAAGCAACTCGGAGGGAAAGGCAAGGTCGCCATCCTGGCCGGCAACCAGAACGCGCCGAACCTGCGCAAGCGTGCCGACGGCGTGAAGAAAGAAGCGACGAAGTATCCCGACATCACCATCGTCGGCACTTTTTACCATATCGAAACACCCCAGGACGGCGCGGCCGAAGTCGTACGCGTGATGAACGCTTATCCCGATATCACGGGCTGGGCGATGATCGGCGGCTGGCCGTTGTTCACGAAGAGCCTGCTGACCGATCTCGATCCCGCCAAAGTGAAAGTGGTTGCAGTCGATGCGCTGCCGGCCGAATTACCCTACGTTGAAAAGGGGATCGCGCCGGTACTACTCGCGCAGCCCACCTATATGTGGGGTCACGTGTCGGTCGAGAAGGTCATCGACAAGGTCTATCTCAAGAAGGATGTCCCGGCGATCACCCGCATGGAACTCGTGCGCGTCTCCAAGGAAAACCTTGGGACCTGGGCGCGCCAGCTCAAGGCGTGGGGCTTTACGGATGTGCCCGAGGAATACCTGAAGCTGCCCTGACACCTGATGGCTGAGAATCCGATCATTCAATTTCGCGGGATCGGCAAGCGCTTTCCCGGCGTACAGGCGTTGCGGAACGTGGGCTTCGACGTTGCGCCGGGCTCGTGCCACGCGCTCTGCGGCGAGAATGGCGCCGGCAAAAGCACGCTGGGCAAAATCCTGGCGGGTATCTACAGGCCCGATGAAGGCGAATTGCTCGTCGACGGCAAGACGGCGCGGTTCGGAAGTCCCAGCGATGCGATGGCCGCCGGCATCGGCATCGTGCATCAGGAACTGGCTTTCTGTGAAAACCTTACCGTCGCGGAAAACCTCTGCCTGGGCCATCTGCCCGCGCGAGCGACATTCGTTTCCCGCCGTGAAATGTTGCGCCGAGCCAGGGAATACCTGACCGCCATCCAGGCGAAGATCGATCCGACAAAACTTGTGGGCGCGTTGCCGGTCAGCCAACAGCAACTGGTCCAGATCGCCGCAGCGGTCTCGCATGGCGCGCGCATCCTGATCTTCGACGAACCAACGAGCAGCCTGTCACAGATCGAGAGCGACCATCTCTTCCAATTGATCAAGCGGTTGCAGGCGCAAGGCGTGACCGCGATTTACGTATCGCATCGACTGGAGGAGATCTATCATCTCTGCGATACGATCACCGTATTGCGCGACGGCCAGCACGTGGCGACAAAATCCGCAGCGGAACTCGACCGTAACAGCTTGGTACAGATGATGATCGGTCGCACGCTGGAGGCATATTTCTCCCGCCATCTTCAGGCTGAGCCTGGCGAAGAGTTGCTGCGCGTGGAGGATCTCTCCAGCCCCGGCAAGTTCGAGAATATCTCTTTCCAATTGCGCGCCGGCGAGGTGCTTGGTTTCGCCGGATTGGTGGGAGCCGGACGCACGGAGATTGCCGAGGCGTTGTTTGGACTCGACCGGTTGGCGACCGGTCATGTCCGCGTGCGCGGCAAGCCGATGCCGTTGCGCCAGCCGTCGGTTGCCATGCGCCATCATATTGGAATGGTTCCCGAAGACCGCAAACGGCACGGCTTGGTGATGATGATGAACGCGCGGGAAAATACAACTCTGCCCACCCTGGAGAGGTTCGCGGGCCTGGGCTGGGTGCGCTTCGGGGCGGAACGGCGGATCGCCCAAAAATACTTCGACCTCCTTCATGTGAGGGCTCCCAGCACCGAATCAGTGGTCGCGGGATTATCGGGTGGCAACCAGCAAAAAGTCGTCCTCGGGAAATGGCTGGCGGCGGATTGTCACGTGTTGATCGTCGACGAACCCACACGCGGCGTGGACGTGGGCGCCAAGGCAGAAATCCACGGTCTCATCGATGAACTTGCGAATAAAGGCAACGGCGTGCTCCTGATTTCCAGCGAGCTTCCCGAGGTGATCAACCTCTCCACGCGCATTTTGGTCTTGCGCAATGGACGTTTGGTTGGCGAGGTTTCGCGCGCGCAGGCCAGCCAGGAAACCCTGCTCCGTTTGATGGCCGGGATCAGCGCTTAAAAAATAGTCACCCGACTGCATTTCAGGGTTGCATCAGAGAACGAACTTTGTTACCCATATGTCACAAGGAGGTGGGGGAACGCAGTTCCCTCATGCAGAACGATGGAATGGGGAGCAAGCCGTATTCTGGCTTTGCGCAAGCATGCCAGCATGACCCAGGCCCAATTTGCTCTGTGGCTTGGTGTCTCGATCAAACAGGTGAAATACCTCGAACACCAGCGCCGTAATCCCAGCGGGCCGACCCGCCGGTTGCTCGGCATCCTGGCGCATGAGCTCGGATTTGAACAAGGCCCAGCGGTACAAGTGCTGGGCGCCAGCCCGGTCCCATCCGTATCGCCAACCCGGCCCCCCAAACCGAAGAATCCACCGACTAAATTTGATGGGGCTGTGGATGCCGTTGTTGCGTCGACCGTGGCATCAATGACGAGTGCCACCGAGTCCGATCGCAACCCTCCCGCTCCAATCCCCGATGATGAGGCTTTCGTTTGGCTCTAATTGATGCTAGAATCCACATGTGAGCGCAGGCATTCGGTTACCTGGTTCGCGGTGGAAGTACTGGCGGCGGCGCCTCTCTCTTGTCGCACTGGCTTTCTCTGTCTTGTTCATCGCCTGGCGATTGATTCTCAATCGTCTTCTTGCCTCCGAAATGGCCGCCATCCACGAGCGCAATTACCCCGTCACACTGGCGGAGCTGGATCGGTGGTACCCGCGGGTTCCGGTGGAAGAGAATAGTGCGCTGGTTTTCGGCAAGGCGTTCGCAAGTCTGTCCGGCCAATTCAATCCATCCCTCTTGTTGGATGACAAATCCATCGATCTTCCACCGGCGGACGGGTCATCAGCAGACCCGGGCAAACAAACGATGGCGGGTTACCTTAGCGGGAACATTGAGGCGCTGGCCTTGTTGCATCAGGCTTCCAACATTCCGCGAAGCCGGTTCCCGATCAATTTGGGCAAACTTTCGATCATGCCCTATCCGCATCTGGCGAATGCCGTTCGCAGCGCCTACCTGTTGCAGACCGATGCCGCCAATCACGCCGAGGACACCAGCCCGGAGTTGGCGATCCTCTCCGTCGAGTCATCGTTCGCCTTGTCGCGGTCGCTCGCGAAAGAACCGCTGGTGCGTTCCCATCTGGCGCGGATCGAGACCCAAAAAATCGCGGTCAGCAGTCTCCAGCACATCCTGAATAAGACCCGCCTGACGGACGAGCAGTTGGCCGCCCTTGCCGTCGCTCTGGAGAAAGCCGACGACCAACGTGGGCTGGCCCGCGCGTTCATCGGCCAACGGTGCATTGGCATCCAGGGTTTTAATATGATGCGGGATACCACGGACCTGATCGCTCTTCCGGCTGGCCGGTCGCGCCCACTCAGTCAAAGACTTTTTCTAAATGTAGCCATTTTTTTCAGTTCGCCCCAATATTTGTACGACTCCTGCGGATTTCTCCAGTGGGACGAATTGAATTATTTACAGTCGATGGATCGTTATATTCAAACCGCCCAGACAGACTTTCCGGAGAGAATCGCCGCCGCGCAGGTGTTGCGTCAGTCTCTCGAACAACAGGATGGGTTGCACGCATTCTCCCGCGGATGGTTGCGCGGCATGAATGGCTCCCGCGTCATCTTGAAAGACGCGGCCGTCACCGCCCGCCTCCGGTCCGCGCGGATCGCCATCGCCATCGAGCGCTTCCGCGTTTCCCATGATCATCAACTGCCCCAGACCGTCGCGGAACTTACGCCGTTCGGCAGCAGCGGGGTGCCGACCGATCCGTTCGACGGCCAACCGCTGCGCTACAAGAAACTCGCGCCCGGGTACGTCGTATACAGCATCGGTGAAAAGGGTGACGGAGCCGGAAACCGGCAGGACGATTTGGCATTTCTTGTGGAACGTTGAACACAGCGCGATGAGACGAATCCTGCTCCTTGGCGTTGCGTTCTTTCTTGGGTCCATCTCAACTCCGAGCGGCAAGGCGCAGGAAGATGCTTCCGTGTTCCCGTTTGTCCTGCCGTGGAACGACGCCACGCCGAGTCTGACAGACTTGAGCGGCTGGCTCGAAGCGCCTGCCGGAAAGCGCGGCTTCATCCATGCGGAGAAAGACGGTCATCTGTACGCGGGCCGTCAGCGGATCCGTTTCTTTGGCGTAAACTTCTGCTTTGGCGCGAATTTCCCAAGGCACGATGACGCCGAGAAGATCGCCGCGCGCCTGGCGAAATTCGGCATCAATGTCGTGCGGTTCCATCACATGGACATGCAGCCGTTCCCCGGCGGCATTCGTGCCCGCGACGACAAATCGACACGCCAACTCGATCCGGAAGCCTTGGACCGTCTCGATTATTTCATCGCCGCGCTGAAGCGCCACGGGATTTACGCGAACCTTAACCTGCTCGTGTTGCGTCCCTTCAACGCCGCGGACGGGCTGCCCATCGAGATCGAAAAACTGGAGTTGAAAGAACGGGCCAGTGTCGGCTTCTTTTACGCCCCGCTGCTCGAACTCCAGAAAGAGTACGCGCGCAAGCTTTTGACTCATCGTAACGTCGTGACCGGCCTGGCCTACACCGAAGACCCGGCCGTCGCTTTCATCGAGATCAACAATGAGAATGGGTTGGCGCACTCGTGGCTGGGTGGACAACTTGACGGTTTGCCGGAAGTTTTTGCGCGCGACTTGCGGCGCCAGTGGAACGAGTGGCTGCGCGACCGCTACCGCTCCACGGAAAAACTTCGCGCCGTGTGGGGCGCAAAGAGCGAGTTGCCCAACAGCGTGGCCGGGTTGGCCGATGCGGAACATATCGAGGACGGAACGCTGCCCATGTTCACGAAGGCGCAGTGGGACAAATGCACCGCCGAGGCGCAGCGGGATTGGATGCGATTTCTTTCGGAAACGGAAGATCATTACTGGCAATCGATGGATGATTTTCTAAAGAATGAACTGCGTGTCCACGCTGTGGTGATGGGCACCATCGTCGGGTGCAGCACACCCGACCTGATGGCGAGGTTCGACGCGGTGGACACGCATGCCTACTGGCAACATCCACAGTTTCCGGGTAAATCGTGGGACGATGAAAACTGGCTCGTGCCGAATGTCACGATGGTCAATGAACGCGGCGGCACGCTTCCCACACTGGCGCTGCATCGCGTGCTTGGCAAACCGCACTGCGTCACGGAGTACAATCATCCCGCACCGAACACCTATGGCAGTGAAGGCTTCCTGTTGCTCGCCGCGTACGCCGCTTTGCAGGACTGGGATGCCATCTACGCGTTCGCCTATTCCCATCGCCATGATGACTGGGACACGCAACACATCACGAGCTTCTTTGACATCGACCAGCATCCGACGAAGATGGCCACCTTGGTTCCCGCCATGGCGATGTTCGTGCGCGGCGATGTGCGCCCCGCCCAGGAGCAGGTTGTCGTTGCGCTTGATGGAGAACGCGACGCGGATCTCTTGCGGCGTGCCCACGCCTGGGGATTGATCGATGCCAGCCTACTCGGCGTGCCGCGGGAAACACCGTTGGTCCATCGCGTCGCAATCGATGTTACCGGAAGGGTTTCCTCGCCTGGGATCCGGAAAGACTTGCTCACCTCCAGCCGCTTTGTCTCGGACACCGGCGAACTCGTGTGGGACGCAAGCGAGAAAGGTTGCGGAGTCATCACGGTGAACACGGCCAAGAGCAAGGCGGTCATCGGCTTCGGCGGAGGGAAACGGTTCGATCTCGACGGCACGGTAATCGAGCCGGGCGCCACGCGCCAGAACGGATGGTGCGCAATCACCGTCACTGAGTTGCAATCGGGTTGTTGGTTGGTGACCGCAACGGGCTCCGCCGAGAATACCGCGATGCAGTGGAAAAACGCCGAGCATTCCAGCGTTGGCCGCAACTGGGGCAAGGCCCCGTCGTTGATCGAGGGAATCCCAGCCCGTATCACCATGCCATTGTCCGCGAAAAAAGCAAAGGGCTGGGCGCTCGACGAGCGCGGAGAACACAAGGAGCCACTTTCCCTGGAGCCGGATGAAGGTGGCCACGCCGTTCTTGTCATCGGTCCGGAACACAAGACGCTTTGGTACGAAGTGACGGAGAAATAAATTGGCGTCGCATGCGTCGCCGTAACCTGATTGTGGCAATCCACTTGTGAGTTTGCCTCCCGGCACGGCTGGTGCTATTAATTCATCTTTGATGTGAATCTACTGTAGCCATGGCAAGCCCTACGATCCTGCTCGTGGACGACGACATTGAGGTTTTGGCGTCGCTGTCCAAGTTGCTGAACCACTTTGGTTATGTGGTGGCTGGAGCTTCCAATTCCCAGGCGGCCATGGATTATGTGGCCGGCACCAGGAACCGTTTCGACGTGATCATCACAGACCTCGCCATGCCCGGCATCAACGGCATGGAATTCTTGGCGCTGGCGAAAAAAGCGTTTCCCGATGTTCCGGTCATCATCATCACGGGTCACACGGAACAATGCACGACGGATAAAGCGCTGAGTCTCGGGGCTTTTGCCTACCACACCAAGCCGATCAATTTCCAGGAATTCGCCAATACGATCGAGCGCGCCCTTCGCACGACCGTGAAGACTTGCAGTTGACGGTCGGCGGCAAGTCACGCCACTTTTTCCTTGTCGACCGTCGTAAACCGTCCTAGGACTCTCCCGTCATGAACTCGCTTTCGTGGGGCATTCTGGGAACCGGTCGAATTGCCGGCATCTTCGCCAAGCAGCTTTCCCAATCCAAAACCGGTAAACTTGCTGCCGTTGGCAGCCGTTCGCAGGCAAGTGCCGACAAGTTCGCCGCCGAGTATCACGTACCGAGTGGCTACAACACGTACGACGCGTTGCTCGCCGATTCCCAGGTGCAGGCAGTCTACATCTCCACGCCGCACTCCCTGCACGCCGAGTGGTGCCTCAAGGCCGCCAAGGCCGGCAAACACATTCTCTGCGAAAAGCCGTTGACACTGAACCACTCGGAAGCGCTGGCGGTCGTCGACGCGGCGCGAAAGCATGATGTCTTTCTCATGGAAGCGTTCATGTACCGCTGCCATCCGCAGACCGCAAAACTCATCGAACTTCTTCGCAAGAAAATCATCGGCGAGGTGCGGGTCATCCATGCGTCTTTCGGTTTTCACAGGGATTTCAATCCCGAAGCCCGCCTGTTCAAGAACGCCCTCGGCGGCGGCAGCATCCTCGATGTCGGTTGTTATCCGATGTCCATGTCACGTCTCGTCGCGGGCATCGCTGCCGGCCAGCCGTTCGCAGACCCGCTTGAGGTGAAAGGCGTTGGACATTTGGCGTCGACCGGCGTCGACACGTGGGCCACCGCCTCGCTGAAATTCCCCGGCGACATCCTCGCGGCCCTGGCCACCAGCGTCGAAGTGCAGCAACACAATACGCTGCGCATCTGCGGCTCGAATGGAAATATCTTCGTGCCCGCACCGTGGACGCAGATCAACGATGGCACGACGAGCAGGCTGTTTATCGAACGCAAGGGCGAACCGCAACAGGAGATCATCGTGGAATCAACGCAGCCCGCCTATGCGATTGAAGCCGATCACGTCGCCGAGCACGTTGAACAACGCCAGGCGCCCGCGATGAGTTGGAATGATTCGCTGGGCAACATGCAGGCGCTCGACCGCTGGCGCAAATCGATTGGACTCGTTTACGAGTCGGAGAAAAAGGAATGACTGCCATGAACAATCCGCACGCTTCTGCCCTCGCGCTGGCCTTCTGCTTCGCGTTTGCGGCAACCGCTTCCGCACAAAACCCGCCGCTTCCCGGTAATTCCAACGAATACATTCCTCGTGACCGACTATGGGGCAGTCGGGGATGGCCAGACGATGAATACCATCGCCATCCAGAAGACGATTGATGCGGCTTCCAAAGCGGGAGGTGGAATCGTTTTAATCCCGGAAGGTAAATTTCTCACCGGTCCATTCACGCTCGCCAGCCGCATCAACTTACACCTGACCAGCGGGGCGATGATCCTGATTAGCGACGATATGACGAACTACCCCATCGCCAAGGCGCGGTATCAGGATTGCATTTCTGCCACCGATGCGCAGGACATTGAAATCAGCGGGGCAGGAACAATCGACGGCCAGGGCAGAGCCTGGTGGGCGGCGTTCGAGGCGGACCATTCCATGACGCACCGACCCTATATGGTCAAACTTTCCAATTGCACGCGCGTGCTCGTCCAGGGGGTCACCCTGAGCAATTCACCGATGTTTCACTTGGTGCCGCAAAATTGCATGGAGGTGACGATCCAGGGGATTACCATCAAGTCGCCAGGCCATGCTCACAACACGGACGGGATCGATCCTTCGGGATGGAATTATCTCATCACTGACTGCACGATCGACGCTGGGGACGACAATATTGCCGTGAAACCCGGTAGCGGCCGTACTCCTGGTAACAAGAATTACACGATCACGAACTGCAAGTTCTTGCATGGTCACGGAATGTCGATTGGCTCGGGAACTTCCGGTGGGCATTGAGGACCTGCGGGTCAGCAATTGTTCCTTTGAGGGGACCGACGCCGGTATTCGCATCAAAACGGCGCGCGAGCGCGGTGGTTTGTTGCAGCAATCTCACATATGAAAACCTGACGATGACCGCGGTGAAAAATCCCATCTATATCATCGACTGGTATCCAGAGCGGGAAGCGCCCCAGGATCCGGCGACCGAAAAAGCCGAGCCGATCACGGACCGTACGCCCATCAACAGGAATATCATCATCCGCAATGTGACCGCGACAAACTGCCCAACCGCCGGAACAATCCGGGGTTTGCCGGAAGCACCGGTTACCGACGTGACGCTGTCGAACGTAACCATCTCAGCGAAGACCGGCCTGAAGATCTACCATGCCAGGGGAATTCGGTTCACGGACTCGAAGATCGAGGTGGAGAGCGGAAAACAGCTAACGCTCTTTGACGCTGAAGTTGCGGGCCTCGAATGATCCCACGCCCCAGATGACTGCCGCTAGGCGGTGCGGCTGAGCCAACCGGGTTCGCGCACGTGCTCTTCTTCATGGCGACGCGTACGCGCGGCCATCACTTCGGCGCGACCGAGATAGCCAACCAATGCGTGCGGTGACTCGCGGCGAACCACGGGCAGGCGACCGACCGCGTTGGTGTGCAGCTTTGTCATCGCATCCGACACGTTCTCGTCGGGATAGGTCACCACCAGATTCGCGCTGCAAACGTCCCCGACTGTGACGTCACCCGCTGGATTCTCCTTGAGCAACTCGATCATGTCGCCCCGCGTGATAATACCCACCAACCGATCCGCTTTATCGAGAACCAGAGCCGCTTGATGGCGATGGAATTGAGGGTCGCTCCGCGCGATCCGGTCGACCAATTCCGCCACCTTCATTTCGGAGGAAACCGTGGGCGGTTCCTTGATCATCACCTCGCCGACCAGCACCTGCTGAAAGACGTTGGCCTCATAATCCTGATGGACATGCAGGCCGCGCCGCGCCAGCTTTTCCGTCATGATCGAGTGCTTCATGAATCGCCGGGCGATGCCGCTGGCAATAACGCTGACCAGCATCAGCGGCAAGACCGAGTTGTAGTCGCGGGTGATTTCGAAGGCAAAAATAATAAAGGTAAACGTCGCATTCGCCGCCGCTCCGAACACCGCTCCCATGGCCACAAGGGCAAACGCGCCGGGAGCCAGATGCGCCCCGGGGATGTAGTAATTCAATCCCATGGCAAAGGCGGCGCCCATTGCCGCGCTGGTCATGAACATGGGCGCCAGCAACCCACCGGAGGTCCCGGAACCCAGCGACACGAGCAACGCCAGCGCCTTGAAGACCATGATGCCCAGCAGCAAGCCCAGCGTAAACTTGTCGTTCAAAATCCCCGAGATCGTGTCGTAGCCGACGCCGAATACGCGCGGCATGAAAAACCCGATGATCCCCAGCGCGAGACCGCCGATGGCGGGCCACCAGAATTCACCGATGGGCAATTGCTCGAATCGATCCTCGACCCAATACAACGCCCGGCTGAACCCCACCGCCGCAAATCCGCAAACCACGCCGAGCAAGAGGTAGTAGAGCAAATTGGAAGGGACACCAAAATCCACGTTGCCGATCTCGAACATAGCGCTCCGTCCCATCACCACAAATCGCGTGGCGGTCGCCAGCGTGCTCGCGACCACCAGCGGAATGAAAGAGCGCGACCGAAACTCGAACAGGAGCAGTTCAATCGCCAGGATCACGCCCGCAATCGGCGTGTTAAATGTCGCCGACATCCCGGCTCCCGCGCCACAAGCCAGCAAGACTTTGCGTTCGGCGGCGGTCATATGAAAGAGCTGGCCCACCAACGACCCGACCGCTCCTCCGGTCTGGATAATCGGGCCTTCCGCCCCAAAAGGTCCTCCGGTGCCAATGGCCACCGCCACCGAGAGCGGTTTGAGAATGGCGACCTTCGGGTGGATCCGACTGCGGCTCGTCAGTACGGCCTCCATCGCCTCGGGAATGCCGTGACCTTTGATCTTGGATGTGCCGTACTTGGCCATGAGTCCAATCACAATCCCGCCCGCCGCCGGCAACAGGATCACCCACGCCCCAAGATGGTGCGCCATCGGACTGGTGAACTCCGCCGAAATTCGGTGGAAGAAGAATACGATTGGTGAACAAGCCGATCAGTTTGAGCAACAAGTAGGCGATCAATCCCGCGGCGATGCCGATGCCGCTCGCCAATAACGAAATCCATCCCAGCCGAAAATTCACCGCGTGGCTGGCCGGTAACTCGACGCGCCGATTTAACCCGGAAGCTGATCCCATAAACAAATTATTCCCGCAATTGTGGGCGCGCTAAAAGCAAAATCGGAACCGTCATTTCCGTGTTACATGGGCGCATCACTCAAGATTGGATCGTCCGAGATCGCGCCCGCGCAGGGCAAACCAAATAGTGCCCAGTGCGCCAAACGCAAACGCCGCGAGCAGGTTGACGCGCGGATTTACCTGCCACAGAAATGCGCCGCCGAATGCGGCGATGGACACGATCACATCGCGAATCAGATAGTAGAGACCGAACACGCCCGCCTTTCGGTCCTCGGGTGCAAGGTCCATGATCAGCGCCTTGCGTGTCGGCTCGCCGAATTCCTTCAGCCCCCGCAGTACAAACGCCACCAGCAGCGTCTCGAAGGATTTGGAATACAGCAGGAGCAGGGGAAAGAGTGTAAAAAACACGAATGTCATCACCACAAACGGTTTCTTGTGACTGCGGTCGGCAAAGTAGGCGACGGGTAGATAGATGGCCACTGCCGTTGCCATCTCGACGGCGCGCAGCACGCCGAATTGCAGCGCCGTGACCGGTCCGGGCGCCTTCGCGGTGCCGACGGCCCACACCACGACGAACGCATACGGGATTTGTTCGCAAAATCGCACGAGGATGTCGGCGACCAACAATTGCTTCAGGTCGGCGTTCACGTACCGCCACATGCGCACCGGGTTGTGTTCGGCCTCCTTTTTATCAACCGGCGAGTCGTCCTCAATCAACGTCTGTTGCAAGCACCACCGCGACCACCGCCATCGTCAGCGCCCCGATAAAAGCCAGTCGCACTCCCCGTTCGACTCCCCAGGCGTTGATAAACGCGCCGCCGACAATCGGCCCGATCGCCATCGGAAAACGCCTCACGAGCGAGTGCAATGAGACGCCCATCGTCCGCTTGTTCTTCGGCAACACCCGGGCCACCAGGCTCATCGTCGCGGGCAGGGAGATGGCCGTCCATGACAGAAACAGGGCCGCGCCACCCAGCACCGCCGGCCACGTGGGGACCAGGATCACGATGACAAAGCCGACCATGGACGCGATATTGAATACGAGCAGGGCCCGCTTCGTGCCCAATCGGTCCGAGAGATAGCCGCCGGGAAACGAATAGAGCGCGCCGAGCAGGTTGTCCATCCCGTTGAGGAATCCGACCGAAATGAAGCCGCCGCCAAGTGTAAGCAAGTAGAGCGGCAGGAACTGCTCGGCCATGTGCTCGCCCATCCCCACCAGCACCACCATGCTCAGCAGTCCGACCAGACTGCGCCGCAAACCGAGAAATTCAACGAGCCGCGGCCACCGCGAAGCTGTTGGCCTTTGGGCTAACGTCATGACTTCTGTTTAGAACTCCTGTATTGAAATCGCAAGTCATTCATAGGCTGCCGTCCACACAGCGGCCGCGACAGAGGCAACAAGAGTTGGCAATTGTCAGGCAGTTCAGTTATGGAGAAGAGAATAACTCGTGGAACTACTTTGAGTTTTCTCTGGTCAAATAAATCAAATCGCTCGGTCCACTTCTGGATTGGGACCGCCATTCTGTTGGTCTTGACGCTGTGCATGTTTGGTGATGTGCTGTTTACGACCAAGCCCGTCGTGCTTTCGGGTGGACAGAACGATCTGGCCTCACAGTTCATCTACTGGTACGCGTTTGCTGCGGATCAACTCCGTCATGGCCATTTGCCGTTGTGGAACCCGTACGTGTTTTGCGGGACGCCGTTTTTGGGCTGGGCCCAGGCGGGCGTGCTGTATCCGACGAACTGGCTCAATGCGGTACTGCCCTTGCCTTTCTCCATTAACCTCGGCGTCGCCCTGCACGTATTTCTCGCCGGGTTCTTCACGTATTGGTGGGCGCTACGCCGCGGGCTGCATCCTGCCGCCGCCATTATGTCCGGCGCGCTATTCATGTTCTCGGGCGCGTACTTTCTTCACGTGTACGCCGGCCATCTCTCCCTGCTGTACGCAATGGCATGGACGCCGGTGGTGTTCACCTCCATCGAGGGATGGATGCAGACGCACACGCGAGGTTGGATCCTCTGGGGAATGGCAGCCGTCGCCCTGCAGATATTCGCCGGGGATTTGCAGGGCTGGTTTTACACCGCCGTGGCTGTGGGGCTGTTTACCGTCTTCCAACTGCTCAAGACCCGGCAGCGTTCGAGAATTCTGCTGGGCCTGCTCGCCATGTATGTCGGGGCCGCCGCCCTGGGAGCCATCCAACTGCTGACCAGTTTTCAAGCCGGGTCCGAAAGTGTCCGCGGCGGCGGCGTCAGCTATGAATTCGCCTCGATGGTTTCTTTCACGCCGGAGAATTTGCTCACCATTCTGTCGCCGTGGTTTTTCGGCAACATGGCCACCGTGCCCTACTGGGGACGGTGGTACCTCTGGGAGATGTGCCTGTTCATCGGCATCAGCGGCCTGTCGCTGGCGGTCTATGGCGCCGTGTGCGGCAGGCGCGAGGTTCACCGCACGCTGGTCCCAGTCACGATCATCCTGCTGGTCCTGGCCTTCGGCTCGAATACTCCCCTGTTTCCCATTCTCTATCGGTGGCTGCCGGGCTTCGACCATTTGCGGGACAATGCCAAGTTCATCATTCCCGCGTCTTTGCTCATGGCGATGCTCGCGGGAACCGGCCTGGATCATCTTTTGAAAACCCCGCGAGAGAATAAATGGTGGGCACTGGGTCTCTTGATCGCCGGCCTCATCGTCGGAAGCGCGGCGCTGGAAATCCGGTCGGCAGCACGCTCGTCTGAAGCCGCCCCCTGGTGGACACACGCGATGCAGTCGGTCTATGCCACGCAAGAATCCTATCAACCGGCCCCGGCCTATACGGATGCCGCATTCATCAAGAAAGCCGGGTTTCTTGCCGCGCGGGGCTTGTTCGTGGCGGCGGTTGAATTCCTTGTTGTGAGCGGCCTGTTCTTTCTGGCCGGGACTTCCCGCAAGGCAGTCTACGTCCTCACCTTCATGGCCATTGCGGAAATTTTCGTCTTTGCCCGAATGACACGAACGACTTTCGAATTGTCTGACACTGAATCCCCCAATCTGCGCGCCTTTCTCGACAAACACCCGGGCGACTATCGAATCTTCTATCAGCGCACCCCGAATATGGCGATGTGGCTGGATAAACAAGATGTCTGGGGTTACGCGCCCTCCACGCTCAAACGTTACGCGGAATTCATGGCCTTCACCCAGGGCGAACCCCCGGAGGGCGCCAACCAATATCTGGACTTCACGCAGTTCCATCCGCTGCACGCCATGTTACGCTGGCGCTACGCCTTTCTCGCCGACAAGAACGGTGATCGCATTCTCACCACGAAGTCGTCGATGCCCCGGCTCCAGTTGCTCCAGGAATACCGCGTCATCCATGGACGCGATGCGATATTTCAAGCAATGACCTCCCCAACCTTCGACCCGCAACAGCAAGTCATCCTCGAAACCGAACCCACTCCCGCGCCAACACTTTTTTCTGAGAAAGGGACAGCCAGTGTCGTTGATTCTTCTCCCGGTCAATTGACCGTGGAAGCCGATTTGCCACACCCCGCCATCCTCTTGATCACGGACTCCTACAGCAACGGCTGGCGGGCCGAACCGCTGGCAGGCAGCGCCCAACCCGCATATCAGGTCCTGCCGGCCAATTACGCCTTGCAGGCCGTCCCACTCTCCGCAGGTCATCATCATATCCATCTCGAATACCTCCCCGCCGCCTATCAAAAAGGCAAATGGATTTCCCTCATATCCATTATTGGTTTCCTGTTCGGAGCCGGCTACTACGCGCGAAAAAGCCAGCCCACTTAACATCGGCTCCATATCGGCTTGTCGCCAACAAGAGACGGGATACAATGGCGACCGCAACCCTATGAGAAATGTCAGATGAAGACTTTGGGTATCGGTATTGTCGGTGCGCGCTTCGGAGCGCGGATGCATTTCGCCAATTACGCCAAACTGCCCCGGGACCTCATGGAGCTCCGGGGAGTTTGCTCCCGAACAAAAGAAAGCGGCGACGCTTTCGCGCGGGAAGGGCAGATTGCATTCGTCACCAACGACTACAATTCGCTCCTGGCCCGGAAGGACATCGACGTCGTGGATATCTGCGCGCCGCCGGCGTTGCATCATGAATTCGCCATCCGCGCGGCCAACGCCGGCAAACACATCATTATGGAGAAGCCGCTCACCGGGTATTTCGGAGCCGCTGGTGATCCCGAACCAATCGGGACGCATGTACCGCGAACCCGCATGCGCGAAGGAGCGCGAAGCAACGCCGCCGCCGTGCGCGAAGCCGTGCGCCGTAATGGCATCACATTCTGCTATGCGGAAAACTGGATTTACGCGCCGCCAATCGAGAAAATGCGGCGCCTGATTGCCGCTTCGAAAGGCGCGATCCTCGAATTGCGCGCCGAGGAAAACCACTCGGGCTCCAACTCGGTCTTCTCGCGGGATTGGAAATCGACTGGTGGTGGTGCGTTGCTGCGCATGGGCGTGCATTCGGTGGGCGCCTGCCTGCACCTGAAACAATGGGAGGGTCGGTTGCGGTTGGGCAAAGGCGTTCGACCCGTCTCCGTGCTCGCCGACACCGCCGACCTGATCCACAGCAGCGCTTCCACGCGCGCTCGTGAGGCAGGCGCGAATCAATGGATCAGCGCCAATCCCGTCGACGTGGAAAATTGGGCCAATCTCGTCATCGCCTTTGAAGATGGTTCGCGCGCCACCGTGATCGTTAGCGATGTCGGGCTCGGCGGCTTGAACACACGCGTCACTGCCTTCATGACCGACGGCGTGATCAAAGCGAACATGACCTCCAACGACGCGATCGAAACCTACGCGCCCGATCCATCGGTGTTTCACAGCGAATATTTCACAGAAAAACTCGAGACGAAGGCCGGCTGGAATCGCCCGAGTTGTGATGAAGACTGGTTCCGCGGATTCTCCCAGGAGATCGCGGATTTCGTCAGCGCGATTCACGAAGGCCGTGAACCGCGCTCGGGCATCGATCTCGCCGTGGAATGCGTGAACGTAATCTACGCGGCCTATCTGTCCGCGGAAACAGGAAGCCGCGTCATGTCGACTACTTTACGCCCATGCTAAAATCGGCTCATCTGCTTCTCTTCCATGCGCTCTTCTCATGAGTTGTGCCACTGGCAAGAATACGGTCGCAGTTTCACGACCGCCCTCCAGCCCCGTTTTCAATATCACTGACTATAGTGCCCTCGATGTCCAATGACTCCACGCCGACGCCTTTCGTCAGGCCATCGCCGCCTGCCATCAGCCGGCGGCGGTATCGTCCGCGTCCCTGCTGGCAGTTTCACTCACCGGCCCCATCGACATGGTGGACAACATGACCCTTATGTCGCCAGCGGCGCCGTCGTGCTCTTCGAAACCGACCGCGCGAAATACCCCGACATCACCTCGCGTTGGGAAGGTCTCACTGAAAATGGCCCTCACCCCCTCATCTTCGCCAACGGCCTTCACCACATCGCCATCACCGGCCCCGGTACCTTCGACGGACAGGGCTCGGCCTGGTGGGCCACCATGGACATGGCCGAGCACGGTAACGCCCGCCCCAATCGCCCCATTCGTCGCCGCCCGATGCTGTTGCAAATCAAAGACTGCACCGATGTCCGCATCAATGGCCCCAGTTTCATCAATTCCCCCTTCTGGGCCGTTCACCTGCTCTACAGCGAGCACATTGACGTGGGTAATTGCAGAATGATCAACCCGCCCACTTCTCCCAACACCGACGCCCTCAACACCGACTCCTGCCGCCACGTGGTCGTCCATGATTGCTTCGCCGATGTCGGCGATGACGGTTTCGGCATCAAGTCCGGCCGCGACGAAGAAGGCCGCAAAATGAATCGCCCGACCGAATATGTCACCTACATCCGCTGCCACGTCGCCCACGCCCACAGCGTCTGCGCCATTGGCAGCGAAGAATCCGGCGGCGTCCGTCACGTTCGCTTCCTTGACTGCGACGGCGACGGCACCGACAACGGCATCCGCATCAAAAGTACCCGCGGCCGCGGCGGCATCGTCGAGGACATCGTCGCCTCTCACATTCGCCTCAACAATGTCCGCAACGCCATCATCTTCTCCCTGCGTTACACCAAAACCCCCATTGAGCCGTTCTCCGACCGCACCCCACTCTTTCGCGACATCCATGTCGACCACGTCACCGCCCGCAACTCCGGCAAGTGCTGCGCCATCGAAGGCCTCGAAGAATGCCCCATCCAAAACGTCACGCTTACCGATCTCGACCTTTCCGGCACCAACGGCGTCACTTGTAGTTACGCCAAAAATATCACCTTCAAAAACGTAAGGCTCGCCGCCCAAACAAATTCCTTCACCCAGGACCACTGCGAAAATATCCGACGCCTGAATTGGCGCGAACTTCCCCAGTAGAATGGGCGTCCCGCCCGTTTTCCGATCTTCTGTTGTAGCCGCGAACGTCGCGCGCGGTCCGTCATTTCTCGCCAAACGAACCGGATTGGAAAAATCCATCTGCTGGTCACACCTATTTGCAGCCCTGATACATCCGCATGTAACTACACGATGACAAATCGGGTTCGTTTCGCAGAAACACATGTTTTTTCGATTCTTCCTTCCCTCAAGGCTGCATCACTGGGAGGCTCTAGCAAGGAGCGTCGAGCTGTCAAAGAACCGCCCGGAATATATCCCTGCCAAACCCTTGTGTCCAGTAAAATTATCAATTTACGATATGTAAGGGGCGTCCTATAAAAGTCGTTCGCAGTAGCTCCAGGCGAGGCCGGCTCTTCTTGTTTACCTGTCGGTGACGCCCTGCTAGGATGAGTACGCATCGATAAGCCTCATGGACAGCAAATGGTTGTGTCGTCTCCGTCAATGAAAGCCCGCTTGATCCAGCGTCCCTGGCTGTTGGCCGTGATCCTGATGGTCTTTACATTCGTGGCTTACTTTCCGGCGCTGCGCGGGGGCTTTGTCTTCGACGATGATAGCCTGATCGTCCACAATCGGTTGATCCACGCCACCGACGGCTTGCATCAGTTCTGGTTTACGACGGAAGCGGGGGAATACCTGCCGCTTACATACACGCTGTGGTGGCTGGAGTGGCGGTCGTGGGGTGCCAACCCGATGGGCTACCACATCGTCAATGTATTGTTACACGCCGTCAACGCCGTCCTGGTGTGGCTGATCTTGCGACGCCTCAAGATTCCCGGCGCCTGGGTGGCGGGACTTGTATTCGCCATTCATCCGGTGAACGTCGCCACGGTTGCCTGGATCAGCGAGCAAAAGAACACTCTCTCGATGTTCTTCTACGCTCTGACGATCCTTTGCTACTTGCGGTTTGATGGAACGAGTCGCTGGCGCTGGTATGGCCTCTCATTATCGATGTTCCTGCTGGCACTGCTTAGCAAGAGCGCGGTTGTCATGTTACCGGTTGCACTATCGATCTGTGTCTGGTGGTTGCGGGCCAAGGTGCGATGGAAAGACTTCTTAACCAGTCTGCCCTTCTTTGTTCTTTCACTGGCTTTCGGGTTGGCAACCGTTTGGTTTCAGCATGACCATGGTCTGGGAGGACACGCGAACCGGACGGACGGTTTTCTCTCGCGCGTGGCTGCCGCAGGTTGGGTGCCCTGGTTTTATCTGTCCAAGGCGTTGCTGCCGGTTGACCTGACCGTGATTTATCCAAAGTGGGTGATTGATACCTCGTCCTGGGTATCGTACGTGCCGGGAATGATCTTGCTAGGTTGTCTGGTGGTGTTCTGGTGGAAACGCAAAACGTGGGGACGGCCGTGGTTCTTCGGGCTGGGATATTTTGTGGTGATGCTCTTCCCGGTGTTGGGATTCTTTAATCAAACCTTTCATCGGTACTCGTGGGTGGCGGATCACTGGCAATACTTCTCGATCATCGGCGTCATCGCCTTGGTCGTGGCCGGTGGGGAGAGAATTTGCTTCCGCATCGGCGAACAAGGTCGGTCGATTGCAATCGTCGTGAGTAGCGTCGCTTTGATGTTGCTGGGAACCGCCACGTGGAGACGCAGCGGTGTCTACGCAAATGAGGAAACACTGTGGCGTGACAACGTGGCGAAAAATCCGTCTGCCTGGTTGGCGCACAGCAACCTCGGGGATGCACTGTCGAAAGCTGGTAGATTCGCCGAGGCCATCGACCAATACGAGCAGACGCTGCAAATAAATCCCGATTACGCCGAGGCCCACAGCAATCTCGGTGTTGTTTTGTTCCGGGAGGGCAAGCTGCCGGAGGCAATCCAACAGTACGAGCAAGCCCTGCGGATCAATCCCGACTTCCCCGGAGCGCACTGCAACCTGGGGATCGCCTTGCTGCAAACGGGCAAGATTCGCGGAGGCCATGGCCCAGTATCAGCAGGCGCTGCGGAGCACGCCTGATTACGCCGAGGCCCACTACGACATGGGAAACGCGCTCCTCCAAACGGGGAAGCTCCCAGACGCGATCGAACATTACGAACAGGCCCTGCGAATTGATCCCGACTACGCCGCGGCACACAACAACTTGGGAAAGGCCCTGCTCGCATCGGGCAAACTGCAGGAAGCCATCGCGCATTTCGAGCAGGTATTGCGGATCAAACCCGCCTCCGCCGAAGCACACAATAATCTGGGCGCCGCCTTGATCCGACTGGGGAAGCGCGAGGATGCCGTTGTGCACTACGAGAAAGCGCTGCAACTCCGTCCCGATTACGCCGAGGCCCATTACAATCTGGGGCTCGCCCTGGAAAAGATGGGCCGCACGCCGGAGGCGACCGAGCAATACGAGCAGGCCCTGAAACTCCACCCGGACTTTGTTCCCGCCACAAAAGCGCTCGCACGATTGCAGGGAGGGCCGTGACTCTCGCGGGCTTGCACCGCGAAAAAAACCGTCACCAAAATTCATTTGCAACTCTCCCTCGCAAGCCTTAGAATCTCGCTCCCCGCCCACACGGTCGGGTTTTCGCGAAAGGGTATCCGATGAAATCTTATAATGTTGCGGTCATTGGCGGTGACGGCACGGGGCCGGAAGTCGTCCGCGAGGCGATCAAGGTCCTCGATGTGGCGTCGAAGAAATTCGGGCTGAAGCTGAACTACACCCATTTCGATTTCGGCGGCGACCGCTACCTGCGCACCAAGGAAGTCCTGCCGGACAGCGCCGTCGACGAACTGCGCAAATTTCCCGTCGTCCTCCTCGGCGCCATCGGCCATCCCGACGTGAAACCGGGCATCCTGGAAAAAGGCATCCTCTTGCGCCTGCGTTTCGAGCTGGAACAGTACATCAATCTCCGCCCCGTGAAACTCTACGACGAACGCTTCTGCCCGTTGAAGGACAAGGGCCCGAAGGAAATCGATTTCGTCGTCGTCCGCGAGAACAACGAGGGCCTCTACACCGGCAGCGGCGGCTTCGTCTTCAAGGGCACGCCCCACGAGATCGCCGTCCAGGAAAGCATCAACACCCGCCGCGGCGTCGAGCGCTGCCTGCGCTACGCCTTCGACTACACCCGCAAACGCAACAAGGACAAAAAACTGACGCTCTGCGGCAAGACCAACGTGCTGACTTACGCCTTCGACCTCTGGGAACGCGCCTTCCACGAGATCGGCCAGAAGGATTATCCCGAGATCACCCGCGATTACGCGCACGTGGACGCCACGACGATGTGGTTCGTGAAAAACCCCGAGTGGTTCGACGTGATCGTCACCGACAACATGTTCGGCGACATCATCACCGACCTCGGCGCGATGATCCAGGGCGGCATGGGCATCGCCGCCGGCGGCAACATCAATCCGCAGGGCACCAGCATGTTCGAGCCCATCGGCGGCAGCGCCCCGAAGTACACCGGCAAAAACGTCATCAACCCGCTCGCCGCCATCTGCGCCGGCGGCCTGATGCTCGATTTCCTTGGCGAAACCAAAGCCGCCGCCGCCATCGAAAACGCCGTCATCAAAACCGTCCGCGAAAAATTAAAGACCCTCGCCGCCGGCAAAATGGGCCACGGCACCAGGGAAGTCGGCGATCTGGTCGCGGCCGCGGTGTAGCTGAATGCCCACGATCTTCATTGAGGGATATAAATTTCGGTTCTACTCTTCAGATCGGGTTGAGCCACCGCATGTTCATGTGATTAAAGGCGAGAATGTTGCCAAAATCTGGCTGACGCCCGTTGCAGTCGAATTCATTACGGCTATAATCGCCCTGAGTTGAATCGAATTATGCGACTCGCTGAGACAAGCGGCCACGACTTTTGAAAGCATGGCATGACTACTTTAGCCGCTAAAGCACTGAAGACCAAGGCGCCGTGACGAGCGGCAACGCCGCTTTGCCGACGGGAACGTTGCTATGTTCTGCGCATACCGATGGACGTAGACCGAGAATTTCCTCGCAGTTCCCCTTGCTCGCCAGACGCCACAGGTACCCAACGCCGCCATTGGCATCATTGATCCCGGGCGCCTTCGTGCCATCGATTGAGTCGAGTCCCTGGCGACGGAAACGACGTCGAGCTCTGTTCGGTACGCGAAGGTCAACTTGGCTCGCTCACGACGCCAATTTGCGCATTAGATCAGTCGTGCTTCGGTGAAAATGTCGTCCACCGCCTGTTGGAGATCAGCGTCATTCGCATAGCGCAATTCCTGCTCTTTCTCCCTGGCGAATCGGCAACAGTAAACACAATTACTTCACCATGTTCCTTCTGCAGGGAGAAGCTTGATTTCCTCAATGATTTTGGCGGCAGTCACGCCAGTATATTACGTCGCAGGCAGAAATTCCGCAAGCGCTGGGACTTGCGCTGAATTGGCGTAGCGAATATACTGTGCGGTTCACACTTCGGGCATTTTATGAGCAAAGGATATAACATAGCCGTGGTCGGCGCGACCGGGGCGGTCGGCGTCGAGATGATCGAGACTTTGGAGAAACGCGGGTTTCCGGTCAAAAACCTGCGCTTGTTCGCGTCGGAACGCAGCGTCGGCAAGAAACTGAAGTTCCAAGGCGCGGACATCGGCGTCGAATTGCTCAAGGCCGGCATTTTCCAGGGCATCGATTTCGCGTTGTTCAGCGCCGGTGCGTCGCGCTCCAAGGAATTCGCCCACGGCGCCGCCAAACAGGGTGCGGTGGTCATCGACAATTCTTCGGCGTTCCGCATGGAACCCGATGTGCCGCTGGTCGTCCCTGAAGTGAACCCCGAAGACGCGAAGCTCCACAAGGGAATCATCGCCAATCCCAACTGCTCGACCGCGATCCTGCTGGTCGCCCTTTACCCGTTACACAAGGCCAATCCGGTCAAACGGGTCGTCGTTTCCACCTACCAGGCCGCCAGCGGCGCGGGCGCGAAAGCCATGACTGAATTGGAAGAGCAGACTCACATGCTTCTGCACGGCCAAAAGGACATCACAATCGAGGCGCTTGCCGCAGCGCATCGCGTTCAATATCTTTCCCGCAAGTCGACGTGTTCCTCGATAACGGTTACACCAAAGAGGAAATGAAATTCGTCAACGAGTCGCGCAAAATCATGCATCATCCGACCTTGCAGATCAGCGCCACCTGCGTGCGCGTGCCGGTCTATCGCGCCCACAGCGAGTCGGTGAACATCGAGTTCGAGCGGCCCATCACCCCCGCCGAGGCGCGCGCCATCCTGTCCAAAGCGCCGGGCCTCAAGGTCGTGGACGATCCCGCCAACAAGAAATATCCAATGCCGATCGATGCCTCGGGAATGTACGACTGTCTCGTGGGCCGGATCCGGCAGGACGTGTCGCGCGATGACGGACGGGGAATCGAACTGTTCGTCAGCGGCGATCAATTGCTAAAGGGGGCCGCGCTCAACGCGGTGCAAATCGCGGAACTGCTGGTGTAATCGCGCTGCGGAAAAAGCACGGACCGGCTCGAGAATTCAATAGCCGGGCGTGCCCGGCGGCCGGAATCCACCCATCGCGCCGCCGCCTTCCCAATCCTGTGGCCGATTCCAGGGAATCGAGCTGACATTGTCCGGTTGCGAAGTGGCGCATCCACTCAAGAACACCACAGCGCCTGCCAACAGTGCCTTGAGGAAAACGCTTCGGATCGCATTCACCGAATTTCCGTCTCGCTTAGTGGATGATGAGGTCGCCCACGGCAGGGGTGCTGCGTTGGTATTCCGGCAAAATCTGGGCGATGCTGTTGTTGGCCGCAACGGAAACAATTTGCACTTTGCCGACCAACTTGGTGTCGCGGTACACGAGGAACTCCGCGTTCGGCTGGACGCGCTGCGCCTGGCCGATATCGAGCACGAGGAAGCCCCATTTCTCCTGTACCACGGTGACATGGCCGCGCAATCCGACGGGCGTCGTGGTCAGGTATTCCACCTTGTCCTTCAGTTGCTGGTTTTCCGCGTGCAACGTTGAAAGCTCCTGGCCCAGAACCTTATTCTCATCCCCCAGGGACGACGACCTTGTCGCTGAGCTTGCCAATATTGTCGATGTCCTCAATACCCGACTTTCTTCAACCCATCCGGTAATCTTCTTCAGCGTATCCTGCGCCGATCGCCAAATCCGTTTTCGCTGTCTGCAATTGTTGGTCCTTGTCCGCCATTTGCGTCTTCAAGCCGTCAGCTTCCTGCGTCTTCTGGTCGAGCGCGACTTTGGTGGCCTGAAGATCCGCGGAGGCCTTGGCCAGGTCGTTCTTGCTTTGCGTCAGGTCGTTCTGCGCCAGCTTGAGCGCCGACTTGGTCTTCGCGAGATCGGCGTTCGCCGTGTTCACCTTGTCGTTCAAGTCGGCGATCTGGGCCTGCTTGTTTTTCTTGTCGACGGAAAGCTGGTAGGCAAAAAAGAGCGATCCGAGACAAGCGAGAATGGCAATGATAGGGGCGATTTTTCCAAGTTTATTCATAACGCGGCTTCCTCCGTCCAGAATCTTCTCCAGAAAAGCACGCGACATCCTAGCCAGATTTCGGCTTCCGTGTCAACCACGCCTTCAGGGTGAATTACTTATGCCTCCCAATCGCCCTGCCGCGGGCCAATCGACCGCCGCCGTGTATGTAATCGCACCATCCCCGCCAGTTCCCGTAAGACCGCCTCCACATCCGCCTCGAAGACTTCCGCCGACGTCGTATGCGCCCCCATGGCCTCCACCGTCTGCCGCTCCGCATTATCCGATGTCACCACCAGGATTTTCCCCTTGTCCGCGGTCTGACCCACCAGCCGTTCAATCACGTCATCGGCGGTCTTGCCGCGCTCCGAAAATAAAACTTCGACCCCGTGCGTGGGCTCCTTCCCCTCGGCCTTGTGTTTCGCCGCATAGGCATCGAATACTACCGTCACGCGCCGCCGGCTGTGGTCCGCGTACTGCCGCAAGACCCCCACCAGCATTTCCCGCCGTTGCTGCAGCGACAACTGTCGCGCCTTCCGCGTGGCAAACCGCGGCCACGCATGCAGCACACTATACCCATCCACCAATATCCACTGATTGCTCATCGGCCCACCTTGCAAAGTGATACTCCATGGCGCGTCGGAAATGAAGCCTTCCTCTGCAACCTACCCCACAAGACTCAGAAGATCTTTCTCTCCGTAACCTTCCGGTAATCTCATCTGTGGCAGTCTGCCCCGTAGTTGGCCAGGGTGCCAGCTCGCGGTTCAGCCGCGAAACTCAGCTATTCCAAATAGGAGATCATTTCAACATGCAACTCAGGTACATCGCTTCAGGAATCGCAGCTCTCGCCTTTGCCGCGGGTCTCGCCATCAGGGCGTCCGCCGACGAATCAGAAAAAACAAAGACAACATTGGCCATTACGGACGTCCCCGCCGCTGTGCAGGCGGCGATCAAGCAATTCGCGGGAAGCAACCCCATCGAGAAGATCACGAAGGAATCGGAAGACAACACGGACGTGTATGAGGCTACCGTCAAAATCGCGGGCGTCAAAAACGCCGTTGAAGTGCTCCCGAACGGGACCGTAAAACAAACCGAGAAGGATATCGCCCTGAACGACGCCCCCGGTGCCGTCCAGGCCGCCGCAAAGAAATTGGCCGACAACGGCGCCGTCAACGAAATCACCGAAGAAACCGCGGGCAGCAAGAAGTCGTACGAGGTTTCCGTGACCATCAATGGAAAAAAGAAGGAAGCCGATATCTCCGCCGACGGCAAAATCGAGGAAGACGAAGATCAGGAAAAAAACGAGGAGCACGGCAACAAGGATTAAACCCCGCGGATCAGGCCGCACATTCCGGACAGGTTCTGGGGCGAGAAGGACGCCTCAGAACCTTGTCCTTTTTGGTAAGATGTCGCCATGAAGGTGCTGCTTGTCGAGGATTCCGCGCGGCTTCAGATGTCCGTGGGCCGCGCCTTGCGCAAGGCTGGCTATGCCGTTGATGTCGTCGGCAACGGCGAAGAGGGACTCTGGCAGGCGGAATCAAACGACTACGACGTAATCGTGCTGGATATCATGCTCCCGAAACTCGATGGGCTCTCCTTGTTGCAGCGGCTCCGACAGAAGGGCCAGGGAACCCACGTCCTGCTCCTCACTGCGAGGGACACCGTGGAAGACCGCGTGCAGGGACTCCAACTTGGGGCTGACGATTATCTCGTCAAACCGTTCGCCTTGGAAGAGCTGCTCGCTCGCGTCGAGGCCCTTTGCCGACGCGCCTATGGCAGCAAGCAAACCCGCCTCGTCATCGACGATCTCGAGATTGACACGATCGCCAAGGAAGTGTTCCGGGCCGGCCAGCCAGTGAAGTTAAAACCCCGCGAGTATTTACTCTTGGAATACCTCGCTCGCCGGTCCGGCCAGGTGGTCACCCGCGACGAGATCGAATCGCACATTTACGACGACCGCGCGGATCCGATGAGCAATGTGGTTGAGTCCGCCGTGTGCTCGTTGCGTAAAAAAATCGGCGCGCCCAACCCGGCTCCGCTCATCCATACACGGCACGGGCTGGGGTACGTCTTGAAGACGGAACCGGAATGAGGACCATCCGCCGGCAGCTCACCTGGAAGCTCTTGCTCGCCTTTGTCCTGCCGCTCGTCGTTGGGGGAATTGCCGTCTTTCTTTCCACCCGCGCCGCATTACTCGAGGAATTCGACGCGACGCTCCATACCCGGGCGTTGGCCATCACGACGGTCACCCGGTGGAAAGGCGGACAAGTTGAAGTGGAGGCCACCGATTCGTTCATGCGTGAATCCGACGAGGATGATGCCCCGGGTTTTTTCCAGATATGGCGCACGGATGGCACAATACTAAAACGCTCGGCGTCGGTCCCGGCCTCCGGCCTGCCGCCCCTCTTCGGCACGTTCAACAAGCCGAAGTTCTGGAACGTGACGTTGCCCTCCGGTTCCCCCGGTCGTGCCATCGGATTCAAGTTCGCGCCGCGGATCGGGCGGGAGGAACACCTTTCGTCCGCGCCAGATGAAATCGTTCTCGTCGTGGCCGCCGATCGTCACGAGTTGGATGAAACCCTCACCGCACTCGCGTTTGCCCTGCTCGGCTGCGGCGCGGGGTTGTTGGTCGTTACCGTCGTGGCGGTGCCGCGGCTGTTGCGCCGCGAGTTGGCCCCTTTGGACGCGCTCGCCGAGCAGGCCAGCCGTATCAACGCTGACTCGCTCGCCGTCCGCTTTCCCATCGCTTCACTGCCGGGCGAACTAATGCCCATCAGCCGGCGGTTGAACGGCCTGCTCGCCCGTCTGGAACAATCCTTCGAACGGGAGCGTCGCTTCAGCGCGGATCTGGCCCATGAAATCCGCACACCCATCGCCGAGTTGCGCGCTCTGGCGGAAATTGCGCTGAAATGGCCCGAAACCCGCGACGCGACCACCGACCGCGAAACCCTGGCGATCGCCGTGCAGATGCAGGGCGTCGTCACCCGCCTTCTGGCTCTGCTGCGAAGCGAGCGCGAAAAGTTGCCGATCGTGACCGAACCGGTGCGTCTCGCGCCTTTGATTGAGAGCGTCTGGCGACCTTTCGGCGAGCGCGCGGCTGGCAAACAATTGAAAGTCACCCGAACCGTGACGGACCAGGCCGAAATCGAAACCGACCCGGTATTATTTCGCTCCATCTTCACCAATCTCGTGGACAACGCGGTGGAATACACGCCCTGCGGCGGGACCGTGCGTATCAAGACTCAAGTGGGAAAAACCCAATTCATCTTGCAGGTGACCAATACTTGCAGCGATCTCACCCCGGAGGATGTGTCACACTTCGCGGAGCGATTCTGGCGCAGGGATGGCGCGCGTTCCGATCCGGAGCATAGCGGGTTGGGACTGTCGCTGGTAAAAGCGTTCAGCGAGCGTTTGGGCTTCCTGCTCGAGACCAGGCTTGTCGATTCCTCCACGGTCGCCATCACCGTGACCGGGCCGGTTTTCATTCGGGTCAGCGAACCAAACTGAACGAAAAAGCCTCACATCGCCCGGCGCAGGATCAACCTTACCAGCGTGCCGGTGGGCGGGACAGCGGCTTTGTTCACCTCGAAACCCTGGTTCTCCCCCCGGTAGGGGTTGCCGTACTCGCCGCCAACGTTGATGAGCACGGAAGAACTCCACCACAAAGCGACAAACGCCTGCTCGGCATCCGCCATGAAAACCTCGCGGCCGTCGAAGTCCTTCACAAAATACGAACCGCTAAAAATCCAGGGCACGCTCGCCGGCATTTTTTTTGTGCGCCGATCGAGGAGCAGTTTATCCACGGCAACCCGCGTCGTCTTGCCACCGACCTCCCATTCGACCTCCAGTTGCAGACGATCACCGATTTTTTGGCCGGCTTTGGCTTGTTGCGGGACCGCGCCCGACTCGCACCCGATGAGGATCAGGGCGAATTGCAGTTCCGACGGTTTGCAGTCGAGCGTCAGCAGGCTCTCGTAATCGCGTCCATGTGGTTCCACGGCGATGAATTCCAAAATGCCGTCGGTAAGCGCGAACCGTCCCCGGGCTTCGATAAATCGATGATCACCGCCGTGAATGGTCAGCCCGGGCAGGTTGATGACCGAACCTGCGCGCGCCAGTTCGCTGGTCTGGGACAGGGAAACCACATTCGACTCCGCCGCGACCGCCCGGTGAGCGGCGAATCCGATCAACGCGGCGAATACCAATCGTTGCACTGCAACACGAAAACGGCCCATGCGTGGACAAGACCTCATTCGGGCGAGCCCACGCGAACGGCCTCCGCGCCGACGATGCAGACATCGTCCACAAAATCCTGCTTGCCGGCATACAGTTGGATACCCGCCAACAACTCGTCGAAGAGCTGGTCAACCGGCAAATCGATTCGTTGCCGAATCGCTGCCAATAATCGATCCTGGCCGTATTCTTGGCCATCAGGGTCTTCCACCTCGTATAAGCCATCCGTGAAAAGCACGATCAGGTCATGCCGCGCGAGTGTTTTCCGGCAAAGGGGATACACCGATTCTTCGAACACACCCAGCGCCGGCCCCGCCGGCTGCCCGGGCAATCCAGGGACTCGACCACGCCCGCGCTGCGTCGCACCAACAGCGGATTCGGATGGCCTGCATTGGAGTAGCGCAATTCACCGCGTGCGAGGTCGATCACCACGTAGAACGCCGACGCAAACATCGGGCTGCGAGTCTGCGCCAGGATCGCGAGCAGGCGATGGTTGATCTCTGTCAGGAAGCTGACCGGTTCCGCCGCTACGGGCATCAATTCTTCTGCCAGTGCGCGCAGCATCGCGGTCACCAGCGCGG
This sequence comes from uncultured Verrucomicrobiae bacterium, assembly GCA_963812605.1. Taxonomy (GTDB): domain Bacteria; phylum Verrucomicrobiota; class Verrucomicrobiia; order Palsa-1439; family Palsa-1439; genus Palsa-1439. Next base: position 336,080 of record CAWEWF010000001.1, on the reverse strand, counting down.
CGCGGACGCCGTGGCCCATGACGTTGCAAATCAACACCCCGGCTTCCGTGTCGGAAATCGGGAGTACATCGAAAAAATCTCCACCCACCGCGCCCGTCGGGTGATAGCGGTGACGGAAATGCAACGCGCTCTCCGGCGCAATGGCGTCCCGCGGAAACGTCGGGTAACGATGGGGAAGGAAGGCCTGCTGGATTTCGCGCGCCAGGTTCAGGTCGGTTTCCATTTGCGTGTTCTTCTCGCACAACTCGCCCATGTAACGGGCGACCTGTTCCTCGAGCCGCTTGCGTTCGAGCGCGCTGGTGATCGCGCGCAACAGCGAGGGCGCGTCCAGATTGTCCTTCGGCAGGTAATCTTTCGCCCCGCACTTCATGGCCTCGACGGCGATCGCTTCGTTGCCCATCCCGGTCAGCACGATCACCGCAGGCTGGCGCGGCGTCGGCAGGCTGCGGATGTGGGTCAGCACGCTCAAGCCATCGGCGCCGGGCAGTTTGTAATCGAGAAGCACGAGGGTGTAGTTCCCCCGGGAAATCTCCTCAATGGCCTTCTCAGCGGTCTCCACCCATTTGGGCGCGAATTGCAAATCATCGCCCAGCGTGGGGAGCAGCCGCTGCAGGACCTCCGCATACATCGGACTGTCCTCGACAACCAGCAGGGGTATGGGCGCGGCGTTCATGGGACCGTCTTGTTTTTCGGGGGCAGCTTCGAGATGTGCGGCCAGTATTGCTGGATTTCCTCAACCAACTTCAGGCAGTCGTCAAACTGCACGGGTTTGGTAAGATAGGTGTTGTATTGGACTGTGACGTTGTACTTCGAAACCATCCGCACCTCGTAGCGCGCTGCATGATATTGTCATCCCCGGCCCAACAAACGTCAAGCCAACCGTTGTTGTTGCCGGCCAATGTCTTGCATAACCATCTCCACCGTTACACCGTTGCTCATCCTGCAAGGAAGAGCGAAGAATTTGAACGCCGGATTGTTCTTTGTGTCACAAAGCAGAAAGGATATTGTGCCGTCATGCAACTGGAACACGCCGAACATACGCTCGAAACCATTCGCACTCTGATGGACCGCAGCCAACGGTACGAACACCTCTCGGGATATTCGGGCTTGCTGGCGGGCGGCGCAGCCCTTGTTGGCTGCGCGACACTCGGCTTGAAGCTCCTGCCTTTTGGCCCGCGCCTCGATTTCGCGGTGGTTTGGAGCGCGGTTTTTGCCGTTGCGTTCGCCGGTCATTTGCTGGTCACGTTTGGGCGCGCCCGGCAACGCGGTGAGCCCGTCTGGTCGCGCCAGGCGCGCACCGTTCTGCTGGCTGTGCTCCCGAGTTTTGGCGTCAGCCTGGCGATCACCGTTTTAATGTGGCGTCTGGATCGACTCGATCTACTGCCGGGACTCTGGTTGCTGCTCTACGGTTGCGGCGCGCTTGCGACCAGCTTCTTTGCGCCGCGTTCCATCGCCTGGTTGGGCGCAACCTGCCTGGCGATTGGCACCGTTAGCCTGATGGCGCTTCCCGGTCACCCGGTATTGACGATGGCGATTGGCTTTGGCGCCACCCACGTCGGCTTTGGCGTTGCCGTCCTGGTCGCCGAGGGACGCGAAGCGCGGACCCGTGCGTTTTGGAGGCAAATAGAACGCCTTGCAGTCGCGAGTGCGACGGATTAGGAGCAATCACCATGGCGGACAAACCCGGCAAATTGAATCCAACAAAACTGGCGGTCGATCGCGCCGCTTTCGACAAACTGGAACCGGCCATCCACACCAAAGCGCGCCTCGCCATCATGTCCGTCCTCGCCGCCAACGAATCGCTTTCCTTCACGGAATTGCGCGACGGGCTGCGGCTCACCGACGGCAATCTCGCCGCGCACCTGCGCGCGCTCGAACAGGCGGGCCTGGTCCGCTTGCGCAAAATCGGCAACCCGAACAAGCCGACCACCGCGATATCGCTTTCCGCCGCCGGTCGACAGGCATTCGCGCGTTATCTGGAAGGCTTGGAACACATCGTGAAGCGCCATCGCTGATGGCGGCGGCCTTGTTTTTTTATGTCTGCATACTTTGCAACGCAAAGCAAAAAGGATTACGATGAATACCGCCGACTGGCTCGCTTACTTCCGCCAAAACCAACTCGACCGCCGCGGCATCGCCTGGCACGAAGGCATCTCGCTTGACTCGCACCTGCGCGGGCCGCTGGCGCGCTCGCTCGCCCGATTCCAATTGGGCGAAAGCTCGAATGGCACGCGCCTGCTGGCCGCGGCGCGACAGCTTTCCGAAAGAACCGGCGATCCGTTTTATCCCCGCACCATCGCCCTGTTCATCGCCGAGGAGCAGGAACATTCCCGCCTCCTCGCCCGCGTCCTCCAGCAAATGCAGGCCCCGCTCCTGCCCCGCCATTGGACGGATTCGCTCTTTCGGCGGTGCCGTCATCTGCTGGGGTTTTACGAGGAGATCGCGGTCCTGTTGATGGCGGAAATCATCGCGCTGAAATATTACGGCGTCATTCGCCAGCGGTGCGGCGCGCCCGTGCTGGAAATCGTCTGCGAACAGATCCTCGCCGACGAAAAATTCCACGTGCGGTTTCACTGCGAACGCCTGCACCAGGTGATCGCGCCGCGATGCTGGCCGATCCGAGCCGGCGGCTGGGTTGTGCTCTCCACAATGTTTGCGACGGCCAGCACCATCGTGGCCTGGGACCATCGCCAGGCCTTCGCGGCGCTGGGAAGTTCCGCGAGTGAATTCCTCCAGGATTCGTGGCGGAACTTTTTCGCCGCCCGCCAGGCCATTTTCGACGGCACTCCCTTCGCCCGTGACGCCGCCGACCAGGTCCCTGCCGAAACGCCACACACAACGCTGGCCCACATCGCCCGCACTCGCGGGTAAACCCAAAATAACTCTCCGCAATCTGTCATGTTGAGCGCAGCGAAGCATCTGGCTCGCATTCATGCTGTACCGGAGTGATGTCTTAATTTGCATCCGCCAACTCGTAGCCGAAGCGTAAGCTTCGGCTACAAAACACGAACGATGAGCGATGCGGCAAATTAAGACACTACCGGCGCCCCCTCGACATTTCCCGCGAGGCGGACTATCCTTACGATGCTGGAACGCGATGAAAACGGTGAAACTACAAGTGGACGGCATGTCCTGCGCAAGTTGCGCGAAGGCGGTGGAGAAGGCGCTGTGCGCCGTGACCGGCGTGGACAAGGCGTCCGTTAATTTCGTCTCCAAGACTGCTTCCGTCGACGTGCAAGACGCGGCGACCAACGAGCAGTCCCTGATCGATGCCGTCAAGCGCGCCGGATATAGCGCCCACCTTCCTGTTCGCGATCGCGAAACCGAAGAGAACCGCGCAGCGCGCCGCCAACTCATCAAAGTCTTTGGTATCGGCGCCCTGCTAATTGTTGGCTGGGCGTTGGGTGCGGCAAAACTCGTGCCTTCGACCGTCGCCACCGGGTTGGTCATCGTCGCGTTGGTTTTTGCTGCCTGGCCGATCTTCCTCCGCGCCATCAAGGCGTTGCTCGGAAAACGGCTCGACGCGGATGTGCTCGTGGCCATCGCCGTCATCGCTGCGTCATCGGTTGGCGAATTCGTGGCGGCGGCCGAAGTCGCCTTTATCATGCTGCTCGGCGCGCAACTTGAAGAGTACACCATTCGCCGCGCCCGCCGTTCGCTCGGTAGCCTGCTCTCGCTGGTGCCGCCGACCGCGCGCGTAAGACGCGGCGGGAAAGGAAGAAGAAGTCGCCGCCACGGAATTGCAGGTGGGCGACATCGTGGTGGTGCGCGCGGGCGAACGCATCCCCGTCGATGGCGTCGTGCAGAGCGGCATGGCCTGCGTCAACCAGGCGCCCGTCACCGGCGAAAGCATGCCCGGTCGACCGCAGCGAGGGCGACGAAGTGTTCGTCGGCACGCTCGCGGAGACCGGCGCGCTGATCATTGAGGCGCGACGCGTCGGCGAAGACACGACGTTGGCCCGCATCGCCCAGCTTGTCGAGGCGGCGCAACAACGTGAAGCGCCGATCCAACGGACCCTCGACCGCGCTGCGGGCTGGCTCGTGCCCGTCATGCTGACGCTGTCGGCCCTCGTTTATGTTTTCTCCCACGACGTTGCGCGGGCGATTACCGTCTTGATTGTGGCCTGCCCGTGCGCCCTGATTCTTGCCACGCCGACCGCTGTGATGGCCGCGATTGCCCGCGCGGCCCGTGCCGGCGTGCTCATCAAGGGCGGACAATACCTCGAAGCCACAGCGCGCCTGCACACCATCGTGTTCGACAAGACCGGCACGCTTACCCACGGCGAGCCGGAAGTCACGCACATCAGCCGATTTGACGCCCATAGCGAAGCCGAACTCGTCCAGATGGCGGCCGTCGCCGAGAAGATGAGCGCCCATCCCGTCGCCCGCGCCATCATGCGCAAAGCTTCCGCCTTGGGTCTCGTCACCGAGGACCCGGCGACCTTCGAAGCCCATCATGGCCGTGGCGTGGTCGCCGAGCGCAATGGCCAGAGGCTCGTTGTCGGCCAGACCGGATTGATGGATGATCAATCTATCGCAATGAGCGACGCGCTCCACACGCACATGGACGAACATCACGACGAAGGCCACACAACCATCGTCGTCGCCCACGATGGCGAAGTCTGCGGCACGATTTGCGTCGCCGACACCGTGCGCGCTCGCGCGGATGAAGCGATCCGCGATTTGCGCGAGATGGGTATCGAAAAAGTCGTCATGCTCACCGGTGACAACAGGCGGGTCGCCATGCAGATCGCTGGCAAACTGGGCCTCGACGAGGTGAAAGCCGACGTGTTGCCCGAGCAAAAAGCCGCGCACATCGAATCGTTGCGGCAAAAGGGACGGATTGGCGGCGTCGCCATGGTCGGTGACGGCGTAAACGACGCGCCCGCGCTCGCCGTGGCCGATGTCGGTATCGCCATGGGCCTGGGCGGCACCGACGTGGCCCACGAAGCCGCCGATATCGCCCTGATGGCCGATGACCTCTCCAAGATCGCGTTCGCCGTCGGCCTGAGCCGCCACACCCTGCAGATCATCAAGCAGGGATTGGTCTTCGCGCTCGTTTACAACGTCGTGATGGTCACCACCGCCGCCAGCGGCCACCTCCACATGATCGGCGGCGCCATCGCCCACCAGTTCAGCAGCGTCCTCGTGGTTCTAAATGCGATGCGGTTGTTACGGTACCGGTAAAGGGAGACAACAAGTGTCAATGACGGCACATCCAGCAAATAGAGTTCCTTTCTACGCTCACCCTTATTTGTTGGTATTTGAATCTGTCCTGAGCGTTGTTGCCGGGCTGTTCTCGGTGTTCTCAATTCAGTGGGTGTCTAAGGACATCGCGACGACGCTTCCGGAAATGCGGGCACGGCAGATCTAAACATTGAATTGTTTTGGCCGTTTCACTGGCCTTGGGTTTCGCTTGCGATCGGCATACTCCTAGGTTTGCCGTTCGTCCTCGTCACGAAGCGAATGCTCCGAGCGCGTGTTGTCTTTTTTGCCGCATTTGTTTTCTTGCCGCTGCGGCAACGGCTAAGGTGGCGCAACTTCCGCGAGAGCCTGATATGTGCTTTACCTTTTGCCATCGGACCCTTCATCGCTGCGGGTATGGCTGTTCTGCTAAGGGTCGCGCCTTTTCCAGCATTCTTTGGTGCCGGCGTATGGACTTTTCTCACTTACCCAGAATCCAAGGCGATTGTTGAAGCCGCGAGATCCCAAGGAATAACCTGAGGACGCCAAGTGATGGCGATTTCACGCTGCCGGCTTTTCCCGGACGCGGATAATCATTCGCTTCATGCCGGCCTCGTCCCCCTCGCCTTCGCTGACGGCTTCCAACTCCCGGTCCTTCTCCATGTGCAGGTGAATGACGCGGCGGTCGAAGGCGTTGAACGGGCCGATCTTCACGGCGTCGCCCCAGCGGCGGACATTGTCGGCCGCCTCGAGGACTTTCTTGAGAATGTCGTCGCGCTGGCGCTCGCGATAGCGCTCGCAATCGACCGTCACGCGCGGGGCCTCGGCGCTGGCGCGCTGGAGGATGCGATTCACCAGGAATTGTAACTGGCTGAGAGTCTGGCCGTGTTTGCCGATCAGGCGGCCGGGTTCGGCGGTGGCGATGTGCAATAATGTCGAACCATCCATCGTGAAAACCTCGACCTTGGTCTGCAGGCCAAGGCCGTCGAGCATTTTCTGTAAAACTTCGCGGGAATCAAGCGGCGGACCGGAGGGAACAGGGGGAGTGGATGTGATCGGGGCTTCCGTTTCCATGGTTGGGCTCCTGTGTTTTTGGGGCGTTCGGCCCACCCTCTACCTGGGGTGGGCTACGACGCCTCGTGATGTCGAGTTGTGCGTTACCTTACCAAAAATCATTTCGCTTTTCCAACGGCCAACGGCGTCGCCGGGGTCGCATTGTCCGCCTTGCGCATGCTCCACCATTGCTGCGCAATCGAGAGAAACTGCTGCACGGTGTAATACAACACCACGCCGGCGGCCAGTTTGTAAAAAATAAACATCATCATCAACGGCATGAACATCATCATCTTCTGTTGCTGCTGGTCACCGCTCTGCGGCGTGATCTTCATCTGCCAGACCGACAGGCCCGTCATCACCAGCGGCAGCGGATTGACCGGGATCCCCAGCACCTGGAAAATGGTGTCTGGCGCGGAAAGATCGTGGATCCAAAGAAACGATTGCCCGCGCAGTTCGATGGCGCTGGCCAGCATGCGGTAGAACGCAAACAGCACCGGAATTTGCACCACCATCGGCAGGCAGCCGGACACCGGGTTGATTTTGTGCTCCTTGTAGAGCTTCATCGTCTCGGCGTTCAGCCGCTGCGGGTCGTCCTTGTACTTCTCTTTGAGCTTGTTGATCAATGGCTGGAACTTCTGCATGGCCTTCATCGACTTGATGCTCTTCGCCTGGATCGGCCAGAAAAGAATCTTGATGCAGATGGTGACCAGGATGATCGCGACGCCGTAGCTCGGGACCAGCCCGTGGAAAAACTTCATGCTCTTCAAGAGCACCACGCTGATCACGCCCCAAAACCCGAACTGCATCACTTCTTCCTGCCCCTTGCCGAGCGCCACCAGCCGCTCATACGCTTTCGGCCCGGCGTACCACGTGAACTCGTAGCGCTCCATCACGTTGGTGGAGACGGTGGTCGGCACGATCGTCAGCGCCGCGAATACGCCATGCGGCGGGTCCTTCGCCTTCCAATCGACGGGCGGCGGGAGGTCCACCTGCTTGCATTCGACCGCAACGGCATTGGTGTCCGGCGTCAGGATCATCGCGAAGAATTGGTTCTTCACCGCGCCCCAGCGCGCGCTGTTCGTCTCGCTGCCAATCCCCTTTTCGGCATTCTTAGCGATCTGCTTCAGGTCGTGGTACTGGTACTTGTCGCCGAGAAGCCAACCCGCGGTAAGGTATGCGGGCAATTCCTTCACTGTTGTCGGTGCCGCCGTGCCGATGGCCAAATCCGCCGTGGCCGGCAACACGTCGGCGGCCCGAGCGACACGTGCGAATTCGATCATGCCCCCAAGCAAGTACCCATCATTAAGCCAGAACGTCTTGGTGATCCCCAAACCGGTTCTCGTTTGGTGCTTCATCACGACGGTGTTCGGCGCGGAGGACTCAATCGTAAATGCCGAATCAGGGCCGGCGTCCGCCATCCCCATCAAGGCCAGCGCCGGGACAAAATTGGTTCCGTTGAGCACCACATTGCCGGAACCGTTGACCTTGTGCTTGAGCAACTCGACCGAACTCACGCCGCCACCCCACGTGGTGAATTCCATGCGGACGAATTCATTGGTCAGCGCGACGATCTGCTCGGGCGAACGCGGTTCTGCGGGCGCGGCGGCGGTCTTCTTTTGCCGCTTCGACCGGTTTTTCCGCCGGAGTTTCCGTCGCCGTCGCGGGCGCTGCATTACTGGTGACAATCTCATTTGTGACTTTGATGGCTTTCGGCTTCGGCGGATAAAGCTTCGTGATCAGCGCCTGCCAGGCGATCATGGCGATCACGCAGCCGAGAACCACCAGCATTGTTTTTCGGTCCATCATCGCTTCGGCACCGGGTCGTAACCACCTTCCGCAAACGGATGACACCGCGCCAGTCGCGCCGCCGATAGCCACAGCCCGCGGGCGGGGCCGAGTTTTTCAATTGCCTCGTGGGCGTAGCCGGAACAGGTGGGATGAAACCGGCAGCAACCGCCCACCGCGGGCGCGGGCAAGAGCATTCGTAGCGGCGAAAGGTAGCGATAAAGCCGCAACAACCGGAGAAGTAAAGGTTTGATCACGTCTCGTTCAGGATGCCCGCCGCCAGGAATAATCGCAACAAATCCGCCTCCACTTCCGGGCGGCGCTTTCCGTTGATGGTGCTGCGGGCAACCATGACAATCTGTAAATTGGTTTTGAGTTTCTGTTTGTTCAGTCGATACGCCTCGCGCAGGAGCCGCCGCGCGCGATTGCGAACGACCGCGTTGCCGATCTTGCGGCTCGTGACCACCCCCAGCGCCCGACCCGCCGCGGAATCGTCCACCGCATAGAGTACCACAAACCGGCCGACGAACTTGCGACCGTGCTCATACGCGCCCCGAAATTGGTGGCCGCGCTGGAGTCGCTCGCTTTTGGGCAATGTGCTGCTTCCGGGCAAACCGGCCTCCGCCTCGCCACCGCGAGGAACTCGACCCTACACAGAAAGGCGCTTGCGCCCTTTGCGACGTTGCCGACTCAATGTCGCGCGGCCACGCTTCGTGCGTGTCCGCTTCAAAAACCCGAATCTTCGTTGCCGCCGAATCTTGGACGGCTGGTATGTCCGTTTCATGTGTCAGTCCCTGTTTTGGGGAACGCGCATCATAGCAGGCGCAAATTGATTGTCAACCATCGAGCAAGCGGGGTACTGGTACGTTTTGAATTCTCTGCCCATGAGGGTAACAATACGCAGCCAGAACCGCGACCACCACAAGAAAGAGCAAGAACACAGCCAATCCCTTCACGTCCGAATAAACATTCGCGCGAACTGTTCGTAAATCCTCGCCGATACCGGCCCCGGTTTCCCCGTTCCAATCGGCTTTCCATCCACCGTCACGACCGGCGCCACCTCGGACGTGGTGCTGGTCAGGAAGATCTCTTCCGCCGAGTAGAGATCGGATTTCGTGATCCGTTCCTCCACCGTTTCAATCCCCGCCGCGCGCGCGGCCTCCAGCAGCTTGTCACGGGTGACGCCGGCGAGAATGTGCGTGCTCTTCGGCGGCGTGCGCAATCGCCCCTGCGTCACCAGGAACACATTGCCCGCCGTTGCTTCATTCACGGTTCCGTCTTCCTCGACAAAGATCGCGTCGTTCGCGCCTGCCTTCTTCGCCGCGTGATAGGCCAGCACGCTGGGCAGCAGCGCAATGCTCTTGATATCGCGTCGCGCCCAGCGGAACTCCGGCATCGTGATGACGGCAATGCCTGTTGCTGGCAATTTCAACGCGGGTGCCGGAAGTTCGCGCACCGTCATCACAATCGTGGGCTTGACATCCTTCGGCATTCCCCGGTGGCGCGGCGCATAGCCCCGGGTGATTTGCAGGTAAACAAGCGCCTCGGCAAAACCGGCACGTTGCACGCCCTTTTCGATGATCGAACGCAGGTGCTCGGCTGTGATCTGCGGTGTAACAAGTTCGATGGCAGCCAGACTGCGAAAAAGCCGGGCGAGATGCGCGTCAGTCGCGAAGGGTTTCCCGCCATACGTGCGCACAACTTCGTAAACGCCGTCGGCAAACTGAAAACCACGGTCCTCCACACGGACGGTGGCGCGTTCGAGAGGCAAAAATTCTCCGTTAACGTATGCGATTTCCGGCACGGTTGGTCATCCCCCTTGTCGAGAAAAACAACGGCCCGACTATAGATTTGCGCCCGTCGCCTGTCAACGGCGGCGCTTCGTGTCTCCATCCTCTTCCAAAATGCCACCGCAAAATTGGCGTTGGCGTGGATTTTTGATTGAATTCCCACAAAAATTCTTCTACGGTGCAAGCTAAGGGGGGTTTTAGTTTATGGGAGGAAATCGTAAAGGGCCGGGAATTTTCTCGGTGGTAGCTGTTTTCTACGCGGCATTCTGCTTGTCCGTCGTGGGGGAAACCAATTCTCTGCCCGCGGGAAAGGATCAGCCGCCCGAAGGCAGCGCCGAATGGGCCCAGCACGTCGTCCAGTCTTACCAGCAACTCCAGGAGCAGCAGCGATCCATGCTCGTGGGCATCGAACAGGCGCGGCAGGACGCGGCGGCCGCCGCGCGCGGGGTGGAACAGGCCCGCCAGGACGCCGAGGCTTCCGCGAAACGTAACAGCGAGGAGGTCGAAGCGCGACTGAATCGCATCGAACAATCCGTTACGGCGGAGCGGGAACATGAGATTGAGTCCATAAGGCTTTCGCAACGTTCCACGCTTGTTACGGTCGCCATTTTTGCCAGCCTTGGATTCATAGGAATGCTCTTCTTCGTGGTGTTCCTGTTGCGGATCATGAACCGCCGCACTGAGACCCTGATCGCGCAATTCACGGGTCAGGCGCTTGGCCCGGGTTTCATGCCGGCCGCCCTCGCCGCCGGCGACACGCAGGTGGTTTCCGTAAACCGCGTCGAGCAGTCCACCGCGCGTTTCGTCAACACCATTGAGCGGCTCGAGAAGCGCATCAACGAACTGGAAGGAACTGCGGAGCCAATGCCCAACGCCGAGCCGCCGCCGGTAGCGGACGAGCCGCCTTCCGAAGCCTCGGAACCGGATACGGCCAGCACGCGCGCCAGGACCGAAAAGGCGGAGCGCGATGCCCGCGTCGCCTTACTGCTGGGAAAAGGACAGGCTCTGCTCAACCTGTCGCAGGCCGATACGGCGCTGGCGTGCTTCGACGAAGCGATCGCGCTGGACGCGACGATCGCCGAGGCGTTCATCAAGAAGGGCATGGCGCTGGAGAAGCTCGGGAAACTGGACGAGGCCATCGACTGCTACGATCGCGCGATCGCGTTGGACGAGTCGATGACGATGGCCTACCTGAACAAGGGCGGGGTGTTCAATCGGCTGGAACGTTACAGCGAAGCGCTGCAGTGTTACGAGCAGGCGCTACGCGCGCAGCAAAAACCCAGCCTCGCGTAGGTTCACGCGGGGAGGTTGCGGGCGGCTTTCGACTTCGAGCGCCTTCTTCGCGAGTTGAAAATTCACCCGCAGAAGTTCCCGGTTTTCCTCTTCCTTCGCGGTCAATTGGCTTTCCAATTCCCCGATACGGCCCTCGTAGGCGGCGATCCTTCGCTCCACGCTCGTCTGGGCCCGGGCGATCCGTTCTTCCAACTCGGCCATGCGCCGGGTCGCTTCCATCTGTGTCTCGATCAGGCTTTCGCGTTGTCCGTAGAGCGCCTGCACCAGCCGGTTCATCATCATCCGCGCCAGTTGCGGCAGCAACGCCGCTCGCACGGTCGCCGGAACGCCTTCGACGCGCACCTGCCGAACGAACTCGAGGCTGCCAACGCTGGACGCGCCAGGTTGCTGGAGCGGTTCCGCGGAAAAAAAGTCCGAGATGGAATAAGGGGGGACGACGATAGACTCCCGGCAATTCGGTGCAGGAAACAACGGCATTAATGCCATCGTCAGACACGGCCAATTTTTGGCCACAATTCAGGCAACGAAACTTGATCACGGCCCCCTCCTTGGTAGAAACCGTTGCGCTAGAATGGCGCAGCGTGGGACATGAGTCAATTCAAATTCCGCGTCTCCGGGGAAAAATTCAGCAACCGCCCTAGTCGCCCCCCGTTAGCAAAATGTCCCGACGTAGCGTGGCACCCTCGGCAGCGCTCTCGAACTCCGTTCTTCGATCTCGGTTTCTCGCGGCTTCAAGGCATGATTGCGTGCCAGCAGCATGTAGATGGAAGGCACCACAAACAACGTGAACACCGTCCCGATCATCATTCCGCTGACGAGCACTGTACCGATGCTGTTTCGCGAACCGGCGCCGGGACCCGGGCCAGGACGAGGGGAAAGTGACCCGCCACCGTCGCCACGGACGTCATCAGGATGGGACGCAAACGGGTTCCGGCGGCCTCGATGACCGCGTTGAGCTTGTCCTTGCCCGACTCCTGCATCTTGTTGGCAAATTCCACGATGAGGATTCCATTTTTGGAAACGAGTCCCACCAGCGTGATCAATCCGATCTGGCTGTAGATGTTCAACGTCGTAAACCCGAGGAAGCTGAACAGCAACGCGCCCGAGAGCGCCAGCGGCACGGAGCCAAGCAGAATGATCAACGGATCGCGGAAACTCTCAAACTGCGCCGCCAGCACGAGGAAGATGAGGATGAAGGAAAGCATCAGGGTCGTGTTCAGGTTGTTCCCTTCCACCCGCAACTGTCGCGCTTCCCCGCCGTAATCAATGTTATAGCCCTTCGGCAGATCTGCGCCGCTTCCTGTTCGAGCACCTTCAGCGCCTGGTCCAGCGTCGCGCCCGGCCGGATGGCCCCTGGATCTTCACGGAGTTCAATTGCTGGAAACGGTAGATCGCCCGCGGTTCCGTCGTTTGCTTCAAGGTCGCAAAAGTCGAGAGCTACACCAGTTTTCCGTCGGGCCCGCTGATGTAATAGTTCTTCAATTGATCCGCATTCAGCCGCTGCGCGCGCGAGACTTGCGGGATGACCTTGTAGCTGCGGCCCTGGATGTTGAAGCGATTGACATAATTGCCGCCCAGCATCGTGCCGAGATCCGCGCCAACCTGTGCAGGTTCAGTCCCAGCGAGGCCACCTTGTCGCGGTCGAAAACGATCTCCGTCTGTGGATGGTCATATTTCAAATCGGTGTCCGCAAAATGAAACCCCGCTCTGCGAGCGCCTTCGCGACGAGTTGATTGGCGAATTCGATGATTTCCCGCGGCTCGGCGGTGGAGGTGATGACGAATTCGACCGGGAAACTGCCCCCGCCCGGCAGCGGCTCGGGAGTCGTGGCGATGACGCGGACGCCGGCGATTTGCCGACCCGCGCGAATACCTCGCCGACGATCTGCTCGGTGGTGCGGTTCCGCTCGCTCCACGGCTTTGTCACCATGCCGGAGAAACCGCCGTTGGCTCGTGAGCTGGAAGGTGTGCTCGTCTCCGGCATCGATTGGAAGACTTCGTTCACCTTTTCGGTGTAACGCGTCGTCTGCTCGATGGTCGAATTCGGCGCGGCCTGGACGATGCCGAAGATCACGCCCTGGTCCTCCTTCGGCGCGAGTTCGTGCATGCGAAAACAGGAAGAAGGGCACGATGAGCAGGATGACGATCGCCGCAGAGTGAGCGTCACCGGGCGCCAGCGCAGCGAATTGGTGAGCAGCCGCATGTATCGGCGGCGGAGTCCGTCGAAGCGCGATTGATCCAGCCCGCGAAACCCCGTGCGAATCCCCGGCGCGCAGGAGCTTCGAGGACATCATCGGCGAAAGCGTCAGCGCCACGACGCCCGAGACGATCACCGCGCCCGCGAGCGTGAAGGCGAACTCGCGGAAGAGCGCGCCGGTAAGGCCGCCCTGGATGCCGATGGGCGCGTAAACCGCCGCCAGGGTGATGGTCATGGCGATGATCGGGCCGAACAATTCGCGCGCGCCCTTGATCGCGGCATGAGGGCGGCTGCCGACTGCAAGTGCCGCTCGACGTTCTCCACGACCACGATGGCGTCATCGACCACGAGGCCCACCGAAAGCACGATCGCCAGCAAGGTCAGCAGATTGAGCGTGAAGCCGAAGGCCAGCATGAGGAACGCCGCGCCGATCAGCGAAATGGGGATCGCCACCACCGGGATGAGCACCGCACGCACCGAGCCGAGGAAAAGGAAGATGACGACGACGACGATGAGCAGCGTCTCGACGAGCGTGTGGATGACCTCGTGCAGGCGTCGCGGATGTAGCGCGTGGCGTCGTACGGCACGCCGACGTGCATGCCCGCGGGCAGTTGCTTCTCGATGTCCGGCAGCGCGGCGCCGCACCGCCTTGATGACGTCCAGCGAGTTGGCCGTCGGCATCACCCAGATGCCCATGAACGTGGCCTTCTGCCCGAGAAGCGCACATCCATGTCGTAGTTCTCGGCGCCGAGTTCGACGTCGGCGATGTCCTTGAGCCGGACGATGGCGCTGTTCTGCTGGCGGATGACCAGTTCGCGAAATTCCTCCGGCGTGCGCAGGTCGGTATTGGCCATGAGGTTCGACCGAGGTCATCGAGCCCTTGGTCGCGCCGAGGGCGGAGAGATAGTTGTTGGCCGCCAGCGCCTGCGCGGACCTCGGACGGCGAGATGTTCAGCGCGGCCATGCGGTCGGTCTTGAGCCAGATGCGCATCGCGAAGACGCGCGCGCCGAGGATGTCGGCCTTCTGGACGCCGCTCACGGCCGTCAGCTTCGGCTGCACCACGCGCGTGAGGTAATCGGTGATCTGGCTCGGGTCGAGGATCCTTCGAGTCGAAGCTCATATACATGATGGCGAACTGGCTGTCGCTCGTCTGCAATTCGATGACCGGCGCCTCCGCCTCGGGCGGCAGATCGTTGCGCACCTGCGCGAGCTTCGACTGGATCTGCGTCAGCGCGGCGTTGGTGTCGTAGTTCAGCTTGAGGTGCACCGTGATGATGCTGAGCCCCTGCGCGCTCTGCGACTCGATGTAATCGATGCCGTCGGCGCTGGCGATGGCCCGTTCGAGCGGCGTGGTGATGAAGCCCCGCACCAGGTCCGCGCTCGCGCCGACGTAGGTCGTCTGACGCTGACGTGGCGATATCGCTGCGCGGATACTGCCGCACGTTGAGCCTGTGGATCGACTGCAAGCCCGCCATGAGGATGATCAGGCTCAGCACGGTCGCCACGACCGGGCGGCGGATGAAAAGATCGGTGAATTTCATGTTCTGGGGCCGAGAGGGTTTATCTAGTCGCCGGGTTTCGGGTTGACTTCGTTGCCCGGCTGCACGCTGTTGTTCACCTTCACCGGAGCGTGTGGCTCGCAGCTTGAAGACGCCGGAGGTGACGACTTCGTCGCCCTCTTTGAGGCCCGACAGGACCGCGACCTGGTCGCCGCGGCTCGGCCCGAGCCTCACGACTTGCTGCGCTTCCTTGCCCTTGCCGTCGGCCCCCTCCGCCCGGCTTGTCACGACGATAGACCGAATCGCCGTAGGGCGCGTAATTGATCGAGGAGACGGGGATGGCAACACGCCCTGCTCGGCAGCAACACGTCCACGTTGACAAACATGCCGGGGCGCAACCTGTTCCGGGTTCGGACCGTGCCCTGGACGATGACATTGCGCGTGGCCTCATCCACCTTCGAATCGATGGCGGTGATCTCCCCTTCAAATTTCCTGCCACCTCGGTCGCGGAAGCGCAGCTTTTTGCCGACGGCCAGGCTCGAGATGCTGCTGCGGCAGCGCGAACTCGACATAGATCGGGTCGAGCGATTGCAGTGGGACGATGGGCGCGCCCGGATTGAGATATTGGCCGAGATCGACCTGCCGGATGCCGAGATAGCCATCGAAGGGCGCCGTGATGGGCTTGCGCGCGATGATGGCCTTGGATCCACATTCCCTTCGGCCTGCCGAAACTCGCTCTCCGCGGAATCCTAGTCCGAGGGCGAGATGGTCTTGCTTGAGCGAGTCGCGCTTGCGGTCGAGGCTCATCTTGCCAGCTCGCGGCGCGCCTCCGCGGAGTGCAATTGCGCCTCCTCCTGCTGGTGTCGAGCTTGACGAGCAGGTCGCCTTTTTTCACGGCGGCGCCGGATTGAAAGCGATCTCCGAGACGATGCCCGCCAGGTCGGTGCTCACGGTCACGCCATTGACCGCCTTGAGCGAACCGACGGCGCTGAGGACGGGCTGCCACGTCTCCCTCTTGACCACGACCGTCGTGACGGCGGCGGGGGCGGCGCAAATTTCGCAGCCTGTGCCATCCCCGCCCAGGGTCTGCCACACTTTCCAGGCGCCAATCGCCACGATGAAAAGCAGCATCAGGCCCAGCATGACCAGCATTGAGCAGGGTCATGGATTTTGAAGTGCGCGCTGATTTCGAAGTGCCTTCCAATCGGGCGCTACTCAGGGCTGAGGAGGTAGTGCCCACAGACGGGGCTGCGGTGCTGTCGCTGGTGGTTAGTGAATTTTTCATACGTTTGCTCTCTGAATAATGAATCTCCTCAGGTCGAAGCGGTTTCCTTGAGTCCCAATAGCGACATCATTCCCCTCTTCCATCTCGTTGAGCACCGAAAGGTCGTTATCGATACGGGCGTGCGTCAGCAGTCCTTCATAATACGCAAACACCATCTCCGCCTTCGCGCCGGATCGGGCGCATGGATCAGCCCCTGTGCGTGCGCCTCGCGAATGGTTGACTCCAGATACTTTCGATGATGAACCATGATCTCCTGGATCTTGGCGCAGAGTTCCGGCTCTTCCGTGCTGACCTCGGAGCCGATGGAATGCAGCGGGCAGCCAAGCACTTTCCCGTGTTTCTTCTGAAGTTCACCTTGTCGTTGGAGGAGGTACTCGCACATTTCATGGATTCGTTCCAGCGGAGGAAGTGCGGAAGAAAAAATCGCGTCGGATTGTTTACGCTCCTCTTAAAACTCGCTTCCACGGCGGCAATCGCCAGGTCTGATTTTGAGTCGAAAAAATAATCGAAGCTCCCCTTCTTTACGCCCGCCTTCTCACAGATATGGTCGATGGTGGTACTACCGTAAGAGCCCGTGTGGTGACAGCCATTACTGCCTCCATCAACTTCTCCCTCGCATCGCTAACGCGTCCCATAATGTGCTCCTCTCGATTTCCGACCCAGTTTTACGACGAGAAAAACTTATATCCCATTTGACTAACTAGTCAACTACTTTTTATCCAACGGTGGACAGCGGCCGTCTATATGCTAAGATTAGTTGGAATTTATGAGAAAACTGGCTATTTCAATTGTGGCCTGTTCCATCTGTTTTGTAGCCACCCTGGCAATAAATGCACAAACAGATGATACGACACCTGCCTTCAAAACCACGCTTTCGGACAAACCATTTTTTCGCACCCAGAGCGTCCTAACCTTAAGTGGCGACTATGTGAATACTGCACGAGAGGATTATTTGCAGTCAGGTGAATGGAACCTGCCGTTGGCGTTGGATCAGATAGACGGGTTGGTCAGCCGGCGTCGCCTTTGGCGATGGCGAACTACAGGGTCAATGGCAACTGGCCTATCACCGCAAGTTGATGACGATGGATACTTGCTGGCAGGCGATAGCGGATGCCAACTCGGGACTGACTCTTTCGGACCGCCGCTCGCAGGTGCTGAAGGCCAATTACAATGTTCGCAACTGGTGGCGCCTCGGCGTGGCGGCCTTTGTCGAAGATCGGTTCGGGGATGACGCGGGTACCAACGTCGTTCCGCTCATGCCCAATAGCCATCAGTCCATCGGTTTCCAAATCGATACGACATTGAAGTTCTAACTTACGTTCTTCGCGCCGTATCTTACCCGTCCAATGTCATCCCGCCCTGCGCGCCCAGCGGAGTTTGGCCGAACTGGAACGCGGGTTGTCGTGGCGTTCCGCGGGCGCGGGGCGAATTATTTCCCGGGCGATGTCGGCGTAGAGACCGTCGCGTAAACCGGCCTCAAAAGCCTTCTTGACGCGCCGGTCTTCGCCGGAATGGAACGTCAGGATGGCGACGCGGCCCCCGGGGTTGAGACAAGCGGGGAGATTTCGCAGGAAACTGTCGAGCGCGGAGAATTCATCATTCACGGCAATGCGCAGCGCCTGGAAGACGCGGCGAATCGAATTCTCGATCTCGTCATCCACCACTTTGCGCAGCAGAGCGCTGCGGATGGTCGTGGGCCAGCGCGGTCGTGGTGGGAAACGCCTGCCCGGCGAGAACTCCGGCCAGCACGGCGGCTTGCGGTTCATCAGCGTTTTCCTTCAGGAGGATGGCGAGGCCCTCGGCGCTGGTCCGCTGCAGTATCACGGAGGCAGGCTGACCGCGCTACGGGTTCATCCGCATATCGAGCGGGCCCGCAAACTTGGCTGAAAAGCCGCGTCCCGGATCATCAAGTTGCATCGACGAAACGCCGAGGTCAGCGAGGACCATATCGACCCGGCGAGTTGTTCGGCAGCGAGTACCTTGGGGAGTCCGGCAAAATTGCTGCGGTAGGCCACGAAGATTTCGGGTCCAAACCCGAGCGCGCGCAACCGCGCCTCCGCTTTCGGCAACTCGATGGGATCGACATCCAGCCCGATGAGCACGTCCCCCGGGCTGCAGCTTTGCCAACAGTTCGCGCGCGTGACCGCCGTAACCCAGCGTGCCGTCCACAGCGACTTCGCCTGGCTGCGGATTCAACACCTCGAGAATCTCCGCCACCATGATCGGCCGGTGCGTGCCGGCGGGCGTTTTGCCGGAAGCGAGGACTTTCGCGACGGCCTCGGGGTAAAGCTCGGGATTGCGTTCCTTGTATTTGTCTTCGAAGCGCCGCGGATTTTTTCCGGAATAGCGGACGCGCCGTTTGTGTGGCGGGAGCGGGAACTGGCTCGGGCGCCGGGCTGTCGCTCATAATTCATTGTACCTTTCCACGCGGAAACAATCTAGAGTAGTCCGCGACATGGGCCTGTCCAATCCACAGCTTCGGAAATTAAAAAAGCTGGCGCAGCGGCTCGATCCCGTCCTGCACCTCGGCAAGGCGGGATTGACCGATGCCTTCCTGGCCAGTGTCGAGCAAGCGCTAAACGACCACGAACTCATCAAGATCAAGTTCGCCGCCTTCAAAGGGGAAAGAAAATCTCTAGCCGCCGAGATGGCCGCCCGCACCCATAGCGAACTGGTCTGGATTGTCGGCCATGTAACGGTGCTGTATCGCGAACCGGCAGATCCCGCGCGGCGGCGCGTGTCCTTGGACAAATGACAACGAAAGATTCCACGGAACAGTCGAAACGGCCGCTGCTGGAGTGGTTGCTGCGGAAATATCCGGACACGCCGAAGAAACGGGCCAAGCAATGGATCACGGCGGGGCGCGTGAGCATAAACGGGGTCATCGTGCGCCTGCCCAACCAATCGATTCCCGACCCGCAAAACGGATTGGAACTTCTCGACCGTCGCGCCACAGCGCTGGATTGCGGCGCCGCCGGGTGGCAAATTCATCCGCGCGTCGCGGTGCTTTACCTGGACGCGGCGCTCGCCGTCGTCAACAAGGGGCCGGGCCTGCTTTCCGTACCGGCGGAGCACGGCGATCTTTCGGCGCTCAGTATCCTCGCTGATTTTCTCGATGGCAAATTGCGCGCTTATGACCGCGGACTCGATGGACGCGGCTATTCGCTGCCGCCCGCTTATCGCCGGTTGGAGCCCCTGCCGGTGCACCGGCTCGACCAGTACACGAGCGGCGTTTTCTGCATGGCGATGAATCCGGCCGCACGGCAGCACCTGATCAATCAGTTGCAGACGCGCACGATGAAACGGGAGTATGTGGCCTACGTGGAAGGCCGCGCGCCGCAGGCGAAAGGCACCTGGCGGAATTGGTTGCGACTGCGCGATGACGAGCTTAGGCAGTTCGTCATTTCCGACGTGGAAGCCAAAACCGCCGGTGAGGAGGCCACCGAAGCAATCACCCATTACGAAGTGATCAAGGAATTCAAGCTCGCTGGCGGCAAGGAAGTCGTCACCAAGCTGCGGTTGCGGCTCGAAACAGGGCGCAAACACCAAATCCGCGCCCAGGCCGCCCATGCCGGGCTACCGTTGTTGGGCGACCGCACCTATCACCCCAAGTATCACGGCGACGCCCCAAAAACCTCGCGCATTGATTTCCCGCGCCAGGCGTTGCATGCCGAAATCCTGACCCTGGACCATCCGGCCAAAGCCGAAATCCGAATGACCTGGACAGCCGCGCTGCCAAAAGATATGCAGCAACTCGAGGCGGCCTTGCGCAGTGGACATACGCGTCCGTAACGGACGGTCAAAATGAGTCACTCTCGACTGTTACACGATTTGTATCGGTCAGCCCCGGACAGTTGTGCAACCTGAAATGCCTGACATTGCGCAAATCAAAAAACGGCGTCCTCGGCCTCCATTGCGCCTTCACGCGGTCAAAGTCCGCCCCGTCCACATCCTTGAGCACAATCGCGGGACGCGCCTCGGCCTTCACGTAACTCACATCGATGTAGTCCATTTCAAGGTCTTTCACATGGCGAACAAAAAAACCGTAAGATGGCATCGTGCCGAACATGGTGGGCTCGGGGTAGGCCTTTTCCTTCTCGGGAGGATCGATAGCCGCATCGTCATTCGTGCCACCTCCCTGATAAACAAAGTGGACGTTGCTGATATGCACGTCTTCGATGGGATGATCGGGGATGCCGCTGATGATCGAGCCCAGTTGCCAATTGGAATTGGAGCAAACGATATTGCTGATGTTGACGCGGCGGATGACGCCGACGGGCGGATTGTCCGGGCCACGTGCGCGGTTGCCGAGTCGGATAAAGATCGGCGAGTTCACGATGTCGCGCATGGCGATGTTGTCGATGGTCACATCCTCCATGACGGCGCCATCGACGCTTTCCAGGGCCAGCCCGCCGCAATAATCGAAGACGCAATTGGCGATGGTGATGTTCTTAAAGCCGCCGTTGGATTCCGTCCCACACTTGATGCGACCGGTATGGCCGATCCGGTTGGTTTCCATCCCGGTGAACCGTTTGTAGGTACCGTCGAGCAGTGTCCCTTCCTCGTAGCCTCCGGTGACGAAACAATTCATGATGGTGAGGTTCTCCGTCGGCCGGAGGTAGCCCAAAGCGTAACAACTCTTCGGGCAGATGGCGTCATCCCACGGCGAATTCACGCTGCAATTCGACACGCGCACATTGCGGCAGCAATCGATATCCATACCGTCACGATTGGTGTCGATCTTAAGGTTGTCGATGGTGAGATTGTCCACACCGGTCGCGAGGATGGCGAAATGGCCGCCGTGCAGGATTGAAAAATCCCGAAGGATGACATTGTGGCAATTCTTAAGGGCGATGGATTTGTTGCCAATACCCGCCTCCAATGTGTCACGCGGATTGGGATACTCATTCCGGTCACCATCAGCATGCGCGGCACTACGAGGATGGCTGGCTGCGTACGCGCGGGTGCGGGCACTGGCACCCGAACTGAGTCCCTTGCCATAAATCAGTCCAGGGCCGATGATGGAAACGTTCTCCAGGTTTTCTCCCCAGATCAGGCTGTTGTGCCAATGGCTGTGCCCAAAATCCTCGTACTTATCCCACTGGTTTGTCTCCGGCGGATCGTAATCACCGCCGCCCTCCGGTGGTGTGTCGGCGGCTTGGATCGTCGCGCCGTGCTCGAGGTACAACGCGATGTTGCTTTGAAGATGAATCGAAAAGCTCCGATACGTGCCAGGCGGAAATTGCACCGTGCCGCCACCAGCCGCATGCGCGGCATCGATGGCTTTATTGATCGCGGCTGTATCCACCGTCTTGCCGTCGCCCAGAGCGCCGAACGTTTTGACGTCGAAAACAGCCGCAAGAAGCGGCGTCGCGATGAACCCTCCAGTCAGGAAGAAGCCGAGGCAAACTGTCAGTATGCGTTTCATGATGGATCAACTCCCGTCTGTTGAAGCTTCCTGTTTCCTAACGCGAAGACTCGGGCTGGTGCAAACCTATTTGGAGCAAAAACGCGTAGCATCAATGGGCTTTGGCTCTTGACTCGGCCGCTCTCTTCTTCAACCATGCTTCCCATGCGACTTCCCGCCATTGCCGCCTTGCTGCTAATCTGTGCCGCGGCGCACGCTGCGGAACCCGCCGGAACAAATCCACCCGCAATTCATATCGACCATGCGGGTCTTAAAAAACTCTCGTGGCAACTGTTGTGTCAATCTTCAACGTTTCATGATCTCACCGCCATGGAGATGCTCGATATCTTGCATACGAACGGCTTTCACCACTTGGAATTGGCTTCGGGCCAGCCGCTGTCGCCGGACCACGCGGACGTCAAAGTCGGACCGGGCATGGCACCGGCAAATCTCGAGATGCTCAACGCCAAACTGAAGGAGGATCACCTTGACATCGTCAGCTACGGTGTCACGGAATTCGGCCACAACGAAGCTGACGCGCGCAAGGTCTTTGAATTCGCCAAGGGCCTTAAGGTGAAAAATGTCATCGGCACGCCTTCCAGCGATTCGTTGGAGATGTTGGATAAACTCGCCACCGAATATCAAATCAACATTGCCATCCTGAACCAGCCGGGATCCCCGCCATATCCCGACGGTGATGCGCTGCTTCTGGCCGTCCAGGAGCGTTCCATGCGCATCGGCGTCTGCGCCGATATTGTTGAGTGGCGTCGCGCCGGCCAGGATCCCGTGGATTGTATCCGCAAACTGAAAGGCCGCATTTTCGAAGTTCACCTCAAAGACAGCAGCGGTCCGCAGGAAACCGCCGCCGTTTCAGAAGTCCTGAAAGAACTGGCACAACAAAAGTTCAAGGGCGCTTTCTGTGTACAAACTGCGCCAGCCAGCGGCCAGGAATTGATCAGGAATCTCGCGGCAGTCGTGAACAGTTTTTCCGATGTCGTGACCAGGCTCGCAGCAGCGCAATGATCCGCTATTGCCCGCTAATAAGCTGCTGCACTTCGAGGCCGGCAAGAATGAATGGGCCGACGCCTTTGAGGTCGTTATCCACGATGGGTTCTTTGATGTAATACGCGAACGATCCATCGCGGCCCGCGCCAAGGCCGGCCACGGAGCAGCACTGCGTCAGCGAGACACCGCCCCTGGCGTCCGTCTTGATAAGTTTTCCCGTGATGCCGCTATAGCCCTTCACGATTGACGGCACGTAGTCACGGGGAAGGTAGCCCTGGTTCACGCCCTTGGCCATCGTGTACACGAACATGCTCGACGCAGTGGCTTCCAGGTAATTGCCCGGTTGGCCACCCTTATCAACAACCTGCCACCACAACCCGCTGTCTGCATCCTGGTGTTTCACGACGCCGTCGCAAAGTTTCTTTAACGTGGCGATGATCTCCGGACGGGCGGGATGGTCTTTCGGGAAATAATCGAGCACATCCACCAGCGCCATGCCATACCAGCCAATGGCGCGACCCCAGAAACTCGGGGAAGCACCGGTGGTTTTGTCGGCCCAGGTCTGCGCCTTCTTCTCATCCCAGCCGTGGTAGAAGAGGCCGCTCTTCGGGTCGTACGTGTGCGCAGCCATGAGACGAATCTGCTTCGCCACGTCGTCGAACGTAGCGGTCGGCTCATTGAAAAGTTTCGTGTATTCGGCATAAAACGGCAACGCCATGTAAAGGCCATCCAGCCACATTTGGTGCGCGTATCGTTGTTTGTGCCAGAAACCGCCGTCCGCGGTGCGCGGTTGAAAATCGAGTTGCTTGCGCAAGAGATCGACCGCTTTCTTGTACCGTTCCTCCTTTGTGATCCGGTAGAGCGCCAGCACGGTCCTGCCCGGATTGATGTTGTCGAGGCTGTATTCCTCAAACTTATATCCGCGAATTGTGCCGTCCGCCGAAATGAATGAGCCGATGGTGTCTTCCGCAAACGCCAGGTAGCGAGGATCATCGAGCCGCTCGTTGAGTTTGACGAGTGAAAGCGTAAACAAGCCCGTGGTGTAATCCCATTTAGCAGAGCCGCCTTCCTTCCAGGCCAGGCTGTCACCGCGGCGGGCCATCTCCGAATCCGCCATGTGGACCGACCACTGCAACGGAGTGTTCCCCACAAACTCACGCGGCAGCGAGCCATCAGCAGCCCGTAGAACCGGGGCCACAAGGAGGAGCGCACCGAGGAGAAGTCGAAAACGGAAAGTGAAGTTGCCTTTCATAGTCGAGTCAATCGCCGGACACACTGACCTCGATTGGTGAGAGCGCGCCTTGCGCAAATTGGTCTGTGTACGCCTTCCAGGAATCGTAGTCGGCAAACTGGCCGCTCTTGTCCCAACCAAACCCGGCCCAGTAGGAGATGCGGTTGTCCTTGGACGTTTTCGCGAGCACGAGGTAGTTCAATTTGTCCTCGGCCGTTTTCACCAACAGTTTCGGATCGAGGACAATTGCCTGGCCGAGATGGCTTTGCCCCAGCTTGTCGTCCCGCAACTGTTCCCAGGTGGTGAATGAACAACGATTGGTATTCGCATCGGTCTGCGTCACGTCTTTCTTTTTGATGCCGATGCCCACGGTCAATTCCACCGGCTGTTCCGGTTTGTAGCGAACTTGATAGCGATCCAGATTCTGACCGGCATCGAGGCTGATGCGCCGGACTTCGGAGACCTTCGTCCCATTGACATCGAAGGGCTCGTAGGTCAATTCAAACAGCACGCGGATGGGGCCACAGGCCAGGACGCGGGAGTTGACGAAGTTCCTGGATACCCAAAGTTTGTCGCCGGCCCAAAGACCGTCGCCACCGTTGCCGCGAGTGGTGCCGGCCGAATAGAAATCAGCGCCTTCGCCGTGGTCGAGGTGATAGTTCTCCAGCAGGTACCAGCCGTTGATCACCAGGTAGGGAACCCGCTTGACCCAGACATCGATGGCGCTACTGGTCAACGGCTCTTCCTTCCAGGTTTCCAGGGCCGGGCCGTAGGTCCGATGGGCCATGCGGTCATTTTCCCAGGCGAAATCATCGAAACGCTCCCGCACAAAGCGTCCATACGCCTTGAACTGGTCTTTCGTGTAGTCCCATTTTTTGCCGACCGTAACCGTGAAAGTGTTGGTCGCGCTCGCGGCAAAGTCGGACTGAAAAATCACTTCGTCGGGATGATGGTCGCCATCGGTGTCCACCGCCTGGCAAAGCAGCTCCTTGCCGTCGGTGTCTTTCACGTGGATTTTGCGCAGGTCTTTTTCGCCCAGGGGGGCGAGTTGTTCGGCTGATAACTCAATCGTCTGGCTGGCCCGGGCGATTTCCAGTTGGTTGACCGCTTTGACTGTTAGCTCGCCAGTTGCAGCCTGGCAAAATGCCGGCAATGCGGTGAGCCACGTGATGATCAGGATTGTTTTCATTCTATTCATGCTAAATCCTCTTTCCGTCGCCGGCTAACTCGCAGCTGTTGCGAGCGTAAAGCAAAGGGCGTCATAAAGGCAAGAAATCTGGTGCTCACTGCTGGAGTTTGCGTAGCGCGCGCTCAACCGCGCTTGCCTCACGCAACGCGTGTGCAGGCAGCGGGAAGTCATCGTTGAAAACATGCATGGGCCCGGCGTGCTTGATGGTGATTCGGGATTCATCGATTTTTCCAGCGGAGTCCTGGATCGCGGTCAGATTCAGTCCGAACCGCTCGGCCATAAAACGGTACATCGCGGCGCGCTTCGATGGCCCGTAGTCGTGTCCCTCCGCCGGTAGATGGACGTTCATGACATTTCCCTCCGCGCCATAGTACGCATAGATTTTTTGCAGGAATGGATACTCGACCTTTGGGACGTTGGCGGTCCAATCCTTGCCATCGGAAAGGACCAGCATGGGCCGCGGCGCGGCGAGCGCCGCAATCATGGCATTATTGGCGAAATGATCCGCGCTCCGATGAATCGGCAGCCCGCTCTCACACGGGCAACCCCCGAAGAAATGCGCCGACACCATGACGACCGGCACACTGACCGCCACGCGCGAATCGAGCGCGGTCAACAGGAAAGCCTGCGTGCCGCCACCGGATTCGCCGGTGACTGCGACGCGGTGTGGATCGACTCCATCCAACGAAGCCAGAAAATCAATCGCGCGCATGTTGTCCCAGGCCTGGATCGTCATCGAGAACGGATGCCGATGCGCCTCCTGACCGACTTCGAGAATGGAGTCGCCCATGCCGAACATATCGACCGACAAAACGACGGCACCCATCCGCGCGAGCGCGGCGCAACGCGCCTGCATGGACGGCGCAAAACGGGCGTAGTGGTCATAGTCTTCCGGTTTGTTGATTTTCCCGGCGTGACCGTGGGTCGCGAGGACGGCCGCATAAGGCGGCTTTGCATTCAATGGACGAAAAAGATTTCCGGTGACGT
Organism: uncultured Verrucomicrobiae bacterium; assembly: GCA_963812605.1. Taxonomy (GTDB): domain Bacteria; phylum Verrucomicrobiota; class Verrucomicrobiia; order Palsa-1439; family Palsa-1439; genus Palsa-1439. The sequence continues at coordinate 310,172 of CAWEWF010000001.1, read as the reverse complement.
AATAACCCGGTACCGATTCGAAGGCGACGTTTTCGACGGTGTAACCGTCATAGACGCGCCGCGCGCGAACAATGGGATTCAGCGGGGTGCGCCGCGGCCACGGCGCGAGACCCGCCCCCTGCTGGATGCGTTCGCGCACATGATGGGCGCAGGCATCCCATGATTGGCGATTGGGAAACTGCGCCAACGCCGCATCGAGCACGGCTTTGCCCTGATCCGGTTTGAGATAGTTACCCTGGCACAGGGCCGGCCCATTCGTCGGCGGTTTCGGCAGAATTTGGGCCAGGGATTCCAGATATTCGTGGTCCTGTTCAGATGTAGACACTGTTTGGCAGGAGGTGATCGCCAGGCAGATAAGCGCCACACCAACGATGCCGAACCTTTTTGAATAAGCAATCATCGCCGATAGCCGTCCCGACAAGACCCCATCGGGCCTCAACCCTAATCTTGAAAAGACCACAACGTCAATTCCGCTTTCGACCTGCGAAACGACCATGCCCATTCACACATCAAAGAAACGCCATGCGCAAACCAGTTTCTCTTTTGGCGGCGACTTGTGCATTTTCAATGATCCTGGCGCAGGATGTCTCCGCGGTGGAACCCGCAGCAGCTTCGTTTGTGGTTGTGGAATTGTTCACCTCGGAAGGCTGTTCCAGTTGCCCGCCCGCCGACAAGGTCCTGGCCGAACTCGCCGACGATGGAAAAAAGGATGGCCGGCGAATCTTCCCGCTGGCGTTTCATGTGGATTATTGGAATTACCTTGGCTGGCGGGATCCCTTTAGCATGCGGATTTCCTCGGAACGCCAGGAGCAATACGGCGTCGCTTTCCGCATAAATCAATCTTACACACCGCAGATGATCGTGAACGGAAATACGGAGTTCGTCGGCTCGGACCGCCGGCAGGCGCGGAAAGCGGTAGCCGCCGCCCTCGCCCTTCCCGCGCGGGGGTCAGTGACGCTTCGGGTAAACGCGGACGGCGACAGACAGAAGATTGAATATCAAGTTTCTGGCGCTCCGAAAGATGCCGTGTTGTGCGTCGCAGTTGTCGAGTCCGGTCTGGTCTCGAAGGTGCTGCGCGGCGAGAACGCGGGCCACGCGCTGTCCCATGCGAACGTAGTGCGAAAGTTCCTCACTTTACCGCTTGCTGAACCGACGGGAAGTGTGAGCCTCGAACCGGAATTCTTATCGCCGAAGAGAGACTTGCAGGTAATTGCTTTCTTGCAGAATCCCCGCACGATGGCGATTTTCGGTGCTACGGGTATTCATTTGTGAGTAATCTGGAATCGAAGGAGCCATAGCTCATATGAAAAACTGCATCGCAATCATCCTGGCAACTATGTTCGCTTCCGTGGCGCTCTCCGAACCGAAAGCGGTTGCCCCGGTCACTTATATCGACAGCGAAAAAGTCTCCGCGGCGTTCGCCAAAGGCATGCCGCTGATCGAAACCCCCGGCTACAAGGTCCACGCCGGCCGGCGTGAGCGGCCCGGGTTGGTCGAGTTGCATACACTGGAAACCGATGTGATCTACGTGGTGGATGGCACCGCTACCTTCGTGACCGGCGGTACGATGGTGGATGGGAAAGTGGTCTCGCCCGGGCAGCTTCGTGGCACGTCGATTACGGGCGGCGAGACCCACCACCTCAAGAAGGGCGATGTGATCATTGTGCCCAACGGCACGCCCCATCAGTTCATCGAAACGAGCAACCCGTTCCTGTACTTCATCGTCAAGCCAATCGCTGGTAACCAATGAATTTCCGCCCTTTCGGCGCTCATTTCCTGAATTGACAATTGCGCTGCCGCAATCTATAGTCCTCGATTATGAAGAGTGAAACAGTTGCTCGTTGGATCAAGCCGGATTTTGAAGTTGTGCCTGTCAGCATGGAGTGCACAGCCTATTCCGCCGAGCTTGAGTAAGCTCCAGCCCTGTCAGATTGGGTTCTCGCGGTAAGCGACACTGCTGGTGTCCGTTTCAGAGATTCCGCCCGTAGTTCCTTGCATTGAATCTACAAATTCCGTAAGTCGTTCCCGAAATGGTGATAGTGAGCAAGCCGGATCCGTTGTCGCGGCGTTCCCCGTCAACAGCGCGGCCTGACAACGACAACCCCCGAAGTCGATCTCCCGAAACTCGCAGCTTTGGCACGGCTCCGGCATCCATTCCGTCCCGCGAAAGCGATTAAAAGAGTCCGACTCGGCCCAAATCCAGCGGAGCGGCTTCTCGCGAATGTTCTCGAATCGCAATGACTTTATTCCGCCAGCTGTCGGGCAGGGCAGGACGTCACCCACGGGATTGACCGTCAAATGTCGATTGCCCCACCCATTCATGCAAGGCTTGGGTCGCGTCCCGTAATAATCGGGGGCCACGAACAGGATTTCCATTTTCCCCAAGAGCCGGTTTTTTGCGGCCAACGCTATCTCGGTTGCGACTTCAATCTGCTCGCGCGTCGGGAGCAATGCCGATCGGTTTTGAAACGCCCAACCGTAGAATTGAGTATTGGCCAACTCGAGCCGTTCCGCTCCGAGAGTTTCAGCAAGGGCGACGACCGGCGCGACGCGGGCAATGTTTCCCCGATGCAGCACGATATTGATCGTGAGCGGGAATCCCAATTCGCGGACCAGTCGCGCCGCTTCCAGCTTGCTCGCATGGGACCTGGTTCCCGCAATCGTGTCGGCCAGGGGCTCCTCATCAGACTGAAAGCTGATCTGCACGCTATCCAGGCCCGCCGCCTTCAATTCCTCAGCACGCGGACGACTCAAGCCGATGGCGCTGGTAATCAGGTTGGAATAGAGACCCGCCGCGCGCGAAGCCGCAATGAGTTCCGCGAGATCGAGACGCTGGAGCGGTTCGCCCCCCGAGAAACCGACATGCAGCGCCCCCAATTCGGCCGCCTCATCGAGCACCCGCTTCCATTCGTCCCGCGTGAGTTCCGATGTACCACGGGAAAACTGTGTCGGATTGGAACAATAGGGGCAGTGCAAAGGACAACGATACGTCACCTCGGCGAGCAAACTATATGGTCTTGGGATTGGTTTGCTCATGCCAACACTTCCAGAAGATTGAGCGTCCGAAAGCGATCGAGGCAGGCGGTGACATCGCTACGCAGGTCTTCGGGCGCTGCACCGTATTGCGTCGCCAGTTTGGTAACAATTTCTTCGAGGGTCTCTTCCCCCGTGCAATGGGTCGCAATCGCATGCGCAGTCGGGTTCAGAATCAGAATCCCTTCCGGATAGAGCAGGACGGGTTTGCCCGTCACCTTGTCTTTTTGAAGGCGAGTTCGCGAGGACAACTTGGGGCGCTCCCCTGGCAATATCGGCGACATAACCACGCGCGGCAAGTGTAAGCCGTGTTTCCGTCCAAATCAACCAAGCGGTGGCGGGGCGCACCCGAGCATCAGGAAGGCGTGTAGGCCGCCTGGATGGCATCGAGAATGGTCCAGAGGACATCACATTTGAACGATAATGCCCGCACCGCTTCTTCCTGCAGCGCCGGGGTATCGCAATACTGCAGAGTTAATTGCAGACCCTCGTCGGAATCGACGCGCGCCTGGACCACCCGGCCGCGAAAGTAATCAAAGCCCCCGGGCTGGACCCATGTGTAATGTTTTTGGAAGGCCGCCAGCCGCTCGGCCATGAGGTCGGGCGCGAACAGTTCCGTCAGCGATGAGGCCACGGCGATGGGCCACGGCTTGCCGCGGGCAAAGTTCACATAAGCATCCACAGCAAAACGAACACCCGGCAGAACATGACGCTCGTTCAGGATCTCTTCCCGCGACATTCCGCACGCATCCGCGAGTTTCAACCAGGCTTCGATACCCCCCGTTCCCGGAGTGGAGCCATCGTGGTCGCTGATTCGATGCAGCCAAATCCGTCGCACTTCGCGAATCGGACAATTGGAAATGATCGCCGCGTCTTTGCGGGGAAGATTGCGTTGGTAATAAAAGCGATTGGCGACCCAGCCGCGAATGGCGTCCGGGGCGAGTTGGCCCGCGTTCATCCGGACATGGAACGGATGCTGGTGATGATACTGTTTGGTCCCCACATCCCGCAGTCGCGCCAGAAATGTTTCCTTGTCCCACAATTTGATCTCCGAGCTCAAATCACCATCTCCATTCCGTCTCGCCCGACTTCCACGCCGGCAGCGCGAACAGCGGCACTCTCCGGGGAGCCTCCTTGAAGTATCGGGTTCGTGTTGTTGATGTGCGTGTAGATTTTACGACTAATTGGCAATGGGGCGAGTCGTTTCAAGCTCCCCTGCCGACCCCCGATGGGTATATGGCCCATTCGCTTCGCGGACAGGCTGCCAACACGCAATTGTCGCATTTCATTCTCGGACCAGAAAGTTCCGTCAAACAGCAGGACGTTGCAATCCGACAACGCACTGATGGTCTGCCCGTCCAAGACAGCGACATCCGGCAGAAAAAGCAGTCGTCCTCCGGATTTCTCGTCCATAATACGGTAGCCAACACTGTGCCCGAACCCGTTCGAGTGGCGGCCTTTCATAAACCGCGGCGGCCTGCCAACCACGTTGACGGCCTGGTACTGCAGCCCGCTTTTTGAGCCATCCCGAGAGAGTAACGGTGAAAGCTTGCGCGGCGGCCTTATCCATTCGATCCCGCCAAAGGATTTGAGGGTGGACGTGATTGAAATGCCCCGAGTCAACGCCCCGCGAACCTGAGACGTGGCGTGAACACGGATTCTTCCGCCTTCGCGCATCAATAGCAGCCCGAGCGTGTGATCCAGGTCCGCATTCGTCAAAAGCACCGCCTCGATTCTCGTGCCACGCGCCGCTTTCAGGGGGGGATGCAAACAAGGAGCACTCTCAAGCTGCGCCCGCAAGTCCGGCGAGGCATTCAACAAGAACCAGGCTTGGCCATCGGCACTGACGGCGACGGACGATTGTGTGCGCGGCGCAATCCGTGCGGAGCCGGCTCGCGCCTCCCGGCAATTCGGACAATTGCAGTTCCACTGGGGCAACCCGCCGCCGGCCGCCGTGCCCAAAAGAATGATCCGCATGGCACCAGTTTAGCTGTTTCCACGGAACGAGAACATCAAAAATTGCGCGGTCGCGGCTCCCCGGACGCCCTGGCAGGCATTCCAGTAGATGGCCTGCAAGGCAACAAAATACAGGGTTTGAGCGGCGAACTACAGGAAAGCATTTTCTGGCATCCGGCCGTTCTCTTGTGTATAATAGTAGTCTTATGGTCTTGACGCCATTTGGAAACAACCAGGACGCGGTTTCCCTGAGGAAACAAATCTTTAGTGCCTGCTGATGAAGCGCCTCGTAGTCTTACTGTTGTGTGCGCTAATGGCAACCGTCACTTCGGCGGCTCCCATTAGTGTGCTGACCTATCATAACGATATAGCCCGCACAGGTCGGAACACCAACGAGACCGTCCTGACGCTGGCCAGCGTCAATAGCAGCAACTTCGGCCTCCTTTTTACCTATCCCGCTGATGGATACGTGTACGCTCAACCACTGGTCCTGCCCAACGTCAGCATCCCGGGCAACGGCGTGCACAATGTTTTATATGTCGGCACGGAACATGACACCTTGTACGCGTTTGACGCCGACAGCAACACTGGCGCAAATGGAGGGCTGCTCTGGCAGGTCAGTTTCATCAACCCATCCGCGGGGATTACCTCCGTTTCCAGCGACAACATCCAGTGCACTGATCTCGTTCCCGAAATCGGCATCACCAGCACTCCCGTCATTGACCCCGTCGGCGGCACAATTTACCTCGTGGCCAAGACAGCCGAGGTTGTGAGTGGCGTGACGAATTACGTGCATCGGCTCCATGCATTGGACGTGGCAACGGGCGCGGAAAAACTCGGCGGACCCGTGACAATCCAGGGAGTCGTTCCGGGAACCGGTTACGATGCCGACAATTTCGGCAATGTGACTTTTGCTTCATTTCTACAGCACAACCGCATGGCCCTGCTGTTGAACAATGGGCTCGTGTATGTAGGGCTCGGGTCACATTGCGACAACGACTTCTACCATGGCTGGTTATTTACATTCAATGCCCAGACGCTGGCGGCAAAGGGAATTTTCAATTCAACGCCGAATGGCCAAATGGCCGGCATTTGGGAGGACGGTTGCGGACCCGCCTGCGACACCAGCGGGAATGTGTATCTATCCACCGGCAATGGCACATTCGATTCGACCACCAACAATTACGGCGACTCGCTCCTTAAGTTTCCCCCCGGCAATTCGCTGCACGTGGCCGATTACTTCACGCCCCACGACCAACAGGATTTGTTCGATAACGACGAGGATCTCTCCTCGGGTGGCGTCGTCGTGCTGCCCGACGAGGTGGGCAGCATGGCGCATCCGCATTTGGTGGTCAGCGCCGGCAAAGAGGGCACCATCTACCTGGTCGACCGGGACAACATGGGCCAATTCAATCCCACGGACGACTCGCAGATTGTGCAATCGCTTGTGGGCGCGATTGGGGTTTCGAACGCCCTTGGGGGGACGTTCGCCACGCCTGCGTACTTCAACAACACGGTGTATTACCTTGGCGTCAATGACGTGATCAAGGCGTTCACCATCACTGGCGCCTCCATCGGGTCATCTCCGTCATCGCAGGGATCCACAATTTTTGGCTTCCCCGGCGCTACACCCAGCATTTCGGCCAATGGCACGACTGACGGGATCGTCTGGGCGATCCAGTCGGACGCCTTCGACACCGGCGGACCGTCCATTCTACATGCTTTCAATGCCGCGGATGTTTCCCAGGAGCTTTACAACAGCACCCAGGCCGGTTCGCGGGACGTTCTCGGCGCGGCAGTCAAGTTCAGCGTGCCGACCGTTGCCAACGGCAAGGTCTATGTCGGAACGCAAACGGGACTGTCGGTGTTTGGCAACTTTGTCACGGCCCCGAGCATTTCGCCCAACGGCGGCACATTCACCAACTCAGTTCTGGTGACCTTGACCAATGCCACACCGGGCGCCGCTATTTATTACACGCTGGATAACAGCACTCCGACCACAAGCTCCATTCTCTATTCTGGACCATTTTCCCTGGCAAGCTCGGCCACGCTTAACGCTCGATCGTTTCTGGGCAGCGGAGCGGGTAGTACCACGGCCAGCGCCAATTTCACAATCATCCCCGCACAGCCTCCCTCCGCGAGCTTCACGGGATCGCCGACGACCGGGTTGGCGCCGCTGACCGTGACGTTCACCGATAGTTCGACGGGCACAATCAGTAACCGGTCCTGGACGTTCGGAGATGGCGGGACGACGAATACCCTGAATACCACCATGGCCCACACTTACAATTCCGCCGGGACGAACACGGTCACGTTGATTGTCACGGGCCCGACCGGTGTGAGCACGAACACCCGTGTCAATTATATTCTCGTCACCAATGGTCCGCCGCATCTGGTGGTCTTCCCCGGTAATCGTGGCTTCGGATTACTGCCGGTCGGCCAGAGCGGTACGCAGACGTTTTCCATCGCCAACACCGGTTTCCAGACGCTCAACGGCACCGCGACCGCGTCGGGCGCGCCTTTTGCGCTGGTTGGCGGCAGTCCATTCGCCGTGAATGTGGGGCAGACCGGCCTCGTGAGCGCGACCTTTAGTCCGGTGGCCACAGGAGCGTTTACCGGTTCGATTGTGTTCGCCAGTAATGGCGGGGCCTCGACCAATGCCGTGACCGGATCGGCCGCAGTCCCGCCGACCGCCGGGTTCACCGGAACCCCGACCAACGGCGTAGCGACGTTGCTGGTAAACTTCACGGACGCCTCCAGCGGCACGGTAACCGGCCGCCTGTGGGCCTTTGGCGACGGAGGTACCAGCGCCCTGGCCAATCCGACCCATTCCTATACTACTGCGGGAACTTTCTCGGTCAGCTTGACGGTGCGGGGCCCGCTCGGCTCGAACACGCTGCTACTCGCCAACTATATTACGGTGACCAACGTGGCTCCCTTGGCCGGTTTCACGGGCAACCCGACCAATGGTATGTCGCCGCTGCTGGTGAATTTCACCGATGCCTCCAGTGGCAGCATTACCAGCCGGGTGTGGAGCTTTGGCGATGGGGGCACGAGCACCCTGATTAGCCCGACCCATTCGTACACCAATGCAGGAACCTTCTCGGTGAGCTTGACCGTACTGGGCCCCCTCGGTTCCAATATATTGCCTCGTGCGAATTATATCACGGTGACCAACCTGCCTGCGCCTCCCGTGGCCGGCTTCACGGGCACGCCGACCAACGGCGCGGCGACGTTGCTCGTAAGCTTTGTGGACGCTTCCAGCGGCACGGTTACCAGCCGCCTGTGGGCCTTTGGCGACGGCAGAACAAGCACGCTGACCAGCCCAAGCTATTCCTACGCCACCGCCGGAACCTTCTCGGTCAGCTTGACAGTCTTGGGCCCGCTGGGATCGAACGTGTTGACGCTCGCGAATTATATTACCGTGACCAACCTGGTCGGAGCCCCACTGGCCGCCTTCATCGCCAATCCGACGAATGGTCCGACGCCACTGCTGGTGAATTTCACCGATGCCTCGGCCGGCTCGATCACAAACCACTTGTGGACTTTTGGCGACGGCAATACAAGCGCGCTGGCCAGTCCGAGTCATACATATTCCAATGCCGGCATCTATCCGGTGGCTCTGACGGTTTCGGGCCCGGGCGGGTCGAGCTCGACCAATGTGGCGAACCTGATCACCGTAACGAATAACGGGAATACCCCGCCAACCGTGACCATCGTACGTCCCGCAAACAGCATGTTGTACCCGCTGGTTACGAACCTGACGATCACTCTTGTCGCCAGCGCCACCGCCAACGACGGCGCCGCCATCAGCAAGATCGAATTCTTCGAGGACGGCACAAAGCTCGGGGAGACAAACTCGAACCCGGGGACAAACTTCCTCCTCAATCCCACCCCCGGCATTCATGTCATCACGGCGCGTGCCACCGACACGCTCGGCGCGACCAATACCTCCGCGGCCACCACGATCACTGTCGGCGCCAGGAATTCGCCTTTGGGTAATTGGGAAATCGCCATCAGCGGCGCGGACAAAGGCGCTCAATTCCTGACCTTCAAGGATGACTTCAGCGCCAGTGGCTTCGGGATTCGCCTCAAAACATTTGGGTTGAACGACGTGTCGGGCCGGTGGAGCTTTAACACCAAGGGGCAGGTGACGGGACCATTCCTCGAGCAAATCACCGGCACGACAAACTGGAGCGGCACATTGTTGGCGACGGTGAAAAGCCTCAAGAGTGTCAACGGGACTGTGCCAACCTCCACCTTGGGCACGTATCACTGGAAGGGTACCGCCGCGGCCACCTTCCATGATCTCAGCGGGGGCTGGACGGGATCGGTGACAGTCGCCAAGGCGACGGCGCAACCGGTGAGTTATGTCCTCAGTCCCAACGCCAATGATTTTGCCGTCTTCGACATCGCGACGAGCGCTGACGTGGACACCGTGACCGGGCAGTTGCTGGTGACTTCGCATAACCGGGTCTACGGCTACCTCACGATCGGTGGCAAGTCCGTGACAATGTCTGGCTCAATCAATGTCCGGAAAGTAATAACGCTGGACCTTAACGGTACGGACAACACGGGCGAGAAGGTCAAAATCCAACTCATGCAATAATTGCCTGACGCACGATCACCCGCCCTTGTCCGCCGGAAAATGTTGCGCGAGCACCTTCCCGGCTGCGTTGATTCCGTGGACGATTCCTTCGGTGAATTTTCCCTGCCGAAACAGCTCGCGCATGGCTCCGGCGATGCTTTCCCAAAATGCTTCGCCACAACGGGCGTGCACCGCCGTGTCTCCCAGGATCGCGAAATTCTGCGATTCCGGCGCGATGAAAATCAGGATCCGCATTGCGCTGCTTCGTTTTATCCATGCCCAGCTTCACGAAATGATGCGCCGCCGCGTGGCGCGGGTCGCGGACCTTGCGATGGCTCACGTACACGCGGATTTCACCCGACGTGCGTTTCTCCGCCTCTTGGATGGCTGCGGTAATCCGCTCGTGATCCAGTTCGCGGAATAAATCCTTCGTCTTCATCTCCTCACCAGCTTCCCCCGGCGCCACCGCCGCCGAAACTTCCCCCGCCTCCTGAAAATCCACACCGCCTCCTGAACCCCGCCACCGCCACCCGAAGAGAAACCGCCGCCGCCCCCGCTCCACATTCCACTCAAAGCGCCGTAAGCGACGGCTCGTCCGACACCCGAATACACTGTTCCTCCCGATGTGCCGATGAGTAGCCGTCCGATAAGCCCAGAAATCATGAAAGCAATGAAGATCACCAACGGCCACGGTATCGGCGTGCGATGTTTCGCAAATTGGTCCGCCACCGTTTGACCCGTACCCTTGTATTCACCCTTTGTTGCCTGAAGAATTGCCGTCACCCCCGCGCGCAACCCGCCGTCAAAATCGCCGTCGCGGAAAGTGCGGCGTGATCTCGTTATCAATGATCTGCTTCGCCAACGCGTCGGGCAGCGCCCCCTCCAGTCCGTACCCAACCTGGATGTACATTTTGCGGTCCTGGACGAATACGAACAGCACCGCGCCGTTATTTTTTTCCTTCCGCCCGATGCCCCACGATTGCGCGACGCGAACGGTATAATCCTCAATCGAGGAATCCGATTGCATCTTGGGATAAATAACGACCAGGATCTGGCTGGAGGCGTCGCGTTCGAACTGCTCGAGCTTTTGGTTCAGTTCGTTGGCTGTCGCGGGCGACACGACGTGGGCGTAATCGTTGAAATACTGCTCCGGCGCCGGTGGAATGACCTCGGCGGCCATGGCCAGCGTGGGGAGCAGGGCCGCGAAGAGGAAGATCGATCTCATGCGCATCAAGATCAGCCTTTACTTCGCGGATGTTCCCTGAGAACCGAAATCAACCTTGGGCGCAACTTCCGCGCCGGCCGTGGCCGTGAAATATGGCTTCTCCTTGAATCCAAAATGTCCCGCGTAAATCATCGTCGGGAAGCGCTTGATGGCCGTGTTGTATTGTTGCACCACGTCATTGTACCGGCCGCGCTCGACGGAAATGCGGTTCTCCGTGCCCTCCAATTGCGCCTGCAGTTCCAGGAAGTTCGCGCTCGATTTCAACTGCGGATAATTCTCCGCCACCACCAGCAATCGCGAAAGCGCGCTGCCCAGTGCCCCCTGCGCCTTCTCGAACTCGGCAAATTTGGCGGGATCGTTCGCCACCTGGCTCGCGTCGATCTTGCCCACCGACGCGCGCGCTTCGGTGATCGCCACCAGCGTCGACTTCTCGAAATTCGCCGAACCCGACACGGTCGCGACCAGGTTCGGGATCAGGTCCGCCCGGCGCTGATACACATTCTGCACCTGCGCCCACTGCTTATCCACCTCTTGCTGCAGGCTGACCAGGCGGTTGTACCCACAACCCTGTACCAACGTCATGATCGCCAGCATTCCGACAATAATCCGCTTCTGCATAATTCGCCTCACTTGGTTCGTCGCTGTGCAACCGAATACTGCGCCTCCGTCTGTTTTCAAAGCAATGCCAAAGTTCCTGACCCCGTCCCGCGTTGAACAGCCGTCTCGCCTGTTGAATCTGTCCGCTCTCCGTTGAATGCGGAAGGGTCGTCACCGTCGCGACTCCCGTTCGCATTCTTTCTTCGTCCGCATCCGAGTCTTACATCCAAAAAAAACGAACCCGATTGTAAAAATTCGCGCGCGCGCCATAAGTCCCTGCCGCGCTGTCACATCCACTCGTAATTTCGCGTAGGCCAATCCGGTTCGTTTCGCAGAAACACATGTTTTTACGACCTCTACTCCCCTGACGTCGTCACCGTTGCCAGTCCGCTGTAGCGGCGCTCGGCACCTGCCCTGCGTCGGACCGAAGGGGGCGCCGTTCTGTTTGCCGCCGCTGCACTCCAATTCATAATTCACACATTGATCATACCCATCCCGCCGCACCCTGTCCAGCAAAATATCGCTTTACGATAAACGTGCGGCCATTCGGTGTAGTCGCCTCGCTCTGTCGAGGCGCCGGTCCGGCAAGTTCCCCTCCTCGGAGGGGATAAAGGGGTGGGTGCGCTGCCTCGATTCCCAAATCGGCATGGCCATCTACCCCGATTCAGTTGTCACCCTGAGCGAAGCGAAGGGTCTTGCCTGTCTACCACAGAACCTACACAAAGAGCACAGAGTCGCCCTAAGCGAGAATTCCGCTCGGCTCCCGCCTAATTCTCCAATTCGTCATCTTGAGTTTGTCGAAGGATTTCTGTTGTTCTCGTGTTTGCCATCTGACTTGTCTCGACACGAGCTACCGGGACCCACAATTTAGACTGGAATAGCTCAACAATATAGCAGAATTGCGTTGCGTTATTCTGATAAGTAAGCCATTATAATGTCATTGTTATGCCTAGGAAGAAAAACAGTGTCGGAACAGTCCCCCTTACAATTTCAACAACTCCGCAGGTAAATGCCTACCTAGAGAGATTGGTGGCGAAGGGTTTTTATGGAAAAAATCCTGCAGACGCGGCAGAGCGGGTCGTATCTCGAACACTTGAGGCAATGGTGAAGCAGGGAGATCTCCCGGAAATAAATGGGCATAGAAAATTGCGGTCCAAAGCGCAGCGTCATTCATTAAGAGGAGGTAAATGAATGTTCAAGGCCGAAGCTAACATGATGAAGCCGGTTTTGCAGTGGATGCAATCGTTGAATCTGGCCGTCAAATCGGAGTTTATCACGCCATGGGGAATGTGCGATCTTGTTGGCGTAGGCTTTAGGAAAGGCAACGTCAAGCGCAGACAAAAACTCCGTCAAACGCGTGCAATCAATTCGATGAGGCGTGCAGCACTTTTACATCGCATTCCGGATGCCGCCACGCATGCGTCTATTACGCTGCAACGGTTGGCACGAGAGTGCGCTTCAATTATTCCTCGCGACGTTGTTTTTCAAGAAACTCAGCGCTTGGTAACTGATCGTTTCATTCAGCGCTTATCGGGCGACCGACTTCAAAGATTAAACGGCTGGATGCCATTGCACAAGCGACTGATGGCGGTTGAGCTAAAACTAAAGCGGGTCGAAGAGGCATTGTGGCAAGCACGAAACAATCTTGCATTCGCCAATGAATCATACGTCGCCCTCCCCGAACAATTAGCCAGTCGAGTCGCCGACAAGCCTAGTCGATGGGAGGCATTTTTGAATGATGGCGTAGGTATACTAGCGGTCACGCCGTCGTCATGTGATATTCTGATTCGCTCGCAACAACCGCCGTCGATGCTAGATAATGTTGTCCAATTCTACTGTATCGAAAAGTTTTGGAGGACGCACCTAAAGGCAGTTGAGCATTAGTGGTTCCACCACGGATTCCGGCCTTCGTGACGTTCCTCCCCCTGAAAAGTCTGGTAGTGACCGGCCAAGAGCAAAAGCAGTTGAGAGATCCTGAAAGAGTGCGAGCGAGCGACCAAGTCGCGGTGTCGCTGCGAGCGAATCGAACCACTGCTTGTAAAACGTAGCTACTTGTTGTCTAGCCGATTCCGGATTGCTAAGAAGTGCGAAATTTTTTCGGAGTGTGTCGATCTCTGCGTGTGCAGGATGCCCAGGGCCTGAGATCTTAAGGGCTTGGTCCAGCCAAGGCTTTAGTTGCGGAACGGTAGCCCGGCGACGCAAGGGGCTGACCGCAAGGCGAACAATGGGGGTGTTAGCTTGACCACCGGACAAATTGTACCGGTAAGCACCTCCCACGCCGATGGCCGGATGGTCCACAAGGCCTCTGGCCCAGAGAACAAGATTCATTGCCCAGTATGGGCCCCCGATCCTGATTTTGGATGGGATTTTGTCATTGAGTTCTTGATGTAGAGCGACTAACTCGGGAAATCGTGTATTGCGAAGCGTCTTCGAACCGCTGTCATCTTCGAGGCTTGCGTCCACCACCCAGAAACCGTCTGCTTGTGCCTCATGGTAACAGCGTGCGGCCTGCTCGACCTTGGGATTGCGTGGGTCTTTCCATTAACTTGATTTTGGTTTGTAAAGACCATGGGAAGAATAAGCCGCCCAGAAAAGCTGCGTGAACTCTTCCACTGGCCAGATGCTTGGGCGAGGGCGCGATTAATTTTGTTCCGCGTCGAGTTGTTCACAAAAGGGAGTCTGCGGTACGGTAATCCAAGCTGGTTTGTAGGACTTACATTGATCCAGAAGCGCTTCGACAAATTGTTTGACCTGATTTTTATTATACTTACTAAGGAATCCGGAGCTGGCGATATTCGAAACGAGGACTTGCGATGAGTTGGTACCAAGGGGAATTCATCTGACGACTTGCAATGTCGTCGAAACCATCTACGCCAGAGTCAAGCCATAGTTTCATTGAGCCGGGAGTTGGGATTAGCTTCGCTGCCGCCTCTAGGGGCACATGCACAACTTCTGCGTCGTGATAAATGTTTCTCACGAGTTTGAGCGCCGCTTGACTGGTGAGGAATGGAATGTAATCTGCCATAGGTACCTTAGAGTTGGGCGAGTCTCCGTAGATGGCTACAGACGTGTTCGGGCTCTGGAAAGATAAACATCTCGCCGATGCCGACGCGCTCCAGTTCACTCAGAAGTGCCGGTTTGTGTTCGCGAAGAATCGGGACATACAAGAGTGGACTGGCTTGCTTTCTGTCCAACTGGAAGCGGCGACTTCCATGGAGCGTGAAGTACCCCTGCTGCAAAGCGATGCGGTCGGTGTTCCAAGTCGGATTCAACGCGATCGTGCGCTTGCCTCCCGGGTTAATTTTTCCCCTAGGGCAAAGTACGGCTCAATAACTGCAGAGTCGCGTTCACTGTCAAAAATGCGAGGATCTTTCGGATCTACACGCTGGTTCAATTCGGTCGGATCCAGAATAACGACGAGACCGTCTCTTCGCCGATTTCCTCCAGCAAGCGAAAAAGAGTGCGACGGCTGCATTCTGCGTCCAGTCCAAAAGTCGAGTGGGGAGTCCATTGTGTTGGGCTACCTGCAGCCAGCCCAGATGGTCATTCGGTCCCGGGGGTCGCAGTAGTTTCATACCCAAGAATCGCTTCATATCGGCCACAAGCCCAAGGGCCTTGTTTCGCTCTTGTTCAGTGTCATACCGAAGTGCGGAGGGGGACAACTCGTACGTCATGTTGTCGTGACCTCGAAACCAGAAAATTTTCCCAGGTCCAAGGAGCGACTGGAATACACTGAAAAAGTCGCTCAACCGAGCAATCTCCGTATCGAAGTGCCTAGGACAATCAATGGGGCAGTCACGATACCTTCTGGCAATTTCTCGACGGCGACGCGGTGTGGGCGTTGGCATGGTCGTTCTGTTTTTGCGGCATCTCGGCGCGCCGTGGCGCTAAACTGCCTGCGAGTTTCGATTATAGCTGACCTATAGGAAAAAGCAATTGACGTTGGCGTTTGTCATATCCTTCCCAGTCCGCACTCAACGCGCTTGTGGGATGAGCCGCGATTTGAAAGCATACCGGCCCAACTCGGTGGCAAACTCCGTCTTGGAACGTGTCGGTTCTCCCCCCGCTACGAGTTGTTTCGGATCAAGCACCACGTACTTGATATGCTGGCGGTTCCACGTGTAGGTGATGTGCACCAGGCCGTCGGACGTTTGGATGACGGCGGGATAGGCATAACCATTATCATTCGGCACGTCCTCGAGCGTGAGAACGTGCTGCCATTTCACGCCATCAGAAGAGATCGCCACGTCGAGCGGGTAGCGGGCGCCCTTTGTGGGACGATCCGGAGGCGGCGCGGAGTGATTGTAAACCAGCAATTGGCGGCCGTCGGCCAGCGTGACGGCGTCGATGCCGGAATTCGGGTTGGGCAAACCGACCGCCTCCAATGGGCTCCACTTTTTTCCGCCGTCACTCGACCACATGGTAGCGATGACACCATTGCGCGTGCGGCAAAGGGCCTGCAACCGGCCATCGCGATGAAAGAGCACGGTCGGCTGGATCGCATCCAATAATTTGTTTCCCTTTTCAATTGGCCCAGCGACCTCCCAAGTGCGGCCCGCATCATGTGTGAGTTCAAAATGCACCTGCCAGCTGGCTTTGTCGCTTTCGGTGCTTGATGGGCACAGCCACGTGCCGTCGGCCAAAAGCACCGGTTTGTTCTTGATTGGCCCGAGCACGCCCGCGGGCAACCGCACGGGTTTGTTCCAGGTTTTCCCGCCATCGACGGAAGTCATCATCATTCCCCACCATGCGCTCGGCGAAGGTCCGACCTTGTAGAACAACACCAGCGAACCGTCTTTCGGCCGGAACAGCACGGGATTCCACGTCGGCAGGCGCGTGCCATCCGGCTGCGCGCCGTTGGCCACTTCGACCGCATCGAGCCAGCGTCCCTCTTCCTGCCGCGCCAACCAGATGCCAACGTCGGGCGCGCCTTCGCGCATGCCGCCAAACCACGCCGCGACCAGTTTCCCGGGCGCCACCTCGACGAGGGTCGAGGCATGGCACTGCGGATACGGCGCGTGCTCGTTGATGAACCCCGTGGCGATTACCGCGGGGGAACGCGGCTCGGCCGCCAGTCCGGTAATCGTGAGCAGCAGGAAAATGCCGAGCAAGCGGATCTTCATGAATCTCAAGCTGGTGTCGTTCCGCTGGCCATCTCGCGGAAGGGCAACGCAGAAATCGGGATCGTCGGGTTCTTCTGCACAAAATAATCGCACGTCCACTCGCTCGGAAACAACAGGGCTCGCCGCCGGGCGCTGTCGAGCGCCACGCGCACCCCCGTCGGGATCGTCGCCGCCGCCAGCGCTTCAGCGGAAACCGCCGGGGAAATCCATCGCAACGTTTTCCACGGCACCTCTTCCAACCGCGAGGCGGCGCCGTACTCCGATTCCAAACGGAACTGCACCACCTCGAATTGCAACGGCCCCACGGCCGCCAGCAACGGCACTTTCTCCGCCGCATCCGGCAACTCGAAATGCTGGACCACCCGTTCTTGCAGGAGCTGGCTGAGTCCCGCGCGGAACCGCTTGAAATGCGCGGGCGACGGGTTGCGCAGGTAGGCAAAACACTCGGGGGTGAACTGCGGAATTTCGTCGTATTGAATTGCCGGGTCGGTGCTGAGCGTGTCGCCGATGCCGAACTCGTCGTGGCCCACCAGTCCGATGACATCGCCGGGATAGGCGACGTTCACCGTTTCGCGCTCGCGCCCGAAAAGTTTGTGCGAACTGCCGAGCCGCACTTTCTTGCCAGTCCGCGTATGGATCGCCATCATGTCCCGCTCGAACTTGCCGGACACAATCCGCACAAAAGCGACCCGGTCACGGTGGCGCGGGTCCATATTCGCCTGGATTTTGAAGATGAATCCCGAGAACGCCGCCGTCTCCGGGGTAATCCAGTTCTCCCCCGAACGCCGTGGCGTCGGCGCCGGGGCGTGCTCCAGAAAGTCGTCCAGCAGCAACTGCACGCCGAAGTTGTTCACCGCGCTGCCGAAAAATACCGGGGTAAGCCGGCCCGCCCCCACCGCCGCGGCGTCGAACACCGCGCCCGCGCCGTCGAGCAACTCCAGTTCGTGGCAAACCTGTTCGTAATCCTTTTCGCTCAACACCGCGCGCACCTGCGGGTCCGCCAGGTCGCGCACGCTGACCGGCGCGCGGTACATGCCGCCCGCCGTGCGCTCGAAGAGATGCACCTGCCGGCGCACGCGGTCGAAGACGCCCTTGAACGCCACGCCGTTGCCCAGCGGCCAGTTCATCGCGCTGGCGTGGATGCCGAGCACGTTCTCCAACTCATCGAGCAAGGCCAGTGGCTCGCGCGCGGGCCGGTCGAGCTTGTTCATGAAGGTGAAAATCGGGACGCCGCGCTGCCGGCACACGGCGAACAACTTGCGCGTCTGGGGTTCGATGCCTTTGCCGGCATCGATGACCATCACCGCGGCATCGACCGCGGTGAGGACCCGGTAGGTGTCCTCGGAGAAATCCTGGTGGCCCGGCGTGTCGAGGAGATTGATGTAATAATTCTCGTACTCAAACTGCAACACGGTCGAACTGATCGAAATCCCGCGTTGCCGTTCCAGTTCCATCCAGTCGGAGGTCGTGGCGCGCTGCTGTTTGCGCTGGGTGACCGAACCGGCCAGTTGCACCGCCCCGCCATAAAGCAGCAGTTTCTCCGTCAATGTCGTCTTGCCGGCATCCGGATGCGAGATGATCGCAAATGTCCGCCGCCGCGCAATTTCCTGGGATAAATCAGTCATGGCAAATCGATCGCATTCTACCACACAAGGATCGCGTCGATCACTTACCGCGCTCTTATGGTTGGGCTCACTTATTGCCACGGATTTATCACGGACACATCGTCCGGGAAGTCGCCGGCATTGCGCGTGGCGAGCGTCAGCCCGTGTACCAGTGCCGTGGCCGCAAGGAGGCTGTCGAATGAGGAGAGAAGCCGTCCCCGGCGCTGGTGCTTCGCGTAGAACGCGCCCCACGCGCGGGCCACAGACTCGTCCACCGGTAGGATACGACCGGCGAAACTGGCCACCAGTTCCTCGAACCATGCCTCCAATTCACGCCGCTTTTTACCGTGAGCAAGTAAATGAATGCCCTTGACGATTTCGGCAAGGGTCAACGTCGAGACGTGCAACTCGGCATCGTGACGTTCCAGCCAGGTCAAAACTTTCGCGTCGGGCTGTCGATGGGTGGCCTCAGAGAGCACGTTCGCGTCGACCAGGTAGCTCATGCTGACTTTCGCGTCCGCGCCGCTCAGAACTCGAGAGAGCGTGGTTTGTCGCGCAGTCGCTCGACCGTCAACCCCTGGTCCGGGCAGGCTCGCAACACGTCCACGATCTTTTTCCGCGGCTGAAGTTTGTCGTAAGCCTTGGCAGCCAGAACCACGGCGACCGGTCGTCCATGGCGGGTAATGGTCTGCGCGCCGTCGCGAACGGCTCGATCCACCAGTTCACTCAGATGGTTCTTCGCTTCCTGCAATTGCCAGACAGCCTTCATGTACGAACATATACCACAAGAATTCTGGCTAGTCTAGCTAGAATTTCAAGGCTGACCGACCTGATCCAATTCCGCCCAGCGGGCATAGAGACGGGACACTTCGTCCTTGGCGGCGGCGAGTTCGGCAACGAGACCCGGCGCTTCCTTCGCGCGGGTGACGTAAAACCCGGGCTCGTTCAAGGTTTGCTCCAGGTCGGTGATGCGCGTTTCGGCGGCCAACACCGCGGCTTCCATGCCTTCCAGTTCGCGTTGCTCCTTGAAGTTCAGCTTGCGGGGACGCGGCGCTTGAGTTGCAACCGCGATCGGTTCCGTGACCCGCACCGGCGTCCGCTCGCGCTGCTGGCGTTTCTCCAGGTAATACGAGTAGTTGCCGGGCTGGACGAACACGCCGCCGTCCTCAAACGCCACGATCTGGTCGCAGATCCGGTCGAGAAAATACCGGTCATGACTGACCACGAGCACGCTGCCCTCAAAATCCGCCAGTGCTTCCTCCAACATCCGCAGGCTGGGCAAATCGAGGTCGTTGGTCGGTTCGTCGAGCACGATCACGTTCCCGCCGCGTTTTAGCACCTTCGCCAGCATCAGCCGGGCGCGTTCGCCGCCGGAGAGATGCTCCACGGGCTCGTTCATCCGGTCGTCGGCAAACAGAAACCGCCGCAAATAACTCCGCGCGCTCATCGTCTGGCCGCCAAACACCACCATGTCGCTGCCACCCGCCACCTCGCTCAACACCGTGTTCGTGTCCGTCAACTGCATTCGCGCCTGGTCGATGTAATTGAACACCACCTTTTTCCCGATAACCACGCTGCCCGCGTCGGGCGCACGCTCACCGAGACAGAGACGCAGCAGCGTGGTCTTGCCAACGCCGTTGCGTCCCACCACACCGGTGCATTGCCCGGGCTTCAACTGGAACGTCAGGTTGCGGAAGAGCCAGCGTTCGCCCACCTTCGCGCCGGCTTCCTCGACATCCACGGCGATGTTGCCCAGTTTCGGCGCCGGCGGAATCAGCAAATCCATCTCGCGTTCTTCCGGCGGCGCTTCCAGCCCGGCCACCTGGTAGAACGCGTCCAGCCGGTGGTGCGATTTCGACCGTTGCGCCCGCACACCCGCGCGCACCCATTCCAATTCAATCCGCAGAAACCGCTGGCGGCGGCGTTCCGACTGCTCGGCGATCTGTTGCCGGATCGCTTTCGATTCCAGGTACGCCGTGTAGTTGCCGGGATGCGAGTAGCACCGGCCGCCGTCGAGTTCGATGATCCGCGTGGCAATAACATCGAGAAAATACCGGTCGTGCGTCACAAAAATCACCGCGCCCGAAAACCGCTGGAGAAATTCTTCAAGCCAGCGGATCGATTCCGCGTCGAGATGATTGGTCGGTTCGTCCAACAAGCAGCAGGTCCGGTTGCGCCGCCAGCGCCCGGCACAGCGCCACGCGCCGTTTCTCGCCGCCGGAAAGCGGGCCGACCAGCGCCTCCAGCGGCGGCGCGCCCAGCGCGGTGGTGCTGGCGTTGATCCGCGAGGACAGGTTCCAGCCGTCCGCCCCCTCGATCTGGTGCAGTAGTTCCGCCAACTCGTCGTCACCGCCGGTGCCCGCCTCGTACCGCGCAATCCAGTCCAACAGGTCCGCCGCGCCGGCTTCGATGTTCTGTTGCACCGTTCGGCTGCCATCGAGTTCAAATTCCTGCGGCAGATAACCGACCCGCAACCCGCGCCGCCGCGAAATCTCCCCGGCATCCGCGGTCACTTCGCCCGCCAGAATTTTCAACAAGCTCGTCTTCCCGCACCCATTGCGCCCGACCAACCCAACCTTCTCACCGGGCGCAATGGACAACGTGACCTCTTCCAACAACGGCGCCGCCCCGTAGGCCAGGGCCAATCCGTTGGCGGAAATCAGAGCGGGTGAGAGCGCGGCCATGGCTTACTCCAGCAGACCCTGCAACTCATCCCACGTCAACGATTGCACAAAAGCTTCGTCGGTCGCGAGCGTGTTGGCGATAAGTTCCTTCTTCTTCTCCTGCAGGCGGATGATCTTCTCCTCCACCGAACCTTGCGCGATAAGTTTGTAGGAAGTGACGATCTTCGTTTGCCCGATGCGATGGGCGCGGGCGGTCGCCTGTTCTTCCACGGCGGGGTTCCACCACGGATCGAAATGAATGACCGTATCGGCCCCGGTCAGGTTCAGCCCGGTCCCGCCGGCCTTCAGGCTGATGAGAAACACCGGGAATGTCCGGCGATTCCTGAAACCGCCGCACTTCGCCCTGGCGATCCACCGTCGCGCCGTCGAGATAGCACCACGTGATCTCCTGCGCCCGTAATGCGGTCTCCAGCAGCCGCAACAGGCTCACGAATTGGCTAAAAACCAGCACTCGATGTCCGCCGCTGCGCGCTTCCTCGATCAACTCCAGGCACAGTTCCAGTTTTGCCGACGGTTCGCTCCACGTTTTCCCGTCACGCGCCGGCAACAGTCCCAGATGACAACACGCCTGCCGCAACCGGGTCAGCGTCGTCAACACCGTCATTCGCTGCTGCGCCTCGCCACCTTTGCCGGCGTGCTCGAAAACCTCGCGCCGCCCCTGTTCGAGGATCGCCTGATACACGGACTGCTGTTCCGCGCTCATCTCGCACAGCGCGACCTGTTCGATCTTGGCCGGTAATTCCGGCGCGACCTCGGCCTTTGTCCGCCGCAGCACGAATGGTCGCAGTCGCTGCCGCAACCGGCGCAACGCCGCGGCGTCACCAGTCTTCGCGATCGGCGTCTCGTAACGGTCCTGGAACTCCTTGGCCGGGCCGAGATAGCCCGGCATCAGGAAATCGAAGATCGACCAGAGGTCGTCGAGCGAGTTTTCCATCGGCGTGCCGGTGAGTACCAGGCGCCGCGCCGCCCGCAGCGCCTTGGTCGCCTGCGCATTCTGGCTGAAACGGTTCTTGATGTGCTGCGCCTCGTCGAGGATGACCGTGTCGAACTCCCATCGGGCATACTGTTCGCTGTCGCGTCGCAACAAGGCATAGGACGTGATCACCAGGTCGTGACTCGCAATGTCGGCGAATCGCGCCTGCCGATTTGGCCCGTGCAACAGCAACGTTTTCAATCCCGGCGTGAACCGGGCGGCCTCGGCCTGCCAGTTGGTCACCAGGCTTGTCGGGCAAATCACCAGCGAAGGTTTCGCCCCTTTCCGCGCCGCCAGCCACGCGAGTGCCTGGATTGTTTTACCCAGGCCCATTTCGTCGGCCAGAATGCCGCCGAGTCCGTTTGCGCCGAGATGCTCGAGCCAGTTGACGCCGGTGCGTTGGTACGGACGCAACTGGTTGGCGAGGTTGCCGGGCAAAGCCAGGTCTGGCGGTGGCGTGAGCGCCGTTGGCGGTTGCCATTTGTTTTCCCGGGCAGCCTCTTTCAAGTACGCGCCGAAACGCCGTGGGAATTTGCAGTCCCGTCGCCGGTCTGCTGCGCTTCGCAATCGAAAACTACTTCCTGAAACTCCCGCATGGCTTCCGTGTTCACGAGCGCGATGCGGCCATTCGCGAGCCGTTGATGCGCCACGCCCCTTCTGCAAAAGTTGCCGCACCTCGACCGGCGTCAATGGAGATTCCCCGCGTTCATTCTTGAAAGCCATGTCTACCGCCAGCCAGTCGTTGCCAGCGGAGCGAATCGTGACTTCGGGAGCAATGACTTCGCATCTGGCAAGAAGCGCCTGCAGGCGGTCACCGACGACCACTTCCCACTGATCGCGCCAACGCGGGAGGACATTGGCGAGGAAGAATCCCACCGACGGCTCGGACCGCAACGCGTCTGTAAAGCCCGCCGTAACGACAGCCTGCTGCGCGGCGCGCTCCGCCGCCACATCGCGCGTCCAATATCGTAGCGAGTTGTTCGGGTCTGGCAGCCAGTCGCGCAGCGGCGTATCGGTTAGCGGGAATGTGCGACCCGGATATACCGCCTCCAATTTTACGCTCACGGCAGTCAATGTGCCGTCCACCGTGGCGCGGATGCGCGGGGTCGCCACCGAGAATTCCAGTTGCTCGAAGACCGCGTTGCCGACCACATCCGCCTGTTGTTCCAATGTCGGCAATTCCTGCTCGTAAAACCGCGGCACCTCCGCGCGAGCAATTATTCTGTTGGCCACGCCAGGACCCACGCGCTCCAGGTTCGTCCCATCAAACTCTCCACGCCCCCAGCATTTCACCGGAACCGCTGGGAACCGCTGCGGCGCGCAGTTGCAGTTCGCCGTTGGGTTGGAGATCGAGAAAGACCTTCGGTCGTTCTGCGGCGGTTCGTACGGCAAGCACGCTTTTCTTGCCCAGCATCACGCGCGGATGACCGGCCAGCGCCGTGAAAAAAACGTTCGAAATCCTTCAGTCGCCAAATCGCCGGTACCTGACCCGCATTGAGCCGCTCGATCGCGCCGAGCAGTTTCTCATCCTCCTCGCTGACGACGTACGGCGTGGCCGGTTGTGACGGAATCGTGTGGAATGGACGGAGCGGGCCGCCGTTGATGCTGGCTTCGAGAATGACCTGCAGCGCGCCGCTACGCCACGCCTGGCTGAAATTCGCGGGTACTAACACGGCCAATTCCAGCGTCGGAATGCCGGTCACGCGAGGAAACGACGGCGGTGACTCAACCGACTTCGGGAGAACTGCTGGGCGCGCCGCGTCTTTATTAAGCCACGCGTACACCAGCGCCACGATGTGCGCGCAAATAATCCCCTCCACGCGCGCCTGGCGGCAACTGCATTGGTTCTCGGTGTCGAGCGGGCCTTTGCCGACCTTGAGTCGGGCAGTAACAGTGGCGCCGCCGGCGGTGCACACCTGACCGGAAAGAATGGGTGGATTGTACTGGAGATCGGCCACGCGACCGGACTCGGCGAGTTGCCGGCCTTCCTTGTCAACGCGCCAATCCCCGAGTTCCCGCAGCAATTCTTTGGTGATGGCCGGTGGTGAAGTTTCACTCATACGATTCGCGGTTACGCCTGACCGTAGCGGAATGTGGCTGATTATCAAATGGGAATTCGACGGGAAAGTTGACCCGCGCTGACAATAATGCTGAGATGGTTGCATGGTCGCGGTCGTCGAACTCATTTTGGGATTGCTCATGTTGGTAGCGGTCCTGGCGCTTCTGGCGAGAAAAATCCAGGTGCCCTACCCGATTCTTCTGGTGGTGGGCGGGTTGTTCCTCGGGCTGTTGCCGGAATTGCCGAGGATTCGGCTGAATCCGGATTTGGTGTTTGTGTTGTTTCTGCCGCCGCTTTTGTTCCCGGCGGCCTTGTTCACCTCCTGGCGGGACTTCCGAAAGAATATCCGCACCATTTCCCTGTTGGCCATCGGCCTGGTGCTTTTTACGACAGTGGTGATCGGCTTGCTGGTGCATTACTGGACCGGCCTGCCGTTGGCCGCGACCTTTGTCCTGGGCGCGATCGTTTCCCCGCCGGATGCCGTCGCCGCAACGGCCATTGCCGAGCGGCTTCGCGTCCCGCGACGCGTGGTCACCATCCTGGAGGGCGAGAGCCTGGTCAACGATGCCACGGCTTTTGTCTGCTATCGCTTTGCGGTCGCCGCAGTCGTGACCGGAACGTTTTCGATGTTTCAAGCCGGCATTCGCTTCATCGTGGTCGTCATCGGTGGAACATTCATCGGGCTGCTGGTCGGATCCATCACCGCCTGGATCCATCGTCGCCTCGATGATCCACCGGTACAGACGACGATCTCTCTCCTGACACCGTTCGCGGCGTATCTGCTGGCGGAAAAGATCGGCGTCTCCGGCGTTTTGGCCGTGGTGGTTGCCGGATTGTATCTGGGGTGGCGTTCACCGGAAATCAGCAGTTCCCGCGTCCGTCTTCAAGCCTACCCCGTCTGGGAAATGGTGGTCTTCCTGCTGAACGGAATCATCTTCGTCCTCATCGGGTTGCAGTTGCCAGAAGTGACGGGTGGGTTGGGTCGCTATTCCTTCCGCGAATTGTGCTCGCTCGCGCTTCGCCTGAGCGCCGCCGTGATTGTCGTGCGCATCGTCTGGGTGTTTGTCGCGGCTTACGTGCCACGGTGGGCGAGCCGTAAACTCCGCGCCCGTGACCCCTACCCCGGCTGGCGCAATGTCGCCGTCGTCGCCTGGACCGGCATGCGGGGCGTTGACTCCCTCGCGGCGGCGATGGCGGTGCCACTCATGGTGCGGGACGGCTCGCCGTTTCCGGGGCGCAACCTGATCCTCTTTCTCACCTTCACCGTCATCTTTGCCACGCTGGTCGTGCAGGGGCTGAGCCTGCCGTCGTTCATCCGCCTCTTAAAAGTGGTGGACGATGGCGTCACCGACAAGGAAGAACGCATGGCGCGAATCAAGGCCAACCAGGCCGCATTGGCCCATCTCGACGAATCGCGGGGCCTTGTCGATCCGAAAGCTGCGGAGCATCTGCGCGTTGAATATGAGGACCGCCTGCGACAACTGGAAGTCGGCGAGGCAAGCGATGTCGGTGGAAGAAGAGGCCGGTCAGAGTACCGGCGTTTGCTGCAGGAAGCGCTGGACGTGGAGCGGCGCGTGATTCTGCAATTGCGCAATGAACGGGTCATCAACGACGAAGTCCTGCGACGCATCCAACATGACATCGATCTTGCCGAGGCCCGCTAGCGCCCTGAACTTGCTTGTGCCAGCGGTCGGCTGTGATACAATTCGTTCGAAAGGGTCCACTGGCTTGCCCGGTTTTTTCGCACCCTATGGAGGCAGCAGGTCATCGGTCTAATTCCAGTCGCCGCCTCGATTCTTTCGACTCCCTGGCCAGCGTTTGTACGCCGGGTTTGCGAAAGGGACTGGTGCTCGGCTGGATTGTCGCGCGGCTGGTATTGCCCGGTTCGGTTGCCGCTTACCCAACGACATTCATTCCCTCCCGGGCGACTGTCGTCATCGTCGTCGGGTTGGCCGGCGACGTGGCGAACGAAACGGATTATCGCGTCCAGTTGACGGAGTTGCTCGATTTGTTGACCAATCAAATGCCCCCACGGCAGGTTTTCATATTGGCGGACAATGCCGAAGCGTTGGGCGGAGCGTCGCCTCTCTCGACGAATATGATGACGGCAACACGGAAACAGTTCCTGACGCTGGGGAAAAATCTTTCGGGATTGACGGACCCGCTGTTGGTGATCATGTGGGGGCACGGCGGTCAGCAGGGAGAAACACCGGTGTTTTCATCTGCGCGGACCGCGTCTAACGGCCGCGGATTGCCGCGAGTTTGCCGCCCAAATGCCCCACGCCCCGTCACAATGGCTCTTGTTTTTCCGCGGAAGCGGCGCGTTCGCCCACGAGTTGGCGGGTAACAACCGCAGCATCATCTCCTCCGAAAGTGAGACGATGTTTTCCAACGATCCAATGGCCATGCCGCTGGCGCTGAAAATTCTGCGCGCCAATCCGGCGTTTGCGTTTGAAGAATTTGGCCAGGAATTGGGGCAGGCCACGTCCGCCTGGTACGAAGATCGCCACCTGGCGCGGACCGAAGAGCCAACTCTGTGGGCGGGAACCAATGCGCCGCTTCTCCTGGCAGGAACCGAGACGGCGGACTCGCTGGCCTCGCTGCCCGCGCAGCCGCATCCATTGCCGGCGCCGTCCTCGGCCTGGAAGCAAATTCAGCGGGTCAGCCCCGATCAATTCCCTGACAGCGACGCGGTTATTTTGACCTCTCGTATCCAGTACACCCTTGGCGACAGCCCGGCCATCAAGTCCGAACAGGAAGAGTTCATCCAGATTCTCACGCCCGAAGGCAAACGGCACGGCGATTTCGACGTGGCCTACTGGCCACCGCAAGAGGACGTCACGTTTCTCGACTGCGAAGTCTTGCAGCCGGACGGAAAACTCCTGCGTCTCGATCCCGATGAAATCCGCGAGACGGAGGATGAATCGGTGGGTGATTACCACGGGCCAAGGCGCAAGTTTTTTTCGCTGCCAGCCGTCACGACCGGAGCCGTGTTGCGTGTGCATTACCAATCCGAGTGGCGCACCTATCCCCTGCCGCATGTCACGCTGACCATTCCGCTGGCGGCGCCCATTCCCATCCGGGATTTGTCCGTGCAAGTGACGCTGCCGCGCGATTCGGCCTTTCACTTCGGGTTCGAGCAGGCGACGGCTCGCGATCCCGAGATCAATCAAACCACGTATGGGACCAGCTACGGCTGGCATTTGCAGGATATTCCTGCGCATGTGCGGGAAGTCTTGACGGCTCCCGAAGGCGGGCCGTTCTTGATGGTTTCGACCTTCCCGGATTGGGCCGCCTTTTCGGAATGGTACTCGCGGATTGTTCGCCTGGCGGATGAGGTGACTCCCGAGATTGCCGCGAAAGCCGCGGAACTTACGCGAGATTCAAAAACAGACCGCGACAAGGTCCAGGCAATCTATGAGTTTGTGACCAACCTCCGTTATATTGCCATCCCGCTCGGCGTCAATTCGCATCGTCCGCACGCGGCCGCCAACGTGCTCCGCAATCAATTCGGCGACTGCAAGGACAAGGCCAATTTGTTCAACACGTTGCTGCGTTCGCAAGGCATCGACGCCAATCTGGTGCTCGTGCCGCGATTCATGCAAGCGTACGATGCGCTGCCCGGCCTGGCGTTCAATCACGCCATTTCGCGCGTCTCGCTTACCAATGAAACCTTCTGGGTGGACACGACGGACGACACGTGCCCGTTCGGCCTGCTGCCTCCGGGCGATCCGGGACGGCGTGTGCTGGTCGTGGACAGCCAGTCGACAGCACTTACGCAACTGCCCGCGCCCACCGCGGATGCTCATCAGTTCTTTTTGGATGCTGCAGTCCAATGCGAAGGCGACGCCTGGCCGATTCATCTCACGGTTACGGGTGTTGGATTCTGCGACTACGATCTGCGGGCAACAGCGCGTGAACTGGGCGAGCTACGAAGCACGATGCCGCTGTTGGCGGTCAGGTTCCGACCGGCCGCTGGCGCATTCGCGATGACCCGACAAAGTTTCACGCCGATCTCCGAGTTACAGACGAATTTCTCATGGCAGGCGGAAGGCACTTGGACCGCAAGTATGGCCGCGCCGTTCTGGCTGCCCCGCGAATGGGACCTGGCCCTGCACCAGCGCCACACACCGCTGGTGTTGAATCACGCGTATCCGATGAAGATGGAGCAGACGGTGAAATTCACGCTGCCATCCACGGCGCAGGTGATTCGGTTGCCATCGCCGCGTGAGAACGCTCTGCCGCCCCTGCGCTGGAAGGTGCGATGGGAGAAAGCGGATAGCTCCACACTCATCGCGCGGTTGGAGACGGAGTTGGACAGCGGCGAGTTTTCGCTGGCTGACACGGCGCTCTTGCAAAACCAGTTGCGCGCGCTATTCACCACCCTTGCAGAGTCGCCCAGTTTTGAGAGATGATGAGGAGATAAATTATGATTCCACAATCGCCAGCCGCTCCCCCGATGCTCGATCATGATCCCGCCAAAGCCCTGGAAGCCTTGCCGTCCAAGGTCCAACAGGTCCACCGCGCCATTGAGAAAGTCGTCGTGGGCCAGCGCGACGCGGTGGATGCGGCACTGTATACTTTGCTGGCGCGCGGGCACTGTCTGATCGTTGGTGTGCCGGGACTGGCAAAGACCCTGCTCGTGCAGGCGTTGGCGCGGTTGTTCGACATGCAGTTCTCGCGCATCCAATTCACGCCGGACTTGATGCCTTCCGACATCACCGGGACGGAAATCATCGAGGAGGACGTGGCCACCGGGCAACGCAGGTTCGTGTTCGCACGCGGGCCGGTCTTCACCCAGGTGCTGCTGGCCGACGAGATCAACCGCACGCCGCCCAAGACCCAGGCGGCGCTGCTGGAGGTGATGCAGGAGAAGGCCGTCACCGTGGCGGGCAAGAATTACCGGCTCGACGAGCCGTTCATCGTACTGGCCACGCAAAATCCCATCGAACAGGAAGGCACGTACCCGTTGCCGGAAGCGCAGCTCGACCGGTTTTTATTCCAGGTGCTGATGGATTATCCGTCGCTCGACGAAGAGCGGGTTGTCGTCAGCCAGCATTCGTTCGAGCCGCTGCAACAACTCCAGCCGATTCTCACCGGGGCCGAGGTCTTGAAGTTTCGGGAGGCCATCGAGCCCATTCCCGCCGCGCCCAATGTCGTGGATTACGCCGTCCGGCTGGCGCGGGCCACGCGGCCGCCGGACCCGAGCGCACCGGCATATATCCAAAAATGGATCCGCTGGGGCGCCAGTCCGCGGGCCAGCCAGTTCCTCATTTTGGGCGCCCGCGCCCGCGCCGCCTGCCAGGGACGCTTCAATGTCGCGTGCGACGATGTCGCCGCTCTCGCGCCGCTGGTCTTGCGCCATCGCTTGATCCGCAGTTTCCAGGCGGACGCAGAAGGCCAGACCAACGATTCCATCATTGCCAGGCTGATTGCGGACATTCCCCGGGAAACCTGACCGTGCCATGATTGCTTCGTCCAGTGCGACACCCTCGCTGGCGGGTTTTGATCCGCAAGTGCTGGCTACGCTGCAAGGACTGGACTTCAAAGCGCGCTACGTCATGGAGGGGTTCCTCAGCGGCCTGCATGAAAGCCCGTTTCACGGGTTCAGCGTCGAATTCAGCGATTACCGCGACTATCAACCGGGCGACAATCTGCGGCATGTGGATTGGCGGTTGTATGCGCGGAACGACCGCCTCTGCATCAAGCGGTACATGCAGGAAACCAATGTCCGCTTCTACATCGTCTGCGATACCAGCGCCTCCATGTCGTATCGC
The DNA here is from genome assembly GCA_963812605.1 of uncultured Verrucomicrobiae bacterium. Taxonomy (GTDB): domain Bacteria; phylum Verrucomicrobiota; class Verrucomicrobiia; order Palsa-1439; family Palsa-1439; genus Palsa-1439. Next base: position 280,553 of record CAWEWF010000001.1, on the reverse strand, counting down.
GGGGATCGGGCCTGGGGCTCGAAGCTCGATTGCGCGCGGATCCTCGGGGCGGCCATGACGTGGTTTTTGTTGAAGCAAAATGACGCGGCTGGTCTGGTGGCCCTGGATGGCGTCAAGGAAACAACGCAGTTCATCCGCCCCTCGCAACAACCGACCCAGTTCGGGTTGATGCTCCGCCGTCTCGACGGCTTGCGGCCGGCGGGCGGCGCCTGTCTCGGAAAACTCCTGGCCGACACCGCGCGGCTCGTCCATCGACGCAGCGTGATTTTTTTCTTTTCCGATTTGTTGGAACCGTCCGAGGAAGTGGCGCTGGGCCTCAAGCAACTCCGTTTCCATGGCCACGAAGTCGTCGTGTTTCAAGTGCTGGACCGCGATGAAATCGAGTTTCCATTCGACACCGACCGCGTGTTCGAGGACCTCGAAAGCGGCGAACGGCGCCTGGTCGTCCCCGGTGCTGCACGCGAGCGGTACCTCGCCCGATTCGGCGAGTTCATGACAGGGCACCGGGAATTGTTCCGCAACCTGGAGATGCCGCACGGCATCGTACGCACGGACGAAAGTCCCTGGCCGGCGCTGGCGCTGTTTCTCGCGGAGAGGAAGCGGCTGAAATGAACCTGTCGTTTCTTCATCCCCTGCTCTGGCTGGGAGCGCTGGCCATCGGCGCGCCGGTGTGGTTGCACCTGCGTCGCAAACAGCAGCAGAATCTCACGCCGTTTTCCGCCGTCCGCTTTCTGAGCGACCAACCCTTCCCCAAACGCAGCCCGTTGCAGTTGCGCGACCTGCTGCTGCTGGCGCTGCGGGCGCTCGCGCTGTTGCTGTTGGCCGCGGCGTTTGCCTGGCCCTATCGCCGCGAGGGCGCGCGCGCGGCGATCACGGAGAGCCGGGTTTATATTTTGGACAACACCTTCAGTCACCAGGCCAACAATGGCTTTGCGCAAGACCGCGACCGGCTTGTGAAAGAACTTGGCCAGGCGCGAATCGAGACCCAAATCGCGGTGATCGAACTGACCGCGCGGCCGCGCGTGTTGGCGGCGTTCGGCGAGGACCGCCAGCTTGTGAAACAAAAACTGCTCGAGCTGACGCCTTCTTTCCAGCGCGGCTCGTACCTGGCCGCCTTCCGCCAGGCCAACACACTGCTCAGCCAGTCGCTGGGTGAACGCAAGCGCATTGTTCTTCTCGGCGACAACCAGGAAAACCAATGGTCGGAATCCACCGCCACGCCGCCGTTCCTGCAAAATGTCGAGGTGACACTGCCGGCGGTCACGGCGACCTCGGCGCCCAATCTCGCATTGGGCGAGCCAAACGTTCAACGCGTCTTTCTGGGTGATAAATCACTCATCAACTGCACGGTGCCCTTGAGTCATCAGGGCGATGCGAAGCAGGCGGTGGTCGCCCTGACGGTGAACGGCCAGGGCATTTTCAACCGCACCGTTGATTTGACCGGCTCATCGGACTCGATCGTCTTGCAGGCCCAATGGGAGGCCGACCCGACATTGTGGCTGCAGGGCGAAATGACCGTGCAAGGCGCTCCCGATGCATTGCCCGGCGATAATCGCGCTTTCTTCGCCGTCCCGCCGGTGCGGGAAGGCCGCGTGGCGCTCCTGGCGCGATCCCCGTACCTTCGGCTCGCGTTGTCGCCGGAGATCATGAAGGGGCAATGGGCCACCCGCCTGTTGGAACCGTCACGCCTGTCGGCCGAGGCCGCCGCGGAGCGGAGCGAAGAAGTGCTGTGCGTCGAGGGGAACTTCTTGCAGTCCGAGGAGGCGCGCAAGCTGGTCATGCGCTGGCTCGACGCCGGCTCCGGTGTGGTGCTCCTGGTGAATCGTCTCAGCGTGCCGTTGACGGACCTGCTGCGCCAACTCGACTTCGAAGTCCAGGGGGAATCGACCGAGCCGACCGTCTTTCAGTATGTCTACGCCAATAATCCCATTTTTCACGCGTTTGTGTCGTCTGATTTCGGGAATCTTGCCGAAGTGACCGTGCGACGGCACGCGCGCCTGAAGTCAGCCACGGCAATTCCGCTGGCGTTTTCGCAGTCCGGCGACGTGCTGTTGTTTCAAGGGACGAAAACGAAGGGCAAGCTGTTCGTGTGCAGTTTTGGACTCGACCGCGACCAAACGAACTGGCCGATACACCCGACTTTCATTCCGTTCCTCGACCTCTGCCTGCAACAGGCGCGCGCCGAGGACACGACGCCCGTGAATTTCGAACCCGGCGACGCCTGCATTCGTCAACCTGCCCGGCGATTCCCCCGTGCGCGACGTGGTGCTGCATGATGGGCCGCGCGAATTGTCGCGCACGGCGGTCATCAATCACCGGGCGCAGTTTGTCGCGCCGCTGGTGCCGGGCTTGTACGCGCTGACGTACGACGCAAATCCGACCGTGGAGAAGATGATCAGCGTCAACCCTTCGCCGAAGGAGTCGATCCTGAAGTACGTCGCGGTTCCGGACGCGCTGGCCGCCTGGCAGGTGCCGCGCACCGCGCAACATGCGGCGCTGGCCACTGGTGGATCCGGTATTCGAGCAAACGTTCGCGGCCATCTTGCAGCAACCCTGGTGGTGGTGGACGGTGCTCGTAGCAGCGCTGGCCTTGTCGATCGAAACCGCCTGGTTGGCGTTGCGAAGGGCCAACAAATGAAAAACGCGATCGAAAGGAGCTTGAGACAAGCCGCGCATCGCCGGGCGCGATTACGCAGATTACAATACCTGGCCACGCTGGGCGGGATCGTTTGCCTGCTCTACTTGCTGTTGGGAACGGCGATCGTGCGCGGATGGGTGGTCCATGTCGGGTGGGCGGACGCGGCCAATTGGGCAATCATCACCGCCGCGATCATCGGGTACATCGTCTTGATGATTCGCGCGGCAAAGTCGTCGGGTCGTCCCCGGCTGGCGGCGGCCCTGGAGCGGATGAACCCGAAGTTGCTCGACCGGCTCAACACCCTCGTGTTCCTGCAGAAACACTACGAGAACGACTGGCAGCGCTTTTATTCCCGACGCATCGAGCAACAAACCCAGAACCTGCTGGCGCTTGGTCCGTTGCGGTCGCCCGTCTCGCCATGGCGTCCGCTGGCCCATCTCCTCGCCTTCGTGTTGCTGCTCGTGGGGACACTTGAGTTTTACAACCGCTTTGCCCCCTGGTCGCGCCTGCAATCCGACGATCAACTGGCCGTCGAAACGGCAAAATCCACGAACTCGGACCTGGTCCTGCCCCCCGAAAACACGACGGAGCAAAAGAAGAACTGGGGCGAAGTGCGCATCAACGAGCCGGGACACGACCTGCGCGTGACCAAAGTGGATGCCGTTCCGCTGCTGATTGAAGTCGCCAGCGACCAGGTATTGAGCAACGTCGAATGGCGAAGCGCCCTCAACGGCGACGCGGAGCAACCGCATGCGTTGCCGCATCCCACCGAGCCGCGCTACGCGGTGTATCAGCCGGTACTGTATTTGGACGAATTTCACCTCGCCGACTGGGATGTGCTCACCTACTACGCAAAAGCGGCAACGACAGAAAGCGGTTCTTACGCTTCGGACGTTTATTTCCTCGAGGTGCGCCCCTTTCGCGAAGACATCCTCAAGATGCCCGGCGGCGAGGGCGGCAAGTCCTACCAGTTGCTCAGTGAACTGACGGAATTGATCGATCGCCAGCAGCACGTCATCCGCGAGACGCACCGTTACGGCCAGGCATCCACGCACGATCCGCAGGACGAGAGTAAACTGGCGTCCGCCGAGACGGACCTGGCCGACGCCTCGCGTCACGTCTACGCCCGCATCAGTAGCGAGTTGGAGAATGAGCCGATTGGCGACGTTCTCGATCACCTGGCGCAGGCGGAGACCTGGTTGAAGCGGGCGGGTGGCAGCCTGCAAGCGGACCAACTCCCCGACGCCCAGGCGCAGGAACGCACGGCGTTGACCGAACTGGTGGCCACGCGCAAGCAGTTTCAGAAATTCGTCAACGACCACCCGGACGCCTTCCAACCGCCGAAGGAAGATGAAGCCACGCCGATTGCGGGGGCAACCGACAAGCTCAAGCAGATCGAGGAATTTCGCAATGAAAACAAGGCCGCGCAGGATCTTGTGCAGGATACGCTCCAATCCGAGCAGGCTCTCTCCCAGCGCGTCTTGAAATCGCCCCGGGCCGATCAGTCCAAGCTCGCCGATCAGCAGCAGGAATTGCGCAAGAAGCTCGAAGAGTTTCAGCAGCAGCATCCCAAGCCGTTCCAAGCCGCCACCAACGAGATGGCCGAGGCGCAACAGGTGATGAAAGGCGCGGAAGACGCGTTGCGGAAGAATGACTGGAGCGCGCGCAAGGCCACCGCCACCGCCGCGGACGACCTGGAGAAATTACAGCAGACATTGAAGGACCAAACTTTGGGACGTTCGCTCACCGATGCCTACAAGTTGAAGCAATTACTCGACGAACAAATCGGGCAGTTCGGTCGGCTCGAGCAGAATCCCTCGGCCCTCACGCCCGAGCAAATACACCAAGTGATTGCCGATGCCAAGGAAACCACGGGCCAACTGAAACGCTTCGCCGAACAACAACCGACACGCGACGCGTTCGGCCCTCCGTTGCGCGATTCCCTCACGGACCAGCGCAAGCAAGCGCTGGATTCGCAACTCGACGCCCTGCCGCAAGCGCAGGGCGCGGAGGCGGCCAAACAAGCAGCGGGCAGGGCGAAGGACGGGCTTGCCGGCGTTAGCAAGGCATTCGACGACAGCCAGCCGTCCATCGTGAAGAATTCCGGCAAGACCGGCTCGCCGCGGGAAAACAGCGAGAATGCGCTGGAGCGTGGGCTGGACCAGTTGGGCAGTCTGCTCGCCCAACTTAACAACAACCATGCGCTTTCTCCCCAGGACGAGGCCCGATTGCGTGACGAGGCCCGGAATAATCTCAACGACGGCATTGTCGGCATCGACGGCCACAACGAACAAACCGACAAACTCCTGTTACTGGTCGAACAGGAATTGAAGGACAAAACCGTCAAACTCGATGGGCCGGCAATCAAAAAGCTGATGGACGAAATCCGCGATTTTTCCGTCGAGGTTGAGGACGCGCGGGGTGATAAACCCAAAGAACCAGCGGTCACTTATATTGATCCCTCCCATCTGCCGCCGGCCTACCGCGGCCGGATCGAGAAATATTTCAAGAAACTCTCCGAGCAATGACCGCACACCTTGTTTTTGGCTTTCCGCTCGGCTGGCAGATTGGATTGCCCGTTACCGGCGCGCTGTTGATCATGATGGCCTGGTCATTGGGACAGACCGGGTTGGACAAATGGCGCGTCGCGGCCCTTACGGGCTTGCGCACTGTAACGCTGCTGACCCTGGTGTTCCTGGCGGGTCGCCCCACCTGGGTCTCGCGGGAAGTGGAAACCGCGAACAAAAAATCGGTGGTGCTATTGATGGACCGCAGCGAGAGCATGTCGCTGGAGGAAGATCACCAGACGCGATACGCGCGGGCGTTGCGCCTGGCACGCGAACAGGTCCTGCCCGCCCTGAAAACCGCCGGCTGGCAGACGGAAGCACTTTTGTTTGCGGAAGACGTCCAGGCGGCCGACGGCGCGCAGTTGGTGGCGGCCAAGCCGGACGGACGACGGACCAACCTGGCGCGGGCGATCACGCGGGCGTTGTCGGCCGCCGCCCAGCCGCCGCTGGCGATCATCGCGCTGACCGATGGCGCGGCGAACGAATCTTCCGAGAACTCGCGAGCGGTGGCGGCCCTGGTCGACGCGCATACTCCCTTCATCGGTATCGGCTTTGGAAGCGACACGGGAGTCGAAACGTTGACGCTGCGGCAAGCCGAGGGACCGCCAACGGCCCCTCCGCGCCAGCAATTCAACATCGGGGCCCGTCTTGAGATGGTCAACGCCGAGGACCTGACGCCGTTCGACCTGGTTTTGATGCGTGACGGCAAACTGACGCAACACAAGACGATTAGCCCGGGCAAAGGCTCGCGCTCCTGGGTCGAAAACTTTCCCGTGACGGAGGAAACCGAGGGCACGCACCAGTACGCGGTGCAACTGATGCCGCCGGTCGTGCGTGGTTTGACGTGCGTCGAAACGCTGGCCACGACCACCGTGCGGATCACGTCGGAGAAGGAATTGCGCGTGCTCTATGTCCAGGGCGCGTTGACGTGGGACTACAAATTCATCAACCTCGCGTTGCGCGGCGATCCGATGGTGAAATTGACGGGGCTGATCCGGACCTCGAGCCATTCGGTTTTCCGCCAGAATGTTGAGAGCGCCGGCGAGTTGCTGAGCGGGTTTCCATCCACGCTGGAGGAAATGGCGCCGTTTCGCGTGGTGGTGCTGACGAATCTGCGGCCCTCCGATTTGACCGCGGCGCAACAGGAAGTATTGGCGCGGTTCTGCAGCGAGCTGGGTGGCGGCGTCCTGATGATGGGAGGTCCCGCGACGTTTGATTCGTCGTGGCAGGGGAGCCGGCTGGAACAGTTGTTGCCGGTGGTGTTCGCTTCCAGCCGCGGCGTGGTAGGGTTGGATCGCCCCTTTCATCTGCAATTGACCGACGAAGCGCTGCAGCACCCGGTTTTCCAGGTCGCGGACGCGGGCGCCAACCGCGCGGCCTGGGAACGGTTGCCGACATTTACCGAGTACGGACGCGTGGATGCGGCGAAGCCCGGCGCACAGGTCTGGGCCCTGCACCAGGAGGACATGGGGCCGAATGGGCGGCGGATTCTCATGGCGACGCAACGATATGGCGCGGGACTGTCGGCGGTGTTGTGCGTACAGAACTTCTGGCGCTGGCGGCTCGCCAAGGAATCCGACCCCCAAACTTTCGATCGTTTCTGGCGGCAGTTGTTCCGCTATCTCAGCGAGTCGAGTCGGCAGGATATCGCGATCCACTTTGCCGACCAGGAGTTGCGCCCACAGTCGGATATTCGCCTGATCCTGGAAAAACAACCGGACCCGAAAAATGTGACGGAACCGCGCCAGAACTTTGTCGTGCACGTGGAGGATGGCCAGGGGAAAACCGTACAGGAACAGACCGTGGAGCTGTCGGCGGGCCGACCCGTGGAGACGAGTTTTCGCGCGGAGCGTGAGGGCACGTACACCATTCATGTGCTGGACACGCATCGCGTCCTGATCGCCTCCCGTTCGATCCAGATCCGGGACGTGAACGTGGAATTTCAGGACACGGCGCGCAATATGGAGCAACTTCGGCAATGGGCGAGCATCAGCGGGGGGCTGGCGTTGCGGGCCGAGGATTGTCACAGCATGGATGACCTGTTGGCCCAGATCAACGAGCGGGTCGAGCAATCGCATCGGGACCGGCTGATTCGCAGACCGGCGGGCGTCAACGGCAACGTCCTGGCGCTGTTGTTGGGTTGCCTGGGACTCGAATATGTGCTAAGGAAACACTGGAGTTTGCAATGAAGCGCGTCGTGTTTCTCACTCTTATCGGCCTTGTCGGGTTGGTGGCGCAAGAAGGCCTGCCGCCGACAAGGATGAAAACGTCGCCACCTTCTTCATGGGGCGCATCAAGTACGCCAGCAACAGCGGCAATGACTGCAGCAATGTCGGCGAAGACTTGATGAAGTTGGTTTCACAGGCGTCCACCATTAAGGTTCAGGAAGAACGCCACCTGAAGCTCACCGATCCGCAGATTTTCGAGACGCCCTTCCTCTTCATGAACGGCCACGATGATTTCGTGTTCAGCGACGCTGAATTGGCGAACCTGCGGGAATATCTTTCACACGGTGGTTTTGTCTTTGGGTCCGGTTGCTGCACCAACCCCGGCTTCCCCAAGGCCTGGCGGCGCGAATTCAGCCGCATCTTTGCCGGCGTCCAGATCAAAACCATCCCCTACGATCACCTCATCTACCGATCGTTTTACAAACTGGATCACGTCCGCTCGAACAACGGCAACCGCAACGTTTATCTTGAGGGATTGTTCTATCAGGACAATCTGGTGGCGGTGATGTGCGAGGATGGGTTGTGCTGCGCATTCAGCGCAAATAACAACTGCAATATGGGCAAGGGAGTCGATGTTGAGGACGGCAAGAAGTTGGCGTTGAATATCGCCGTCTATGCGCTGACCCATTGAGATCCCAACCAGCCGGGTCAGAAAAACCGGCCCTGACGCCACCAACTCAAGGCTTCATCCACCCACAAAGTGATCCCTTGCCGCAGGCGATCAGGTCGGGTCCCTAATGCCATAACGCTCGTCGCTTACAGCGATTGCAAGAACGCGATGAGCGCGGCGCGATCCGACGCCGACATGTTGCGGAAGGCTTCCCTTGACGCCGCGCCTTCGCCGTCGTGCCACAGGATGGCTTCTGCGAGGCTGCGCGCACGCCCGTCGTGGAGGTACGCTTCGCCACCGCTGACCCCGGCCGTGAGGCCAATACCCCAAAGCGGCGACGTGCGCCATTGGGAGCCGGTGGCGTTGCCTTCGCCCATGTTGTCAGCCAGACCCGGGCCCATGTCGTGCAAGAGCAGGTCGGTATAGGGATGAATGGTCTGGTTGCGCAGTTCGGCAATCGGATGGTACGGACTCGTTGTGAGTGTCGGTGTGTGGCATTGCCAGCAGTTCGCGCTGCCAAATAGCGCCTCGCCTTGAAGTTCGACAGAATTGGTCACGTTGCGCCGGGCGTTGACACCGAGAGCATCGACATACCGGACCCAATTCGTAAGGTCGCTATCGGCGAGTTCGACCGGTATGCTGTTGGTACTGGCATTGCGCATCGGGTAAACCGAGGTCGTTACGCCCATGTCGAGGTTGAGGGCCGCGGCGATTTGATGTTTGACAGTGTCCCGCCCGCCCTTGTAGGTGAACCGCCCGAGACGCAGTTGGCCGGTCTCCGGATCGGTCATGACGCGAACGGTGCCGTTGACGCCGTTCGCGCCCGGGCCGGACTGGCTTTCGATGGTGCTTTCGCTCACGGCCTCGAGCAAGCCCATGCCCACGAGCTGCGGCGCGACCCGCACCGAGTAAAACGCCGGTGTGTAGCCCGTGAACGTGTAGTTTGGCTGTTGCAATGTATACGGCGTGCCGTCGCCGTACGTCCCACTGGTGGTCGTGTAACTGGAAATTGTTACGCCGGCCACGGGCGCCCCGGTGGAGCACAGAGGCTGGAGCACGGAGCCAAGGACCGGATCCGGCGTTCCGCTCGCATCGATCCCAACGTGGACGACGGACTGCATCATCACGGAACCGATGGCCGGCGGAAGCGCCCGGCCATTGTTCACGTGACACGCGATGCAACTGCGATTGGCAAATGTCGGTCCGAGTTTGCCGACCTGTTGCGTAAAGATCCCATTTCCCCCCTGTGCGTCGACCTCATCGCCAACATGCGCGCCGGTGCCGAAATCCGTGTGATGCAAACGCCGTCCGAGCAGGAATGGTTCGCCGGTCAGAGGTGACGCGCCGGGTGACAATTGATTAAACAAGTGCGTCGGTTCGCCCGAGTACTGGTACGGCATCGTGCTACTACCGGCCAGCCAGCCGTTCGTCGGGATTGGATTCGAGTCGATGTTCACCCTGACGCCATTGACGACGGGCCCGTCGTTCGCCGGGTTCAGGTCAATGGGGTTCTGGATCGCCTGCCAAGGAACAATCCCCTGCCCGACAATGTAGAGAATCACGCCGCCGTAATAGTTGAGCTGCCCGTTGGTTGCGGTCAGCATGAACGGGCTGAACTCCATCTCGATTTTATCACCCACGTGCAAAGCGCCGCCAGAACCGTTATGGGTGACGTCAAACGTCCAGTTGGTCAGGCTTGAATCTGCCTGGACTGAGTACTCGTTGTCCCCATATTGCGCCACGGTGGTCTGCCCTTGGAAAAAGAAGCGGATGTTCGGTGGTCCCGTCAATCCATTCAGTGACCACATATGGAACAAAACGTCGCTACCACCCTTGGCCACAGCATCGTCGATCTCGATGGTGGTCATGCGCTGCTGCCAATAGAAAATCGCATAGGTGTCGTAGAGACTAAAGTCCGGAGGGTTGTCCCTGGAACCATCCTCCCGCGCATGACGGAGGCGCGGACGATCGGAGATCCGCGTCACATGATTGGAGGGCGTGTCGTAGACCGTATCTGGTTCCAGGGTCGTAAAGGCGTTGAAGAGCGGAATGATGCTGACGCTTGTATCCGGCTGGGCGGTCATGCTAACCGGGTCGCTTTGACCGTTGCTCGTAATCGCGACGAGAGACACGAAATAGGTGTCGCCTGATGTCAACCCGGAGATAATCGTGCTGGTCACATTGCCGAGGTCCGTGGTGTTGGTGATGGTCGTGCTCAGGTCGCTATACGACATGCGGTAATCCGTTACCCCCGGCGATAGGCTGGCCGTCCAAGCCACGCCGATGGCATCTGTGGAACCGGACGGTACTTGGTGCAAGTTTGTCGGAGGCAAATTCGTCAATGCCGGAATCCGTAGATGGAAGAACATGGCGCTATTCGTCATCGGCGCCAGGAACGATTCCGTGCCGCCGTTTCCCACGAACAGCCCAAAGTTATTCGTCCAAGGTCCGGTGGCTGGGTTGGTAGTTGATTCCGCGTAATAGGGAAGAGCGTTCGTGGACAGCCAGCTAATGCTGACCATCGGCAGGGTGGCCACCTGCAAGACGTTGGTTGCCGGTGGCGTGCCCGAGCCGGAACTGCCGCTCCCCAGTACAACGTCATCAAAGTCAATCGTGGCCGACAGGCTCTGGCTCGCCGCGCCCGCAACGTGGAAATAGATCGTCGCCGCCGTCGCGCTGGCAGGGGCGGTGACCGTGGTGCTAAACAAGGCGTAGGTGTTGGCTCCGGGAGTAAAATTTTGATAACCCGTGCTCCCCGCCCCGTTATTCCACACAATGTCATACTGGGGTACATCTCCCGCGCTGCCCGCCAGAGCATCGGAGTAGAAGCTGAACGGGTAGCTGGTCCCTCCCGTCACCGGAATCCCGGATTGGTTAAACTGAACCACCGGACCAGCGCCAGTGCTGGCCACGTGGACCTGGAAGTCATACGAGCCGCTGTGCGGGTTGTCGTTCGTGCGAACCCCATACACGGGACCGCCAGCAGCCGTATCCACCGTCCAATTGCTGGCGGTGGATCCGGTTCCGGATTCAAATCCGCTATTCGCCGGAAGTGCGGCAGACGGGGGTGTGCCCGGAACGATTTCCAAGTCCTGATAGGCGCGCGTTCCGCTGGGAACCGGATCAAAAAGTGTGTGCGTTGTTCCATCGCCAGTCGACGCCGCAATAAGATCCGTCCACGTGCCGCCAGAGCTGGGTGCCCATTGCAGGTGATAGGTATTAGTCGTATTCGGCATGGGCCAGCTCAACTGAACGCCGGGCTGAAGGTTGAGCTGTGGCACTTGAGCAATGCCCACGCTCGCGCCGATGATAAACAAAAGCGTGGCCGCTGCCAATTGGACGAGGAATGTTCTCTGCAAGCTGGGTTTCATCGTGAACGATCCTTCGAGTATGTTGTCGGCATCTTGGCCTTCCGTCTTAGCAGCGGCGCATAAAAAAATCGGGGCTTTTATGATTCCTCAAGGAATCGAAAGCACAGTACGAGCATGGCAGTTTCGGCAAACGATTGCAAGACAAACTTCTTGGCAAAAATCTGGCCCAACGGCGGGCTGCTAAAACGGTTGAAAAGCTTCTGTGGAGAAGTGTCTTGGGGCGAATTCTTTCGGTGGAATTTGGCGCATGGTGATTCAAACGTTGGAAAACGTAGCCCTCAGCCCCGAAGAATGTGGAAAGCTCGTTGACACGCGAATTACTCGCACTTTAAGGTCGAAATGACGTAAAGGAGGGACGGCTTATGAAAAGATTATCGGTCTGGCTCGGATTTCTTGTATTCGCAACGGCGTTCGGAGGCACTTCCTGGGTCATTGCCCAGAATCAAACCGCTACCCTCAGCCCGATCCTTTCCAGCAACGGGGTGCCGTTCAGCATCCAGATTGAACAGGCGGGTTTTTCATTGCCCAGCGGCCTTCAATCCTTTGTCGTGGGAACAAGCGGCGGCAAGTGGTTGCTGTTGGCGGGTCGAATCAATGGACTGCATGGGTTCAGCAATACCAACAACAATTTCCCGCCAGACACGCAGAACACAATGGTCTTTGTCGTCGATCCCAATTTGCAAACGATTGCTACGCGCTCGCTCACCAATCAGGAATCGGGGCTGACGCAGGCTCAAATCGATCTCTTGTCCGTGACCGCGGCGCAGTCGTATCAGTCGAAAAATACGCTCTATCTGTCGGGCGGTTACGGCGTGGACACATCCACGAGCAACTTCACCACCAAGGCTGCTTTGACTGCCATCGATGTTCCCGGCCTGATTCATTGGGTCATCAATCCAACCAACGGCGAAAGCGCCGCGCAACATCTCCGCCAGGTCTTCGACCCGATGTTTCAGATAACCGGCGGGGTCATGACAGAGTCGTCTCCCCATCACGCTCTCCTGGTGTTCGGGCAGGAGTTTGAGGGAGCCAACATCACATCCGACGGCACCTACTCCGAGCAGGTCCGGCGGTTCCGCATCGTGGACCATGGAACAAATCTTTCTTTTGTGGCCCAGACGTTAGAGCCGGCAACTCCGGATCCGAACTATCGACGCGCGAACCTGAACGTTGTCCCGATCATCGAGCGCGGTCGCAAAGGTTTCGTGGCCTTTTCCGGCGTGTTTACCCCAACGGATGGAATCTGGACCGTCCCGGTTGAAATCAGCCGAACCGGCATCGCCTCGATGGCCAATCCCACTAATGTCGCTACGTTTAAGCAGGGAATGAACAATTGGACCTGCCCCACACTGGAACTCTTCTCGCGCAAGGAGGGCAATTCGTATACGGTGCTGATGGGTGGCATTAGCTTCGGCTTTTTCTCCAGCGGAGTATTCGAGACAGACGCCGAATTGCCCTTCATCAACCAGGTAACAGCCATCAAGCGCGATCGACTCGGGGTGTTCTCGCAGTACCTGATGAACGCCGAATATCCGGTGATTCTGTCCACCGGATCCAATCCGGGCAATCAACTTCTCTTTGGCGCCAGCGCCACACTGATTCCCGTGGATGGATTACCCACATACAAGAACGGCGTACTGAAATACGATGTGCTGGGAAACGGCCCGGTTGTGGTCGGTTACATCGTCGGGGGAATCCAAAGCACCCTGCCCAACACCAACTTCAACTCGGACAGCGCCGCGTCCCCCTACATCTTCAAGGTGACTTTGTCGCCTACGCATCCCTAGAATGTGGCTGCCTCGCTAGGACTCGAACCAAGATGTTCTGCAATGCCGGCTTTGTCGGAATTCGGTCCGTCCCACAAATACGCCCACGAGATTTGGGCGCAGGTTGGCACGGATCAGCGTGGGGTGGCGCAGATGCCCGATGTTAAATCCCAGCATCGGCGAATCAACCCTCATCGCAGCCCTATCACGGCGTGATCTGCACCCGGTAGAACCGGTTCGGCGGGAGAGGGGCGGCGGTGTTCGTGAGGCTCAGGGCGGCGCCTGGACCGTTGGTGACGACGGCACCGGGGACGTTGGACCATGCGCCGGAGATCATGGAATCGCGGTACTGGAGCTGATACGTTGCGCCGGGAATGCTGGTGATGGTCACGACGGCGTTGGTGATGTTGGCCTCGAAGGCGGTAATGGTGTTGGGAGGGGTGATTGGAACGGAAAATTTGTAGACGCCACCGAAATTGTTCAGGTTTGTGCCGCTGAGCGTGGTGCCGTAAAAGTTGCCGTCGATGCCTTGCACCAGAGCGCCGGATTCGGTGGAAAACTCTCCGTCGATGCCGTTGAAATCATACAGCACATTGAACACGCCGCCGGTGGAGATCATGAACAGCACCCCGACCCCGCCGTCGCCGGTGCCGCCGTCAAATGTTGTGCCGTAAAAATTGCCGTCACTGGCCTGCACGATGCCCTGCTCGGGATCGTCGCCGTCGGTGTAATCGAATTGGTGCAACGTCGTGACCGCACCGGCGGGCGTCATTTGGAAAACGGTCCCGCTTCCGCTAAAATTGGTGCCGCCGCCGGAGGTGGTGCCGTAAAAATTGCCGTCACTACCCCGGGCCAGCGCGCCAAGGGGACCGGAACCTTCGCCGCCCGTGCCGAGGAACTGGTGCAACGTCGTCAGCGTGCCGGCGGACGTGATGAGAAAGGCGGTGCCCTGATGGTTGGTGCCGCCGTTTTGGGTAACACCGTAAAAATTGCCGTCGCCGCCCTGGACGAGTCCGGCCCAGGGATTGGCCCCTTGCGCGCCCCCGCTGAACTGGTGCAGGACGGTGAACGTGCCGGCGGAAGTCAATTGATACACAATCCCGAGATTGTTCGTCCCGCCGCTGTAGGTGGTGCCGTAATAATTCCCGTCAAGCCCCTGCGCAAGGGCCGAACGCGGGTCCGAGCCGTCGCCGGCGGGCCTGCCGTCGAACTCGTGCAGGGTCGTCAATGTGCCGGCGGACGACATTCGGAAAATCGTCCCGCAACCGCCGGAGCAATTCGTGCTGGTGCCGCCGCTTTGGGTCGTGCCGTAAAAATTCGAGTCGCTGCCATGCATCAGCGGGCCGAACGGTTTCCCACCGTCGGCCAGGCCGGTGAACCGATACAGCGTCGTCAGCGACCCATTGGTGGTGATCAGGAAAACGGTGCCGCCGTTGGTGCCGCCCAGGCCCCACGTGGTTCCGTACAAATTGCCGTCGACTCCCTGCACCAGGCCCGCCTCGGGCGTGCCGTTATCATTGGTGCCGCCGAACGTGTAGAGATTTGTAAGATTGATCGCCCGCGCGCTCACCGCGCCGAAAACAATCGCGGCGCATCCCAGCAGCATTGCCAGCCGATTCAGGTAGTTCATGAGCTGCTCTCGCACCCAAGACGGCCGGAATAAGCACCAAGGTTTCGCCAAAGTCAAGGGAACTGAAGCAGGCGTAGTGCATCAGTTCGTTGTCGCGGCGCTCTATGAGCCGTACAGTCGCCTATTTAGTAGCCAGGAGTTGCTTCTGTTGGGCCTTCGGGCCACGAAGTCGTGGACTCGTTCACGCAACACTTCCTGCGTTGGGAATCCAAATGCAATGGTATCCACCCCAATTGAAATGCATTCAGGCCAACAACTGGGTCCACAACAAACTGTCTCGAATTAGCGCGGTTTGTCGTTGGTTGGCACGGATGCGGAGCGATAGAACAACGGAGGCAGGTTACTATTGGCCGTGAATGCGGTAGAAGCGGGCTGGCAGGTTCGTCGCCCCGCCGGGATCGAGAAGGTTGGTGACCGTTTCGTCGGTGCCCGGGACGATGAGCAACGGACCGAGTGGGAGAAAACTGTTGGTGTAATTTCCGCTGGCATCGCCATTGGACGCCTCGACCTGATTTGTCTGGCCGCCCACGGTTGTCCACGCAATTAGAACATCGTTGGTGGTAGTCGCGATAGATTGAATGGTAAAGGGTGTAAATCTCAGCCGCCCCAACTCAAAATCGGCCACCCCGCCGTTGGCCTGAAAACAAAGCTGATTGCCAAGGGGGGTCAGAAACTTGGGGAAAAAGTTCGTGTTCGCCGCGTTGGCGTCGGCTACGAGCGCCGCGTTCGTTCCGTCGTAGCGCCACAGCTGGTTGCCATGGGTGCCATCGACGGCCGAGAAGTAGAGCGCCCCATTGAACATCGTCAGATATGACGGGAAGGAGCTTGCGCTGCCGGGATTGATGTCGGCGACCAACGATACGTTCGTGCCGTCATACTTCCATAGCTCCCATCCATAGGTGGCGTTCGTGGCCGAAAAATAGAGGGCATTGTTGAAGACGGTCAGCCACGAGGGAAATGAATCCGCGGCGCCGGGATTGATGTCCGTAATGCGCGTGGCGTTCGTGCTGGTGCCGTCGTATTTCCACAACTCGTAGCCATTGATGCCATCGGTAGCCGCGAAATACAGCGCGTTGCCAAAGACGGTCAGGTTGTGGGGATCAGAACCTGTGCTGTTGCCCGGGCGAATATTCGCCGCCAACGTCGCGTTGGTGCCGGTCGATTTCCACAGTTCGAATCCGTTATTGCCGTCATTGGCCGCAAAATACAGCGCATTGCTAAACACCGTCAGGTATTGTGGAAAGGAACTCTTGTTGCTGCCCGGATTGATGTCGGCGACTTGGGAGGCATTCGTGCCATCGTACTTCCACAACTCATAGTTGTTGTTCCCGTCCGTCGCTTGAAAATACAACGCGCCATTGAACGCGGTCAAATAGGCCGGGAATGAGCTGCCGCTGCCAGGGTTGATGTCGGTCACGCGCTGGGCATTGGTGCCGTTGTAGCGCCAGAGTTCGTAGCCGTGTAGGCCATCGTTGGCGCGGAAATAGACCGCATTGTTAAACGGGGTGAAGAACTGGGGAAAGGAGTCGCTTGTCGCGTTGATATTGCTTATCAGCGTCGCGGTGGTGCCATCGTACTTCCACGGCTCGTAACCGTTGATCCCGTCGGTGGCCTGGAAATACAGCACATTGCTGATCGCGGCCAGTTCCTGTGGGAAGGAGTCCGCCGAGCTGGTGCTATTGATGTTGCTGACGAGGCTGGCACCCTGGCCGTCGTACTTCCATAGTTCGTAACCATTGATCCCGTCGGTGGCTTGGAAGTACAGCGCGTTGCCAAAGACAGTCAGGTTGGTGGGAAACGAGCTGGAAGGCCCGGGGTTGATCTCGACCACGCCGACGGCTGAGAGGTACGACTGGGCGCATACCCATGAGGCCACCATGGTCGCAATGACTGCGGCGAGGCAGAGCTTCGGGCTGCGACGGTGATGGAAGGATGCAGTCACGACATCACCGTAGGTTCACGATTTCCATACCGGGGAAACGGCAGCCGCAAGATCGCTGGCCGACCTGTCCTCGGGTCCCCACTGGTTGAGGTAGAGACGACGGTACGCTGTGTCGTGCCCCATCAGTTCCGCGTGCGTGCCGCGCTCCGCGATTCGTCCATTGTCGAGAACCACAATCAGATCGGCCAGTCGTACGGTGGACAAACGGTGGGAGATGATGAACATCGTGCGGTTCTTCGCCAGCTCGTTAACACCGTCCAGCAGCGCCCGCTCCGTCTCTGAATCCACGGCGGAAGTTGGTTCATCGAGCACCAGAATCGCCGCGTCCTTCAGCAATGAGCGGGCAATGGCCAACCGCTGGCGCTGCCCGCCGGATAAATTAACTCCCCGTTCGCCCAGCACCGTATCGTAACCTTGCGGCAACGCGAGGATGAAATCGCCGGACTGTGACCGGCGCGCCGCTTCCTCGATTTGCGTGCGTGTCGCCCCCGGTCGGCCATACGCGATATTCTCCGCAACGGAGGTCGAGAAGATGATTGGATCCTGGAGCACGACGCTGACCCGTTGGCGCAACCACGCCAGAGGCAGATCGCGCAGGTCGTGGCCGTCGAGCAACACCGCGCCGCTGGTCGGATCGTAGAATCGCATGAGTAAGCTTGCCAGCGTGGTCTTCCCAGCGCCGGTGCGGCCCACGACTGCCACAATCCGGCCAGGTTCCACGGTTAGCACAACATCACGAAGCGCGGGACGTCCGGGTTCGTACTGGAAGCTTACGTCGCGAAACTCGACCTCTCCACGGACGACTGGCAATGGTTTCGCTCCTGGTCGGTCGCGGATCTCGGGGATCGCATCAATCACCTCAAACACGCGCCGGAGTTGGGTGTTGGCGGTCTTGGCCACGGTCACGCCCTGGCTGAAGGCGTTCATGGGCTGGTACAGCATCCCCACATAAGCGAGAAACACAAGGATGTCCCCCAGTGTCAACCGTCCGCCCAAGACGCCATGCGCGCCGATCCAAATCACGGTCACTGTCCCGGCCGTCATCACCAGACCCACGCAGCCAGAGAACCAAAATTGCGTCCGGGTGAGACGCAAGTTGGTCGCGCGGCTTTCCAAGGCCTGCTCGCGAAACCGCTGGCCCGTTTCGGGCTCGAGTGTGAACGCCTGCACGGCCCGGATGGACGAGAGCGATTCTTGAATGGTCGAGACCAACCCGCTTTCGTTCTCGTGGTAACGTTTGGAGAGTTCGTCAATTCTGTGCCCAAACCCGCGGATGGTCAGCAGAAACAGCGGCGCGACAATGAGCGCCGCCAGCGTCAGCCATGGATCCAATCGCAACATGACGGCGATCACCCCGGCGAATACCAGGCTGGCACTCCAGATCGGCACGATCGAACCGCTGAGGAGGGATTGCGCGGCATGGGCATCGTAGGCGACGCGGTACAAGGATTCGCCCACGCGGGTGCGCTCGTGATAGGACATCGACAACCGGTGCAGCCTGTCGAAGGCTGCGCAGCGCAGTTGCAACACGATGTGCCAGCCTGCGCGCACCCAGAGCATGGAGCCCAGCATCGCAGCCAATCGGTGCACCACGGTCAGCGCCACAATCATCACGCAAACCGCCAGGATCGCACCCGGAGCATCGTGGTCGGCAAAGGCCGGCCAGATGCGCGACAGCCATGCCGGCGCGGGACGCGATCCGAACACACAATCCACGAGCCATTTGAACGGCCACGGTTGGACGAGCTCCATGGCGGCCACGAATACCAGCACGACCGAACCCAGGAAGGTGTCCGCTTTCGCGCCGCGCCAATAGGGCCAGAGTTTTCGCAACATTAGCAAGAGTACTCCTTGGCGCGGGGCATGCCCAGCGGCCAGCCGCATTCCATCGCCTTTTGGGAGACGGCCCGGATCATCATTTTTCGGGCGCACACATAGCGGCGGAGAATCAGTAGGACGGGTACGGCCAGCGGCGCGAGATACAGCGCCTGCGTGATCGCCACCAGGCTCGCCATGAGCGCGGCCACCATCAGTGGCGCGTGCGGTTTCATGCGGACCTTCACGCGGTAGCGGATGAAATGTTGTCCCCGCTCCAGGTTCTCCTCGTAGACCGAGCAGAGTTTTAGCGTGTAGGGTCCTGGCCCAAGTATGTCCAAATCGGCGTTACCCCAATCGTTACTGGGTCGCACGATCCAACCACAAGACCTCATGTGCTCTTCCACCCGCTGCAACCATTCACCGCGTTTGACGAGGTTGCCTTCCAGAACATCCACCTCGGGAAATTCCCAGCGGTGCTTGCGCAGGTGCCACCATCCGCGGACCCGGCCCAGGGCGCGGGCGATGGGTTGGACAATGTACAGTGTGCTCACAGTACTTACGCCGCGCCACTTTTCGTTACCCCGCCATTTCTTGGAATGCGCCGCGCGGAACCCCGCCAACAACGCTGCCGTGATCGTCAAGCCGATCATGGCCACTGCTACTGCCAGCGTGGCCACGCCGATAACCGGCTCACGCCACGCGCCCAACAGCCCCGCCAACAATGTGCAGCCCGCCAGCAATTGCCACTCGATGAGGGTGAAAACTTGAAACCACCAGGACAAGAACGGTTGATATAACGACTGAAACTGCGCGCCGCAAAACTGGCCCTGGTAGACGCGCGGACGGAAAATCACCGGCAATCCCTGCAAGCGCAGGTTAACATGGGCGGTGTCGTACACACCACCCTGCCAGACGGGGTAGCCGAACATATTGAATCGGCCGGGGTAGCGTCGTCGCAAGTGCGCCTCGGCGTACCCATAGCCTTGCTGCTGGCGCAAATAAGAGCGGACAGTAGGCCGTCGATGATGCCAGACCACCGCGCTGGGGCTGTAAACAATCTTGCGACCGCTGACCAGCAGCTTCCAACACACATCGACATCGTCGCCGGCGGCCCGATGGCGCGGATCGAAATTGCCAACCCACTGGAGATACTTTTTGCGGTACGCCATGTTGCAGCCGGGGATGTGTTCGGCGCGCTCGTTGTCGACAAGCACGCAGGTGGGGTTGCCGGGTGACTGGTCCACACACTGGGCCATGAACCCATCGCCCGGCGGCGACAAATTCGGCCCTCCCGCCGCCGCCGCCCCGTGCTCCTCCAGCGCCGTGACAAGGTAGTACAGCCATTCGGGATCGGCGTAGGCATCGGCATCGATAAACGCAACGATTTCACCGCGGGCGGCCTCGATGCCGAGGTTGCGCGCCTTGCTCAGGCCGCCATTGGGCACACGGAGGCAACGCATACCGTGCTCCAGGGCGAACGCGTGCGTGGCGTCGGTCGATCCGTCGTCAACCACAATCACCTCGTAACGTGGGTAGCTGAGGTGTGCCAATGACCGCAAACACTCCCCCATGGTCGACGCAGCGTTGTAACCGCAGACCACGACGGATACCAACGGCCACGGCTTGCGGCGCATGCGGTAGAGATCGCGGTGATAGATGTCGGTGATCGTGCGGAGCGCCGCCTTTGGTCGGCGATCGGCATGGGTCAGACCAAAGGACCAACCGTGGATCGTCTCATTGAAAATACCCCACTCGTCGGTCCAGCCATAAACCGACACGCCGCAGAGACCTTTCTCGAACGCGGCGCGCACCTGCCAGTCGAGGAATTTCGCTTGCGCAACCTCGCCATGCTGGTTTGCGTCCAATCCGACCTCGGTGAGCAAGAGGGGGCGATCGCCAACAAGGTTCTGTAACCGCGCCAGATAAGCGCGGAATTCGGGCTCGCGCTCCAGAAAAATGTTGTAGGACACGACATCCAGAAATGGGAGGTGGAGATACTCGGTGGGCGGGTGATTCACATACGTCACCAACGCGTCCGGGGATTCCTCCTTGACGATGTCATGCAGGGACCGCAGGAAGCTCTCCACCTGGGCTCGTCCGTACCAACGGATGAGCAGGGGAGGAATCTCATTGCCGATCGAATAGAGCAACATCGCCGGGTGGTTGGCCAGACGGCGGGCGTGTTCGCGTGTCCACTCTCGGATGTAGCGCAGCCGATACTCGTTGTCCAACTCGCACTTGCGCGGCCCCCAACAAATATCCGGTACAAGGTAGAGCCCGATCCGGGCGGCTAGATCCGCAAGCCAGTCGGGGGGCGGCGCGTAGAGGCGGACGGTGTTAACGCCGGCTTCGTACATGCGAATGAAATCATCACCGACCTGCTGTCGCGTGGGGAATGGATCTCCTTCCGCATTGGGATGAAACGCCCCATAGGTGACGCCTTTCACCCAGAATCGTCGTCCTTTGACCTTGAGGAACTTGCCGTCCACCCGCGGACGGTCGTTCGCATCGGCAATCGTCGAGGTGGGCGACAGTCTTTGAGCTCCGACTCCGGATCGTCGCGATGTTCGTTTATCCGCAAGGTCTCCTGTCGTCGTCCTATCGCCAACAAGCCGCGCCGTGCCCGCATTCCCGGATTTTCGGTTCCGTTGCCAAATGTAAGTCCGGTTTGAATTCATCATTCGCCCTGGTGACCACCACGTCTAACGTCCTTGACCCGGCGGACGATCTGTATCGACGGGGATCTCTGCCTTGACGGGGACCTTAATAGTTGACGTACACATTCCGGTCTCGAATCTGGCCTTTGACGAAACTGTCGGCGTGGCCGTCGACAAATAACGCGTTGATCGATTTGTTTCCGTGGCGGAAGCGGAAATTGGAGCCGTTCGGATCAGCGGCGCCCAAGGCCTGATCTTGGTCGGGGCCGGTGGGAACAGGCTGATTGGCATTCGCCGGATTGCCGTTGTTCAGGTAAATCGGGTTGCCGCTGCTGCCATTCACACCCCAGAGAATAGCCTGCGAACTTCCATCGCTGGTGTACTGGATGGCATCGGCGACGAGGATGATCTCGGAAACGCGGTCGAGGCTTCCATACCTGACTTGAGCGCCGGCGGGGACTTCCTTGCAGATGTTCGGGTTGGCCGAGTAGTTGAGCTGCGTACCGTTATCCGGTATCTTCACGGAGGGACAGGTAAACAGCATGGTGCGGGCTTGGGTAACATACGGGTTGTTAACACCGCCGGCGTAGACGCCAATGCATAGATCCCACTGCGTTACACCCGCCTGATGGCCTGCGGGATAGTACCCATAGTCATCTCCATACAAACCCATGGCGAAGTTGATCTGCCTCAGGTTGCTGATGCATCTGGCCGAGCGCGCCCGGTCCCGCGCTTGGGAAAGCGCCGGCAATAACAGTCCCGCGAGAATGCCGATGATGCCCATAACCACCAACAGTTCAATGAGTGTGAACGCCGCTTGTGGTTGGCCATTGGATTTCTGCGGCAAAAAATGCTCCGCAACTTGGCGACTACCCAGGACCATGCGATCCAAACTCCTTCCCTTCTCGCAACTGCGCCTCAGACTGCGGGAGAGTAGAAGGTTACCGCCTCGTAAGCAAGCTTTTTTAACGGTTGCAGGCTGCGTCGCAAAAAATACTTGCTCGTTAGGCGTCTTCGGCAATTGGGTGATAACCGCAAATGTCGGTACTGGTATGGGTTACGCGGGTGACTAAGGTCGACCTGGACATCGAGCGGTAGCCGAGAATCATCACACGCGCCGGTAGGCCCGGTGGCGAATACCCGGGAATCTCCAGAGAACAAGCGGTGATGTTGTGATCTGGCGCGACCAATTGCTACGGGCCAGAATTGAAAATGGCTGCCTCGCTAGGACTCGAACCTAGACAAACTGATCCAGAGTCAGTTGTGCTACCATTACACTACGAGGCAGTCGTGATGGCTGCTGGAAGAGTAGAGCGGGGCGAAAAAGGTGTCAAGTCCGCCAGCTTCAGTGAACCGGCTAGTTGAGCCGCATGGGCATCAGCACGTAGAGGAACGGGGCGTTGACCTTGATGACGCCAGGGCTCAATTCGTCGGTCAATTCCACAAAAACCTCGTCGGCGTCCAGATTGCGCAGGGGATCCATCATATATTGCGGATTGAAGGCAATGGTGATCTCCTTGCCCTTGTAATTGATGGAGAGCGTTTCCTTGGCTTCGCCAACTTCGGGTGTGGTCGCAGTGATCGTGAGCGTATTTTTGGCGAAATTGAGCTTCACGGACTGCGACTTTTCGCTGGCCAAGATCGAAGCACGCCGCAGCGCCGCCAGCAATAGTTCGCGTTCGAGCGGAACACGCTCTTTCGTCTCGGTGGGAATGACCTGGCGAAAATTCGGATACGTCCCTTCAATCAGCTTGGAGACCAGCGTGGTGCCGTCCAGCTCGAACATAATCTGGTTTTCACCGATGGAGAGTTTTACATCGCCTTTGTCAGCCAGGAGACGTTCCAACTCGGCCACCGCCTTGGTTGGAATGATCAGTTCGGCTTCGGACCCCTTGGGAACCTCGATATCGTGCTCGATCAGCGCCAGGCGGCGTCCGTCAGTAGCCACAACCGTGAGCTTATCGCCTTTAAATCCCATGAAAACGCCGTTCAGGACATAGCGCGTCTCGTCGTTGGAAACGGCGTACGCCGTTTTCTTCAGCATATCCCGCAGCACGGCCTGCTCAATTTTCAACGCTTTGCCCGCGCCGGACTCTGGAAACCGCGGAAACTCTTCCTCGGGCAATCCCATGATCTTGTAGAATGACGATCCACAACGAATGGAGGCCGCATTACGGTCGTCCACCTCAACTTCAATTTCCGCCGCGGGCACTTCCTTCAAAATGGAAAACAGCTTGCGCGCGGGCAGTGTGGTCGAACCCGCCTTGGACACTTCGGCTTCGACTTTACAGCGAACGCCAACATCCAGGTCCGTGGTCGTCAGGCTCAAACTGCCCGTGGAAGCCTGGACAAGCACATTCGATAAAATCGGCAGGGTCGTGCGCGTACTCACGACGTTTTGCACGCGCTGCAACCCGTCGAGAATCGCTTCCTTGGTCACTTTGAACTTGATGGGCATGGCTGTATGAATACTAAGACTATATTATTATAAGAGAAACAGTCGTTACCGTTCGGGCTGTGAATATCGCAAAGAACTTTCCTTGTCAAGGATGCAGCAGATAGTTGCATCGATTCGTGTTACCCGGGAAACGTTCGCGTTGGAGACCAATAGATTTTCCTCGAAGACAAATCCCCCGGTCATTGGCATCATTCCGCCGCGGATTGACAACTTGCCGGCAGGTTATTGGCGTTGCAGTGATTGCTCCAAAAAGGACACGGTTTGACGCAGGCCCTGGTCCTTCGCCGCGCGCTTCTCAATCAGTTTGCAGGCATGAATCACCGTGCCATGATCCCGGCCGCCGAAGCATTCGCCTATGTCCGCGAGCGACCGGCTGGTCAGGATTCGGCTCAGGTACATCGCCACCTGCCGCGGGAAGGCCACGTTTTGCGGGCGGCGCCGACTGGTCATGTCGGCGAAGCGGATGTCAAAATGCTCGGCAACTTTCTTCTGGATCGACTCGATGGTAATCGTCCGCTTGGCTTCTTCATGGAGCGCGTCGCGCAACAGCGATTCCAGGGCGTCGCGGTTGATCTCGGTGCCGGTGAGGGAGGCAAAAGAGGCGACGCGAATCAGCGCGCCCTCCAGACGGCGGATATTGGTGCGAATCCTCTCGGCGAGGAACTCGATGACCTGGTCCGAGAGTTTCACATCCATCAGGGCCGCCTTCTTCTTCAGGATGGCGATGCGCGTTTCCAGCGCGGGCGGCTGGAGTTCCGTGACCAAACCCCACTCAAAACGGGAGACCAGGCGGGTCTCCAGGTTGGCGATTTCCGCGGCCGGCCGGTCGCTCGAAAGCACGATCTGCTTATGCGCGTCAAAAAGGGTGTTAAACGTGTGGAAGAACTCGTCCTGCATGCGTTCCTTGCCGCCGAGAAACTGGATGTCGTCGATGAGCAGCACGTCGACCTGGCGGTACTTCTTGCGGAACTTCGTCATGGTGCTGTTCTGGATGGCCTGGATGAAATCGTTGGTGAACTGCTCGCAGGTTATGTAACAGACCCGGCTGATTTTACTGTTGCCGGACGCCGCATGGCCGATCGCCTGCATCAGATGCGTCTTGCCAAGCCCCACGCCGCCGTAGACGAACAGCGGATTGTAGGCTTTGGCGGGCGATTGCGCGACCGCCAGCGCGGCGGCATGGGCGAAATTGTTGTTCGGGCCGATCACGAAGCTGTCGAAGGTGTAGCGCGGGTTCAATTTCGCGTCGAGAGAGGTCCTGGTTGCGCCGCGTTTCTCCGCCGCGCCAATCACGGATCGGCTTAATCACTTCGGGCGGCGCTTTCAGGCCCGGCGCGATGGCAAAGCGGACTTGCAACGGGTGGCGGGAAACTTGATTGACGGCCTCGCGAATCAACGGGAGGAAATTATCCTGAAGCCAAATCTGGTAGAATTCGTTGGCCACTCCCAGGACGAGGGCGCCCTGATCGACCTCGACGGCCTTAATGGGCGCAAACCAGCGGCCAAACAACTCAGGATTGAGCATTCCTTGCAGGATTTTGCTCGCGTCTCGCCACAATTGCTCATGCCCCATTGTCATGCATCCTCCGTCATCGCAACGCCGACTTATTCACAGCGTGTTAACACTTTTTATGCGGCAGCCCCACGGGCTGCACCTTGTCAGGGACGGGCGGAGAGCAGAGAACTGCACGCGAATATCGAGGAAACAAACCCCCATGCCTCACTGGCAAAACCTCCGGCAAACTGCGAAAATTACGCCTCGGAATCGGCTTTTATACCGATGTGCAGCTGCGGTTTCCCCTCACAACATTCGTGACAGACTCGGTCGAGCAGTGAACGAAAAAATACGCATGTCCTGGACAATGTATACGACCAATTAGCAATACGTGGCTATTCGTCCAGGCTACTAACAGGTTATTCACAGCCCTTTCCTTGTCCTCGCCTACGCCTTAACGTGCGTGAGGATAGCGGGCGAATTTCAGCGCTTCAAGAAAAAAATGCCCGCGAACGAGAATTATTTCGTGACGGCGCGCGCCTTAGAAAAAAACAGGGCCCGAAGTTCGTGAAAACTTCGGGCCCGGCGCGTGGCGCAATTTCTTTTACGCGTCGTAGTACATGTGGAATTCCCAGGGATGCGGGCGCAAGCGAATCTGATCCTGCTCTTTGCGCTTCATCTCGATCCAGGTATCGATCACGTCCTGCGTAAACACGTCGCCCTTGAGGAGGAACTCGTGGTCGTCCTCGAGTTCGTCGCACGCTTCCGTGAGGCTGCCCGGCATGGAGGGCACTTTCTTGAGTTCGCTGGCCGACAATTCGTAGATGTTCTTGTCCAGCGGCTCACCGGGATCGATGCGGTTCTCAATACCGTCCAGACCGGCCAAAAGCAACGCCGAGAACGCAATGTACGGGTTCGCCATCGCATCGGGCGGTCGGTACTCGATACGTTTTGCCTTGGGGCTGGGTGAATACGTCGGGATGCGCACTGCCGCCGAGCGGTTACGGCTCGAATACGCCAGGTTCACGGGCGCCTCGAACCCCGGCGTAAGCCGCTTGTAGCTGTTGACGGTTGGGTTGGTGATTGCCGCGATGGCCCGCGCGTGTTTGAGGACGCCGCCGATGTAGTAGAGGGCCAGGTCGCTCAAGCCGGCGTATTCCTTGCCCGCGAACAGGGGCTTGCCCTTCTTCCACAAGCTCTGGTGCGTGTGCATCCCGCTGCCATTGTCGCCGAAAAGCGGCTTGGGCATGAACGTGGCGGTCTTGTTGTAACGCTTGGCGACATTCTTGACGACGTACTTGTAAAGCAGCATGTCATCAGCCATCGAAACCAGCGAGTTGAAGCGCAAATCGATCTCCGCCTGCCCGGCGGTGGCCACTTCGTGGTGCTCGCGCTCAACCTTGAGGCCGCAGTCCTTCATGACCATGATCATTTCGTTGCGGATATCGGCCTGGGTGTCCTGCGGAGGGACGGGGAAATAACCTTCTTTGTGGCGAATCTTGTTGCCGAGGTTCGGAAACTCCTCGCGACCGCTGTTCCAGATGCCCTCGTTGCTATCGATGTAGTAATACGCGCTGTTGGCGGTCTGGCCATAACGGATGTCGTCGAAAATGAAAAACTCGGCCTCGGGACCGAAGTACGCGGTGTCCGCGATGCCCGTCTGCTTCAGATAGGCCTCGGCCTTGCGGGCGACGTTGCGCGGGTCGCGGCTGTAGGGCTCGCGTGTGATCGTGTCCACGGCGTCGGCCACAATGCTGAGCGTGGTGACTTTCGGAAACGGGTCGATGATCGCGGTGGCCGGGTCGAGCATCAACAGCATGTCACTGGCCTCGATGGATTTCCAGCCGCGGATCGATGAACCGTCGAATCCGAGTCCATCTTCAAAGACTTCTTCCTCCAATTCGGCGATTGGCGCGCAGAAATGCTGCCAAGTGCCGAGAAAATCGCAGAATTTTACGTCGACAAGTTGAACACTCTTGCTCTTACAGAGTGCCAGGACTTCTTTGGGTGTCATGTTTGTCCTCCAAGCCAGGGGATGAACGCGTCACCGCCCTGGCGAATGTGATGTGATTCGTCGTTGGTCCGGTTTTGGCGGCTCTACTCTACACTGCTTGATCGCCGCGCTCCTCGGTACGGATACGCACGGCCTCGTCGATGGGCAGAACGAAAATCTTGCCATCGCCGATCTTGCCCGTCTTGGCCGTCTTCAGGATCGCATTGACCGCGGCCTCCACGGCGCCGTCGGGCAGCACAATCTCCAGTTTTAACTTGGGCAAAAAATCCACGGTGTACTCGCTGCCACGGTAGATTTCGGTATGGCCCTTCTGGCGCCCGAAACCCTTGACTTCGGTGACCGTCAGGCCTTCGACGCCCACGCCCGCGAGGGCTTCCTTGACGTCTTCCAGCTTGAACGGTTTGATTATGGCCTCAATTTTTTTCATCGATTTTCTCCCTGGTGCGGGTGCGAATAGTAGAGAACCATCTGGGGCGTGTAAACAGAAAAAGCACCCCGACGACTGCTCGCCCTCGCCGCAACAGGAGTCGGTACACCGCGGACGCAGGAAGAATTAGCAGTCGATATGCCACAGCGCTTTCGGCGACAGGCAATTACGCGCGTAATGATCTGTGTGGGAATGGATTGGACATGATAAGGCAAAACCCGTGAAGGAGGAAAATAAAATGTCGCGATGCAGCAAATTACTCACGCTGGTAAAAACGCACCGCACGGGCATGTGGTTCATTGCTCTGCCCTCTTATCCGCCTTGCCAGCTTTCTGAAACGTTTCGAGACCGTTTCCGAACGGTGTATTGACGGTACAGTGTGCTCGGTGTATAAGCGGAAGCGTCGCGGTCACCGATTATGAAGGAGAAGCCATGATCGCGGTGAGTGAGAAGCATTTTCCAAAGCGCGCGTCTTCCGCCGCATTAACCTCTCAACCTTTGAGGAGGATTCCATGAAACCTATTTTCCCAGCAATCATCATCATCGCCCTGCTCATGACCACAATCCGCCCGTCGGCGGGCCAGTTGACCATAAATGGGAACGTGAGCGTCGTCAGTAATGTTACGTCCACAACCATGAATAGTGGCACATGCACGCTGACGCACCTAATTGAGATTCATAAGGGCGTTGCTGACGGTTATCTGAATGCGGGAATTTACGAGCCTGACATGGGCATCGTGCAAGCGTACAGCAGCGGCGGCTATGCCTACTTGGGATTGAATCCGATCGGTGGTCAAGTCGGCATCGGCACGTGGGACAACAGCGAATTCATTAGTGGTGGCTTGACCGTGGGACCCAGCGCGATATTCGAAAGCGATGTGGAAGTGGACGGCAAGCTCAACCTGTATGGCGGAATGGACCCGCCATATCTTTTACTCGACAGCGAGACGCGCTCCAACATTGCCGCCCGCGTAGCGCGCGAAGTCCCGCCAAGCAAACAAACGGGAGCGGCCTTGTTCTGGAACAGCCAGACAAAGCAGCTAGAAGTCTACGTCGCCAGCGAAGGCGCTTATTATAGCCTGGCGGGCCAATTGCTTGCGTCCATCAATCCGCCAGTTGCTGCGAATGCGACCGTGATCAGTGGCTACCGGATCGATCCCGCCACTGGCAACATTGTCCAGCGCCAGAGCATGCACACGCCGCGCTGGCAAGTGAAGTCCGGCTACCGGTTCGATTCGCTGACGGGCGTGTTCACGCAGATGGGCAGTGACAGCAACGCGACACCCGAAGCGGTCAGCGCGCAAGAGGCTCTGGAGCTTAAGTAACGCCGTGAGAGCCGAGGACAAACGGCGAAAGGCGGAATACCGGGGATTTGTCGTACTCTGTGTGTTCTGTCTCTGCGCCTTGTGTGTCTGTGTAGTGATAGACGTTTCCGCCACAACCTGGTATGCGGACAATGGGCTTGGTGACAATGGATTCGACGGGCTGAGCCAGGTGATTACCAATGGCCACGGGCCGAAGCGCAACATAGCGAACGCGCTCGCGGCGGCGGCGAGCGGGGACGTGGTTTCGGTCGCCGCTGGCTATTATCAAGAGTCCGAATGGACACCGGGCACGAAGACGCTGATCTTTCCCAGCGGGCCAGTCACGCTTGTTAATTACGATCCCGGCCAGACCGATACCGTTGGCGACGGCATCCCCGATTGGTGGCGGATCAAATACTTCGGGGGCAGTGGCACGACGACCAACAACCTCTCCTGCGCGACGTGTGATCCCGACGGCGACGGCATCAACAACCTGCAAGAGTATCAGTACTTCACCGATCCCACCGTGTCGAACGTGCTCGATGTGGTGGTCAATAACGGTAGTGAGTGGGCGACCAACCGGACGATCACACTTGATCCATCGAGTTTTCCGTATCCATTTGTCTTGGCGAGTTTGTATCCTAATATGTCCAATGCGACCGTTTTCGCCAACACCGGTGCAGTTTTGTCTTACGTATTGCCGAGCACCAACAATACCACGTACGAATTGTTCTTCAAATACGCCGACGCCAGCACCAACGTCTTGGGGCCGCTCCTCATCAAGTTTGTTACCTTGGACACGATCCCGCCATGGGTGGAGATCACCAGTCCCACCAATGGCACCGGCGACCAGGCCTTTGTGCATTTGCAGGCGACCGTGTACGATCCAGATCCGCAGGACCCGACCGTCCCCGGCACGTTCCGGCCATTGAAAGTCTGGATTAATGGACAACAATACTGGAACCAATATGGCACGCAGATCGATATCCCACGGTTTGTCGTCCAACCGAATACCAACAACGAGATCACGATATTGGTGCAGGATCCCGCAGGCAACGAGAGTCAGGCATCGGTGAATTGGTATGTGGATACGAGCACCGCGACGAATGCGCCGCAACTCTTCTTCACAACCTTGCAGACGAACGCCGTAACCGTCTTACCGGATATGTCGCAGATTTGGGTTTCTGGACAAATGAGTAATTTGAATGCGATAGTAACCGCAACGGTCAACGGCGGAGACCCGATCACGATGAATGTGCGGAGCAATCAATTTGGGTATCTGTTGCCCTTGAATTCGGGGACGAACACGGTGGTGGTGATGGGCTCGGATCTGGCAGGCCATACGAGTTCCAATTTCTTTACGTTGGTGCGGGGTAATAGCTACCGTTTTGCGATCACCTCACCCGCGCCGTTCGGCTGGTATGCCAACGGGCAGGCGCAAGCCGTCAGCGGCTATGTCAGCGCGCTGAAGGACACCAACCTGGTGTTGAGCGTCACGGTCAACGGCGTAGCCACGACGCTCTTCACCCCGGACGGCGACGGCAATCGGGGGTTCACCGATGAGATCTCGGTGAACGCCGATGGCACGCCGACGGTGCTGGAAGTGGTGGTCACATGCGCGGACGGCAGTGTTAGTTTCCCAATCGGGATGCTGGAGGGCTTCTTTATCAGCTCGATGAATACGGAGTGGGATTACGACGAGAAAAGTTCCAGCTCGCCGTGTACGACCGGCCCTGCGGCCAGCGAGAACAATGGCACGCAGACCTATTCGTTTACGGGACCGTCTGGTGGAACCACCAATGAAATCTACTTCGCGCGCGACGTGCTAACGTATACCGACTGCAGCGGGACAGCGACTCCGTATCCTTCCAATGGCACCGATGAGGATTGGGTGCCGCAGCCGGACTTGAGCGTGAACGCTTTGCTCTTTGGCAACGACGGATCTGTGAGCCTGCTTTCCGGCGCTGGCGCTAGCAGCTCTTACCATTTGCCTGATACCTACAACGGCCAACTGACGCTTCAGTTCCCTTGGTATTACGCGCCGAGCACGCGGGTGCTATTGAGTTGCTTTGGCACGTACGATACGACCAACAGTACGTGGGATATGAGTCAGGTGATCTTTCAGGGCCAATCCCCGGCCCAGTGGAGTGACGGCCCGCTGTCCCCTCGCGCAAGCTTTCTGGTCACGGTGAATCCCGGCGAAGGGTACGGCCTCTCGGGCGGGAGTTTCGGTTGGCCCGGTTATGTCGTGAATTCCTCCTACACGGATTCTCAGGGCACCCACGCCAACACGGAGAGTGCCCATTTGTTAGCCGTGACCCGCCTGGGTGTGCAAAAGCTCCTGCCGGAAATTGACATCGATGGCATTACGGGAAGTCCCAAGCAGAATCCCGGCGGGCTGGTGGTCTGTAATTGCGACAACAATGGCCCGCCCCGGCAAAAGATCATCATCGGGGCGCTGAGCATTACCAACGACACGGTGGTGCTGACGATTCCCAGCCAGCTTAAAGTCTTCACCGATGTGACGAACGGGACGCAGGTCAGTACGGGCGCGACCTTCCCCGGTGCCGGCCTGCCCACGAATCTGTATGTGGAAGGCTCAACCGCCAGCAGCGCGTTGATGGACGCCAAACTCAGCGTGCAAATCCAGGGCGCCAGCGGCTCGTCGGATTATGTGAATTTCACCGTGGTGTGGGGGACGGTGAGCATTCAGAGGACTGGAACAACGCCCGCAAACGCAGTGCAATTTGGGACGCTATATGACGAGACAGAGAATCTTGGCGGGCAGTTATACGATGGCGGGGCAATTGGCGTGGGAAAGGTGGTGCCCATTGCTCAATTGAGTCCTGTGGGGATTAATGCTAATGCATCGATCAAGACCGGTTGGAGTTTTAGACGAGAGAGGTGGTTTCACACTTTCCAAGATGAAACGCAGGCGGGCTTTAACGACCCGACTTGGACTAATGATACATCAAGTTCGGGGGTTCAAAATCTGACCCCTGACACCAACGACAAAATCTATGATAGAGACGCACCTAATGTTGCGATTTTTTATGCAATCTCATGCACCGAGGTCTATGCAAACTTCCACCAATGGGTAGAGTGGAATGGGGTTAGAGCCTCTGGGGGAAATCCCGGTAATGATAGTTTTCCTGATGCCGCCAAGTGGCATTGGCGGGCAAAATGGCAAGCAAGCGCAACGCCTAACATCATTTTGAAGGATGTGGATGTGGGATATATCACGCTTCCAAGCACAGCGGCCGGATGTCCCTGATTAATACGTGGAGAATATCTAAGAAACCAAAGGATTGATTATGACCACAAGAGAACGCGCTGTACTCGTAGGTTGTTTCATAGTGTTTATTCAAGCATTTATTGCCCCACTGACAAATGGAACTGAACAGATTAGCGACGAACAAATTACCGGCCGGTTACAGAAGTTCGAAAGGCTAACAGATAAGGAGCGAGAAACACTGCTTCAAGACATTGGACAAAACTTGCGTCAAACACAGGAAACACTTTTGATAGCACTGGATTCGGAAAGCAAAGACGCGCGATTTTATGCCGCTTATCTCCTCGGTGAATACAGGTTCCCGAGGGCCGCAGACGGTCTTGCCCAGAGGATTACTCTGGAGGATAAGATTCGCTCCACAGCGCAAAGAAGTCACGAGTGGTTCTGGGACCGCTATCCCGCCATGGAGGCTCTTGTTAAAATTGGGACTCCTTCAATACCCGCTTTGATTAGGAATCTAGAGCAGAGCGACGATGTGACCATCAGAGATCTGTCATTGAAAGTTCTTTATCGTGTCGAAGGAGACAAAGAAATTACCACACTGAGATTGCAGCACGCCTTGAACATGCAGAAGGATCCGCAGAAACAGACCAGGCTACAATCCGCTTTGAAGTCGCTTTCCGAGATGCAATTTGGCAACTAATCGAAAAGGTAGGAAAGGAAAGGGAGTCAGGGCTTGACACCTGACGGCAACGGTCAACGGTGGCGACCCGATCACGATGAATGTGCGCGGGCAATCCAGTTGGGCAACGCTTTCTTCTGGACATCGGATTCCGATAGCGGTATGATCCAGAGAATTGGTCTTTGACAACGTGAGGATGGGCGAGCCTGTGGCAGGCGAAAAACGCGTGTTTTTGACAGGGGAGAAGGGGTTCCAAAAACATGTGTTTCTGCGAAGCGAACCGGATTGGCTAATGCGCAATTGTGATTGCATCTGCCAGGAGGATAGAAACTTAGGACTTATGAGCTGGATTTTTGAATCCGGTTCGTTTTCTGGAAATCAGCGATCCAATGCAGAGCGATAATGGATCGCCGGGGGAGTCGCGTGTGATGTATCCGCAATTGACGTTTATCGGTGTGTCCTCTGCATCTTGATTTCCTGTTGCCGCTGCTTTCCAGCGCGTGCTAACGTGCCCGCGCCATGGACGCGCCAGGCAAAGTGCCGGATTCCATCAATTGCCACTCTTGCGGGGCGATCCTCGACCTGACAGGACAGACCGGATTCACCCACGTGGAATGCAAACATTGTGGCGCGCTTTCTGTTGTGCCGCTGCAGTTCGGTGATTTCCTGTTGCTGAACCCCATCGGAATCGGGGGCATGGGCACGGTCTACAAGGCGATCGATCTTCCCTTAAACCGCTATCTGGCCTTGAAAATCGTGCGTAAGAACCTCTCCACCAACCCGGCGTTCATCAGCAGCTTCTCCCAGGAAGCCCAGGCGGCGGCGTCGGTCAATCACCCCAATGTTGCGCAGGTCTACGCGTTCGGCGAGATCGACAACCAGTATTACCTGTCCATGGAGTTGTGCCAGCGCGGCAGCCTGGATGACCGCATCACCAAGCTCGGCAGGCTTCCCGAACCGGAAGTGCTTTCCATCGGCCGCCAGATCGCTTCCGCGCTGCTCTGTGCCTGGCAACGCGGCTTGCTGCATCGCGACGTGAAGCCGGGGAATATCCTTTTCAACGAGGATGGTGTCCCGAAGATTGTTGATTTCGGCCTGGCGCGCGGTCACGGTCGGGACGCCGAAGACGCCAAAGGACACGCGCCGGACCAGATTTGGGGGACGCCCTACTACATCGCGCCCGAAAAGCTCCGCGGTCAGCCCGAAGATCTGCGCAGTGACATCTACTCGCTGGGCGCGACGCTATTTCACGCGCTGGCGGGCCGGCCGCCGTTCGAGGCGGACACGGCGGGCGAGGTGGTGACCAAACACGCGACGCAACCCGCGTTGTCCCTCAAGACCTATGCGCCCGATTTGAATGAACGGACGACGCAGGTCATTGCCCGCATGTTGGCCAAGGACCCGGCCGAGCGTTATGAAACCTACGACGAACTGATTGAGGACCTCGCCGGGGCGCAGGACGAACTCAAGGCCACCCAGGCCGTCAAAGCCATCGTCGCGCCGACGGGAGAGCGGTTCTCGATCCTGTCCCTGGTGGGCACGTTGGCCGCGCTCGTGATTTGCGCGGCGGCGGTCTGGTTCGTGTGGGAGAAACGGGTGACAATCTTTCAACTTCAGCAATCGCCGGCGCCCGTGGAGGTTGTCAACATTGCCCCGGCTCCTGTGCCGCCCGCGGGAACATCATCCGAAGAGGTCAACTTCGCCGAGGATACGCCCTGGGTGAAGGCTTGGAATACAGCCACGCTCCAGCTCGCGCAAGGCCGTTACACCGACGCGTTGCTTGGCTATGACAGCGCACTTCAGGTTGCCGGGCAGGGCCAGTTCCGTCAACGCCAGTGGATCCAATTGTTCCAGGGATTGACACTTCTCGCGGCCGACCGCCCCGGCGAGGCTTCCCGTGTTCTGGCCCGTGCACGGGACAT
Source organism: uncultured Verrucomicrobiae bacterium (assembly GCA_963812605.1). Lineage (GTDB taxonomy): Bacteria > Verrucomicrobiota > Verrucomicrobiia > Palsa-1439 > Palsa-1439 > Palsa-1439. The sequence continues at coordinate 245,792 of CAWEWF010000001.1, read as the reverse complement.
CATGGTCAAGCCGCGCATTCCCGAGGAGATCACCACGGGTAATTTCGCCAACGTGCTGATTGATACGATGGTCGGCTCGCTTCCATTGGCTGACGTGGAGGCTGCCATTCCGCGCCTGCCGCCGTGGGCGGTTGCGCTCACCCGGTTCACGGCGGGATTCAAGTATCTCGAAAAAAGCGAGTTTGAGAAGGCCGCGGTCTCGTTCCGGGAATATCGCAAGCTGGATCGCACGGCCGACCAGCAATGGGCCTTTAACTTGCAGGCGCTGGCGGACAAACTCGCGCGTCAGTGCGACCAGGCCGCCGGGACCATGGCGGACATCGAGGCGCTCGCCAAAAGCGGAAAGTATGATGATGCGCTGGCCAGGCTCAACGTTGCCGTGACCAATGCGAATCTTTCCGCGTTGAAACTGGCGTTGCTCGCGAAGCAGCCCGATCTCGAACGCGCCGCGGCGCAGGACCGCGAAAAGGGACAGCAGGAAAGACAGGAAGCCGAGACGAAACGCCACGAACAGGAAGAGCAGTATCGCCAGCGCGATGAGGAGGATACGCGAGCCATCAGCGCCGTGGAGCCGATCGTCGCGCCGTTTTGGGAGAATTACGATTTCAAGGACGCCCTGGCCCAGTACGAGGTTTGTTCCTCAAAGGTTTCAACCGCTGCCGGTCACAAATTGCTGGACCCGCGAATCGACCGTGCGCGGCGGCTCTGGGAATTCAAACAGCAATTGGTCGCCGATTTCACGCCCCATCCGTATGACGGCGCCGACCTGCGGACGCGTGCCGGCACCCCATTGCCGGGCAAAGTCTTGCGCGCTACCGATCAACAACTCATCTGCGCCACCCCGTACGGAGAGATCGCTTCCGACTGGCGCGATTTTGCGCCGGCGGCGCTCATCCAACTCGCGGACTTCTATGTCGCCGCCAGCGCTTCGACCGAGAATCCCAACGCGCATGCTCTGCGGTTTTTGCGGTTGGCGGCCTTCTGCAAACAGTATGGGCAGGATCGGGTTGCGGGCGATTACGCCCAGCAGGCGGTGAAACTCCAACCCTCGCTCCAAGGCGAGGTGGATTCGATCATCGGCCCCACGCCGTCACCCGCAAAAAACGAGTGAACCTCGTTACGACGGGGGGTTCGGGGTAATCACCACGATCTGATTCACTACTGTCTTGACGCCTTTCGTGGCGTGCGCGATGCCTTCGGCACGCCACGACGTGGCGAGATCTGGCGCCCTGCCGCGGAGCGTGACCTTGCCGTCGTCGACTTCCACGATGATGCCCGCGGTCGTTGTGGGCGTGCCGTCGAGTTGGCGGCGGATCTCCGAACCGATGCTCTCGTTGGTCGGCGTCTCACCGGAGTCGGCAGGGGATGGAACCGGCTGCCCCATCGCCCGCATGGCAGGGTGTGGTTCGTCCGGCTTGTCAGCGTTTGTCGTACAACCGCTGCAAAACGCAACGGTGGTGATGATGACTCCCGAAATAAAAAAAGGCCAGACACGCATATGCCACCTGCTCTTCCCGAGATAATCTAGCACGAACCGGTGAAACCGTGGAAGAACTTCTTTGATGTTGCTACCGTGCTTGGGGCCCTTTTTGGGTCTTGGGGCAATTTGGTTGAGTCCGATGCGTGCGTTTGATACCACCGCCACACATCATGACTGCCCAGATAACCACAATCTCACACCCAATGTGACAGGTGTAGATCTCGAGCTCAACGAAACTGCTATCAAGACCGGAGCAAAGTGATGTCCTGCAGCCAGCGTTCTTCTTTCAACTTTCGCCACGCAGTCCTGACATCTTCCGCACTAAATAACTCCCTCTTACGAGCGCTCCAGCTTCGTATCTTTCCGACGGCGATCTCAACATTATCGGCGGCTTCAGGACATTCTTTCACAATCCAGTGAACCGTAGCGAGTAGTTCCATGCCGTAAGGGTTCTCGAATCCATCAATAAGTTTGCGGACTCTTGCCAAGTTCTCCCACGCTGAAGCATCACCCTTAAGAAACGTATCTGCTGCATCGACGGAACCGGGGAGCAACGCAATCTGCGACGTGGCATTCGATGTTCGATCGCCGTAACCTCGCGTGTAATGACCCTCGACTTTCTGAAGAACATGCTGCAGCCCTTCCGCGTAAGGGCCGTACTTGTCTCGCACAAAATGTAAGCGGAGTTGCTCGCCAGTTTCTTGGAGAAAATAGGTTAGCTTCTGAATTTCGATCATCGAGGCCCGGTATCCGGGGATGTAGTAATTTTGCAGGAGCTTGATTACCAAAGCTCGTCCGCGTGTCATTGCAGGCCTCTCCGTCTCCACCCGAATTGTATCCACGGGCGGTGCACCTGATGGCTTGAATAGGCGAATTTGAATTTCCGGAATCCGACCCAAAGCCTCGGTAATACGTGGTCGGACATCATTCCAATCCAAGCCACCATTTCCACAGCCCAATGGTGGCACTGCAACAGACTTGATTTTCAGCCGCTTCAGATCAGCGACTAGCGCCTGCAGTCCCGCCTCAATATCCTCAATGCGCGCTTTGCCTTTCCAGTGGCGCTTAGTCGGGAAATTGATAATGAACTTTGGATTATGTAGGGAACCAGTTTCGTAAATCCACATCTTGCCCGGTCGCACTTTCCCGGCCTTGCAAGATTTGGCATATTCACGAAACATCTCGGGGTACGCTTGGCGGAATTGAAGTGCAATCCCTTTGCCCATGACCCCGACGCAATTCACCGTGTTGACGAGGGCCTCCGCGTCTGCGCTTAACAAATTACCGGAAGTCTCTTGAATCATAGAGTGAACTCAATAGTACCAATCAGTTTGAATGTTAACAATCGGTTTGTGCTGTGCTGTCTGAAGCAGGGCCTCAACCTTTTTTTGAAGCCCTTGGGTCATCACCCCAATCTCTTCCACCAAGTCCCACGGAAAAAATCCATGCACCAGAAACTCGGCCTGACGACGCCTCGGGCGATCGGGGTCGCTGGCAATAGCATGCCAGTACTTCGCCTTCATTAGTGGCCAATCAATTTGATCTAGGCACCCCAGATCATCGTAAAAGTTTGAGTTGAACATGATTGCATGGCCATCCGTGAACACGAAACGCAAACCCGCTTGACCGACCGTTTCCACCGTGCTCCGAAAATAAATAATCGGCACTTGGCCTCCTGCGTAAGTTTGGACGTTGCCCTTGTGTAAAGCATAAAGCATCGGCGCTTTCGTCGCAAAATACCATGGCACGTAATCATTTACAGTCCCACCCGAACCGCATGGTACCGGCTTGGCGCTGCGCCGGCTTTGGATATTGGCGTGAGCGATACTGGTGTACGGCATGTTGCGAGCCATCCTCACATTCTCGGGCCAGATGCCGCTCCCTGACAAAACCCCGGGTAGGTTGTTAAAGTGAGTAATACGATAGATGTTGGCCGGTTTTGGAATCATTTCTAAATGTGACCCGAACCAAGCAGGTCAGCCATCGAGCTTTTGATTTTGGTTATTTTTCTGTGCGGTGCCGCGTTGCTCCAACTGCCGCACCTGTTGTCTTCTGACAAGACCGTCTCGCTCTCAAAATCAACTCGGGGATTGGTGCGCGGGACAGGACTTGAACCTGCACGGCTTTCGCCATACGCCCCTCAAGCGTACGTGTCTGCCAATTCCACCACCCGCGCACGAGTGATTGGGACGCGGATAAATTATATGGAAAGCCGACCGCCAGCAAGCTAAGATTTCCCCGCTATGTCAGGGCATTCCAGATGGTCGAAGGTCAAGCACTACAAAGGCACCATCGACGCCAAGCGCGGCAAAATCTTCGCCAAGCTTGGCAAGGAAATGGCCGTGGCCTGCAAACACGGCGGCGGCGACCCAGGCTTCAATCCCCGCCTGCGCACCATCTTGATGAAAGCGCGCGCCATGAACATGCCCGCCGACAACATCGACCGCGCCATCAAGAAGGGCACCGGCGAACTCCCCGGTGTCACGTACGAGGAAGTCACCTATGAGGGATACGGACCCGGGGGCGTCGCGCTCTTGATGGAACTGCTCACCGACAACAAGAACCGCACCGCCGCCGAGATTCGCATGATCTTCACGAAACACGGCGGCAACATGGCGGTCATGGGCGCCGTAAAGCACCTCTTTCATCGCAAAGGCCAGATTCTCGTCGCGAAAGAACAGATCTCCGAGGACGACCTGCTGGCCCTGGCGCTCGACGCGGGCGCCGAGGACATGCTGGTGCATCCCGACACCTACGAAATCCTGACCGACCCGCACCAATTCGAAGCCGTACACAAAACGCTGGAGACGAAAGGCATCAAACCCGAGTCCGCTGAAGTCGCGTTTTTTCCGCTGACACCGCTGCCGATTACGGACGAAAAGACCGCGCGCAGTGTTCTCGCGTTGATCGACGCGCTGGAAGACAGCGACGATGTGCAGAACGTCTACTCGAATTGCGAAATCCCCGACGAGATCCTGGAGAAAGTCCAAGCAGCCGCTGCTTAACGCGAAAAATCCGAAACTCGAATACCGAAACAAGCACGAATTTCGAAAATCAAAAAATGTTGTTCTTTGATGTTTGCCCATTTGCGATTCGGATTTGTTTCGGATTTCGGTTTTTGAATTTGCCTCTATGAAAATCCTCGGCATCGATCCCAGTCTTCGCTGCACCGGCTTCGGCGTGATCGAAGTCCAGGGGCAACCAATTGACCGCGCTCTGTCACGGTCACGTCAAAAATCCGCCGACCGTGTTGCCGTCGCGCTGCCTCGTGCGCATCGGTGACGCCATGCTGAAATTGATCGCCGACCACCAACCCGAAGCGGTCGCGATCGAGGGCCTGGTCTACGTGCAGAACACGCGCATCGCCTTCACTCTCGGCCAGGTCCGTGGCGTCATCATCGCCGCCGCCGCGAAGCACGACCTGCCGATTTACGAATACGCCCCGCGCAAAGTGAAGCAATCCGTCACCGGCCTCGGCGGCGCCGGCAAGACACAGGTCGGCAACATGGTGAAAGTCATGCTTGGCCTGAAGGAAGCGCCGCAAGCCGACGCCGGTGACGCCCTCGCCGTCGCCATCTGCCACGCCCACAGTTGCCGCGGCATCCAGGTCAAGCCGCCGAAGCAAATCTGATTCGCGTTGATTCGCGTGCATTCGCGGTTACACTGGCCCGCGATGATCGCGCATCTCCACGGCCAACTCGCGGAAGCGACGCCGACCCATGTTGTCGTTGATTGCCACGGGGTCGGCTACGCCGTGTTCATCCCGCTGTCGAGCTACGACAAACTGCCGACGAAAGGCAACGAGGTCAAACTGCTCACGTATCATCACGTCGTGGCCCAGGACGGCACGCAACAGTTGTTCGGTTTCGTCACCCCCGACGAACGCGAGATGTTCCTGTTGCTCATCAGCATCAGCGGCATCGGCCCCAAACTTGCCATCAACATCCTCAGCAGCACGTCGATCTCTGCCTTGCGCAATGCCATTGCTTCCGGCGACACGAAAACGCTTTCGACCTTGCGCGGCATCGGCAAAAAAACCGCTGAGCGCCTGATCGTGGAATTGAAAGACAAAGTCGGCGGAGCCGCGGCCTTCGCGACGAAAGGCCGCGCCGCCACCCCCGAGGAACAGAAGCTCAGCGACGCCGTCCTCGCCCTCGTTTCCCTCGGCTACAAACAAGTCGATGCCCACCGAATCGTACTCGCCACCGCGGAGAAGTCGGGCCCAACAGCCAGCGTGGAAGAGTTGGTGCGAGCCGCGCTCAAGAGCGCGTAAACAGTCCGGCCTTTTGGACTGCTGCGACTTGTCGCAGCTTTGCCGTTCGTCCCCATTTGTATGCCCTTGCCCGCTGGTATAGCGGCGTCTGTCTCAGACGCTCATTTCTTTGCTCCCTCATTTGATTGGCACTTCACGCCCCAAACTCTCTCAAAACTCGAACAATGACGTTAAGCAGGTGTGCAAGCTTTTGGAGGTTTCGCAAGGTTCTCTGGCTGCGCCAAAAAACATCGATGAACCCCGAAATAGATTGCCACACACCTACGATGGGGAAATGGATTATTATATGTCAGCAACTGCTTGTCGCGGCGAAAGACCCCCCTCAAGTGTCAATACTAAGGCCTTCAACCGATGGCCGAACAAACCAGAAAGATCGAAGTCATTTACAGAAAGAAGAGATGTGACCCCATTTCCAATCGGAACCTTTAATGGGTGACCCCTTTACTGACTGGCATCCCAACATCGATTTTAGTATTACTCACTGTTAATCCCTCTTTTATTGAAGTTACGGGGGCGCGGGGCGGCGCGGCCCTAAAGGGCCATATCCGCCCGATGCGCCCCAAACGCCAGACTCTTGACAGTACCCTTATAGCATCAGCGCACACGCACAATGCTGGACGGGGTGGTGGCCGTGGGGAGCAGGAGCGAATTGGTGTTCATGTTAGGTTCGCTTAGGATTTCCTATTCATTTCACTGGACAATCGAGTGGCTGTGTGATATGAAGCGCACCATCCAAGGCTAAGTTCGGGCATCTGGCGTGAGGGTCCTGGTGCAGGATCGGGACTTAGGACTTGGCTAACGAAGGGAACGAAGGGAAAACTATGAAATGCAAAATAGTACCATCAGGCCTGCTGGTCTTAGCGCTCTCGGCCCTCAATGCCAATGCCTGGCACGTCGTAGGTGTGGTGAGCTGTCCTCTCGGCAATAGCGCAGGAGGGATAGTCGTTACTGTCGAAGGAGTTGGTTCGACGACAACGACGGGTAATGGTGCGTATCTTATCGATCTGCCGGCCACGGCGGATACCTACACCATCTGCGTGGATAAGAGCAGCCTGCCTGTCGGGGCGTCGGTCGGCGGGAAAGGTTGCCAGAAATTCAGCGTGGATGATAATAACGAATTTGTAGAAGTCGACTTCACGCTGGGAGGCGACTTCTGTACGCCGCCTCCGCCTCAGGGCCCGTGCTGGCTCACTGGTGGTGGAACCATTGGCAAGACGAAGGGCGTGGCGGACTACAGCTTCGGTGGCGTAGTCAACCCTGGTTGCAGCCCAACCGCCGCGGGTGGTGGCAACTGGAATGTGGTTGACCATCTTCAGGACCTGCATTTCCAAGGCCAGCTTATCACGGTCGACATGTGCGGAGGTTCCCCGACCAGTTCACCGAAGGTCGACGTGAACACGATTGATTTCCATGGCACTGGCATTCTGACTGGTGTCGCTGGCAATCCGATGCCGGAGCAGGCGGTTTGCTTCATTGGGCATGCCGAAGACCACCATGAGCCAGGCGCAGGCAAAGACCTGCTATGTCTCAAGGTCTATGATTGCAATAGTGAGGCAATCCTGATGCTGATCAGCACCATGTCCGGAGGCCCGGTGCCTATCAGCACGGGTAATCTCCAGATCCATACTTCGAGCTGCGGCAAGTAGCATAATCTGGTTGTAGTCTTTCCTTGGGGAGCCGCAAGCAGCGCCAACTGCTTGCGGCTTCTTTCAATCTGGCGGTTCGATGAATGCCTATTGAAGTATTACTCAAGGGAAACGCGCCTAACCCCCGCGCCCCAACTTGCGGCCACGTGCCAACGCTTTCTGCCCCTCACGTGAACCCGTGAAGGGGGCAGTCACTGACTATTGACATTTTGGATTGTGGGGATCCGAATTTGTGAGCCAACTCGCTGCTTTCTACAGTTGCTTTGACCGAATGCGTTACGTAGCACTACTCCTTGATCCCAAACTCCAACAGCATGAACGCGTACTCAAAAGCAACGTCATGCAGCGCGTCGTAACGGCCGCTCTTGCCGCTGTGGCCGGAAGGTTCCAGGTTCACCTGGAAAACCAATGGATTGGAATCGGTCTTGGTCGCGCGAAGTTTGGCGACGTACTTCGACGGTTCCCAATACATGACCTGGCTGTCGTTGAGCGATGACTCCACGAGGATCGTGGGATACGCCTGTCGCCGGATGTTGTCGTAGGGATTGTACGTCTTGATGTAGTCATACTGCTTCCTGACCTTCGGGTTACCCCATTCCTCGAATTCGCCGACCGTCAGCGGCAGCGATTCGTCGAGCATCGTGTTGATGACATCGACGAACGGCACTTCCGCCAGCGCCGCCTTGAATAACCGCGGCTGCATGTTCAGCACGGCGCCGATGAGCAGTCCGCCCGCGCTGGCGCCCTCGATGACCGTATGTTGCGCGTCGGTGTAATGGCGCGCGTCGAGAAACCGGGCGCAGGCGATGAAGTCGGTGAACGTGTTGCGCTTGTTCAGCATGCGGCCCGCGTCGTGCCAGCGTTTGCCGAATTCCCCGCCGCCGCGCACGTGGGCAATCGCCACGATCACGCCGCGATTGAGCAGGCTCAGGCGATTCGACGAGAACCAGACATCCGTGGGGATGCCGTAGGAACCGTAACCGTAAAGCAGCAACGGATTGCCGCTCGCGCGCCTCAGGTCCTTGCGATAGACCAGCGAGATCGGCACCGGCGTTCCGTCCGCGGCGGTCGCGAACACGCGCTCGGTCTGGTACTGCGCGGGGTCATAACCACCCCGCACCGGTTGTTGTTTGAGCAGCTTCCGTTCGTGCGTAACCATGTCGTAGTCGTAAACGGAAGGCGGTGTCGTCAGTGACTCGTACGTGAAGCGCAGTGTGGTGGTGTTGAACTCGGCGTTCTCGTCCGTGCCCACCGCGTAAGACGCCTCGGGAAATTGGATGCGGTGGGCCGCGCCTGTCGCGATGTCGTACACGCTGATTTGCGGCAGGCCATTTTCGCGTTCTGCCAGCACGAAGTGATTGGTGAACACCCCGAGATCGTCAATCGAGACATCCCCACGTTGCGGCACAACTTCCTTCCAGTTTTTGCGGCCCGGATCGGCGAGTGGCGCGGTCACAATGCAAAAATTACGTCCCTTGTCGTTCGTGCGGATGTAGAAAAGATCGCCGCCATCATCGACGTTGTATTCGTGGTCCTTTTGGCGCGGCGCGATGATCTTCAACGGTTCATCCGGATGATCGGCGCGCAGATAACGGACCTCGTCCGTGGTTTTGCTGCCGATGGCAACATACACGAACCGCTTGCTGCGTGAGCGGCTGACTCCCACGTCGAACAGGGCGTCTTTCTCTTCGTAAATCAGCGTGTCTTCCTTCTCGCCAAGGTTGTGCCGCCAAACTCGGTAGGGCCGTTTGGCGTCATCCTCCGTCACATAGAACAACGTCTCGTTGTTCGACGCCCAGGCCGCGTCCGAGACATGCGGGATTTTCTCGCTGTGTATCTCGCCGGACCGCAGATCCTTGACATACAGCGTGTAATCCCGAAAACCCGTTTCATCCGTGCTGAATGCCAGCAAGTTGCCATCGTCGCTCACTTCATAGACGTTGATTTCCAGGAACTCCCTGCCCTTGGCCATCTCGTTCAAGTCGAGCGTGACTTCCTCGGGCGCGTCGACAGTCCCCTTCTTGCGGCAATGAATCGGATATTGTTTTCCTTCCTCGGTGCGGTGGTAGTAAAACCAGTCGCCCTGGCGATACGGCACACTCTGGTCGGGCTCCTGAACGCGTCCGAGCATTTCGTTGTAGAGCGTCTCCTGCAACGGCTTGGTCGGTTTCATGAACCAATCGGCGTAAGCATCTTCCGCCTTCAGGTAGGCGAGGACTTCGGGACTGTCTTTCTGGCGAAGCCAGTAATAGTTGTCCACCAGCCGTTCGCCATGGACCGTCGTGACGTGCGGGATCTTTTTTGCGATCGGCGGTTGGTTCTCGGCCTGGGAAGACGGACGTGGCGTCGATTGACAGCCGGTAAAAGCGGACAGCGAAACCCAGGCGAGCAGGAAGGCCCTCTTCATATGATTAGTCTTGCCTCGACAGTCTTGATTTTAGCATCTTGCAACCATGCCGGAACGCTTCGTCACCGAGACCATCCACGACAAGACGCTGGACGTGTCATTGCGCCCCAGTCTCTTCGCCGATTTTCAGGGACAGGGCAAGGTGAAAGAACGGTTGGATCTCGCGGTCCAGGCCGCCCGCCAGCGCAAGGAATCGCTCGACCACATTCTCTTGAGTGGCCCGCCGGGACTTGGGAAAACCACGCTGGCGCACATTCTCGCGAAGGTCATGGGCGTGAACATCGTCGTCACCAGCGGCCCCGCGCTCGAAAAGGCCGCGAACCTCGCCGGCTTGCTGACGAAGCTCGACAAAGGCGACGTGTTGTTCATCGACGAAATCCATCGGTTGCAAAAGGTCGTCGAAGAATACCTGTATCCCGCCATGGAGGATTTCCGTTTGGATATTGTCATCGACCAGGGCCCGAACGCGCACAGCGTCCGCCTGAACCTGCCGCGTTTCACATTGATCGGCGCGACGACACGCAGCGGGTTGCTGACCGCGCCGCTGCGCTCGCGGTTTCCCATCACGGAAAGGCTTAACTACTACAGCGCCGACGAACTGACCTCCATCATCGATCGCTCCTCGCGCATCCTGAATGTGGACATCGACGCCGGCGGCGCGACCGAGATTGCCGGCCGTTCGCGCGGCACGCCGCGCATCGCCAACAATTTATTGAAACGCGTCCGCGACTACGCGCAGGTCAAGGCGAAGTCCGACAAAATCACCAAGGACATCGCGGACAAAGCGCTGGCCATGCTGGAAATCGACGAACACGGCCTCGACGAGATGGACAAACGCATCCTCGAAACGTTGGTGCACAAATTCGGCGGCAAACCCGTCGGCATCAGCTCGCTCGCCGTCGCCGTCGGTGAAGAACCGGATACGCTCGAGGAAGTTTACGAGCCATTCCTGATCCAGGAAGGCTATCTCAAGCGCACCGCGCAAGGCCGCGTGCCAACGGAATTGACCTACAAGAAACTGGGGATCAAACCCGACGTAAAACAGAACGAGTTTTTCTAAATGCCGAAACGCACCGACATAAAAAAGATTTTGATCATTGGCAGCGGGCCGATTGTGATTGGCCAGGGTTGCGAGTTTGACTATTCGGGCACGCAGGCCTGCAAAGCGCTGCGCGAAGAGGGGTACAAGGTCGTGCTGGTGAATTCGAACCCGGCCACGATCATGACCGACCCGGAATTTGCGGATGCGACGTACATCGAGCCGATCACGCCCGAGGCGGTGGAGAAGATCATTGAACGCGAGAAGCCCGACGCGCTGTTGCCGACACTCGGCGGCCAAACCGGCCTCAATACGGCCATGGCGCTCTGGCGCAGCGGGGTTCTGCAGAAGCATGGCGTGGAGATGATCGGCGCGAAAGCGGAAGCCATCGAGAAGGGCGAGGACCGCCTGAAGTTCAAACAGGCGATGCAAAAGATCGGCCTCGACCTGCCCCTCAGCGGCGTGGCCCACACGGTGGAAGAGGCGCGCGAAGTAGCGCGCACGATTGGCCGTTTCCCCGTTATCATTCGCCCGGCCTACACGCTCGGCGGCACGGGCGGCGGCATCGCCTACAACCGCGAAGAGTTCGATGCGATGGCCCTGGGCGGCATCGAGGCCTCGCCGGTTTCCGAAATCCTCGTCGAGGAATCGCTCATCGGCTGGAAGGAATACGAGACCGAGGTGATGCGCGACAAGGCCGACAACTGCGTCATCGTCTGTTCCATCGAAAACCTCGATCCGATGGGCGTGCACACGGGCGACTCGATCACGGTCGCGCCCATCCAGACGTTGACCGACAAGGAATGGCAACTCATGCGCGATGCCAGCTTCGCCTGCATTCGCGAGATCGGCGTCGAGACGGGCGGCTCGAACATCCAATTCGCCGTGAATCCCGAAAACGGGCGGCTCTGCGTCATCGAGATGAATCCTCGCGTGAGCCGCTCCAGCGCGCTCTCCTCGAAGGCCACGGGCTTTCCCATCGCGAAGATCGCCGCCAAGCTCGCGGTCGGCTACACGCTCGACGAAATCCCCAACGACATCACGAAATCCACACCCGCCAGTTTCGAGCCGACCATCGACTACGTCGTCGTGAAAATCCCGCGCTTCGCCTTCGAGAAATTTCCACAGGCCGACCCGACGCTGACGACGCAGATGAAATCAGTTGGCGAAGTGATGGCCATCGGGCGGACGTTCAAGGAGTCGCTGCAGAAGGCGCTGCGTTCCTTGGAAATCGGCGCACATGGCCTCAGCGGCGGACGCTGGGGCGGCCGGGAAATTCCGCCCCGCGAGGAAATCGAGCGCAAACTCATCACTCCCTGCGCCGAACGCATCTTTTACATCCGTCACGCCTTCCGCGCCGGTTTCAAAGTCGATGCCGTGTATCTGCTCACCAAGATCGACCGCTGGTTTCTACACAACATCAAGGAAATCGTGGAGATGGAAGAGCAACTCGCGAAGGCAGGGAGTTTGGCGGCGTTGGTGTAGCCCGCCTAGCAGTTTTCCAAAAAAGTCTTTCAGGTTGTAGGCCGCTTCTGCGAAGCGGCGAAATCCTTTGGGAAACTCGCCGACTCACAGAGTCGGCCTACAACACGGATGGGAAATTCTATCCGGGGTTCTTAGGGCCAGACCGCAGACTCAAAGGCCCCGAGGTCGGGAGCCGGTTTCCTTGCGGAATGCATGATGCTTGCGCGAAATATCGTTTGCATGCTTCAATCGGGCAAGTTGAAACAAGAAGCACCGCACGGAATCACGGAGCACGGCGCCGCGTTTCTCTCAAAGACGCGAAACCGGCTACCACGGGTTACCATTTTTCACAAAGAATCTTCAAAAAATCGCATCGCCTTATTGACGTTGTGAAATTCTGGCGTACCCTTCTGTAAGAGAAGCGGAGAATGTTGGGAAAAATTTTATTTCGGCCCGCGACGGCAACCAGCATGGTGGTCGCCGGGGTTTGCCTGCTGGTGGGATGGATCAGCACCGCTCGGGTTAATGCCGAGTCGGTGTTGTTTGCTTTTACACACGGCGGCAAACCGAACGACGCCGTCGAGCTGCGCAGTGTGGATGTTACGACTGCGAAACTCGACTCTGGCATGGCGCTGCATGTGGATGGCGAGGACGACGCGGCGTGGGCCGGCATCGTGTTGAAAGCGCCGCACGGCGGGTGGAATCTCGCGGATCACGACGGGCTGATGCTGGACGTGCGCAATGTGGGCGCGAACGAGCTCACCGTTGTCTGCCGCGTGGAAAACGCCGACGCGGATCCGCCGTTGCACTCCAATGAGGGTCAGGTGACGCTCGCGCCGGGCGCGCAGGGCAGGCTGGCGGTGGCCTTCAAGCGGTCGGCTTTCAGCCTGGCCGGGATTCATATGTTCGGGATGCACGGCTTTCCGCCGCCGGAATCTGGTGAGGACACGATCGACCCCGGCATGGTCGCGCGCGTGTCCATCATTGTCCTGAAACCGAAAAGCAAATTCAGCTTCGAGATTGGCGACGTGCGGTTGAGTTCTCTTAAAGTCGGCGTCGAAAAGCCGCCGGATGCCTTGCAGTCGCTCTTTCCATTCATCGACACCTTCGGGCAGTACCTTCATACGGATTGGCCGAATAAAACGCACGCCCTCGAGGACTTGACCGCGCGGCGGGCCGCGGAATTGGATGAATTAGCGACGTGGCGCGGGGCGAGATCGTGGGACAGGTACGGCGGCTGGAAAAACGGGCCGCTCCTGCTGGGAACGGGCTTTTTCCGCACCGCCAAGTTCCGCGGGAAGTGGTGGCTGGTGGATCCCGAGGGGCGATTGTTCTTTTCGAACGGGATCGACTGCATTTGGCCCGGCGAAACAACGCCGCTGGAGGGTCGCGCCACGTGGTTCCAGGATTTTCCCGGAACGCAACCCGAGTACAAGGAGTTTCTTTCCACCAGCGAGTCGCAGTGGGGCCATTATCTCGACACGAAGCCAGCTTGTTACGATTTTCCAGGCGCCAACTTGAAACGCAAGTACGGCGCGAGCTGGACCGGCGATTTTGCGGAGATGACGCAAGAGCGATTGCGGAGCTGGGGCCTGAACACGATTGGCAATTGGTCCGACCCCGCGATCTGCGCGCTGCAGCGGACCCCATACGTGGAGGCGGTCCATTTTTCCAGCAAGCCGCTCGAAGGGACGAAAGGGTATTGGGGACGATTCCGCGATGTGTTTGATCCTGACTTCGGCCGGCAACTGCGCGCCAGCGTGGCGGACCAGGCCAGGGCCACCGCGAACGACCCGTGGTGCATGGGTTATTTCATCGACAACGAGATCGGCTGGGGCAGCGATGTTTCACTCGCGCTGGCGACGCTCGATTCGCCCCCGTACCAGGCGGCCAAGCAGGTTCTCGTGGCCGATCTGATGGCGAAGTATCACGACATTCGAGAAGCTCAATGCCGGCTGGGGAATGAGCTACAAGTCTTGGGGTGACATCATCGAAAGCCGCGAGACGCCGGACAAAGCGCGGGCCCGCGATGATTTGCTGGCGTTCTACAAGCACACCGCCCGACAGTACTTCAAACTCTGCAGCCAGGCCGTGCATAAGACCGCGCCGAACCACCTTTACCTGGGCTGTCGCTTCTCCGGTTCAAACCCGGCTGTCGTCGAAACCGCCGCCCATTACTGTGATGTGCTCAGCTACAATATTTACCGTCGTTCGGTCGCCGATTTCAAATTGCCCGAGAATGTGGACGTGCCGGTGATGATCGGCGAATTCCATTTCGGCGCGACGGATCGTGGACAATTTTACCCGGGTCTGGTGAGGGTTAAGGACCAAGCGGAGCGCGCCACCGCGTACAAAGGTTTCGTGACCGACGCGCTCCGCCATCCGAACATCGTCGGTTGCCACTGGTTCTCCTATCGCGACGAACCGACGACGGGCCGCACGCTCGACGGCGAGAATTACCAAAATGGTTTCGTCGACGTGGCCGACACCCCCTACACCGAGACCATCCGCGCCGCCCGGGAGATCGGCTACCACCTCTACGAAATCCGCTCCAGCACCGCGCCGCCCGCCAAGCAGGTCGCCTCCAGCCGCTGACGTTCCGCAGTGCGTTTTACACAAACGGGGAGAATTGTCTGTCACCCTGAGCAAAGCGAAGGGTCTAGCCTGAATGCGAGCCAGATTCTTCGCTTCGCTCAGAATGACACCGCGAGGAAAGATCCTGCGGTTTCGGACAACACTCAAATCATGATAGCACCTTCCACCGTCCGCTTGTTAAGCTTGCTGTCGTGCGATAATGTCTAGTTCATGCTGCGGATCAATCGCTTCTTTGGCCTCGTGATCACCGTCTGCATATTAGGCCATCTAGTTGGTTGCGAACATTTTGATGATAGTTGGGATCGGTATGCGCACACGTTGACAACGACCCGACCAAAGCAGGAGGACATCGTCGGCAGCTACTTGCTTACCCAGCAGACAATCACCACAAACGGCATGGCGATTCTTCAGGGGCGGCAGAGTCAATTGGATTTGCAGGCAGATGGCTCATTCCAAATCGTCAATTATCCGACCTGGACTAACTTCCAGTTCGCAGGCTTTATTTCAACGACGGGCCACTGGTATTGCGATAATATTATCACTACATACGGCACCCAGAGCGTTTGGAGCATTCGCTTTTCCGATACAGACAGCAGGATGGATTCACTAGACTTTACGGGAAAGGCGGCGCCTTACGGTCTCCTTATGACCCATGGCGACCCTGACGAAAATGCCGTGATGATTTTCGAGAAGAAGTGACAATCTGTTTTGATTTGATCTTGCGCGCCTGAGTTCTGGCATTGCGTGCAACGAAGCTTCAACCGGCGCGGTAACCCTCTTGTCAAAAACGTAACGCTTCGCTAAGGTCGCGGGCGATGGCGAGCATTCACAAGCAGTCACTTCTTCAGAAAGCCAAGTCCACTGGGCTTTTCCGACCGGCAGATTGCGGCGCTGGTCGGGAGCACGGAGGATGAGGTGCGGGCGTTGCGCAAGAAGATCGGGCTGGTGCCGTCGTATCGGCTGGTGGACACGTGCGCGGCGGAATTTGAGGCTTACACGCCGTATTACTATTCGACCTACGACACGGGCGACGATGAGGTGCGGAAGACCGACACGCGCAAGGTGATGATCCTCGGCGGCGGACCGAACCGCATCGGGCAGGGGATCGAGTTTGATTACTGCTGCGTGCATGCGGCGTTCGCCTTGAAGGAACTCGGGCTCGAGACCATCATGGTGAACTCGAATCCCGAGACGGTCTCCACCGATTACGACACCAGCGACAAGTTGTTTTTCGAGCCGCTGACGCTGGAAGACGTGCTGCATATTTACGAGCGCGAACAGTGCTGGGGCGCGATCGCGCAATTCGGCGGGCAGACTCCGCTCAACCTGGCGCTGGGCCTGCAGAAAAACGGCGTCAACATCATCGGCACGTCGCCGCAGAGCATTGAAATGGCCGAGGACCGCAAGATGTTTTCCGCGATGCTCGACAAGCTCGGCATCCCGCAGCCGCCGAATGGCCTGGCGGTCAATGAAGAAGAAGCGCTCGCGGCGGCGCACAAGGTTGGCTATCCCGTGCTGGTGCGTCCGTCGTTCGTGCTCGGCGGGCGCGCGATGCAGATCGTTTACAGCGACGACGAAATCCGCCACTACATGCGTTTTGCCGTCGAGGCGTCGCCCGAACGGCCCGTGCTGGTGGACAAATTCCTCGAAGAAGCCTTCGAAGTGGACGTGGATTGCATTGCCGACATTGGCGTTGGGCGGGGACACGGTCGTGGTCGGCGGAATGCTGGAGCACATCGAGTTTGCGGGTTGCCATAGCGGCGACGCGGCCATGGTGTTGCCGCCGCATTCGATCTGGCCCGAGAACATCGACACGATGCGCCGTTACAGCGAGGCGATGGCGCGCGAATTGAAAGTCGCGGGCCTGATGAACGTGCAATTTGCGGTGAAAGGCAAAAACGTCTGGGTGCTGGAAGTGAACCCGCGCGCCTCGCGCACCGTGCCATTCGTCAGCAAGGCCATCGGCGTGCCGCTGGCGAAGCTCGCGGCCAAGGTAATGACCGGCAAGAAACTCCCCGAACTCGGGTTCACCCGGGAAATCCGGCCGAAGTACTACTGCGTGAAGGAATCGGTCTTCCCGTTCAACAAATTTCCGGGACAAGACATCCTGCTTGGGACCCGAAATGCGGTCCACGGGCGAAGTGATGGGGATCGGCAAGGATTGGGGGATGGCTTATGCCAAATCGCAATTGGCCGCTTCACCCGCGTTGCCGCAGCGGGGCCGGGTCTTCATCAGCGTGCGTGACTCCGACAAGAAACTCGTTGTGCCGCTCGCGAGGGGCTTCAGCGAACTCGGGTTCGAGCTGTGCGCCACCGGCGGCACGGCGAAAGTGCTGGAAGAGAATGGCATCAAGGTCCAGTTTCTCTTCAAGCTCACAGAAGGCCGCCCGAACGTGCTCGACTTGATCAAGAACAACGAAATCAACCTGGTCATCAACACGCCCGCCGGCAAGACGCCGCGCGCGGACGAGGTCCAAATCCGCACCGCGGCGGTCGCCCACAAGATTTCCATCATGACGACGTTGGCGGGCGCCAACGCCGCCTTGCTGGGGATCAAGGCGCTCCGCGAAAGGGGCCTCACCGTCTGTTCGCTGCAAGAATACCACGCCGCGTTGCGGGGTGCGTAGAGCGCCTAACAAAACCGGTCCTTGTAGGCACGGCTCTGTGAGCCATGTCGGGTTTCGCGCCGGGGTGCGCGCCTCATAGAGGCGCGGCTACAACGGGCATGGGAAGTTCTGTTAGGCGGCTTCTTCGCCTTCGGGGATAAGTTCCGATTTGGGGGCAATGCGCAGCATCGCTTGCAGTCCGCCGCCCTCTTCCACCACGAGATGCTGGGCCTGGACCTCACCCGTCAGCAGTCCGCCGGCTTTCACAGTAATAATCCCCGTGGATTCAAGCTTGGTATGGAGGGTGCCGAAGATCTCGACGTTGCGGTAACGGGCGTCCTGCTTGAATTTGAATTCCGCCCCTGGCGCGATGCGGAGATCAGGGGCGGACACGGCTTTCTCCGAGAAAATCGCGCCCGCCCCCAGTTCAATGGTCCGCAAGGCGCGGGCCCGTCCGCCTTCGATGATTCCCTCGATGATCACCTCCGCGCCAATCAAGTCCCCGCTTTTGAGCACGCCCGTGGCGGCGAGGCGGATGGTGCCGGCCGTCTTGATCGTGTCCACCCACTCGGAGTCGATGAGGTAATCCTTGAAATCGAGCAACACGCGGCATTTGGGGCAGTGGGTCGTCGTCGCGCGTCCATGCACCTGGAATTTGTAACCGCACTCGTAGCACTCGATGTGGTGTTTGACGGGAACCGTGGTCCGCGCCACCCGCGCGCCCGGCTTCTGCAGGTCAACCGCCGGCGCGTCGGTCGGGACCGCCTCCTCCGCCGGTGGCGAGCCGGGCACAGGTTTGGTGCGCGCGACGGCACGGATCGTCGCGTAGCTATCGAGTGTGTTGACCTTGCGGTTCTTGGGCACAGCTCACTCCCGTAAGAACACGTGCCGCCAACCGGCACGACGCATTAGCGCCGTCCGAAAGTCCGGACGGTGGCCGCCTCGGCGTGCTCGTCGTCGGCGGTCTCGGTCGATTCGCTCATCACCGGCGCGGCCGCGCTGAGCGGCGAGCCGGAAGGATTGACCTCGGAGCGACCGATGAAGGTCACGCCATCCTCGACGCTGAGCCGTTTGGCGCGGATATCCCCCGTCACGCGGGCGGAGGATTTCATCTCGATGCGGTCCTTGGCGGTGACGTTGCCCTGGACGGCGCCTTCGATGGTCGCCGAGGTGACCACGATGTTGCCTTTGATCTGCGCGGACTTGCCGATGATGGCATCGCCGGTGCAATGCAATTCACCATCCAGCTTGCCATCGACACGGATGGAGCCGGAGCTTTTGATCGTACCGGTGATTTCGACTTCGCTGGAAATAACTGACTGCGGGGGTGTGTTGTTGTCCATAACCGTTTTCCTCCAAGTTGCCTGCTCAATTTAGGCGCGCACCTGTGCGCGCCGTCCCAAACTCGCCAAGGCGAGAGTGGCAAAAACCGGCGGGCATGACAAGACGAAAGACCAGGAAAACAAGAATTTCCGCGGCAGGCCGAACACGGGTCAGCGGCTGCCGAGCAGTTTTTGGAAGGCGGGCAGTTCGCGCAGCCCGGTGAAGTCCGCCTCGGCTTTCGCGAGCACCTTCAACTTCGGATTCAGGTGCAAAGCGTTCTTGAGCAGTTCAATCGCTTCTTCTGCCCGATGCTGGACGGCGCGGTAGCAGGCCATGTTGTAGTGCGCCAGCGCGTCTTGGGGATTGGCGTCAAACGCGCGCTGCAAGGTGTCCACTGCCGCGTCGATCGATTGCGTGCGCCGACGGATGTAGGCGAGATTGATCCAAATCGCGGAGTCGCTTGGGCTCAATTCGGCAAGCTGGGCCATAAACGGCTCGGCCTCCTTCAGCCGGTTGGCCTGGCAGAGCACGTCGGACTTGATGCCGATGGCTTCCCGGGAATTGGGGGCGAGCGCCAACGCCTTGTCAGCCTCCCGCATCGCGTCATCGTACATCTTCAGGTCAAGATAACCCGACGCGTACTCGATATGCTTCTGAACTTCGGGCGTCATGGCTCGAGGTTTCACACCCCTAGTATCGTCCCAACACAAAAATATAGCAAGCGTCCAGCCAATTTGCCATGGTAGCCCCATGTTCTACAAGGCGTTCGTGCGTCCCAGGCTTTTCCAAGCCGATCCCGAAGCTGCCCATGAGCGGGCGTTGAACCTCGTTGCGTCGCTGGGCCGTTGCCGCATCGCTTCGGACGCCGTCGAGAGTCTGTTCGTCGTGGAAGACCGACGCCTTCGCCAGACGGTGTTTGGCATCGAATTCCCCAATCCCGTTGGACTGGCCGCGGGCTACGACAAGAACGCGCTGGGGCTGGAATTATGGCCGGCGCTGGGGTTTGGTTTTGTGGAGATCGGCAGCGTGACTTCGCGAGCGCAGCCAGGCACCGAACCACCCCGTCTTTTTCGCCGGGTCGATCAACGCGCGCTCATCAATCGCATGGGCTTCAATAATGATGGCGCCGAGGCGATTGCGGCTCGTATTCCGCCGCCCCCGCACCGCATCCCCATCGGCATCAATGTCGGGAAAAACCGCGACGTGGATTTGGCGCGGGCCGGCGAAAGCTACGCTGACACTCTCCATAAACTTCATGACCGCGCCGATTTTTTCATCATTAACGTCAGCTCGCCCAACACGCCCGGCTTGCGGAAGTTGCAGGACAAGGAAATGTTGGATGAGTTATTGACGGAGATTTCTGGAGGGCGAGGCTCCAGCCGAGCCGCGCATTTTCCCAACGGCTCGCCCTCCAGGCAAGTTCCGATGCTGATAAAAATCGCTCCCGACCTGACTTTTGATCAGATCGACGACGTGGTCACCCTGGTCCAGAAGCACGGAATCGCAGGCATTGTCGCCACGAATACAACCATCGACCATCCGACGCCCCCGGAAGGCGGACTGAGCGGCGCGCCGTTGCGGGCGCGGGCCACTGAATGTGTCCGCCATATCTGTCGACAAACGCAGGGCAAGCTGCCGATCATCGGTGTCGGCGGAATTTTCACGGCGGAAGACGCCTACGAGAAGATCCGCGCGGGTGCGAGCCTGGTTGAAGTTTGGACGGGAATGATTTACGAAGGCCCGGCCATCGTGCGGAACATCAATCGCGGACTGCTGCGATTGCTTGCCCGCGATGGATTTGGGAGTATCGCCGAAGCGGTAGGAACGGAATGAACCAGACGCCCAAACTTTGGCCGCATGCTTGGTCGCTGATTCGCGGCCAGCAGCGCGCCGCGCTGGTCGGGCTGGTGCTGACATTGTTTAGCATCGCCGCGAGCCTGCTGCAGCCGTGGCCGTTAAAGATTATTGTCGATAGCATTCTCGGCTCGGTACCCATGCCGGCGTCACTGGCGGGGTTTGCTGACAATAAAGCCGGGGCGTTGCTCATGGTGTGCCTGGCGCTGCTGGTCATTAATATCGTGCGCGGCGGGCTTGCGGCGTGGGGGACGATGTATCTCGTGCGCGCGGGGCTGCGGATGACGCAGGAGTTGCGGTTCCGGGTGTATGAACACCTGCAAAAACTGAGCCTGGTGTTCCACGACGGCCGGGCGGTGGGCGATTCGATTTACCGCGTGACGTGGGACACGTATTCCATCCAGACGATTTTCAACGGCGGGCTCATCCCGTTGGTGTCGGCCATTGCGACGTTGATCGGGATGATGATCATCATGCTGCGGTTCGACGTGGTGCTGACGCTGCTGGCGCTGGTCGTCGCGCCGGCGCTGGCGTTGACCATCAAACATTACAATCGCCTGATGACGGATGTTTCGACCGAGTATCACACGCGCGAGAGCAAAGTCAGCGCGATGATCCAGGAGTCGCTCTCGGCCATTCGCACCATCCAGGCGTTTGCGCGCGAAGAAGACGAGGTGCGGCGCTTCAACACGGGCGCGGCGCAAAGCGTGGACGCCAACGTGCGCATGACGAAAGTGCAGGTGATTTCGTCGTTTGTCGTCGGGCTGATCACGGCGGTCGGAACGGTGGCGATGATTTGGGTTGGCGGCCAGCGCGTGCTGGCGGGCCGGCTCAGCATCGGCGAATTGCTCGTCTTCATCACCTATGTTGGAATGCTCTACGGCCCGATGAGCACGATCAGCGGCATCGCCACGGCGGTCCAGGGCGCGCTCACGCCATTCCGCCGCGTTATCGAGATCCTCGAAACGAAACCGACGATTGGCGACGCGCCCGGCGCGCGACCGCTCACGCGTTGCGACGGTGTGGTACGCTTCGAGAGCGTGTGGTTCGGTTATGATTCGAACCATCCCGTCCTCAAGGGCGTCGACTTCGAAGCGCGGCCCGGTCAAATGGTGGCGTTGGTTGGCCCGAGCGGCGTGGGCAAATCGACCTTGCTGAGCCTGTTGCTCCGCTTCTACGATCCGCAAAAAGGCCGCGTACTGCTCGACGGGCAGGATATTCGTGAATTTCAATATCGCTCGTTGCGGCGCCAGATCGGCATCGTGCCGCAGGAGCCGGTGCTGTTCTCGACGGCGGTGCGCGACAACATCGCGTACGGTCGGCCCGCGGCGTCGCTGGACGAAATCCTGGAGGCGGCGCGCGCCGCCGAGGCGGATGAATTCATCCGCGCGATGCCGCAGGGGTACGACACGCCGATTGGCGAGCGCGGGGTGACGCTCTCGGGCGGGCAACGGCAACGGCTCGCGCTGGCGCGGGCGTTCCTGAAGAACTCGCCGATCCTGATTCTCGACGAACCGACCGCCGCGCTCGATTCCGAGACGGAGGCGGCGGTGCTGCGTTCGCTGGAACGCTTGCGGCAGGGGCGCACGGTATTCGTCGTGGCGCATCGGTTATCGACCGTGCGGCAGGCCGATTTGTTGCTGGTCATGCAGGACGGCCAAATTGTCGAACGCGGCCGGCATGACGAGCTGGTGGCGCGCGGCGGGCACTATGCGCGGGTGTGCGAATTGCAATTCGGCGCGCCAATGTCATGAAAAAGATCATCATTACCAGCACCTGGGGCGCGGGCTATCTCGAAGGCGGCGGAATGCAGTGGCTAAACCTGCATTACGTCGCGGGTTTGCAGGCGCTGGGTTTCGAGGTGTTCTGGCTGGATATTCTCGGGTCGCCAAAGAAGGGCGCGCCGCGATCGCTCGACGCGATGGTGGACGGGTTTCGCGTGCAATGCGAACAATTCGGGCTCGGAGATCACTGGGCAATTCTCTACGACAATCGCAAAGTTTTCGGGATGAACGAACGGTCGGTGTACTCGCTCTGCGGTGATGCGGCGTTATTAATCAATTTCTGCGGCGCGCTGAAAGACAACGAACTGCTGCGTCGCATCCAGCGTCGCGCGTATTTCGACCTCGATCCCGGCTTCACGCAAATCTGGGCGAACGAATGGGACATGGACCTCAGCAAGCACAATCTCTTCTTCACCGTGGGCCTCAATGTCGGGCAACCCGACTTTGGCATACCCTCGCGCGGGATCGAATGGCAGACGTTCCTGCCGCCCGTGGCGCTTGGAGTATTGGCCTGCGCAAATCGACACCGACGCGACAAACTTTACAACGATTGGGCAATGGCGCGGCCAGTATGCCGTTTGGAAAGACGAGATTTACGGACCGAAGTGTGATGAATTCCTGAAGGTTGTGGAGTTGCCGCTCAAGACACCGCAGTCCATCGAACTCGCGCTGCTGATCCATGAGACCGAGACGGATGATCTTGCGGCGTTGCGGAAGAACCATTGGGGGCTGGTGAATCCACACCAAGCGGCGCGCGGACGTGACGGTTTTCGTTCTTATATTCAGCGATCGCGCGCGGAGTTCAGCGTGGCCAAGCAGGGCTACGTGAAAACGCAGAGCGGATGGGTAAGCGACCGCACGGCGTGTTATCTCGCCTCCGCGGCCCGCGCTCGTGCAGGATACGGGCTTCGGCAAACATCTTCCGACGGGAAAGGCTTGCTCACGTTTACGACCCTCGAGGAAGCGGTGCAGGGGATCGAGTCAATCAATGCGGATTACGCCGCGCACAGCGTGGCGGCGCGCAAGCTGGCGGAGGAGAAACTCGCCGCGCCGAAGGTGCTGCAATCGATCTTGGATAGAGCCGGTGTACGCTGACATGCAGGCTCTCACCAACGCTGCCCCGCAGGTCATCTTCGAAGATGAAGAATTGCTCATGGTGGACAAGCCGGGCGGAATGGTTTGCCATTCGGCGCAACAGCCTGAGCATATCTCCCTCGCGGAATGGCTGCGCGAGCATGGAGTGCCAACGCCGCGGATGATCAACCGCCTCGACCGCGAAACCAGCGGACTGGTGGTTGTCGCGAAAAACGAAGCTGCGGCGAAGACGCTCGGCAAGGCGGTCCTGCGACGCGAAATTGAGAAAGAATACATCGCGATTTGCCAGGGTGAATTTGCCGAGGAACGCGGTGTGATCGATCAACCGATTGGAATGAGCCAAACCTCCGTCGTCTATACGAAACGCGTGGTGGATGGCGCGGGTGGCCAGCCCAGCCTGACGCGGTTTGCCGTCGACAAGCGGTTGCGCAACTTCACAGTTGCCCGGCTGATGCCGCGCACCGGGCGGGCACACCAATTGCGCGTGCATATGGCGTGGCTCGGTCACCCCATCGTGGGCGACAAGGTGTATGGGCCGGACGAGAAGTTGTATCTGCAATTCATCGAGCAGGGCGTGACGAACGAGATGCTGGAGAAACTGTTGTTGCCGCGGCACGCGCTGCACGCCGAACGCGTTGCGTTTCGGCACCCGGGCACGCAGGAGCCGTGCGCCTTTCAAGCGTCATTGCCCGACGACATGAAGCTATTCATCGAGGAGCATTCCTAAGTGCGGGCGGTGCTCAGAAACGCCCGTTTTCTGTGGTTGTTGTCTTCGCAGATTGCGCTGACCCTGGGTGATGGATTGATGCGCATGGGGCTGGTGGAAGTGCTCCGCGAACACCAGCACTTTGACAAACGCGTGGAGATCGCCAAGCTGTCGTTTGCGGTTGCCTTGCCGGGTCTGCTTTTCGGTCCCTTGGTGATGGTGGTCTTGGATCGGTGGCAACGGCGCAGTGTATTGATCGTCAGTGATGTCATCCGTGCGGTGGTGGTGCTCGCGATCGCATTCTGGTTGCTCCCCCTGTTGTCGGGCCGCGTTGAGAATCGCGGGTTGCAGCTGGTTTACTGGATGACGGGCGTGTTGGGGATCATTGCGACATTCTATCTGGCTGCGCGTTCCGCGTTGCTGCCAAACCTGGTTGGCACGGACGACCTCGTTCATGCCAATACGATATTCGGAATCACGCTGGCCCTTGCCACCGTGGGCGGGATTACGCTGGGTGGATTGATCGCCGAGAAAGTGGGCGTGCTGACGACCGTGCTCGCCAACGTGGCGATGTGCCTGGTCAGCGCGGGGTTGCTTTGGAGGATCCGGATGGTCCCGCATGCGACAACCGCGACGCAGTATCCCGGAACCCGCAGCGGGTGGACCGAATTGCGAATCGGCCTTGAATACCTCTGGACGCACCCCACAGCGATGCCGCTGGTGTTGTTGAACGGTGTCTTCATGTTCATTGTGGGCATTTTGGCGGTAGTATTTGTCGGCTACGCGATGGATACACTGGGACTGACTACCAGCCAGGTTGGCTATCTGGCCCTGGCTGGCGGCGTGGGCGCCGCCGCCGGCATCGGGTCCTTGAGCACGCAACACCGGTGGACGAAATCCATCTGGTTTCCCATGGCGCACCTGGTCATCATGGGTGGCGCGCTCATTATATTGGCGCTCACTGTGCGCATCTGGGTCGCCACGATCGGTATCATCCTGCTTGGCGGGGTCATCGCGACCATGCTGATTTACTTCGATGCCCGGCTCCAGGCGCAGGTCGAAGATGCGCGGCGCGGCGCGGTATTCGCGGCCCGTGGCATGTTGACCTCGGCCACGATGATCGTGGCGTTTTGGTTGCAGTTCGGAACGGATTTATTCCGTCGCACCTCGGCGCCGACAGTATTCTTCTGGTTGGGAGTGGGATCGATGGTCGTGGCGGTGCTGGCGGTAATAATGACACTGGCGCGAAAACAACCCGGCGAAGCAGGGCAGGTAGTGTCTTAATTTGCCGCATCGCTCATCGTTCGTGTTTTGTAGCCGAAGCGTGAGCTTCGGTGGTAGCAATGCGGATTCCCGAAGCTCACGCTTCGGCTACAGTTGGCGGATGCAAATTAAGACAATGACGACGGGCACAGTAGCTTGACCCGATTGCCGGGTCTGGGTAGAGTTTTATTGCGGACAGCCGCTTGACAAAACAGTACAGGAACGAATGCTGCAATACGTCCTCCGTTTCGTGGCGGGCAAGGACCAGGGCCGGGAGTTTCCTTTGCCGCCGGATTTGGTCATCGTGATCGGGCGCGTCAACGATGCCGATCTTTTGCTGCTCGACGAAAAGATTTCGCGCAAGCACGCGAAGATCTCCACGCACGGGGGCCGGGTCATGATCGAGGACCTCGCGTCGCGGAACGGCACCTTTGTGAATGGCGTGAAAATCACTGGCGCCGTGGAGCTTCGGGAGGGCGACGAAATTGTCGTCGGCTCATCCACGATGAAGCTGGCATCCATCAGCGATGTCAGGCCGTTGACGTCGCATTCCAGCGTCGCGCCGGGGATTCCGGCGGCGACGGGCGCAACCGACGCGCCTTCCCCGCTCATCTCCGGGTCGATCCACGAGATGCCGCTGCCGGATCTGCTGCAACTCTTTTCCGGGTCGCGCAAGAGCGGCGTGTTGACGATTCGTTCCGACCAGGGGATCGGCAAGGTTTACCTCCGCGATGGCCAGGTGTATTACGCCGAGATTGAAAGCAATCCGCTGGTGAGATTGTACAAGGCGTTTTATCGCATGTTCCGCTGGACGGAAGGGGCCTTCGACCTGCAGCCCGTCGGCGAGCACCAGGTGGCCGAGGAGATCACCGAGACCACCACGTCGCTGATGTTGGAGGGAATGCGGCAGTTGGATGAGATCCGCATGATCGAACCGAAATTACCGCGACACGGCGCGACATTGAAGGTGGTTGAACCGGTGCCCGGCAACCTCCGCGATCTCGCCACGGAAGAGATCCAGTTATTTCAGCTCGTGCTGCATAACGGATCGCTGGAGACCGTGATCGACACTTTCCCCGGCACGGACCTAGAGGCATACACCTGCCTGTTGGGTTTGATGAAGCGCGGTTTCGTGACGTTTTGAAGCGGAAGCTGCGATGAACCGTTGTTGGTGGACGAGATGAGTTGGTAGTATTGGTACAGGCGAAAACGGAGACCGAATGGTTTGATAATGGAACCTAACCCCATTTCCCCCCGTCAAGTTGTCTCCACATCGTGGCTCGTCGCAGCTTCAATTATTACGTGTGCTATCACGGTCAGCTTGACAATAACGCTGTTGCTACCGAGTGCTTGGACGGGGGTCTTACCAGAAAGCAATACATGTGTCAGACTGGGAGGTGTGACTTTGGTGGCTGCTATAGAGACAATTGGCTTCGGTCTTTGGCTTCGCCACCGTCGATTACGGGTTTGGCGTCTCTTCTGTTATGTGGGCGGAGCAGTTCTATTATGGGCTGTACTTAGCCCCGCTCTCTGATAGCAAAGAGCGACTGGGGCCACATCTCTGGGGCCTGTTGCCCAAATTGAAATCCACTGGATTTGGTGTAGCGGCGCTTCTGCAAAGCGCCGGATTTATTGAGAAAATGAACGACCCGCGCTTCACAGAAGCGCGACTGCAACCGGAAAAGTCATTTGGGCAACGGGCCTCCATCATCAAACCAATTGCGTTTCCCAAAGAGGCATCGACCGATCTTGTCGCGTCGCTAACCGGACTTCTTGCGGAAGGGGGAGTGCAGGTTGAAGTAGATTCCGCAGAGCGGGCGGGTGTCTTCATTCTGGCTGAGCATGATGGTCACGTGGCGATCCAGGGCGATGCCGTGACGCAGGCCGGGGGCGCGGTTTTGGAAGGCGGTGATCGCCTTGGCCATCAGTGATTGCAGGCTCTTAAGAAATTCATCGGGCGTCTTTTCCATGCACACCACGAACTTGTCGTAACTCTTCACCGCGGCGGCAATCTCGTGTTGGAAGTCTTCCGTTTGCAGATCCATGATGGCCCGATTATTACAAGGTTACTGGCGACCCGTGAGCAAGGATGTTGGTCGGCATACTTCATCGCACCAGGACACAATCTTACTCTTAATCTGATCGCGAATGGCCCGGACCTTGACGAGTTTCTCCTCGGGAGTACCGATGGTTGTCGAGGGATCGGAGAAGCTCCAATGCCGTCGAGTTCCACCACCGGGAACAATCGGACAGCGTTCGGCGCTGGTTTCATCGCAAACGGTAATGACATGGGCAAATTTCTCGCCGGACCTGAGGACATCCGTCACGCTTTGAGTCTGCTTATGAGAAATATCGATGCCGATTTCATCCATAACCTTGACCGCCAGCGGATTGAGCCTGCCCGGCTCCAATCCGGCGCTTTGAGCCACAAAGTCGTCAGAGCAAATCTGATTAAGAAACGCCTCGGCCATCTGACTTCTGGCGCTATTGTGAATGCAGACGAAGAGGACTTTGCTTTTCATATCAGTTGGCGCGGCAACAGCCATCCTCCTGGACGCATCGACACGAAACGACAGCGGCAACCGCTCCGATGACGGGCGCCACCAGATAAATCCAAAGATGTTCCAAATGCCGAGATAACAATGCCGGTGCCAGTGAGCGAGCCGGATTCATGGACGCGCCGCAGATGGGGCCGGCAAACAGGGCCTCCAGCGCGATGACACCACCGATGGCTATGCCTGCGGTGATTCCTTTTTCTTTCGCTCCCGTGGAGACGCTTAATATGACGAACATCAGAATACAAGTGAGGATGAATTCCAAGACGAACGATTGCAGGCTCGAGCCGAGGGGCAATGTAGCGCCGAGAAGGGTGTTTAGCGGGAAAAGAAGATGCAGGATTGCGCTGGCGGCAAGGGCGCCCAAAACCTGGCAAGCGATGTAGGGCAAGACCAATCGCGCCTCGAAGCGTCGCGCAACAAAAAAGCCAAGCGTCACCGCTGGATTTAAATGCGCTCCGGATATGTCCCCCACCGAATAAATCATCGCCAGCACGACCAGCCCGAAGGTCAAAGCCACTCCGACATGCGAGACAGTCCCTCGGGTCGCTTCGTCGATAATGATTGCCCCCGTGCCGGCGAAGACGAGGCAGAACGTCCCGATGGCCTCCGCAAATAACTTCTTTGTCATTGCGCCAGATTAGCAAATAGGCGTTTATGGAGCAACCGCATCCGGCGGAATTCAGCCGATTATTAACACAGCCGCGCCCCCGTCAAGACGCCAACCAAAATCATTTGCATCGGTTCGGGTCATGGTATCATCCCAAATGCGGTAGCATGAGCGAGAAAAAGACACAGATCATCATCCTGGGCGGCGGTTTTGGCGGGATGTATTGCGCGCTGGAACTAGAGAAGGCCCTGGCGCGCGGGTTGAACGCCGACGTGGTGCTGGTGAACAAGGAGAACTTCTTTTTGTTCACCCCGATGCTCCATGAAGTCGCGGCGAGTGATCTGGACATCACCAACATCGTTAATCCCGTCCGCAAACTGCTGCGGCGCGTGAAGTTCTTCGACGGCGATGTCGAAACCATCGATCTCGCGAAGAAGCGCGTGGGCGTGTCGCATGGGCCGGAACATCATCATCACGACCTGGATTACGATCATTTGGTGGTGGCGCTGGGAACGGTGACGAACTTTTATGGGATTCCCGGTCTGGAGCAGCGGGCGTTGACGATGAAATCACTCGGCGACGCCATTTATCTGCGCAACAAGCTCATCGAGAACATGGAAGTGGCTGATTTTGACTGTTGCGCGGCGGAACGCTCGCCGTTGTTGACCATTGTGGTGGCCGGCGGCGGCTTTTCCGGCGTGGAGACCATCGCCGCCGTGAACGATTTTCTTCGGTCGGCGATTCGTTTCTATCCCAACCTGAAAGAAGACATGCTGCGGCTGGTGCTGGTGCATCCCGGCGCGGTGATCCTGCCGGAACTCGGCGAGAAACTCGGGCGCTATGCGCAGGAGAAGTTGAAGATGCGCGGCGTGGAGATTCGCGGGAACACCAAGGTCGCGAGCGTGACCGAACGCGGCGTGAAATTCAGCGACGGCGAGTGCATCGACACGTTTAATATCGTCTGGACGGCGGGCACTTCGCCGAACCCGCACCTGGGTGCGTTGCCCTGTCTGAAGGAGCACGGCCGGGTGTGCGTGAATGAATTTATGGAGGTCGCCGAGTGGCCGGGCGTGTGGTCGCTCGGCGATTGCGCGACGGTCCCCGACCTCACCACGGGCAAGATGTGTCCGCCCACGGCCCAACACGCGCTGCGTCAGGGTCGGGTGCTGGCGCGGAATATTTTAGCTGTGATTCGCGGCGGCGAGAAGAAGCCGTTTCGCTTCAAGACACTCGGGGCGATGGCGAGCATCGGACGCCGCGCGGGTGTGGCGGAGGTGTTTGGATTTCAATTCTCCGGGTTCATTGCGTGGTGGATGTGGCGGACGATCTACCTCAGCAAACTGCCGCGCTTCGAGAAGAAGTTCCGCGTTGCCCTGGATTGGACGCTGGATTTGTTGTTCCACAAAGATCTGGTCCAATTTCAAACGCTGCGGACGAAAGGCGTTTCCCACAAAGAGCCGGAGCCGGCAAACTCGGAGAAGCCCGCGGGATGACGGGCATGCTGACGTGACAGACGCTCAACAGACTCATCGAGAATACTTCTCGAGAATGTCCTTAACAACGGCCGGGGTAAGCTCGTAACCCTGCAGAAGAGGAAAGCCCTCCCAACGGACGACACCCTGCGGGTCCATGATAATGACATGCGGGATTCCATTCACCTCGACGCGCTTTTTCATGCGCGCCTGCGTGTCTGTCGCGACATAATAGTCGATCTTCGGTTCCTGCATCGCGCGGATCTTGCTTTCCGTTTCGTCGGACAATCCAATCACGACCAGTTTGTCCCCAAACATCTTGTGGATGTTATTCAACTCCGGGATGGCCTTGCGGCACGGGCCGCACCACGTCGCCCAAAAATCGACCAACACGAATTTGCCGCGCGTATCCGGAGTCTTGGTAAGCCATTGTTCCACTATAAGTTCCGGTGCTTTCTGATTAAGGAACGATTTTGCCCAGAGTTGTTTTTCTGCCGCGATAGCCTGTCGTACGACAACGGCGGCAGCAAGCCCAACGATGAGAGACAGCGAGTGGCGATTCATTTACGAGATCCTAGCGGGTTTGGTTGTAATTCGACACGTGACCGCTACATCTTTTAAGGCGGCATTTCCCATACGACTTATGTCTCCCGACAATCACCGACCATTCACCCAGACGAGCGCTCATGGTATCAGCTTTGACAATGCTGACAAGCCGATTCTAAGCCCTGGCCTTCGCTTCAAGATATTCGTGTATCGGTAATCGATAATTTTGCTGGACTCGTCCAGTGGCATGGAGGTATGGTCGGCGTGTGAATTATGACCAGAATCTTAACGGTGGCGAATGGACGGGCGCGGACGGCTGGGCCAGCCGTCCCTACCAACGACTGGCGATGGTCGAGAGACCGGCGCACACAGCCACGGGCGGGACGCCCGCGCCACTATTGGCGAATCCGTTTCGTCGGAACCGCGCTCAGCGCGCTTGCCGCGGACGACAGCGGCGGTCTGGGTCGCGAAAAACATGCGTTTCTGCGAAACGAACCCATTTTGTCCGAGCGAGAATTTCGTTGGATTCTTTTGCGGGAGAGGTGGTTATGGCTTTTAAATTGGAATTGTGAAATGGGTTCGTTTTGGCGGCTATCGCGCTTAAGACGCACCGGACGCGGGCCACTTCCAGTTGCGGACTTCGGGAAGGTCCTGGCCGTTTTTATTGATGTATTGTTTGTGCTCGATGAGCTTGTCTTGAAGCTGCTGCTTGAGATAGACACCTTTGTCGCCGGTCTGCGGGAGGCGATCGATGGTGTCCATCACGAGATGGAAGCGGTCCAGGTCGTTCAGCACGGTCATGTCGAAGGGCGTAGTGATGGTGCCTTCTTCCTTGTAGCCGCGGACGTGCAGGTTCCCGTGGTTGGTGCGGCGGTAGGTCAGCCGATGGATCAGCCAGGGGTAGGCATGGAACGCGAAGATGATCGGTTTGTCCCGGGTGAAAAGCTCGTCGAAATCCTGGTCGCTCAGGCCGTGCGGGTGCTCGGTTTGCGGCTGCAGCTTCATGAGATCGACGACGTTGACCACCCGGATTTTCAGGTCAGGCAGGTGCTCGCGCATGATGGAGACGGCGGCGAGCGTCTCGAGCGTGGGCACGTCGCCACAACAGGCCATGACCACGTCGGGCGCGGCGCTCTGGTCGTTGCTGGCCCACTGCCAGATGCCGATGCCCTCGGTGCAGTGCTTGACGGCGTCGTCCATCGTCAGCCACTGTGGCGCCGGGTGTTTGCCCGCGACCACGACGTTGACGTAATGCCGGCTGCGCAGGCAATGGTCCATCACCGACAGCAGGCAGTTGGCGTCCGGTGGAAGGTAAACACGCACGACCTCGGCCTTCTTGTTCACGACGTGGTCGAGGAAACCGGGATCCTGGTGGGTGAAGCCATTGTGGTCCTGGCGCCAGACATGCGAGGCCAGCAGGTAGTTCAAGGAAGCAATCTTTCGCCGCCACGGCAGGTGCGCCGTGACCTTCAGCCACTTGGCGTGCTGGTTGAACATCGAATCGACGATGTGAATAAACGCCTCGTAGCAGTTGAAGAGGCCGTGCCGCCCCGTGAGCAGGTAGCCCTCGAGCCAGCCTTCGCATTGGTGTTCGCTGAGTATTTCCATCACGCGCCCGGTCGGCGCGAGGAATTCGTCGTTCGGCACGGTCCCGGCTTCCCATTGGCGGTTGGTCGTTTCAAAGACGGCTTCCAGGCCGTTGGAGAGCGTCTCGTCGGGGCCGAAGAGGCGGAAATTTCGCCGCTCCGCATTCATCTTGATCACATCGCGCAGGAAACGCCCGAACATAT
This sequence comes from uncultured Verrucomicrobiae bacterium, assembly GCA_963812605.1. Classification (GTDB taxonomy): domain Bacteria; phylum Verrucomicrobiota; class Verrucomicrobiia; order Palsa-1439; family Palsa-1439; genus Palsa-1439. Next base: position 213,284 of record CAWEWF010000001.1, on the reverse strand, counting down.
GCGTATCACCGGCCTCGATCGCACCCGGGGCGGTCACGTCGACCGCGTAGTCGCGGAAGTCCGGCATGCGCAGGTCGCGGAGCAGGATACCGCCGTTGGCGTGGGGGTTCGCGCCCATCCGCCGCGCGCCCGTGGGCGCGAGCTCGGCCAGTTCCGGCTTCAGGCGGCCTTGCCGATCGAAAAGTTCGCCGGGCCGGTAGCTCTTCAGCCAGTCTTCCAACAACTTGAGGTGTTCGGGATGGGTGGCCGGGTCGGAGAGCGGCACCTGGTGCGAGCGGAAGGTGCCTTCGATCTGCAAACCGTCGATCACTTTCGGTCCCGTCCAACCCTTGGGCGAATTGAGGACGATCATCGGCCAGCGCGGACGCGTGGTGTTGCCGTGGGCCCGGGACTCCAGTTGGATTTTTTTGATTTGCTCCACGACCGTGTCGAGCGTCGCGGCCATGGCTTCGTGCATCAACGCCGGCTCGTGACCCTCGACGAAGAAGGGCGTCCACCCGTAGCCTCGGAGCAACTGTTCCAATTCCTCGCGGGTGATGCGGGCGAGCAGGGTCGGGTTGGAGATTTTGTAGCCGTTGAGGTGCAGGATCGGCAGCACCGCGCCGTCGGTGGCCGGATCGAGGAACTTGTTGGAATGCCACGCGGTGGCCAGCGGGCCGGTTTCCGCTTCACCATCGCCGACGACGCAGGCGACGACCAAATCGGGATTGTCGAATACCGCCCCGAACGAATGGCTGAGCGAATAACCAAGTTCGCCGCCCTCGTGGATCGACCCCGGACATTCCGGCGACGCGTGGCTGGGGATTCCACCTGGAAACGAGAACTGCGTAAAGAGTTTCTTCATCCCGGCCTCATCCCGACTGATGTTGGGATAGATCTCGCTGTAAGTCCCCTCGAGGTACGTGTTGGCCACCACGGCCGGGCCACCGTGCCCGGGGCCGGAGACATAAATCATGTCCAGATCGTATTTCTTGATGACCCGGTTCAAATGCACATAGACGAAGTTCTGCCCCGGGGTAGTACCCCAGTGTCCCAGCAGCATGTGCTTCACATGCGCGAGCGTCAGCGGTTGTTTCAGCAGGGGATTGTCCCAAAGATAAATCTGTCCGACCGACAGATAATTGGCGGCGCGCCAGTAAGCGTCCATCTTCTGGAGCAGTTCCGAGGTGAGGGTGTTTGTTGGCATGCGCTGCGCCTTGTCGATTCGACGTCAGAGTACCAAGGGACAGCACGTTTGAAAAGTCAGTTTCACTGCGATCGGCACGGGCGCCGGCCCTTGAACATACTTCCCCGGTCCACCCGTGCAGAGGGCAGTTTAGTTGTCGCAGGAGTGGGCGGAGGCTTCCTTGACCGCCTTTTCCACCGCTTCACGGGTTTCACCAGTGCGCTTTTGAATCCGACCCAGGACCTCTTCGACCTTGCCTTCGGCGAATTGAAGATCGTCATCCGTCAGTTTGGCCCACTTTTGTTTCAGTTTGCCCTTGGTGATGTTCCAGTCGCCTTTAATTTCCAGTGTGTTCATGACAGTTCCTTTGGATTTTTATTTTTGTTCGTCGTCACTGAGACCGCAAGAATATTTTGGCGGTCAGCATCCTGGTTGGGAAATTATGGCTTACGTTGACTTTTTACCATGGGGTGTAACCCTACTGTGGGTCCGCGAGTAAAAGCTTAGCCAAGAACCGGCCCATCGCGTAACATGAGGAAAACTGGAGATGAATAAAACCGACTTCGCCTTTTGGCTGACTTTGATTGGAACCCTGTGCTGGATTGTCTGCTTTTGGTGGATGCATCGGATTTCAAGCAAACAGAGTGCGTTCTTGGATCAACTTCACGCGCAGGGGAAACGCATCGAAAAGCTGTCCAAAATCGAACATGACCTCATCAAGGAAGTGCACCCGCAGGTCGGCGAGATCAAGGATGGGATGGACGCGATGGTTGCCGCCGTGAAGGAAAATACGGAAAGCAATTCTCCGGTATCCAGGGAAAAAGAGAAGTGATTGGAATTCTTTCAGCCGCCCGCGCCGAGTTTGAGAAGGCGGCATACCGAGCGCGCAATCATCAGTTCTTCGTCCGTGCGGATGACGCGAACGGTGGCCGGGCTGGCATCCGTGGAAATCACCGCCGCGTTCTTCGTATTGCGCGCCGTTTGCAATTCGATACCGAGAAAACCCAACTCCTTGCAGATGCGCGCACGAATGATTGCCACATTTTCACCAATGCCACCGGCGAAAACGAGCGTATCCACTCCGCCGAGCGCGGCGGCGAAGGAGCCGATCCACTTTTTCGCCTGATAGCAGAACAGCGCCACGGCTTCCGCCGCCCGCACATCGGCGGCTTCCTGGGCAAGCAGGTCGCGCATGTCGGAACTGATCTCCGAAACGCCGAGCAGTCCGGACTGGTGGTTCACCATCTGGCCAAATTGCGATGGGGTCATTCGCTCGGTGCGCGCGAGAAACGCAAGGAGTCCCGGGTCCAGGTCGCCGGAACGAGTGCTCATCACCAAGCCCGCTGTCGGCGTAAAACCCATGCTGGTGTCGATGCTTTTGCCATCGCGCACGGCGGCCAGGCTGGCGCCATTGCCGAGATGCGCCAGGATCACGCGACCCCTGGTTGCCGCCGGGTCGCCGAGGCGGGCGAGTTCTTCCAGCAGATAGGCGTAGGACAGGCCGTGGAAGCCGTAGCGCCGGACACCCTTCGCCTCGTAGTGACGCGGGATCGACAATATTCTGGCGACGCGCGGCATGGTGCGGTGAAACGCAGTATCGAAGCACGCGACCTGGGGCAGTTTCGGATGACGCTGTCTAAAGAGCTTGATCAGCTCGATCTGGCGTGGCAGATGATCCGGGTCGTACGGGGTGATGCGATGCAATTCCTTGAGCAGTTTTGGCGTGACTCGCTCCGGCTCGGTATGCGTCATGCCATGCACGACGCGGTGTCCCACGGCCCGGACCGAAGCGAAAGTTATCTGTTCTTCGAGCCAATCAATCAGGGATTTCGCCGCCGACTTGTGATTGGAAGCGGTGATGCTGCGACTTTTCTGTGGTTTCCCGGTCGAGTCGTGAAACGTCAGGTTTGTTCCGCTCAGGCCGATGCGATCCACTTTCCCAGAAAGCCTCCGCTCCAGTGGTTCACCGACCTGATAGAGGACGAACTTGATGCTCGACGAGCCGCCATTGATTGCCAGGATGCTGGCTTGATCAGGTTTCTTGGCCATACGGTACAAGTCTTGTGCGGGCCTGCTTTCTTACTGGTTGCGCAAAAAGCTCAGCTCGGCGCGCAGGCGGTCAACTTCCTCGATCAGGTCGAACATGGTTTTGACCCAGGCGAGGTCGATGCCGTGAACAGTCTGCAACTGTTCGATCCGCCGCACGATGTGGATCGATTCTTCGGTGAATTCCATCATTCCGTACGGCGGTTGAAAAACGGGTCGGACAAGCCCGGCGCGGCAATAGACGAGAATGGAACGGCGCGGGACGCCCGCGAGATGAGCGGCGTCGTCGAGGCTGTACAGCACGTTCGGCTTCGATTGGAACAACTCCAGGGCCTCGGGTGGGGGAATGTCCCGAACAGAGCGTTTACTCATGGGCTCTTCCTCGGGTTGAATCTCGATTTTGCGGCCAACTGCTCCCACAGGTTTTTTTGTTCCGTCGTGAGCTGCGGCGGGACCTGGATAGACACCATGGCATACAGGTCGCCACGCGTGCCGTTGCCCATGGGCAGGCCCTTGCCGCGCAAACGGAATTGTTTCTCGGCCACGGTGCCTGGCGGAATCTTCATCGACACCGTTCCATCGAGGGTTGGTATGTGGACGGTGGCGCCGAGTACCGCTTCCCACGGGGCCAGTTCCAAATCATGATACAGGTCAGCGCCGCGCACGCGGAAATCGGGATGCTGGGCAAATTTTACCCGCAGATACAGGTTGCCCGCAGCGCCACCGCCGGAGCCCTCCTGGCCTTTGCCTGCGACCCGGATGAGCTGGCGCTTCCCGGACGCCGGGGGGATTTTTACGCGCAAGGTCTGCGTGGTCGATTGTCCGGTATGCGGATCGGTGCGCTGCAGCCGGATCGTTCGCGACGAACCGTGCAGCGCTTCGTCGAGCGTCACCAGGATGTCACCCTCGATGTCCTGGCCGCGCTGCGCGAAGGCCTCGCCGTCCCCGCCGTTTTCCCGACCGAAACCACCGAATGGGCGACCGCGACTGCCGAAAAACTGCTCGAAGAAATCGCTGAAACCCGTGCCGTCAAAATGAAATTCAGAACCCTGTTCAAAACCTCCGCCGAATCCGCCCTGTGGCGGCGGCTGTTGCCATTCCGGACGGTTCCAGTTCGCGCCCAGCTCATCATACTTGCGCCGTTTCTCCGGGTCGCTCAGGACTTCATTGGCCTCGTTGATTTCCTTGAACTTTTCCTCGGCGGTGGTTTTGTCCTTGGCAACGTCCGGGTGATATTTGCGGGCCAACGTGCGGAAGGCCTTCTTGATTTCCGCGTCGCTGGCGTTGCGGGGCACGCCGAGAACGTCGTAGTAGTCTTTGAATTCAACGGCCATGAACAAACCCTACCTGGATGCGCCCATCAGTCAAGCGCGGTGCTAACGCAAACGCAGCGTCGTGGTGCCGTCGAGGCGTTTGGACAAATCGATGGGATCGCCAACGGAAACCTCCTCGGGGTTCACCTGATAGGCCCAGATTTCAAAATAAGTAAGCTTGGCCTCGCCATAGATGGTCCCAAATGCGCCATCCACGGCATCCAAACCGTGGGCGACCTTGACGCGGCCAATGCGCGGGACGTTGTAACGCGGGTCAAAGGTGAACCACTCCCGACCCAGGTAAACTTCGCAATAACCATGAAAATCCATCGGCACGCCCGGATCGACATACGCAATGTCCGGCAAATGTCCCGTCACGTAGCGGGCGGGCAAATTGAAGGCGCGGCACAACGCGATGGCCACGTGGGCGAAGTCGCGACAGACGCCGTAACGCCGTTCGATCACCTCCGCGGCCGAGAGGTCCGTGCGCCCGGAGCCGAAGCGGTATTCGATGTTGGCGTGGATCCAATCGCAGATGGCCTGTACCCGCGCGAGACCGTGGGGGACCGGCCCGAAAAGGTTCCAGGCGAAATTCAGCAGCTTATCGGAATCGCAATAGCGGCTGGGCAGCGTGTAGCGCAACAACTCCGTAGGCAGTTGGGCCACTGGAACGGCGTCCACTGCTCCTTCGCGGCTGTCGGGCAGGGAAGAAACGGCGACCAGGGCATCGTGACGGATGTCGTTGCGCCCCGGCATGAGCATCGAGCGGCAGGTGATATTGCCGTAAGAATCCTGGAATTCATAGGAGGGCAGACCGATCCCGAACGAAAGTTTCTCCTGGTACACGAGAACCTTGCCTTCGAGCCGCGGTTTCAGCACGAAAAACGCCGGGGTCGGCACCGAGGTCTCGTAGGCAAGATGGCAACCAACTCGGACCGTAAGATTCAGGGGATTCCAATTCATGAGTCACTGCGGGTCATCTTGTCGACGTTCGTTTCATCGGTTCATTCTATGCCAAATCCTTGCGCTCGCAACAAGGGTTTCGATGCCCTTATCTCAAGCGACGGATCTGGTAGTCGCTCGAGTCGGTCCGTGGGGCGCAATGCGACCGGCCGGAATCGTTGGTAGGGTTTTGCCCCATGGTCGCGAGTCAACCCAGGCCGTACCGTGCTGGTGATGATCCATGCAAGCGTGACCTCAATAATCTGTTGCGACGCGAGGGAGAGGGCTGTAGTTTAGGGGCGAGGTACTATTAATGTCGACTGCACTACAGGTAGCCCTTTTCATTGCTTCTCTCACCTTCGTTGTCCTGGCGCTTTGCATCATCCCCGTCGCCTTCCATTTGCGGCGCAAGCTGGAGCAACTGGTGAACACCGTTGGGGAATTGAAGGAAAAACTTGAAGCGCTCGCAGCAGACAGCCATACGATGGTGCGAAACGTAACGGACCTCTCGAAGCGGGCCCACCAACAACTGGATGAAGTGGACCAGGTGGTTCAAACCGCCCGGCAATGGGCGAAGCGGGCTGACAAAATTGTGGATGAGATTGGTTCGGTCGTGGAGCCGCCGGTGCATTCACTCGTGCGAAATGTGAATCTTTTCCGCACGGGAATCGCCGCTTTTTTGCAGTTTTTGTCACACCGAAATCAGCACAACCCAACAACGAAGGAGTCAGATCATGTCTGAGAACAATTCAGGTTCGGTCGGTACCATATTGACAGCGTTCGCCGTGGGCGCCCTCGCTGGGGCAACGCTCGCCCTGCTCTACGCACCACAGTCAGGCGAGGAAACGCGAAAGCTGATCGCCTCCAAGGGCAGGGAATACAAGGGCAAAGCGCACGACGCCATCGAGGATGCCAAGGACTACATCGAGGGCAAGAAGGCGGAAATCGCCGCAGCCGTCGAAGCCGGCAAGGAAGCCATGCGGGAAGAGCGCGCCAAGCACCAGAAGCACGCGTAGTCGGTTTCGCCGTTGGGTGCGAGCCTCAAATGCCGCCACAAGGCTGGTTGATCGCCAACCGTAAAGGAATCCATCATGCAAATGACCATGAACGATGTCACTATTGGTTACACGGACGTGGGGCGGGGTGTGCCGCTGCTCTTCGTGCATGGATTTCCGCTCAGTCGCGGCGCATGGCAGAAGCAGATCGATGAGTTCCGATCACCCTATCGGGTCATCGCGCCCGATCTCCGCGGCTTCGGTGAAAGCCAGGCCGGGACCGGGCCGGTCACGATGGCGCAATACGCCGACGATCTCCACGCAATGCTCCAACAGCTCGCTACCGGGCCGGCGGTGTTGATCGGCCATTCCATGGGTGGCTACGTGTCTTTTGCTTTCCTACGGCAATATCCCCAGATGGTACGCGGTCTCGTATTGGTCGGCACGAAGGCGGGCAAAGATACCCCGGAAGCGGCTGCCGGGCGACGCGCAACCGCCGAGAAGGTGCGAGCCAAAGGCGTGGAGGTTGTTATTGAGACAATGGCGCCCAAGATGCTCGCGCCGGAGAATCACGATCGGACCATGCTGGAGCAGGTGCGCGGGCTCATGGCATCGTCCAAACCCGCGGGAGTCATCGGCGCGTTGCTGGGGATGGCCGAGCGACCGGATGCGACGGCGGAGTTGACCCGGATTTCCGTGCCGACCTTGGTTCTTACCGGCGCTGATGATACGCTCATTCCAGCGACGGAATCAGAGAAACTGGCCCAGGCGATTCCGGGCAGCCAGTTGAATATCATTCCGCATGCGGGCCATCTCGTCGCCTTCGAGCAGCCGGACAAGTTCAATCATGTGCTGGACGAGTGGATGGACCGCGCGGCCTTCTCAGCCCTCGCCTCCGCGTCCTGATCCGCTTTCCATTGGACGCCGGGAAAAGAGTAACGTTCGCTTCAGTCCTTATTGCTGTCGTTCAAGATTGCTGCTGTTCAAGGCTTCGCGCCCATTGGCGGCCACCAGCACTTTCTGTTTCCTCGCGTCGTGCCCTCTGCAAGAATCCTGTACTCATTTCATGCCTCGGAAGAAATCATTGCGCTCGCTCTCTGGCAGTGGTTACTCTTGGCGGTTACTAGTGTTCGATTAACTGAACATTTCCGGTGTCCACTACAACTGGACACCGGTGTTCAAAGTGTAAAGTCCAGTGAACACTCGCCCAACCTGGCTGGGCTTGGAATTCAGTCCCGGAAAAATAGTTGGCCTGTGACGCAGGATTGCAACCTCCACCACGACCGTTGGTTACATTTCCCAGTAGGTAACCACCCCCAAACCCTAATTTTTCTTGGCATGGCTGGCGCTAACCAAGATATTGTTTATACCGTAGTTGAGTCACTTGGAGAGGTGCGGAGTTAAGGTAAGGGTTGGAGACCGGGGTGCCGTCCAGCCTGTTATCGTTCATCAAACCAAAAGCGAGTTAGGCAGGGTGTTGACTATGACTGAGAATCATATCGTTCGTCAATTGCATGAGATCGCAGGAAAACTGACTGCCGATCCGGATCTTCAGAAGGACCTGATGCAGGAAATGTTTGTGCATCTTGTCCGCATCCAAACGGCCGAAGTCGACCAGACATTGGGCTGGTATCTGAGGAGCTGTGAATTTCACGCGCGCAACTACCTCAAGCCCGGCCGCGGCATCGATTCCCTGAAACGCGAACCTCCCGGCCACAACGGCGTTCCAGACGCTTCGCCGGCTCTTTCCATCGAAATCCAGGGCGAACGGATCACCAACGAGATCGCTAATCGCATTCTTCCACAACTTTCCGATATGCAGCAACAAATCCTCTTCCTGCTAATGAAAGGTTGTGGCGTGCGTGAAACCGGCCGCGAGGTCGGCATCACCCACCCGGCGGTGATCAAACACCGCAAAAAGATCGCCCGCATTGCCCACAAGCTTGTTCATGAGTCCTCGCCCATGAGCGTCGCCATCCCCCATCACAACGGCACGAACGGCAACGGCGAAGCGCGCTCCAACTAAATCACATCGCGTTCCAGGGACACACAGGGAACGAATCAAACCTCACTGACGAGCACGATACGACGCTCCGCCGATGTATCAGAACTGCATTTCGAATCTGAATGACACAATCGAGACAAACGCCGTCAATCACGGGTACAACAATCCAACCCTGACAAACCGGTCGAATCCAAACCTGCAAATGCCATGACACCGCACTCAAGGGACTCGGACCCATTTGTTACGCGGTCGTCGGCCCTTCATTGATGCAACGGATCACCCGAGCCAAAGTGAAAGAGTTCGAATTGGTCCATGCCTCGGCTCCTTCAAAAGATTAATCGACCGACAACATATTTCCGAATTAAACCGCGATCAACATTCCGGACATTCATTTCGTCTCTGCTAGGGAGAACGACCATGCCTCGTGGTGACAAATCGAAATACACGCGAAAACAAAAGCGCAAAGCAGAACACATTGAGGAAGGCTACGAAAAACGGGGCGTCAGCACGAAAGAAGCCGAACGGCGCGCCTGGGCAACCGTCAACAAAACGGATCGCGGTGGCAAGAAGGGCGGATCGGGTCGCGGGAAGAAGCCAAACAAAGCGCCCTCGCGCAAGGGTGGCCGCAAAGGCGGCCGACATTGAAATGAAACAATAGCTGCAGATGTTTTGATTGAAGGCGTCCATGAGGAAGCCGGTGAAAGCGCCAGCGCGAAGGATTTGATTCGGACGTTGGCTCATCGCCAGTAGGAGTTTCACCCACTCCACAACCAGAAGATTCGCCCGTAGCCGAGATATTGCTGCGGACGTATGCTTTGGTTGGAAAGGAGCCCGACGATGAAACATCTGCACATCATGTTGCTCAGTTGGTCCGACCGATTAAGCATGTTCGCTTCACGATTCGACGATCCCGAAACGTGCGCCTACCGCCTCGAGCAAGCGCGTGAACAGATTGAAGAAATAAAGCGGCGGTATAGCCACAAGGGACTTTCCTTCGATTTCCACAACGAAACGATTCGTGGAGAGTTCGTGACCGCAATTGAAGGGGACTTTCCCGGTACCTACATGGTGGTATTGAGAATTCCCTCGTCCCGGATCTGCAATGGACCATGCTTTTTGCGGTTGGGAGGCACCCGCGTAAAAGGCATTGCCATGACGGGACGCGACGGGATCATCGGCATTGCCGTGTCGCCGGGTAATTGACAACGCTGATGTCCTCTAAAAAGAAATGAGAAGCGAGATGAAGGGGAGCAGGAAACTGGTCTTCACTATAGGCGGGATTGTATTGTTTCTGGTAATCGCTCACATCACTCTTCCGTTTGCGATTCGCAGCTACGTATTGCGTACGTTGAACAAAATTCCCGGTTATCAGGCGCAGGTGGGACGACTTTACGTCAACCTCTTCCGCGGCGCGTATCAGATCCAGCAGATTAAACGCGAGAAGACATCCGGCGGCGTGGACGCATCCCAGGGAACTTTCAGCGTCTTTCCTGAAATGCAGGTTGAGCACGGAAAAATTCAGGGTTACATTAAGCCGATCCTGAAACACTTGGAAATAGCGCGCTGGAAAGAAGCGAAGGAAAACCCGCTCAAAGTCCTTTGGGAGACAATTGTGGCGGGTGTTGCTGAGATCCTGAAAAATCAACCCAAAGACCAGATCGCCACCCGTATTCCCCTCAGTGGTGACATTGGCAATCCCGACGCGGGTTTTTTCGCCACGATCGGCAATCTGTTGCGCAATGCCTATATCCAGGCGTTGTTCCCAAATCTTGAAGGCTACCTGGGGCGTGGTGGCGCTCCGAAAGGAAACGCCGCAAATCCCCAATCGTAGCATCTCAAATGTCGACCCGCTCAAAACAATCCTTGATGAGTATTTACCCGCGTCATTTCGAGGTTCCGCTGCTAATTCTGGTTTCCTTGGGAACGTTCTTGGTCGCTTTGTGCCTGCCCTTGATGAGAATCGAAAAACAGATCTTATGGAAACATTGGCAAAATGACTATTCGATCGTGACGGGGGTTAAGGGTCTATTCAACGACAAGGAATACGTGCTTGCCCTGGTTCTGTTCTTTTTTTCCATCGTGTTTCCGGTGGTCAAGTTTGTGGCCTTGTCGGTAATTTGGGCGGTACGTTTGCCGGAGGGAAAACGCCAGAAACTGCTTCATTGGTTGGGAATCCTGGGCAAATGGTCGATGCTGGATGTCCTGGTGGTGGCCATCTTGATTGTGCTGGTGAAACTCGGTCCACTTGCGAAGGTCGAACCCCAAACCGGCGTTTACGTTTTCGCGCTGGCCATCCTGTTGTCGATGATCCTCACGATGTACATCGACTATTTGGCGAAGAAAAAGCATTAGGGCAACGGGGCCTGTCGCTCACTCGCCTTGCGGTATCAATCATTTTCCTACAGCAAAATAGGATGGGGCCCATCTTGTCTGGAAACGGGCTGCGTGCGAGACCGGAGCATCGCAAGTGGGCGTCCTATGGTGTCGGCAAAACAGTGACGCGAAATGGAGGCTGGACATGCCTGAATCGTTTTCACATCCACTGGACCCGGTGCACATCTCCGGAACGGCGAAAGGCGAGGAGTCGGCGTTGAAGAACGGCAAAGAACCCGGGCGCGGCCAGGGAAAGCAATACCGGTCGGCGCGCGATCCAACGCGCGGCGGTATCACCAGCGCCCTGAGCGAGATTGCTGAATCAGCCAATATCGGCATTCACCTTGACGAGGCCCGGATCCCTATCAGCGAAGAAGTCAAAGGCGCCTGCGAGATTCTTGGCCTGGATCCTGGTGATGGGGAGAAGCCAGATTTGTAGAGTCATGGTTGTCGTTCCTTTCTTGGTTGGCCGTTGTGTTTGCTCAGAACCACTCGGGCCGAATCAGGGCCACCCACAGATAGATGAACAGAAACGCGGAGATTGCTATGGTCACATAGATCATGGTCATCACCTCAGATTTTTTCACAGGCCTTGAGAAACAAGAAACACAGGCCCATCGACACAAGGCCCAACACAAACATCGCTGGCAGCCAGATTGCGAGATTCATACTGGAAACCCCTTTCGCGGTTGTTGCCATGACCGCATTCATTCGTTCACTTTTCATGCGGCAACAATAGCGAGCGATAAACCAGCCCGCTAATTAAATGGGGGTATCAGTCCGCAAAAAGAGTGTTAATGACGTGTTGCCGCTGCTCACTAATTAGACAGCATGGGCAATTCTGATCTCTTTGTGGCGCGTTATGGCCATTCCTTGCGGTGCTGGGCCAGACTCACTGGGTTGTCGGTGGCCCAGCCGGCGCGGCGTTGTCATCCCTTCACACGGGGAGGAACGGCGGGTGGAAGAAGCCTTTGAGGGACGATGTATTCACCCGATTGTGCTTTATTGAAACAACAACCTGCGCGAGAATTAGGTGTGATGCAGGCATCCACGGTGCGGCGTCTTGTGGGACGGGTTGGGCAACGGATCGGCCTTGCCCTCTTTTTTGCCCGACTGCATAGAGCACTCCTCGTAAGCACCAGCGCGTATCTAACACTTTTGTGCTTCTCCCGCCTGCTCGGATTGTTTTCCACGTGGTTTACGCCATGGACAGTTCTGGCTGTACCAGTCGTCGCGCTCGGAGGCACGCTGATATTGCATCGTCGACCCACGATAGACGAGGCCGCACGATTGATTGATGAACGGACGGCGACGAAAGATTTGTTTTTGACCGCCGTCCTGATCGATCAGGCGTCGGGTGGGTATAAACCCCTGGTGCTGGCCGATGCCGAACAGCGCGCCGCAACGATCCAGCCAAAGCAGGTGGTGCGCTACCAATGGCAGCGACGAACCGCCAGCGCCGTTGCGGTGGGAGCCTGTCTTGCTGCTGCGATGCTGTGGTTGCCACGGTTCGATCCGTTCGGCATTGCGGAGAAGCGCCGCGCCCTGTCCGCGCAACAGGAACGCCTTGCTGACGCGCGCCGTGCGACGGCGCTTCGTATCGCCGCGCTCCAGCAAAAGCCTGCGGCTGACACCTCCAACCGCGTCGATCAAGCGGTAGCGGATTTGCAGAAAACTTTCAGCGAAATGAAACCGGCGAATAAGCAAGCCAATCTTGCCCGACTTAACGACCAGCAACAGCAACTTGGTCAACTGTGGAAACAGATGAACGATGAGAAGCTCCGTAATGTTCTGGCGCAGGCACCGGCACGCCAGGGGTTTGGCGCCACCGATCCCGCCAAACTACAGCAATGGAAGGACGACTTGCAAAAGGGCGACGTGTCCAGCGTGAAGAAAGAGCTTGAGGAGCTGAAAGAGTTGGCGCAACAACTCGCCGCCTCGTCCGACCCAGCGGCCCGTGACAAGCTCCGCCAGGAAATTGCCAGTCGTCTCCAGGCTCTCAACGACGGACTTGGGCAACAACTGGCCTCGCCGGCGCTCAATGCGGCCGTCCAGCGTGCTCTCGAACAACTGGATCTGTCCAGGATTGGCGCTCTCTCCGCGGACGCCCTCAAAGGTGTCGCGGAATCATTACAGTTGACCGAACAGGAACTGCAGCAACTCGCACAGGCGGTTCAGGACATGCAACAAATCGAGGATGCACTGAAAACGCTCCAACTGGCGCGGGGTCTCAATGATCTACAACCCCTCGACGGCAAGCAGGGAGCTTCCTGCAAGAATCTTGGTGACTACGCCGCCATGTACCAGTCGCTCTACAATTCGGTCAGTCAAGGAGGCAATGGTCTGGGACCCGGGCAGGGGGAAGGGAAACGTCCTCACGGTGACGAATCGCAGACGGCTGCATACAAGTCCGAGCAAGCTGCCTCGCCGCTACAACCCGGCAAGATCCTCTTGCAATGGACAACCCACGACGTGTCCACTCCGGGCAAAGCCCACGAAGACTTCCAACACGCCATTGACGAAGTAAAACAGCAAGCCAGCGAGGCGGTTGTTTCCGAGCAAATCCCCGCCGGCTATCATCAGACGATTCAACACTACTTTGACAGCCTTGGTGAGAACCCCATCCCTACAGCCAAGCCGTAAGCAGTCTGCTCTCTTCGCTGCCGTGCTCATTGGGGCGGGGGCTGTGGGATATTGGATCTGGGCGCCGTCACGATCAGCGTTGGTGGTGTATTGCGCGCACGACGCCATCTATTCCGAAAAGATACTTCGTGAGTTCGAACAGCGCGCTGGTATCCCGATCCTGATTCGGTACGACACCGAGGCGACAAAGTCACTCGGCCTGGTGGAACTGTTGCTGCAGGAGAAAGAACATCCGCGGTGTGACGTGTTTTGGAACAATGAGCCTCTCGGGACGTTCGAATTGGCAGAACAGGGGCTGCTGCAACCCTACAAAGGCCCGGGATTCAACCGTATCCCGGACCGGTTTCGCGATCCCGATGGCCGTTGGGCTGGCTTCGCGGCGCGATTGCGCGTGTGGATCGTCAATACCCGCAAACTGGCGGCGCAACCGGATGCAATTGACACGGCCTTGCGCGGCGATCTCTCTCGAGTGGCCATCGCCAAGCCGCTGTACGGCACGACCCGCGCGCAGTACACCGCGTTGTGGCAACTCTGGGGAATGGACAAACTCGTTGCGTGGCATCGTGATTGGCGCGCGCGAGGAGTCCGCGAGGTGGCGGGCAACGCCATGGTCAAGGATCTGGTTGCCGAAGGCGTATGTGACCTCGGGTTGACCGACACGGACGATTACTTCGAAGCACACGACGAAGGCAAACCCGTGGCGATGGTGCCGGCCCGCCTGGATGGAGGGGCGACAATTTGCATTCCCAATACCGTGGCGATTATCGCCGGCACTCGACGGCTCGAATCGGCGAAGAAGCTGGCGGATTATCTTTTGTCCGCCGAATGCGAGATGGCGTTGGCGAACGCGAAATCGCGTCAGATACCATTGGGTGCCGTGGAGGAAGCGGCTTTGCCCGAGGATGTTCGGCAGTTGGAACGCTGGGCTGCCGAGGGATATCCCCTGGCACGGGTGGGCGCCGCGCGGCAGGAATGTCTCGCCTGGTTGAAATCGGAGTACCGGTGATGACGGCGGCCTTGATGCGGAGCGTGGTGATCGGCTTTCTTTCCATCGGTTCAGCTTACGCAATTCGCCCGCTTCTCGCGGCGCGACGAATGGCCTGGGCGGTGTTGCTGGCGCCCTATCTGACGCCGACGTTGCTCGTTGGGTACGCCTACGGGAGCTTTTCGCTGTCGCTGGTGCGACACCCCGCGGCCAACGGGGCGCTTTATGCAGCGCTGTTGTGGCTGAAGCTTACACCGGTGGCGGCGGTTGTGCTCGCATTCACGCCCCAATCCATTTCCGCGGAGGCACTTCATTGTCGGCGACAGTTGCGGGGCCGCGAGGATTGGGTCTTTCAATGGAAGGCCGGTTGCGCCCGCGCACCGATGGCTGCCTTTGCCCTGGTGTTTCTCTTCGCGTTTGGAGAATTCGAGATGGCGTCGCTGATGAATGTACCTTCGTGGACGGTGGCGCTCTTTGACGCCCACGCCGGTGGACTGGCGCTGGGCGAATCATTGCGGTTGACGATGTTGCCGGCGTTGTGCGAGGCGGCGGTTGTTGGTTGGGTAGTCTGGTGGCTTTGGCGCGCCCGACCGCGCGTCGAAGCGCATGCCAACCGGGGCACCGGGGTGAGGCACGTTTGGTTGGGCTGGCTGCATCTGGTTGTCGCGTTCGTAGTGGTGTTCTTTGTGCCCGCGGCCATTGTCCTGAGGGGGACAATGGAGGGACTGGCAGCGGTGCTGCAAAATTTCGCGTTGGGCAAAGAGATCGGCGCGAGCTTGGTCTTCGCAGTGGCAGCGACGAGTGTGGCGTGCGTACTGGCACGACGCCGGCCGGCGGCGGCCCTGGCGCTTGCCGGGATGTTTGGCTCGTTGGTTCTATCGTTGGTGATTCTGGCAGCGGTACAGTTGCCCGTGATACGAGCGTTACGCGATACCCCCGTGCCGGTCATTCTGGCGTTGATGCTGGTGCTGCTGCCATTCGCCGTGGTGTTGCGACTGTTGGTTGAGGCCTGGCGACCCGGGTCGTCGTTGTATCTGGCCCGGCTCGTGGGCGGCTCGCGGGCCCGGCGGGAGTTGGTGTGGCGGTTGAAAGTCCGTGGTCAATTTTGGTCGGCGTTCTTGCTATTCGCGTGGGCCTACTGGGACCTGACGGCAGGATCGATCCTGGCGCCGATCTCGATGACGCCGGTAACGGTGCGGTTGTACAACCTGATGCACTATGGGCAAACCGCGACGTTGTCGGCGATGCTCTGTGTGACATTTGGCGCTCCGCTGGCCATGGCGGCAGCCGTGGTGATGGCGCGGCGATGGTGGATGAGGGTATGAATCAGGCGCTTTGGGAGCTGCGGCGCGTGTCGTTGGGCACGCGGTTGCGCGACGTGACATTGACCATTGAGCCCGGCGTGACAGCCGTCCTCGGTCAATCCGGTGCGGGCAAGACTTCGCTGTTGAATTTGCTTGTGGGCTTCGAGCCGGTGGATAGCGGGCAACTCTCCGAGTGCTTCACGCGCGGCGAGCACGCGTTGCCATTATTCTGGGCGCCACAGGATGGCGGGCTGTGGCCGCATTTGACTGCGCGGCAGCATTTGGAGGCTGTCGGAAAAGCAGAGTTGCTCGAGGACTTCGATCTGGCAGCGCGGGCCGATTGCCTTCCCGAGACACTTTCGCTGGGCGAACGCGCGCGGCTGGCCGTAGCGCGAGCACTGGCGGCTGACGCCCCCGTTTTGGTGATGGATGAACCGCTGGCGAACGTGGACTCCGCGCGGGTCGGAAAATACTGGGAAGTGATTCGTCGGCGCCTGGCGGCAACCGGCGCATCGCTGGTGTTCGCAACGCATTCGCCGGGGAGCGCGCTTGGCGAGGCGCGTCGGGTCATCTGCCTGAAGGAAGGCCGGCTGTTGTACACGGGCGACCTCGATGAATTGTACTGGCGCCCGGTCACCGCGGAGTTGGCCGAATGCCTGGGGGAAACGAACTGGCTCCAACCGGAAGAGGCGCGACTGTGGCTGGGACGGGAGGAGAGTGTGGCACGCTGTTATCGCCCCGAACAGGTGACGGTAACGGCGGTCGAAAACGGCGAGTGCGTGGTGGAAAGTTCCCGTTTTCGTGGCGCGGTGGCGGAGGTGGAGTTGCGTCACGAGCCGTCGGGGTTGCGGCGAAAATTTTTGCATCGGCCGGCTACGAACCATTTACCCGCAGGTGTGCGGGTAATGTTGAAGGTGTTGGTGGCACTGGCAATGACGATGGGTTGGGGTTGCGGCGACAAAACGGCAGTGATTCCTGTCCGTGAATTCCATGCCTGGGTGGTGCCATCGGACGGCGCCAAGCTGCCCGCGCCACGAAGCGTGGCCATCGGACGCGATGACGAGGTATTCGCGCTCGACACGGCAGGTCGCGTGCTGGTGTACGGCGCGGACGGCGCGCTGAGGCGGCAGTGGACGATGCCGGAGACGGCAGTCGGCAAACCGGAAGGCGTGGTGGTGCTCAACGACGGAAGGGTTGTGGTCTGCGATACGCATTACCACCGTGTGGTGATGTTCGATGCCCAGGGCCGTGTGGTCAAGATGTTCGGGCGCGAAGGGACAGGCCACGGTGAGTTCATTTATCCGGTGGCGATCACGAAGGATGATCACGAGAACCTGTACGTGGCGGAGTACGGGTCGAACGACCGGGTGCAGAAATTCACAAGCGAAGGCGAATTCCTCGGGTCGTTTGGCGGCTTCGGCACCCGGTTGGGCCAATTTCAACGGCCCTCGGGAATTGTGTGGCACGCAGGCAAGGTGTATGTGGCGGATGCGTTCAACAATCGCATACAAGTGTTCACCGACGACGGGAAGTTTGTGCAGTCATTTGACAATCTGGGACTGCATTTCCCCTACGATTTGCGGTTGGGCAGCGATGACATGTTTTATGTGATCGAATACGGCGCGGCGCGCGTGACCAAAGTGAGCCTCGACGGAAAGCTGGTGGGGCGTTACGGCGGGCCAGGCGCGGGCGAAGGGCAATTTGCGACGCCCTGGGGTATCGCAATCGATTCACAAATGCGCTTGCGGGTGGCGGACACCGGAAACCGACGGCTGGTGGAATTGAAACTGTGAACGCGAACCGGGCAAACGACTGGACGTTGCGCGAACGGGCGGTGGCATTCGCACTGGCGGCGACTTCGATTTGGTGTTTGTTGGTCGAATTATATGGCTGGTGTTCCATGCGGGCATTTGCGGTGTGTGTGTTTGGCCCGGCGACCGCGCTGCTGTTGGTATTGGCGATCAGACAACACTGGCGGGGGGCGCTCATCGGCGCGGTGGCGGGCCTGGCGGCGACGGTGGCGTATGACGCGTTCCGGTTGCCCTTTGTTTATTCGAAAGCGTGGGGATTGTCGGGCTTCGTGCCGGCGTTGCCGTTGTTCAAGGTCTTTCCGATGTTCGGCGCCATGCTGCTGGGAATATCCAGCACAACGCTGGCGGCGCATGTAGTCGGTTGGGTTTATCATTTCAGCAATGGGGCCACGTTCGGCGTGATGTTCGCGGCCATGGTCGGGAGCGATTTCCGTGGACGCTGGTGGTGGGCGACGGCGTTTGCCGTGGGGTTGGAGTTGGCCATGCTGTTCACGCCCTACCCACAAGCGTTTGGGATCAAGGTGGGCGCGGCCTTTATTGCGGCGACCTTGACGGCGCACTTGATTTTTGGCGTGGTGCTCGGGCGATGCAGTATCTGGCTGGCCACCCAGACGAGGTGGGGTTGAAGGGAATCGCGCGACGGATTCTCCTCAGCGCATTTCCCCGGCCGCGGCGCGCGGTGTCGTGGTGGAACATCCTGACGCCAACGGCATTTCTCATCGTGTTCGGCGGCGGATGCGCGGTATTGGAATGGCGGCGGGTGGTAGTATTCTCGAATCCGAAGGCGTTTGGACTGATGGCGGTCACGCCCTGGGTGTGGTGGTTATCGGTGGCGGGTTTTAGCGGGCTGGGACGCGTCCGTTCGCTTGTATCTTTGATAACGCGGCTGGTCGTGGTGGGTGTGCTGGTGGTGGCGCTGGCAGAACCCCGCGCGGTGCGGAAAAACCACACGTTATCGCTGGTCTACGCGCTCGATGTGTCCGATTCGATGGGCGAGAAGGTTTCCGACCAGGCGCTGAGCTACATTTTGAAGACGGCCAGCGCAAAACCGGAGAAGGACGAAGCGGGATTGGTTGTGTTCGGACGCGAGGCCGCTGTCGAACTGCCGCCGCGGATGAGTTTCCCGTTCGAAACCATTAACTCGCGGGTGGGCCACGATGCGACGGACCTGTCGAAGGCGCTGTCGTTGGCGGCGGCGGTGATTCCCCAGGAAAACCAGGGGCAGATCGTGTTGGTAAGCGACGGAGTTGAGAACGAAGGCGATGTGGAGCGGGTGATGGGAGAACTGCAGACCCGGGGAATCCGGGTCGACGTGCTGCCGATTCAGTACGCCTATCCAAATGAGGTGTGGTTGGAACGGCTGGAACTGCCGCGCACGGTGAAGATCGGGGAAACGTACGAGGTTGGTGTGTTGTTGTCGTCGCTGGCGCGTGGCTCGGGGAAACTGGTCCTGCGGGAGAACGGCAACGTGATCGCCGAGCAGGAGGTTGCCTACGACGCCGGCAAGAACCGATATACGTTGCCCTTGTATTTGCGCGAGCCGGGGTACTACGAGTACGTGGCAACGATTGAACCGGCAGCCGGCCTGGATGGCTGGACGGAAAATAATACGGCCATCAATTACCTCTATCTCAAAGGCGAGGGAAAGGTACTGGTGGTAACAGATCCCGGCGGCGACCCGCGGGATTGGGAAGATTTGACGAAGGCGCTGAAAGCCGCCCGGAGGGTGGTCGAGGTGCGCAGCGCCTACGAGTTTCCGCGCGACGCGTTGACCTTGCTGCCGTTCGACAGCGTGATCTTCGTGAACGCGCCTGCCGACAGTTTCGATGCCCAGCAGTTGCAGGCGGTCCGCGACGCAGTCTTCCACCAGGGCATCGGGTTCTTGATGGTGGGCGGGAAGAACGGCTTCGGCCCCGGTGGCTATCATCGTACGGCGGTGGAAGAGGCGCTACCGGTGACGATGGACATCTCGCAGAAGAAGGTGTTGCCGAAAGGCGCGCTGGTGATTGTGCTGCATACCTGTGAGTTCGCGGAGGGCAATGTCTGGGCGAAGCGGATTGCGAAGGAAGCGATCCGCGTGTTGGGGGCCCAGGACGAGGTGGGATTGCTGATATACGACGGCACGGATCGGTGGGTGTTTCCACTCACGCCCGCCGGTGAATACGAAAAGTTGGTCACCTTGATCAACCAGTGCGAGCCGATGGACATGCCGAGTTTCGCGAGCATTATGCAATTGGGCTTGAAAGCGCTCCAGGACAGTGACGCGGCCATGAAGCACATGATCATCATTAGCGACGGCGACCCCTCGCCACCGCCGCCGGCATTGGTGGATTTGTTCGTTGCGGGAAAAATCAGCGTTTCGACGGTCGTAATCAACCCTCACGG
This sequence comes from uncultured Verrucomicrobiae bacterium, assembly GCA_963812605.1. Classification (GTDB taxonomy): domain Bacteria; phylum Verrucomicrobiota; class Verrucomicrobiia; order Palsa-1439; family Palsa-1439; genus Palsa-1439. The sequence goes on along the minus strand of CAWEWF010000001.1, from coordinate 193,317 downwards.
GGGACAGGATGTTTCCATCCTGCAGACGTTGGCTGGAGCGACGGGCGGACGGTACTATCGCCCTGATGACCCCCAGCAGTTACCCTCAATTTTCATCAAGGAAGCCAAGACGCTGAAGCGGAGCATGATTCAGAACAAAACGTTCGTGCCGACCGTCCAGTTCCCCTCTCCGATCCTCAAGGGCATCGAAGCGTTGCCCGAATTGCGCGGGTATGTGTTGACGACGCCGAAGGCACGGGCCACGACGATCTTGAAAGGGCCGGATACCGAGGATGTCGATCCCGTGCTGGCGACATGGCGGTTTGGATTGGGAACAACGGCGGCGTTCACTTCCGATTTGTCCGCGAATTGGGGAGCCGAGTGGGTGCGGTGGCCGCGGTACGAGGCGTTCGTGAAACAACTGATCACGGAGATTTCACGCGTGGAGCAGCATAGCGACCTTCACCTCCAAACGTTCGCGAGCGGTAGTGAAGGCGTGATTCAGGTGGAAGATTACGATCCACATGAATCCCTTCTCGAAATGGAGGCCCAGGTGATGGGACCGCACCAGCGGTCGGAAACGGTGCGGCTGGAGCAGGTTGGCCCACGCCGTTATCAGGCCCGGCTTCCCTTGTGGGGAAAGGGACAATACCAGGTGGTTGCCGCAGGCACAGGGGGTGGACGCAGTGAACAGGTTGTCGGCGGTTTCGTCGTGGCGTATTCGCCGGAATACTTGAGGTTCCGGTCCGACCCGATTCTGCTGAAAAAAATCGCGAGCCGCACGGGCGGGAGGGTGTTGACGGGCAGCGAGACCGGCAAGGAACTGTTTGGCACCGCACGCGTGCCGCGGGAGAGTTCTAAGTCGATCGTGGACTGGCTCTTGCTGGCTTTGGCGTGCCTCGTGCCGTTGGACGTGGGTGTGCGGCGCGTCCAATTGGACTGGGGCGTGATTCGCGGCTGGTTTGGGGCGGCCCGCAAGGATGAGTCCACGGAAACCCTGAGCGCGTTGTTGAAGCGGAAGGAGCGAGTCCTGCAGACCGCCGCGCCGCGAAGAGAGCGCCCACTCACACCGACGATGGAGACTGGAAACCGTCCGCAACCGACAGCCCCTGCGCCGATACAGGAACCATCAACCGAGGCGCTATCGACGACCGAACAATTACTGGCGCGTAAACGAAAGCGACAGGAAGACAGCCGATCCAAAGGAGAACCGCAATGAGTGAGACAGAGATGTTGCAGAACGAAGCGAACCAATTCCGGGAAGATTTCCAACGCGTCCGACAAGAGGTGCACAAGATCATCGTCGGCCAGCAGCGCGTGGTCGAGGGCACGGTCACGGCGTTGGTGGCGGGTGGGAACGTGCTGCTCGAAGGCGTGCCCGGCCTGGGGAAAACGGAACTGGTGAAAGCGCTCGGTCGGGTCCTGGACCTGGAGTTTCGCCGCATACAATTCACCCCGGACCTGATGCCGGCCGACATCATCGGCACGAACATCATGACCACCGGCCCGGATGGCGCCTATCGATTCGAGTTTCGGCGGGGGCCGATCTTCACGCAATTGCTGCTGGCCGACGAGATCAACCGCGCGACGCCCAAGACCCAATCGGCGTTGCTGGAGACGATGCAGGAAGGTTCGGTAACCACCGGCGGAACCACGTACCAACTTCAACCGCCGTTCTTCGTGCTGGCCACGCAAAACCCCATTGAACAGGAGGGCACGTATCCACTGCCGGAGGCGCAATTGGACCGGTTCATGTTCAAGTTGGACGTGCCGTTCCTTAGTCGGGATGAACTCAACAACGTCGTCAGCCGGACGATCCTCAAACAGGGGACCGAGTTGCAGAAGATCGTGAATGCCGAGCGGATTCTTTCGCTGCGCCGGGTACTCGATCGCGTAGTGGTTGCCGATCCGATTTGCGATTACGCCGTGCGGGTGGTGTTGGCGACGCATCCCGATTCGGAATTTGGGACGGAGCGCGTTCGCCGTTATGTGAAGTGGGGCGCCAGTCCGCGGGCGACGCAAGCATTGATTCGCGCCGCGCGAGTGCGGGCCCTGGCGGATGGCCGTGCGCACGTGGCGTTCGCTGACATCCAACACTTCTTGCCGGAGGTGCTCGGGCACCGCGTGTTATTGAATTACGACGGGCAGGCGGAGAATGTGAGGGTCGGCGATTTGATCCGCGAGATTCTCGAACAGATCAAGGAAACCGTGTAATGGAACGAGCGCAGCTAACGTCGTTGTTCCCGAACACTGTGCTCGATCGGCTGCAGCGTCTGCGCATTCGTTCAGGTCGGCGATTTACGTCCCGCGCGCGTGGGGAACATCTCGCCGGCAAGGGTGGGACGAGCACGGAGTTTTGCGATTACCGTGACTACGTCGAGGGCGACGACACGCGATTTGTCGATTGGAACATTTTTGCGCGGCTGCAACGCCCGTATTTGAAGCAATTTCACCGTGAAGAGGAGCAACACGTGGTGCTGCTGGTGGACGCGTCGGCCTCCATGTTGTTCGAGCGCAAGCTGGAACGGGCGAAGCAATTGGCGGCGGCCTTCGGCGTGATGGGATTGCTCAACCACGAGCGGGTTAGCGTGTTCCCGTCGAGTGGGGCGGGCCGCTTGCCCCCCTGCACGGGACGGGCCAGCATGGCGCGCGTGTTATCCTTTCTCGAAGCGATCGAAGGTGGCGGCGATACGCCGTTGGAAGCGGCGATCGAGTCGGTGTTGAAGTTCCATCGCGGGCGCGGCGTCTGTGTGATCACGTCGGATTTCCTGACGTTCGGCGATTTGAAGCGCGGATTCAACCGGTTACGGGCGACGGGACTGGAGTTGCTGGGCCTGCAGATCCTCGGACCGAGCGAGATTGACCCACTCGTGACCGGGGACGTGCGGTTTGTGGACGCGGAGACAACGGACACACTGGACGTTTCGAGCATCGCGGACCTCGTGGCGATTTACCAGGAGTACCGGGCGTCGTACGAGCGCGAGTTGACCACCCTGTGCCAGCAGCGGGCGGGACGGTTTGTCTCGCTGGATTCCCTGGCGCCACTGGAATGGGTGTTGTTCGATTTCTTGCGGCGGCGGGGGTGGATTGAATGAACTGGGGCGGTTTCAACGCACTGAGCTACGGCTGGCTGGCGGCCCTGGCCGCGCCGCTGGTGTTATTCTATTTCCTGAAGTTGAAACGGCCGCGCCTCGAGGTCCCGTCCCTGACATTATGGCGGCAGGTGCTCCAGGACAATCGCGTCAATTCACCGTTTCAAAAGTTCAAACGCAATTTGCTGCTGTGGTTGCAACTCCTGATTCTCGCCTTGCTGGTGTTGGCCGCGATGCAACCTTACTGGCGCGGCCGCGAGGGTTTGGTGCGGCGTCTGCCGGTGCTGATCGACTGTTCCGCCAGCATGGGCGCGCTCGACAAGGAAGGCGGCATTACCCGACTGCAAGAGGCGAAGCGCCGGGTGCGAGAACTGATCGACGGATTGGCAGGCGACCAGGAACTGTGCTTCATTTCCTTTGGCAAAACGGCGCGGAAGCTCACCGGGTTTACCAACGACAAACGCGAACTCCGCGACGCCCTGGAGAGCATCCAGGTGGAAAACGTGTCCAGTGATTGCGAAGAGGCCCTGCGCCTGGCGCAGGCGCTGGCGCGGACCACGGCCTTCGATGAAGTGTTGCTGGTGTCCGATGGGAATTTCCCTCCGCGGGTGAACTTTGATCTGCCTTTCAAGCTGAATTACCAGCAACTTCCCCCGCTGGGCCGAACGTTGGACTGACGGCCTTGAGCGCGCGGCGGGCCGTGAACGGCGGCTGGGACGTGTTCGTCCAGATCGAAGGCAGCGCGGAGGCGGACGGCGCCATGACGGTCGAGGTGACGCAGGAGGGCGCGGTGGTCGGCAGCGAACGGGTGACGCTGGTGAAGGGACACGCGGAGCGGATGGTGTTTCCGTTCCCGGGCGACAAGGCGGTGAAGTTGCAGGTAAACGTGCGCCCGGACGGGTTCGATTCGCTCGCTGCCGACAACGTGGCCAGCCTGGAGTTGCCCGCGGCGCGGCCGTTGCGGGTTTATGTGGCGAAGACACTGGGAAGCTACCGCCGGGTGTTGGCGGGAATGAGCAGTGTGATCGTGACGGATGACAGCGCGAGTGCCGTTGACCTGGCCGTGAGTGATCAGCCCAATGACGAAGCGGTGGGAGCCCGCACACGGCTCTGGGTGGGGCGGGTGCCGACGGAACTTGCGGAACTCATACGCGTGGAAACAAACGGAACCCAGGTAGTGGATTGGCAACGGGAGTCGGTGTTGCTCCAGCATGTACAGATGAACGATTTGGTGATTTTGGAAGATCCGCACTGGCGCGGCGAGACCGGCGAAGCCGATGCTGAAAAACTTGGATATGAGGTGCTGGTGCACGGGCAACATGGTCCGCTGATGGTGGAACGGCGCACGGATGACGGGCTGACGGTGGGTTTATTGTTTCATACGGATCATTCGACGTTGCCGTATCGTGTCGGTTTCCCCGTGTTTGTGGCAAACGTAGCGCAAGCCGCGATGGAGCAGGCGGGACTGGCCGAGGCTCATGGCACAGGTGGCGTGTTATCGCCGAGTGAGACATCGCTGGCGCGCGTCGACAAAATCCAGTTCAACGAGCAGTTGAGCGTGAAGGCGGAAACGACGAAAGTGAAGACGGACCGCGCGTTATGGAGCCAGTTGACGTTCACCGCCTTGATGGTGTTGCTGGTCGAGTGGTGGTATTTCCAGAGAAAACACGGTGTCCAGGTTTGAGGCAATCATGAGACGCACCGCCATTGCCATCGCGCTGGCCTTGCTGTGGTGGCCGGGGAACGGCCTCGCGGCCGAGCGCTTGCAGGCACAACTCGTTCCCACAGCAGCCCGCGGACGGAGCCATGCGCCACTGCCTGTGGAAGTCACGTTTCGCTGGTCGGGTGCCGGCCTGTTGGAGGGCCGGCTGGAATTGGAATTCTGGAATGACAACCAATTATTGAACCGCTACCACAGCGTGGAAATCGCGCTGACCGGCGGCGAACAGCGGTTCGGGTTGCTGCTGCCGCCGCTTCCGACAACGTATGACTCGCAAGTGGACGTGGTCATGCGATTTGCATCATCGAAGTCCCGATTCGATCTTGGCACGGCGACCCTGTTTGTCTCCGGCCCCGGTGAACGCTCGATGGTGATGGGCATTTGCGATTCAGCCGGCTCGTCCGACGCGCAAATGCTCCGGATTCAACAGCGCCTTCGTCCGTCCCGTTTTCAAACCTTGGGCGCGGAGTCCAATCCCCAAGCCGTGAATGTATCCGTGGCCCGACTGGCCCCGGACGAGATGGCCGCGCAGCCGCTGTCCTATTGCGCGTACGACCTGATCGTGCTTACGGCGAGCGGGTTTGCCGATTTGCGTGAGCGACAATGGCAGGCGCTGCTGCATTGGGTAAGAGCCGGGGAAGTTTGTGTCTCTTCACCGAAAACGGTCCGAAACCGCAGCCGCGAGAGTTTTTGAGCGCACTTGGGGAAGGGCCGGCGGTTGACGGAATCCGAAGAATTCACGCCGGTCTGGGCCGCTGCGTGCTGATCGATAATCGCCTGAATGCCGAGACCAATTTGAACTCGCCGGCCTGGTCGGACGCGGTGGATTTTCTGTGGAAAATGCGGGTCCAACCGGCGGAAGAAGTTCATACGAATCTCACCTACAAAGAAGCGCTGGAAATGAATCGCCGGGGCTATGCACAGTACTCGTTTGACGATCATCAAACGGAAGCCGGGCGGTTTGCCGGTGGCGATTTGCGAGAGGGACTACTTCCCCACGAGACACGATTCATCCCGCTGCGTGCGTTGGCGGGGACGCTCACGCTATTCGTATTGATGATCGGGCCTGTGGACTACGCCGTCCTGGGGTGGCTACGGCGGCGCCGATATACGTGGATCCTTTTTCCCGCGATAACAGTGGCGTTTACCGTCGCGACGGTGCGGATGGCCAATCGCTACCTCGGTCACGGCGATCACCGTCGGGCCCTCGTCTTTGTGGACATTGGCGAAGGTGGCGTCGTGCTGCGGCAAGACCGGTATGAGTTGCTCTTTGCCGGGCACAACGAGTCCGTAACGATGGACGTGCAAGACGGGTTGTGGGCGCCCTTGGAACATACTATTCTCGCACGCGGCCATTTGAGAGAGGTTGGATACTCGCACTTTGGCTGGCCGGGACAGATGGAACCGGAAAGCACGCCACCCTTGTGCGAGGGCGCAATCCCCGGACGTTTTCAGGTGAATCAAGCGATTCACCAGTGGCAACCGCAATTGAACCGGATTCTTTCATTGGATCCGTCACCGACTTCCATCATGGCCAATTGGGATGCAATCGATCTCGCCATCTTGCAATCCTCAGACACCGAACACCGATTGAGCGCCACGCTCTTCGGAACCCGCCAGCCTCCGGGCGACGTGTTCCTCCTTCACGGAACGAACGTGGTGTATGTGGAACGGCGTGTCCAGTTGCTGCCCCCGTCATTGATTTCCGCGTCGTGCACGGGCGGCTCGAACGGGTTGTTCTCGCTCGTGGCGCAAATCTCGCCATCGGGCGGCGGGAACTTCGAGGACCTGGCGGTGCTGGACGAATCCGATCCGGGCCAGTGGATGGTTGTGGTCGTGACCCAGGCTGGCGACGATATTCTCGTGTATCGGAGGGTTTACCATGTCGAAGGATGATCTGGTCGTCGACATCAGCAATTTATTCGTGTTTTACGGCAAGCAGCCAGCGGTCCGCGATTTGTCCCTGCGCATCCCTCGCGGGGAGGTGTTCGGTTTCATCGGCCCGAACGGCGCGGGCAAGACCTCGACGATCAAGGTGCTGGCGACGTTGGTGAAACCGACGTCGGGCACCGTCCTGGTGCACGGGTTTGACGTTGTCCGCGAGCCATACCGTGTGCGGCAAGTGGTCGGTTACATGCCGGATTCATTTGGGGTGTACGAGGACCTGACGGTGACAGAGTACCTGCATTTTTTTGCGGCGGCGTATCGGATCGAGCGCGCCAAACGCAAGGCTGTCGTCGCGGATGTGTTGACGCTGACGGATCTCACGGAGAAGGCGGATGCGCCGGTGGACGCGTTGTCGCGCGGGATGAAGCAACGGCTGGGGATTGCGCGCGTGCTTTTGCACGATCCGGCGTTGCTGCTGCTCGATGAGCCGGCCAGCGGACTGGACCCGCGGGCGCGGATCGAGCTGCGGGAACTGTTGAAGGAACTCAAAGCCATGGGCAAGACGATCCTGATCTCGAGCCACATTCTGCACGAGCTATCGCAGTTTTGCACACGCATTGGGATCATCGAGGCGGGTCAACTCGTCGCCGAGGGGGACGTGAAGGAGATTTACCGCGCGCTGGGATTGCAGCGGCTGGTGCACGTGCAATTGGCCAACCGATCGGACAGCCTTGTCGCGGGCATCCAGGCCATCCCCGGGGTGGCGGCTGTGGAACTGGATACCGACCGCATTGCGATTCGCATTCGCGAGGACGAATTGGCGGTGGAGGAGCTATTGGAACGAATTCATGCGCTGGGCGCGCGGATCCAGATGTTCCAACCCGAGGCGATGGACATGGAAACAGCGTTCATGAAGTTGACCCGGGGTAAAGTGGCGTGAAGTTTGGACAAACATTCGGGCTGCCGCTGCTGGGCAAGGAGTTGGTCGAGCAGGCCGCACGCAAGCGCACCTACGCGGTGCGAGCGACATACGCCACTCTTTTGTTTGTCGGATTTGGGCTGTTCTACGCGGCGACGAATGCTTCCTATTCCGGGCCCGGAAGCTGGGCCGCCATGCTCGGGCGCGGGCGGATGATGTTTGAGTATTTGATGATCCTGCAATTTTTGGGCATCTATCTTTTCCTGCCGGCGATGATGTCGGGTGTCATCACCGCGGAGAAGGAACGTGAATCGCTGGCGTTGTTGTTTCTGACGGAGATGGGGCCGTGGGCCATCCTCTTGCAGAAGTACCTGGGGCGCCTGGTGCCAATGTTCACATTCCTGCTGCTGTCGTTGCCGTTGATGGGCGTGGCGTACGCATTGGGCGGCGTGTCCACCGCCCATTTATTGTCGGGTATCTACCTGTTGTTCCTGACGTGTCTGCAAGTCGGGGCGTTCGCGCTCATGTGGTCGGCGTTCTGCCGCACAACCGTCGCCGCGGTTTTGATAACGTATGTGTCCGGCGCGGTCTTTTACCTTTTTCGGCCGATGGGCTGGTTGTCCCTGTGGTACATGGGTATGGGGTATGGGTACTATGGCTATCGGTTAGCGGGGCCTGATGAAGCGACATTCTCCTTTTCTCCGCCATGGATTTTTTTCACCAATCGGAATCCGACGTTTGCCTTTCCCGTCTGGCTGTCCACCATTCTGTTCCTGCTTCTGGCCCGGGCGTTCCTGACCCGGCGGGCATTCGTCCGGCCGCGTAACCGGTTGCTGGAATGGTTCAAACGACTGGACCGATTCATGACCGGACTCAACAAACACTTTGGAAACATCGTGCTGATCAAAGACAAGGTGACGTTGCCGGATATGGAACCCGTGGCCTGGCGGGAAACGACAAAGAAATCCCTCGGCAAACCGCATTACATATTTCGAGTATTTGTGCTGGTGCTGGTCCCAACGTCGTTTCTTGGATTTCTGGTGATCTCTGACAGCTCGCGCGGCGGGGGAAACGGAAGTGCCGCCCTGCTTGTTTTCGGTCTATGGACGCTGACCACGTTGGTTTTGTCCGTTCAGGGCGCCAACGCGATCAGCACGGAGCGTAGCTCACAGACGCTGGAGGTGTTGCTGACCACGCCGATGACCGGGCGAGACATCGTTCGCCAAAAGACAAAGGCATTACGGCGTCTGACGCAGGCCCTGGCCGTGGTGTTCCTGACGATATTTGCCATGGAGGTGTGGTGGCGTTTTGATACCGCGAGTGGTCGCTGGCTGTTTGCGGTTGCGTCGGTGTTGTCGCTGCTGGTGTACCTGCCGCTAATCATTTGGGTCAGTGTGTGGATCGGCCTGCGGACGCGGACGCGATTTCGAGCGACTATGACGGCGGTCGCGGTATTTGTCGGATGGTGCGCCTTGCCGCTGATTCTGCTGATCGTTCTGGAGGCGAACGAGGTTTTCGGTCTTGGCTACCTGGCCGGCCCCGTCGTCGGATGTCTGTTGAGCCCGGCCGGGATCATCCTCTCGATCGAATGGAACGACTGGCTTTCATTTGGGGAGATGGACAAGTGGGTTTTGGTCGGGGTTAACTTTTGTTTTTACGGGACCATCCTGTATTATGTCCGGCGGCTGTGTTTAACTCGGGCCGATCGGTATCTGCGGGGCGAGCAAGGATGAGGCGCGCAATTATTTTCCAACTGTTGGGGCTGACACTGGTCGCGCAGGTGGCTTTGGCGCTGGGGGTGCGCGAGGTCCGCTGGGGGTTCGATGGCATGGTCGTCCCGGAGCGGTTCAACCTGTTGTCGGTCCTGGTCGCGAACGACTCGACTGAACCCTTTGATGGAGTGGTGACGTTACTGAAGAACCAGGGACTGGCCGATGCCGTCGGGGCAGCCTACGAGCAACCCTGTTACGTGGCGCCGTTTACGGAGCGGTGGATCCAGTTTTATCCGTACATTGGCATGGAGAGCGGCTGGCGGCTGGCGTGGGGCAAGCACCTCGACGAACAAATGAGCGTCGAAACGCCGAAGCAGGGTCCGCCCGCCCGTGTGCTCTTGTTCGATCCTGACGACGCCATTGCAGCGCGTGGCGCGCTCCGATTATTTCCCGACCAGCTCTTTCCGATCTCGGTGGCCGCCGCGGATGGGTTGGATAGTGTGGTTCTTGACCATGCTCCGCGTTGGGAATCCGTGAAGCGAGAGGCGTTCCTGGATTGGGTACATCGCGGCGGCACCGTGCACCTTCTGTTGGGAGCCAACGGCAAATACCCCGATTTCAACGACGACATGTCCCTGTTGAATTCCTCAGTTGATCGGATGCGAATGGGAGCTGGGTGGGTTGTGCGCCATGCGGTGACGCGGCGCGAGGCCACCGAATCCATGCTTGCTGCCAGCGGATTTCCCCCGCTCGCGCTTAAGACCGGTCAAGGCTCGACCGTTGTCTACCAATTGCCGGAAACCATCCTTCGCGCACTGGCGGGGTTGACACGGCCCCGCCACAGTTGGGGGCTGATTTATCTTCTGACCATCATCTACATCCTGGTGGTTGGCCCCGGGAATTATCTTTTCGGCAAACGGGTGCAGGATTACCGATGGGTGATGGCCGTGATGTTGCTGGCGGTGGCGTGGTTTGGACTGTTGTTTCACTATCTTGGCCGCCGCGGCCAGGGTGAGGCCAGCGCGGTGCATTCGCTGTCGTACGCGCGGGCCGTGGGTGACACGACCTATGAGGTGACGCAATGGATAAACGTCTTCGTCTCGCGTGGAGATTTCTACACCATCCGTCACGCCGCGCCACACAATCTCTACGCGACGGCCAATGATTATGAACCTGTCAACGGCGTGATCCGCAGCGGCAAGGATGGCGAATTCGTCGTGGATATCCCGTTGTATTCCCAGCGGGCTTTTCTACACCAGGCGCGGATGACGGGGGATGACACATGGGTCCAGGTGATGGCGTGGCCGACAGAGCGCAATCAGGAGTTCGCCCTGGCTGTCGGCCCGCATTTTCCACCGCAGCCACTGAAAATCTGGGCGTTGTATCGCGACACTATTTATCCGATGCGGCTGACGGATGGAGTGCTGGTGTCAGAATCGGGCAAACCCTTGAGTCAGTTCCTGTCTTCAACCAGACTTCTCCAGACAACAACACCGAATCCGTACGCGTACACCGCGCGCCGCCCCGAGAACGGGGATGGAACCGTGGATGTCGAAACCACCTTCTCCGGATTTGTCGAGCTGCTAATGGGGTGGAGCCTCGGCGGAGTGGATGGCTTTCGCTACCAGGTGACCGGTCACACGCCCGACGATGACCGAATGCAACTCTTCATTTTCGCGCGCAGCCCGAGCAGTTTCAACGTCGCCGCCAAGGATTTTGGACGCGAGGTGGGATATGTCCTCTACCATCGTGATTGTGTGAGGCCGTCGGGCGAGAAAGGGAAATTATGAGCGACCCGGTGATCGAGATTATTGATCTGCGCCATTCTTACAAGCGCCAGCAGGCGCTCCAGGGCGTGACATTCGAGGTCAACAACGGCTCCATTCACGGGTTCGTGGGGCCGAACGGCGCGGGCAAAACGACCACGCTCAAGATTCTGGCGACGTTGCTGCGACCGCAACACGGTCAGGTGCGGGTGTTTGGCAAGGACATCGTCGCCAACTTCAAACAATTGCGGCGGCGCATTGGGTTCATGCCCGACCATTTCAGCATGTACCGCCAGATGACCGTGCAGGAGTACCTCGACTTCTTTGCGGCGGCGTACGGGCAACTCGCCCCGGCACGCGTGAAAATCATCCAGGATGTGCTGACGTTGACGGACATGGACGGGCGGCGGAACGATTTTATCAAGGGCCTTTCCCGCGGGATGCAACAGCGAGTGAGCCTGGCGCGGGTGTTGGTCCACGATCCGGAATTGTTGCTCCTCGACGAACCCGCCAGCGGATTGGATCCGCGGGCGCGCATAGAATTGATGGAGATCCTGCGGGAGTTGAGGCGCATGGGGAAGACGATCTTTATCAGCTCGCACATTCTTAGCGAACTGGCACTGCTTTGCGATAGCGTGACGGTTCTCGACCGGGGCCTGGTGAAATACAGCGGTCCGATGAGCGGGTTGGAACAGCGCAGTGGCCAGGAAGCGGATTACCTACTCGTGCTGGCGGTTGAACAGACACTTACGGAACAGTCACTGCGTCAAATGGCGGGGGTGACCAGCGTGACCAGGACGGAGGGCGAGCCCCGGTATCGCGTCAGTTTTCAGCGGAAACAGACGGATCCGAATGCAGTCTTGCGGATGGTGCTGGAGACCGGCGGCCAGGTAGTGTCCTTCCAGGAGGACGTGCGGCATCTGAATCAAGCGTTCCTGGATTTGACGGAGCCGGGGGTGCCCCCGGTCCTTGGGTCATGAGGATTCCGCTGCTGGCATTGTTCGAGCGTTCCCTGCGCGTCGATGCGCGCACGCCGTCGGTTTTCGGGACGCGCGCGGCATTGTTGGCCATCCTATTGATCTCATTGTTTGAGGTCGAGCAAACATCACGCTACGGCTTCTCCAGCGCGCCAGGATTGCAATTGTTCCAGGGAGTGCTGTGGATCAATGTTGTGTTCATTTCACTGGCGGGGCTGAGTTACTTCGCGTCGGCCATCACGGAAGAGAAAGAGGAGATGATGTTGGGGTTGCTGCGAATGACCGACCTCAACGCCTTGTCAATTCTGCTGGGAAAATCCACGAGCCGCCTGGTGGGCGCGGGCATGTTATTGCTGGCGCAAGTGCCATTCACACTGCTCGCGGTCACCTTGGGCGGGGTGAGCATCCGGCAGATCGCCGCCGGGTATTGCACGTTGCTGGCCTACGTGTTCCTGCTCTGCAACATTGCCTTGTTCAATTCGGTCGTATTTCGACGAACCGCAGTCGCCGCCCTCATGACGGGGGTGACGGTGTGGATTCTATTTGTCTTGCCGTCGGCGATTCTGAGCGCGTTCAGGGACGCGATAGCCGCCGGCGTGTTCGTGGCAACCAGCGGCTGGCGCGCGGTGTTCATTCGGTCCCTTGAGTTCACGACCGGTGTGTCCGCGTGGTCACGGCTATCGGCGATTTTGCGAACCGGCTTCGCCGAGGGTCCCGTTGGCTTTCAGGTGATCAGCAATGTCGTGATTGGCATCGGTTTCTTCCTGCTGGCTTGGGTTGCATTCGAGCCCTGCACACGGAACCAGCATGAGGATGCTCCTGCGCGTGGAATCGTAATGCTTCGCAGGAGGCGAAGTGCTCGTGTGCCGGAGGGGGTCCACGACCTGGGAGCCGTGGCGTGGAGGGAATTTCGATTCGTTGGCGGCGGCGTTCGGGGGTTGGCCTTGAAGTTCCTGATATTCGGCGCGGCCGCCGCTTGTTTCGCCAAGGGATTTTGGTTGCGTCAGGCAGGTTCGCCGAAAGAAGTTTTGGGTGGCTTCCTGGTGATATCATCACTGGCAGTCACGGCCATCAGCCTGGCCCTTGACGCGTCGCGCGTTTTCAAGAGCGAAGTGCGGTGGAAAACGCTCTCATCGCTCGTGCTGCTGCCATTTTCCGTGAGAGAGATCGCTTACCGGAAGGTTTTCGCTTCCGTTCCCGGGGTCACGCCCTACCTGCTGTATTGTTTGGCTGGCCTCACGCTGATACCGAAAGAGTTTTCCCAGTTTCTTGATGGGATGGCGAGCCATCCGGAAGGGCTCATGTTTCTCGCCATTTCTGTCAGCCAATACATCTTGTTCCTACATCTGACAGCGTATCTGTCTTTGGTAATGAAACGGGGCGCATTGCCGCTGGCGGTGGCGATTCAGTACGTGGGCGGGGTCTTTCTGGTCATGCCCATTTCATTGATTTTCATGCGGAGCCCGGGAGGGCAGGATGTGGAGATGCTTTTTATTTTGGCGGGAACACTGGTGGTGACGGGCGTCCTCCACGGGGCCATCGGAGCACGACTGGCGCGCGCCGCAGCTGAGGAGTAGAGGCTGCGCTTGGCTTGCTTGCCGTCGCGTTGGAAAATCGCACGGTAAAAGTCGGTGCGGTTTGAACGATCGAGACAGTCGCCAACAATGGACGAGTTTCGATGTTTGTGGGTCGTTGGGGTGACTTTCATGGTGAAAAACACCCCAGCCATTGCAATAAACCAGTGCGGACATAAAATACAGCAAGCGCAATGGTTGTTCATGCCAGCAAAATATAAGTGGGCGCCTGTAGCTCAGTTGGATAGAGCATCGGATTTCTAAAGCAAGGAAAAAATTTCACCGCTATAATCAGACTTCACCAGTGGTCATCCATGCGTTGCAACATAAGGCATAGCGGTCGATGCCGTTCGCAGGGTTTTTGTCACCGATCATCAGAAATCGTCAGAGATTTCTCCAAAGGGTGACAGGTGCGGGTGATAAGCATTCCTGTGCGCGATGAATGTCAGAGCATCAAGCCGGATTGACTCGCTTGTTAGAACTCGAATCTACAAGAAACCATGCACCGGCTTGGCTCCGGACGAGTCACCTCCACAACTGGCTTCGCGATGGATCGTGGGTGTGGTCATGATAGTTCTCCTATGTCGGTTATCATACCGAGTAATTGTCGAAGGGCTAGACCGCGCTTTGCCATTTTACCAATGCTCGCTCCTCCAACCAAGCGACGTAGAGCAGGCGCTCCGCAAATAGCCAAACGCCCTCTATTTTCACGACGGTGTCGAGATAGCGGAGCGAGGCGAGTGTCAAGCATCGCTTGCCACCTTCAACCGCTCGTGACGGCCAGGGAACGTAGCGCGGCGATTGCACGCTGCCAGACAGTTTTTCGGTTGGGTCGTCGAAGCAGCGCATTCCTTGCACCTGTCTGTCACAGAACAAGTATGTAAGGTTTTCTTTCTCAGCCCGACTAATACTGAGATTGGTGTGATGTGCAATTGGGATTGCAGCGACAAGAAATAAACGCCTAAACAACAAAGACACTGAGAATGAAGATCACTACATGAAAGCCTTGCGCCGTCTGCACGCGTATCTTGGATGTTTCTTCGCGCCGCTGCTGTTGTTCTTTGTGCTGACCGGCTGGTATCAAACTGTCACTCCGAACCGGCACAAGGGAACGGGCGACCTAGGCGATTGGAAAGCGCGGCTGACGTCCGTGCACGTGGATCAAATTTACCCGACTGAGTCCGCCAGCGCCTATTCGCCGTCGTTGTTTCGGGGGTTGGTCGTCGCCATGGCTATCGCACTGATCGTCACGGTGGCATTGGGCGTCGTCTTGGCGGTGCGTTTTCAGCCGAAAAAATGGCTCGTCTGGGCATCGTTGTCGTTGGGATGCATCATTCCAATGTTGTTCCTCTGGTTGGGTCAGAAGCGGTAGCTTTCCATGGCGAACATCATCCATCGACCGGCGTGGCATTTACCCGAGCGATCAGTCACGCCCGAAGCGGCATTCCTGAACCGACGCCAGTTCTTGCGGCAACTCGGTTTCGCGGGCGCAGCCCTGGTGGCGGGGACGTTGCTTGGCTGCGGCAGATCCGAACCATCGGACAGCAACTCCGCAGACACCGGCCCGACGATACCCGCAAAAGGTTATCCGGCGAAGCGAAATCAAGAATTCAGTCCCGACTGGCGACTCACGAATGAGAAAGCTGCAAGCACCTACAACAATTTCTACGAGTTTTCGCCCGACAAGGATGCATTCCGCTTCGTGGGCAGATTCGTACCGGCTCCATGGCCCCTACAAATTACCGGCTTGGTTGAAAAGCCGCTGACGCTCGACTCAATGGAACTTGTCGATATGTTCGATCTGGAGGAGCGCGTCTATCGGCTGCGCTGCGTCGAAGCGTGGGCGATAATTGTACCATGGACGGGATTTCCGTTGAGCAAGCTCATCGAAAAGGTCATACCCAAACCGGAAGCGAAGTTCGTTCACTTCGAAACATTCAACCGGCCTGATCAAGCACCCGGCATGGCAAGTACACCCCAGTATCCCTGGCCCTATCAGGAGGGCTTACGTCTGGATGAAGCAATGCACCCGCTAACACTTATGGCGAGCGGGATTTACGGCAAACCGCTGCCCAAACAGCACGGCGCGCCACTGCGGCTCGTGGTTCCGTGGAAGTACGGCTACAAGAGCATCAAATCAATCGTGAAAATCGAGTTCGTGGACAAACAACCGACCACGTTCTGGGAGACGCTGGCCCCAGATGAATACCCATTTGAGTCAAACGTCAATCCCAAGGTTCCTCATCCACGTTGGTCACAGGCGACGGAGCGTCTGATCGACACCGGTGACCGGGTAAAGACGCAGCCGTTCAACGGCTATGGCAACTACGTCGCGAAAATGTATCCGACACTTTGAACGCTATTTGATGAGTTAAAGTGGAAATCAGTGGTAACGCAACGAGAGAAAAACGCTCCATAGGAGCAGGAGGACCAAATGGTAAATGTCGCATTATTCGTTCGATTGGAAGCAAAGCCGGGCAAGGAAACGGATGTCGAGAAATTCCTTCGTGGCGGATTGGCCATCGTCGAGCAGGAACCCGCCACCACAGCATGGTTCGCGGTGCGGTTTGGAGCGTCAACCTTCGGTATTTTTGATGCATTTCCGGACGAGGCGGGTCGTCAGGCGCATTTATCCGGTCAGGTTGCCGCCGCCTTGATGGCCAAGGCACCCGAACTACTTGCGAAACCGCCGTCAATCGAAAAGCTCGACGTGCTCGCCAACAAATTGCCACACTAAATTGATAAACGTTTTGGCGGGTGGGGCAAAATCAAAACGAACTTTAAGGGTTCTGAAGATACGTGTGCGACCAATCAATACCGGGTCGTGAGGTCCACCCATGAATCGGGGAGATGGCGAAGAACCGCCGATTCGAGCTTCTTGTCGTAGCCACTCAATACGCCCACCGACATCACCAAGAGAATCGCGCCAAAGACAGGCTTGATTCTCTCCGATACCCCGATCAGCCAGCCCTTGTTCTTCTGAAAGAGCGTGCGCGAACCATAAGCCACCGCGAGCAACGGCAGGCTGGCGCCGCTCCCGAACCCAAACATGAGTACAAAGCCTTGCAGGGATGTCTTCGCCTGCGTGGCCAGACCGATCGCCGCGCCCAGTGTCGGTCCGGCGCATGGGCTCCAGATTGCGCCGAGTAGCATTCCGGTAAGAAAATTGCCCGTAAGACCAGCCCGGTCTCCTTGGGGCGCTATGCGGCTCGTGAGTGATGCGAAGGGCGCGAGCAAGCTGGAAAGAAACTCCTGTGCTCTCGGTACGAGCAAGACTGCACCCAACAATAGTAAGAGCACCGCGCCCCCAATCCGGATAGTGCCAGGATCGAATCCAAATGCCCTGACGGCCAGCGCCACAGCCACACCGAGAACGCTGAAGGACACAACCAGCCCGGCGCACAGCGCCACTGGTCCAAGGCGATGACGCGAGGCGGCGCTCCCTACCACCAGAGGCAATACTGGAATCACGCATGGCGAGAGGGAAGTCAGCAATCCCGCCAGGACGGCGAGCACCAAGGACGACATGCTCAAAGCCCTTTCTCAATCAGTTCACGAATCTGGTCCTTGTCCGTGACGCCGGTGGCGCGGGCAACCTCTTTCTCCCCTTTGAAAACCACCAGCGTGGACTGGCTGAGGATTTTGAGCTGCTTCTTGAGCGCCCTTTCTTCGTCGTAATCCACTTTCAACACCACGACGTTCTTGAGCTTGTCCTCTTGAGCCAGGCTCTCAAGCAGTGGTCCCTGCTTTCTACAGACGGGGCACCAGTCGGCATGGAAGTCGAGCACCACGGTTTTTCCCCCGGACGTAGCCGCCTTGAAGGCAGTCTCGCCGTAGGGTTGGATTTCGCCGGAAACCGCGCCAACAGTGAAGAGGGTGAATACCGCGGCGAAGACAGCCAGCAGGCAGCCGCCCAGTATTTTGCGATGGCAAATCGGGTATTGTTTACCGGCGTGAACTTCCCGGGGCAGCAGATTTTCCATTTCGAAATTGTCGTGCATGATTTTTCCCTTTGGGTCTGCGGTTCCTTCGCATTCTTCCCGCT
Source organism: uncultured Verrucomicrobiae bacterium (assembly GCA_963812605.1). Lineage (GTDB taxonomy): Bacteria > Verrucomicrobiota > Verrucomicrobiia > Palsa-1439 > Palsa-1439 > Palsa-1439. The sequence continues at coordinate 175,646 of CAWEWF010000001.1, read as the reverse complement.
GTCAGTCACAAACTTAGTCGCTGAAACGGGGAAAACCTTACAGTGCGACAATCGGGACAGAGCAACCGAACCGGCGCTCAAGCTGGAGCACTAGGATGGTTCAACACTCGCCGCTCCTAGAATCGCCAGCGTGCGTCGATCTTGAATGAACACGATGACCTGCTTGTTCTTATCTTGCGCCGAGAGCTTCGTCTTGATGCTAACGCCACCCAGGCCGCTGCCATCAAGTGCTACAGCCGCGAATTCCCGAACAACATTCGTGTGTGGCAACGTGCGGCCGGCGTTTTCGCCACGGCGCACCTGACTGGCCAAATCCGATTCAACCACCGCGACGCACACCAAGGCATTCTTTGGAGTGTTGGAAACCCGATACTCGATTTTGGACCCGTCGGCATCCGGAATGGCCCGGATCGTCACCGATACCTTCGCTGGGAGGGAGAGAGCCGAATTCACGGTTTTACGCGCACGAGTGCGATCCGAGCCGACGAACGCCTCCTTTCCATTCACAATCATTTGCGGCGTGTAAATCTGGTCCACACCAAGGACGTGGCAGTACTCCTGCTGGCGATCGGAGTAGGCGGCTGAACTGAACGGATCAGCCCATCCAAGGTAATTCCAATAATCCACGTGATACTCCAACGGGAAGACGCGTCGACCATTCTCCTTCGCGTCTTTAGCAATCTCGGCGAGCAGCTTGTCTGCGGGCGGACAACTCGAGCACCCTTCGGATGTGAACAATTCCACCACAGCGAACGCTTCATCCGTAGAGTTGTCTCCAAAAGCCATGTTGCGTGCTCCGCCAATTAGCATCCCAAGCAGTAGGAGAGAAAGAATCGCGTTCTTCATGATGTCTTTTCGACGATCTTATTGGTGCCGTCGCTTCCTGCGGACATTGCCGTTGATGTAGTCAACTTCGGGCCCCAGGTGGTGTGCCGAGTTCTGCGTCCCGATGGGGGTGGGGCTTGATCTTCTCAACGGCAACTCTTTGGTGGTAGTACTGGATGCATTTCGGACACGCACCGTCGGCCTCCACCCACTCGGGGTGATCCTGCTTGATCCGGGCGATGACCAAACCGTCCTGAAAACGCTGGTTGTCGGTCGCGGCATGTGCTCGCAGTTCACCGACCGGAACGATCTCGCCACAGACCGGACACTTGAACTTGTTTTGTTCCAAGTCGTGACGCTTGTTTCCACCAAAGAGATTACACAGGTGCCAATTCCAGATGCTCATGTCAAATCACAGGTTATTTGCCAATTAGCTGTTCCGATGGTTTGTCGCGGTCGCGGTCGAATCCTTACTTAAATTTCCCTGCGCTCATGATTTCGGGGGGCGTACCCCCACGATTGCCGGCCTTGACTCGGTTACGCCCCGACGGTGAGAAGTAAACGGGCTTGAAGGCCGTTTTACGGTGCAGAAACAAACAAGCGGGACCCCGACCTCAGAGTCCGGCCAGGCCCTTTCTACTGATCTTCAAACTTGCGCGATGCCACCGTCGACGAACAGCTCGATGCCGGAGACAAAGCTGGAATCGTCCGATGCCAGGAAGACGGCGACCTTGGCGATTTCGTCCGCTGTGCCCATGCGGCCCATCGGGACGACGGACACAATCTGCGCGATGGCGTCTTTCGGGAGGGGGTCCATAATCGGCGTGTCGATCGGGCCCGGACTCAGCACGTTGACCCGGATGTTTCGGCCTTTTAGGTCTGTCGTCCATGACCGGGCGAACGACCGGATGGCGGCTTTGGTCGCATTGTAGACGGTAAAATTCTGGAATCCCTTCACGCTTGCGACGGAGCCGGTCATGATGATCGATCCACCATTCTTGAACAGGGGCAGGGCTTTCTGGACGGTGAAGAGCGTGCCTTTGACATTGACGTCAAAGGTTTTGTCAAAATGCGCTTCCGTGATCGAACCCATGGGGACCCACTCGCCGATGCCGGCGTTGGCGAAGAGGACGTCGATCCGGCCCTTGCCTGCTTTGATGGTTTCGTAAAGACGGTCGATGTCGGCGAGGTTGGCGATGTCGCCCTGAACGCCCGTGACGTTGCTGCCGATCTCTTTCACCGCCGCGTCCAGTTCCCTTTGGCGGCGACCGGTGATGAAGACGTACGCGCCTTCCGCCACGAATCGCTTGGCCGTGGCCAGGCCCATTCCCGAATTGCCGCCGGTGACGACGGCGATTTTTCCTTCAAGTTTTTTTGATGTGGTATTGCTCATAAAATAGTTCCTCACGTTTTGTGATGTTCGCTTTTCGTTTTGGGTTCCGACTTTGACCGACATTTCCCGTATGACGTGTTCCCGCGACCCTCGCGGGACGTTGAAGTTGGTTGATTGTCAATTTATTACCGCTGATAGTGTTTGCGAGCTGAATGTTCCCATTGAATCCTTACGCAGGTTTCGGTGCGCTCACCGTTTCGCAGAACAGTTTGCCAAGCCTTGTTTTTCCAAATAGCGCTGGTCAGCCTCATCGGCGCGACAGAAGTCGCTTTCAGAAAGGACCTGCACAAGCGGGGACCGCTGGTTGTTTTCCGGTTGCGCCTGGCTTTCCATCACGGCTGTGGCAATCCTCTCCTGCTCGGCGTTGTGGAAGAAGATTATCAGCCGACCGGGCGAACCGACGAAGGGGCCCGCACCGCCTGTGAGTGTCGGATTGTGAATCGCAAAGAAGTATTTGACCAATTGCTCGTAGGTAATCCGCGTGGGATCGAAGGTAACGCGGCACGCTTCAACAGAATCGGTGCGAGGCCGACATATGGCTTCGCCCGTGGGCCTTTTGCCTGCGCCGACCGCGTAGCCCACCACGGTATCGGCGACGCCTTTGACCTGTCGAAACGCCGCCTCCAAGTTCCAGAAACATCCTCCCCCGAACGTAGCGATTTCCATTTCCCCTGCGTTCGTTTGTGTATCCTGGTTTACGAGACGGAGCGCCGCAGCGAGGCGGATGCTGTCCCCTGTTGTCGCCATCAACGCGGCTACTGTTACGGCTGCGAATTTGCGGCGCACACTTCCCTCGTTTGTTGTTGCATCCACGGTTCGGATGCAGCCAGATGGCGATTGGGTCCTAAGAAAGTACAGGGCCGACTGCTTGCATAAGGAATAGCGGCCAACGTTTTCAAAGAGTTGTAAGGTCTTGAGTCTGTGCCGCGACTAATGGGCGTTAAGTGAGACTACAGTGAATACATTGAACAAGAAAGCTGTTAACTGGCTGCATCGCATCATTCTGCCGTGTGCCGAAGTCACACGCATACTCTCCGAAGCGCCAGAGCGCCCGCTCGCATGGCGGGAGCGCGTAACGCTGCGCGTCCACCTCGCGATGTGCGCGTGGTGCTCGCGATACAAAAGCCAGTTGAAACGGCTCCGTATCAGTCTGCACAGCCATTCCGCCGACGCAGAGACTCCAGATTCCGTGGGCCTTTCTCCCGAAGCTCGCGACCGAATCAGCCGCTCACTCAGCGGGAAGGAATCGTAACCCACTCACCCAGCCCACGACCTTTCGTGGGCAGCCACGAAGTCTTGTTGGGCAAAGACCACCAACGAAAAGCCACGCGAAGAAATCCGTGGGCTGATAAGCCAATAAATTTCGGCCCTGCAAGGCCGTGCCGCACTTTGCGTCGCAATGGTGGCACGGCCATTGCAAAGGGGTATTTCTCGTGATCAGCAACACGGCAACAGCGAGACCGGGAGTGAAGGAGAAATCCCCCCGTACAAACCCTGCCCATTGGCTGGACTTGTACGGAGATTTTCTCTTCAATTTTGCCGTCGGCCAGCTTCGCGATGCCAGCGAGGCCGAAGATCTGGTGCAGGAGACCTTTTTGGCGGCGTTCAAGTCACGCGATCGCTTTGCTGGCCAGTGCAGCGAACGAACCTGGCTCGTTAGTATCCTGCGACACAAGATTTGCGACCGTCTGCGAGCCAAGTGCCGTCATCCACGACTCGCAGACCTCAGACGGGATAGGGGCTCTGATGTGGACGACATGGATGAATCGCTGGTCTGGCTGCATGAATCGGCCGCGCAGTGTCTCACTCCGGACCGGCGGATGGAATTGCAGGAGTTTCGTGCGGCGCTCGAATTGGCGCTGGGTAACCTGCCGCCGCGCATCGCACAGGCGTTTCAACTGTATGAGATCGAGGAATGTTCCGGGAGCGAGATTTGCGCCACGCTCAACATCTCGGAAAGTAATCTATGGGTGATGCTCCATCGCGCTCGCACACAATTGCGCAAAGCGCTTGCGCCAACTTGGGGCAAGGACCATGACAAGAGATCATCAAGGGGGTAAGGGATATGCTACGGATTTCCAGTGCTGAATCCGACGAACCAGCCGTGACGCTTCGCCTTGAGGGCCAGATCGTTGGCCCGTGGGTGGAGGAGTTGCAGAAGACGATTGAGGAACTTCTGAATCAGGGGCGTCTGCTTACCCTTGATGTTACTGAGGCAACATTTGCGGATAAAAAGGGAGTGGCGCTGTTGCTGGATTTGCGCCGACGGAGCGTGTCGATAAGGGGTTGTTCGCCATTTCTCAACGAGCAACTCAAGTCCGCAGGCAAGAATTGACGATCCATTACGCTGCCGGATCGTGTGGCCGTTGAATTCCGAGCTTTTTCATGCGGCTGCGCAACGTGTTCGGGTGTAGTTTCAACATCTTCGCCGCGCCGCGCTCGCCTTCGATCACCCAGCCGGCCTGAGCGAGTACGGACTCGATGTGCCGCTGTTCGGCGTCTTTGAGGGAAGCAGTTGGGGGTGCGGAAGTCGCCGGGCTTGATGTTGCGGATACGGGCGAAGACGACGTTGTCACCGCAGGCTGAAAGTCGCGATCAAGCGCGAGGACAGCCCCCTTACTGAGAATCAAAGCGCGTTCGATGACATTCTGCAGTTCCCGGATATTGCCGGGCCACGGATAGGCTACCAGGTGCTGCATTGTCTCCTCAGAGACTTGCGTCACTCTTTTGCCGAGCTTTTTGGCCAAACGCTGCAGGAAAAATGTCACCAGCAGGGGCACATCGCCTTGTCGCTCACGCAGCGGCGGGACATGAATGGGAAACACGTTCAGGCGGTAGAGGAGGTCTGCGCGGAATTTTCCTGCGCGAACCATCTCGTCAAGATTGCGGCTGGTCGCGGCAATGATGCGCACATCCACGCGAACGGACTTATCGCTGCCGATCGGCTCAAACTCCTGCTCTTGCAGCACCCGCAGCAGTTTCACCTGTGTTTCCAGGGGCAGTTCGCCGACTTCGTCGAGGAAGATTGTGCCGCCGTCGGCGACCTTAAAGCGTCCGTCGCGGCTGGTAAGCGCGCCCGTAAACGCGCCCTTGACGTGACCGAAGAGTTCGCTCTCGACCAGACCTGCGGAAATCGCCCCGCAGTTCACCTTGACGAGCGGTCGTTCTTTGCGGGGGCTGCGATTGTGGATGGCGCGGGCGACGAGTTCCTTGCCCGTGCCAGTCTCACCATAGATCAGCGCGGTGGAATCGGTCGATGCGACCTGCTCAACCTGCTGAAGCACGGCTCGCAGTTTCGGGCTGTTGCCAACGATCTCGGTAAAGTTGTGTTCGGCCCGGATCTCCTCCTGCAAATATTTGTTCTGTGCCTCGAGTCGCGCCTTCTCCTTCTCCATCAGCACTTGTTCCGTGATATCGATGAGCATCGTGCGAGTGTAGCTCCCACCCGGATCGGGCCTCGACCACCATTGAACCCAAATCGGCTTCCCGTTGTCCTTACGGCGCAGTTCCAGCACGATCCCGCTGGTGTCCGTCCCGTGGCCGATTGACTCGAATGCCTCGCGCATACGCCGTTGGGCATCGGGCGTATCGGGCGCGAACGACTTACCGTATGTGCCGGCAACCTCCTCGGGAGTGATTCCCAGAATCCTCATTGCGGCGCGGTTTGCTCGAATAAAACGAGAATCCAGGCCTTCGTGCACATAGGCAATGGGGGCCTCGTCGAACAGATCGCGGAAGCGCTCCTCGCTCTCCTCATGGAGCCGATGCAGTTCATTGAAAGCCCGCGCACGCTCGAGTTCCACACCGGCCCGAGCCGCAAAAACCTCTATGACCGGTAGAATGATCGGATCCCGCGGCATGGGCTTGTCGTCCATGATGACCAGGTGGCCAACGACACGTTGAAAGGAATCGCGTACCGGGACACCGAGAAAGCTCAGGATCCCCAAGTCGATCATGGCTTTGCCTTTTGGGAATAGCTCCGGAAGGTGGTCCGGATAATGACACGTGCGGCCTTCGGTCACCTCAAAGCAAGGAGTGCCGGGCAAATCGTATTCAAAATCGGCCCCGAACTTTCCATCCGCCCAGACCGCCAGGGAACGAGCGCGTAAGTTGGGCAGGCATTCGGCGATAAACACGAAGTGCACATTCAGGCCCGTCGCGACGTGCTCGACCAGGGAGCGAAAGAACCCCGTCCCGGTTACGGCCGCCGTGCCTTCCGCAATGGAACGCAGCAAATCCTCGGCGCTCCGGCTTTCGCCCGGTCCGACGTTAGATTCGTTTCTCGCGAGAGATTTTCTTCTCATGGCAGTGCCGGAGATGCAGTGCGCCCAGTACATTGACACACCATTCTCCACCAGTAGAAGTGCCTGTTCATGGGGATGTTGCCTGACAAGCCGACCACACGCCTAGGCTAAGCCTGTACGCTGGCTGAAGCAAACCGAAAATCGTCACCGCCGCACCCTGCTTTTAACAATTGTTAACTATGGTGGCGGGCGTCTTCCTGATTGCCCGCGAACACGCTGCGCTGGTTGCCAGCCGTGTGAAACATATGAAGCAAAGACTGTAAGGTTCGCGCGGACTCACCGACCAATCTCCGAGCATATGAATCACCCAAAACCACAAAGGAGAACAAAATGAAACGCTCAATCTTGATCATAGTTGCAGGTCTGGCTTTTGGTGCAGTGAGCCGGACAACCCAGGCGCGCGAGGCTATGTGTTATAACACACGGACGGCATTGATCGGGTTCTCCGTGACCGAGACTGCGTCGCCAGCACCGACAGAGTCTCCCCGGGACCAATCTGCAAAGATTTCATTGCTGGGGGTTCGCCAGAGAGTTATTCCGCCTGAAGTGCAACCGGCTTCGGTGGCGCTCTACAATACCAGGGTCGCGATTCTTGCGGTGCGCACAACAGCGGTTGAACTCGCGCCGATGTAACAAGGAACACCGCAATGGCAGGTAGCACCATCAAATCCGTCGAGAAAGTTCCAAAGATACAGGGAGCCATGTTCATGGAGCGTGTCGAATCAAAACCATCCGTCGATAATGATGGCGCACTGGCAGGTCGGCTCAGGATGCGCGACAAGACGGCTTTGCCCGATTTGTTGGAACGACACGGCTCCATGATGTACAGCGTGGCCATGCGTTTTATGCGGAGCGAGGATGGCGCGCGAGAAGTCGTACAGGACGCCCTCATCGCCGTCTGGAACAAGGTCGACACGTATCGAGGCCAGGCCAAGTTGGGGACATGGCTGTATCGAGTCACCGCAAACGCCGCATTGATGCAACTTCGCAAACAGCGGGGTTTGCGCCAGTTCGTTTCCCTCGATAGCTTTGAAAACCCCGATTTCATCGTGCAAGACAATCATGATGAACGCCCTGATGCGGCGTTACTGCAGAGTGAACTGGGCGAACACATGCGCCGAGCGATCGACTCGCTGTCCGAATCTCACCGCACAACCGTGATCCTGGCGGACGTGGAGGGACTTTCCCTGGCCGCGATCGCGGAACTTACACACGAAGGTGTTCCAGCCGTGAAGAGCCGGCTCCACCGGGCGCGGCTGATCTTGCGGAAAGAATTGTCACCGTACATCGAGGCCCGCCCTCGATTTGCCGAAACCGCGGCGGCGTTCACGGAGTTTTGCGCCACCTGATGTCCAGGCAGGAAGTGACCCATGATCACGCCAATTACACTTCAAGATTGTACGAGAGTTTCGGATGGGACGAAGCACCGAAGGAGATATTTCGCGATGATCCCGAGCGACTCATTGTGACACGCATCCGCCGGTCCGAACGTGAACTGGCAACTTTCCTACGCGAGTGGTGCAAAGCCGAGACCGGAACAGCAGAGCCTTTCTCGATGAGACGCGCGCGCGGAACGCATAACCACATTCATGTAATCCTTCAGGAGGCAAACACATGAAAGCAAAGTTGGCTGGTATGTATGACATTTATTTGGGCTTGCTCGCGAAGCTCCAATCGCCGTTGCTGTTGATCCTTGCGGCTGTATTTCGGCTGGCAATTCTTCCAAACAGGCAAGGGCAAACTGATGCATTTGGAGAAGATCGCCGGCTACTTCGCGACGCTGCACATCCCCATGCCCAAACTGAACGCCGCATTGGCTGGCAGTACGGAATGCTTTGGCGGCCTCCTGCTACTTCTTGGATTGGGGTCGCGCATCATGACGATTCCGTTGATTTGCGTCATGATCGTGGCCTATCTCACGGCGGATACGGACACCGTGAAGAACATCTTTAGCAAACCCGATGCCTTTTTGTCCGCGGACGAATTCTTGTTTCTACTGACCTCGGTGCTCGTGCTGGTTTTTGGCCCCGGCAAGTTTTCGGCGGACGGATTGGTTGGGAAACTCCGCCGCCGTCGTGAAACGGAAACGGGTATGCAAGGGGCGAAAAATGAGCGACGCTTTATAACCATACCGGAAAGAGTCCCCAAATGAAATAAGCTCATTGTGCAGACGCGAAGTGATGTGCGACTTCGCAGCACTTTGAAGCCGATCACGAAGCCCGAGGCGCCCGATAGCGTCCGTACTTCCTGGGAGCAGGAGATTGCAGGACATTCTATGGAATCGGGCCAAGCATGGAAGCATCGAAAGGATATGTTTATCATGAACCGTTGTGTATTAATTTCTATAATTGTCGCAGTTGCGCTGTTGCCGTTAATGGGGCGAGCGGAATCGGCTGGGGAAGCATCGGCCGGCGTCGGCGCAATTGCACTGGTCCCATTAATGGGGCGTGCGGAATTGGCTGAGTCGCCCGAGAAGGTACACCCGCTTGACAAGGGCGCGGCGGTGCCGGATGTCACACTTCAGACAGTTGACGGAAAGAAGTTTGCCCTCAAGGCTGAAACATTGGCGCAGCCCACTGTCGTTATCTTTTATCGTGGCGGATGGTGTCCCTTTTGCAATGCGCACCTGGCGGACGTGCAGAAAGCCGAGAAGGATTTACTCGCGCTTGGGTATCGCATTGTCGCGATCAGTCCAGACCCAGTAGCGGCACTTCGCGCCACGGCGGATCACGACCACTTGGAGTATACGCTCCTCTCGGATGCAGACATGCAGGCCACGGGAGCTTTCGGCCTGGCCTATGGTTTGGACGATGCGACGCTTGAGAAGTATAGGAACTACAAGGTCCCGCTCACCGCGCAATACGAAGGGCATTTTTGGTTGCCAGTGCCGGCAGTATACATTGTGGGCAAGAACGGGCGCATTGCCTTTGCGCACTGGGACCCGAATTACAAGGTGCGACTGAGTGCTACAGAGTTGTTGAAGGCCGCCCGTGAAGCGAATGCGAAGTAGCGAAGCGCCCGAACGCGTTGTCGCCCGTACGGTGACGTGGTTCGTTCGATGTCTTGCCAACGTAGACGCAGGTCAGTAGACTTCTCGTTATGAAGCAACGCGGGTCTTCGTGGATTTTCGAGTACACTCTCGAAATCGCTACCATTATCCTTGCCGCGGCGACGATCTGGTTGGCGCTGGAGAACCACCGGATGGCGGCGGAGACGCGCAACATGGTTAGCGAGACCCATCAGATGGCCCTGGACTCCAAGGAGGCGAGCGCAACCCAACTCGGCGTGCAGACCTGGCTGGAGATTCAACAACGATTTGACTCTGATGAAATGAAGCGTGCCAGGCGGATGTTGGCGAAACAACTAACCCCACAGTACGACCCAAAAAAATTCGACGAAATCGACACGACGGTGTTGGACACCTTCGATGACATCGGTGCTCTCTTCAGCCGTGACCTGATAGACCGGGACTTGGTGGGTGGGCAACTGGGCTTTTATGTGGATCGCTGGTGGATCGCATGCAAGCCGTACGCCGACGACGTACGGAAGCGCAACCTGAGCGAGGACTGGTTTTCGGGCTTCGAGTCCTTGGCGAAGGTAATGGCAAAGAACGATCCGCATCTAAGCGACGAGGACGTGAAACGATTCCTCGCGGACGAATCACATCTCGTGACTTACGATCAGACGAAGCAATGATTCCGCCTTGGACAATCCGCCCCCGCATCGCCGCGCAATTTGAATCCGTGCCCCTCAGTCTGGCGACACCTCGATTCCGGTCCCGAATGCGGCCAGCAGGCGGTTCGTGGCCGGGATGACCAAGAAGGACAAACGGCCGGTGGACGCGGTGGGCGAGCAGCCATCGCCAACGCGCGGACCGCCGAGGAGATCCAGCTTGGGTATCTGCTTGCCGTTCCGCTTGAAGATGGCATAGTAGATTTCAGTCGCGTCGGAACGATACAGGTTGTCCCCGACGCGCTTTAACGCCTGTTTCCAGTCCCCGCGTTTGACAGTTCCGGGCTTCACGGAGCATTATACAAGAGCGCCCGTCCCGGGCGTCGGGTGACAGGTTTGGGTGATAAGCGGGTTGAAAATCTTTTGTAAGACATTGAGGCGCCTGTAGCTCAGTTGGATAGAGCATCGGATTTCTAATTCCCGCCGACATTCTTAGCCTGTGTTTGCTCGTCTTCGCTTGAATCAACAAAACCAATAGACCTGCGGGTTTTCTTCATCTTCAAGCTTTACTTGCGTTTGCCTGAAACTACTCAAATTCAGTCACGACATTGCAACAAAACATTGCAACACGTTCGGCTCAGAATTTCTTGCACTCGATTTCGGCGCAGATGGGGTTTCTCTTCGGCGACGCAATCGTGCCCCTGTCGGCTTCTGGCGAAGCGTGGCGGGCATCGTAGCGGTCATGGTGGATCGTGGCCTACGGGCTCAACATCGGTGTGCGATGACATCGCGGAGGCTTGTCGCCGCTCTGCAGATAGCCGAGGCCTTGGTCATGAGATCGGATTCGATTTGCATGCCAACCTTCCAATCCGATCAAGATCCAATTTCCCTTTTGCACCCCACCCAGCGACGCCTTCCGGGATTGATGGGCGGAACTGTTCGTACAGTCGGAACGATTTTTCCGTTAGCTCGCCCGGCTTGAAGGCTTTAGCGAGAGCCTGCATCGCTTTTCGGGCCGCACCAAGTTCGTTGCCAAATTTGCTTTCCAAGTATCGTTCTGCGCCTTCGGGCTCGACGGGTTTGTTCTTGTTTACAGCACGGACGCCGTCGGCTGTGTTAATGGCAGGCACGGGTCTTCCGCAAATCTCAATGAGGAACTCCTCGCCTCGTTTTTGTGCCCGTGCCTTTTTGATCTCCTTCGGCATTGGCTTATAGATGCCGAGCTTTCTACCTTTACTCTGCGCGGTCATGCCCGCAACGGCCTTGCCAAGCGACAGCGCTTCGTTACGGTCGAACCCAAGACGCTCGGCAAGAATACTTGCCCAAAGGGTCAAGACTGGGGCGCGGTTGATCAGGATTGTGCGTTCGTTCATATCCTACGCACCCCCACTTTAAGGCTCGCTGCGCCATGCGTAGATAATTCCTTGAGCGGCGTTTCGTCAATTAGCCCATCACAGTGTGGACATTTGAAGTTAACCTTCTTAAACCATGAAACTGGTTTGGTAATTTCAGTTCGACAACCGAGGCATTTGCAGGTCAGCAGTGTCGTACGTTGATTCATGCACTACCTTCACCCACCTTGGGCGCACGCCACTCGATGAAATCCCGAAGCATTTCACGCCTTGGGCTACTTCTTGGCGGCTTTGATCTTCGCCCACCGCGCACGCTGCGCCTTAACGATTGCCGCCCGACCCTTTGCTGACATCTTCTTTCGTTTCTTGGGGGACTCGCTCGGACCGAACAGTTCCTGGATTATTCCGGTGACCTTAGCGAGTCTTATCAGCAGTGATTTCCGTTCTTTCTTTAGTTCTCTATGGAGGGCTTTGTTTTTCATTGGGGTGTTTTTACCACGCCATCAGATTGCCTGTCTAGGGGCGTTGACGGGGTGACATCTATCCCAGCAATTGCCGATGCTGTCTCAGCCACTTCTCCGCGACCTCGTAATCAGGACACACCGTTTCGACCTGCTTCCAGAATTTGCTCGAATGGTTGTGTTCCCGCAGGTGCATCAATTCGTGTAGGATGATGTAGTCGCGAACATACGCAGGTGCCTGAATCAATCGCCAGTTCAAGGAGATGGTTCCACGGCGGGAACAGGATCCCCAGCGCGACCTCTGATTGCGAACCGTGATGTGCTTCACCATCAAACCGTGTTCCGAAGCCAATTCAGTCGTGCGGACAGTCAACTCCTGCCGTGCAAGACTCCATAAGTGCCTCTCCACCACGCAACGCGCATCGGCTTCCGACGCGACATCGATCCGCTGGTCGGCGAACTCAACGGCCTTGCTTTGAGCGTTGGAGTGAATTGCCAGTTGTACAATGTCCTCGCGGAAGAGCAACTCGGTACCGTGGCCCCAGATTGTCGGACGCGGCGGCTGCGTCAGGTGTTGCTCGATGCGTTCCTTGATCCACCCGGTTTTGCGGCGCACGAAATTCCACGCTTCCGCCTGTGAACCGCGTGTTGGGAGTGTGACCCGCACCGCGCCAGTTAGGTCGATGCGGAGGATGTACCGACGGGCGCGGGGATTGCGGACGAAGAGGACGCTCACCGAATGCGAGCCGACTGTCAGCACCGCAGGCACGCACGGGCGCTTTGGGTGCAGGCTCTTGAAAAGACTCAACTGCATCGCCGCAGTAAACCAGCAGGGATGCGATTTGGCAACGGCAGTCGCGGAGTTTACCCGAGTGGACTAGGGCGCGTCTTCGGTCATGGCAAAACTCAACATCCACGAGATCTCCGGTCTCACCCGCTATGCCATCGCGGCGGGAATCATCGAGAGTAGTGTCCAGTTGACCATCCGCTACACGCTGCGCTTGGCTTCGCTGTCGTCGCATTTACACGAAAAGTTGTGTGGCTTTGGCGTGGTTTGCCTCTGATCCCCTTTATAGTCGCGGGTATTCGCAATCGAAGCAAAGTTCAGCCTGTCAGAACCCTTTTTTGAATTCTTCCTTCCGTCCCGAACTGACTGTGGCGTTCACATCTTCCCCCCCTCTAGTCGATTCTCGTTTTGCAACGGTTGCTTCTGGTGCGTCAACTTCTGGCATTAGCTTGAGTTCGCGTTCGGCCTCCAGCCAGTTGTCCACGTCTTTTCCGTGGTTTTCCTGTCTCATATAAATTTCATAAGCGCGTTTCCTGACTTGTTCTTCGGTAGGATTCTTCATCGACAACCTCTCTTTCTTTTTAAAGTCTACCGCCAACAACCGCGAAAGTCCATTGGCTCAAATCTGGTTGCGCTAAACGCCATTCGGCAGCGGTGGGCAAGGCGCGAACTGCCCGGAATCGTTGTTATGGATTCTGGGCTGTGGCAGCGCATCGGCTGTTAAGGCAGTAAAAATATGCCTTGCAGGACGATTGTTAGATTGACAGTTTTTCAGAAATGGTCATACTTGCGTGCGCAATACGCCTCAAGAAGGGCGGGTCCTCAAAGTGAAACGCGGGTGGGGAGAAAGCCGTATGGCAACAACAAAGAAGTCCGGAAATTCTGACCTAGCCGCATATACCCGCACCGAGAAGCGACTGATCGCTCTGGCTTGGGTGATCGCTTGTAGGAACCGAGTGCAAGGCAAATCCGAGAGTACCCGATACAACCGCTTGCTGCGTGTTTTTCCAAACCTAACTTCGACTCTGGACATTCGCTCCCAGAAAGGCTTGGTGGTGTTGATTGGGTTAATATTATTTCTCAGTTGCCTGTGGATGTTCAGCCGAACTGCCTGACAGCGCGGGGGCCATGACATGGCCAACTGAGTCAAAGACCAGTCATTAGTGCTCGTAACACCGTCCATAATCAGGTCAGCCTCCGCTTCAACTTAAAGAAGCTCTTCCTCAATCTAGCGTTTCCTATCATCTAAAGGTTGGTAGCGTTCCGTGAACTGGGCACCGTCAATCCACCGGCGAGGTAGAGTTCGTGTTTCTTGTCGGCTTGGTATCTCTCTCGCTCCTACTCCAAGTCCATGGCCACGCTGACATACTTTCAGGCTGGATTCCTGAAATCTACCATGGGGTGAACACCCTATATCGCCCAGCCTATTTTGGTCTGTGTCCTGCTAGTTCTAGTCACGTCATAAACGAAACGAAGCTACTACAACGCTGTGAGGTCATCTCCGCCGGAAAGAAAGAAGGGGGTTGCCCCGGAGGTTACAGAATCTTGAACCGTCCTGGAATCGCGGGTTGCCCCGAAGGCTTACCACTCGTGGCTGGCATTGCGCCAATCACTGGATCTGGGATTTGCGTGGGCCTGAGACATCATAACGCCAGTAGTTTTTGTAAGGGGAGCAATCGCCGTGGGCTATGGGGGACAACCGTTGTGAGTGTATGCGTTTTGTTTCTGGGGATCACACGGCCGGCCGTCAGCGCTGACGGGAGCGTTTCAACCAACGAACTTGGCGAACTCAATCTCAAGCAACTGCTCGAGATCAACATCCCGGTCTATGCGGCGTCCCGACGCGTGCAAACAGTTTCGGAGGCGCCCGCGGCTGTGACGGTCATTACCCATGACGATATCCAGAAATATGGTTATCGCACGCTGGGGCAGGCATTGGCGAGCGTGCCGGGGTTTTTCATCTCGGATGATCGCGGTTACGGGTACGTAGGCGTGCGCGGACTGGGCCTTCCCACCGACTACAACAGCCGGGTGTTGTTTCTGCTGAACGGGCAGCCGCTCAATGACAAGTATTACGACTCATACGTCATCGAGGAAACACCGGATCTGCTGGATGCCGTGGACCGCATCGAAGTCATCAAAGGTCCCGCGTCGGCGCTGTACGGCAGCAGCGCGTTGTTTGGCATCGTCAATATCATCACCCGCAACGGCGCTGACGTTAACGGAGCCACGGTATCAGCCGCGGTGGACTCGAATCCATCCGGGCGCGGCGTGTTCACCTATGGCAGCAAGTTCCCGATGGGTCTCGATTTGATGATGAGCGGGCACTACGAAGAAAACGAAGGCCAGCAGAACATCGGCTTTGGCCAGTTTGGCAAGGCACACGACGCGGACGGGCAGCACCTGGCGGACGCTTTCCTGTCAGCCCAGTATCAGGACTGGTTCGTCCAACTGTGGTACGCCGACCGGCTGAAGACAATCCCCACCGGGCAGTTCGGTACGATCGTCGGCGATGACCGCACGACAACGGCGGATACCTACTATCTGGCCGAGGTGCGCTGGCAACACGAACTCAGCGAGAATAAGACCCTGATGTTGCGGGCCTATTACGAGGACTATCCCTACCGCGGCACGTTCGCCTATGCCGATCCTGTGCTGACGTTGGATACGGAAAACACCCTGGACCGCTGGCTGGGCTACGAGGCGCAGTTTGACTGGCAGCCGCTCGACAAGCATCGACTAACCCTCGGCGCGGTTTACGAGTATCACTGGACGGACCTGAATGGGCACTACGTGAACGACACCGGCGCGATCAGTTTCGTATATCCCGGCACGCATGACGATTTCTCCTACTATGCCTTCTACGCGCAGGATGAGTTCCACTTCTTGCCGCCGCTAACACTGACGGTGGGTGGCCGTTATGATGCCTATCCGGAATCATCCCTGTCCCGATTCACCCCGCGAGCGGCCTTGGTCTGGAAGGCCACCACACAAACCACCGTGAAGCTGCTGTACGGGCAGGCATTCCGCACTCCCAGCCAGTATGAATCTACCTATCCCGCCGGCTCCGGAACGGGTATCGCCAATCCAAACATCAAACCGGAACAGATCGCGACCTACGAACTGGTGGTGGAACAGGATTTTCGCCACGGATTATTTGGCCGTCTGTCCGCGTTTCACAACGAGGCGACTGATCTCATCGCGGCGAAGGTACAAAATCTCACCCAGAATATCTTCGATAACGCCTTCAACGTGCGAACCACCGGTCTGGAAGCGGAATTGAACAAGCAGTTTACCAATGGCGTGCGAGGCTTTGTCAACGGCACCTGGCAGCAATCGCACTTCAGCGCTGGACCGCCAATCAACAGTCCCGCGTGGATCGCCAATCTCGGTGTTGTAACGCCAATCGTCGGCGAGAAACTCACCGCTTCGCTCCGTGAGAACTTCGTGAGTGATCTACCCACGCGCGTTGCCGGTTTGGACACGAAAGACGCCTTCATCACGACGGTCACGTTGCGGTCGGAGAATGCCCTGCCGCATTGGACGTTCCTGTTGAGCGTGGAGAATCTCTTCGACCAACATTCCGGTGTCCCCTCCAGCGCGGGCGGCACGGTCGACATCATCCCGCAAACGGGGCGCGTGATTTGGTTCCGGAGCAGCTACAAGTTTTGACCATGACGCGATGGATCCATCTCAAGGCTACCGTGAGATTGCTGGCAGCCATCGCGTGTGCGGCAGTTCCGCTCGGAACACAGGCCCGTGGCGCTGAGTCGCCATCACTCGAGTATCAGGTGAAAGCGGCCTGTCTATACAATTTCGCCAAGTTTGTGGAGTGGCCAGCGGCGGCGTTTCCGGTATCGGAAGAGCCCGATCGTCTTCGGCATTCTGGGCGAAGATCCGTTTGGCAACGCTCTCGAAGGGTTCATCAAGAACAAAACCATCAACGGTCGAACGCTGCTAATTAAGCGCTCCCGGCGCGTCGAGGATCTCAAGGACTGTCAGGTTCTCTTTATCAGCCGTTCTGAACAAGCCCGCCATGCACAAATCCTGACCGCCCTTAAGGGATTGAATATCCTGACTGTGGGCGATACCGAAGAATTCCTGGCAAACGGCGGGATGATCAACTTCAAGATGCAGGACGGCAAATTGCGATTCGAGATCAATGTGGCGACGGCGCAAGGCGCGGTGCTGAAAATTGATTCCGAGTTATTGGATCTGGCGCTCGCGGTTCGCTCGACCCATCCGGAGAAGGACAACTGACATGCGCCCAGCCTGCAACATGTCCCTCAAGAACAAGCTGATGCTGATCATTATGCTGACCAGCGTTGTCGCACTGCTACTAGCCAGCACGACCTTCGTCGCCTACGACTGGGTCTCCTTCCGGCAAACAGTGGTCGATGATCACGCCATGTTGGCCACATTAATCGGCGGGACCTGCGCGGCAGCCATCACCTTCGATGATGCGAAATCCGCCGAACGGACGCTGGCTACACTAAAGGCCAAGGCACACCTCATGGCCGCTTGTATATTCACGCCAGACAATCGAGTGTTTGCTTCGTATGTTCGGAGTGACCTGAAAGGCTGGGTTCCACCCAAACCCGTCGCGAGCGGTGAGTTCTTTACGGACGACTATTTGGCTCTGTATCGGCCCATCATTCACAACGGCGAACTGATCGGTACCATGTACTTGCAAGAGGAACTGCTGGAATTACACGAGCGGCTGACCCGCTACGCCGGCATCGGCTTGGGGGTGTTGCTGATGTCGATGTTTGCCGCGCTGTTATTGTCGAACCGGCTGCAGAGGCTGATCTCGGAGCCGATCCTCCAACTGGCAGCAACGGCGAAAGAAGTATCTGTCGGCAAGGATTACGAGGTGCGCGCGCGCAAACTCTCCGGCGCCTCATTCGAGGTCGGCACCTTGATTGACGCGTTCAACGAGATGCTCGCCCAGATCCAGGGCCGCGACAAGGCCCTGCAAGATAGCGAACAGCATTTTCGCTCGCTGATCGAGAATGCAAGCGACATCATCACAATCATCGATCAGGACAATCGGTTCCGCTATGTCAGTCCGTCGGCCAAACGTCTTCTGGACTTCGCTCCCGACGAGTTGATCGGCAACATCGCGCTCGATTACATTCACGCTGACGATGTGAAGCCTGTGTCGGAACAATTGAGGCGGGTTGCCGAAGCGCCCGAAGGAATCGCGTCCGCCGAATACCGCTTCCGCCACAAGGATGGCTCGTGGATTTACCTCGAATCGAAAGCCAGGAACCTGTTGGCCGATCCGGGCGTGGCCGGCATCATCATCAACTCTCGCGATGTCACCGAGCGCAAGCGAGCGCAGGCAGAGATGGAGAACATCCACGGGCAACTCCTGGAAGCTTCTCGTTGCGCGGGCATGGCCGAAGTCGCCACCAACGTTCTGCATAACGTCGGCAATGTGCTCAATAGCGTCAACGTCTCGGCCGGATTGGTGTCCGAGAAGGTTCAAAAGTCCAAAGCGCCGGATTTAGCCAAAGCCGTCGCCTTAATGCGTGAGCACGAGAACGATTTGGCCGGGTTTCTCACCAAGCACCCGAAGGGGACGCAACTGGTTAGCTACTTTAGTACCCTGGCTCAACACTTGATTTACGAGCAGGACGAGATGCTCAATGAACTCGAATCACTGAACAAGAATATCGAACACATCAAAGTGATCGTGAACATGCAGCAAAACTACGCCAGCGCGTCGGGCATCGTGGAGACACTGGCCATCGTGGACCTGGTGGAAGACGCACTCCGTATGAATGTCAGCGCCCTCGCGCGCCATGAAGTGCAAGTGGTGCGCGAATATACCACCACGCCGTCGGTTCCTGTGGATAAGCACAAGGTGCTACAGATTCTCGTCAACCTGGTGCGAAATGCCAAGTTCGCCTTAAATGATAGTGGGCGAAAAGACAAGCGGTTGACGGTTCGCGTGGAGACGGACGGCGATGGTTTTGTTAAGGTCTGCGTAATTGACAACGGCGTGGGGATACCGCCGGAGCATCTCACGCGCATCTTCGAGCACGGATTTACAACACGAAAGAACGGGCACGGGTTTGGACTGCACAGCGGTGCCCTCGCGGCAAAGGACCTGGGAGGGAACCTGCACGTACACAGTGACGGGCCGGGCCGAGGAGCAACCTTCACGTTGTCCCTGCCATTGCGGAAGGAACGGGAGAAACTATGAACAATGATGATGCTACCAAAAACTACCGAATTCTGGTGATCGACGACAATCGCGCGATTCACGAAGATTTCCGAAAAATCCTGTGCCCCTCCAATGTCTACGCAACGGCATTGGAGGAATCGGAGGCCAAGCTGTTCGACAAACCAGTCAGTGTCCGCAAGTCCGCGGTCTTCGAGATCGACTCCGCCTACCAAGGCGAGGAAGGTTTGGGGCAGTTGCGGCAGGCCCTTCAAACCGGACGGCCATACGCGATGGCGATTGTGGACGTGAGGATGCCTCCCGGTTGGGACGGAATTGAGACGACGCAGAAGCTCTGGGAAGCCGATGCCGATCTACAAGTGGTAATCTGCACAGCATACTCGGATTATTCGTGGGACGAAATCATTGGCAAGCTCGGAAACTCGGACCATTTGCTGTTTCTCAAGAAGCCGTTTGACACGGTGGAAATCCTGCAACTGGCAACTGCGCTGACAGAGAAGTGGCGTCTGCTTCGCCAAGTGAGGAACCAAATGGAAAATCTGGAACGAATCGTCGGTGACCGAACCCAGCAACTTCAGACGACCAATAAAAAGCTCCTGGCGGTAATCGCCGAACATGGCGAAAGTAAGGAGCAATTGCAGCGTGCATTTGAAGATCTGTGGTCTAGTCAGCAGCGTGTCATCCAGCAAGAACGCCAGCGGGCCATGGGTAGTGACCTGCACCATCTGACTGTATAGAATCTTGGCTGACATGCTGTCGTTCAGTACATCTGCGCCACGAATATGCCACGGGAAAGCGGAATCTGGCGACGATAGCAAACTCTCGATATATGGTATCGTAATTGTCCAATGTCGCCTGACATCCAACCAAAACTCGTTTTGCTGACCGGTGCCACCGGTTACGTTGGGGGCCGGTTGCTGGCGGAACTCACGAAGTCTGGGTGCCGGGTCCGCTGCCTAGCGCGGCAACCGGAACACCTGCGTAAACGCGTGCCAGTCGCCGTGGAAGTGGTTGCCGGTGATCTGGTCACCGCCCAGTCCATACGCCCCGTTTTGGAAGGTGTGGCGGTTGCGTATTATCTCGTCCATTCGATGGGCTCGGCGGGCAACTTCGAGGAACAAGACCGGCGGGCTGCACAGAATTTCGCGGCGGCGGCGAAGTCCGCCGGGGTGGGGCGAATCATTTACCTCGGTGGTTTGGGCGAGGATGCCAGCGATCTGTCGCCGCATCTGCGCAGTCGGGCATGAGGTTGGTGAAATCCTGCGCGCCGCCGGAGTGCCAGTGATCGAGTTTCGCGCTTCGATCATTATCGGGTCTGGCAGTCTGTCCTTCGAGATGATTCGTGCATTGGTGGAACGGCTGCCGATCATGGTGACACCCCGGTGGGTGCGCGTGCTGGCCCAGCCGATTGCGATCAATGATATGCTCGCCTATCTGTTGGCGGCGCTGGAGTTGCCGAACACGGGTTCCGCGACATTCGAAGTGGGCGGGCCGGATGTGGTGTCGTACGCCGATCTGATGCGCGAGTATGCCCGGCAGCGCGGGCTGCGGCGATGGATGATCCCCGTGCCGGTGTTGACACCGCGGCTGTCGAGCTTGTGGCTTGGGTTGGTGACGCCGTTGTATGCGCGGGTAGGACGGAAGTTGATTGACAGCATCCGCCATCCGACGGTGGTGCGAGATGGCACGGCGCGGCACGCGTTTACAATTGAGCCGGTCGGCATGACGGAGGCGATTGCGCGGGCATTGCGCAACGAGGACCACGATAGCGCGCAAACCCGGTGGACGGATGCGCTGTCGGCCTCGGGCACGGGTCGGGTCTGGGGCGGTGTGCGGTTTGGGAACCGGCTGGTAGACGTGCGCTCAATGCGGGTGCCAGTGAAGCCCGAATTGGCTTTTGCCCCGATTTATCGCATTGGTGGGCGGACCGGTTGGTACTATGCCAATTGGTTGTGGAGGTTGCGGGGCTGGATGGACTTGGTGTTGGGCGGCGTCGGCATGCGGCGCGGGCGGCGCGATCCAGAGAAGTTCCGTGTCGGCGATACCGTGGACTGTTGGCGGGTGGAGGTGGTGGAGCCGAACAAACGATTACTGTTGTCTGCCGAAATGAAGTTGCCGGGCCGCGCCTGGCTGGAGTTCGTGGTCGAATCAGCGGAGAAAGGTGCGGTCATCCGACAGACGGCGATTTTTGATCCGGTGGGGCTGTGGGGACTGGCATATTGGTACGGCGTCTGGCCTTTGCACCAGCTGGTATTTGGGGGGATGCTGCGCGGCGTTGCGCGGGCGGCGGAAGCGTTGTAGCCACGTCTGCTCTGCTCCCTGTTGTCGTTTGCAGGCTCATCCTCACTCCGCAAGCGGCTCGATGTTGCTCGCTTCGTCAATGGCTGGCGAATTTACATCACGGGACACCTTGTAAAACTCCATTTCTTCGGCTGGATACTGCCTCAGCAGTGGCAGCAACCTCTCAGGGTCTTGTGTCTTCGGGTCGAGCCACGCGGCCTCAGCGTCCCGCGTCAAAATCACCGGCATCCGCTCATGAACGGCTTTTAGTAGCTCGTTTGCTGCTGTCGTGATGATAGTGCAACTCAGGACCTCCTCACCTTCTGGCGACTTCCAGTGCTCCCACAACCCGGCGAATCCGAACGGCTCCCGGCTCTTCAGAACGATGCGAAGGGGCTGCTTCCCCTCGCCAAGTTTCTGCCACTCGTAGAATCCGTCCGCCGGAATGATGCAACGGCGTTTTTTCAGCGCGGCGCGAAACGCGGGCTTCTCGGCGAGAGTCTCGGCTCGTGCGTTAATCATCCGGTTGCCGATGCTGGCGTCTTTGGCCCAGGACGGAATCAGTCCCCAGCGCATCTGTTTAATGACACGCTGACCGCCGTCGCTAACCACAATCACTTTTTGCGTGGGTGCGATGTTGTAACGTTGCACAACCGATGGAATCTCGTCTGCGACCGTCGCAGCGAAACGCTTGGCGATTATTTTGAGATCGGTTGACAGCGTGTAGCGGCCGCACATGCATCCAGTTTTGTCCCAGCAACGAATTAATTCAAGCCATCAAAGAAGCGGGTAGTGTCGTAATTTGAAATTCTTTGCCGGTCTTGACGGCTCCGCCCCGTAGGGGTAAATCGGAGGGATGATAGCGCCTATCAAGCCGAAGCTGAAAAAGGTCTGGGTTGAAGCGACTGTCCACTCTAGCGGCAAGATTACCCATAAGATTCTCAAGGGCAAACCGCCGCCGAAGAAGAAGCGCAAAGCCCCCTAGCCTGAATCCGCTTTCACGAATGGCCGTCTCATCTCCTCGATCTGCGCCAATAGCGGTCTGAGGTCAATTACCGCCCCGCAAGCAGAACAACTCCGCCAGTGTTCGGCAAACCACGCCACTGTGTCCGTGTAGTTTTTCCCACAACCGAGACAGGTGCTCCGATATTTTGAGGGTGTAGTCCTACCAACGACGAATTTCAAGCAGACAACTCGTCCACTGAATTTTCGTCTGACTGGCCCGAGACCCGATTCAGACGCCGTGTTGCGGTATGCGCGATTCGCTGCAGCAGTTCCAATCGTGTCGGGACTGGCACATCCTGCCACACCGGCATTCTCTTCAACAGCAGTTCTTCGTCCCGCCGAACCAGCAAACCCCAATCCAACGGTACTTCGTGAACCTGGAGGATTCCCTCCTCGACCACCAGGTAGCAAAGGTTCGCACACTTGTACCGTGCAACTTTGTCGAACTTGGTCTTGCCATAGAGTCGAGCCTGCAGAATCGAGATCTCCCGAACCACCTTACGGTAGGTCTTATGCTCGAAATTGGAAATGTCGATGGCGTCGTATTCGGCAAACAGCGACTCGCCCTTCCGCAAGGAAGGCTGGTGCATCCCCAACAATCGCTCCAACGTCCGCCGTCGTTCGTCGAACGCCTGCAACCGTCGCGCTGTCTCGGCAGTGTTGTGCGAGTCCTTCAGGAAATCAGCTCTCGCTTGTTTGCACTCGAATACCGCAGTAGCTCCCACAACCGGTTGGCGAACCAACCGGGACGGTGTCTTTCCGTTCCCAGACAGCGGGAGACGCTCGGTCGCTGGCCTGTATGCCACAACATCGGCGCTGTAGTTGGAGTGGGGGAGACGGATCTCGTGTCCGCAGATGGGGTACCCTTGCCGTTGCGCCCAATTCAGGGCCAGTTTCTTGAGCGTGGCGTGCGCTGATGTTTCTCTACCGGTCATACAACCATTTTACTAATTGCCTCAGTCCATTCGAGCCTATTGACACCCTAATCGGATAACTGTACAGTGTACAGTATGGAATTAACCAAGCGTCAAAAACAGGTGCTAGCGTTTATCCGTTTCCATCACAAGACGACAGGGGAAACCCCGAGCCTGCGGGAGATTGCGCGACATTTCCGTTTCCGCAGCGTCACCGCAGCCGTAGACCATATCCGGGTATTGATCTCTAAGGGCGAACTTAAACGCCTTCCTGGACGCGACCGTTCTTTGCATCTTGTGTCCCCGCTGGACAAACTTCGTAGCCAAGTCGTTGACATTCCCCTTTTCGGATCGATTCCTGCCGGCTTCGCCGAGGAACAGAAGCAAGAGGCGGAGGGTTGCGTCAGCGTCGATGTCGCGACTTTAGGCATCCGTCCAACGGCCCGCACCTTTGCCCTCCGCGTCCGGGGCGATTCGATGATCGGTAAATACATTGTCGACGGGGATGTAGCGGTCTTCGAACATGGTTTAGAGCCCCGCCCCGGGGACACGGTTGCGGCACTGATTGACAACGAAAGCACCTTGAAGACTTTCCTCACGGAACGCGGGAAGCCGTACTTGAAAGCCGAGAACCCCAAATACCCCAAATTGATTCCCGCGACTGAACTGGTCATCCAAGGGGTGATGGTGGCCTTGATGCGCAAACGAAAATAATCAATTTGCCTTCACCGTCGTCCTCGTTGTCGGTCCTACCTCCTTGCCTTAACCGGCCCACAACATCCCGAGAACGGGGACGACGAAGGAGGCGGACTGGAGGCAGATGTCATCCCGAGCCATCGTCCATCTCGATGCCGATGCTTTTTTCGCGTCGGTGGAGCAAGCCTCCGATTCTCGTCTGCGTGGTAAGGCCATCGCGGTCGGCGGGGAAAAACGCGGCATCATCGCTTCAGCATCCTACGAAGCGCGGAAATTCGGAGTTTTCACCCCAATGCCGACAGTGCGCGCCCGCAGATTGTGTCCGAGGTTGATCGTCCTCCCCGGCGATTACGACAAGTACGAACGGTTCTCCCGCTGGATGTTTTCATACGCTCACGACTTCACGCCCGATGTCGAAGTCGGCTCAATTGATGAGGGCTACCTCGACTTGACCGGCGCGAGGAAATCCCCCACCGACATTGCGCAGACGCTCCGAACTGCTATACATCAATCCCTCAAGATTACTGTCAGCGAAGGTATCGGCAGCAACAAATTGATCAGCCAGATCGCGTCGAAGCTAAACAAGCCGGCCGCGTTCACGATGGTCCCACGCGGACATGAGATAAACTTCTTGCATCCACTAGCCAATCGCTGGCTACCGGGCATCGGACCGAAGACTGCTGAGCGACTGAACACCGCTGGTCTGGCGCGCGTCGGACAAATCGCCGCCACGCCGGTCGATTTGCTGGCGATGCTCCTTGGTCGTGGGGCCCTGCAAATCAGAGAATTCGCCAATGGGCGCGACGATCGGCCCGTCATACGCGAAGCCGCACCTGCCAAGTCCTACGGCCAACAGGAGACTTTTGCCGAGGACACGACGAACGAGGAGTTCATCGAGGCGACGCTCCGACGGATGGCAGATGGGCTCATGGCCAAGGTACGCGAAGATGGCATGAGCGTCCGGACAGTGACAGTCAAAGTGCGCTACAACGACATGGCCGAGGATCAGCGCAGTGAAAGCCTTGCGGAACCCACGGATCTTGAAACGGACCTTTATTCGCGATTTCGACCCATGCTCAGGCAGGCGTGGAAGCGGCGCGTCAGCTTGCGGCTGGTATCGTTGAAGTTCTCGAATCTCTATGAGGGCTTCGTTCGCACAGAACTACCGCTGGATACGGACACCCAGCAACACGAGGCACGTCGTCACTTATCGCGGGTGATCGATGAACTTCGCGGTAGTCACGGGCGTTCGGTTGTAATGCGCGGCCATGATTTGCTACTCAAGCGCCAATTGAAGCAGCCACAGACGGTTTCTTCAGTTGCAGCCAAACGAACCGGTCCTCGTCCAACCACGACCCAATACGTCCCCCTGAATGTCCACAGTTACTATTCCTTCCTGAATTCGACCTTGTCCATCCAGGCCATCGTCGATCTCGCCGTCCACCGGCATCTCCCCGCCGTCGCCATTACCGATACCGACAATCTGCACGGGGCCGTCGAGTTCGCAACCGCCGCAAAGGCGGCGGCCATCAGGCCGATCATTGGTGCGGAGATTCGTAGAGGTCGCTTGCCATTACTGCTCTTTGTCCAGAACACGACGGGATACCGGAATCTGTGCCGGATTCTGACTCGCCCTGAGACGCTTCTGGAGCACGACACAGCCGGCTTAATCGCAGTCAGTCAGGATAAATTACTTGAGCGTCATTTCCCGCAACGATTCTACAACGCGGCTGATGTCGCGTTACCCGCGATCCACCATGCCGAGCCGGCAGACCGCTGGAAATATGATGTCGTGCAGAGCGTCCGCACACTGACGCTGCTGCGGCAGGCGCATCCCGATAAGCGCCTCGACGGTGACTTTCATTTCCTTACGGCAGCCGAGGTGCGCGAGGTCTACTGCGGTCGCGACGATGTGCTGGCCCGAACCACCGAAATCGCTGAGCGCTGTTCCTTTGATTTCGATTTCGGACAACTGCACTTCCCTTCGTTCAAACCGCCGGATGGATCGACACCGCGGTTGTTTCTGCGGAAGTTGGTCCTGGACGGGCTGCGGCAACGGTACCCGCACCGCGAAGGCCAGGTGTTGTCACAGCTCGAGGAGGAGCTGACTATCATCGCCGAGGTCGGCTACGAGGAGTATTTCCTTGTCGTCTGGGACTTCCTGCAGGAGTGCCGACGACGCGGCATCGAATGGATCACTCGTGGTAGCGCTGCCGACTCGCTCGTCTGCTATTGCCTCCGGATCAGCGATGTCTGCCCAATCCGCTTCGATCTCTACTTCCGCCGCTTCCTCAACAAGGATCGGATGGCGCTGAACAAGTTGCCGGACATCGACTTGGATTTCGCTCATGACCGGAAGGATGATGTCGTTGACCTGATCTTCGAGCGTTATGGGACAGCCCACACGGCTGTTGTTGGTGGCCTCTCAACTTTTCAAGCCCGTAGCGCCTTCGCGGAGGTCGCCAAAGTGCTTGGGGTATCAGAATACCAAGTGCGACGATTTACTGAAAAGATTCCGAACGCATCGGCCCGCGATCTCGTCGAGGCTGTCGCACAAACACAGGAGGTCCGGGATCTGCCAGTCAACGAGGAACCTTACAAGTCCGCGTTGCAGATGGCGCAGTTTCTCGACGGATTCCCGCGTTATCCAAAAATGCACCCGTGCGGCCTCGTGCTGTCGAGTGTCCCGATGACCGACCTGGTGCCGTGCTTCGAGTCGAACAAAGGCTACCCGACCACGCATTTCGATATGGATGCGGTCGAATCAATCGGGTTGGTCAAGATCGACATCCTTGCGCAGGGCGGACTGGCCGCGATGCGAGACACCCGACAGTCGCTGGCCTCGCGGGGGATCGCCGTTGACCTTAGCGGTCTTGAGCCGTGGGAGGATCAAGCCGTGTGGGAGATGATCGCGGACGGTGGCGCACGGGCTGTGCATCACATCGAGAGTCCTGCGATGCTCTCATTGTGCCGGATGTGCAATGTGCACCAGATCGACGGGCTGATCGCTATCGTCAGCGTGATTCGTCCCGGTGCCGCGAACGAAAACAAGAAACAACACTTCACGCGTCGTTATCAGGGGTTGGAGTCAACCATCTACCCGCATCCGTCATTATCGGGATGCTTGAAAAGCACCTACGGAATGGTTGTGTACGAAGAGCACATTCTCCAAATCTGCGAGGCGTTCGCGGGACTGCCACCGGGACGAGCCGATGTACTGCGTCGCGCGTTGGGCAATCACCAGCGAGCATCCCAACAACTTGACCGTGTTTGCGTTGATGGATGCGACCGAAATGGAGTATCATCCAATTCTTAATGTACGGGGCCTTCGGATCGACTCTTTGATAAGCGCGCGACCCGCAGTCCGCCCCTTACGGCCTTGTGTCTGGCCTGTCTTGCTCTTCATGTGAGTAGCCTCAGATCTTCGCCATGACCGTTGCGAGAAGGAATTCATCTAGCAATTTGACCGAAACCGGTTCTCCCCTATGCCGCATGTCCTGATAAAGCTGCCAAAAACGCAGCACGTAACGTCCGTACTGCCCATCGGCTTGCTTGGGAAGCACGATAACTTGGAAATTCTTCCTCAAAGGACAAAGCCCGCGTAAAGCCGACACGGCAACATTGTCGTAAATGGGGACAGCGGGACAATGAAAGTGGAGGTATTTGGAGACGAACGTCCGCGGTGACAGTTTGGTCCGCAGTAGTGGCTGAATCACGCTAAGCAACTGCCCATGGGCCATGAGAATCAGTTTGATTTTCTCAACGTCGAGCG
The DNA here is from genome assembly GCA_963812605.1 of uncultured Verrucomicrobiae bacterium. Taxonomy (GTDB): domain Bacteria; phylum Verrucomicrobiota; class Verrucomicrobiia; order Palsa-1439; family Palsa-1439; genus Palsa-1439. Next base: position 147,995 of record CAWEWF010000001.1, on the reverse strand, counting down.
GCTCTTTAACCGCGCCCAAAGGTTGGAGGCTCGTGTCCACTTGGCGGCGATGATTCCAAATGTGGTCAGCCAATTGCGTCATTGAACTGCCCTGAGTGCCTTGAGTTCTGATTTGGCGCTCTATTCCGGTCGCATACGTCCGTCCGATGACCCAGAGTTTCGCATTCACGCCGTCGCGCCGCTGGTGGTCTGGATAGCGTCTGCACAAATCGTACAAAACTTTGTTCAAAGCCACCCAGTTCTGTTCGTAATCACGGACAGTAACTTCATATCGGTGTAACAGATTGTTCATCACTCCTGCCCTTTGAAAGGTGCGCCCCCCCAATATGCGCCAATCGCGGTACAAACAAGTTCTCACGATTTGCTCCTTCGCTTGTGTCGCTTCTGGATTCGTTCAAACTGGAAACGGTCAGCAAGCGACTTGGTTTTCAATCCCCGACGAAGACACTCAAAAAGCCACCGGTAATCGTCAGCGCCAATGGTCTTGTCAGAGTGCGTGGAAGCATTCCAGATGAGTGAGTAATAGTTCCAGATGTCGTGCGCCAGCTCGATGAGAGCGCGGACCTCGCCGTGCGAGTCCAGAAAGCCGTCCCGTTTGCCGGAAAGGATCGTATCGAGGTCTTTGTGGGCGTAGAGTTTGTGGCGCAGTTTAATCAAACGTTTCCGGCTGCGCTCAATTTGCCCCAAATCCTTCGTGACCCGTCCGCTGTCGAGGCGATGGAAGCGCAGGCAGCCCGGATTGGACCTTCGGTATGCCTCGCTCAGCCCGGGCGGTGATGGCCGCATCAGTGAAAAAACTTGGGCTGTCACGTAGCACCTGGAGACTCCGCGCCAACGTGCAGGATTCGTGTCCAGTGCCTTCCGGGTCATAGATGCGGCCGAGTCGGATGATCATGTCTGTCCGCGCCGCTGTCAGGAACGTCCCGAAAACCGCCGGGAAATTGTGAAGAACACGCGGATACCGTTTCAAGTGTTCGATGACGCCGGAGTATACTTCATCGTGGAGCAGCAAAGCGTTGATGTCCTGTCGCACCTCTTGGAAGAGCTTGACGAACTCGGCTTCTGTGAATGTCCGTCCAGTTCTCTTCTTTGAAGACATGGGGGCACCGGAACTTTTTCTTCGAGAATAGCCCTAATGTTCTCCATTCGCCGTCGAGAGTTCCGCTTGCTTCAGCACAAGCTGCGTAGCGTCCTCTGATAGATCGGGCGGGTAGCCGTAGCGAGCCAACAACCGCCGCACCTGCCGCCGCAAATCTGCACGGACCGACTCACGTTGAGACCAGTCGAGCTTGGGCAATCGCTTCACCATCTCCGCAAGTTCCCGCGCCATCAGGCGCAGTTTGTCATTCTCCATCGCCTTGCGCGCCGACTCATTCTCTGCGATGGCATCATAGAACGCCGTTTCCTCGGTGCTGAGGCCGAGTTCCTGACCACGGTTTTGCACGTCGCGCACCCACTTCGCGAGATCCAGCAAGCGCGTGATCATCTCGGCGGTCGTGATGACTTTGTTGGTATAGCGCAACATTGCCTCTTCGAGGGCTTCGCGGAACTTCTTACTCTGGACCAGATTGGTTCGCTCGGTGCTGCGAATTTGATCGGTCAGCAATTTGCGGAGTGTCTCCAGCGCGAGATTCTTCTGCTCCAGCGCGGCAACCCGTGTTAGGAACTCCTCGGAGAAAATATCAAGCCTGGCATCTTCCAGTCCCGCAGCTGCAAAAAGGTCGATCACTTCCCCGGCGTCCACGGCTCCGCCGATGACTTGGCGGACTGCGGCGTCGATGTCGGTAGATCGCCTCGTAGGCGAGCCCGAACCGCCTTCATCCGCCAGCCGCTTACGAATCATCGCCTGGACTCGCTGGAAGAACGCCAGGTGTGGCGTGATGGGTTCCGCTTCGGGCCGCGGTACCACGAGGGCGAATGCCGTTGATAGTTCCTTCACCATCGTACGGAACCGTTTCCACCCATCGTCCTGCAGGAAGACGTGATTCGCAGCGTCGGCATACACTTTCAGTACCGACGACGGCGCGGCGTTGAGAGCTTGCCCGTAATCGAAGTCATGGAAGAACGCCCGCAACTTCTCGAATGCCCCCACCATCGCCGGCACGGCCTCGTCCTGAACCTTCTTCACGGCCTCGCCCCGCCCGCCCGCTTGCGTGTAGGTGGCCAGCGCGTCGGCTAGTTGGTCCGCTAGCCCCAGCAAATCCACCACCAGCCCGCCTGGCTTTTCGCCGTACACGCGGTTTACGCGGGCAATGGCCTGCATCAGACTGTGCCCCGCCAGAGCCTTGTCCAAATACATCGTGTGCATCGGTGGGCAGTCAAAACCGGTCAACCACATGTCACAGACAATTACCAAGCGGAAGTCATCCGCCGGATCCTTGTATCGATCAGACAGCCGCTGCCGGGCCGCTTTCGTTCTACCGTGGTAACGAATCGGTTCGATCAGAGGTTCGATTCTCTTTTCGTATGCTTCCGCACTCTCCCCACGGCGCTGAGGGGGAATGCCCGCATCCATCACTACCTTGACAAAGCCATGTGCGTCATCGTCAGCATGCCAATCCGGGCGGAGGGCTACGATCCGATCATATAAGGCCATGCAGATCTCGCGACTCATCGTGACGACCATCGCCTTGCCTTCCATAGCGGCCCGGCGCTTTTCCCAGTGTTCCACGATGAACGCCGCCACGCGATCCAGACGTTCCGGCGCCCCCACGAGGGCTTCCAGGGGCACGCGCACCGTTTCGTCCAAGTCCTCGCCTGTTGCCGATGCCTTGGCTGCCGCGTCCAACTCAGCTTCGGCGGCTTTTGCGCCGGCTTCGTTCACCAACAGCTTGATAATCCTCGACTCGTAGTAGATCGGCTTGGTCGCGCCGTCCTCCACCGACTGGCGGATGTCGTAGATGTCGGCGTATTCTCCGAACACACGCGGCGTGCTGCGGTCGTCGCGGTCCAGCGGCGTCCCGGTGAAGCCAACAAACGTTGCGTTGGGCAGCGCCTCGCGCATCCAGCGTGCGCCACCTTCCGTGAAACCGTACTGGCTCCGGTGCGCTTCGTCGGCCATCACCACCACGTTGGCCCGGTCGCTGATAACCCCATGGTCTTCCGTGAACTTGAAGATAGTGGTGAAGATTACGCCGCCAGACGCACGATCCAGCAACTCTTGAAGATGTGCCCGGCTTTCGGCCTGCACTGGATCCTGGCGAAGCAAAGCTCGTCCACCCGCGAAGGTTCCGAAAAGCTGGGCGTCCAGGTCGTTGCGGTCCGTCACCATGACAATGGTTGGGTTGGCCATTGCCGGTTCGCGAATCAGCGCGCCTGCGAGCATCAGCATCGTGAGCGACTTGCCCGAACCTTGCGTGTGCCATACCACGCCACCTTTGCCCGCTTCGGAGGTCGTGTTGATACCCGCCGGAGGCTTCAACGCAGCCAGTATCTTGGCACGGGTATCACGGACAGCGCGAAATTGATGATAGCCCGCAACCTTCTTCGCGATGTTCCCGCGCTCATCCTCTTCAAACACCACGCATGAGCGTAGGTAATCGAGCAACGCCACCGGCTCGAACGCGCCGCGTATCAGCGCCTCCAGCGTCGGGTCACCACCTCTAGCTGGACGCCACGGCATGAAGCGCTGCCGCCCGCTGGTGATCGAGCCAACGCGCGTTAGCAGACCATCGCTCGCCACCAGCAGCATGTTGGACACGAATAGGTCAGGCGCGGTGTGCACGTAACGATCAAGTTGATCGATTGCTGTCCCAAGGTCCGCGCCCTCATCCGTCGGATCCTTCAGTTCGATCACCGCCAGTGGCAGGCCGTTCACGTAGACAACCAGATCGAGGCGGATCAACTTACCGTTGGCCGCGGCCACCGTCAGTTGGCGCACCACGAGGAAATCATTGTTGGCCGGGTTGTCGAAATCCACAAGCCGCGCCCGTCCGCCCCGGTTCTCACCCGTTGTGGTGTCGCGATATTCTACCTCTACGCCATCGGTCAGCAGGCCGTGCAACCAGCGGTTGTTCTCGATCAGTGTCGGGTGTGGCGGACGCTGCACTATCCGTACGACTTGCTCAACGGTTTCAGGCGGGAACACGGGATTTATTTTGTGAACGGCTTCACCGAGACGTTTACCGAGCAACGCGCTGTCCACCTCCGTGCCGCGCAGAGAGGTATACCGCAGTGAGCCAAAGATATCTATGGCGACATCTTCCACGGCGGATTCAGAAAGATATGAAGCCGTCATTTCTGTGTGCTTTCTTGATTGCCAAGAGTCGTGTCGAATCGATGCAGTTGATTGTCCTGGGCAGGTGAATCGTAGTCGATTGTCGTGGACTCTCCAACGATCTCAAATTTCCATTTACCATCCCTCTTTACCTTGAAGAAGACCACTCGCGTTCGATGCCCGCTCTCGTCATCGCACGCATAGTAGAAGGGAGAAAGATCAAGTATTCGTGAACCAACTTGCACGAGAACCCGATCCAAGCCTCCCACCCGTCCCGCAGCCAGAACGACGGGGGAAGCAGACGCTGCGAGCCCAAGTGAACGGACTCGGCGGCTCAATGCATGTCCGGTAAGGGACTCTACTTCAGCCACCGACGGGCTACCAGCTCGAATGGTCCGCAATCTCATCAATGCAAAAGTCGGCAAATCCGCCACGTCAATTAAAATCTCCCTGAATAATGGATAGATTTCATCGATGAAGGCAACTGCTTGAATGTCCGACAACGCCCCACTGTGAGAAAACTCATTTCTCACAGAGTTGAGTCTGCGTATTTCTGAAATAATCCCGGGTGGTAGAAGCCCAGTTAGCTCCGTCGCGATGTTTAAGACTCGAAATCGGCTCAACAGCGCCTCGGTTATTCCTATCCGTGTGGCAAGCTTGTCGCTCACCAAGTCTCTCGCCCTACAGTCCCTCGGACTCACCTGCTCGCTTTCACGGATCTTGAAACCTGAAATGCCTGAGTGTGAGTCGGCAGCTTCTGCCAAGGATAGGGCGCAGATAAGTTGAATTAGCCCCTCCCATGCGTCACGAAGTCGGTGAAGACGCTGAAGCGGGTCACTAGGTTCCATGCAAAAATGCATGAAAGGGGACTGCTACGGGGGAAGGAAATTGTTCGCAGACCTTCTCTTCCACCTCGTTGCGAAACGAGGCGTAGGCCTCCGCTCGCCCTCGGCGAGCGGCGTCAGTGCCCAACTTATCAAGTATATCTGCAGGATGAAAACTCTCCGGCCCCAATTCGACCATTTCATACGTGGTCACGCACCATTCCCGGTACCGGGCCTCTTCACGGGTACTTCGCCACTCGATTAGACTACTCGCAGGCGTCAGAGATTCCGACTCGGGTTGATTACCGGCGGTCGTCTCACTCACATCGGGACCCTCACATTTCCGGATAACAGTCGCGGTAAAAGGTAGTCGCGCAATGCGGCAAGTTTAGCGGTCTCTCGGCAAGTAGCCGCGATTCGGTTAAACATTGGCGCCACCAAATCCTCAAACGCAACAAGAAGACCTCTGGCAGGAATCACAACACGAATCGGACGAAAGGCCGTCTTGCTGATCTCTGGGAATGTGGTTCCGCTCGCTCGGCTCTTGATTTCATCCATAACCGACTGCGTCCAGTGATAGACGTAGAGGGGAGGTAGCGGAACCTTCGCAGACCATGGCAATGAAACCCTGATTGATCGCCGTTGGAACTCCGGAAATGACGAGGTACCCCACGGCGCGCGTGACGACAGGAGAACCGTCCCGACTGGCAGAAGGCCGGAGCTTATACTTTCCAAGCCCTTGTCAGTAATCTTTCGGTCAGTCGACAGTAGAATAGGATCCTGCTTTCCCGAAAGGTCTTTGGGAGTTAGCCAACAATGGGTGCCGCCTTCCCAGTATTCCTCAACTTTCGTTCTGGGTGTGCCACCACCACGTACCGTCACTGCATCGCCGATACTTCCCACCTTCCATCCTTCAGGCATCGGCCCGAGGTCGGAGTCGATGAGACGTGTGGGAAGGGTGTCGAATACTTCTTGGGGCATGCTGGGGAAGGAGTGCGCCCCGGTGGCCTTAGCCTTCACCGGCTCAAAATCCACGAACCACGTCCGGAATATCGCCCGCGCTAATCGCTCTAGTGTTCGGCTTGTTTGATGGTTAGATTTTATCTTGTCGTCCAACGCCCCTAGCACCTCCGCAATAGCGTGTTGTTCGGGTAAAGGAGGGACTCGAACGGCAATCGGATAAATGAAGTTTCGGTTGAGAGACTGTTGTGCGCTTCCAGAGTTGTAGCGAGAGAAATCGATCGACTTGAGAAAGTAGAAGGCAAACCGGGGATCATTCCCTTTGAAATCAGTGACATATAGCGCCGTGTTATGCGGCCAGTAGTCTACCTCGCTATAATGAACTTGCCCAAATGAAGCACCACTGCGACCGATGACAACGCCAGGACCTTTCGCTAACGCTGTATCATGGAAACCGTTCTGTCCGGCGGAACCCATGACAGGTACGCTACCTTTTCTGCGTTCAGGCTCAGTGAGATCGTGACCTCGCTGCAGAACGACAAATTCTCCCAGAATCGCATCTCGCCACTCAGCTGCCATCGCTGATGCCCCCCAGCTTTTTCTTCACCACCGCCGTTAGCCTCTCGCCCTCGGCCAACTGCTCCTCTAACTCTGCCAGCAGTCTCGGGTATTTCACCTCGAATGGCTCGTCGTCGTCCTCCGCTTCTTCGGCACCAACGTAGGGCCCGGGTGTCAGGACAAAGCCGTGTTTCTCGATCTCGGTTAGTGGCGCGGCCTTGCAGAAACCTGGCTCGTCGGCGTAAGCCCATGGCCCGTGCTTTGCCTCATCCCAGGTAGGAGGCTTCGGCTCACCGCGCCAGCGGCGGAATGCGTACACGATGCGTCCGGTATCGGAATCGGGTGGCACGTCACCCTCGACATCCCCCGAAAGCACGCGCAGCGTACGGGTTTCCAGCGTTCCTATCTTGCGGGCGTCGATGAAGAGGGTCTCGCCCTTGCGGCCGCCGGGACGTTCGGGTGCGCCTTTGTGGATTTTTGCCCGTCTTGTCGCGGCGTCAGGAACCAGAGGCAGACGGGAATGCCGGTGGTGTAAAAAAGTTGTGCCGGCAGCGCGACGATGCAGTCCACCAAGTCGGCCTCGACGATGCTTGCGGCGGATTTCGCCTTCGCCGCCGGTGTTGCTGGACAGCGAGCCGTTGGCCATGACGAAGCCCGGCCACGCCGCCGCCGCGCCCGTTGGCGGGGCCAGATGATGGATGAAGTGCTGAATCCAGGCGTAGTTGGCGTTGCCCACGGGCGGGTCCCGTAATTTCCAGCGGACGTCGCCGCGCAGGATTTGGCCGGACCAGTCGCTGACGTTGAACGGCGGGTTGGCGAGAATGTAGTCGGCCTTGAGGTCGGGATGCAGATCGCGCAGGAACGTGTCGGCGGGCTGCGCGCCGAGATTGGCCTCGATGCCGCGAATGGCGAGGTTCATGTGCGCCAGCCGCCAGGTGGTGGGGTTGGATTCCTGGCCGAAGATGGAGATGTCGCTCTTCGCGCCGCCGTGGGCTTCCACGAACTTCTCCGACTGCACGAACATGCCGCCCGAGCCGCAGCACGGATCGTAGACGCGGCCGTTGTAAGGCTCGAGCATTTCGACGAGCACTCGCACGACGCAGCGCGGGGTGTAGAACTCGCCGCCAAGCTTGCCTTCCGCGCGGCGAATTTGCCGAGGAAGTATTCGTAGACCCGGCCCAGCGTGTCGCGGGCCTTGGCGCGGTCGCCCTTGAAGCCTATGTCGGCGATCGAGATCGATCAGGCCTCCATGCTTGTACCGGCTCGATGCCGCGGCGGGCGTAGTCGCGTGGCAGCTTGCCCTTAAGGTTCGGGTTGTCGCGCTCGACGGCCAGGATCGCGTCGTCGATCAGCGTGGCGATGTTGGCCTGCCGGGCCTGGGCGCGTAGGTTCGGCCAGCGCGACTCCGGCGGCACCCAGAAGACGTGCTCAGCGGTGTATTCGTCGCGGCTTTCGAGCAGGCGATTCGATCTGAGCGGCGGCGATGCCGTCGTGCTCTAACTCGACCTTCAACGCCTCGCGGCGGGACTCGAAAGCATCCGAGACGTATTTGAGGAACAGCAGGCCCAGAACAACGTGCTTGTATTCTGCGGCATCAACCGTGCCGCGCAACTTGTCGGCAGTGGCCCAGAGAGTATCTTCAAATCCGATGCCCGTTTCGTTTGCTTCCGATTTTGCCATAATTATCTCCCAACAGAATTCTTCTCACCAGGACGGGTCAATGCAGCGGCAACTTGCTTGTAGCAAAATCAGTAAGCAAATCCAACACGAAACCTCCCCACACCCGGCCTGCGAGCCCAACAAGCATTCGGTCGATTTATTCTCCCTACAGCCGCATTCATCCCCAGGCCCGGCCATCTGCCTTGCCGACAAGCCAACCGCAACCGAGCTGTATAATCGGGTGCAACCCGCGCCGAGGCCGAGACGATCTTTAGCTGCCGTTGCATGGCTAAATGATCCGGGGATCGGCGATCCGTGGCCCGCTGGTGTTCACGGGCGCCACAAAAGAGGACTGTGGTTGAGACGGCGAGTTTCGGGAAGCAGGACGGCGCTGCTTCCATCGATGGGATGGGCGCAGCACAGCCCGGCAAAACCGCGCGACAGTCGTGCGCGAGACCGGCACATCGGCGGCACGCAGAATTTCCGTGATGGCCTGGTACGACGCGCCCTTGCGTCGAAGCTCGGCAATCCCCGGCTTGAGCGTGAGAAACTTCTGCCACTTCCGTGGCACAATCGGGGCATAGGCCCGCACGGCCTCGGCAAATCGGTGGTTTGTCTGATCGGACGTAGACGGCTCATTCATTGGTACAGGTGATTGTCATCCCGGTGGCACACAATGTTCTAACGCAAGTTAGAGGTCGGGCGTACAATCTTTCCATGCGCTGGAGTAAAGCGCATTCCGGCAGATAATGTTGTTCCCATTCGGGAACAAGTTTCATGGCAGCAAGTGATAAAACGTCTGGCATGGCTGCCAAGCAGGAAATAAACATGGAAAGCCGACTCGCACTTACGCGACAGGAAACCGCTAAAGCACTGGGCGTAACACCGATCACGGTTGACCGGCTTGTTGCCCGCGGGTTATTGCGGCCTTGTCGGGCCTTACGGCGGCCGCTGTTTCCGCTCCGCGAGATTGAACGATTCCTGAAAGAAACGGGCGCTGAGTGAGATGAGAATGTGCACTGTGCTTTACGCCTTCGCCACCATCGGCACGACGTTGGCGGGTTCGGCTTTGGATGCGCCCCAGTTCATGCGCTTGGCCATCGCTGCGCTGTGTTCGTTGCGCAGATGGCCATACGTGCGGGCGACCAGGACGCCACCGTCTTTGTGGCCCAACCAACTCGCGATGACTTTGAAGTCAATCCCCGCCTCAATGGCATTGGAACAAAAGAAGTGTCGGCAGGTGTGGTGCCCGTATTGCGGCAGCCCCAGCTTCTTGCAGGCGCTCTCGATGGCTTTCTTGGCGGAATCTATCGGGATAATGCGCTCGTCTGGTTTCGGCGGCGCCGGCCGGCGTGCCTGTAGCCCCCGCAAGAAATTCTCCATCGCTGGGAAAAGCGGCACGGTGCGCGGCTCGTGGTTCTTTGACCGCGTAATAGTGAACACTTTCAATTCGAAGTCCGCATCGCGCCAGAACATCGGCGGTTTGGAGTATTTGGCATCGCCGACGATCTCCCCCTTGCGGCACCCGGAGTATGCCAGCATTTCGGCCAGGTCCGCCGAAGCTTTCCCGCCATTATCGCGCATGGCATCCAGCATCTTGCGGAATTGTTCTTTCGTTGGGATGGTGATCGGCTTCTTATGAGGTTTGCATCGTTTGATCTTGCGGGCGGGATTCTCCATGAGAATGCCATGTTCCGCGCCGTAGTCCAAGATGCGCCGCAGGGTTTCGAGTTCGTAGTTGAACGTGCGGGCGGAGCAGGTATCCCGGCGGGCCGTTGCCCACTGCTCCAACGTGCGCAAGTTGACGTTGCGGACGGTCAATCCGCTGAAGTGTTGGTTGAGGTTTCTAATCACGCCAAGCATTCGGTCGCGGCTGCTTGCTTCCATCGTGCCGCCGGCAATCTCAATCCATCGCTTTGCAAGCCCACCGATCAATTCCCTGGTCTTAGCGTCGTATTCGGCAAACGGCAGGTTTTTGGCGCTGTCGCTGTTCAGCCGCTCAACCTTCTGGCGATGTACTTCCCGCCGACGCTTTGCAAGTTCGGGGTCGGTCGTCTTGAGGCTGCGCTTGACTTGCTTGCCATCGCGCTGGAAAATCGCATAGTAAACGTCGGTGCGGCTTGAACGATAAAGGCAGTCGCCAACATGAACGAGTTTTTGATGCTTGCGTGTCGTTGGGGTGGCTTTCATGACGAAAAACATCCTATCCATTGCAACAAAGCATTGCAACACAAAAATACAGCTAGTGGAATAGTAATTTTTACCAGTAAAATAAAGGCTTGCGCCTGTAGCTCAGTTGGATAGAGCATCGGATTTCTAATCCGGCGGTCGCGTGTTCGAATCACGCCAGGCGCGCCAATTTCTCGGGTGGATGCCATGAACATCATGATGAGTCGATCGTTTCCGTCTCCCGTAGTAAGGCGCGTTGCCCTAGCGGGCTTCGCGGCGGCGGTGCTTTTCGCGGGTTGCCAGGGACTCACGATGTCCAGACCCGACAACCTGGACGCCGGGCCGTCTGCCGCGCAACTGGGGCCTCCCGCCGCCAGGATCGTTTCACTGAACACGGAGCACGATTTTGTGGTGATCGATTTCACGTCGCGGATGATGCCGGCGGTGGGAACGCGCATGAACATCTACCGCAATGGCAAGCGGGTTGGCGCTGTGCGGATTACGGAACCGGTGCGGGCGCAGTTCGCGACGGCGGACATTATGGAGGGAGAGGTGCACGTTGGCGACGAAGTCCACTAGCGGCAACGAAATGCTCGCGGTCGCCGCGGCGCGGGAAATCATTTTATCGGCAGTACGGACGCGCCCGGCGCAGGCCGTGCCCCTGATGGAGGCTTTGGATTGCGTGCTGGCGCTGGACGTTGTATCGCCCATCAACCTTCCCTTGTGGGACAACAGCGCGGTGGACGGTTATGCGGTGCATTCTTCCGACGTGGCGGATGCGAATGAGGACAGCCCGATTCATTTGCGCGTAACCGCCACGGTGCCCGCGGGCGCGGCGGCGGGCGAACGATTGGAGCCGCAGGCGTGCGCGCGCATTTTCACGGGCGCGCCGATTCCCGAGGGCGCGGACGCGGTGGTGATGCAGGAGGATACGCGACCGCACCATGAGGGATACATCGCGGTCGAAGAATCGGTGGAGCTGGGCGAGAATATCCGTCGCGCCGGTGATGACGTGACGAAAGACGAGATCGTGCTGCGCGCCGGCGGGGTGATTGGCGCCGCGCAACTGGGGATGGCGGCAGCGGTTGGCCTTGCACAACTTGCCATCTGCCCGCGACCGCGCGTGGGCGTGCTGGTAACCGGGGCGGAAATCGTCGAGCCGGGGCGATCATTGCGCGCCGGCCAGATTTATGACGCGAATAGTTATGCGCTTTGCGCCCTGGTCAAGCAGGCCGGGTGCGAACCGGTCGAGCTCGGCATCGCGGACGACACGCGCGAGGATTTGCACGAGAAGATCGATTATGGCCTGAGTGAATGTGACGCGGTGATTACCGTCGGCGGCGTTTCCGTCGGCGAATATGACTTCGTGAAGGACGTGCTGGCGGAATTGGGGTGCGAACAGAAGTTTTGGAGGATCGCGATGCGCCCCGGCAAACCGTTCGTGTTCGGCACGCGCGGTGACAAGCTGGTATTCGGGTTGCCGGGCAATCCCGTCAGCGCCACGGTGACATTTCTCATCCTGGTGCGCCCGGCGTTGCTCAAGATGCGGGGGCTGGCGGAGATCGACCTGCCGACGGTGACCGCGGAGGCCGCGGAGGATTTCGTGAATGGCGGCGACCGCGCGCACTATATGCGGGCGACGCTGGGGCGGGACGGCGAGAAGTGGTTGGCGAAACCGATGCCGCGCCAGGGTTCGCATGTGATCTCGTCGCTGGCGAACGCGGATTGTCTCGTGGAGGTCCCCGAGGAGACGACCATTCCGCGAGGGCATCCGGTCCGGGCGATTCGTTTCTCCGCTTGAAAAATTCGCTCGGCCCTTTACACTGGTGGTCGCGATGCGCGAGACAGCCCATGTCCTGAATCACCCCCTGGCCCAAAGTTTCCTGACCGATATCCGCGACAAGGATTCCGACCGCGCTGTCATTCGCAGTCGTATCCGCGCGTTGTCGGTGCTTCTCTTCTACGAAGCGACGCGCGATTTGCCGCAGGAAACCATGCAGGTGGCGACGCCCCTGGCGGAGACGACCGGCGCGCACGTCGGCGCGAGCGTCGGGCTCGTGCCCATTTTGCGCGCGGGGCTCGGGATGGTGGATGGGATCCTGGAGTTTCTGCCGGAAGCGCGCGTGTACCACCTCGGCCTGTTCCGCGACGAGAAAACGCTGGAGCCGGTCGAGTACTACAGCCGCTTCTCTGAAGACAAACCGGTCGACATCGTGTTCGTGCTCGACCCCATGTTGGCCACGGGCGGGTCGGCCTGCGTCGCCGTCGCGCGACTGAAAAAGTGGGGCGCCAAGAAGATCAAGTACCTCGGCCTGTTCGCCGCGCCCGAAGGCATCCACAAACTTTCCGAAGCGCACCGCGACGTCGAAATCTATCTTGGCACGATCGATTCCCACCTGAACAACCGCGGTTACATCGTCCCCGGCATGGGCGACGCCGGCGACCGGCAGTTCAGCGGAGAGTAATCCATGAAGTTTCAAGTCCTGCGAAACAGGATATGTATCGCAATGGTAGTCGTATCAGTTAGTGGGCTAACGGAAGCCTCAGCTGATGACTCAAACCAAACACAACGCGCAATCAATGGAATTTGGCAGCGGGCGCAAGCGATCACGCTTCCGGAGGTCAATTACACGAATGCAACTCTCAGTGAAATCCTAGGTTTTCTTTCAATCAAAACAACGAAACTCTCGCCAGACGAAAAAGGGATCCAGTTCTTTGTTGACGCTAGCACACCAGCATTAGCAATCCCAACAAACGTCGATGCCGAGGTTCGAGAACACATGGAAGAACAGTACGGTCGTGTTCAACAGTGTGGTTCACAAACTGACCGGACCGCCACACTTTCTCTGCGTAATGTGCCTCTGATAGATTGTGTCCGGTATGTAGCCGCACTTTTCAACCTGAAAATGCACGTAACGCAGGATGGAATTGAATTGCGATGTCCCCGTTACGTCGCGAGGGTTTATAAAATACGGCCGGAACTGGTTGATGAGAATAGCACCAACCAAGAGGAAGAAATACGAAATGTGTTTACGTCGCCTCCATGGGAACTCCTGCCAAAACGAAAGCTTCTCATCGTCGTAGAGGATGAAGAAAGAATCGACGTTCTTGAAAAATTTGTAGAGTCGCAGATGGAGTAGGGTAAGCAGATCATTCTACGCCCCGAATTTATCCAACCGCTTCGCGTTGGCTTGCAGGTAGCGGATGAGGTACTTCGCTTCGAAGACGCCGAGGGAGCCGGCGTTGGCGGTGCGTTCGGTGAAACGGTCCTGGCCATCCCAGCCGGCGAGTTCACCGCAGATCATCACGGGTTGCGGGTGCCAACTGTGTCCCTTCACCGGCACGGGGGTGCTGTGGTCACCGGTGATGGCCAACACATCCACTTCCGGCAGCAGTACGCTGAGCGCGGCATCGGCTTCCTCGATGGCCTTGACCTTCCCGTCGAAATTGCCGTCCTCACCATACATGTCCGTCCCCTTTACGTGGATGAAAGCGAAATCGTAGGCCTTGAGGGCATCGACGGCGGCCTCGAATTCCTGCAGCACGGTCGATGGGCCCTCGACTTTCTTCATGCCAACGAGTTGGGCGAGACCTTTGTACATCGGGTAGATGGCGATCGCCGCGGCCTTGAGCCCGTAACGGTCTGCGAAGAGCGGAATCTTCGGTTGATGCGCGATGCCGCGAAGCAGAAAGCCATTGGCCGGCTTGCAGTCCTTCAGCAATGGCAGCGCCTGTTTGTAGAAGGCCGCGATGACCTTCGCCGTCTTCACGGCCCCGGCGGATTTGTTCTGCGGCTTGACGACGGCAATGGGCAACCCTTCACGATGCGGATCGCTGTCGTTCAACGGGCCTTCGAGTCCCTTGCCCCGGAACACGACGACAAAGCGGTGGCCTTTGCCGGGTTTGATGATCACCTCGACATCGCCGATCTTCTTGATCTTGCCGGCGAGCAACGCGCACTGCGCTTCGCAAACCCTGGTGTCAATGCGCCCCGCGCGGCGGTCGGTCACGATGCCTTTGGCGTCGAGCGAACAGAAATTCGCGCGCGCGGCAACGTCGCCATGCTTGAGATCGATGCCCAACCCGAGGGCTTCGATAACGCCGCGGCCGACTTCGAATTCCAGCGGATCGTAACCGAACAACCCGAGATGTCCGGGGCCGCTGCCGGGTGTAATACCCGGGGCGACGGGGATCATGCGGCCCAGCGCCGAGCGTTTGGCCAGGGCATCGAGGTTCGGGGTGCGGGCGGCTTCGAGAGGTGTCCGAAAACCCGTGGATTCCGTGGCAATATCGCCAAGCCCGTCCAGGACAACCAGTGCGAGTTTGGAATCATTCGGAACGAGCAAGCTCTTATAGACCGCATCAATATTCATTTAGAGTTCCCAAGATTTACGCTTGAAAATGTTTAGATTTAGCGTCATGTTGGCACACGCAACCGGGCCTGTCAAAGGCGAAAGCATTCCAAACCGTGACGTAGTTGCACAATCGCACTCATTCCAAACATCCGTGAAGACATCCTTTCTCGATAAGTTGATCGGTCGCATTGAGCGGGTTGACCCGCAGAGCTTGCAGAGCGTCGTGCTGAAACTGGCCCGCGAGAAGGGTTTTCTGGAAACGCTTTTCAATACGATCCAGGAAGGGGTCATCGTCACCGACGCCGAGGGTCGCATCACGTATGTCAATGCCGCCGGGGGCCAACTGCTCGGCATCGACGCCGAGCGGGCTGTGGGCGAACCGCTCGCGAATTATCTTCGTGATATTGACTGGCAGAAAATCTGGTCCGCGGACAAGGACGAGTGGCGAAAAGTGTTCAGCCAGGAATTGGAAGTCTTCTATCCGCAGCAACGTTTCCTGAGTTTTTATATCGTGCCCGTTGCCGACGAGCAGAATTCGGTGGTCACGGGCATGGCGATCATCTTGCGCGATGTGACGGAGTCCCATCACCGCACCGCGAGCGCCATCGAGTCGGAGAAACTTTCGGCGATCACTTTGCTGGCCGCGGGGGTGGCGCACGAAATCGGCAATCCGCTGAACTCGCTCAACATTCATCTGCAACTCATGGAGCGCGAGTTGAAGAAACTGCCCACGGCGGAGGGCGAACGGCTGCGGGAGAATCTGCGCGTAGCCCGCAACGAGATTGCCCGCCTCGACCAGATCATCAACCAATTCCTCCAGGCGATTCGGCCAACGCAACCACAACTGCAGCCAGCCTCGGTCAATGAGGTGATTGCTGACACGCTGACGTTGCTGGAGCGCGAGATTGGCGACCGCGACATCCTTGTCGAGCAGGAGTTGACGCCGGGATTGCCGCGCCTCCTGCTGGACCGGGCCCAACTCAAGCAGGCGTTCTACAATGTCATCCGAAATGGGCTGCAGGCAATGCGCTCCGGGGGAATCCTGCGTATCCGCACGGAAACGAATCCGACACACGTAATCATCTCGTTCATCGACAGCGGACACGGCATCGCCCCGGAGGACATTGGCCAGCTTTTCGAGCCGTACTTCACCACGAAGGAGAAGGGGACGGGGCTCGGGCTGATGATCGTGCAGCGGATCGTGCGCGAGCATGGCGGCACAATCGAGGTGGAGAGCGACAAGGACCGGGGCACGACGTTTCGGATCAAGCTGCCCATCCACGAAAAGCGCACGCGTTTGTTGGAAGCATCGCGGCATGAGGCCGCCGCAAAATGACGGCGAAACGGTCAACGATCCTGATCGTCGACGACGAGCGCAATACCCGCGAGGGTCTGCAACGCGCCCTGCAGGATCGTTACGACGTATTGCTGGCAGAAGACTCGCAGAAAGCCATGAAGACGCTGGAATCCACGCCCGTGGACGTGTTGCTGACGGACCTGCGCATGCCTGGCGGGGACGGCATGGGCTTGTTGCGCCGGGCCTTGTCGCTGAGCAATCCGCCGGTGTGCATCATGATGACCGCCTATGGATCGATCGAAAGCGCCGTGCAGGCGATGCAGGCGGGCGCGTATCATTACGTCACGAAACCGGTGAACCTCGATGAACTCGAACTGGTCATCCAGCGGACGCTCGACAGCCGCCGCGTCGCCGCCGAGAACGTCAATCTGCGCGAGCAAATTGACCGGAAATACGGCATGGAGAACATCATCGGCGAATCGGCGTCGATGCGCCAGGTCTTCGAGACCATTCAACAGGTCGCGCCCAGCCGCGCCACGGTATTGATCAGCGGCGCGACAGGCACGGGCAAGGAGTTGATCGCGAAGGCCATTCACAATCTCAGTCCCCGCAAAAACGGGCCGTTCATCGCCGTCCATGCGGCGGCGCTGCCGACTTCGCTGCTGGAGAGCGAGTTATTCGGGCACGAGAGGGGGGCGTTCACGGGGGCAGTGGAACGACGGGTTGGACGATTTGAGCTGGCGGATGGGGGAACTCTGTTCCTCGACGAGGTTGGGGAGCTCGAACCGCCCATCCAGGTTAAATTGCTGCGCGTGCTCGAGGAACGGGCTTTCGAGCGGGTGGGCGGCGCCAAAACGTTGCAGGTGGATGTGCGCCTCGTGGCGGCCACCAACAAGGATTTGAAAAAGCTGGTCACCGAGGGCAAGTTCCGCGATGATTTGTTCTATCGGTTGAGCGTCGTGGCGGTGGACCTGCCGCTGTTGCGCGACCGACGGGAAGATATCCCCTTGTTGATAAAGTCGTTCCTGGATGAATTTAGCCGTGAAAACGGCAAGCAGGTGCGCGAGCTGACGCCGGAGGCACTTAACATGCTGCTGGCATACGATTGGCCCGGCAATGTGCGGGAGTTGCGCAACGCCATCGAGCAGATGGTTGTCTTGGCCCGCACCGAGCGCCTGACGGTCCGCGACGTACCGGCGGCGATCCGCGGCGGCGCGGACCTGACGAAGATCAATGTCGTGCGCGCGGGCATGACGGTCGGGGACGCGGAACGGCAGTTGATCGTCCAGGCATTGAAAGAGACGAACGGCAATCGCACGAAAGCGGCGCAACGAATCGGCATCAGCCGGCGCACGCTGCATCGGAAGTTGAAGGAATACGGCATCGAGAACCTTTAGGGAAGAGCGAAAAGACAACAGGAGCATACACATGGCGCGACCAACAGGGGCACCCGAAACATCGGTTCAGTCGGCGGTTTTTCAAATTGAGATGGGGCGTGGCAAGAAGGTCATCCAGTGGGTGTTATTGGTCCTGCTGGCGGCCACCCTGTGCCTCATCTATTCCGCCAGCCAGTTCCGCAGCGGCCTCAGCAAGCGCGAAGCGATCGACATGGCACAGTTGGCGCGCAACCTTGCCCGCGGCGAAGGCTTTACGACACATGTGATCCGCCCCCTGAGCCTTTGGCAACTGGAACAGCACGGTTGGGACATTCAAGACAAAGACACACGCGATCGGCTGATCAACCAGCTTCCCGACATTTCCAATCCGCCGCTCTATCCGTTCGTACTGGCGGAATTGTTCAAGATACTGCCCAAGAGCATGTTCAAGTACAATGAAGTTGACCACATCTTTCCCGCCGAACGTTGGATCATTCTGCCCTTCAGCCAGCTTTGTCTGTTGGCAAGCATCCTGATCACGTACCTCTGGGCCAAGCAACTCTTTGACGGTCGTGTCGCGGCCATGGTGGGGTGGTTGATGCTCTTCTCCGATACGCTGTGGTCGTACGGTGTATCGGGATTGCCAACGAACCTGCTGTTGTTGCTACTGCTGCTGTCAGTGTACTGTTTGTTCCTGGCCGACGGCCGCCTGAATCCACCCGAACCGGCGGGGGACGCGGCGCCCCGCGTTGCGCCGGCGGGAGTGCCGGGTGCGGTAATGGCCTTGGTTATTGGCAGCGCGGTGTTGTTGGGGTTGTGCTTTCTGACACGGTACCTGGCAGGTTTCTTTCTGGTCCCGCTGACAATCTATGCAGCGAGCATTTTTCGCCGTCGCACGGCCGCCCTGTGGGCCGGCGTATATGTGGCGGTGTTCCTGGCCGTCATCACCCCATGGTTGGTGCGCAACGAGCGGGTCTCCGGCAGTCTGATCGGCGTGGCCAAATACGAGCTGATCGAGCGTTCCGGAGCCATTCAGGGCGAGGCGCTGCAACGCTCCTATAAGCCGGACTTTACTGACGCCTACTCCCTCCGGTCCCTGACCTCAAAGTTTTTGGGCAGCGCGCGTCAGAATCTACTCGCCAACCTGCGGCTTATTGGTTCCGACTTTCTGGTATTTTTCTTTGGCGTGGGCCTGATGTACGGTTTCCGTCGGCCCGATGCGACGCGATTGCGCGGCGTGTTGCTGGGAGGGCTTGCGGCCGCCATCGTTGCCATGTCGCTGATCGGCTCGGATCCCGAGCGCACCAGCCCCGATGTGAATGGCGGCAATTTGCTCGTGCTGTTCCTGCCGCTCGTTGCAATCTTTGGGGTAGCGTTTTTCTACCTGTTGTTGGATCGCATTGCTTTTCGCATCAAGTTGACCCGCGCGCTGGCGATCGGCGCGTTCGCCGCGTTGAATGTTTCGCCGATGATCTTCACGATGTTGCCGCCCCGGCCCAGCCAATTCCCGTACCCGCCATACATTCCACCAATCACGCGCTGGGTTGCCGGCCTCTTCCAGCCCAATGAACTGGGCTGCAGCGACCTTCCCTGGTCCATGGCCTGGGATGGTGACCGCCGCGCCGTGTGGTTGCCGATGTCCATTGATGAGTTTTACGAGATTAACGATTTCGTCACGCCCAAAGGTGTTCAATTCATGATGCTCACGCCCTACTTCCTCGATGGCAAGCGAGAGAGCGAAATCATGAAAGGTGAGTTTAAGGGCTGGGCAGCACTGATCCAGGGCCAAATTCGGTCGGATTTCCCCCTCAAAGCCTATATTGTCGTCCCGCCGGAAAACCAACAAATCCTCTTTGCCGACTACGCTCGCTGGGCGAAGAAGCCGATGGTAGAAGCGCCGGCGGGAATTGCCCCACCGGCATCGAATGGCGCGACCAATGCGCCCGCGCCTTCCACGAATTCGACGAATCAGCCTGCGGCACCGGCTGCCGATGGGACGAAGCCGGTAACACAATAGATTCACGCGGCATGGCGGATTGAGGGAGTGCCGCGCATACTTCGCACTGCTCCTCGCTGGCGCTTCGGGATTTCGCTTCCGCGCCGGGCCCGGCGCGGCTATAGTGGCCCCGCAGGAGATCGCGGCGGAATATGAAACCGGCGGCGGCATTTTCGATTGGATTATGGACGGGAGCGGCGGTCATTGCGGCGATCGGACTGTTTTATATACAGGGATCGGAGCGCGCGCGCAGTGGGGCCTTGCCCGCCACGAATTCCGATCTCTCCGCGGAAACCGAACAGCTTCGCCTATTGCAGCAGGAGAACGCGCGACTCAACGCCGAAGTCCAGCGCCTGAAGGAGACCGCCTCGATCCTCAAAAGCAATCTCGAGACACAGGCCGTGGTTGCAACCCCTCGCCGTATTCCTTACCTGCCCGGGACAAATGAGGCGGCACCCGCTGTGCCCGAGGTTGCCTCGGAAAGCTGGATGGAGCAGGCCGTGGCCGGCGGGGACGTGACGGCTTTGCCCCAATTGGAGAAGTTGGCGTTGCGGAACAATCGCCGGGCGCTGGAGGCGGTGGCACTGCTGGCCGACCAGGACCAGGCGGGCACCTTGACGCGGGTGTGGCGTTCCGGAGCGTTGACGCTGCCCAACCTGGTCGAAGCGACGCGTTATCTCGCGGCCACGCTGGAGGTCAACCCTGACGCAGAACAACTCTTGCACGGACTGGCTGCGGACCCGAATGCGGACGCGCGGGTCCTCAATGCCGCAGTGGACGGTCTGGCCAATCCGAGTTTTCCGGTGACTTTTGGACGGGTGGTCCCGGTGCCGGCGCCGCCGCATTTCAAGCCCGATTATCCGCGGCGGATTCGGGTGCTGGATGGTTTGCGATCGTCGTTCGCGGATGACGGCGCGCGCGCGTACGCGGACCAGATGAAAGCCGAGATGCAGGCGCGTTCGACAGAGTCGAACCCGGTCACGCCATAGCGCAACGGCCCCTGTCACCATTTGGCGCCGGCGTTCAAGGAGGTTTGTGCAAGATATCATGGCAATTCTTTCGCGTGGCGCGCCGGTATTGGCGGTATGAGCCGGCGCATTCAGATTCTGGTGGCGCTGGTCGCCGTGGCCACCATTGGCATCAGCCTCGGGCTGCTGGCGATGCTGCGGATTCGGGAAGCGAAGGAATTCCGCGAGCCCCACACCGTACAGACGTACGGCGGAACGAATTACATCGTGCAGTTGACCGAGGCGGCGGTGGGAAAGGCCGAAACGGGCTGTGTATTGATTGTGTACTTGCGATTGCAGAATCCCAATGCTTACGACGTGACCCTGAGCCGGAACTGGTTTGTCCTCGTCGATCGCGACAAGGATTATTTCCTGCCGTCAACCACGGGCACGCAGGTGGAATTGATCAAATTGCCCGCCAACGGTGTCTTAGACCGGGAGATGCTCAGCTTTACGGTGCCCGACGATGCGTTTGCGGGCCGGGTGGCGCTGTTGGTGGGCCAAAACTACATGGTTCTGGTGAAGAACGAGGAACCATTCGAAACGCATCTGCGAAACGGAGAGTTCCGTTCGTTTCGCCGAAGGAGTTGGTAGGCGCAAGGCGCCCAACACCCATGTGGAAGAAAATCAAGTGCTACACGGTCAGCACGGTCATCCTCGTGCTCAGCGGCGCGTGCGTTTACCTGTATTACTTCGGACGTCGCGAGGCGGTCGTGCACCGTGTGCTGGATCCACCCGCGGTGGTGAGGGAAATCCAGCGGTTGAACGAACTGGTCACGGTGAAATACAGCATCCAAAAGGTCATCGGCTTGAAAGAAGAAAAGGTGCCGTTCGGCTCCGAGCAGGTATTATTGATGGTGCAGGCGGACGTGCTGGGCGGTGTCGATCTGGCCGCCTTGGGCACAAACGACATACAAGTAACCGCGAACAACACGGTCACCGCCCGGCTTCCAGCGGCGAAAGTCCTCCACGTGTACGTGGACGAGAAACAGACGCGGGTATGGGACCGCTCGAAGACGTGGTGGACGCCGTGGGTGCCGTTCAATCCGGAACTGGAACAGAAAGCGCGGCTCGCGGCGCTGGAGGCAGTGCAAGCCGCCGCAGTGGAGACGGGCATTCTCAGCAACGCGCAGCAGAACGCCCAGAAAGCGATCTGGGAATTCCTTCACGCCACGGGTGTGGAAACGGTGCGGTTCGAGACGCCCGTGGAAGGAAGCCCGGCCGCGAGGTAAACGAAGATTTCCTTGCGGGACATATGGCGATGATTGTTGTAACCTTGCGGCGATAATTTACGTCTTTTGGCAGAATAAGGACCGGCAGGAACACGGACGAATTTGGGATTTGGAGATGGCAAACACAAAGAAAAAGCGGTCTTGGAAATGGGTGGTTCTCATCGGGGCCGTGGTCGTGTTGGCGGCCATTGGCCTTTGGTACGTGAAATACCGCCGCGACAGCGCTCCGCAGTACCTGACAGCTGCGGTTGCGCGCGGCGATGTGACACAACTTGTCACCGCTACGGGTCAGCTCAATCCTGTCACCAATGTGCAGGTGGGCTGCCAGATTTCCGGAACGATCGCCAAGCTCTATGCGGACTGGAATTCACCCGTGACCAATGGCCAGTTGGTTGCGCAGATCGACCCAGCGACGTATCTGGCCAACCTGCATCAGGCCCAGGGCGACCTCGCCAACTCGCAAGCCGCCCTGGAACTCACGAAGGTCAATGCGGTGCGCGCCCAGGAGTTGTACGAAAGCAAACTGATCCCGCATTCCGACTACGATCAGGCGATGGCCAATCTGCACCAGGCTGCGGCGACCATTGAGATGAAGCAGGCCGCAGTCGAGAAGTCCCAGGTGGATTTACAGTACTGCACGATTTATTCTCCCGTGGACGGGATGGTCATTTCGCGCAATGTGGACGTGGGGCAGACCGTCGCGGCCAGCTTCAACGCGCCGGTGTTGTTCGTCATCGCCAATGATCTCACCAAAATGCAGATCGACGCCAATGTGGCCGAAGCCGATGTTGGCGGCGTCGAGGAACACCAGAATGTGGACTTTACAGTGGACGCGTTTCCGAACCGCACGTTTCATGGTGAAGTCGTCCAGGTCCGCAACTCGCCGCTCACCGTTCAAAACGTGGTCACGTATGACACGGTGATTGCGGTGAATAATCCGGATTTGAAACTCAAGCCCGGCATGACCGCGAATGTCTCAGTTATTGTCGCGGAACACGACGGCGTCTTGCGGGTCCCCAACTCGGCGCTGCGCTTTCATCCCCCGGAGTCGGGACCCAGCACCAATGCAGCGCCACGACCGGGTGGGGGTGGCTCGTCTGCCGGTGGCGCTTCCGGCTCGCGTCCCAAGGGGGAGCACCGGCCAACCCGCACCGTTTACACTCTCAAAGACGACAAACTGGAACCGGTCCAGGTCAAGTTGGGCATTAGTGACGGGATCTATACCGAGGTGACGGATGGTTTGAGCGAAAGCAACAAGGTTATTACATCCGCCATCTACAAACAGTCGGGCGGTTTCGGGGCGGCCGCCAGCCCGTTCGGCGGGCCACGGCGGTTTTAAGGAAGTGAGGCACACGTGACAGAAGTCATCAAACTCGAAGACGTCCACAAAATCTACCACACCGGTGAGGTGGATGTGCATGCGGTGCGTGGCGTCTCCCTGAAGATCATGCCGGGCGAGTTCGTCGCCATCATGGGTGCCAGTGGTTCGGGTAAATCCACGATGATGAACGTCATCGGCTGTCTCGACCGCCCCACGGAAGGCCGTTACTTTCTCGACGGCGTCGATGTTTCGCACCTGGACCGCGACGAACTGGCCGCGATTCGCAACAAGAAACTGGGTTTCGTCTTCCAGGGTTTCAACCTGTTGTCACGCACCTCCGCGCTGGAGAACGTCGAACTGCCGATGCTCTACACGCACGACCATGTCGCCTCCGCCCAGCAGCGCGACCTCGCCTTGCATGCGCTGGAAATCGTGGGTCTTTCGGATCGGGCGGATCATTATCCGAACCAACTGTCCGGCGGCCAACAACAACGCGTGGCCATCGCGCGCGCGCTGGTGAATAGTCCCGCGGTGTTGCTGGCGGATGAGCCGACGGGCAATCTCGACACCCGCACCAGTGTGGAGGTGATGGGTGTATTTCAGAAACTCAACAACGAGGGCATCACCATCGTCATGGTGACCCACGAACTTGATATCGCTTCCTACACGAAGCGTAACATTATCATGCGCGACGGGGTGGTGGTCAACGATGTGGTGGTCCAAAAGCGGTTGCTGGCCGAGGTGGAACTTCGCAACCTGCACGAGGCCCAGCAAGCCGTTAAACTTTCGTCATGAGAATCGCCGCCACGTTTCGTTTGGCCTTGCGCGCCCTGCGGCGCAACAAACTGCGCTCCACGCTCACGGCGCTGGGGATCATCATCGGCGTCAGCGCGGTGATTGCGATGGTGGGGATCGGCACCGGCGCGAAGTCACAGGTCGAGGCGCAAATCGCCAGCCTCGGGCAAAACGTTATCCTGGTTTTCTCGGGCAATTTTTCCAGCAGCGGCGCGCGGAGCGGCTGGGGTGGCGCGGGCACGATGACCGTCGATGACGCGAACGCCATTGCCCGCGAGGTGCCGGGGGTGGTTAGCGTGAGCCCGGAAGTTCGCGATCGCCAGCAGGTCCTCGCGAACGGCTTGAATTGGAACACCCAGATTCTCGGGGAAGGCCCTGAATACCTGGATATCCGTGAATGGGCGCTTGACGACGGGGCGATGTTTACGGATCAGGACGTGCGCAGCACGGCCAAGGTGTGCATCATTGGCAAAACCATCGTCAACCAACTTTTTCCGAACGAGGACCCGGTTGGCCAAATCGTGCGCATCCGTGATATCCCGTTCAAGATCCTCGGCGTACTGACCCCCAAGGGACTTTCGGTCATGAACACGGACCAGGACGATGTCATCATCGTTCCCTACACCAGCGAGATGAAGCGGGTTTCCAAGCGCACCAACTTGAGCATGATTACCATCCAGGCGGCCTCGCCGGCCGTTTCTGACAGCCTCCAGCGCGGTGTTTCCGACCTGCTTCGCCAACGCCACCGCCTTGGCCAGGGCCGGGACGATGATTTCACCATTCGCGGCCAGCAAGAAATCGCGGATGCCGCGACCGCCACGACGCGCGTGATGACGATGTTGTTGGCGAGCATTGCCTGCGTATCCCTGGTTGTCGGCGGCATCGGCATCATGAATATCATGCTGGTCAGCGTCACGGAGCGCACGCGCGAGATCGGCATTCGCATGGCGGTCGGCGCCCACGGACGAGATATTTTGCTGCAGTTTCTCATTGAAGCCATCACGCTCAGTTCGTTGGGGGGCATCATTGGAATTCTGCTGGGCGTGGGTGCGGCCAAGTTCTTGTCGGCGGTAGCGGGCTGGCCCACGCTGATCTCGGTGACGTTGGTTACCGTGGCGTTTCTGTTCAGCGCGGCGGTCGGCGTGTTTTTCGGCTTTTACCCGGCGCGGAAGGCCTCTAATCTCGATCCGATCGATGCGTTACGCTATGAATAAATCCATCCGCACCCTGTTGGCCGTTACCCGCTGGAAACCTTTCGTCGCCATGCTGGCCCTGCTGCTGGCGGCGTCCACCGCCCGCGCCGATGGCGACGTCACCAACCAGACCAAGTCGCTGACGCTGCGGGAGTGCATTGACCGCGCCTTGGAAAACAACCTCGAGATCAAGTCCGAGCGCATCAACCCCTCGATCGGTTCCTGGGGTGTAATCGGCGCCCAAGGCGTGTACGATCCGGCGCTTTCGGGCGGGATCAATTATCAGGACTCCGACACACCACTGGATCCCACCCAGGTGAAGTCGCTCGGACTTTCCTCGCTCAAGCAGCAGCAGTTGAATTCCAGCGTCGGCCTCGCAGGGAAGCTGCCCACGGGAGCCAGTTATGATCTGTCCGGGAACAGCACGCGCACATCTGGTGATTTGACCAGCAACTTCGTATACACCGGCTCGGCGGGAGTCAGTTTGACGCAACCAGTATTGAAAAACTTTGGATTGGGGGTCAACTCGGCGAATATCCGCATTGCGCGTGAGAGCCAGTCGGTTGCCCTGCAGACTTTTATCCAGCTCGTGATGAGCAAGATCAACGACGTGAGCACCGCCTACTATGAGTTGATCTTCGCTATCGAGAACCACAAATCCGCCCTCGAAACGCGCGCGCTCGCCCAGCAATTGCTCGACGAGAATCGCAAGCGGGAACAGGTCGGCACCATGTCGCCCTTGGACGTGATCCAGGCCGAAGCTGGCGTCGCGGAGAGCGAACAGACCGTCATCACCACGGATCGCGCGATCAAGGACAACGAGAACACGTTGAAGCGCCTGATCTGCCAGCGGGTCGTGGAATTTCGCGGCGTGTCGCTCGTGCCCGTGGATTATCCGCTGGTGCAAATGGTCGCCATGGATGTGGATCTCAGCACGGCCACCGCATTGGAAAAACGCGCTGACTACCTCAGCTTGAAGCATGCCCTGGAAAAACAGAACATCACCGTACAATTCGACCGCAACCAGCTCTGGCCGGAGATTGACCTGCAGGGCAGTTATGCGGCCAACGGGCGGGGTGGCGATTTCGACACATTTGCCGAGAGAACGGCCGGGGGCAACACCCCGACCTGGGCCATTGGTGTCCTACTCACGGTGCCGTTGGGCAACCGTGTGGCGCGCGCCAACTATCACATCGCCCGTCTGGATGCCGACCAGGCGGTGCTCAGTTTGAAGTCGCTGGAGCAGGACATTGTCGTGGGGGTGGACAACGCGGTCGGCCACGTGGAGACGAACCTGAAGAGCGTCGAGGCCGCGCGCGCCGCCACGCGCCTGGCGCAGGAGTCGCTCGACGCCGAGAAGAAAAAACTGCTGGCGGGCACCTCGACAACGTTTTTGGTCTTGCAGGCGCAATCGCAACTGGCCACCACGCGTTCCGCTGAAATCCGCGCCGAGGCTGATTATAATGAATCCATTGTCGCCCTGGACCTGGCGGAGGGCACGATCCTCGACAAAAATAATATCGTGCTCGATGAGAAGTACTAGGAAGGTCCCGTGCATCCCATCTTCATCCGTCTCGGCCGGCTCGATATCCATACCTACGGCGTGCTCGTGGCGATCGGGTTCATTATTGGGTTGGCCGTGGCGGGCCGGCGCGCGCGTAGTGAGGGAATACCGGCCGAGCAGATCAGCGATCTTGGCGTGTGGTTGATTATCGCGGGGATGTTGGGCGGGAAACTGTTTCATATCGTTTTTTTCTGGGACGATTTTATCGCGGGATGGCGCGCGGACGGAATCCGCTCGCTACGGGAAGGGTTTGTGTTTTACGGCGGCTTTATTTTCGCGACCTTCGCCGCGGTCATGTACACGCGGCGGAAAGGGTTGCCGTTGGCGAAGTTGGCGGACATTTTCGCGCCATCGATTGCGCTGGGGCACGCCTTCGGTCGGATGGGTTGCTTTTTTAACGGTTGCTGTTACGGGAGGCCGTGCGCGCTGCCGTGGGCCGTGACGTTTCCGCCGCCGCACGTGATGGCAGGCGTCCCCCTGCATCCGACGGAAATCTACGAAGCGCTCGGCAACCTGGCCATCTTCGGCGGACTGAGCCTATTCTACCGGCACAAACGCTTTGACGGCCAGGTGTGGTGGCTGTACGTGCTCAGCTACGGGGTGCTGCGTTTGCTGGTGGAATTTTTCCGGGGCGATTACGACAACTTTTATTTCGGCGTCTTGACGATTGGGCAAATTGTGGCGATCACGATGATCGTGGTGGCTTCGCTCGCGCTGGCGTTGACGCCCAAAACCGTGAAACTTCGCGCGGCGTGAGACTATTGATTGGGAACATGTCGGCACACGTTGTTTCAAAGACGGTGGCGGGGCAACGCCTCGACCAATTTCTGCGACAGGAACTCACGGAGCATTCCCGCGCCTTTCTGCAGAAGTTGATCGAGCAGGGCCATATCGTCGTCAATGGCGGCGCGGCCAAGGCCAGTTACAAGGTGCGCGTGGGTGACAAGGTGCGTGTCGAAATTCCGCCGCCGCGCCCGTTGGAAACTTTGCCGGAAGAAATTGCGTTGGAGATTCTTTTCGAAGACGACGACCTGATCGTCGTAAACAAACCTGCCGGTCTGGTGGTGCATCCCGCCGCAGGCAACTACGAACATACACTCGTCAACGCCTTGCTGCATCATTGTCGCGGCGCGCTGGCGGGGATTGGTGGCGTGGAACGTCCCGGCATCGTGCACCGGCTCGACAAGGGCACGAGCGGGTGCATTGTGGTCGCAAAAACCGACCTGGCGCACAAGGGACTCGTGGCGCAGTTCAAATCCCGTGAGGTGAAGAAAATCTACCGGGCGGTTTGCTGGGGAAAATTCGCGCGTCCGAGCGGCCGAATTGAAACCGTTATTGGCCGCAGCGAGCGCGACCGCAAGAAAATGTCGGCGAGCGCGTCGCGAGGACGGCCTGCGGTGACGGATTACCGTGTGCTAAAGCAGTTCGCCGACTTTGCGCTGGTGGAACTGCACATTCATACTGGCCGCACCCACCAGATTCGCGTCCACATGGCGCACATCGGTCATCCCGTTCTCGGCGATACGACGTACGGGCGCGCCCGCCCGACGAATATTTCGGTTGCCCGCCCGTTGTTGCACGCCTATAAACTCGGCTTCAGGCACCCGCGGTCGCAAAAGTTTGTGGAGTTCACCGCGCCGGTGCCGGAGGATATGGTGAAGGTGTGCGAGAGATAAACGACATCATCGACGGAACCATCCAGGTGCTGGAAGACCTGAAGCGCTCCGGCGTGACGCATGTTGAAGTGTCCAACAGGACGATTGAAGAATTGGGCAAGCCTTTTGTAGCAGCCGACGCCTCGGCGGCGGGCCCGAGTTCGCCGCTGGGGACAGCGGCGGCTATATCTGCCGACCCCACGACCGAACTGGCCGCCGTCGAAGCGCGCGCGAAGGTCTGCGTGAAGTGCGGCGAGTTGGCGCGTTGCCGCAACAGCGTCGTCTTTGGCGTGGGCAGTCCGCGCGCGGAAATCATGTTCGTCGGGGAAGCGCCGGGACATGACGAAGATTTGCAAGGGATACCGTTCGTGGGCCGGGCGGGCGATTTGCTCACCAAGATCATCGTCGCGATGGGTTGCAAGCGCGAAGAAGTTTACATTGCCAACGTGCTGAAATGTCGCCCGCCGCAGAACCGCACGCCACTGCCCGAGGAAGTGACGAATTGCCTGCCGTACCTGCTGTCACAAATCGAATTCATCCAGCCAAAAGTGATTGTGGCCCTTGGCGCCACCGCCGTGCGCGCCTTGTTGGATGTACATCTTGGCATCACGAAGATGCGCGGCCACTGGTACACCTTCCGCGGCATCCCCATTATGCCGACGTTCCATCCCGCCTACCTCTTGAGGAACCCACCTGCGAAGAAAGAAGTCTGGGAGGATATGAAATCCGTCCTGCAGAAGCTCGGACGCGAGGTGCCGAAGAGCCGGTAAGAAGACTAGAGCGCAGCCGCCCACCGCGAGAAAACTTCCTGGCCGATCTTCTGGAGTTGTTGCAGATGAGTGTTGGCATTCAGTTTGATGGCGGAACCGTTTAGGCCGGCGCGTCGGAGTTCGTCGCCGAAGGTGTCTACCATGGTGTGGATCTGGGGCCGGGTGACTTCCATGTGGAAGAGCAGGCCGTAGGCGTTATTGCCGTGGCGGAAGGCTTGATTGGCGGTGAGGGCGGAGGATGCCAGCGGAGTACTGCCACGCGGAAGATCGAAGATGTCGCCATGCCAGTGGAAGCCGATGAATGATTTTGGGACGCCTGCGAACAACAGGTCGGTGGCCGCAAAGTCAGTAAGGGTAACTCTGTTCCATCCGATTTCCTTATGTCTTCCCGGATAGACCTTTGCGCCGAGTGTCACGGCGAGAAGTTGGCTGCCGAGACAGACCCCAAGAACGGGTTTTGCGTGCTCCAATGCATCTTCAATCAGTCGGATCTCCTGACGGAGATAGGGAAACTTCGCCTGTTCATATGTGCTTTGCGGTCCACCCATGACGATGAGGCCGGCCGCGTCCCCCATTTCTTTGGGTATCGGCTCGCCTTTAAATGAACGGATGAAACGTGGGATGACGCGCGCCTGTTCCAAGGCGTCGGCGATGGTACCGAGACCCTCGCAGACGTGGTGCTGCATCACCAAGGCATGTTTCTGTGGATTTTTCATCCAAGAATGGATACCTTAGCACATCGTGCAGCGTGTGTTAATCACCGGCGGAGCTGGCTTTATCGGTTCGCACCTGGCGGAGTCTTTGGTGACGGAAGGCAAGGAGGTTTTCGTCATCGACGATTTGAGCACGGGATCGCTCACGAACATCGCCCATCTGCGGGGCAATCCGAATTTTCACTTCACGCAAGGCTCCATTCTCAATAGCGCCGATCTTGAACCCCTTGTTGACCAGGTAGACTTCATTTATCACCTGGCGGCGGCGGTGGGCGTGGAACTGGTCGTGCGCAGTCCGGTATTCACCATCGAGAACAACATTCGCGGCACCGAGAACATCCTGGCCACCGCCGCAAAGCGCAAAACCGGGTTGCTACTGACTTCCACGTCAGAGGTTTACGGAAAGAGCGAACATGAAAGCTTTCGGGAAGATGACGATCTCTTGATCGGCCCGCCGACATTTGGGCGATGGAGTTACGCTTGCTCAAAATTACTGGACGAATTCCTGGCACTGGCGTATTGGCGCGAGAAGAAGATGCCGGTGTTCGTGGTGAGGCTCTTTAACACCGTCGGGCCGCGCCAGACAGGCCGGTATGGCATGGTGCTGCCGCGATTTGTGCAGGCCGCGCTCCGGGATGAACCGTTCGCGATCCACGGGGACGGCAAACAATCGCGTTGCTTTTGCCATGTAACCGACGTTGTGCGGGCGTTAGCCGCGTTGCCAAAACAACCTCGGGCCGTCGGACAGGTCTACAACATCGGCAGCACGGAGGAGGTTTCGATCCTCGATCTGGCGCGGCGGGTCAAGGAACTGACCGAGAGCCGATCCGATTTGCGCTTAATCCCTTACGACCAGGCCTATGCCAAGGGCTTCGAGGACATGCGGCGGCGGGTGCCAAGCATCGACAAGATCTACCAGTTGATGGGCTGGCGGCCAACAAAATCGCTCGATGAGATCTTGAGGATGACCATCGAGTTTCAGCGCGCGGAAGGCATTCAGGCTAATCGCCGTGGACGTAACTGAAGCGTTGCATTTCACAGGGCCGTATGTTACAACTTGGCCCCAAGCCAGTGGTATAAGGTATGCTTCCCCATGATGATGAGGCCGGAGAGTTATGCCGTGAGTGACAGGCACGAAATGAGCGGCGACTCGAAAGATATGGTGATGAACTCGGCGTTGTACCGGGAGTTTTTGGCTGAGCGCGAGGAGATTTTGCGGCACAAGTGGATTGAGAGCGAAAAAGCGGGGCATGACATCGGTTTTGAGCGCGCGCTGCTGGATTGGATCGTGAAACACCGGTCCAACTGGCGCAGGTCACGGAAAGACTCGCGCTCGTAGTTCTGCGGAATTGTACAAGGCGCCTTTAAGTTGGTCCGAGAGGCCAGCAAGGAGCGATGATGAAAGACACAGGCATTTTAACGAGACCGTTTGCCCAACCCGGGCGGACGGTTTTTTTTGCGTCATGAGCACGACAATTCTCATGGACGGAGCGGCGCTGGAGCGGGCGCTGACGCGCATGGCCCACGAGATTGTCGAGCACAACCCCGAGCCCGATGCGTTGGTGTTCATTGGCATACATACCCATGGCGCGCCCCTGGCGCAACGATTGGCGGCCAGGGTCGGGGCGATCCTCAAGCGCGAGTTTCCCGTGGGTGAACTGGACATCTCGATGCACCGTGACGATCTGGCGTTGCGGAATGCGCCGCCGCAGGTGGGGCCTTCCAATATTACTTTCGATGTCACCAATCGGGCGGTCGTACTGGTGGATGATGTGCTGTTTACGGGTCGCACGATCCGCGCGGCAATGGACGAGATCAGCGATTTTGGAAGGCCGCAACGGATCCAACTGGCCAGCCTGATCGACCGCGGTCACCGCGAACTGCCGATTCGGCCCGATTACGTGGGCAAGAATGTGCCGACGGCGCCCGGTGAACGCGTGCGTGTGCGACTGACGGAGATCGACGGCAAAGACGAGGTGGTGATCGAGCGATGACGACCACCGCGTGGAACCACAAGGACCTGCTCGGGATCCAAGACCTGACGGTGGACGAGATCAATTGCCTGCTCGACACGGCGGCGGCGTTCAAGCAGGTCGGCCAGCGCGCGGTCAAGAAAGTGCCGTCGCTGCGCGGCAAGACGATGGTGAACCTATTTATCGAGCCGTCGACGCGGACGCGCACGAGTTTCGAGTTGGCGGCGAAACGGCTCTCGGCCGACGTGATCAATATCACGACGTCCGCCTCGAGCATCGTCAAGGGCGAAACGCTCAAGGACACCGCGCTGAATCTCCAGGCGTTGAACACCGACATCATCGTCATTCGTCACTCGGCGGCGGGCGCGCCGCATTTTCTCTCGCGACTGCTGAAGGCCAGCGTGATCAACGCGGGCGACGGGGCCCACGAACATCCGACGCAGGCGTTGCTCGACGCGTTCACGATTCGCGAGAAGAAGGGGCGCATTGCGGGACTCAACGTGACGATTCTCGGCGACATCCTGTATTCGCGCGTCGCCCGCTCGAATATCTGGTTGCTCACCAAACTCGGCGCGCGCGTCACCCTGGCGGGACCGTCGACGCTGGTGCCGCGCGTGTTCGAGGAATTCGGTTGCCGCGTGACTTACGACATTGACGAAGCGATTCGCGACGCGGACGTGATCAATCTGCTGCGCATTCAGCACGAGCGTCAGCGGCTGACAATGTTCCCGGGCATCGGCGAATACGCGGCGATGTTTGGCCTGAACAAAGAGCGGTTTGCGCGCACGAAGCCAGAGGCCATGATCATGCACCCCGGACCCATCAATCGCGGTGTTGAAATCGACAGTGAAATTGCCGATTGCGGGCGCTCGGTGATTTTGGAACAGGTCACGAATGGTCTGGCCGTCCGCATGGCCGTGCTGTTTCTCTGCGCGGGCGGAAAACATTCCGCGGAGGGCGCGGAATGAACTCCCTGGTAATCAAAAACGGCCGCGTGATCGACCCCGCAAACAACGTGGACGAAGTGCGCGACGTGTTCGTTGTCGATGGCAAGATTGCCGGTGTTGCGGCAAAAGGCGCGGACGTGATCGACGCCACGGGCAAGATTGTCACGCCCGGGTTGATCGATATGCATGTACATTTGCGCGAGCCGGGACGGAGCGACAAGGAGACGTTTGCGACGGGAACACTTTGCGCGGCGCGCGGCGGTTTCACTTCGGTGGTCTGCATGCCCAATACAACGCCGGCGGCGGACAACACCGGCACGATCGCGTTCATGAAACAGCGCGCCGCGGAAGTTGCCTGCGTGAATGTATTTCCAACGGGCGCGATCACGAAGGAACTCAAGGGGGAAGAGTTGGCCCCGATCGGGTCGCTGAAGAAAGCCGGCGTGGTGGCCATCACCGACGATGGCCATTGTGTGCAGAACAACGAGCTGATGCGGCGGGCGGTTGAGTACGCGAAAATGTTCGACCTTCCTGTGCTCGATCATTGCCAGGATTACAACCTGGCCGCGGACGGCGTAATGAACGAAGGCCATTGGAGCGCGGCGCTCGGGCTGCGCGGTTGGCCGTCGATTGGCGAAGACGTGATCGTGGCGCGAAATATTTTGATCGCCGAGCAAGTGGATTGGCATATCCACTGCCAGCACGTTTCCTCGGCGCGTTCGGTAGAACTCATCCGCCAGGCAAAAAAGCGCGGCATCAAAATTTCCGGCGAAGCCTGCCCGCATCACTTTACGTTGACGGAAGAATGCGTGAAGAACTACGACACGAATTACAAGATGAATCCTCCTTTGCGCACGGAACGCGATCGTGATGCGCTCCTGGCGGGACTTGCGGACGGCACGCTGGAGATTATCGGCAGCGATCACGCGCCGCATTGCACGTACGAGAAGGAAGTGGAGTTTGATATCGCGCCGTTTGGAATTATCGGCTTGGAAACGGAGTTGGCGCTTTCCCTCGAACTCGTCCGGAAGAAAGTTCTCAATCTGCGGGCGCTCGTCGAAAAATTCACGGTGAACCCGGCGCGCCTGCTGCGCTTGCAAGAAGGAACTCTTTCGGTCAATGCGGATGCGAACATCACCATTATTGACCCGGAACGCGAGTGGATCTACGATGTCGCGCAGTCGGCGAGCAAGTCACGCAATTCACCATTTCACGGATGGAAACTTCGCGGGCGGGCATTGGCAACGATCGTGAAGGGTAAAGTCGTTTGGCGCGAGACCGAGAAACAATCGAAATGACGACGGAACTGGAGGGAGTTTTCGCACTGGAAGATGGCACGGTCTACCGTGGCGTCGGTTTTGGCGCCAAAGGTACGGCTTGTGGCGAAGCCGTCTTCAATACTTCGATGACGGGTTACCAGGAAATCCTGACCGACCCGTCCTATAAAGGCCAGATCGTCGCGATGACCTATCCCCAGATTGGGAACTACGGGGTCAATCCCGCGGACGTGGAGAGCTGGCGACCGCACGTTTCCGGGTTTGTTGTCCGAGAGCTTTCGGGAATTGTATCCAATTGGCGTGCGCAAGATTCTCTGCCCAAGTATCTTGAGAAATATAAAATCGCCGGGGTTCAAGGAATTGATACGCGTTCCTTGACAAAAATATTGCGTGTCAAGGGTGCTATGAAGTCCTGCATATCGACCGAGGGGCTTGGCGACAAAGAAGCGGTGGCACGCGCGAGCGAGTGGAAAGGGATCGTTGGCGTAGATTACGTGAAGGAAGTTACGCATCGGCAGGCGTTCGCTTGGGACCCGCAAGATGATCTCAGCCACGGGTGGAAGATTGATCACATGGCCAATGGTAAAATGGAGTATGCGACCAAATTGCCGGAGGCCGACATCCCGATTGTGGCATTCGACTTCGGCATCAAGTATAACATCCTTCGTAAACTGCGGCAGCATGGCTTCCGCGTTCAGGTCGTGCCGGCGACCGCCAAGGCTGAGGAAGTGATGAAGTATGAACCACGGGGCGTGTTTCTATCCAACGGGCCTGGCGATCCTGAAGCCTTGGATTATGCTCACGAGGCCGTGCGCGATCTTATAAGTGAAGTTCCGATTTTTGGGATTTGCCTGGGGCATCAGATACTGGGATTCGCTTTTGGAGGCAGGACGTTTAAGTTGAAATTCGGACATCGCGGAGCGAACCAGCCAGTGAAGGACGTTGTAAGTGGCAAAGTATCAATTACTTCGCAAAATCACGGATTCGCTGTTGACCCCCAGAGCCTGAATCAAAATGACCTACAAATCTCGCAGATTAACCTGAATGACCAGACAGTCGAGGGGATGCGGCACAAGAAGCTGCCGATTTTCAGCGTTCAGTATCATCCCGAGGCATCGCCGGGGCCGCACGACGCGGATATGTTGTTTGAAGAATTCCGGCGGATGATCCTGAAGGATCGGAAGACGGCCTAAGCGGCCGCGCTTCCCAGCTCGCTTGATCCAGACGAGAAGGATGGCGATGTCGGCAGGCGTGACACCGGGAATCCGGGAGGCCTGGCCAATCGAATCGGGTCGGTAGCGAGTTAATTTCTGCCGCGATTCAAATCGCAGCGCAGCGATCTTTTCATAATCCAACCAGCCTGGAAGGCTTTTATTTTCAAGCTTGTGGAACCGTTCAATTTGTTCGAGGTCGCGGGCAATGTAGCCCTCGTACTTCAGTTGAATCTCAACTTCCTGGGTAACGTCGTCTGGGAGATTCTTGTTGGCTATCGGGAGTGAATTGTACACGACTTCCGGCCGTCGAAGAATTTCGGCGTACGTGAAAGATCCGTCGCGCGATTTACGCAGTCGGTCAATCTCATGCTCGATGCTCTGGCGTTTTTGTTCGAACAACGCCCAGTGTTCATCGGAAACCAAACCGGCCTTGCGGCCGAGAGGCGTGAGGCGAAGATCGGCGTTGTCTTGGCGTAGCAGAAGCCGATATTCAGCGCGGGAAGTGAACATGCGGTAGGGTTCATCAGTGCTTTTGGTGATCAGGTCGTCTATCAATACACCAGATGTAACTATCTGCACGCGTCAGTATTAGCTCTTTGCTGGATTTGCGCTTTCAGTGCGGCGTTGATGCCGGCGACAAGACCTTGGGCACCAGCCTCTTCGTATCCAGAGGTGCCGTTGATCTGTCCGGCGAAGTAGAGGTTTTCAATCAGCTTCGTCTCCATCGTCGGGTGAAGCTGATGAGGGAGACTGTAATCGTATTCGACTGCGTAAGCGGGGCGCATGATCTGCGCGTTCTCGAGGCCGACAATTGTCTGGATCATCAGCAATTGAACGTCCTCTGGGAGGCTCGTGGAAGCGCCGTTTACGTAGAATTCGTCCGTTCCGCGACCTTCGGGCTCCAAGAAGATCTGATGGCGCTCTTTTTCGGCGAATTTGACGAATTTGTCTTCGATGGATGGGCAATATCGCGGGCCGACTCCTTGAATCTGTCCCGAGTACATTGGCGACCGATGGAGGTTGGCCTGAATGACTCTCACGGGTTTTCTCGGTGGTGTAGGTCAGGTAACAGGGCAATTGTTCCACGTGGAACGTTCGCGGCGTACGGTAGGAGAAAAATGGAATTGGGTCGTCCCCTGGCTGAAGATCCATTTTGGAGAAGTCGATGGAGCGCCGGTTTAACCTGGCGGGCGTGCCTGTTTTTAAGCGTCCAAGTTCAAATCCGAGTCCGGCGCAGGGTATCCGATAGCGAATACGCCGCCGGCTCGCCAGCACGGCCAGCTTCCATCTTCGATTCGCCGATGTGGATCAGACCGCGGAGGAATGTTCCCGTGGTGACGATGACGGCTCCCGCATCGTAGCGGACACC
Source organism: uncultured Verrucomicrobiae bacterium (assembly GCA_963812605.1). GTDB lineage: Bacteria > Verrucomicrobiota > Verrucomicrobiia > Palsa-1439 > Palsa-1439 > Palsa-1439. The sequence continues at coordinate 111,555 of CAWEWF010000001.1, read as the reverse complement.
CATTTTGGTTATGACGCCGCAAACTCTGTCGCCCTCGACGACCAAATCATCGATCATCGCCTGCTTCACATCCAGATTCGGCTGCTTCTCGACTACCCACTTCAGCCTGAATTGATAAGCCTTCTTGTCGCACTGGGCGCGCGGTGCCCATACCGAAGGACCCTTCTTCGTGTTGAGCATCCGAAACTGGATGCCAGTAGCATCGGTGTTGACGCCCATCTCACCGCCGAGGGCGTCGATCTCCCTGGCCAGATGGCCCTTCGCGAGTCCGCCGATCGCCGGGTTGCAGGACATCTGGCCGATGGTATCCAGATTGGTGGTGAGCAATAACGTCTGGCACCCGATGCGCGCGCTGGCGAGAGCTGCCTCCGTACCTGCGTGACCAGCACCAATCACAATGACGTCGTAACGCTTCGGGTAAGTAAAGGTGCTGCTCATTTTCCGATGCAGAATGTGCTGAAGATTTTATTCAACACGTCTTCAGTAGCCGTCTTACCGGTAATCTCGCCTATCGCGTGCAGACTTCGGCGGAGTTGCTGGGCAACAATTTCAAGGGGTTGCTTGGCTTTAAATAATATAATACATTCTGTCAAGTATTTCGTCAGAGGATTCGAGCAGAGCAGCTTTGTCTTTCGTTAATTGCCACGTCGACGTCAGTTGTACCAACCTTTCCGGAATAGGCAAGGCTCACCAGTTTATCGCGAAGAGCGTCGAGCCCCGCGCCATTGGTTGCTGATACTTTAACGCTCTCAACTCTCGCCAAACCATCTGGTAGGCGCAAGCGATTCGGGAGATCGACTTTATTCAGAACCAAGAGGGTATTCTTTCCCTGGCTCTGCCTGGCAAGTTCACGATCCGCGGCAGTAAGCGGTTTCGATGAATCCAGCACCAACAATACGATCTCACTGATGTCCAATATTTTGCGGCTGCGCTCCACGCCGATCTGCTCCGCAGCGCCGCGGGTCTTCCGTATACCCGCTGTATCGGTAAGTCGAAAAGGAATTCCAGAAATGCTCGCCGACTCTTCAATGGTATCGCGCGTCGTGCCAGGAATTGGCGTGACGATGGAGCGGTCCGTGCCGACCAAGGCATTCAGCAAACTGGACTTGCCGACGTTAGGCCGGCCAACGATGGCGACAGAAATGCCTTCTCGCAAAATCCTTCCTTCGCGAGCGGTGGCGAGCAGAGAACGGACGAACGTCAAAACGGACTCGGTGTCGCGAAGCAGTGTTTCTCTTGTCTCCGGGGCGATGTCTTCTTCGGGAAAATCGATGTGGGCCTCGATGTGCGCGAGGATGGTGATAAGTTTCTCCCGGGCTTCATCGATTTTTTTCGAAAGATGGCCTTCTAATTCGTGAACGGCGGCGGTATGGGCGCGGTCCGACTTTGCGCGAATCAGGTCCATGACCGCTTCCGCTTGCGTGAGGTCGAGACGGCCGTTCAGAAACGCCCGCTTGGTGAATTCGCCAGGTTCCGCGAGGCGGGCGCCGCTTTGGAGGCAGAGCGCGAGAATCTTGCGAGCCGTAAGCACCCCGCCGTGGCAATTGATTTCAACAGTGTCTTCCTTGGTATAGGTTCGCGGTGCCCGCAAGACCCCCAGCATAACCTGATCGATCATTTCCCCGTTGCGTCCAATGGTCCCAAAATGAAGCGTATGCGAGGGGAACTCAGTGACCCTACCGTCGCGGGAGTGGAAGATGCGATCTGCCACCGTCAAAGCGTTTGGCCCCGAAACGCGAATGATGGCGATACCGCCTTCACCAATCGGAGTGGAAATTGCCGCAATCGTGTCGTCCATGAATTCTGCCTCGCCCCCCGAAAGCTTTCGGGGTTAACCTGCGAACAGCGCGAGAGTATAGCAGGCATCAAGGGAAATTCAATGGAGGGACAGACATGGTATGGGGATGGGCGGGCAAGAACACGAACCGTAGCTTGACTACGGGATGCGTTTTAACTAGTGTGAGTTGACATGTCAAGAACCACGATTGACCGGCAGCAGAATGTGTTCTGTTCGTACTACACGCAATCAGACCCAATCCGCCAATACATGCTAGGAAAGCTAAATCTGCGTGATGGGCAAAGCGTGTTAGAACCAGCGGCAGGAGACGGCGCATTTGTAGAAGCGCTGCTCCAGGCGCGCTTGAGTTTGAGAATCTTCTGCATCGACAAGAATCCGCAAATGATCGAACTACTTCTCCGAAAGTACAGTGGGACGATTCGCGCTCTGGAAGCCGACACTATTTTGGATCAGCTTTGTGGACACGAAGGTCGATTCAGGATCGCTCATTTTCCTGAGCGGTTTGACCGCATACTTGGTAATCCTCCGTACGGCGGGTGGCTCGATTACGAAACCCGAGCTTCATTGAAGAAGAAATTTCCGGGCTTTCATGTTCGGGAGACTTACACGCTATTCATTCTTCGCTGTCTTGAGCTATTAGAAATCGAAGGCATTCTCACATTTGTCGTGCCCGATACGTTTCTCGCCGTTGCTGTTCATCGCCCGTTGAGAGAGTTGCTTCTGAAGAGCACTGAGATTTTGGAAATTCTGTCTTTCCCCTCCAAGTTGTTCCCAGGAGTGAGCTTCGGCTATGCAGGTTTGTGCGTCATTACGCTCAAAAAGCCATCAGGCACGCCCGCTCAAGGACACGCGGTACGTTTGATCTCAATCTCCTCAGACCGAGAGCTTAGCGAGTTAGCAACCCACAGCGATTCTGCGAGTGCACTCAGGATTACGCAGCGAAAATTGCTGAGAAGGCCCGGTATGAGAATCTGGACGAGCGGAGAAACCGACTTGGAAACAATTCTCCGCAATTCGAAGCTTCACGTCGGCGATGTGGCGGAGTGTAGGACAGGGATTTACACGGGTGATAATAAACGGTTCCTTCGGGCCATCTCAAATGGCGGCGGCACTCGGTCGAAATGCGAAACTGTCGCCCCAACGGCGTTGTGTCGACACACCCTCGCTTCTAGCGAAAAACAGAGCGGGAGTCCAAGGGGGGCGCACTGGGTTCCGATTGTGAAGGGCGGCTCGTTTAGATTCCGCCAGCCCGATATTTGGGCTATCAACTGGAGTAAAACTGCCGTTGCCCATTACAAAAGAGACACGAAAGCGCGCTTCCAGAACTCGCAGTTCTATTTTCGGCAGGGGATCGGTGTCCCCATGGTCACGTCGTCGCGAGTCAACGCCTTTCTGCTTGATAGACGGGTTTTTGATCAGTCTGTTGTTGCCGTTTTTCCACTGCGACGAGAATGGCTCTACCCGCTATTGGCTATCTTGAACAGCACGATGGCATCGCGGCTGTTGAAAGAGGCGATTAATCCTACGGCGAACAATTCTGCGAACTATCTTTAGCAATTGCCACTGCCCAACGCCTCCGTGAATGAAATCCGCAAGCTTGGAGGTTTTGGAAGACTGATCGCTCGAAGACGAAAGCTTGACCTTTCCACGGAGACTGAAGAATCAGCGTCAGATGACTACGTTTCAGAACTCTACCGTCGAGGCGCTTCGCAACTTACCACGTCAGATACTTGGTCAAATCTTGCGCATGCAAGTGCCGATACGCCTTTATTTCCATGTCTTCGCGAAACGAAACGTTCTTACCGATCCAACTGGCCAAGTCGAATCCGGTTAAAGACCGCATAAAGTCGTAAGCATCCGCCCCACAATAGACAGTCCAAAGACCGGAAGATTTAAGCACTTGGAGGTAGTTATTCCCTTCGTCCTCCTTTGAGCGGACTGCAAGGACGCACGTATGATCTTCGGGCAGAAGACGGTAAATCTTTGCGACCGTTAAGAGCCGCTCCGTATTGCCTTTCTCGTTCGAGCCAAACCCGCTCTTGAAGTCGATCACGTACCGCTTTTTTGCAAGAGCACAATACTCGTCCTCTGTGAGGTTGATGTTTCCCAGTAGGTCGATGGCTTTTTCGTATTCTCGCACAATAGCAGCTCTGGCTTGGCCGGCACTTTTCGCGAGATCCGCAAAATCTCGGAGGAGCGCCTCCTTAACCGACTTAAAGATTTGTGGCTTCAAGCGGCGCAGCTTCTGATTCACGGGCGCTTCCCAACACACCATGCAGAAAGCCTCCCACAATTCTCCAATTCTACGGGCGAAATCCATGTAGTCATAAGCCACCACCTTGTTTCGCGTTTCGAGGTTCACCACCAAGCTACAATAAAAAACCCGCAGCATCGCATCCAGGCGCGTTTCGGCGTTCCATTTCTCTTTGGCCGCCATTTCTTGCAGCTCTACCATCAATTCGGGGAACAGCTTGCCCCATAGTAGTTTGTTCACTGGATCGGTCTTTGTGCGCTTTGCTCCTTTCACGGCCTGGCACCGCTTAACTTCGCTCTCCATGCCAGATCGAAGCCGGGCAAAAATCGGCGGTTTGCGCAGAAAGTCCATGGCCTCAAAAATCGAAAAGGCTCTTCATTCCCACCTTCAAAGATTTGGCGATCTTCTCCAATCCCTCGACCGAAGGTGCGTTTATGCCCCGTTCGACAAGCCCGATGAAATCTTCCGAATAGCCACTGGCCTCAGCAAGCTGAGCTTGCGTCATCTCTGCATCACGTCGCAGATTGGCGATTCGCTTTCCTAATTTCTGCTGTATCGTTGGCACGGAGTTAAACTGCGGAAAGAATAGCAAGCGTCGGAGAGTTTGAACACCGAGCTAAACTACGGAAGACAAAATCTTATGCACCGCTGCCCGATTGGCAAGTACTGCTCTTGCCGACTTTAATTTTTAACCGCCGCTGCGACTTGTGGCCGTTCAGATCTCGTGTTCGGAACGGAGCTCAGAATACCTCCCTCCGCGCCGATTTTTAAATCGGGAATCGATAATTTTGCTGGACACGGTGTTTCGGGATGGGTATGATCGGGCAAACGGATGAACATTCAACGCTCAACGTCCAACTTTCAAGGCTGGGAATATCAAAGGGGAATCCGCCGCCGCCAAGGCTTTGGCGGACAAGGAGGACCTCGAAACATGTGTTTCTGCGAAACGAACCCGATTGGCTGATGTGGAATTTCGTGTGGATGTAGCAGGAAGGCAGGGAGTTAGGACGCACGAACGAGTTTTTACAATCGGGTTCGTTTTTAAGTCGAAGCCCACATTTTTAACCCCTCACCTTAATCCTCTCCCCCGGAGGTGAGAGGAGATTTCTGAGAGGTGCGGGGTCGGGAGATCCCTCGCACGCCGAGAGATGGATTTAGGACACGGGCGAGACGCCCGCGCCACTTGGACTATGGCAGAATACGACTACAGACGGGACGCCTGTTTAACGCGGAAGGAGCGAAACTTACGAGTTGGCGAGGATGCGGCGGGATTCGTCGAGGAAGATGCCGCGGAAGTTCATCTTGAGGGCTTCGGGGTTGGTGGCTTTGATGAGAGCTTCTTCTTCGGAAATCTGTTTGGCTTTCACGAGCTTGAAGAGCGCCTGGTTGAAGGTCTGCATGCCTTCGTCGGTGCCGGTTTCGATGGCGGCGAAAAGTTTGTCGAGGCGGTTTTCCTCGATGAATTTGCGGACGGTGCCGGTGTTGAGCATGATCTCGACGGCGGGGACGACGCTGCCGGAGGTCGCGGGAACGAGGCGCTGGCAGACGACGGCGCGCAGGGTGGACGCCATCTGGCGGCGAATCTGGTCGCGTTCGTGCGCGGGGAAGAAATCGAGGGTGCGGCCGATGGCGGAGTACGCGGTGGTCGTGTGCAGCGTGGCCAGCACCAGATGGCCCGTGTCCGCGGCGGCGAGGGCGGCCATGAACGACTGGCTGTCGCGCATTTCGCCGATGACGATGACATCGGGATCCTGGCGCATGACGTGAACGAGGGCGCGTTCGAAGCTGAGCGTATCGAGGCCGACTTCGCGCTGTTCGATGACCGATTGTTTGTCGTCGAACATGTACTCGATCGGGTCTTCGAGCGTGATGATGTGGCATTTCTCGGTTTCGTTGATGTACTGGACCATCGCGGCCAGCGTGCTGGATTTGCCGCTGCCCGTGGGGCCCGTGATCAGGATGATGCCGCGCTCGGAGCTGGCGATTTTGCCCAAGGTTTCCGGCAGGTTCAGGTCCTTGAAGGTCGGCACGCTGGTTTTGACGTAGCGCATCACGAAGGCGGGCAGGCCGCGCTGGTAGAAGACGTTGACGCGGAAACGGCCGAGCGCAGGGTCGATGTAGGAAAAATCAGCTTCCTTCTCGCGATCCAGGCGGGACTCGAGATGTTTCGGCAGCATGTGGCGGACGATTTCCTCGACCTGTTCCGCCGAGGGTGGATCGACCTGCACGGGAAAGAGTTCGCCCGAGATGCGGATGGTGGCGTGATGGCCGGGTTTTACATGGATGTCTGAAGCCGACATGTTGATGGCGAACTTCAGCAGACTGTGCAGGTATTCCATGCGGTCAGCGGGAGATCGAGATGCTGAGGGGAGCAACAGCGGAGGGAGCGACGGCCAGCTGGGCTTGCGCGCGCTTGGGCAGGTCGAGGAACAACAGCACCACCTTGAACCCCTTGCCCTGTTCGCGCCGCACGCATTGCACGACGACGCCACGACAGCCGATGTCGATTTGTTGATCACGGCCCGTCACCGGCCCGGGCAGACGCATCTCCACGCCAACTTCCGTCCATTCGTTGATAAACGTATCGGTCAGGAACGTAATGCCCTTGGGAGTCAGGTCAAAGACCTTGTCGAGAACCGCGGCCTTGCGGGAACGCTTGCTCTTCAGTTCCGCATCGAAAATCCCCGAAATATCACGCTTGGTCACGCCCATAATAATTATTACCTCAATTGCCTCAAATAAAAGTTCGCCGCAATCTAGCATCGACCCGGCACGGTGTCAACGAGGGGGCGATTTCGCCGGAATCCTAATTCGAATTTTTGTTCCAGAAGATCGCCCGCAGCCCCGAGCAGATCAGCGCCAGCGCGAGAAGCGCGAGAAGCAGCCAGCCATAATGAAAATGGTTCGGATGCAGGATGGTGGTGGTGGTGATTACCCCGGTGGCGGGATTGGTGGTGCTGGTGACCGTTGGGCCCATGGCAACCTACCGCGCTGCCGCGCTTACCACTGGATGACGCACGAGGCCCAGGTCAGGCCGCTGCCGAAAACGATGAGCAGAATCAGGTCGCCGTGCTGGAAGCGGCCTTCGCGGGCGGCTTCGTCCAGCGCGATGGCGACGGACGCAGCCGACACGTTTCCGTAGCGATGGAGGTTGACGTACACCTTTTCCATCGGCACGCCAATCCGGTCGGCGATCGCTTCGAGGATGCGGATATTGGCCTGGTGCGGGATGACGCATTTGATATCGGCGATGGTCAGGTTGCAGCGCTGCAACGCTTCTTCCGCGGCGGTCTGCATCGCGAGGACGGCGCTCTTGAACACCTCTTTGCCCGCCATTTTCAGGTGGTGCATTCGGCCGCTGACCGATTCCTTCGACGCGGGATAACGCGCGCCGCCCGCGGGCATCAACAAAATATCCGCCTGCGAACCGTCCGCGCCCATGCAGGTCGTCAGGATGCCGTGCCCGGCTTCCTCGCCGCGGCTGCGCAAAATCGCCGCGCCGGCGCCGTCGCCAAACAGCACGCACGTGCTGCGGTCCTCCCAGTCAATAATCGTAGAAAGTTTTTCCGCGCCGATGATCAGCACCGTGTCGTAGGTCCCCGACGTGACGAATTGCTGGCCGATCTCCATCGCGTACAAAAAACCCGAGCAGGCCGCTTCCATGTCGAACGCCGCCGCGCGTTTCGCGCCGAGCTTCTGTTGGACAAGACACGCCGTGGCGGGAAACGGCATGTCCGGTGTGATCGTGGCGCAGATGATCAGATCGATTTCATCTTCGCGGACGTGGGCCTGATCCATCGCGCGACGCGCGGCTTCCACGGCCAGGTCAGACGTGCATTGCCAGTCGGCCGCGATGCGGCGCTCCTTGATGCCCGAGCGCGACACAATCCACTCATCGGTGGTGTCGACCAGCTTCTCGAGGTCGGCATTCGTGAGCACCCGGTCCGGCACGTACGAGCCCGTGCCGACGATGTGCACCGGCCTAAGACGCTGCCTGGATCGAGGGTTGCGCAAATGTGTTTTGCTGGACTTTGTCATGGAACTTTCGGGTTTCCTCGACGAGGTGCTCGTTAAACTGGCATTCGATAAACTCCGTGGCCACGCGGATGGCGTTCTTGGCCGCGTTCGGCGAACTGGCGCCGTGGGCCTTGACGCAGATGCCGTTGATGCCCAGCAGGACGGCGCCGCCGTACTCGTCGGGATCGGCTTTGCGCCTGAGCGCCTTGAACGCGCCGGCGGCGAGCAACGCGCCGAGCATGCGCAGCGGGTTTTTCTGGAGCTCCTCTTTCAGCCAGTAACCGACCAATCGCGCGGTGCTTTCGCACGCCTTCAAGACCGCGTTGCCGACGAACGCGTCGGTCACGATTACGTCGGCGCGGCTCGAGAACAGGTCATGGCCATCGATGTTGCCGACAAAATTCAGGTCCGTCTGCTTGAGCAAGCGATGCGCTTCGAGCGTCAATTCATTTCCCTTCATGTCCTCGGTGCCGATCGAAAGCAGCGCCACGCGCGGCTGTTTGTATCCGAGGATCTGCTTCGAATACAGGCTGCCCATGATCGCGTATTGCACGAGGATTGACGGATGCGGCTCGAGGTTGGCGCCGGCGTCCAGTAGCACGAAAATATTCTTGGGCGCGGGAATGATCACGGCCAGGCCCGGCCGTTCGACGCCTTCCAGCGTGCGCAGTTTCAGGTGCGCCGCCGTCAGCAGCGCGCCGGTGTTGCCCGCCGAGACAATCGCGTCCGCGTCCCCGCGCTTGACGATATCGATCGCGCGGCACATCGAGCTGTCCTTTTTGCGCCGCACGGCCTGCGTGGGCGAGTCGTCCATGGTGATCACTTCGCTGGCGTGGATAAGATCGAGGCGGTTATCGGAAGCGCCGAGCTTGCGCAGTTCCGCCTCGACGCGGGGTTCGTCACCCACGAGGTAAAGTTTGGTGATCCGGCTGTTGTCGCGCAGCGCGGCCACCGCCCCGGCAACGATGTTCTGGGGGGCGAAGTCCCCACCCATCGCATCGATGGCTAGTTTCATCGCCGGGAATCAGGCGGCCGTTACAGAGACGACCTGCCGGCCCTTGTAGTAACCGCAGGACGGACAGACACGGTGCGGTAGCACCCGCGCGCCGCACTGGGCGCAAACCGACAATTGCGGCGCCTTGGGACGATTTGCCGCCTTGCGAGTGCGCAGGCGCATCTTCGACATTCTACGTTTCGGGACGCCCATGGGAAAATGTTCTCCGTTACTTCAGTTTCAAGTTCAAGTTGTCCAGCGCATGCCAGCGCAGATCCCCTCCCGAATGCTGGCAGCGGCACGGACCCTTATTCAAATCCTTGCCACAATGCGGGCACAATCCCTTGCAATCCTCGGTGCACAACGCCCTTTGTGGAAGTTCCAAGATAATATCTTCGCGCATATTGGCCGTCAAGTCCACGAAGTCCTCGCCTTGCAGTTCCTGGTGATAGACAAACTGCTCCACGCGCACCGGCAGGTCGAAAACGCGCAGGCAGCGGCTGCAACGCAGCGTCGCCGGCGTGCTGACCTTGCCCGTGACAAGTACCGCACTGCCTTGTAGTTGCGCCAGTAAATCGTACTCTACATCGTGCTCAAAGTGGATGTCGGGTTCATCCAATTCCATGATGGAAGGAGGGTCGGTACCGACCAGCGCCTCCCCGTCCTCGGGAATGCGTTTGACGTTAATTTTCATGGTTCCCTTCCGCTCGAAACGCTCAATCATCAAATCGACCGTTTCGAGCCAAATTTGCGCTTCATCGCCTTTTCGACACCGCGCGGCACGAAATCGCTCACATGCCCGCCCATCTGGCAGATTTCCTTTACCTGCCGCGAACTGATAAAGGTGTATTCGTCCTTCGTCATCAAGAAGATGGTTTCGATGCCCGGATCCAGTTTGCGGTTCATCAGGGCCAGCGCGAATTCAAATTCAAAGTCCGAAACCGCCCGCAAACCGCGGACGACAACGGCGGCGCGTTTGCGGCGCGCGTAGGCCACGAGCAGCCCGCCGAATTCGTCCACCACGACGTTCTTGAATCCCTTGACCGCACCCCGCGCCAGCACGACGCGCTCCTGGACGCTGAAGAGGGGTGTTTTCTCCGCATTGATCGCCACGGCAACGATCACCCGGTCGAACATCTGGGCAGCACGGCGGATGATGTCGAGATGTCCGTTGGTGATGGGATCGAAACTGCCCGGGTAGACTGCAATCTTCAACATAACCTCCCTGCCCTTGACCGTGACGATAATTTTCAGGACGCCATTTTGCAATCTTTTCTTTTCGATGAGGCGGATTCGGGTAGTGACCCGATTTGGCAGTGAAACGACTACAACCTTGAACTAAATTGCGCAACGGCTCAAAATGGGAGCAGTTCGGTACGAACAAACTAAACGCCGAATTGTTGTGATAATGAGACCTGACCCCATCTCCCGATTACTTTATAAGGGGATTCTAATCCTGTTTATCTCGGGGTGCGGCACTGATAAAACACGTATACGTGATCTTGACGACCCTTTGATATCGGCCTTGAAAGATTACGGAGCCAAAGGGCCCATAATTCGTCCGATTCCAACATTGCGGTGCAAATGGAGCTACTCTCATGATCCTGATGGTTTTCAATTCCACATTTATGGGGACGTATTTTCTGAATTAAATGAATGGTTTCATACTACGTATGGTCCGCCGACGCATTCCTTCCAGAAAGAAGAGTCGCGTCACCCGCTTAATGTTTACAACGCTGCTGTTTTGGGAATAGCAGTACAATACGGCTATGACGCCCGTGTAGATCAGACTTTCATTATCGCGGTTAAGCCGGATGCGCTTCGCCTGCTTGGTCTGACGCCGCCCAATCATTCGAAATGACATGAAAGAATGTTGGGACGACCCGCGCTTCACAGAAGCGCGGCTACAACCGGAAAAGTCATTTGAGCAACAGCCCCTCTTTATTCTTTTTTTGGTTGGTGTTGGTCGAAGGGTCCGGCGATTGCGGACGCTGCGCTGTAGGAATTGGAGGAGCCGGCTGCGGGGTGGTTATTTCGTGAGGTCTTTGGCGGGGTTTATTTCAATTGATTCTTAGCGCGGCGAATCGGCACGTGATGAGGCGTCGGCGCGCTGTTCGAGGGCGGTCCAGCCGCCGCCGAGGGCTTTGTAGAGCGACACGAGATTGACGGAGACGGTGCCCTGGCTTTCGGCGAGTTGGTCTTCGGTTTGGTATAACGAGCGCTCGGCATCCAGCACGTTCAGGAAATCCGCGAGGCCCTTGGCGTAACGATCGTTGGCGAATTCGAGCGCCTGGCGGTTGGCGGCCACGGCATCGCCCAGGGCGCGATAACGCACTTGCTCATTCGCGTAAGCCACCAGCGCGTTCTCGGCATCCTCGCAGGATGTCAGCACCGTCTTCTCGTAGACCACCATGGACTGCTGGGCCTGGGCATTCGCTGCCCGGATTTGGCTGCGGACATGGCCCAGGTCAAGAATGCGCCACGTCACGGTCGGCCCGGCCGACCAGTACCTGCTGCCGCCGGTAAACCAATCGCTGACCGCGAAGCTCTGGAAGCCGGCGACGCCGGTCAGCGTGAATTTCGGGAACAACTCGGCCGTCTGGACGCCGATGTTGGCGGTGTCCGCCGCCAACTGGCGTTCCGCGCGGCGCACATCCGGCCGTCGGCGCAGCAAATCGGAGGGCAGACCCACAGCCACCTCCGGCGGCGGCGCGGGAACGGGCGCTGCCTGGGACAATTCCACGAGCAGCGCGCCCGGTTCCTGGCCGATCAGCACACCGAGCCGATGCATGCCCTGCTTGAGCGAGGTTTCGAGAACGGGAACCTGGGCCTGGGTCGTCGCCAGCACCGCCTCGGCCTGCTTCGCATCGAGTTCGCTGCTAAGACCCGCGTTGAACCGGGAGCGGGCGATGTCCACGGCATCCCGTTGCGCTTTGATATTCTTCTGCGTGATGGCCAGCCGCTGCTGGAAGTTGCGGACTTCGATGTAATTGCGGGCGACCTCCGCGAGAACGCTCACCAACACATCGCGACGATCCTCCTCGACGGAAGCGACGAGGGCGTTGGCCTGCTGCAGCGCGCGGCGTTTGCCGCCAAACACATCGATCTCCCAGCTCGCATCGAAGTGCGCATCGTAGAGGTCGGTGTGGAAAAGATAATTGCTGCTGATGGCGGCGCCGCCGGGACCCGAGGTATTGAAGGGAATGGAATTCCGGGATTGCCGCGCGTCCGTGTAGCCGGCCGAGCCGTTGATCACCGGGCCGAGGTCCGCGGCCACACCCGAACGCAGCGCGCGCGCCTGCCGCAACCGGCCATCCGCGATGCGCAGATCATGGTTGGTGGCCACCGCGCGTTCGATGAGCGAGTTGAGTTCGGGATCATTGAACGTCTTCCACCACGCGACGATGGGCATGACGATGTTGGTCGTGCCGCCGAGTTGGGCTTCGCTCCAGTTGGCGGGCGCCTGGGTTTTCGGCGGATGATAATCGGGCCCGACGGCACAGCCCGCCATGGCCACCGCGGCCAATGCGAACAAGGAAAACAGTCCTGGTTTTCATGCCGACGCGCCCTTTTTGTTGAGCGCATCCATCAGGTTCTGGATCGTGGCGAGGACAAAGTCGTCGCCGAGCGCGCTGTTGAGCATGGCGTGATACGCGGGGCGGTACGGCCAGTCCACGCCAAAGTAGTGTTTCACAAACGCCCGGCGGTTGCGGTCAACCGAATCGACCAATTCGTTGGCCTTGGCTTCGTTCTTGGTCTGTTCCTGCAGGAAGCGAAGTTTGAACTCGCGCGACGCAAATAAAAATACCCGGAGCGTGTCCGTTCGCTGCGCGCAGAAAAAAGGCCGATCCGCGCCCCACGATGACGCAGTTGCCCGTGGCTGCCGCTTCTTCGACGACCTTTTGCACCAGTTCGAGCATGCGCTCCGCGTCGAGGACCTCTTGCCCTCTTACTGGAAGAGCCCTCTGATAGCTGCCGCAACGGAAAACCTTGAGGAGTCTGTACAACGGGGGATCCATACATCCCTCGCGTTGCTCGACGACCCCTTGCGAGACCTGGGCGATGCGGGCGACCTCCTCGGTCAACGACTGGTCGAGCACCTTCCAACCCAGGCGTTTGCCGAGCGTTTCCGCAATCGTAGTGGCGTCGCAGCCGAATTCGCGTTCAATGGCGATGATCTTGATCATGATTAGTGCACCGCGACGGGCCCTCCGGGCTTCGCCTTCTTCATGATAAACGCAACGGGAACCAACGCGAGCGCGGAGATTCCCAACAACCAGAAGTTGTCAATGTATGCCAGCAGGGTCGATTGCTGTGTCATCATTGCTCCGACCGCGCCGTAGGCTTGCCGGCTGGCAGTCACCGCATCGGCACCCAGGGCGGTGAAGTGATGCGTCAATGTCTGCACCGTATTCAGGAAATGCCCGTTGTAGTCGGACAGGTGCGTGATGAGCACCGATTGATGGAATTGCGCGCGCCGCGCCAGCATGGTGGTGACAAACGAGATGCCCACGCTGGCGCCGATGTTGCGCGACAGATTGATCAAGCCAGACGCCGCATTGCTCTTCTCGCGCGGCAGGTAGGCGTACGCCGCGGTGTTGATCGGCACGAAGAGGAACGCGATACCGGACGCCTGGAACACGCGCGCCCACATCATCGTCCGAAAATCGACTCCCAGGTTGAACCGCATCATCCGAAGCGTGGCGACCCCGATGATCAGGAAACCGAAGGCGATGAGCTTGCGCGCATCGTAATGGGAGATGAGAAACCCAATCAGCGGCATTAAGAGCATGATGGCGACACCACCCGGTGAAATCATCATCCCGGCTAGTTGCGCGGTGTAGCCCATGAGTTCCTGGCTGTACTGCGGGAGCAGCACCGTGCTGGAGTACAATACGAATCCAAACACGAACAGCATGACGTTGGCGGTCATGAAAGTGCGGTCCTTGAATAACCGCAGGTCCACGACCGGGTCCTTCACCCGCAGTTCCCTAACGACCGCCAGAATCAGTGCGGCAACAAAGGTGAAGGTCAACACGCGAATGTAGGGAGCCTCGAACCAATCCGCGCGCTGGCCTTTGTCGAGCACGATTTGCAGCGATCCCAGTCCCAGCGCAATCAACCCGAATCCCAGGAAGTCAATCTTTGCGCCGGCGCGATTCTGTTTCTTCAGATACGGCGGATCGGAAATCAGGCGCGAGGTCAGCAGCAGTGAAAGGATGCCGACCGGCACGTTGATAAAGAAAACCCAGCGCCAGGTAAAATTGTCCGTGATCCAGCCGCCCAAGGTCGGTCCCAATGCCGGTGCGGCGACGACGGCCAGGCCGTAGACGGCGAACCCCATTCCGCGTTGGGCTGGTTTAAACGTGTCCGCCAGGATTGCCTGTTCACTCGGCTGCAGCCCACCGCCGCCGGCACCCTGCAACACACGGAAGAACACCAACCAACCGAGGCTAGGCGCCAAGCCGCACAACAACGAGCTGATGGTGAATAATGCCACGCAGCTCATATAGAAGCGCTTGCGCCCGACCCTTCCGGAAATCCAGCCGCTTACTGGCAACACCACGGCATTCGACACGAGGTAGGAAGTCAGCACCCAGGTGCTTTCGTCGACTCCCGCTGCCAGATTTCCCGCGATGTGCGGCAGGGCGACGTTGGCCACGCTGGTGTCCAGCACCTCCATGAACGTGGCCATCGTCACCACGACGGCGATGAGCCACGGGCTGTGCGGCTGCTGCCACAGCGCCTCGTTCTGGTTGACGGGAGGCGCGTCGCTCACTTCACTCTCACCTCCGGTACCACGGACGCGCCCAGGGGCAGGACGATCGTGGCGTCCGGGATTTCATCGAACACGATCTTGACTGGCACGCGCTGCACGACCTTCACGTAATTGCCCGCCGCGTTTTCCGGCGGCAGCAGGCTGAATTGCGCTCCCGTGCCCGCCTGGATGCTGTCCACGTGCGCTTTGAATTTTTTTTGCGGATAGGCGTCCACTTTCACCGAGACTGGTTGGCCGGGTTGCATGTGGGCGAGTTGCGTTTCCTTGAAATTCGCGGTGATCCACACATTGCGCGGCACAATTGCGAGCAACGCCTGGCCGACCTGCACGTAGTTGCCGGCCTCGACAGAGCGGTGGGTCACCCGTCCATCTTCCGGGGCAGCGACCTGGGTATAGGACAGATCGAGTTCCGCCTGGCGCAGGAGGGCCTCGTTTTGCGCGACATCGGCCGCGGCAGTTTCGATGCTGACTTTACTCAGGCCGGCTTGCGCCTCGGCGGCCTGTTCTCTGCTGCGTGCCACGTCAACCTGGGCGGTCGTGCTCCGGGCCTGCGCAATCGCCAGGTCGACTTGACTCTGGGAAACCGCCCGGCTCTCAACCGCCTGGTAGCGCTTCAAGTCGGCTTGCGCGCGTGTCGCGTCGGCTTCGGTGGCGACGACGTTGGCCCGTTCTTCTTCGGCCTTGGCCTGATCGACGGCGAGTTGCGCCTTTGCCTGTTCGAGCCGGCTATGCGCGGCCGCCAGGTTGGCGCGGGCCTGCGCCAGTCTCGTCTCGTAGTCGCGCGGGTCGATCTCGACCAGCAACTCGCCCTTCTTGACGTCCTGGTTATCGTTGACCAGCAATCGCGCCACGCGCCCCGGCACCTGCGGGGCGATGGCAACGGAGTGTCCGTCGATGAACGCGTCGTCCGTGGACTCGTACGGCGCCACGAAGAAGAAGTAGAAAAGGGCCACTCCGGCGACAATGACGAAGGCGACCAGAGCGATGACCATGACAGGCAGATGGCGTCGGGAATTTTTCGGCGGTGGGTTCTTGTTCTCCGGGGGTGGATTCTGTTTCTCCGAGGAAGTCTCCGGCGCGGCGGTAGTTGTCATAGTCTCTCCTGGCCAACGAGCGATCCATCGGAAATTGTCACACTTTTGTTTTGGTTTCCAGCGCGATTTGCCGGGGCCGGTGCCGGCATGGGCAAGAGCTTGCTTACCGCTTGGAAGAACGGTATTTTGCGCGGGTGATAGCGTTCATCACCGGGATGCTGAAACGAGGAGGATTCTCTTTGAAAAAACTCAGCTTTTTCTTTCTATTAATTACCCTGATGGTTTTTGCTGGTCGCCCGGAACGGGCAACCGCGGCCACGCTCACGACGTTGCGCAATTTCCTCGGTGGGACTGATGGGGGACAGCCGCAGGCGGCGCTCATTCAGGGCACGGATGGCAATTTCTACGGGACGACCTTTGCCGGGGGATTGCACGAATTGGGCACCGTGTTCGCCCTCACCGCCGAAGGAACCCTGACAACGCTCCATAGCTTCGCCGATAACGTGGAGGGTGCGTTGGACGGCGCCCAGCCGCAGGCGGCGCTCGTCCAGGGAATTGACGGCAATTTTTACGGGACAACTTCGGCCGGGGGATTGTTGACACCCGGTGTGGGCACGGTGTTCACGATCAATTCGTTGGGGACGTTGACGACGTTGTATCGGTTCAGCGGCACTGCTGATGGCGCGCAACCGCGTGGCGCACTCGTCCAGGGCGCCGATACGAATTTTTACGGGACGGCTTTCGCCGGGCGGGACGAATGGGCTGGGCGTGGTGTTCAAGATGACCCCGGCGGGAACGCTGACGCCGATCTGGCAGTTTAGCGGCACAGCGGATGGCAGCCAGCCCGTGGCGGGCCTGGTTCCGGGCACCAACGGCAATTTTTACGGAACGACTTTTGGGGGCGGCGCGAACGGTTTGGGCACGGTGTTCACCATCACCCCGTCGGGCACCCTCACGAAGTTATATGATTTTACCGGCGGTACAGACGGGGCCAACCCGGTGGGAGGGCTGGTCCTTGGCGATAACAATCGTTTTTACGGAACGGCGTTTGGCGGAGGGAACGGCACGGGCACGGTGTTCCGGATTGGCGCGAGCGGCGGGTTGACGCCGATCTATAATTTCACGGGAGGTAATGACGGCGGATTTCCCGACGCCGGCCTGATTGTGGGCAGTGACGGCAATCTGTACGGCACGACCTCGGCGGACGGAGCGGGCGGCATGGGCACGGTCTTCAAGATCACGCCGGCCGGCGGGCTGACGACGTTGCACAGCTTCAGCGGTCTCGGATGGCGCCACTCCTGCCGCCAGTCTCGTCCAGGGCAGTGTCAGCAATTTTTACGGGACAACGGACGCCGGCGGCAGCACCGGCGATGGAACTGTCTTTGCGCTGCTACAGCCGTGCACGTACACGCTCTCGATAAACCACGTGACGCTTCCGGCCCTCGTCGAGACGGGCACATTCACCGTCACCGCCGATATCACCAACTGCCCCTGGACGGCCATCAGTTCGGTGGATTGGATCACGATCACTTCCACCAACAGCGGTTTCGGCAGCGGGACGATTTCCTTTTCAGTGACCGCCAATACCAACGGCACCGCGCGCATGGGAACGATCTCGGTCGAGGGCAAGACCTTCACGGTCGACCAGCAATCGGAAGTGTTGGGGCGCTTCCTGTTGGGGACGTACGCGGGACTCGTCGAAGAGTCCAGTTCGCCATCGAATGCCAGTTCGGGTTTTATCAGCGTCGCCGTCGCCAAGACGGGATCGTTTACCGCGCGCCTGACGGTGGGCGGAGTGCGCGCCAACTTCAAGGGAGCTTTTGATGCCTCCGGCAATACGACCAACACCGTGGCGCGGAAGGGCCTGAGTTCGCTGCAGGTCATCCTGCAACTGCTGGACATCACCAACGGGACCGACCAGATCGTGGGGACGGTGTCCGATGGCGTCTTCACGGCGGATATCCTGGCCAACCTCGCGGTTTTCAGTAGCGTCAATCCATCCCCGTGGGCGGGGAGTTACACGTTTATCCTGGAACCAGTCGATGATACCGATCCGACTGTTCCGCAGGGATATGGCTACGGGACCCTGGCCGTCTCGACAACCGGCAGCGGGCAAATGCGGGGCGTTCTCGGCGACGGCACCAAGATGAGCGCGACCGCGCCGGTCTCGGCCGATGGCACCTGGCCGCTTTACGTTTCCCTCTACAAGAACCAGGGTTCCATTATCGCTGCGGTGACGATTGACACCAATCACCTGCTCACAGCGACCGCGAACTGGTTCAAGCCCGCGGTGCCGACGGACCACGATTATCCTGGCGGGTTTACGACTTCGCCGGGTTTAACGGGCGCGCTGTATGTCTCGCCGAAGAACGGCGGCCCATCGATCGCGGCGAGCGAACAGTTGACGCTGGGCGGCGGGAACCTGCAAAGCAATCTCGTCAAGAGCGTGGTCATCGCCGCGAGTGGCAGCGTCACCGTGTCACCCGTCGGCAGTGACAAGTTGACATTAAAAATCAACCCCACCACCGGACAACTCAGCGGCAGTTTCCTGAATCCAGCGGTTGGCAAAACCACCAAGCTCACCGGCCTGCTCGTGCAGACCACCAATTCGGCAGCGGGATTCTTCCCCGGCACAAATCAGACTGGCTTCGTCACCATTGAACCTGTGCCGTAAGGCGGCGGCGGAACAACGGATAACGACCAGAAGCAGGCGATTGTGAGGGACTGGCAACCAGATTGCCCTTCTTACTTGAAGCAGCTTTTGGCACACTGCCCAATGCCTCTATGACTTGGGCTCAATTCAAAAAGAAATGGCACCGATACACCGGCAAAGAGTCGGCAGCCTATCAGGAACATTTCAACGATCTTTGCCGTTTGCTCGACCAACAGACACCTGCCGAAGCCGATCCGACCGGCAGCGAATCCTTCTGCTTCCAAAAACGCGTCGTCAAAGATGCCGAGCTACTGGTGGTGAAAGAGGATTCGGTCGATTACAGCAAGACAGGCGATCGCGGTTTCGCGGATGTCTGGAAAAAGGACTGTTTTGCCTGGGAGTACAAGGGCAAGAAGAAAAATCTGGACGAGGCGTATCGCCAACTGCTCCGATACCGTGAATCGCTCCTGAATCCGCCACTCCTCGTCGTCTGCGATTTCGATCGCTACATTGTCCGGACCAACTTCAACGGCACGGTTCAGGAAATACACGAATTCACCAACGCCACCATCGATACGCCTGAAAGCCAGCGCGTCCTTCGTTCACTCTTCACTGATCCCGAAGGTCTGCGTCCCATCCACACCACAAGCAAGGTCACGGAGGATCTTGCGAAGCAAATCGCCGCGGTAGCGCGGTCACTGCAAGACCGTGAAGCCGTCGAGTTCGTCAATGCTCGCACGCGCGCCGAGGTCAATGTCGTGCAAAAGAAGAAACTACGAATTGCCCGTTTTCTTAACCGGATTATCTTCTGTATGTTCGCGGAAGACATAGGATTATTACCCAAGGACATCTTTCCCGATATTGCCAAGCAGGGCGTTGACGACCCGACGTTTTTCGCCGAACGGCTCGAAGCGCTTTTTCGGGTGATGGCCGAGGGCGGTACTTTCGGGACACAGAAAATCCGCTACTTCAACGGCCACCTTTTTGAAGACTCTACGGTCTTTGAATTAACGTCCGATGAAATCCGAAAGCTGGCGGAGGCGGCTGAAAGTCGCTGGGAATCCATTGAGCCGAAGATCATGGGCACGCTCTTCGAACGAGCCCTCGATCCCGACCATCGCGCCCAACTCGGCGCGCATTACACCAGCGAAGAAGATATCAAGACCCTGGTTGAACCGGTTCTCATGCACCCGCTGCGTCAGGAGTGGAAGGCAATCAAACGCGATCTCAGCCGTTCATACGTCAAAGGCAAGGGAACGACTGCCGACCGCGCTCGGCTTGCGAAATTCCTCAAGAAGCTCAACACCGTCACTGTGCTCGACCCCGCCTGCGGCAGCGGCAATTTCCTCTACGTTTCGCTCCAGCTTCTACTCAGCCTCGAAAAGGAGGCCATCGCGTTCGCTACACAACTCGATTTCAAGTTCACTCCGCAAGTCAGCGTCCAGCAGCTTAAGGCCATCGAAATTAACGCGTACGCTTTTGAATTAGCACAAGTTTCCGTCCAGATAGGCTACCTGCAATGGATGCGGACAATGGTTTTCCACTGGATCGCACACCAGTGCTTCAAGTACTGGACGGATTTCAAAACGAGGACGCATTGTTGGTTCCGCATTATCGGAGTAAAGCCAAGACGTTGAAGCAGGCACGAGCGAAGGAACATGAAGAAGAAAACGCACTGAAGTTTTATACTGAACGCGATTGGCCGGAGTGCGATGTCATCGTAAGCAACCCACCGTTTCTTGGCGGCAAATTGATGCGTGACTGAGCTTGGGTAACGAATACGTGGAAGCGATACTCTTCATTGGTGTCACATTCCCGGTAGCGCGCGAATCCGATCTTGTGCTGTTACTGGTTTGAAAAAGCGCGACACCAACTCGTGAAAATAGCAAATGTAGACGCGCTGGCCTGCTTGCCACGCAAGGAATCCGCGGCGGGGCGAATCGCGATGTGCTCAAGCACATCAAACAAAGCGGCGACATCTTCTTTGCGGAAAGCGACCGCCCGTGGATTCTTGACGGCGCAAACGTCCATGTCAGCATGGTCGGCTTCGACCGCGGTGACCAGAAGCAACACGTGCTGGACGGCAGAACTGTCTCACACGATCAATCCCAATCTCACCAGTGCTGCCGATCTCACTCAAGTCACGGCGCTTACTCCAAATCTCGATATCGCCTTCATGGGTACGACGAAAGGCGGCGCATTCGACATCACTGAAATGCTGGCGCTGGAATTTCTGCGCGCTCCGAACCCGCACGGCAAACCCAACTCCGACGTAGTCGTGCCGTGGGTCAACGGCATGGATCTCACGCAACGACCTAGCGGTTCGTGGATTATTGATTTCGGTGTTAACACGTCAGAGGGTGACGCTGCACAATACGAAGCTGTTTTCGAGTACTGTCGCGTAAAGATAAAGCCACAGCGCGAACAATCGCACACGACAATCGAGTCTTGGTGGCTACACGAGCGGCGACGTGGCGAACTACGCCTCGCCCTTGCGCCACTGCCGCGCTTCCTTTGCACAACACGCGTCTCGAAGTATCGGCTCTTCGTCTGGCTGCAAGCGCCGACCTTGCCTGATAGTGCCACGTTCGCGTTTGCCCGTGCCGACGACTACTTCTTCGGTCTCCTGCATTCTCGGTTTCACGAAGCCTGGGCGTTGAAGCAGGGTACGCGTTTAGAGACGCGCCCGCGTTACACCCCGACGACCTGTTTCGAGACGTTTCCATTTCCGCAGTCGAAGGCGGTGCAGGAAGCCGCGATTGCCTCCGCCGCGAAGGAACTCAATGACTTACGCGAACGCTGGCTCAACCCGCCTGAATGGACGGTAGAAAAGATTCTCGAATTTCCTGGGTCTGTAGATGGTCCGTGGGCACGTTACCTCGTCAAGCCCGACAAGGACGGCATCGGCACGGTCCGCTATCCACGTCTTGAACCGAAAGACGCCGATGGCGCAAAAAAACTGAAAGACCGCACGTTGACCAAACTCTACAACGAGCGCCCCACATGGCTGGACCTGGCACACAAGAAACTCGATATCGCCGTCGCCGCCGCCTACGGCTGGTCCACCGACCTCACGGATGAACAAATTCTGGAGCGCCTGCTGAAGCTGAATCTGGAGCGCGCGGCTGAAGAAGTGAAAGCCGGGCAAACCAAGAAACCGAAGATCTCACGCGCAAAGCAAGCCGACGAACTGATTTAGCATTTTATAGAATCAGATTTGCATTCTTCGTGGTGGACTCTGCGGACTCTGTGTCTCTGTGGTTCATCCGGATGTCGCCCTTGCCTGTCTCCTTCGATGTGGCGCACCCCGATAGATGTCACTGACATCTATCAGCTTTGGCAACACAGATTTCAGTACAATTGCATCCGTTCGCAGCAAGCTGCATCTATGGCGTCAGCGCTTTACAATGCTACAATGGGCGAGATTTGGAACCGCGCTCACCGAGCACGGCTACAAAGGCAAGGAATCACGATGGCAAGCGGGCCGCTTGCCCTACAAGTCGGAGATGGCACAGGATTCGGCGCTTCACAGAAGCGCCGCTACAACGGGCAGGGAGAAGGCAATGGCATACTGGGTGGCAATTCGCGTTCTTTTCTTTTTGCACGGTTCCGTTTAGTGTGTTCATCGCAAGAGCACGCATGAGAAATACGAAGATTACCTGCACGATTGGGCCGAGCATTGAGTCAGCCGAGATGCTTGAGAAGATGATTCAGGGGGGGATGAATGTCGCCCGCCTGAACATGAGCCATGCGACGCATGAATGGACCCGTGAGGTGTTCCAGCGCATCCGCGCGGTTTCCAATAAAGTCGGGATTCCCTGCGCGATCATGATGGATACGCAGGGGCCGTCGATTCGCACGGGGGACCTGCCCATCCCGATGGAGTTGAAGCCGGGCGATATCTTTGAGTTTACCGTCAAGGGCGCGCAGAGCGAGGAAGAGAAATCGGTCGACGTCAATTATCCCAATCTCATCAAGGACATCCACGAGGGCGATACGGTGCTCGTGGACAACGGGGTCATTCGGTTACGGGTGCTGGAGAAGCTGCATCGGCGGATGCGTTGCGAGGTGCTGACGGAAGGGGAGCTGGGCTCGCGCCGGCACATCAATCTCCCGGGCGTGAAAGTGAGCATGCCGTCGATCACGGAGAAGGACCGCCGGGACATTGTTTTGGGGATGTCCCTGGGCGTCGATATCATCGCCCTGTCATTTGTCCGCGAACGGAAGGACATTGACGAACTCCGCGAAATACTTAAAGCGGGAAATTCCGACGCGAAAATAGTCGCCAAAATCGAGGACCAACAGGCTGTCGTCAACCTGCATGATTTGATCGATGCGGCCGACGGCATCATGGTCGCCCGCGGCGACCTGGGCATTGAGTGTCCGTACGAAGAACTGCCGATCATCCAGCGCCGAACGGTCAAAGCCTGCATCCGCAAGGGCAAGCCGGTCATCGTCGCGACGCACATGTTGGAATCGATGATCGAAAACCCGATGCCCACGCGTGCCGAGGTGACGGACGTGGCGAACGCCGTCTTCGAGCAGGCGGATTCCGTCATGCTTTCGGGGGAGACGACGGTCGGGAAATATCCGCTGGAGTGCCTCGAAGTGCTCGACCGCATTGCCCAGCGGATCGAACGCAGCGGTGGCGCCAATTATGCCGACGGCATTGAACTGACCGAGGAACGCCAAAAAATCGTCCGCTCCGCCGTGGTCATGGCGAATGAATTGAAAGCCAAGGGCCTGCTGGTTTTCACCCGGTACGGGCACATGGCGCAGTACACGTCGTGGCTGCGGCCGATTCATTCGCGGATTTTTGCGTTCACGAATAATGAGCGGGTGCGCAACCAGCTCAACCTGCATTGGGGCGTGATGCCGCACGTGATCCAGTTCAGTGAAGACCCGGAGGCGACAATCCTGAGCGCGAAACAGGTCCTGTTGGAGCGCGGATTTCTCTCTAAGGGAGATCAGGTAGTGATCATTTCGGATATTCTTGCGCGCGACAAACTCATCAACGGCGTCCAGATGCGGATCGTCGAGTGATGGGCCTGCAAGGCATATAAAAGCTGGCCCACAGGCTGCTACTAGGAACGCGTCAGGGTTGAAGGATTATGGAGCAGCATCTTGCTAACTGGTTGATACAACGGCACCAACGAACCGTCCGCCGCAAGCCGGATCACCCCAAAGCCTGGTCGAAACTTTATACGATCTGCACGCAGGAACTCAAACCCGCGGAGTTTGTGCAATTCTGCGAGGAGATCATCCGGGCCCACCCGGGCAATCGGCACGCCTGGACGTTTCTCCAACTCAGCACCAAGGGTGACGCGGAACCTGGCGAGCTTTTGGCTTTCGCGAAAGAGGTCGTGGGTCTTCACCCTGAGGATGAGAATGCGTGGACGCGGCTCGATGCCGCTTACGAAGGGCAGGAAGACGACTTTGACCTGATCGGTTTCGCCAAGGAAATCACCAGGCAGCAGCCGAGCAACCCCTTTGCCCTGGCGCGCCTGTCGTTGGCCTACAAAAACCAGGGCAAGTACACCGAGTTAATCTCCACCTGTTTTCAATTGCTGACGGCGAAGCCGGATGATGCGCAGACTTGGTGCAATCTCGCCGATGCGTATGCGGCCCGTTGCAAGTACGACGATGCCGTCGCCTCCTACGAAAAGGCAATTGCGCTCAAGCCGAACTATGTGGTCGCATGGAACAACCTCGGGAACGTGCACCATCTCCAGGCGCAATACGACAAGGCGATCCAGGCGTACCAGAAGGCGATCTCCTTCAATTCGGGAGACGCGACGCCATGGGTTTGGCTCTGCCTCGCCTACGCGGAAATGGGCAAGCCGAAGGAAGCGCGTGAAGCCGTCAAGAAAGTTGAAAAGTGCCTGCCGCTGGTCGCCAGTATGCTTACCGAGGAGCTGACGGAGAGGTTTTCAACCGTCGCGGTTGGCTGAAGCCGGTTCGCGTCGGAGGAAATCCACCCGCGTATCTCCATAGATTGCTTCGCGGACCGACTCCCATGGCGCGGTTACGGCCAGTGCGTCGCGCTTCGCGGACTCGATCACCAACAATCCATCGTCTGCCAGCAACCGCGGCAGGATTTCGTTGCGCAGCAGGTCCTGGGCTGCCGGGCCATACGGCGGATCGGCGAAAATCAGCGTGAATGTTTCGTCGGCGGTTGCCAGTTTTTGGAGTTGCGCTTCCACCATGGTCCGGGCTACGGAAAACTCGCAGGCCACTTCACGGTTCCGCTGGAACGTTGCCAGGTTTCGTTCCAGGCATTCGACCGCGCCGCGGGCATTCTCCACAAATAATACAGACTCCGCCCCGCGACTGGCCGCCTCCAATCCAAGCGCGCCGGTTCCCGCAAACAGATCCAGCACCCGCGCTCCCGGAACACGCGCGCCCAGGCTGGAGAAAACCGCCTCGCGAATGCGGTCCGCCGTCGGCCGCACACCTGCGCGCGGAACGTCCAGCAGCATTCCCTTGGCAAGGCCGGCGATGATGCGCATGGTTATTTGCCGAAGATGTCAGGCACCTTCACGGGCACCTTGTCGATCAGTTGCTTGAAGGCTCCCTTGGCAAGGCGAGATGGCAGGTCGGTCTTCGGTGAACTGAAGGGGCCCCACACTTTGAAGCTTAATGACTGAGATTGATCGGCTTGCTCGGTGAAAAGGCTGACGATTGTGTTTGGAATGGCGCCGATCGCGCCCTTGGAGAATGTGATTGTGACATCGTGCTTCAGTGAGTTGTCCGCGAGCGCGACGGAGCCTTTGGCTGTTATTTGCAGCTCTGGTGAGATGAGACGGATGACCGGCGTTTCCATTACGTTGTTACTGATGGAGAATTCCAGCAGGCACTCGCTAAACTTCAGGTTCCGGAGTGCATCCATTTGTAGGACCACTGCCAACTCGTTCATTATGGGGATGTCCATTAACTGACCGCCGTCGATTTGCGCGTGGCCGTTACCGACAATCGTTGGCAGGCCACCCGTGCCAGCCAATGCCGTTGTCGCCGTCAGCTTGCCGCTCATCACCGGCTTCGTGTTGGCTTCTTGCAATAACTTCGCCACATCCGCGTCCTTCACCTGCAGATTGACAGAGTACTTGAGTCCGTCGCCGAAATTCACCACGACATCGCCCGCCAACGTGCCGTCGGCAAGCTGACCGCTTAAGGGCGCCAACTTCACCTCGTCCGAGCCGAGCGTAACGGACGCGGCAATTTTCTCGACGAAGAGCGCGTCGGACAGGTTGATTTTGTCGATGCCCGCCTTGGCTGTACCGGACAGCTTGTTGTCGATCAGGCTCACCGCGCTTGAGAAATTGATGCCCTCCACCTTCACAAGCGGCTTGTCCTTGTCGCTAATGAGCGAGACCGCGCCTTGCGTGATGGTGAGCTTGGAGAGGACAATGTCGAGAGGAGTTGTCGTCGTGGATTTGGTCGGTGCCGGCCCCGCCGACGCCGGCTTGGCCTCGACAGCCGCCGGATTGGTAGTGCTGCCTTTCGCGCCGATGGATTCGTAGTTCCACTCGTTCTTGTCGTTTTGGGAGAGCGTGATAATGGGCTTGTCCAGGGAGAGCTGTTCAATCTCGACGCGCCGACTCAAGAGTGGCAGCAAGCGGTAATGGAGAATAAAGGCCTCAGCCGTGAGTAGATTTCCGGTGAAGCCCGTCGGGTTGCCAATGATCACGCCGCGCAACTCAACGCCGCTAAAGAGTGATACGTGGAAATTATCAATGCGCACCTCCGCCCCTAGTTGCTCGCGCGCGGCTTTCAAGACCTGCTCTTTGAAGGCCGGCGTTTGCAAGTAGCGGTTGGTAAAGAAAATCCCGGCGACCACCAGCGTCAGGACGAGTACGACCAGCACGGCGATGATGATCGAAATGATTTTGACGGCTTTCATTGTCTGCCTCCACCAGTTCGTATTTGGCTTGTCATGGATTGTCGCCTACAATAGGCGCGCCTTTCAACAATGGACAAGCTCTTCGTCATTTTCAATCCTGCCGCGCGCGGCGAAAAAACCCGGCGCGTACGCAAATTTCTGGAGACGAAAGCCGGGTCTTCCATCATTCTTGCGCCGACACAACGCGCGGGTGAGGCGCGGTTGCTGGCCGCCCAGGCGGTGCAGGAGGGCTTCCGCATCATCGTTGCCGCGGGTGGCGACGGCACAATCAACGAGGTCGTCAACGGCATCGGCACTTCCGGCGCGGCCCTCGCCGTGTTGCCGCTCGGCACCGTCAACGTTTTCGCAAAAGAGCTTCGCCTTCCGGGAAAGATCGAAGCCGCCTGGCAGGTCATCGAGGCGGGGGAGACCCAAACGATCGATCTGGCGTGCGCCGAAGCCGGGACCACCACGCGCTACTTTGTCCAACTGGCTGGCGTCGGGTTCGATGCGCAGGCGGTGCGGGACGCGAGTTGGGAGTTGAAGAAGAAGATCGGCCCGCTCAGTTATGTATGGGCCGGAATCAAGACCTTGGGGACACCCCTCGCGCGGGTGGAGGTTTCCGTAAACGGAAGCGGCCCGCGGGCCGCTGGCGCCGCTGTGCTCGTGGGCAACGGACGTTTCTACGGGGGACGGTTCGCGCTCTTCCCGAAGGCGCGACTGGACGACGGGTTGTTGGATGTCTGTGTTTTTGGAAACTGCGGCTATTGGGACGTGCTGCGTTACGGACAGGGTATCTTGCGCGGCGCGCATATCGACCTTGGCGACGTGGAATATTTTCAGGCGGAGCGACTGGTCTGCACCGCGTCGGGCGCGACGCCGTTTGAATTGGATGGCGAGGACGCCGGCGACGCGCCCGTGACGTTCTCGGTCGTGCCGCGGGCGTTGCGAGTGGTCGCCCCGAAAGGGGATGGAGGAAAACACCATGCTGGATGAGTTCATGCAGTCCCCGTCGTATGTAATGGCCTGCCAACAGTACGACCGCGTTGCCGATATTCTCGATATCGGGCAAAGCGAACGCATTCGCACGAAGATGCCCAAACGCGCCCTGATCGTCTCCGTTCCCACGAGGATGGACGACGGGCGCACGGAGATGTTCACGGGCTACCGCGTCCAACATCACCTTTCGGTTGGCCCGACCAAAGGCGGGTTGCGCTATCATCCGGATGTGACGCTCGGGGAAGTTGCGGCCCTGGCGATGTGGATGAGTTGGAAATGTTCGCTATGCGCGCTGCCCTACGGCGGCGCGAAGGGCGGTGTCACGTGCGACCCGCGCAAAATGAGCCGCGGTGAGAACGAGCGTATGACACGGCGTTTCACACAAGAGATGATCCCTTTCATCAGCCCGCATGTGGACGTCATGGCACCCGACCTGGGCACCAACGAGCAGACGATGGCATGGATCATGGACACCTACTCGATGCATGAAGGTAATCCTGTTCCACAAATCGTCACCGGCAAACCGGTCGCGCTGGGCGGGTCGGCCGGGCGCAAGGAAGCGACAGGCCGCGGCGTCGCCTATCTCATCAACCGCACGCTGGACAACCTAAACATGAAATCCGAGGGCATACGGGTCGTCGTGCAGGGTTTCGGCAATGTCGGATCAATCACCGCGCAGCAACTCCACCGATTCGGGGCGAAGATTATCGGGGTCAGTGATTTCGCGGGCGGCGTCCACAATCCACAGGGGCTCGATGTGAACAAACTTATTGACCATGCCGCGCAACACGGCAGCCTGGAGGGGTTCGTGGATGGCTGCCAGCCCATTACCAACGAGGAACTGTTGCAACTCGAATGCGAAGTCCTCGTCCCCGCGGCGCTCGAACGCCAGATCACCGGAAAAAATGTCGGCAAGCTTCATTGCCGCGTCCTCGCGGAGGCGGCGAACGGCCCGACCACCATCGAGGCCGACAACGTGCTGCGGCAACGCGACGATATTTTCCTGATCCCCGACGTGCTTTGTAATGCCGGCGGCGTCATTGTCAGTTACTTCGAATGGGTGCAGGATTTGCAGAGCTTTTTCTGGACCGAGGCGGAGGTCAACGACAAGCTCTACCGCCAACTCGAATTGGCCTACCAACAGGTGTTGCAGATGGCCAGGAAACAGAAACTCTACATGCGCGACGCCGCGCTCGCGCTTGGCATCAGCCGGATCGCCCAGGCCAAGCAGATTCGCGGACTTTTCCCCTGACGAGACATGAGACGCATCGACAAACCAAGCACCGATCCGGCGCAAGACGTTCTTCGCGCGGAGCGGCGACCGCTCGATGTTTTCTTTTCGCCAACCACTGTCGCGGTCATCGGCGCCACGGAAAAAGAGGGCAGCGTGGGCCGGACAATTCTTTGGAACCTGATCACCAGCCCGTTCGGCGGCACGGTTTACCCGGTGAATCCCAATCGCCCAAACGTGCTCGGTATCCGCGCCTACCCGAAAATCGCCGACGTTCCCAAGCCGGTCGATCTCGCTGTGATCGTCACGCCCGCGTCGACCGTACCCGGCATCATGGCTGATTGCGTCGGGGCTGGCGTGAAAGCCGCCATTATCATCTCCGCGGGATTCAAGGAAACCGGCGCCGCTGGTGTCGAATTGGAGCGGCGGGTGCTGGAGGAAGCGCGCCGCGGCCGTATGCGCATCATTGGCCCCAACTGCCTCGGCGTGATGCGCCCGCCGAGCGGACTTAATGCCACCTTTGCAGGCAGGATCGCGCGTGCGGGCAGCGTCGGTTTCATCAGCCAGAGCGGCGCGCTCTGCACCGCGGTGCTCGACTGGAGCCTGCGGGAGAACGTCGGGTTCAGCGCCTTCGTTTCCGTCGGTTCCATGCTCGATGTTGGCTGGGGTGATCTCATCGATTATCTCGGTGACGACCCGAAAACCGGGAGCATTGTCATGTATATGGAGACGATTGGCGATGCCCGCGCATTTCTGTCCGCCGCGCGCGAAGTTGCGCTTTCAAAACCAATCATCGTCATCAAGCCGGGCCGCAGCGAAGGCGCTGCCAGGGCCGCTGCCTCGCACACGGGTTCGCTGACGGGCAGCGACGACGTTCTCGACGCCGCCTTTCGCCGCAGCGGCGTGCTGCGCGTCAACAGCATTGCCGAGGTCTTTTATATGGCCGAGGTGCTGGCAAAACAACCACGTCCCAAGGGCCCGCGCTTGACGATTCTCACGAACGCCGGCGGACCCGGCGTGTTGGCGGTGGATGCCCTGCTCACAAACGGTGGTGAACTCGCCGAGTTGTCGAAGGAGACGCTGGAAGCACTGAATCAGATTCTGCCGCCGGCGTGGAGCCACAATAATCCGATCGATGTCCTGGGCGACGCTGGAGCGGAGCGCTATGCCAAAGCGCTCGAAATCGCCGCGAAAGACCCGCGGACGGACGGGCTGCTCATCATTCTTACGCCCCAAGCCATGACCGATGCGACGCAGACAGCGGAACAATTGAAGCCGTACGCGAAAACATTTGGCAAGCCTGTGATCGCGAGCTGGATGGGTGGCGCGGATGTCGCCACGGGCGAGGAGATTCTCAATCGCGCGGACATTCCGACGTTCCCCTATCCCGATACAGCCGCCCGCGTGTTCGCCTACATGTGGGGTTACACGTATGCGTTGCACGGGCTGTATGAGACGCCATCCTTGCCGGGCGGGAAAGACGCCGACGCACCGGATACAGCCCGTGCCGCGCAGCTCATCCGTGACGTGCGCAAATCCGGCCGTACTTTGCTCACCGAATTTGAGTCGAAACAACTCCTGGATGCGTACGGCATTCCCACGGTGGAAACACGGATTGCCAAAAACGAGGCGGAGGCGGTGAAACTGGCGTCAGGAATCGGCTATCCGGTCGTGCTGAAGCTCTACTCCCAAACGATCACACACAAGACGGACGTCGGAGGCGTGAAGCTCGACCTCGCCAACGCTGTGGCGGTGAGGAAGGCGTTCGCCGCGATTAAAAGATCGGTGGTCGAAAAAGCCGGCGCGAAACACTTCCTCGGCGTGACCGTGCAGGCGATGATCAAACTCGATGGTTACGAATTGATCCTCGGCAGCAGTCTCGACCCGCAATTTGGGCCGGTGCTGTTGTTCGGTGCGGGCGGGCAACTCGTGGAAGTCTTCCAGGACCGTTCGCTGGCCCTGCCGCCGTTGAACGTCACGCTTGCGCGCCGTTGGATGGAGCGCACGCGCATCTTCACGGCCCTGAAGGGTGTGCGCGGGCGGCCGCCGGTTGATCTGGTGGCGCTGGAGCAGTTGCTGGTGCGCTTCAGCCAACTCGTTATCGAACAACGCTGGATCAAAGAGATCGACATCAATCCGTTGCTCGCCTCGCCCGAGCGCCTGGTCGCGCTCGACGCGCGTGTCGTGTTGCACGGGCCGAACGTCACCGAAGATAGCCTGCCGAAACTCGCGATCCGGCCTTATCCAACCCAATATATCAGCAGGGCAAAGATGAAAGACGGCACGCCGATTATCATCCGTCCCATTCGTCCCGAGGATGAGCCGCTGATGGTGGACTTCCACCATTCACTATCGGAAGAGAGTGTCTACCTGCGCTATTTCCATATGATCGCGCTCGGGCAGCGCGTGGCACATGACCGGCTCACGCGCATTTGCTTCAACGATTACGACCGCGAGATTGCGCTGGTGGCCGAGCACCAGGACCCGCGGACGGCAGCGCGCAAGATTCTCGGTCTCGGTCGGTTGAGCAAAGAAGTCGGAACTGGTAACGCGCAGTTCTCCATGCTCATCCGCGACGATTATCAGCGTCGTGGATTGGGCACCGAATTGCTGCGGCGGCTGGTGCAGGTTGGCCGGGAAGAGGGACTCCAACGCATCACCGCCGAAATTCTTCCGGAGAATCTTGGCATGCAGGCAGTTTGCGAGAAGCTCAAATTCCGTTTACAGCACTCCGCGAGCGAAGGCCTGGTGCGCGCGGAGATTGCGCTGCATGCGCCTTGACATTTCTCGAAGGCGAGTTCAGAGTCCCGCCGGCGTAATGAAGTACCGTTTCACAACCGTCGTGGTCAGCCTGCTCTACTTGAGCGTGGCGCTGGTCATCGGCGAGGTGCACCATCACGAACACGAGCGGTGCCCCGTCGGCGAACACGATGATTGCGCGGCGTGCCAGTGGCAACTCAACGCCGTCACGGATGTTCCCAATATCGTGCCGCTCATTTTCGGTTGTCTCCTAGAAACCCCGGTACAGGTTTTCGATTTCATTTCCTATTCCGCCCCGTCGTTTTCTTTCTCCCCCAGTCGCGCCCCGCCTGCCGCCCTGGCATAGCTCACGTAATCCGGTCGCGCCCCTCGAAACCAGCGCTCTTTGAGACCGCGGGGTCGTGGGCACGACATTTACCGATCGAAAATTTAAAGGTTTCTCCTGTTCACGTTACAGGCTGGCAAGCCTGCTAGATCGGGAGACGAGATCTTTATGGGAATTGAGAATGAAATCGAACTTCAAGCAACATGCCGTCCGGCTGAGCGGATGGGTGTGTCCCCATCACGCCCGGGCCTGTTTCGCCGTTGTCGTGATAACTTCCGTGGTTTACAACCGCGCCCTTCTGGCTCAAACCGACAATCCACCGACCGCTGGATTAGTGGAAACGCCAGCACAAACCAACAATCCATCAACCTCGCCCGCGCCGGAAACGGGCCAAACCAACAATCCAGCACCCGCCGCACTTGCTCCCGCACCAGCACAGACCGACAATCCACCGGCCTCGCCTCCCCGGGAAACAGCTCAAACCAACAATCCAGCGACTGCGCTTCCTCCAGCACCAGTCGAAACCAACAAGCCGGAGGTTGTATCCGCGCCGGTGAGTTCCGAAAGTGCCACCAATGTAAGTAATGCAACCAAGCTACCGGAAGTGACCGTGTATGGCAGACTGGACCAGGCGCGCAGTCAGATTCTACCGGATTTGGGGGCGACGGCTTATTCCATCAGCAAGGAGCAGATTCAATCAGTGTCGCAAGGTGACAACGCGCCGTTCAGCCAGGTGATCCTGCGCGCGCCGGGTGTGGCGCAGGACGCAGAGGCGAATGGAGATTTGCATGTTCGTGGCGAGCACGCTAATTTGCAATATCGCATCAACGACGTGCTATTGCCGGAAGGCATCTCGGGGTTTGGATTGGAACTTGACCCGCGTTTTGTGGAAAACGTGCGGCTCATTACCGGTGCCTTGCCGGCACAATACGGTTTCCGCACCGCAGGCGTCGTGGACATCCAGACGAAAAGTGGCGCGTTCGACCAGGGCGGCGAGGTGGAAATGTATGGTGGCAGTTACGACACAATTCGTCCCAGTTTTGAGCTCGGCGGCACGGAGGGAAAACTGAGCTACTTCGTCGATGGCAGCTACGATCACAACGGCATCGGCATTGAAAATCCAACGGCCAGCGCGATTCCCATCCACGATACCACGGATCAGGGCAGGGCGTTCGTGTATCTCTCTTATATCCTGGATGACACGAGCCGGCTCAACTTCATTGGGAGCGCGTCGTACAGTGATTTTGAGATTCCCAACACTCCGGGTGTGCCGGTGGGAACCGCTCCCGGTGGGGCGCCGTGGAACTCAACCGGCGGGCCGGCGACCTTCAACTCAGCAGATTTGAACGAGAATCAGAACGAGCAGAATTATTACGGTGTGGTTACCTATCAGAAATCGGCGGGCGATTTGAATTTTCAAGTTTCCGCCTATGCGCGCAACAGCAGCGTGCATTTCGTTCCGGATAATAACAGCAACCCGAACACGAGCGGCGACCTGTTCTTCAACGGGGTGGCCAGCGACGTGGACCGGAAGCTATATTCCGGGGGACTGCAAACCGACGCCAGTTATATCCTCAACGAGCAGCACACGCTTCGTTTCGGCTTCTCGTTGCTGGATGAAACCGTCATCGCTAATTCGACCACGACGGTGTTCCCAATGGACAGCACTGACCCCGCTACATTCAATCCGACAGGGCCTGCGTTTCCCATCGTGGACGACCACACCCTCCATGGCCAGTTTTACGGTGTGTACCTGCAGGATGAATGGAAAATCGTGCCCAAGTTGACGCTTAATTTCGGCGCGCGATTCGATGTTTTTAACTCATCGTTTGACGACGAAAACCAGCTCAGCCCACGCGCCAACCTCATTTATCAAATCACGGACACGACTATCTTGCACGCGGGATACGCCCGTTATTTCACACCGCCGCCTATTGAGGGCGTATCGGGTAACAGCGTGAATAAGTTTGACGGGACGTCGAACGAATCCCCGGCCGGCCCGAATGCGCCAAATAATGCGGTCAAAGCCGAGCGCGCGAATTATTTCGACGCCGGCGTGAGCCAAAAGCTGCTGCCCTCATTGCAATGGGGAGTGGACGGTTATTACAAGTACGCCCACAACCAACTCGACGATGGATTGTTTGGGCAGACGCTCATCCTCTCGGCATTCAACTACGCCGAGGGCCGCGTTTACGGGGTGGAATTCACCACGTCATACATTACCAACGGACTGTCTACGTACGCCAACGTCGCGGTTTCCAGGGCGGAGGGCAAAGACTGGAATTCGTCGCAGTTCCTCTTCAGTCCGACTGACGCGGACTATGTGAAAACTCATTGGATCTTTCTGGATCACGACCAGACCGTGAGCGGCTCCTTTGGCGCGTCCTACCTTTGGAGAGAGTCCAACGGGGGTACACGGGCCTTTGTGGACGCGCTTTACGGCAGCGGATTGCGAACCACGGGGGCGAGTGGTATTCCTAATGGGGACTCTGTTCCGCCCTACTACTCGGTAAACCTCGGCGTTGAACAAAGCTTCAACTTGGGCAAGAAACGGACGTTGAAAGCGCGCCTTGATGTTGTCAACGTGACCGACAATGTTTACGAACTGCGCACTGGCAGTGGCGTCGGCGTCAATGCCGCCCAATTCGGCGAACGCCGCGGCATCTTCGGCTCGCTTGGCTATGAGTTCTAAAAAGGATACAAAGATAGCATGGTGATCGCCACCGGAACAACCCAGGTCGTCGGGTCGCCGACAGCGGCGCGCCCGACGAACCTGATGGCCCACATCGGTTTTGAGCCGAACGATGATACGCCGCTCGCTCCCGTATTGACCTTCGTGGTCTGGGTTGTCTGTCTGGCGGTTGGGGTGCTCGGATTCCTACTGCCGTATGCGCGTCCCCATCGCCCTGTCAAAGCGGCTGATTCCGTCAAAGTTGAAAGGCTGGTCGTGGAATTGAAAAACGCGCCGGAGGTTGCTCCCGAAAACGAGCGTTCGCCGGGCAATCCTTCGCCTTCTGTGCCATTACCCGCGGACGCCATGGCCCCGCCGCCAATTGCCGTTGCCCAACCGTCTGCGGCCATCGCGTTCGCAGTCCCCGTGGAAGGCCCGACACGCGTCGTCCCGTTCAATCAGGCAACGTATGCCAGGCCATCCTCACCGGCAACGCCGGCTGTCCAAAGACTCACGTTTGGCCAGGGGGAAGGCCGACAGCCTTCGCCGCAATATCCCGTGCAAGCCATTCAGCAACATCAAGAGGGAACGGTCGTCGTTCGGCTGGTTGTTGGAGAAAACGGCCAGGTCAGCTCGGCGGAAGCGACCCAGCCTTGTCCCTGGCCGTTGCTTAACGAAGCCGCCCTGCGGGCTGTTCGCCAGCAGTGGCGATTTCCGCCCGGCGACCTGCGCGTTTATGACGTGGCCATTCGTTTTGAAATCGCAACGGAATGAAAAAGAGAATGCCCAAATTATGATACATCCCATCCTGGCCAATGTTGTCGTGGACTTCTTCATCAAAGGCGGACCGGTCATGTGGCCGATTCTCCTCACTTTCCTCGGGGCGCTGGTCGTCATCATGGAACGGGCGATGTGGTGGACCAATCTGCGCCATCGCGCCAACGCAAAGGCGTTGAGCGACGCGTTCGATGCCATCGCCAACGGTGATTTTGACCGCGCCGTGCGACTGACGGACGCCACGGATGATCCATTCTTGAGCGTGGTGCATGAAGGTCTGCTTCACGCCCATACATCGTTGCTGGGCGCGATGCAATTGCGGGCCAATGACGAAATCGAGAAGGCCGAAAAATACGTCTGGGTGCTGGGCACGTTGGTCACGCTGGCGCCGCTGTTGGGCTTGCTGGGCACGGTCACGGGTATTATGCGTTCGTTTAGCTTCGTTGGCCAGGAGGAACTGGCGGCGGTGAAGGTCAGCGGCGGCATCGCTGAGGCGTTGATTGCGACGGCCTGCGGTTTGAGCACGGCGATTCTCTGCCTGTTACCATTCAATTTTTACAATCGCCGGCTGGCGCGGTACCGGTCCCGGCTCGAACAGACCATCAATCATGTCGAATTGCTGGTCGAATCCGCCAAGCACCACGGGCACGATCTGGAGGCTTTTTCCGGCCGACGCGCCCGAAACCTTCAGAATCGGGTGGAATCCGTCGCCAGCCCCAAATCCTAACCGGGACGCTGCATCATGCCCGTTAAACTTGGCCCCAAACAATCGTCGGAATCCGAAGCGCGGATTGAGATCATCCCGTTGATCGACATCATGTTCTTTCTGCTCGCCAGTTTCATGCTGGTGAGCCTGAGCATGGTGAACCTGAAAAGCGTCAAGGTGAACCTGCCGACGGCCACCACGGCGACGCTCGAGACGAAGAACGATTTCGCGAGCATCTCCGTGGACAAGGCCGGGGCGGTGTATTTGGACAAACAGCCCGTCGGCGCGAATGAGTTGGTGTTGCGGCTGAATGCCTGGCACCACACGAATGAGAACGTCCGCGTGTTCATCAGCGGCGATCAGGATGTCCGCTACGGCGCTGTCGTTCACGTCCTGGATCTGGTGCGCTCGACCGGCATCCAGAAGGTGGCCTTCGAAATCCGCGAGCCGACCTCCACGCGACCATGAAGGAACGGCTGAAATACGTGAATTTGTTTGGTGTTCTTGCGCTGGCGGCATTGTGCATCGCCCAGTGGCAGCGTGATCGGCGCTTGAATCTCGAGATCAGCCGCCTGGATCAGGTGCGGCTGCAGCAGACTGCCAAAATCGACGAACAAGCGAATCTGCTGAAGGGGTTGAATGAGGATTTGGGCCAGCTCAAGACTTCACTCGGCAACGAACAAAGTCGCTTCGCTCCCAGGCGGAGCAAAAGGTGGTGTCCGCCGAAAGCACCAACGAGCAGTTGGTGCTGGAGCGGGATCAACTCAAGGGCGCGATCACGAACTGGGCGAATGCCGTGGCCGTGCGCGATGAGCGCATGAAGGAAGCCAACGCCCGGATCGAGCAACTGGCGGCTGACCTAAATGCCAGCATTCGCAAATATAATGAATTGGTTACAAACCGAAATGCGGCTGTAAAGACATCCGGCGCGACACGCGCCCAACCGTGAACCGTGAGGGCAACTGATGAATGAAATATTAGCATTACGTAATGTCAGCAAGAGCTTCCGCGAAGCGGACGGCAATCTGCTGGAAGTGGTCAATGTGCGACAGTTCGCACTGGGCGCGGGCGAACAAACCGTGTTGGTCGGGCAGAGCGGCTCAGGCAAGAGCACGCTGCTGAACCTGATCGCGGGCATCCTCCTGCCGGACAAGGGGGAGATCATGGTCAACGGCACGGATCCCACCAAACTCAGTGAAGCGGCGCGTGACCGATTTCGGGCCGCCAACATCGGGTACGTGTTCCAATCGTTCAACCTGCTGCAAGGATTCACCGCGCTGGAAAACGTGCTCTTGGGCCAGATGTTCGGCGG
Organism: uncultured Verrucomicrobiae bacterium; assembly: GCA_963812605.1. Lineage (GTDB taxonomy): Bacteria > Verrucomicrobiota > Verrucomicrobiia > Palsa-1439 > Palsa-1439 > Palsa-1439. The sequence continues at coordinate 74,366 of CAWEWF010000001.1, read as the reverse complement.
GGGAAATGGCGGCATGGATCGCGCAATCCAATTGTTGAAGAGCGTCGGCCTTGAACAGCGCCTGCATCACAAGCCGCGCGCGCTGTCAGTTGGCGAACAGCAACGTGTGGCCATCGCCCGCGCGCTGGCCAACGCGCCGCCGCTGGTATTGGCCGATGAACCCACCGGCAGTCTTGATGCCAAGAATGGCATGGCGGTGCTGGAGTTGCTGCGCCGGGTTTGTACCGAGGGCAAGCACACGCTACTTTTGGTCACCCACGACCCGCAGGTAATGAAGAGCTTTGAAAAAATCGTTCGTCTGGAGGATTTGCGATGAATTTGATGAAAATCGTAATGAAGAACATGCGCCAGCGCGCGCTGGCCACGTGGCTGACGGGCACGTCGGTGGCGTTGGGCGTGGCCCTGGCGGTGGCGATTGTCCTAATCAAACAGGGCGTGCAGCAGCGGTTCGAGCAGGGCACTGTCGGCTACGAAATGGTCGTGGGCGCCAAGGGCAGCCCATTGCAGTTGGTCCTCAACACCGTGTACAATCTCGATATTTCACCGGGAAACATTTCCTGGAAATTATTCGAACAGTTGCGCGCCGACCCGCGCGTGAAGCTCGCCGTGCCATTCTCGGTCGGCGACAACTTCCACGGCTTCCGCATTGTCGGCACCACCGACGCGTTTTTTAAAGACTTCGAATTCGAACCGGGCCGCAAACCCGAGTTGGCGGCCGGGCGCGTTTTCACCTTTACCGAAGCGGCCTTGAAGGGCGCGTTCCAGGAAGCCGAGCAGCGGGCAAAAGAGCGAGAGGCCAGGGAGCGTGGTGAGGAAGTCAAACCGGCGCCTGTGGCGGAGGGTATGCCGGCCAGCCGCCCCTTCGAGGCGGTGATCGGTTCGACGGTCGCCCAACAGACCGGTTTGCAGATCGGTCAGACGTTCATCGCCGCGCACGGCGTGCAGCCGTCCGCGGAAGCCAAGGAGCACACGGAAAACCCATGGACGGTTGTCGGTATTCTCGCGCCAACACGCACCGCCGCCGATCGGGCAATCTACATCAACCTCGACAGTTTTTATCACATCGAAGGGCACGAACTCCGGGAACCAACCGCGCCGGCGAAGGTGGAAGAGAAAGACAACGATCCGGATCCCGGCCAGGTTTCCTCAATCGTGCTCAAGTTGCGAAGTCCGATCCACGCATTCCCGTTGTATCGCGAGATCAACGACCGTGAGGATGCGATGGCGGCATTCCCGGCGGCGGAGATTCGCAAGTTATTCGATATCGTTGGCAATATTGACCGCCTTCTCTTTGCTCAGGCAATTTTGGTTCTGGTCGTCGCGGGCGTGGCCATTGCCGTGTCGATCTACAACTCGATGAGCGAACGGCGGCGTGAGATTGCCATTTTGCGCGCGCTGGGCGCGCGGCGGGCGACGATTTTCTCTATCGTTCTGCTGGAGGCCATGGCCATTTGCATAGTGGGCGCGGCGGCCGGCCTGTTGGGCGGGCATTTGGTCGTGGCGGCGGCCAATGGGGCCCTTTACCGGGCTTCAGGATTTGTCATTCCGGCATTTCACATGCAGGCATTGGAGTGGTATATTCTTGCCGTAGCGGTTATACTGGGCGCCATCAGTGGGATCGGCCCGGCATGGGGTGCGTATCGCACCGATGTCGCGAAGAACCTTGCGCCGAGCAGTTAGGAACGCGTGTCCATGATCATTGCCATGAAAAAACAGCAGTTGAAATCCTTCGGTATGGGCGCTGCGGTGATAGGTTTACTCCTGTTACCGGGCCTGGCCAGCATGCTTCAACAACAGCTTATGCAGCGCAAGCAGGCAAAGTTGGAAGTGGCGAATGCGGCGCCGGCTGTAGCGGCGGATGCCGATCCGCGGTATCAAAAGCTGGAGTTCGACACGTTGAAAAGCTGGACGTACATAGAAGGCAAGACCCCGATCCCGGCATTCATCAAGGCGCTGGACAAAAAGAACGTGGAGATGGTCGGCTTCATGATGCCGCTGACCGAGGTCAAGAACATCACGCAATTTCTGCTCGTCCCGTCGCTCTGGGGTTGCTGCTACGGCCAGCCGCCGGCCGTCAATCACATCGTCGTGGTGAAGATGCCCCCGGGCCAGACCACGAAGTTCTATGACGACGTAATCCGTATCCGCGGGCAATTCGATGTGGGGGAAACCAAGCAAGATGGTTATCTGGTCAGCCTCTACGTGCTCACGGCGGAAAAAATCGACGCGCGATGAACACGGAAACTCCAACCGTGTACAAACCGTATACGGAAAGTGAGCGCATCTCCCTGAAACCGCTGGGTTGTCAGGATCCACCCCCTCACACCCATGCCAAACTGGATCGCTTGGGAATCTGGTTGTCCGCGACCTGCGCCGTGCATTGCATGGTGATGCCCATCGTGCTGATTTTCTTCCCGGTATTGTCATGGATTCACTGGAGTCGAATCATGGATGCCCTCGTGCTGGGCGTGGCGGCGGTGTTTGGTTTGGGTGGTTGCCTGCTCAGCCTGCGGCATCATCGGGACGCGCTGCCGCTTTGTTTGGTTTTGGCCGGTCTCATCATGAACGCCACCGGCCGGTTTGCCGCGCTTCACCTTGGGCCATTTCTTGCGCAGACATTGGTCATCGCCGGACCGTTGCTCATGGCCTACGCCCTGTGGAAAGACCGACGGCTCTGCCAATGCACCGGCCACACGCACTGATTGTCACTCTTCTTGGATGCGCCACTCTCGGGGCGTCTGCGGAACCACAAGCCGTCCCGCAACATCATCTGGCTGGCGGCCCCTATGTGGCCGTTCGCCAGTTGGCATCAGTCTATGAATTGGGGCGCGACCGCAGTCGGGATGCGCGCCGTGCCGAATATCGGACCGGCGCCGCCGAACTCGCCATCGAAGCGGACCATCGCGATATCCACCTGAATGGGGTCATTCATTGGCTGGATGCGCCAGTTCTTTCGCAGCGAGGCACCTTGTGGATTCGTGCCGATGATATGAGCAAGACCATTGCTCCGATTTTGCGCCCGCTACGGTTGGCCGGGAACGCATCACTCCGCACGATTATCCTGGATCCCGGTCACGGCGGCGCGGACACGGGCGCCCGCGGTTTGAGCGGGCATGTGGAAAAGGAATGGACACTGGACGTCGCCCGGCACGTCGGCCGTCATTTGGCGGATGCCGGCGCGCGAGTGCTATTGACCCGGGAGACGGACACCACGACGCCGCTGGAGGGGCGTCCGGCTTTCTGCCTGGCACACGGCGGCGATGTTTTCGTGAGTATCCATTTCAATTCTGGCGGCCCGACGGCCAGCGGAATCGAGACGTATTGCCTCACGCCAGCCGGCAACGCCTCCACGGACGATGCCAACTCGCGTCACCGCAACGACGCGCAAGCCGGCAACCGTTGGGATGAACGGAATGTCTGGCTCGCGCATTGCGTGCACGCGGCAGCGCTCAACGCCACGGGCGCGGCGGATCGCGGGGTGCGGCGCGCGCGGTTTGAGGTGTTGCGAGATGCCAATTGTCCCGCGATTCTTATTGAGGGCGGCTTTTTGACGAATCAGGCTGAAGAACAGCAGGTGATGAATCCGGAATACCGCAATCGCCTCGCGGAAGCCATCGCCAGGGGAATCCTGGCTTACAAGCACAGCGTGGAAACGCCTTCTCGGCGGACGGATTAACTGGTTTCACCAGCAACATTCCCGACCTATAATCGTGTCGTGAAGATCGTCGTTGCGCTCGACAAGTTCAAAGGCAGCCTCCCAGCGTCACGCGCCTGTGATATCGTGCGCGATGCGCTGCTCTCGGTGCGGCCCGAGGCGCGTGTTGTAACGAAGCCGATGGCCGATGGCGGTGACGGAACGGACGAAATTCTTCTGGCAGCACGGGGGGGAGAATGGATCGCGCTTTCGGTAATGGGTCCGCTTCCGGAGATATCTTGTACCGCTCGCTACGTATGGTTGGCAAAAGAAGCAACCGCGGTCATTGCCACGGCGAACGCGAGCGGCCTGGTCCTGCTGACACCCGAACAGCGTAATCCCCTGCTCACAACCACGTACGGCACCGGCGAATTGATTCGCGCGGCCATCGAACACGGGGCCGGGCGCATTTGGCTGGCAGTCGGCGGGAGCGCCACAGTAGATGGCGGAGTTGGCGCCGCGATGGCGCTTGGTTGGCGACTTCTGGATGCGAAAGGGAAACCCATCGGGCCTGGTGGCAGGGAATTGGAGCGGATTGTGCGGATTGAGCGTCCAGATACACTGCAACTCCCGGCAGTGGAGGTCCTCTGCGATGTCGACAACCCATTGTGCGGCAGTCAGGGCGCCGCGCATATTTTCGGCCCACAAAAAGGCGCGACGCCGGCCATGGTCGAGCGGCTCGACAACGGGTTGCAACACCTGGCGAGATTGGTGAAGGAGCAACTGGGCAAGGAGATCGTGAATGTTCGCGGTGCGGGGGCGGCCGGCGGCCTGGCCGGGGGAGCGGTCGCGTTTATGGACGCGCGGCTTGCGCCCGGTATTGAAATCGTGATTCACGCGACCGGGCTCGACACTGAACTTGCTGGTGCGGATTGGGTGGTCACGGGTGAAGGTCGATTCGACAAGCAATCGTTGCGAGGCAAGGTGGTGTCCGGGATCGGCAGACTCGCCGCGAAACACGGGGCGAAGGTAGCCGTGCTGGCGGGCAGCGTGGAAGTTTCCCAAGAAATTTATCGCCGCGAGGGAATCGAATTGGCCCTCCCGACGATGAAACCGGGAATGGAGCTAAACGAGGCACTGGAGCGCGCAGAAGAACTTCTCGCCTTGGCGGCGCGGCAATTGGCCGGACACATCCTGCATTAGGAGGTTTCCTGCAAAACCCAATGGCTCGGTCGCACTTCGTTTCGAGTGAGTTTCTTTTCCTGGAGCGAAGCGCGGGCCTGTTCGGGCGTTGTGCCCACGGGCGGCCAGATGATTCGCTGGCGCTTCTGCGCCAGGTCGACCGTCGGGACGGCGGACAACAGCGCTTGCGTGTACGGATGGACGGGATGGGCGTAAATCTCCTCCGCGCTGGCTTCTTCCACCAGCTTGCCGTAATACATCACGAGAACCCGGTCGCTGATATGCTCGACTACTGCGAGATCGTGGGCGACGAACAGGTACGTAAGCTCGAACTTCTCCTGAAGGTCCTGCAGCAGGTTGATGATTTGCGCCTGGACGCTGACGTCGAGCGCGCTGACCGGTTCGTCGCAGATGATGAACTTCGGTTCCACGGCGAGGGCGCGGGCGATGCCGATGCGTTGCCGCTGACCGCCGCTGAATTCGTGTGGATAGCGGCGCGCGTGTTCCGCAGGAAGGCCGACCGACCGCAACAATTCAGCGACCCGATCGCGCACCTCGCTTCTATTCGCGCACAACTTGTGAATGCGCAGAGGCTCGGCAATAATGTTCCCGATGGTCATGCGCGGGTTAAGTGATCCATACGGGTCCTGGAAAATCATCTGCGCTTTGCGGCGGAACGGCCTCATTTCGGCGCGATCGAGTTTCGTGATATCTTGTCCCTCAAACCGAATTTCACCAGCGGTGGGTTCCACCAGGCGCAGCATCGTCCTTCCGAGCGTGGTTTTACCGCAACCGCTTTCACCGACAAGACCCACCGTCTCCCCTTCGTTGATCGCGAAACTGACGCCATCGACGGCGCGGACCCAACCGACGGGACGCTGGAGCACTCCCGCGCGGACCGGGAAATACGTTTTGAGGTCCTTGATCTCGACAAGGCTCATGGAATTGTCCTCTTCAATTCCGGTTTGTTCCAATAGGGACAGCGGACACGGTGCGCGTCGTTGTTGGCCCCGACAAGTTGCGGTTCAGGGTCGCGGGTGCAGTCGTCTTGCGCGCGGTCGCAGCGCGCTTGGAACTTGCAGCCAGCCGGCAGCCGCGCCGCATCCGGCACGGAACCGGGGATCGAGTGCAGTCGTTCCTTGTGCGCGCCGAGCCGGGGTATCGATTGCATCAAGCCAATGGTATACGGGTGCAACGGCTTCTGCAGAAGGGCAGCGGTAGGGGCCTGTTCAACGATCCGGCCGGCATACATCACGGCGACTTTGTCCGCCAGGTCGCCAACGATGCCGAGGTTGTGCGTGATTAGCAGGATGCTCATACCGGTTTTCTTCTTGAGGTCTTTCAATAAATCGAGGATCTGGGCCTGGATGGTGACATCAAGTGCTGTGGTCGGTTCATCCGCAATGAGTAATTCCGGCTTCGTGATCAACGCCATGGCGATCATCACACGCTGGCGCATGCCGCCGGAGAACTCGTGCGGGTAACCGCGGATTCGTCGGGCCGCATCCGACACCCCGACCTCTTCCAGCGCGTGGATGCCGCGTTGGACTGCTTCACGCCGGTCGATGTTTTCGTGGATCATCAGCGGCTCGATCAGTTGATCCTCGATCCGCAGATACGGGTTGAGCGAGGTCATCGGGTCCTGGAAGATCATCGCGATGCGTTTGCCGCGAATGCGATTCAACTCTCGCGGCGAACACTGGAGCAGGTCGATCTTGTCGTCGAAAACAGCGGAACCGCTTTCGATTCTTCCGGGCGGCTGGGGAACTAGGCCCATCAACGCGTAACAGGTGACAGATTTGCCGGAGCCGGATTCGCCGACGATGCTGAGCGTCTCCCCCTTCTCGATGGTAAAGGAAATATCATCGGTGGCGCGCACCACGCCGTTGCGGGTGTGGAAGTGCACGCGAAGATTGTTGACGGTGAGCAAGGGCATAAAAATCAATCCGTCGAAGTGCGGACATCCAGCGCGTCGCGCAAGCCGTCACCGAGGAAGTTCAGGCAAAACAGCGTCACCGCCAAGGTGATTCCCGGCACGATGAGCAGCCAGGGACATTCCTCCATCCGGTCAGCCCCGTCCTTGATCATCAAACCCCACGAACTCATGGGCGGCTGGACTCCCAGGCCGAGGAAGCTGAGGAACGCTTCCAGCAACATCACCGCCGGTACCGTCAGCGTGGCATACACGATGATCGGCCCGAGGACGTTGGGCAGCATATGCACGAAAATAATTCGCCGTCTCCGCAAACCAAGCGCGCGCGCCGCCTCGATGAATTCCTGCTTTTGGAGCGATTGCACCTGGGCGCGAATGATGCGCGCCATCGTCAGCCATTCGACCGCGCCGATGGCCACAAACAACAGGCGAATATCGCGCCCGAAAAAGACCATCAGCAAAATAACAAAAATGGTGAAGGGCAGCGCGTAAATGATGTCCACAATCCGCATCATGACAACGTCGACCATGCCGCCAAGAAAACCGGAGATGGCGCCGTATGTCACGCCGATGACGAGCGCGACAGCCGTTGCCACGATGCCCACCATGAGCGAGACGCGCCCGCCGTATAACAAACGCGTCAATTGGTCGCGGCCAAGGGCATCAGTGCCGAGCCAGTGGCCGGCGCGTGGCGGCACCGCGCGAAGCGCGAGATTCTGTTCCTCATAGGAATACGGCGCAATCCATGGGGCCAGCGCCGACGCGAGCGAAAGAACCGCCAGGATCACCGCGCTGACTACGGCCATCCTGTTTTTTTTGAGGCGCAGCCACGCGTCACGCCACAAAGAGGTTCCCGCTTCCACTCTGGCGAGCGGGACTGCCTGGGGCATCTGGGGTACGATGGTTGGCTGCATTTTATTCAAACCGCAATCTTGGATTAAGCCAGACCTGAACGACATCCACGGCGAGATTGAGCAGAATAATCAGCACCGCGTAAAACAGGACCGTGCCGATCACCATCGTGTAATCACGGTTGAAGGCCGCCGTCACAAAAAAGCGCCCCAGACCGGGCACTTGAAAAATCGTTTCCACGACAAACGAGCCGGTAATGATGTCAGCGATCGCCGGGCCGAGGAAGGAGACGACCGGGAGCAGGCCGCCCTTGAGCGCGTGTTTGAGAATGACCCTTGTGGGGGACGCGCCCTTGGCGCGCGCGGTGCGGATAAAATCCTGGTTGAGGATCTCCAACATGCCACCGCGCGCCAGGCGCGCGATGTATGCGGCGTAGAAAAAGCCCAACGTGAGCGATGGCATAATGCGGTCGCGAGCGGAATCCCATCCCGAGGCGTTGACCCAGCCCAAGCCGAGCCCAAAAACGAGAATCAACAGCGGCCCCAGTACAAACGTCGGCACACAAATTCCAATCATCGCCAGGGACATGGTGATGTGGTCGACCCCCGAATTCTGGCGCAACGAGGCGACGATGCCGGCGCCCAATCCAAGAACCAGCGCGATGGCCAACCCATAGCAACCGAGTTCCAGTGAGACCGGGAAAGCCGCCCAGATCAGTTCGTTAACCGACCATGTGGCGTATTTGAATGACGGCCCCAAATCACCCTTGAGCAGGTTGCCCATGTAATCGAGGTACTGTTGAAACAACGGTTTATTCAGTCCATAGAAGGCTTCGAGCTTCTTTTGGATCTCGGGAGGAATGGCCTTTTCCGTCGTGAATGGTCCGCCTGGCGCAAGACGCACCATAAAGAACGTGAGCGTGGCGATCACGAAGAGGACCGGGATCATTTCGAGAAATCGTTTGGCGATGAAGCGAAACATGGTCAGTGAGAATCAGTTTTTCCCCGGTTCAAGGTACACGTATTTGTACGGGTGATTATCGAGAATTGTCGGATACCAACCTTTGACTTCCGGCCGGCTCGCATACACGTGGGTGTAGAAATAAATTGGGATCATCGGCAACTCGTCGAGCAGGATGGCCTCGGCCTTCTGAAATACATCCAGCCGTTGCTGCGGGTCCGTGGTGCGCGCGGCCTCCGCAATGAGCCGGTCGTATTCCGGATTGGACCAACCGGTTTCATTGTTCCCACCGCCGGTCAACCACATGTCGAGAAACGAATTTGGGTCGGCGTAGTCGCCAATCCACGAGGCGCGGCAAATCTGGTAATTCAGCGTGCGTTGCGAATCGAGATAGACCTTCCATTCCTGGTTCACCAGTTGCACCTCGATGCCCAGGTTCTTCTTCCACATTTGCTGGATGGATTCCGCAATAATCCGGTGCGACTCCAGCGTGTTGTAGAGGAGTTCGACGGGCGGAAAGTTCTTTCCATCGGGATAACCCGCTTCCGCCAGCAGGCGTTTCGCTTCCGCAACGTCTTCGTGCAATTGCGTGCGACCGGTGTAGCCCGCCGTGCCGGGCGGAGTCAGGCAGAACGCCGGCAACTGGCCGCCGCGCAAGACATTTTCCACCAGGCTCTCGCGATCAATCGTCAGCGCCAGCGCGCGGCGAACGCGCTTGTCATTGAGCGGGGGTTTCGTGACATTGAGGCGATAGAAATAGGTGCCGAGATACGGTTCGATATGCAGCAGATCCGGGTAATTCTTTTTGTAAAAATCAATTTTTGTCAACGGCAACGTCTCCGTTATGTGGAGTTGGCCCGCGCGAAAGGCGTGCTCTTCCGTTTCGTCGCTCTCGATGGGCAGAAAGTGGATTTCATTGAGCCCCACATGGTCCCGGTCCCAATACGTCGGGCTTTTCTTCACGACGATGATGTCGTTAACCTTCCATTTGATGAGGACGAAGGCGCCGTTGCCGACGAACCGCCCGGCCCGCGTCCATTTGCTGCCGCGCTCGTAGGGATCGCCATATTTCCGGATTGTGGGCAAGTGCACGGGATACCATGAGTTATGCAGCAGCAATGACAAGAAATACGGCGTGGAGTTTTCCAGCGTGACCTGGAGCGTGTAATCATCCAGCACCTTGTAGCCGACCTGCTCGAAATCAGTGATCTTACCCTCGTTGTAAGCCCGGGCATTTTTTACGACGAAATGCATGTACGAGTATTCCGCGGCCAGGGAAGGCGCGAGGATGCGCTTGAAGGATTCGAGAAAATCATGCGCGGTGACAGGATCACCGTTCGACCACCTGGCGTTCTTCCGAAGATGAAACGTGTACACCTTTCCATCCGGTGAAACATCCCAGCTTTCAGCGACGCCGGGCACGGGATGCAAATCATGCGGATCCTCGGTCACCAGCCCTTCGAAGAGGGACATAAGAATATGATACTCGGAAACCCCGGTGACGATATGCGGGTCAAGCTCTTGTGGTTCGCCACCGTTGCCCTTGAGCAACACCTGTTCGCGGTCGGCGATTTCCACGCGCGTTTCGCGACGACCGCAGCCCGCGAGTGACAACGCCAGGACCAGACAAAACCCACAGCAACATGTCGCTGGCCAATTTCCTCGCATCGGTCATTGGTTCTTGGTGGAATCACCATCAATCCCGAGTTTTTTCAGGAACGGTTCCAACGAACGCGGACGGCCCAGGAATTTTTCGATGGAGATGTTCACATCACGGGAATCACCGACCTCGTAGATTTCCTTGCGCAGTCTCATACCGGCCTGCTTGTCGAAGTGGCCCTCGGGCGCTTTCTCGAATACCGTGTCCATGTCAGCCGCGATCGCGTCCGCCCACGCGTAGCCGTAATAGCCGGCGTCATAACCCATCAAGTGCCCGAAATAAGCCACGAACGCCGTGTCATCGGGGACTGGGAGAAATACGTCGCTGAGCACGCGATTGGACAGTTTGACGGTGTCTTGTGCGTTATCCTCATGGATTTGCGTATGCAACGCGAGGTCCAGCATCGCGAAGGAGAGTTGGCGCTCGTAACGCGTGCCTTCGGTGGCGAGCCTGGCTTCCTTGAGGCTTGCCAGAATCGCCGGCGAAATCTTTTTTGACGGATCACGGTAGTCCGCCGCGAAACTGTCCAGCACCTTCTTGTCCCAGGGCCAGTTCTCCAGCATTTGCGATGGGGCTTCGACAAAATCGCGCGGCACACTGGTGCCGGAGAAACGCGCGTATTTTGCGCGAGTCAGGATCGAGTGCATCGCATGGCCGAATTCGTGGAAGATCGTCACCACGTCGTCGTGCGACATCAGCGAGGGGTGGTCCGCTGTCGGCGCCGGGAAATTGCAAATCAGCGCCGCGGTGGGTCGCTGATAGGTTCCGTCCGGCAACAATTTGCCATCGATGATGCCGAATTCAGCGAAGTGATTGTATTTGCCCTCGCGCGGGAACATGTCAAGGTAGAAGAGACCGAGCGGCTCGCCGGTCCGCGCATCGGTCACGGTGTACATCTGCAAATCACCGATCCACTTGTACGGCGGCTCGACGCGTTCGAACTTCAGGCTGAAGATGCTCTGGTAGATGCGGAACAGCCCTTCGAGTACGTGTTGATAGGGAAAGTAGACGCGCAATTGTTCGGCATCCACGTTGTACTTCTCGATCTTCAACTGGTTGCTGTAGTGCCGCCAATCCCAGACGTTGATCGTCGCATTGGTATCACCGGTCTCCCTGACCTTAAGCTGGCGATACTCTTCCAGTTCGCCATGGAACTTGGGCTGCAAGCCGGTTTTCAGGTCTTCCAGAAACTTGATGGCCGTGGCGGCATTCTTGACCATTTTGACTTCGGTCTGGTAATCCGCCCACGTTTTGTAGCCGAGCTTGCGCGCGATGTTATCGCGCAAAACGAGAATCTTTTCCAACAATGGCACGTTCTGTTCCTTCGCCAGGTTGCTCTGCTCGATATAGAGCCGCTTGCGCGTGTCCTCACGCGTGGCGTTGTCCATTACCGTGATGTAATGCCAGGTGATGTTCGCCATCACGACGTATTCGTCTTCGTTGGTTTTGATTTGCTTCAGGAAGTCTTCCGGGACGCCGTCAAGGTCCGCCTTCGTGAACTTGAGCGCCTTCTCCGCTTTCGTGATATTCGTCTCGAAATCAGTCATCAATCGCGAAAGCTCCTTGCGCATGCGCTCGACTTCGTCACGGTCGGCTTTCGGCAATTCCAGCCCCGCCCGTCGATAATCACGCATGGTTTCGGACAGAAGCTTGGCGTCCTCCCCTTCCAATTTGGGTTGGGTGTCGGCATAGGCTTTAACGGCGCGATAAACGTCCTCGCGGTAATCAAAGCTGACCACCCATTCTTGAAGCTCCTTCAGGGAGTCGGTCGCAGCGTCGCGAACCGCAGCGTCCGTGCTGGTTTCCTTGATGAGCGAGAGGCGATTGTCCACAAGGCCGAGTTGAAATTCGAGATCATCCAGCGCGCGCACCGTATTGGTGAACGTAACTTCGCCGGGAGCAAGCTGGCCGATACGATCCAGGGCCGCATTGCCGGACTCGATGGCTTGCTTCACCGACATCTGGACTTCGTTCGTCGTGGTCTCGAACGACGGGACGGTGACGACGCTGTGAAACTTGGCGGCGCGCTTTTGGAAGTCCTGGAGCGAATCCATTTTGGTGGTCGACTGGTGATTCATGCTGGAGCAGGCAGCCAGAAGAACTGGCAGTAGCAAGACCGGGACGGTTCTCGAAAACATGCGGCCCACGTTACTGCCAAACGCATGACAGTCAAGCCGATTTGCGGCGCGAAGGTTACGGGGTCTTTGGCGTCGCCGCCGGTTCTGAAGCGGTGGGGGATGACTGTGGCTGCGCCGCCGGAACTTGCGTCGAGGTTGCTGGTGTCGTAGGAACCGCTGCGGGCGAGCCGGGTGTGGACGGCGGCGGTGTGAGCGGAAATGTTGATTGTGGCGCAGGTGTCGCCGGCATCGTTGCCAGGGAACGCTGCAGTAATGAGCTGTTCCCTTTTCCGCGGTGTGAATGCAAGACGGCCAGGATTAATGTTGTCGCCAAAAGCGCGCAGGCACAATAGATCGTCATCCGCACGAGCGCGGTAGTCGTGCCGGCACCGAAGACAGTTTCGGTTACGCCACCGCCGAACGCGGCGCCGACGCCCTGCTCCGATGACTTCTGCATCAGTACCAGCACGATCACAAAGAGTGCCACCAGCACATGCACCACCGTTACAAATCCAATCAAATAATTCATGAATTTTTCTTTCGTTTGCAGGGCAGTTTCAATCCGCGCCTGCGCCAACTCCAGACACTATAACGCAGCCTTGACGATATCCGCGAATCCTTTTGCTTCGAGGCTTGCACCGCCAACCAGCGCGCCATCGATATCGGCCTGACCCAGCAATTCCTTTGCGTTGGCCGCTTTCACGCTGCCGCCGTACTGAATCCGCACCTTGGCGGCCACCGACGAATCAAACATCGCCGCGAGCAGTTCGCGGATGAACGCGTGCACTTCCTGCGCCTGTGCAGGGGTGGCTGTTTTTCCTGTGCCAATTGCCCAGACAGGTTCATAGGCAATGACGACATTGAGCATAGCATCTTTGGTGAAACCCGCAAGCCCCCCTGTTACCTGTTCGCGCACAACCGCTTCCGTGTGTCCGGCTTCGCGATGCGCGAGCATTTCGCCCACGCAAACAATCGGGCGGATCCCGTTGGCCAGTGCAGCTTTGGCGCGCTTGTTGACCCCTTCGTTCGTTTCGCCGAAATACTGCCGCCGTTCGCTATGGCCAACGACAGCATAGCGCACAGCCAACTCCTTGAGCATTGGCGCGGCAATTTCACCCGTGAATGCGCCTTCCTTCTCCCAGTGGACGTTTTGCGCGCCAAGTTGGATGTTCGAATCCTGCAACAGGGTACTCACCGCGTAAAGCGCCGTGAACGGCGGGCAGACAACGGTGTCCACGTCCGTGTCCCTCACGCCGACAAGCTCGCTTTTAAGTCCGTTGACCAAAGCGAGTGCTTCCGCCGCCGTTTTATACATCTTCCAGTTGCCCGCGATAATCGGTTTGCGATTTGAATTCATTGGCTTTGTCGGGTCGGTCGTTACTTGTCGCTCAGCGCGGCCACGCCGGGCAATTCTTTTCCTTCCAAAAACTCGAGCGACGCCCCGCCGCCGGTGCGTAACGAACGTGACTTCCTTGTCCACGCCCGCCTTCTTCGCGGCCTTCGCGCTGTCCCCGCCGCCGATAATCGAAATCGCATCCTTGTTTCCAGCTACGGCTTTGGCGACCTCGAACGTGCCCTTCGAATACTCGGGGATTTCAAAAATGCCCATCGGCCCATTCCAGACGATGGTCTTCGCCGAGGCGATTTCTTTATTGTAGCGCGCGATGGTGTCGGGTCCGATGTCCACGCCGCACCAACCGTCTTCAATGCTCGGCCCGTCCGTAATGCGGGTCGTTGCGCCTGCGGCGGGTTTGGTCGCTTGCAGGTGATCACTTGGCAGAAGAAACTTTTACCCTTCGCCTTGTCGAGCAACGACTTCGCCATTTCAAGTTTGTCGTTTTCCACGAGGGAATTCCCCACCCCAAATCCTTGCGTCTTTAAGAACGTGTAAGCCATTGCCCCGCCGATAAGAATCGCATCCGCTTGTGTAAGCAATTCTCGATGACGGCGATCTTGTCCGAAACCTTGGCACCCCCGAGAATGCAAATGAACGGTCTCTTGGGGGAACTAAGTGCCCCTCCGAGATATTTCAATTCCTTCTCCATGAGGAAACCCGCCACGCAGTTACCCCCGCGTTTCTTGATGATTTGCGCCACGCCTTCCGTCGAAGCATGGGCGCGATGCGCCGACCCAAAGGCATCATTCACATACAGATCGGCATTCTTCGCCAGCTTCTCCGCGAACGACGGATCGTTTTCTTCTTCTTCGGCGTAGAAACGGAGGTTCTCCAGTAAAACCACATCGCCCGGCTGCATGATACTGATCGTTTTGTCCACCTTCTCGCCGATGCAATCATCCACGAAGGCCACCGGTCGCCCAAGGATTTCCGCCAGGCGCTGCGCCACGGGCCGGAGACTCTGCTTGGGGTCGCGCTTGCCTTTCGGACGGCCAAGATGCGAGCACAGGATCACCTTGGCGCCCCCTTTCACCAGATAATCGAGCGTCGGCATGGTCGCCTTGATGCGTTTATCGTCCGTAATCCCCCCAGCTTCATCAAGCGGCACGTTATAATCCACCCGCACCAGTACGCGCTGGTTGCGGAAGTCTTTCAAGTCGCTAATGGAAAGTTTCGCCATAATTTTCAAACCAAAGAATCAACACGAATGAGGTCTGAGCAGGGTATCGAATCGCGCCGCTGAGTCAAACCCAAAAGGCGGTTGCGCAGTCCCGGCTTGTTGAGTCCTCCAAATGGTGGTAGGAAATGGCTTGTGTTGAATTGTGAAAAGACCAGCAAGCGGATGGGCTCATTTGGACTGATGGCGCTCCTGGGATTGTTGATGACCGGGTGTGGAACGGCGTCGCCAGCGAGTTCCTACAGCAGCAAGCGCTCTGTCCTGGGGCCTTCCAGTTATCCCGCAGCGACGAACAACCAGACAAATTCTCCCGCCTCCGTCGCGCCAAAATCGCAGTCCGCTCCCTAGCTGAGATCACCTTCCGCGCTGATCACTTTGGGGTTCATGGTGTGTTCTTTCGGGACACACTTATACACCACAGGTGTCCACCAAATTGGGGCAAGGGCAGGTCGAAATCCGTGAAGTAATAAGAGAAATAGACACCCACCGCCGTGGGCCTTCTTGCGTCAATTGTCCAGTGTGCTGAGTTGACCCCGATTACTTGATTTCTTCGAGGAGGGAGCCTATCAGGTGTCAAGCCCTGACTCCCTTTCCGAGACCTGACCCCTTATTGGTCTCACTTTCCACTCAGCTTCCTTGCGTCTCCGCGAGACTGTGATTGCACGTATGAACAATCCGACTGAATAGGCCAGAGCTGCCGCAAGCCAGATGCGTGAATCAACAGACGGCGTAGCGATCATCGATGGTGGCGGCGGCGGGGCGTTGGACGCCGTATATAACCCGCCGCCAACATGAATGTAAGAGAATGCTACCGCCATGACAAAGAAAAGAAAATAGGCGCCCGCTAGTAACCACAGGGATGAATGAATAGTGAAATATAGGAAGATGCCAGAGATGTCTTGTACGCTCCTCTTCAACGACAGGCCCACAAACAAAGACGTCGCTACGACAACGATAATCAGCGACAACGTTGAAATTAAATTCTTGGGACGGAAATTGACTGCCCACTCTGTAATGGAAGGAAACGCTTTGTAACTCGACTCCTGATCCAAAACAGTCGAGATGCAGCTTACCGCCGCAAACAAGAAGAAAAGCATCAAGCCGAGCAAGAGCGAATTCAGAATGAGCGCGCCGGTCAGGATCTGTTTCGTTCGCTTATCCGTCATGTTCATCCTCGGGATTGACGGGCTACTATCCTATCATGGGCTTGGCTGCGTTTGCTTCGGCTCGAAATCGGGTGGCGTGGACGGATTCTCCGGCCTATTATTCCGATCCAACCAATACTTATTTTTCGCTGCAGCACACGCCTGCGCTATTTCAAGGCTGTTGGACGTCCCTGTTGGATTAAAGTCGAAATCGTATTGCTCATGCTGCCACAGGCTCAAGGCCTGTTCAAAATCCGCAACTGCGTTGCTGTAGGAGCCGGTGCCCATTTCGATATAAGCCCGACGGCGGAAACCCATTGGATATGGCCGCTGAGCAATTGCTGCGCTCACAGCCTCGTGAGCGGCCCATAGATTATTCATTCCCGACATGTACAGCTGCCGGGCAACACCGTCTTTGCAATACACCCCGCCGGTGGCGGCCACCCGCGCAGAAAGAAATCGGAGGTAAAGAGGTTGTATTTTGAGCGCTAGAGATGCCTGCGATAAAAGTCCAACCGGAGTATAAAAGAAAAAAAGGAAGAGTCCGCACATGAGAAGAATGAGTCCATACGCAACCCTTGTCCTCCGCTTCGATTTCATGTTGATCTCCTACGGTTTCATAATGTCTACAAAAGTGTTCGCTCCAGAAACACCACTTCCGTAAACGGCTGTCATTTCGTTCATTTGCCCTGTTGCGCCCGGATGTGAATTATAGTTATCGATTATCTGGTTTGCCGCACCAAGCGCGTCGGCGATGGTTTGGCCACTCGCGAGGGTGTTGAAGAATGCGTTGATGGCGCCGCTCGCTGTCGCAGCATCAACTTCACCTCCAGAATAGATTAACACTTTGGCGCCCGCCTGTGTGAAACCGGGCGGCCAACTCGTACCTGATTCGCAGCCCATAATTACCACAAGACGCGACATGCCCTGACCTGCCGTGAAATCGCCCACTATGTTGGGCATGATAACACTGGTCAAGAAATACACATCAGCCTTGTATGTGAAGAGCCCTACGTCATAAGTTGGCGTCCCTGCAGGACAATTGGATGGAAATATGCAGTTCAACCCTGTATACGCAGCGATGCCCGGCTGGTTACTAATGATTCCCGCGTGTCCCTGATAAACGTACACGCTGAATGAACCGGCGTTTTGGCAGGTTTGTCGCATATCCAACAGTCGTGCGTTTTGCAGCGGCTGGCGATAATTGACCTTCAGCTGTCCCGCTGCGTTTTTGAGATTTGGTGTATATCCAGCCTGCCCGACCTCTTGGACGATCAAATCCACTGTGTGATTGTGAAAATTCGTCCAGGTGAGCCAGTGCATGTCTTCGGTCCAGGTGCCAACCAGCTGATCATGGAACGGCGATCCATCGAAGCAGGTGGTTGAATAATAGTAGGTGTAATCGTGTACCTGCTGATCGGCAGGCCACGTGAAGTCGTCCTCACAAATCGTGTATTCCCTGCCACCATCCACGGTTATCAGGTAGCTGACCGTCTGCGCCTCGTTGCTGTAGGCAATGGGACTCTGCCCGCGAAACGTGATCTGGCTCAAGTCCCGAGGAACACCGTCCCGCCTTCGATAATCCACTCCCTCGAAGGTGAAGATCACCGTGGTGTTCGTGTCATATTCTCGTGGCGCGCGGAAATGGATGCTGCTGGTATCCCGGTTACGCCACAAAGCGACATCCGTGAACGAGGGGTACGGGCCCCCACAGTAAATCTCGTTGTCACTCACGGCTTCGCCGTGAGCATATTCATAGGTTCCGATAGACAATCCGCGCCCGATCGGGCCAGATACCGTCGATACTTCGTCGTCTGGAGAACTTATTACCCACGCGATGTTATCCGGACCTACCGGGTCGGTACAGATGGAGGTTCCAGGAAGAGGGGGGTAGTAGTCGTAGGGAGGAGCGTCAAGCTCCTCTGTCCAATTTGATTGCACCTGACTCGTCACTGCATCGAATTCCTGTGTTACGGTCGTTATCTGGTGTAATGCTTCAATGTCGACCCAACAACTATAGTCAAAAACACCAATGTCAGCTCTATAAATAGGACCCCAATTAAAGAAAGCTTGATCAATGTCAGGACTGTAGAGCGAACCCATCGAGTAAGCCGGTGGTGAGGGACTCAACAATGAGGAGTCCCACGGTATCGTAGGCGAATAAATCGCGTCGTTGACCTCTACTTTCTCGGTGACTTCGTACACCTGAGACTGGGCTGGCGGGTCCGGTGGCGGATCGGTCGGGATGCCCGGACCGGCCAGAAATCCTGTGATGGGTACGCCCAGCGGTATGGCGTTGGTCGTGGTGAACGATCGATTGCCGTTGGCGTCAGTATTCGTGCATAGCACCGCCGCGACGCCGTTGATGAACACGCTGGTGACGTTCGTTTGCGTCGGCAGGCCCTCGTCAAAGAGAGCGCTCACATAGCCGCTGACCGTGTTCGAGGGCGCGGTGGCGAACTGCCCAAATGCCGGCGAGGTAATCTCGAAGCGGTAGCGATCCGAGGTGATAATCATGAAGGTGTTCGAGGATGTGTTGCCCGCCGCGTCGAAGGCCAGCAACATGAGCTGGTTCGTACCGAATTCCAGCGGTACCGAGCCCTCAAACTGTAAGCCACGGATATGCAGCGCGTTGGTCGTGACATCACCACTGTCCGAACTCACGATCGCGTTGACCAGCGCGTTGCTATCGTCGACCGCCCCTTCGACCCAAACCGTGCTGACGTTTGGCAGCAGCATGTTGGTCGCGATGTTGAATGAGGATAATTGCGGGGCCGTGGTGTCGCCGCTGGGATCGACGGTCCATGTCTGCATGGTTTGATTGCTATTCCCGGCTTGATCGGTGACTTGAATCGTGACGGTGAAAGAGTTGGTTCCCGCGGGGACTGGAAACCGCTCGATCACGATATTGGTTCCGTCTCGGTCCCAGAATGGCTGCCCATTGATCCAGATTTTCAGCGGACGCGTGGCATCCGGCAACACCGGGTTCGGATCATAGGCCACAGCTTGCAACGTGATAAACGCCTGATCCAGCACGGCGTTGCTGGCCGGAGACGTGATGTACGTCACTGGCGGCGTCCGATCCACAATGACAACCTCGCTCAGAATCGGGCCGTGCGGCTGGCCCTGCGCATCCGCATACTGTAAGAACAACTCATACCCACCATCACCGTTGTCGGGCAACGTATAGTTAATGGGTGCGCCCGTATTGGCCAGAACCGTCGCGTTGCTCATCGTGGGATCGAGGCTCACCAGAATGTTCGGATAATTCGTATTCGTCGGCTGGATGGGGATGGTCAGTACCGTGGTGTACAGGTTGCCGTTGTTGATGCTGGACACCGGCGGTGTGTTCGACACATTCGGGTTGGTCCCGTTTAGATAGTCCGCCAGAATGCTGTATCCGTCGCCAGTGGGGTCTTCGTTATCCAGGTTCGGATCGAGCGGATTCAGCCCGTTGTCCACCGCCCAGCCGCTGGGGATGGCGTCGCTATTGTAGCCCTCGTCGGGCGGAATTCGGACGACTTTATAGAATTGGCTGGTAACACCGTTCGCCGTATTCGTATCTTCCCATGTCGTTGAGAGGTCGGCGCCCCACATCGCAGTCACCCCGACCCAGTTACTCAAATCGGCTGACGAAAATACCCCATAGATGTGGTCGCTGCATGAGGTCCAGGTCAGGAAAGTGTTGCCCGAGCTATCTTGGTCGATCTGCGTGGCCGAAAAGGGCAAAGTTTCATCCGTGATAAGGCAGGAAACATCGTCGTCCATCCCCATCATCATCCCGCCTGCCATCGCCGTGAAGCCACCGCTTGTTGTGAAACTTGACGCAGATGACGCCCAGGCCGCTGCTGCGGCTTCGGCGTCAGCCTCTACGTTGCTCTGGTAGATGGAGTAGGTGCTGGCATCAGCCAGCCGTGTCTTGAGCGTGACGATGGGCGACGGAATTTCGTCGGCTGTTAGCCCCCAGCAATCGAGGCAGTTAGTCACCTGCTGCCATTCCCGCCAGACCCAGGCGTTGTAGCCCAATTGCGCGCCGGGCTGGTAGCCGCTCGGCGCGGCAATGCTCGCGATCACATCCGTCGAGCATCCGGACTGTACCAACGTTTCGCCCGTCAGAATGTTCTTGGTCAAAACCACGGACGTAACCGTTACCCCGTGCATCTGGAGCGTCGCGCAGGAATTGGTGGGTGTGGACAGCAAGTCGGTGCAGGCCACTTGCGAGCAATCCACCCACCACGGCTCGCCATTGTCCGTAGGGTACGCCCGCCACTGCCACGGCGTCCACGGCAAATACAGGCTATGATTCGCGCTGAAGGCCACTTCAGCCAACTGCGTCAAATTGGTGATGGTCACATCCTGCGCAAGGCTCGCTCTCACGGGTGCCAAAAAACAGATAACTGAAAGAAGTGTCAGCCGAAGTCGGATGCGCTCGCCGGTCATATTCATGCTCGCCGCCTTTCACCGCTTTGAGCCACAGACCAAATCAGAATCCTCGCCTGAGAGGCTTCTATACCGCTGGTTTCCCGAAAGCAAGGCTTTCTTACACAGGAGATAATATCGTAAATTGATATTTGGCTGGACGAGCGGAGGGGTTGCAGCTAGAATGGTTGCGGTTCTTTGACAACTGAGTTCGGGCGGTGAGTTTTGACGAGGGAGAGGGTGCAAAAAACACTGCTTTCTGCGAAACGAACCCAAATCGTTTTTGTTAAAATGCCATTGGAAAGGTCAGGGTACTAAATAGTTAAGGTACATTGCACAAAAATGACAAATGGGTTCGTTTTCCGCCAGTGGAGGCGGTTTGGGAACGAGTTGCTGTGCGAGAATTCGTGCCAGCGTTTAGGTCTATGCCTGAATGTTCGCCTTCTTTAGCAGCGAACGGATACGATCATCGAGCGCCTTTTGGTCGGTCGCGAAGGAGTAGAGCGCGCTGAGATTCATCAAGGCATCCAATCCGACTTTGCCGGATGCCAGACGGTCCTTCCAGGTCGCGTAGACAGGAATCTTCCCGTCCTTCGTTGCGGTCTGGATGTCGGCGGCGGTCCAACGCGGCAGGAAACCGCCCAGGCCAGCCTTCTCGAAATGCGCTTGCAGGTCGTCGGGCGTAAGCGTGTCGAGGTTTTTGTGGAGCAGATCTTCGACAGCAGCCTGGAATGGCGGCGGCACGTTCCAAAGTGTCTCCCCGCCAAATTGTGCGAGGGTCACACCGTTGGTAAGCGGCACCTCGGGGTCCTTGTTCACCTGGGAGACGACTTCTGGACGCGGGTTGGCGCGGTACTCGGTGGCGGCCTTAGTTGGCATGGTGAAGATGTCCACCCCGGCGAGATCGCCGATTTGGGCGCCCGAGCGGATACTGGCGGCGATGAGTTTCGTTTTGGTGCGGCCTGCCTTGCGGAGGGTGAGCAATTCGCGCTGGGTGGCCAACGTCGCCTTCTCGCCGACATTACGACCGTCCCCCAGTTTGTTGTCGGCCACAACCGAGTTCAGCCGCCCGAGGAACACATTGACGTAATCGGGCTTGGTGAGCAAGGCGGCGACATAATTGTGCCGCGCGGAGAAGCCCAGCGTGAAGTTGAGCGGGATACCCGTTTGCGCGAGTTTGCGCGCGCTGAGATAGCCCGCGGGCGTGAGCGGCACTTTCACATAGAATCTTTCGGGGCAAATCGCGAAGTAGCGCTTGCCGTAGGCGACCGTGCGCTCGACGTCATTGGAAAGATCGGTATGCAACTCAACGCTGACGAACGCGCCGAATCGGTCGACGAGCCGCAGCGCGTGGTGGGCGTTCAGGATGAACGCGATCTCCAGGATAAGGTCCGGCTCGCTGATTTTTGGCGCGGCTTCAAGGACGACGCGGGCGGCCTTGGCGACAAGGTCGTCGTAGATCCCCTTTTGGATTTCCTTGTTCAGCAGCGTGTTGTTGGTCGTCAGCGCGTCGAACGATGAATTCCACAACTTGGCCGCCTCATCCATGTCGCCTGTGTCGAGCCACAAACGCGTTCCCACGTCGCGCACTTTGCGCCATTCGGGATCATCCTTCGCCGTCACCGCGGCTTTGCCGGATTTGTGAGCAAATCCTTCCCGAACAAATTCATGTACCTGAGCTTCCAAATTCATCATGGCCAATTCCTCCATTATCAAAATCGCTACAACAATCCCGCTCCACTTATTTATCGTCGGAATTCATCCGCGCGTCAAGCGGCGACCGTTCTTCGCGAGCCGATTGACAGAGTCCGCACCGTGGACGAACTTACTGTATGGGAACGGCCCGAAGGAGGATCGGGCACGCCGCAGTCAGTCAACTCATCGTGGCCCTCGCCTTTCTGGTGAGTGCCGGGTCGGCGTGGTCAGATCTAACAATTACCAATGCCGCAGGGGTGCGAGCGGGCATCACGGGAGTTGTCTACCGGCCGGCAGACAATAGCATCGGCGTCGATTTCGCCGTGATCGACCCCACCGGCACGAACGTTACCACCTTTACGATTCAGCGGAGCACCAATGTGGTGTCCTGGGCGGATTACTCCTCGATGTTGATGGTGACCGGGAGCGTCAGCGGCGAGGTAAGCGACTTCGCAACGTCCACGCATCAATTCTACCGGATGCGGCTGATCAACTTTCATTGAAAGATTGTCAGAAGTTCGTGATCCGTCCAAGAGCTTCCGATTTCACCCATCCCTGCTGGCCGTCCGCGCGTTCCACGAAGAGCCATTGCCCCCGGTCTTCCCGGATAGCCACCTGGGTGCCTTCCGCGAGCCGGAAATGAACGGTCGAATCAGCCACCGGGGCAAAACGCGCTTCCGTCTCGCCTGCCACGATGACGGCCTCGGGAGCCGCGTGATCGTTGATTACCTGATAGCCCAGCGCAAAAGCCGAGAATCCGAATCCAATTAAACCGGCCGCTGCGATGACCAGGAATGCCGTGCGGATTTTCGGGAAATAAACGCGCACGCCAATGGCCAGCGCCAGCAACCAAAGGCCCGACCACTTCGCCGACGCTCCATTCGCTGGCGGTGCAAGCTATCGACTACGGACCGCAGCAGCCTCTGCAAGGCGCGCGGTGGCGTATTTATTTCATCCACGCCGAGCCGTTGTTGGGCGAACTTGAGATTTGCGAGAATATCCGGGTCGCGTGGCGCCAGCCGTCGCGCCCGCGCGTAGTTGAGGAGCGCCAGGCCGAGCTTGTTCTCGCGGAACCAGGCATTGCCCAGATTGTAGTACACGTGCGCCGTCTTCGGCTCAATCTTCTCATAAGCCGCCGCTGCCTCGGCGAATTTACCAGCGTCGTAAAGCTGGTTGGCCGCCTTGAAGTCGTCGCCCGGCGCTGCCAATGCCGTGGACAAACCAAGCAACCAGACGAGGACGATCGCGCTATAAATGTATCTTCTCAAGTTCATCAATCACTTGTTCTATTTTTTCCCGTGTGGCCGCCAGGGTTGTACCGGCGCTTCCGCCGGCAAAGCGTGCGGCATCGCACGCCTCAAAACACGCCTTCAAATCCGCTGCCAGTTCGCCGTTCACGCCGCGTGGTATAAGCTCTTCTTCCACGATGGAAGTGGTGATGCCGGCGGCGGGAATGTTCAGGCGGTCGCCGAGATAATGCTGCAGCGCATGTTGCACTTCGTCGTAGTTTTTCGCGGCGGCGAGAAGTTTGCGCGCTTCCCGGGCGGCGCGCACGCGGCGGGCGTAGGCGACGTCGCCCCGCAGTTTGTCCGTGCGCTTCTTCCAACCGATTCCCCCCAGCAACGCGAGCACGGGCATGGTGTTCAGCGCCCAAAACGTCGGCGTGGCGCAAAATGGCGTGGCGGGCGGCGACCGGGCCGAGATCGCCTTTGAGATACACAATGTCCTGACCGAGTTTTTCTTCCGGCCGCAACCGGTTGCCGCCGCTGACAATCGTGCTTGGACCGCCACTGCCCGGCTTTCACGACAAGTTTCATGGGTGCCTGGACCGCGGTTTTGTAGGCTTTGGCCACCGGGTCGAAATAGGCCAGGCGTACTTCGGGAAGCTGTTTCACCTCGGGGCTGCGGGCGATGAGTACTTGCTGGATGACCCGTTCACCCGTCGTGTTCAAGTCGTCCTTGGTTGTCTTCGTCGTCGGCTCATAGGTCTTGAATTCATCCAGCGCGCCGAGCTTCGGCGCTGGGACGGTGTCGATGTTGCCGTTGCCGCTGATTTTAATCGTGAACGTGATCGGGTCGCCGACGGCCACTTCTGCCGGCTTGGCCGTCACTTCGAGGTTCCATTGGCCAACCGCGCCGGAGAAGTCCGCTGGCCGGCCCTCTTCCGGTAGTGGCAAAACCGTGAACGGCACGGCATCGATCGTGATCGGCACTTCACGCACCTGTGTGCGGCCGAACATGTCATCAAAAAGCGAGTTGGCCCCACGATTTGGGACGGCTAGTTGCGCCTTCAAGACACACGGCCCAAAATTTACCGTGCCCGTGGTCATCGGCGAGATGGCTCCCTGGATTACTCCGACGTTGAACGATTCACCATTGATGACCTGGCTGTTGAGTTTCATGCTCTGAACAAACTTGTAGCCCAGACCATCTGCTTGATAGTTGAACCCATTGAGACCCCGCAGGGGAACATCGGCGCGCGCGTAAATAACCACATCCAATGGCGCAGTTTGTCCGATGTAGACTTGCTGCGAAGAGAGGCTGACGCGGCCGAAAAGCGCCTGCCCAAGTTCGCCTTGCGCACCCCCCTTCTCCACGACCAGCTTGATCGGCGCAGTGAGATAATCCCTGCCCCCGACATTCACGGCAATCGCCGGTATGGTGAATTCGCCGATCCGACCCGGTGTGACTTGATACGTGAAGTTGAGCGAATGACTTGTCTGCCCGTTGTCCATGGAAAAACTGTTCAGAAAGGAAGCGCCACCAAAAGACAAACCATCCACCGCCGGAATGGCTGGCGGCGCAGCGTCTTGTGCGCCTTGCACCGCGATGGTCAACGTGACGGATTCGCCGAAGCTGATCCGGTTCCTGTCCACGGACGCAACGACGGACACATCGGCGAAGACGCGCGTCGCAGCCAGCAGAAATCCGAGAATCAGGAACGATCGCATGGTTACCAATCCTTGGCCGGTTCGCCCGAGTCTTTCAAGTCCTTCATTTGGACTTCGGGAAAGAAATTCCAATTGCGTTCGTCCTCGCGCAGATTGTCGAGCAACGCGGCGGCCTCCCGCTTCTCTTCATTCTCGGGTTGACCTCCCTGCGGTTGGGGCTGCTGTTCCGGGGGCGACTCCTTCTGTTGCTGCTGCGCCTGCTGTTTCTGCTGGTCCTCCTTCTGTTTCTGCTCAGCCTTTTGCTGTTCCTGTTTCTGTTGTTCCGGCGACTGCTGTTGTTGCTGCTGTTTCTGTTGTTGAGATTCCTGGTTCTCGGGTTTTTGTTGCTGGCTCTGCGAATTTTGTTGTTGCTGCTGTTGTTTCTGTTGGTCCTTGTCCTTCTTCTGGTCCTGTTTTTTGTCCTGCTGGTTTTGTTGATTTTGCTGCTGCTGTTGTTGCTGTTTCTTCAGTTCTTCGAGCTTTTTTTGCACAAAATCGTGATTGAATTTGGCGTCGGTATCGTGTGGGTCGAGGGCAAGCGCGCTCTCATAGCTCTTGACGGCCCGTTGCCAGAGCTGCTGCGCCTGCTGCGCTTTGGCTTCGCCGAGGCGGTAACTGGTGTTCCCCAAATTGTAGAGCGCGCGTTGCTGCAAGGCGCGATCGGGAGAGGCGGTCGCGCTTTCAAACAACGTTGCGGCGCGTGCGAAATCGTTGCTGTGATAAGCCGTCACGCCGTCATTGTAAAACCGCGGCCAGGTTTCGGTCTTCGCCAGCGCCACGGATGGGAATAGCAACAGGAGACACCACAATCTCATGCTGTCCTCCTGTCGCTGACAAAGGATTCAACGACCAACAGCGCAAACGCGAGCCCCAGGGGCCATTGGAAGCGCTCGTAGTAACGCTTCTGCAGTTGCGCTGAAAATTCCTTGCGCTGTAGTTGCGCGATGCCTTTATCGTAGATCGTGTCGATGCCGAAGTCACCGGGCACGCTGCGCACGTAGATGCCACCCGTCTTCAACGCGAGTTGCTTGAGCATCTCCTCGTTCAGCCGCGACTTGACCACCTGGCCCTCGTGGTCTTTCAGGAATTCCATCGGCTTCCCTTCTTCACGGATGGGGATCAACTCACCTTCCGCCGTGCCGACACCGATCGTGTATATCTTCACGCCCGCCTTCGCCGCTTCGTCCGCCGCCACCAGCGCGTCGCCTTCCGTTTCTTCGCCGTCCGTAATGAGCACGATCGCCCGGTCGCGTCCCTCGCCGGATTCGAAGCTTTTGAGCGCGGTACGAATCGCCACCCCGATGGCCGTGCCCCCGCGCGGGATGATTCGTGGATCGGCATCCTTCAAGGTCAGGCGGAACGCTTCGTAGTCCACGGTTAGCGGGCATTGCACGAAGGCGGTCCCCGCAAAGGCGATCAAACCGATCCGGTCGCCCCGGAGCTTTCTCCAGCAGATCCTGCACGGCGTATTTCGCCTGCGCCAGCCGGTTGGGCCGCACGTCTTCGGTCAACATGCTCTTGGAGACGTCGAGCAAGACCGCGATGTCCACGCCGTTGCGTTTCACTTCGCGCCATTCGAACCCCCACCGCGGTTGGGTCAGCGCCAGCGCCGCCAACAACACCGCGATGACAATCAAATGGCTTTCCAGCGGCGCGCGACCGGTCGAACGGAATCGGCCAGCCGGTCGGCCAGTGGCGGGGCGGCAAACTGCGCGAGCGCCCGGCGCCGCGCACGAAATCCCCAAATCAAAAGCACTCCCAACGCCGGTCCCAGGAGCAGCAGCCAGAACGACGTTGGATTGCCAAATTGCATTACGGCAGCCTCCGCAGCCGTGTTTGTTCGAGCGTGACACCCAGCAGCAGGCATCCCAACCCCGGCGCCAGAAACCACGGGAACAACTCCTGCCAGTCTTCGTAGGCGAGCGTCTCGACCTTTTGTTTCTCCATCGAATCAATCTGCGCATAGGTTTTCCGCAACGATGCGGTGTCCGCGGCGCGGAAATACTGTCCGCCGGTTGTCGCCGCGATTTGCTTCAGCAGATCTTCGTCCAAATCAGCTTCGATTTGTTGATATCCCCGGAGGTTACCGGCCTGGTCGAAGACCGGCATGGGTGCGACGCCTTGCGAACCGGCGCCGATGGTATACACGCGCACGTCGAATTCCTTCGCGGCTTTAGCCGCGTCGAGCGCCGGCGGGTTGCGGACGTTTTCGCCGCCATCGGTCAACAGCACGATCACTTTGCTCTTCGCCTTCGTGTCGCGCAATCGATTGACCGCTGTGCCGATGCCGGCCCCAATGGCCGTGTTGCCTTCCACCAGGCCGATGCGGACCCGATCCAGGTTGCGTTCGAGCCAATCGTGGTCGAGCGTCAGCGGGCTGGCCACGTAGGCGCGCGTGCCGAATACGACCATCCCGATGCGGTCGTTGGAGCGGGCGCGGATGAATTCGCGCACCACGTCTTTGACCGCGTCGATGCGCGATTGGCGTTGCCCGCCCTTTTCGTAGTCCATCGCCTGCATGCTGCCGGAAATATCCAGAACCAGGACAATGTCGATGCCTTCGGTCCTGATTTTGCTTTCGCTGCGGCCCAATTGCGGTCGCGCCAGCGCGGCCACAACCGACAACAGGGTCGCCCCGCGCAGTAGGAGCAACAACGCCGGGCCGAGTGACGCCCAAAAGGACGACAACGACCGGGCCGTCGCGACGGAAGAGTATTTCAGGCCGCCCTGCCGCGCCAGGCGTTGCTCCCACCAAAGCCACAACGGCAATACCAACAGGAGCAGCAGGAACCATGGACTTGCGAGTTTCATGCGGCCGCGACGACCTCCTGCGCCTGCGGTTGCGTATCATGCACAAACTTATCCGCGGCTTCCAGCGCCCGCTGCATGTCCGCTGGCTCCGGATGATGCCGCGCGAATTTTACGAGGTCGGATTCCTGCAGGAATGCGCCGAGCAAATCCTTGTGTTCCCGGGTCAATACGTTGTTCTCCGAGACCTCATAGAGGAACTCCTCGGTCGTCTGTTCGGGCGCGTGCAAGTGGAAACGCCCTTCAAGGTAATGGCGGACGATGTCCGAGAGACGGGTGTAGAATTCTTCCGCCGGCGGATTGTCCTCGCGCAACTGCTGGAGCGCGCGAATCGCCAGTTCGTAGGGCGTCAGTGGAGGGAGGGCCGGGGTCGCGTCGGTTGACTGCCGGCGTTTCCACAGCCAGTATGCCAGCGCCGCGGCAAGAATGAGCAGCAAGCACAGCCACCACCAATTGTGCGGTAGCGGGACGAGCCCCTTAATGTCGCGGATATCTTCCATTTTAGATTCGGCGCTCGCGCATTTTGAAAAATTTGATCAGCGGCAGCGTGTAATCCGCCTCGCAGCGAATCTCCACGTGGTCGACGCTGGCGGACCGCAACAGGCGGCGCAGCGCTTCCAGCCGCAGGCGCGATTTCAAAGCAAACTGTTCGCGGACGTTTCGGTCGAAAGTGTCGACCAGGGCCCGCTCGTCCGTTTCCGCGTCGCGAAGTTCCACCAGGCCGACCGCCGGGCAGTTCCTCTTCGCGCGGGTCGCGCAGGCTCAGCGCAATGACATCGTGGCGCTTGCTGGCGACACGCAGTTTCTTGCGGACCGTCTCTTCGTCCGGCACCTGGAAGTCCGAGAGCACAAACGTGACCGCCCGCCGTGATTGGACGTGGTTGAGATAATCGAGCGCCGCCTTCAGGTTTGTCCCGCGGCCTTTTGGTTGAAACGCGAGGATCTCGCGGATCACGCGAAGCACGTGGCGCCGCCCCTTTTTTGGCGGCACGTATTTTTCAACCTGGTCGGTGAACATGATGAGGCCGACCTTGTCGTTGTTGCGAATGGCGGAGAACGCGAGCACGGCGGCAAGCTCGGCGGCCAACTCGTTCTTGGTCTGGCGGACGCTGCCGAACTGGCCCGAGGCGCTGACATCGACGATCAGGAGGACGGTGAGTTCGCGCTCCTCCTTGAACTTCTTGATGTACGGATGGCCGAAGCGGGCCGTGACGTTCCAATCGATGGAACGCACCTCATCGCCCGGCAGATACTCGCGCACTTCTTCAAATTCCATCCCATGCCCCTTGAAAACGGAATGGTATTGGCCGCCGAGCACGTCCGTGACTTCACGGTTCGTGCGGATTTCGATCTGCCGGACTTTTTTGAGGACTTCCTTGGGGATCACGGTACAGGCACTTCGTCGAAAATTCGTTTAATGACATCTTCGCTGGTCATTTCCTCGGCCTCGGCTTCGTAGCTGACGATGACGCGATGGCGGAGGACATCCATGCCGATGGTTTTCACGTCCTGCGGCGTCACGTAACCCCGGCCCTGGAGGAACGCGTACGCTTTTGCGGCGACCGCCAGGTAAATCGTGGCGCGCGGCGAGGCCCCGTACTGGATGAGGCCGGCGACATCGATGTTGTAGGACTTGGGATCGCGCGTGGCGAAGACGAGATCGACGATGTAATTCTTGATCTTCTCGTCCATGTAGATGGAGTCGACCACCTTGCGCGCGCGTAAAATCTGTTCCGGGGTGACGACCGCCTGCGTGACGATGTGTTTGCCCGTCTCGGCCATGCGATCCATGATCTCGCGCTCTTCCTGTTTGCTCGGATAATCGATCGACAGCTTGAGCATGAAGCGGTCAACCTGCGCTTCGGGCAGCGGATAGGTGCCTTCCTGTTCAATCGGGTTCTGCGTGGCGAGCACCAGAAACGGCTCGGGCAGCTTGAACGTCTGGTCGCCGATGGTGACCTGGCGCTCCTGCATCGCTTCGAGCAACGCGCTCTGCACTTTCGCGGGGGCGCGATTGATTTCGTCGGCGAGAATCAGATTGGCGAACACGGGGCCTTTCTTGATCCGGAACTCGCCGTCCTTGGGATTGTAGATCAACGTGCCGATCACGTCGGCGGGCAGCAGGTCGGGCGTGAACTGGATGCGATGGAACGTCGTCTGGATCGCCGCCGACAGCGTTTTCACCGACAGCGTTTTCGCCAGGCCCGGCACGCCTTCGAGCAGGACATGCCCGTCCGCCAGGAGCCCGATCAACAGCCGCTCGATGAGATATTTTTGGCCGACGATGACCTTGCCGATTTCGCCGACCAGCACCCGTACAAATTCGCTTTCGCGTTTGACCTGTTCGTTAATTGCGCCGATTCCTTGTTCCATTATTTCATCCTCTTGAGGTTCACAACTTGAAGCTGACTTTTTTGACAGGAGCTGTGACAACTGCGTTCAATTCTAGCAGGCAGGTCAAGTCCCTGAAGGGACGTTGTTTATGGGTTGCGCCCGGGCTGGCAACGGGGAGCGACCTGCGTTACACCGACTATTCCTTGAAGCAGGCGCGGCCCGGGATGCAAGCACGGAGATGGGCGGGTTTGTCATCGGAACCGATTTCGCTGAGCGTGCAATTACACCAGTAGAAGGCATCCGCATCGGCGCCGGCTTCCGCCGGCTCGGTCAGCGCTTCGGCTTCGTGCGCGGGGATAAACATTTTCTTCGTGCGAAGATATTTGCAGAGGGGCGTGTTCATGGTTCACCCGATGAGTAGTTTCAGGGTTCGGCGAATCAGCGCCTGGGCGATGGGCACTTTGTAGCCGTTGTGCTCCCGCGGAGCGGCGTCCTTCAGGATCATCTCGGCGGCATGCGTGGCGACATCGTCATCCAGCTTCTTGCCTTCGAGAAAATCGTGCGCTGCCTGGACCTGCCAGGGAATCGGCGCGACCGCGCCGAGAACGACGCGCACTTTGCTCAACTTACCGCCATCAACTTTCGCGGCGGCGGCGCAACTGACCAGGGCCCAGTCAAAACTGGCCTTTTCGCTGACCTGTTGATACGCGCTTTGGCGACCCGCGTCGGGGATTTGCACGCGAAGAATCAAATCGGTTCCTGCCAACGAATTGTGCGCCTCGGGATTCTCCCAAGCCTTCGCGTAGAATTCGGGGATCGTCATCGCCACTTCTTCCTTACCGCGACGGACGATGACCTTCGCGTCGAGTGCGGCCAGCGCGATGGCGAGATTGGACACGACCGGGCTGATGCACGGGTTGCCGGAAAACAGGCTGTGATATTTATTCTCCCCGTCGCGCGCATAACAGGTGTCACCGCCCCGTTTCAGGCAGCGGATGTCGCGATGGCGGTAATACCAGCAGCGGGAGTGCTGCGCGAGATTGCCGCCGACGGTGGCGACATTTCGAATCTGCGGCGAACCGACCTCCGCCGCGGCTTGCTGCAAGCCAGGGAAAACGCGCTTCAATTCCGCGTGTTGCTCGATCTCGGCAATCGTGACATTCGTGCCAATCGTCCAGGATTCCTTGCCGGAAGTAATCTCGCGGGTGACCGGGCAGGTCCTTGACGTTCACCAGCAACCGCGGGCTGGCGATGTAGTCCTTCATCTCGCCGAGAATGTCGATACCCCCGGCCAGGAAGCGTCCCTGGTCAGCGGCCAGCGAAACGGCGCTGTCGACGGTGCGCGGAGAAACGTATTGGAAGGACTTCATGCTTTTGCGTCCGCTTTCCCGACCTTGCCCAACGCGGCAAGGACGCGGGCCGGGGTCATCGGGAGACTGTTGACGCGAACGCCGATCGCGTTGGCGACGGCATTCGCAATCGCCGCAGCGGTCGGGATCGTGGCGGGTTCGCCGATGCCAATCACGCCGCGCTCGGGCATGTCCATCAAGATCACCTCGATCTCCGGGACGTCCGCGAAATTGGGCACCTTGTAGGTTTCAAAATTGGGATTCAACACCACGCCCGTGGCGGAGTCCATCACCCGCTCTTCATACAGCGCATAGCCCAGGCCCATGATGACGCCGCCGTTGATCTGCGTCTCGCAGGTGAGCTTGTCAACGACCAGTCCGCAATCCTGCACGCACAATATTTTGCGGACCTTCACAAAGCCGGTTTCGGTGTCCACCTCGACCTCGGCGAACTGGACGCCGCCCGCGCCGCTCGAAGAAAGCCCCTCCTGCCATTTCCCATGTGACGTGAGCGGATTCACGCCGAGTTTCCGGCAGGCTGCCAACCAATTCTCCCCGCGCGCGTCGGCCATCCCCGACTTTTCCTGCAAGTCCCGGAGCGCATTCGTGCAAGTGTCGTAGATGGCAGGGCAAACCGACGCCGCACTGCTGCTGCCGCCGCTGCCGCCCGAGGGCGGGAACTGCGTATCACCGATTTTGGCGGTGATTTGTCCCGGCTTGAGCCCAAAAACTTCCGCGGCGACGACGGCCACGAGCGTGCGCGTACCCGTCCCCAAGTCCTGCGTGCCGCAGCGGACTTCCACGCTCCCGTCGGGGTTGATCCGCACTTCCGCTTCCGAGCCGTGCCCGCCACCGCCCCAGGTCGCGCCCGCGCAGCCGATGCCCACTTTGATCGGCCCCGACGACGAGCCCGGCGGTTTATATTTTTGTTTCCAGCCGAAGCGTTCGATGCCGATGGCGTATTCGCGCTGGCGAATCTTGTTCGGGTCATTCTTCAAGCGCAGTTCCACCGGATCCATCTTCAACTTCGCCGCCAGCGCGTCGACGATCGATTCCATGCCGAACGAGGCGATGGGATGGCCGGGCGCGCGGAAGGCGCGGGACTGGCCGGCGTTGATCGCGACCGAGGATTGCTTCACGCGGATATTGGGAACCACATAAATGTACGGCGCCGGAAAACCAGCGCCCCCGCCGCCGCCCGCCGAGGACGAACCCGCGCCGATACCGGCGGTGCCGAAGGCATCCATCTCAAAGGCGACCAGCTTGCCGTCCGCGTCCGCGCCCAACTTGATTCGCTGAAAGGATGAGGGACGGTTGCCAACGGCCAGAGATTGATCGAAGCGCGTCAACATCAACTTGACCGGCGCGCCGGCCGCCTTGGAGAGCCGTCCCGCCAGCCCGCCTTCCGCGCCCGGGCCAAATTTCGCGCCGAAACCGCCGCCCATGTAGTCGGTGATGACGCGGACCCTTTCGTGGGGCACTTCGAGATAATCGGCCAGGCCATCGCGGACGCTGAAAATGCCCTGGGTCGAGGCCCAGCAGGTCACGCCGTCGTAGGTCACGGAAACGGTGTTGCCGTGGGTTTCGAGTGGTTGGTGAAGTTGGGTCGGCGTCGTAAAGAAACCTTCGACGACCGCCGCCGCCGCGGCGAACGCCTTGTCGACATCACCCTTCTCTTTCACATTCGGCTCGGAAAGATTGGCCGCGTCGGGCCACACTCGTGGCGAATCCGGATTCCGGGCTTTTTCTTCCTTCACCACGAACGGCAGTGGCGTGGCTTCGACTTCGATGGCGAGCAGCGCGTCGAGGCACGCCTGTCTCGAGGTGCCCGCAACCGCGGCCAGTTCATCGCCGTAGAAGCGGACGGTCCGCTCGCCATCGCGCTCGACGACGGCGGCTTTGATGCCGGGAATTTGTTTGGCCTTTTCGAGATTGATGCTCGTCACCTTGGCGGCGGGCCAACGTGACCGATAAATCATGCCATAGAGCCAGCCGTCGGGCTGGACATCGGAACTGTATTTGGCCGCACCGGTGACTTTTGCGGGGGCGTCCACACGCTGCGTTCCCTGCCCGATCACCTGCCGTTTTTCCGGCCAGCTAAGCATGGCGGATGACCTCGACTGTGTTTGCAACCGTCACACCAGCGGCTTTCAGCGTGGCTGTGAGCATGCGCGCTTGCGTGCCGCAACGGCAGAGATTGCCCGAACAGGCGGTCCGCACTTCATTCGCCGTGGGATGTGGATTTCTCTTCAAGAGCGCGGTCACGGTCATTACGAACCCGGGCGTGCAGTAGCCGCACATCAATGCGTCACCTTCGACGAAGGCCTTTTGCACAGGGGTGAGTTCGCCGGCGTCCGCCAAACCCTCGACGGTCGTAATCGCGTGGCCCTGCGCTTCGACGGCGAGCTTCATGCATGAATAGACCGGAGTCCCGTCCAGCAAAACGGTACAGGCGCCGCACGTGGCGCGGTCGCACACTTCCTTGGTGCCGGTCAGGGTGGAATGATTGCGGAGCGCGTCCAGGAGCGTGACCCGCGGTTCGAGATTCAGTTTGAGCGGCTTGCCATTGACAGTGAGAGTGACCGGGACAGGGCCGGGGCCGAGGGTCTTCTCGGCGCCGAGATTTCCCATTTCCTCGACACCGGCGGCGACCGCACCCACGGGCACCGCGGCGGAAGCGACGACGACGGTGCCCAAACCCTTCAGGAACGAGCGGCGGCTGATTTCGGCGAGGCCCGGCTCGTTGTGGGAGGGCTCACTCATGCGCTGGGTGATCAGCCACGGCGCAGGCGATTGCGGGCGGCTGAAATACGGACGGGGCGGTTGTGCCTTCGCCGAAACGACCCTCGAAGACGTTGTTCTTGCCGTGATCGATCCACCGCAAGGCGAGTGTCGGCTCATTGACGGCGGACTTGCTGGTGACGCCGACCGTGTAAGAGATGGTAGAGGAGCGCGGCATGTACCAAAGCGATTCGCCGCAACTGACGAGGCCGCAAGATTGAAACGGACGGACTTCCATCTGTAGAAAATCGCCCGCGGAAAAGGAAACCGCGCCATGGGTGCTGGTCAATTGCATGGGAACGGTGCGCGTCAATAGCTTGAGGCGGGCGAGTTCTGGATTGGTGGATTTCAACCAATCAAGGAGCGCCGACGTTTGGGCGCGAGTGGCGAATTGCGGCAAATAGGCCATGGCCGCATTGGGGATCGTTTCGCGAGAAGCGAGATTCTCGTCGGAGGTTTCCAACAACGCTACCTGCAAACCGCGCAATGCGATTCCCGCATGCGATCCGCCGGTGAAATTCCAGACCCGTAGCAAATACCTGCCGTCTTGTGGGGATTCTGATGAGGCGATGCAGCCGCCGATGTATAACTGGCAGGAATGCAGTTCAAGAAGATCACCGTGGAGATTCTCCTCGGCGTGAAGACAAGCGCCCGTCAGGAAAAAAGCGACCGTGATACTCGCCAGCAACATTTTCATTCGCCATCATCCCCTGTCTGCGATGCCACTTCCGGCATTCTACACGAAATCGGGAATTTCGCAATCGGGAATTTCGCAAGCAATGATAAGCGACGGCGGTCTCTTCATTTGGGCAATTATCCGTATCCGCTGGAACCGTCTCCCCCAGAGTCAGGAAGCGAGTCTTAGAGCCGAGAAAAGGCTTGATGGCACTCTGAGTGAGAATACTATAATCGGTCAAATACTGAATGGCCGGTGATGGCCGCGGGGCGTATGGGAAATGTGGGGTTAACCCCCTCCGCAAAACCGAATTCCTATCAGTTAACGGAGGAAGGTGATGGAATACGCGCACTTGGGACGCACAGGACTGAAGATCAGCAGGCTCTGCTTGGGCACGATGAACTGGCCCTGGCTGACCACCGAGCCGGAAGCTTATGAAGTGATGGACAGGGCTCTGGACGCAGGCATCAACTTCTTCGACACGGCTGATGTCTACGGAGGCAAGCGGGGCGAGGGTCTGACCGAGCAGGTCATCGGCCGCTGGTTCGCCAAGGGCGGCGGAAGGCGCGAGAAGGTTGTGCTCGCCACCAAGGTCTACGGCGACATGGGCGAGTGGCCAAACTTTTCGCGGCTGTCGGCCCTGCACATCAAGGCGGGCTGCGAGGCCAGCCTGAAGCGCCTGAAGACCGACCACATCGACCTTTACCAGATGCACCACGTCGACCGGGCCACGCCCTGGGAGGAAATCTGGCAGGCCATGAGCCAGTTGGTGCAGGCGGGCAAGGTGCTCTACGTGGGCTCGTCCAACTTCGCCGGCTGGCACATCGCTGCCGCCAACGAGGCCGCCAAGAGCCGGCATTTTATGGGCCTGGTTTGCGAGCAGACCCGCTACAATTTGATATGCCGCACGCCCGAGCTTGAGGTAATTCCGGCCTGCCTGCAGTACGGCGTGGGCCTCATCCCCTGGGGGCCGCTGATGGGCGGCGCGCTA
Source organism: uncultured Verrucomicrobiae bacterium (assembly GCA_963812605.1). GTDB lineage: Bacteria > Verrucomicrobiota > Verrucomicrobiia > Palsa-1439 > Palsa-1439 > Palsa-1439. The sequence goes on along the minus strand of CAWEWF010000001.1, from coordinate 38,327 downwards.
GCCGGAGGGGCTGCCAGCGCCAAAAGCGGCCGCAGGGCCGACGCCAACGCGGCGCGCGATTTGAAGGCCAACCACACCAAGGTCGTCGCCTACGAGAAATGGTGCGCCAAGCGCAAGCTGGACCCGGCGCAGGTGGCGCTGGCGTGGCTGCTCCACCAGAAGGCCGTGACCGCGCCCATCATAGGCCCGCGCACCAAGACCCAGGTGGACACGGCGCTGAAAGCCCTGAAACTGAAGCTTGGCGGGGCGATGTTGAAGGATCTGGACGCCATTTTCCCGGGGCCGGGAGGTCCTGCGCCCGAGGCATACGCCTGGTGATGCACTTTCTTAACCCTCCGCAAAACCGAATTCCTGTTGGACAAATAGGATGGTGGTCAGCCAAATTTCATCCAGGTGTGAAAATGAATCGTATCGTCAGACTGGCGGTCATCTTCAGTTGCGCGGCCATTCCGCTGACGACGGTTTCTGCCAAGGTGAAGGTTTCCGAAGTGCCGCCGCCAAGCGGCACCATCTTGCTCGATTTTGGGAACAACCAGAGCTACCGCGGCGCCAACACGCCGAGTCCGGATAGAAAGGGGAATTTCTGGAACAGTGTTTGGGCGGGCGCTCTTAATAGCCCTCTGACGAACGCCGCCGGCGGAGTGACGACCATGAGTCTGGTATTTGACTCCGCAGCCGGAACAGACTATTACAACGGTCCCTCTGGAGCGACTCAGAATCCCAGCGCCTGCGTCATCGACACGGACGCGCTCGGCTACCTGGGCATCAATGAAGCCGTGTATGACTATTATGTCAATTCAACTTTCCAAATTCAAGGGCTGGATCCGACGAAGGTTTACTTGCTGACCTTCTTTGGATCGCATAAATACAGCGCCAGTGATTACACGACCTACTCCGTTTGCCGCGACGCGAGTTATTCGAGGGTGGTCGCTTCGATCAGTCTCTATGTACAGAGTCCCGGCAACCCCGGGGCCCACAATTCGAACAAGGTAGCCACCATTAGCCGGATCTCACCGCAGAACAACGGCATCATGTACATCAAGTTCCAGGGAACGAACAGAGACTCCAGCGTTGGTGGCTATCTGAACTGTATGCAGATCGTTGACATCACCCCGACGAATGCCCCGCCGCCGCCTCCCAAGTTGGTGAATCCGTCACAATAGCTGACTCAGGCCGTGTTTGTGTGACAGTGTCCCTATTTAGAACATTCCCCGAGCGACCGGGATTCGGCTTGCCCGGTACACTCGTTGCTTGTATCCTTCGGAACGCGGTTCGCGGGTGAGAACAATGGGACAGGGTGTGAACAGGATTACTGGCGGACTGAAGCTTGCGTTGCACGCGGCTGCGGTTGTCGGTTTGCTGTTGCCTGCGAGCGCGCGGGCGCAAAGCATCCGGGTGCCTTGGAGCGACTACGCTCACGATCCGCAACACAGCGCCATTTCGCCGGTAGCATCCCAACCGCTGCATCGCGCCGTGTGGCAGACATCGATGGATTTGAGTGTGCCCACCAATAACACGAGCGAACTATACATCCACTATGGCTCGCCGCTGATCACGCGTTCCAATACCGTCATCGTGCCGGTGAAAACCACCAGTGCAGGGGGATTTCGCATCGAATCACGCGTCGGGACAACGGGCGCGACGAATTGGATGCAATCCACGGATTACATTCTGCCGCCGCACAATTGGACGCCGAGTTTTTCACCAACGCTGACCCCCAAAAACCGGATCTATTTTCCCGGCGGCGGTGGCACGGTCTACTACTGCGATTCCCCCGACTCGACCAATCTCCCTGTCATTGGCCACATCGCCTTTTACGGGCTGACCAATTACAATGCCAATCCCAGTGCGTATCTATCGAATGTGTTCATCGATACACCGATCACATCGGACCGGTACGGGAACATCTACTTCGGCTTCCAAGTCACTAACTCCACACCGGTGAACCTCCAGGGTGGTATTGCCCGGATCGACGTTAACGGCGCGGGTACGTGGATTGCCGCCAGCAATGCCGCCGGTGACGCGACGATGAACAAGGTTGTTCAGAACTGTGCCCCGGCGCTGGCCAACGATCATAAGACCCTGTATTTCGCCGTGAACGCCGGCAATTTCAGTTACGGCTACCTGGTGGCGGTGGACAGCCGCACGCTCGCGCCGATCGCCAAAGTCCGGTTAAAGGATGCGGGGTTTCCGACCCAGGACGCCGCCTTGCCGGACGACGGCACGGCCTCGCCCACGGTCGGTCCGGACGGCGATGTTTACTTCGGCGTGTTTGAATATCAATGCTGCGTCAATCACGATCGTGGCTGGCTTTTGCATTTTAATGGCTCGCTGAGTCAGGCGAAGATTCCGGGAGCCTTCGGTTGGGACGACACGGCTTCCATCGTCCCGTCTGCCGTCGTTTCCTCTTACCACGGCGGTTCGTCGTATTTGCTGGTGACCAAATACAACAACTATGCCGATTACGGAGTTGGAGGAAACGGATCCAACAAAATTGCCGTTCTGGATCCCCTGAATACGGAAGTTGACCCAGTGACCGGTGCCACAGTGATGAAGGAAATACTGACCATTCTCGGTCCCACGCCGAATACTTCGCTGCCCGGCGTGCGGGAATGGTGTATCAACACCGCGGTGGTCGATCCGTTCACCAAGTCCGTGTTGGCCGGCAGCGAGGACGGCAAACTCTACCGCTGGGATTTGACCTCCAATACGCTTTCCGAAACCTTCACGCTCACAACGGGAATTGGCGAAGCCTACACGCCCACCTTGATCGGGGTCGACGGGACCGTGTATGCGATCAACAACGCCATTCTGTTCGCGATCCGCCAGTGAGGGAAACGAATCGTGCGCCTGAAATCATTTCTCCTGGTCGGTCTGACGCTGGTGTTAGCCGACGCCACAGCGCGCGCAAACCTGTCATTCGTGCTCACGCCGGCGGTGCGGGCGTCCGCCCGGAGCAACGAAGTGTTTTTCACCGGCATTTTAAGCAACACGGACCCGACCAACGATTTGTACTTGAACGGTATTCAGTTCATCGCCAACAGCAATTTCACATCCGACGCCAATGCCTTTTTTGCCAATGTTCCCGGCATCTTGTCCGCCGGCCAAACCTACAGCGATGTCGTTTTTGGAGTGACCGTTAATCCCACGACCCCGGCGGGCGATTACTTCGGGGCCGTCACCATCCTGGGCGGGTCGAACATCTTTGCCGCCGGCAATCTGGCGACACAACCATTCCAAGTCTCGACGATTGACGTCAGCATCCAGGCAAATGTTGCCAACGCTTTCAAATTCGGGGCCCAGCCCGGCTCCTTTGTGGTTAACAGTATCGGGGGCAGCGATCTCAGCCTCGTGGTGAATTATGCGATCAGCGGCACGGCCAGCAACGGGGTCAATTACAGTCTCATCACGAATTTCGTCACGAGCGCGGATTCCATGCCGTCGAATGTCACCATCGTCCCGCTGGCGGACGGTGTGGTCGAGGGTGACAAGACGGTGGTGTTGACCTTGTTGAATTCAAGCGCGTACAACCTCGCCGCGCCCACCAGCGCCACGGTCACGATCCACGACACGCCGTTCAACGCCTGGCTGCTCGCTGAGTTTGGCACCAACGCAAATAATACCGCCATCAGTGGCGACCTCGCCGATCCCGACGGGGACGGGATCGTTAACTTGTTGGAGTACGCGCTGAATTTGAATCCGAATATGGCCAGTGCAGCCGGACTACCCACGACGCAAATTGATCCGGGTTGTGGCTGCTTGACGTTGACCTACACCAAAGTCCTTTCCGCGATCGACCTCATCTACACCCCAGAAGCCGCCGGCGACCCCGGCGGACCGTGGAGCACGAACGGCATCACGCAAACGGTGCTGGGCAGTGACGGCATCACCCAGACCAACAAGGCCAGTGACGCCAGCAATCCGATCGCCACCAGTGGCAGGAGATTCATGCATCTTCGCGTCACCGGTCAATAATCATTGTTTCCCTCGCATTCCCCCAAACGCCACTCTGCCGGTATTGCCAACTCATTGCGCAGCAAATCTGTGCCGATGGATTTCCGCTTCGAGCTATCACGGATCAAACCACCGGTAATCACCCAGTTTCGAGGTTTTTGAACCAAATCCAGCCGGGTGGCATCTAACAGGGCAGATGGCGCAGCATTAAGAGCGGAAAGAAGTTATGGTTATTGACCGATACAACGAAAACGGAGACGCCCTCCAGCTTTATTTGCGGGAGATTGGGAAGACCCCGCTATTGACGCGGGAGGAGGAGAACAAGCTGGCGGCGCAGGTGCAGCGCGGCAGCAAGCGCGCCCGCGAGCAGATGATCAAGGCCAATCTGCGCCTGGTTGTAAAGATTTCTCACGACTATGCGAATTTCGGCATGCCGTTGCTGGATTTGATCAACGAAGGCAACATCGGCTTGATGAAAGCTGTCGAGCGATTCAATCCCCGGAAAGGCGCCAAGCTTTCCACATACGCCGCTTTATGGATCAAGCAATCGATTCGCCGGGCCCTCTCGAACCAATCAAAGACCATTCGATTGCCCGTCCACATCGTGGACAAAGTGCACAAATTGAATCGGGTAATTCAGAGACTCACCGAGCGACTCGGTCGCGAGCCGAGTGACGCTGAATTGGCCAGGTCCCTGGACATCTCGACGGCCAAGGTGGCTGCGCTCCGCAAACTCGGCGTAAGTCCCATCAGCCTCGACGCCCCGATTGGCGACGAGGACGAAAGCCGTTTTGGTGACATTGTCCAGGACGATGGCGCCCTGACCCCATACGAACTGTTGCGCGTGAAAACGATGCGCCAGGAGATCCGTGAGCACGTCAAATACCTGGATCCGCGCGAAGCGGAAATCCTGACGATGCGTTTCGGTCTGGACGGTCAGTCGCCAAGGACACTGGAGCAGGTCGGCAAGAGATTCAAAGTGACCCGCGAGCGCGTCCGCCAGATTCAGGAAATTGCTCTGCGCAAACTTCGCCGGCGGGTAGAAGCGAGCGAAAGCGCCAATACCGTCGGCAAATCCTGATCGCTCCTGCGTTGCGCCGCCATGCCGGGCGTGTGAGGATTCTGTTTGCTTTTCCAAGTTGAAACGCGGCGTATTCTTGGCGGTGGAGCAATTCAGATGAAAGGAGCTCACATGTCATGGCAGGGTTGGGCGTTTCTATCCGCGACATTTGCCGCGTTGACCGCAATCCTCGCGAAAGTGGGGGTTCAAGACATCAACTCCGATTTCGCAACTTTTGTGAGAACCATTGTTGTCCTTTTCGCGTTGGCGGCCATTCTCGGTGTGACGGGCCAGTACCAGCGGCTGGATTCCGTTCCCCTGCGAAGCTATCTGTTTCTTTTCCTTTCGGGACTGGCAACCGGTGCGTCCTGGGTGTGTTACTTCCGTGCGCTGAAACTGGGCAATGCTTCCCTGGTGGCCCCGATCGACAAACTCAGCGTGGTTTTGGTCGCGCTGTTGGGCGTGACATTTCTGGGTGAAAAACTGCTGTTGCGCAACTGGGCCGGCATCATTCTGATCGCCGTTGGCGCCGGGCTTGTTGCGCTCAAACCCTGACGGATCCACATCGCCTTCATCGCCTCCCTTCGAGGAGATCGACGTAGGCTTGATGCATCAGGTCCTGATTGTTGACTCCGAGCTGCTGCATGATACGGCGAGTGATCGCGATACCCTGGGCGACCGTTTCGCCGTCTGATAATACAACCTCAAGCTCCATGAAGTGGCCCAGCCCCTCGACTTCATCGAGATGAATCCTGGTTCTTCCAACGAGAAAAAGGGTGCGCTGTTTGCGAATTCGACCGCACTCTCCCAATGCGAGAGCCAGTGTCTCACGCAATTCATGGGGAGTGGAGGTCGGTGTGATGACGTACTGCGATTCCTTGGGGTCGGGTGAATCATCGCGTTTGTAAAAGATGAGCTCGCCTTGTGATTCCGAAAAGATACGCAGCTTCAATCGGCCGTTGTGACACACGAAGAAAGTGTCGTCTTGCTGGATCTCGAAGGGCCCGCTGTCGGCGATGGCTTGCGCCCGCGCGCGGAGTTGCGCCAGGTCGCCAACCCTGGCTTTGATTTCGACGTTGCGAGGCATTATGAGCGCTCCGTCGGAAGCTTCATTTGGACTTTGCGTCCGTATCCTTGCTCTTCAATAAGTTGTCCAGATTATCAAACGGGTTCGCGATGGGAGGTTTTTCCGCCCCGACATCGGGCGTGGATCCGTCCACATAGCCCTTCAGCTTGTATTTCTCGTGTTCATGATCGTGGCAATAAATGCAGAGCAACTCCCAGTTACTGCCATCTGTCGGATTGTTATTGTGGTTGTGGTCCTTGTGATGGACGGTAAGTTCGCGGAGTTTTTTGCCCGAGAATTCGCGCCCGCAACTGCCGCAGACGTGCGGGAACATCCGCAGCGCCCGCTCCCGATAGCTCTTTTGCCGGATTTCCGCGTCCCGTCGAAGCCCGGCCAGGATTTGTTCCTGCTTTTCCGGATCTGGTAACGGCCCTTTCGGTTTCATGGAACAGGCCTTCCCGGGGTCTGGTTGAATCGCGCCCAAAGGTCCGCGGCGTTGAGCAGGTCGCCGATCTGGTCGAACGCAACATCGGCGGGTGGGCAGGCCGCCGCGATCTGCGGGTCATGTGCGTAATGCCCCTGGCGCACGAAAACGGTTGTGACCCGCTCGCTCCAGATTTTTTTGATGGCCGCCAGGATGCGCAGTTTGTCGTCGACCATCACGTAATGATTTGCGGGGAAACGTCGCGCCACGTCATCGAGTTCCCGCTCCTTGTGCACGTAGATTAATACGTTGCTGTCCACGGCCTCGAACAGCCCCGATCGCTCGACCTTGCGCGGCTGAAAGACCACATCGCCATCGGACAGGATCACCGCCGGGCCCCATTGCTTGACGAGCTCGATGACGTCGAGGGCGTGGGGGAACACGCGATTGGCGAACGGATAGTCGATCAGGAAATGCGAAACCGTGAAGAGGTGCGGGTCGTGCGGGTTTTCGCTGCGGTAACGCTGCAGCGCGCCGAGATAATCCGCGTAACCCAGCTCGCTCCGCAACTGTTCGAAGATATTCCAATAACTACGGGACCCTTCGTTGCCAACCTCGGTTTCCAGATGTCGCCGCAGGTCGGCGGTGACGCGATCGTTGTCGAGCAGCGTATTGTCCACGTCGAACAGGAAGACGACTTTATTGGGTGTGGTCATGGCTCTACTCCGGTGCCATTCAGTATGGCCGTGGCTTGCTGCTCATTAAAGGCTTTTTCCCACCGGGCGACGGTGATGGTGGCGATGCCATTGCCGATCAGGTTGGTCACCGCCCGCGCCTCATTGAGGAACCGATCGACTCCAAGCAGCAACACCATGCCAGCGACGGGGATTTTGTTCATGGAAGCCAGCGTGGCGGTGAGGGTCACGAATCCGGCCCCGGCGACTCCCGCGGATCCCTTGGACATGAACAGCAAGACCCCCAGGACGACAAGCTGGTCCCAAAGTGTCAACGGCGTGTTGGTGGCCTGGGCGACGAAGATCGCGCCCATCGTCAAATAAATCGCAGTCCCATCCGCATTGAAGGTATAACCCGCCGGCAGCACCATGCCCACGACCGGCTTGGCGCACCCCAGTTGCTCCAGCTTGGCCATCATCTGCGGCAGCACGGCTTCGGTGGAAGCGGTGGCGAAGACGATCAGGATCTCGTCCTTGATGAATTCGAAGGAATTTCCAGAGAGAAACCTGGTTCATCCGGGCGATGCCGCCGAGGACGATCACGACGAAGGCGAGGCTGGCAAGATAGACGCAACCGATCAGCTTTCCGAAAGAGATCAGGGTGTCGAGTCCGTATTTTCCGATGGTGAAGGCCATGGCGCCGAACGCGGCCAGCGGCGCCAGCCGCATGATAAAACGCACGATGCCGAACAGGCCGTGCAGGACCGAATCGATCACGTCGACGATCAGTTTTCCCCGGTCGGGAAGTTGCGCCAGCGCCAGGCCGAACAGCACGGAAAACAACAGAACTTGCAGCATATTCCCTTTCACGAACGCGTCCGCGATGCTGGTGGGGATGATGTCCAGGAAGAAGCTGACGGCATCCGGCGATTTGGCGGCGGAGGTGTACGAGGCAAGCGATTGGGTATCCAGAGTATGGGAATCAACATTCATGCCCGGCGCCCGGTTTCAGAATGTTCACCACGACCAGTCCGATGACGAGCGCCAGCGTGGAAACGATCTCGAAATAGACCAGCGCCTTGACGCCGACCCGGCCCACTTCCTTCAGGCTCCCCATCTTCGCAATGCCGACGACAATCGTCCCGAAGATGATCGGCGCCAGCACCATTTTTACAAGCTTGATGAAAGCGTCCACGAGCGGCTTGAGCGACTCTCCCAGGGCGGGATTGAGAAAGCCGATGATGACACCGAGCAAGACGCCGAGAATTACCTGGAAGTACAGATGACCGAATAAAGTCGCCGCTTTGCCGCGTGTTTTGGCCATGGCTTAGTCGCTCAGTGATTTCATCAGCGTGAAGAGTTCGGCCCTGGTTTCAAAGCCTACACCTGGGACATTCGGCAAACCGACAAATCCGTTCTGGACCGCAATGCCATCCGCGAAACCGCCGAACGGTTGGAAGACGCCCGGGTAAGATTCATTGCCGCCGAGGTGCAACCCAGCGGCGATATTCAGGGACATCTGATGACCGCCATGCGGGACGACCCGGCGCGTTGACCAACCGTGCTGCCGCAGCATTTCCAACGTGCGCAGGTATTCGACGAGGCCGTAGGACAGCGCGCAATCAAATTGCAGCCAATCGCGATCGGGACGCATACCGCCGTAACGGATCAGGTTGCGGGCGTCCTGGTGCGAAAAAAGATTCTCACCCGTCGCCAACGGCAGGTCGTAATGCCTGGAAAGTTCCGCTTGCAGGGCATAGTCCACTGGATCACCCGCCTCTTCATACCAAAACAGGCCGTATGGCTTCAGTGCCTTGCCATAAGCAATCGCAGTGTCCAGATCGAAACGGCCATTCGCATCGACCGCGAGGAATTTGCCGTCTCCCACCACAGCGAGCACCGCCTCGACGCGACGAATATCTTCATCGATCGGAACCGCGCCGATTTTCATCTTCACAACCTGATAGCCGAGGTCGCGATAGCGCTTCATCTCGTTCTGCAGAGCGGTCATGTCCTTGCCCGGGTAATAATAACCTCCGGCGGCATAGACCCAAACCTTGTCATCCGCCTGTCCCCCGCGATAGCGGTCCGCCAAAAGCCGGTACAGCGGCTTCCCCGCGATCTTGGCGACGGCATCCCACACGGCCATGTCGATGGTGCCCACTGCCACCGAACGCTCGCCGTGCCCTCCGGGTTTTTCGTTGGTCATCAACGTGGTCCAGATGCGGAATGGATCCAGGTTCTCGCCAGTTTCGTCCACCAACGTCCTGGGATCGGCGGCCATCAGGCGCGGGAAGAAACGTTCGCGCATCAACGCACCCTGGCCATAGCGTCCGTTGGAGTTGAAACCATAACCGACCACCGGCTTCCCGTCGCGCGTGACATCGGTGATCAACGCGACCACCGAGCACGTCATTTTCGAAAAATCGATGTACGCGTTGGTGATAGCCGAGGCGATGGAAACTGTCTTTTCCCGGATTTCCACAATGCGCATGGCAAACGAGATAGTGCACAAAATGCCAGGAATAATCAAAGTTCATCTCCGCTGCTCGCGAAAGGTGTAATACGCTCGACTTTTGGGCCTGATTTCATTTCACTGGGCGGCATGCTATACTGCTCGCGAAGGCAGACTGGTATGAAGTTGTATCGTTTTACTGGAACTCGTTGGCCAGGGAATTGGGTGGCACGTTTTCGTGCGATTGCGGCACTCACGCTTTTTCATTTTCTCTTCCTCCCCACGCCTCACGCCGCACCGTCCTCTCGTCCTAGGCTTTGGTTCCACACCCTATGCCGATGCCGAGGAACCGGAGTGACATTCCGCACGTGGGCGCCGAATGCGACCACCGTCACGGTGGCGGGCGAATTCAATAATTGGACGACGACAGCGAATCCATTATTTTCAGAGGGAACGAGCGGAGTCTGGTCTGTTGACTTGCCTGGCGCATCGGCCGGGCAGGAATACAAGTATGTAATTAATAACGCCTGCGGTGGTTCCAGTCCGTGGCCGCGAGATCCGCGAAACCGCGAGGTGGACACTTCCAGTGGCAACTCCATCATCTACAATCCGAACGCATTTTTCTGGAATGGGGACAACTTTACGGCGCCGCCCCTGAACGATGCAGTGGTTTACGAGTTGCACGTTGGGACTTTCAATAATCCGAACAATAATACCAATGGCACGTTTTATGACGCGATCAACAAACTGGACCAACTCCAACAGCTTGGGATCAGTGTGGTGGAAGTCATGCCGATCGTGGAATTCCCCACCACGAGCAGTTGGGGTTACAATCCTTCCGATCCGTTCGCGGTAGACGACGGCGCCTATGGCGGTCCGGACGGATTGAAAAATTTCGTGCTGGCGTGCCATCAACGAGGGATCGCCGTGGTGCTGGACACCGTTCACAACCACTACGGTCCCGACAACCTGCCGCTCTGGGATTTCGATTGCTCGGCGGGGCCCGGCACCAATGGCGGCGGGATCTATTTTTACCAACAGGACGGGCTTTGCTGCTCCGGCTTCGGACCGCGGCCGGATTACAGCCGCCCGCAAGTCGCCACGTACATCCAGGACAATTTCCGCATGTGGCTGGATGAATACCACATGGACGGCTTTCGTTGGGACACGCCGTATGTGATGATGAACGCCACCAACGGAGGCACCAATATCTTCATCCAGGATGCCGAGACCCTCATCCAACAAATCAACAGCATGATCGACACCCAATATACGGGCAAGATCAACATCGCCGAGGACTCTGGCTGGGTATCGGGATTCGACGCGCAGTGGGCGTCGGACGATTTTCAGGGCAACCTGGTGCCTCAATTGACCACCGGGGACGACGGCTCCCGGGACATGAGCGCGGTTTCCTTTGCCGTCAACGAGGGGATTACCGGATTCCTCGGATTCGGTCGCGTTCTCTTCACAGAAGACCACGATTCGGCCGGGGACCTGAATGGTCCAACCCACTTGCGTGTGCCGTCGGCGGTCGATGGTGGTGATCCCGCCAGCTACTATGCTCGCAAACGTTCCACACTCGGCGCCACCCTGGCGTTGACCGCCCCGGGCATCCCAATGTTGCTGGAGGGCCAGGAAATGCTCACGACCAACCAGTTCGGGACGTCCAATCCGCTGGATTGGACGCGCGCGAATACCTATAGCGGCATCGTCTGGCTGTATAAGGATCTGATCCGGCTGCGGCGCAATCTCGACGGCCTATCATCGGGATTGAAGGGTGGAAACGTGAGCCTGGAGAACCTCGACAATACCACCAAACTGATCGCCTTTCGCCGCTGGAACACGGGCAGCTCGGGAGATGATGTGGTTGTCGTCGCCAACTTCGCCAATGCCAGCCGCACCGGTTACATGATCAATTTTCCGAAGAGCGGGACCTGGTACGCGCACTTCAACAGCGATTCGACCGATTACGGCTCTGACTACGGCAATTTCGGAAGCGCGACGGTGGTTGCCAGCGGCAATCCGGCTTCAGCCGCGATCAACATCGCCCCTTACAGCGCGCTGATCTTTTCGCAGGTGCCACCGCCTCCTTCCCCGGCAACGCCAACGAATCTCACCGCCACCGCCGTCAGTACCAACCAGATCAACCTGGCGTGGTCGACTTCCAGCGGCGCCACTTCCTACGTCGTGAAGCGAAGCGGCGTCTTCCTCACCATGACATCCGCCACTAATTACTCCGACAGCGGATTGGTCACCAACACTCCGTATTGCTACACCGTCGCCGCGACCGAAGGCGAGGAGCGATCGGCGGACTCCGCCCCTGTCTGCGCGAAAACATTGATTCCGCCATTTACGCTGGACGGAACCACCAACAATTACCCCGGTTATTTGCTGAGCAATCCGGGGATGACGCTTTACGCCGCCGTCCGCGGCACCATTTTATATGTCGCGACCATCTCGCCGGGAACCAACGGTCCGAACGACCATTTCGTCCTGATCTCCGATCAATTATTGGCCTCGGCGACGACAGCAGCACAATGGGCCAAAGCCGGATCCATAGCCATCCCGCCATTCAAACCATTTCTTGCCGGCGAGAGCCAGAGCAGTTACGTCGGCTGGCAGCAGACCACGGCCTCCAACCAGGCGGTCAAGGCCGCGACAAACTCAGGCCAGATGCAGGGCACGATCGATCTGGTGCAAGCCTTCGGTGCGATGCCTTCCACGATCTATCTATCCGCGGCCGCTTACGGCACGGCCGATGGCGGCGCACTTGTCGCGCAGGCGCCCGCCGGAAACGGCAACGGCAATATCGAGTCAAATGAGTTTTTGGCGGTGCCGATTGCCGCCATCACCGATAGCACCGGGGACGGCGTCTTCGACAGCCTGGATCCCACGCTGGGGTTCGTTATCCGCAGCGTTCAACCATCCGCTGGCGGATTCACCGTCAATTGGCCGGCGGTGCCGGGCAAAACCTATCAAGTGATGTCCTGCAATGCGCCGGGCGGCACCTGGACAAACATGGGCGCTCCGCTCACGGCCGGCAACAGTCAAACCACGCTTTCCTACATCGACACGACCGCCTCAAGCGCGACGCAGCGATTCTATAAGATCACGCCCGTTCCTTAGGGTTGTGCCTGGTCCGGTGGCACGTCGGCTGGCGGTGCCTTCTTCAAACTTGAGTTTGCCGGGTCCGGCACACGGCGAATGCGTAACGCCAGGTAAGGTTTTCCGGGCAACGCAACGGCCCGGCCGTTTCTCGTCGATGAAATGGTAGTTGTCCTTTTTCTTTGTCACGAACTCGCCCTCGACCGGCGTGATGGTCATGGCCCACGTGTCGAGCACCTCGACCTTGAATCTCATGCCATCGGCAATTTGATCCTTGTAGAGTTCAAAAGGCCACGAGGCCGGCGTTTGTTTGCCGAAATAGAGCAGGTAGTATTCGCCGAGTTTGCCGCCCATGTTTGCGTCCTGCCATTTGTCAATCGGGTCGATGCCGGTTGCGGGACTTTCCGCAAGCACCTGGCGGAGGAACGCGAGCCGCGGAGGACTTTGCCCGTAGAGCTTGCCGCCTTCGGAAGTCCACAGCGTGTGTTGTTCGTTGGTCACGACTTCGCCATGGGTCACGTACGTGCCCGCGACAGTGCCCTGCCAGAAACGAAACACCATTTCTTCCCCGGAAAGGTTGCCCCAGCGTTTCCAAATATTGCCCTCGTATTTCACCTCGTCGTAAACGACGGGCTTGCGATAGACATCGCGATACATCTCGGCGCGGCCGGCATCTTCCACCGCCGCTCCGTTTTGGATGCTGGCGTGCGTGACCCAGGGCTGCGTGTTGTTGTAAATGTAGGAAGCCATTATGGATGGAACGCAAATGGCCGTAAGGATCCGTGGCCTGCAAGACCTGGAACAGGCGGTCCCAATCCGACTCCTTCTTCTGTTTGTTGAAATCGTATTCGTTGGACAGCGACCACCAGACGTTGCGATACGCGGCCAGGCGGCTGACGAGATAGCGCACGTACCGATCATCCACCTCCGCCGGCATCCGGTCGAAACCCCACCGGCCCTTGTCGTAGGGATCGAATAAAATCAGCTCCGCCTCGATACCCCGGTCACGAAGGTCGCCGACGCGCTTTTCCAAGTGCTGGAAGAACCGCGGATCAAAACGGGAAAAGTCCCACGCCTTCGGCGGCGTTCCGGCAAACGGGTAAAGCGCCAGTTCGTTCGTGTTCTCCGGATTATGCTTGGGGAAAATGCACATGCGGATTTTATTGAAGGGCGCATCCGCGAGGCAGGCGAGCGTTTGCTCCTCCAGTGCGTCGACCATGTGCCCCCAATTGTAAGAAGTCGTGCCCAGCGGACGAAACGGCGTGCCGTCACTGTAGGCAAAGTGATACGTGTGGGCCACGTGGACCGGTCCGTGATTGATGGCAACCGGTGCGGTGACCGTAAATTCGCCCGTTTTGCCATTCAACTCGGGGCGGTTGCTGCGTGTCGCGTAGTGCCACTGGCCCTGTTCATTCGGCATGAACCGCACACGATACGTCCCGTCGCCGTCATAAAACCCGGCTACCTCGACCGCCGAAGTAGCGCACGAAAAGCGGGCAGAAACCTGGACATCCACAAAGGGATTGCCATTGGTCGGTCCGGTGAGCGGGACGTCAAAAACGCCCCACTGCTCGACAGATGCCTCCGCAGCGCCGGCTGACCCGGCCAGCGCAACCAGCAACGCAAAACTGGCGAGACCGGATTGAAGACAGCGGATCACGGTGCGGAGCATGACAATCGAAATCCATACAAGTTTGTGAACCCGATTGACAGCCCTAACTATCGCCGTTCTACACTTACGGTTGCCGCCTTCAAGCAATGTTCACGGCGCCAGCACGCGGACCCGGTAGTACCGCGACGGCGCGTTGGTCGCGCCCCCGTTGTCGATCATGTTGGTTACGATGCCGTTTCCAGTCCCGCCACTGAGGATATTCGTCTGGCCGGTACTCGTGAAGTTGGTCGAGTAGTCGCCAGGGGCGGCGCCGGCCGTGAACTCCAGCACGTTGGTGCGCGACGCGATGCCCGGCGACCAGGTACTGTCGCCATTGGCCCCCAGGTAAATCACGTTAATGTCCGTGGCGTTCGTATTGGCGATGCTGATGATGCGCAGATACGCCGCCGGATTGGTAGGATTGAAGCCCGCGAGTAATTTGTTGGTGTTGCTCATGCCCGTGCCGTACGGGTCTGCGTTTGGTTGCGCCTGCGCACAGTTGGTGCAGCCGAAGTACTGCAGCTGCCACGCCTGCAACGCCGTGACCACCGCGATCACGTTGTTCGAGATCAACATGCTCGTGCCAAACGCATTGCTGGCCGTTAACGCCACCGTGTAGGCGCCGGCGGCGTAGGTGTGGTTGAAATTGGCGCCGCCCAGAGTTGGTCACGAGGACGCTGTCGCCCAGATTCCAATACAGCGTTAACGGCTGCGTGCCGGTTGAAGTGTCCGAGAAGGTCACCTGCAGCAGTTCCGTGCCGGCGACCGGGTGGACGGTGAAACTGGCCACGGGCGCAACCGCTCCCTCGCCGCTCACGGTGTTCGTGGCGTTCCCGCCGTTGGCGGTGGTGAACACCACGTTGTTGGTGAACGCGCCGGCACTGACCGGTGCAAACCGCACCACCACGTTGCTTGAGCTCAGACCCGGCACGCTGAAAGCCGCGCCGGACAAGATCGTGAACGGCCCACCGCTCACTATTGCCGTGCCGTTGCTGACGGCTATGCCGCCGAAGTTGGTGACCACAAAACTGGCCTGGGCCGTCGTGCCCGTGGCCAGCGCCCCGAAGTTCAGCGTCGCGGGCGCCACCGCGATACTGCCCGGCGTCAGGCCCATACCGCTGACGGTGTTGGTCGAATTGCCACCGGTGCTGGTGAAGACGACGTTGCTGGTCCAGGTCCCTGGTGTCACCGGCGCAAACTGCACGATGACATTGGTGGACGCGAAACCGGCCAGGTTGAAGCTGCCGTTGGTCACCACGGCAAACGGGAGACCGACGCTGGCGGCGCCGCTGAGCGGCGCGCCGCCGGAATTGGTCGCGGTGAAACTGGCGTAGGCCACACTGCCCGTTACCAGGGCGCCGAAGTTTAAACTCGACGGGCTGATGGCCAGTTGGGCCGGCGTTACGCCCACGCCCGTGAGGGCGTTGGTGGACGCGCCGCCATTGCTGGCCACGATGAGGTTGGTACTAAAAGTGCCGGCGGCAACGGGTGCAAACGCGACCGTCACATTCTGCGTCTGCCCCGGAGCGACACTAAATGGACTGCCGGCGGTGACGGAGTACGGCGCGCCGGCCACGGTTGCCGAGCCGGTCAGCGTCAGACCACCGGCGTTGATCACGGAGAAAAGCTGGTTGCTGGTTTGGCCAATGACAACGGTGCCGAAATTCTTTGTGGAGGGGCTGACCATTAACTGCGGCGGATTCACGGCCACGATCAAGTTGACCTGCGTGTTGGTGTTGTTCCCCAGCGGTCCGCTGACGATCAGGCGGACCGTATCGGTCCCGGTGACGTTGTAGGTATGGGCCACCGTGGTGAGGGTGAGGTTGGAGGTGGCCCCGTCGCCGAAACTCCAGAACCGGTTGGTGATCGTGCCGGTCGAATTGTCGGTGAAGGTGACCGTCAACGGCACCGCGCCCGTGGCGGAGCTCGCGCTAAAGAACGCGGCTGGAAAAGCCGCGCCGCTGCCGGTGATGGCATTGGTGGAGTTGCCGCCGTTGGACGCAAACACCACGTTCGTGGCAAAGCTCCCCACGCTTAACGGTGTGAAATTGATGACCACGTTTGCTGCGGCGAAGCCCGGGACGTTGTAAGGGCTGCCGGATGAAATCGTAAACGCTCCGCCCGCAACCGCCGTTCCGCTCAGGAGCGCACCGCCCGAGTTGGTCACGACGAAGGTGGCCTGGGCGGTCGTCCCGGTGGCGATTGTGCCGAAGTTCAAGCTGCCCGGGTTGACAATCAAATTGGCGGGCGTCACGCTGGTGCCCGTCACTGCATTCGTTGAAGCGCCGCCCGTACTGGTGAAGACGACGTTGCTGGTCCAGGTTCCTGTTATTGCCGGCGCAAACTGCACGACGACATTGGTGGACGCGAAACCGGCCAGGTTGAAACTGCCGTTGGTCACCACGGCAAACGGAAGACCGACAACGGCGGTACCGCTGAGCGACGCGCCGCCAGAGTTCGTCGCGGTGAAACTGGCATAGGCCACACTCCCGGTTACCAGTGCGCCGAAGTTCAAACTTGACGGGCTAACGGCCAGTTGGGCGGGCGTCACCCCCACACCCGTAAGGGCGTTGGTGGACGCGCCGCCATTGCTGGCCACGATGAGGTTGGTACTGAAAGTGCCGGCGGCAACGGGTGTAAACGCGACCGTTACATTCTGCGTCTGTCCCGCGAGCGACACTAAATGGACTGCCGGCGGTGACGGAGTACGGCGCGCCGGGCACAGTTGCCGAGCCGGTCAGCGTCAGACCACCGGTGTTGATCACGGAGAAAAGCTGGTTGCTGGTCTGGCCAATGACGACGGTGCCGAAATTCTTTGTGGAGGGGCTGACCAGCAACTGCGGCGGATTCATGGCCACAACTAAATTGACCTGCGTGTTGGTGCTGTTCCCCAACGGGCCGCTGACGATCAAGCGGACCGTATCGGTCCCGGTGACGCTGTAAGTATGGGCCACGGTGGTGAGGATGAGGTTGGAGCTGGCCCCATCCCCGAAAGTCCAGGACCGGTTGGTGATCGTACCGGTCGAAGTGTCGGTGAACGTGACCGTTAACGGCACCGCGCCCGTGGCGGAGCTTGCGCTGAATAACGCGGCCGGAAAAACCGCGCCGCTGCCCGGTGACGACATTGGTGGAATTGCCGACGTTGGACGCAAACACCACGGTCCCGGTAAAGCTCCCCACGCTCGGCGGTGTGAAATTGACGACCACATTGCTCGAGCCGCCGCCGGCCAAGGCGTAGGAAGCGCCGCTCACGATGGCGAAAGGCGCGGCCGTGGCCACCGTGCCAATCAACTCCCCAGCGCCGGTGTTGGTGACGACGAAAGTGGTTTGTGTGGTCGTGCCAGTCGTGAGCGCGCCGAAGTTGAAGTTCGCGGGCGATATACCCTGAACGGGTGTGCCCAACAAACCATACACTACCAGGCTGGACGAGGTCGTCGGCACGATACACTTTCCCATTGGCAATGGTCGGGGCGCAGAACTTCACGTAGTTGCCGAGCGCATCGCGGGCTGCGTTTTGCTGGCTGTTCCAGAGTTCATTGGCGACATTGCTTGCATCGTAGGCATGGATGGTCCCGCCGCTGCCGGCTTCTGTGCCCCAAATAATTCCCGATCCCGGCGTATTGCCATTGGCCGAGAGCGAGATCCCGCGGCCCGGTTCGGCTGGGGCGTGTTCCCCAAGGCCACCGGGGTGGTTGTGATTTTTGAGCCATTGAACGAGAACTGCTGCAATGCTGTCGCGCCAACCCAAAAGTAAATGAATTCAGTCGTCGGTCCCCTCCAGTAAACCGGGCCCTGGCCGATCGTATAAGGTGTTGGCGCCGCCGAAAACTCTTGCACGATGTTGGTGTCGCTGGAGAAATTGACAAAACCGCCGAGGTGCTGGGGATTGATCAGGTACACTTCCCCGGTCTTGCCCATGACGACGACGAGGTTTGTGCTGGGAATCACCATCGGCCCGCCCGACCCAAGGTCCAGATCGTTCGTATACAGGTTGGCCTGGTCGTGCGGTGAGAACCAATCGGCGACGACCAGCGTGCCGCTGGAGACGCTGAATTTGATGAGGGAATCGCCGTAGTCGAGACCGCCGGTATTCTTGTCGAGTGGGCCGTTGCCGGTCGTCACGTAGATGTTGCCGTTGGTATCGGCGGACGGTCCCATGCCGCTGCCCCAGATGCCGCCGCCGCCGTCAATTACCCCATCCCCGGCGTTGGGTGAGGTGCAAAAAATGGCGGTCTGTTGGAGATTGGTCGCATTGTAGCCGAACAGCCAGCCGTGGTAGTTCCCATAATCACAGTGCGAACCGCAAGCGACATAGACCGTGTTGCTCAGCAACAGCAGGCTGGCACGGCTGTGTTGATACAGCGGATCGAACGTGAGCGTCCCGCCCGAGCTTCCCGCTCCCGTCCCCGGCACCGACCCTTGTATTGACACCGGGCCGCCGAATTTTTCCTGTGCCGGTCAAGATGTCCAGGGCGTGCAGTCGTTGAAAATGATTGGTCCCCACCAAGGTCTTGGCGACGACGTACATGGTGTTGGTATTACCGGTCAAATCGATGACGGGGGTGCCGGTGATGCCGACCTCCGGCTGGAGATCGGTACAGTTACTAAAGTCACCGATGGGAACCGATGAGCCGAGGTTCACCTGCCACAACGCGGTCGAAGCCGACGGATCATCCGCATCGAAAGCATAAACGCTATTGTGTTCGGTCGCGACGTACAGGACATTGCGGAGTTTGCCGGAAATTGTCAGGCCGCTGACATACAGGGGCTGCGCGTAAATCTGGCCGTCGACCGCGCGCGAGAACAGTTTGCCAAACTGACTGGAGCCGACGTTTGAAACTGTCAGGACGGACTCGTTGAGGTTCGCGCCCGTGCGAAAAGTGTCATTGTGTTGCGTCAGGACGTTCACGGCGGACGCGGCTATTGGCGACGCCAACAAAAGAAGCATAGACAGGATTTGGAGGGCACGGACGAAATCATGTAAAGAAGCGAAGGCCATTTCGCCTCGGTTGTCCCTCCCCCATGCCCAAACGAATTCACTCTCATTTTTGGCCCTTCCCCCCGCGACCACTCACATAAAAGCTATATGGCTAGCACATTTTATTCTGCTCTGACCATTTTTTTCTTTGCCGAATTCGGGTGAGGAGAGCATTTGCGAACTACCGCAATGGCGAGAATTATCTGGACAGGTCAACCCGTATTTGTTAATCGAATCGTCCGCAGCAACTGGCGAGTGGCTGCGTGTCCATACCCTGTTCCCGTCGATGGGGTCCAACATTCACCTGGTTACCAATGCGAGGTTTGGATTGAACGTGCGATTCGACGGGACGGTGGAACAAATCAAACGGAATTATGCGACAACTGTTTCCCAGATGCGGTGTCCCCGCCACCACAAGAATGCGTGGGTTGAAGTCGAAGGCGGAAGATTCAATACTTTCCACATCGACATTGTCACCTGCTGCGAGGAGTTCGAACAGCGGGTCCGCAAGTCGCTGATGGATACCCGCTAGGAAGGCAGGGACTTGGCAACCTGGAAATCCCTGTTTAAATTCCCAGTCGGCCGGTAGTGCAATTTGCGGGCATCTGGTTCCAGTTCGTTCTTTCAACCTTCCTCTGCTACGCTGCGTTCGTTTCCAAATCCAGAAAGGAATCTGCGCCATGGCGCACTACGTCATGCTGTTGAAGTTCACCAACCAAGGCATTCGCAACGTCAAGGACACCACCAAACGCGCCGCCACGTTCTCCGAGACGGCGTCGAAGATGGGGGCGAAGATCAACAACTTCCTTTGGACGCTCAGCCGATACGACCTTGTCGCAATGGCCGAGGCTCCCAGCGATGAAACGATCGCCACCCTCGCTGTCATCGTTGGCAAGCTCGGCAACGTTTCCGTCGAGACGTTGCGCGGGTTCACTTGTGTGCACTTCCAGCGGTACGGGTATGGCCGAATAGCAACCTTCAGATGTAGATCACATCGTTGTCGGCTCCGTCCGGAACGGAAACGGGAGCATGACCATTACTTGGACCGGTGTGGAAAGAACTGATCCCATGTTTACATTCCGCATCACAAACCACGGACACGAACTTGCACAAGATCATCAATTCCTGGCCTCGACTGCCGGCTCATATTAAAGGGGCAATTTTGACCCTCGTTGCCGTCACAATACAGTCGAAGCCCGTCTTGATCAAAAACTGGCACTCTCGTAGACTCGCGCATGAAGTTGTCGGCAAGTTTATCGGCTTTGAGGATATGACTATAGAGAGTTGCGATTACCGCCGCTCGTTGTTCGTGCAGCTTGTTCAAACGTCAATCATGTCCGGTACTGCTCGTCACTCACCGGCTCCATCCAGTCAACAGCCTTGCCGTCGAGCTGCTCCTGGATGGCGATATGGGTCATCGCCGTAGTTACCGTCGCCCCATGCCAGTGCTTCTCGCCGGGCGGAAACCAGATCACATCCCCCGGTCGGATTTCCTCGACAGGCCCGCCCCAACGCCGTGCCCAGCCAAAGCCTGCCGTCACGATCAAGGTCTGTCCGAGCGGGTGCGTATGCCATGCGGTGCGGGAGCCGGGCTCGAAAGTAACACTGGCACCGACAACTCGCGACGGCGCTGGCGGATTGAACAGTAGATCAATCCGCACTGTGCCGGTGAAGTGCTCTACCGGCCCCTTGCTGGAAGGCTGTGAGCCGCTTCGTTTTATTTCCATTGTATTTAACCTTACTATAGTGTTCGAGCATTTCCGCTTTTCCTATTATGCTGTAGCGTTTCCCGTTGAATCAAGCGGTTCCAACTCGACTCTCCGCCCTCCCAAATCCGCCCCGCCAATTCCCGCCGCCTGATCCGAAATGCCGTCCAGGGGTGTAGCTCAATTGGTTAAGGTAGCTGCCCGCATCCCCTGCCCCCAAAGAACTATCACCCTGACACTCACCCGATGGGGTCAATCTTCCCACTCTATTGATTTTCGCTTAGCCGACTTTCTTGACAATGTTGTCCACCTCGGTGGCGGTGAATGCCCGCAACGTTTCAATCGAGACGTTGCCGAGCGAGCCGAGTTTGATTGACACAGCGGCGACGGTTTCGTCGTCGGATGCGTCGGCGAGCAAGACGAGGTCGTATCGCCCATCGTCCAGTAGGTGCTGGTGACTTTTACCCCCATCTTGCCCGCCATGTCGGCGGCAGCAGCGGCACGTTTGGTGGTGTCCTTGACGTTGCGAATGCCCTGGTCGGTGAACTTCAACAGCATGACGTAGTGTGCCATGGCGCGTTTTCCTTTCTGGGTTTGGAAGCGAACGTACGTTAGCAGAGGAAGGTGGAAGAGATCAAACGAGAATCAGACACCCTAGTTTGAACTGATGCCCGCCCATTCCCCCCGACCGGCCCCTAAACCCGCCTCCGAAAAACTATCACCCTGACACTCTCCCGGCAGGGCATTTATGCCCATTGGGGGTGAGTGTTTTAACTTTGGGATCGGATATTCTATAGGACGAATTACAAATCGAGCCCGCGATTGTAATAGGAAACGCACTTCATTTTGCTATGTTCCTTTTTCGAGCGAAGAATCGAGAAAGGACAATGAAGCCAATGAGCGTGAGAAAAATTATCTGTATCGTTTCAAGTGTGGTGTGTATCTGGCTGGCCATGTCGTCGACGGCGTGTTTTCCGGAGAGACTACTGAGCCAGGTAGACCCGTCTTGGACAAACTCCTCAAGGCCACCGAAGCGAACGACTACGACAGCTTCGTGGCGGATGGAACCGACGTTTTCAAAGCGGCCTTAACCCGGCAGATGTTGCAAAGTGTCAGCGGCCAGCTTTCACCACGGATGAAAAAGGGGTATCAATGTGCGTATCTTGGTGAATTGAAGCAACAGGGGTGTCGGGTTCTCCTCTGGAAGCTCGTGTTTAAGGACGGAGGTGACGACACTTTGGCCAGGCTCGTTCTAAAGGATGACAAGGTAGCTGGGTTCTGGTTTCAATAGAAGGAACGGTCAGCTTTACGCATATACGCCGATTCTATTCCCTTTGGCCACGTCCTCCATTGTCTTGCCGCCAGTCGAAGCCGTCTTGATCAAAAACTGGTAGTCCTCTAGGAGTGGACTCGGCTGCTTTTGTGGCAATAACGTCAAGGAGGTTAACAGCCATCGCCGTGGATCGCAAACAACCGAGCCAAATACGCAAGGCAATCTAGCACAATTGTCATATTGTTCCAGTGGTGCCGGGTGTACTCACCGAACAGGCGTTTACATTGGACACATCCGTCATGAATACAGGTCCGACCCCATTCGGCTCAAAGTTTACGCGGCAAATCATCCGCGCAGCCAATGGGGTGTTCACCCTATAGAGGCCATGCAATCTTCCAGCTTACCATGCTGCTGTCCAAAAAAAGCAGCAAATGTGCTGAACCGAATAGCATGGCCTTTACGGCGCTGCTGCCTATGTCGTGAGCTGGCAAACCAAGGAGAGTGACATGTCCATCGTTCGTCGATCGCATTTGCTGTTTTCCATCCTACTTCTGACAAACGTAGTATCCGTCCTGGCGCAGGATGTCACGGCTGTCTTCACTGCGCCGTCTGGGACACTTACCGGGGGCAGTCGGGCCAGTCTTTGGCTTTTCTGCATGAACAACTCCTCCAATTCCATCAATCGAACCTTCGAGCCGAGTCTCAATTGCACGCTTATTTCACAATCCGCCACGTTCGAAACCGTTCTTGTTTTAAATACCAACAGTAGTCCGAGTGCGGCAACGATTGCACCCGGCGGCTTCGTCAAAGAAGAATATCTGCTGGATCTTCCGTTAACCAGCAGCGGTCAGGTCACACTGGATATAAGCAGTTATAATCAGCTAGTGGTCCTGGTGAAAACCCGGCTCTTCCGGGGTTCCACTGGCTGCGCCTTCGCCACCAACATCAAAGTCACCACCAGCATCAACGCCCCCAATACTGATATGCGGGAGTATTTCGCCACTCACGTGTCGTTCTACGAACCGATTTATTTCATTCCCGGCAGCGCTCCGAACGTTGAATTTCAGACTCAGCTTGAAATACAAGGTCCTCGCGTTTAAGGACAACTGGGATCCTCTCACGCACCTCTATTTCGCCTACACGCAAACTTCTTATTGGAATGCCTTCTCGAAGGATCCGTCTTTCTTCGACACCAGCTACAAACCGTCGATATTCCTCTATTATCCCGAACGTCTTTCAGAAAGGCTTCTTCCAGCTCGACCTGCAAGGCGGCGTCGAACATGAATCGAATGGCCGTGGCGGCACCTTGGAGCGCAGCTTCAATACGATTTACCTTCAACCCAAAGCCACGTTTGACCTGCCCTGCAATTTCCAATTCTCCCTCCAGCCGCGCGCCTGGTTCTACACCGTCGTGGGTGACAACAACCCGAATATTGCCGACTTTCACGGTTACGCCGATCTGCTCTCCGCCTTGACCTGGCTGGATCCAAAGTCCGGGGAGAGAATTCAGTTGTCCAATAAATTCCTCATCGGCGACGAAGGGTCGCACGCCGGTCTCCTATTCGACTTGCGGTTTAACCTGGTTGGCCTCCCGGTCTTGCGCAGGTTCAACCCGACAATTCAAGTGCAATACTTTACGGGATTCGGCCAGACCTTGGCTCAATACAACGAAGCCAGTCACGCCCTCCGCGCCGGCCTTTGCCTCTGGTATTGACGCCCGTACCAACTTACAAATGGTAAATAGAAACGATTCACTGGGTTTCATATCGATGTTGTCACTTGCTGCGAAGAATTTGAACAGCGGCTCCCTAAATCGCTGACGGACATTCCTGCCCCAAAGGAGGAACTTCGACAGGCTCTAGATGTCGAAGCAGGAGTATGTCAGTCTCTACACTGCCTCTGGAAAGTCCGGCTTCTTGCAGGCTCGGTCAACCACGACCCCGATGGAATAGCGGTCACGATCTGGTCTGGCACGGCTAGTTCTGTTCTATTACCGCCGTTGCTTGTACATCGCCCATAACTTCTCGCACCTTGAATTTTAGTGCGTTCGTAGTCACCGGCTTTTGGAGAAAGGGAATCTGCTTGTCGAACATCCCGTTGCGAACACCCAGCTTTTCAGGGTAAGCGGAACAGAAAAGGATCTTGGTTGCGGGGAAGCGCGATCCGACCTTATAAGCCAATTCCTTGCCTCCCATCACTGGCATGACAATGTCGGTCAAGAGCAGATCGATTCCTTGTCCACTGGAATGCTCCATGAGGCTAAGAGCTTGTTCACCGTTTTCCGCCTCAAGAACGGTGCAGCCCATTTCCCGCAATACCGAAGCCATGAGTTCTCGGATCACCAGTTCGTCTTCTGCCAGGAGCACTGTCCCGGAGCTCCAAGAAGGATCAGATGACCCGGGAGTGGATGTTTCCAAAGAGGCTTCTTCCTGGCGCTCCCCACTGATAGCAAGGTCGGTGTCGGTCGATGGATTTATCGCATTGGACTTTATTCGAGGCAGGTAAACCCGGAACGAGGAGCCCTTGCCCAGTTCACTGTGAACCAGGATGTAGCCGCCGCTTTGGTGGATGGTTCCATAGCAGGTGGATAATCCCAGACCGGTGCCCTTACCGGAATCTTTTGTGGTAAAGAACGGCTCGAACAGGTGTTTGCGCGTTTCCTCTGTCATGCCCGTACCCGAGTCAGTGACCGTGAGCAGTATGTAATCGCCCTGCGGGACTCCGGCATGGCGGATGGCATTTTCTTCGGTTACCGCCAGGTTGGCCGTGCCGACAGTGACGGTCCCCCCGTTGGGCATGGCATCGCGCGCATTAATAACAAGGTTGATAATGACCTGTTCCAGGCTGTTGGCGTCTACCTCACACAATCCAAGATTGGGTTCAGGAAGCACAACAAGTTGAATACTGTTACCCAGCAATGGCGTCAGCATCGGCTTCATCGCGTTGACTGCGGCGCCAAGATTCAGAGCTTGCGGTTTCAGTTCCTGTTTGCGACTGAAGGCCAGGAGGCGAACAATAAGAGAATGCGCCTTGTCGGTGGCATTTTGAATATGTTCGAGCTTCGATCGTTGCAACGCGCTCAAGTCCTTCTCACTCATCAGCAATTGGGATTGACCGAGGATGACAGTCAGGGCATTTTTGAAATCATGGGCGGCGCCGGCAGCCAGAGCGGCCAATAGCTTCCATTTTTTGCGCCTGCCGTAGCTGTTCCTCCCTTTGTTGCAATGCCAGTTGGGTGCGACGTTGTTGGGCGCGTATTTCCGCTTCGCGCAACTCTCGCTGGACCACTGGAGCAAGGCGCGCCAGGTTGCTTTTCATGACGTAATCATCGAGCTCCCTGTTTCATGGCCAGGACCGCAGTCTCCTCGCCGACTGTAGCGGATACCAAAATAAATGGAATATCGAGCCCCGCCTCCTTGAAAACCTGTAGCGCCATTAGCCCATCGAAACTCGGCATATGAAAATCGCTGATGACGATTTGCCATTCCTCACTTTGAAGCGCAGTTCGCAGGCTGACGGCATCATCCACGCGCTTGTGCTGGGGTTCAAAGCCGGCTTTCCTTAGTTGGCGCAACAGGAGAAAAACGTCTTTTTCCGAATCGTCTACAAACAAGACTCGTAAAGGTTCGCTCATTCAATTATTTTCCCCTGCAGTCAGATTGGAGACCGCAGCCAATGCTCCAACTTTGTTCGTCGGCGCAAGTGTGAAACAAAACGTTGCGCCATGGTCGACAGCGGCCGATGCCCAAATTTTACCACCATGTCGCGCGATGACGCGCTGGACCGTTGCCAGACCGATGCCCGGTTCCCTGGAAGTCACTCGCCTTATGTAAACGCTTAAAGGGGGAGAATAGTTTTTGCGCACGCTCCATATCAAAGCCGGCGCCATCGTCGCGAACATAGAAAACCTGCTCCCCGTTTGACTGCAGTAATGATCCCACTTCGATTCGCGCACGAGGTTGTTTCGAAGTAAACTTCCAGGCATTGTTCAGGAGATTCTCCAGCACGACCCGGAGAAGGTGTGGGTCAGCATCGGCGTTGAGATTACTGGCGATGACAAAATCCACCGCGCGGTCGGGCGCATTGGCCTTGAGTTCGTCGGCAATCTGACAGGCGAATGCGCTTAGATCGACTTTTGGCGGAACATTTCGGTGCGCATCATCTTGGAGAGTGCCAACAACGCGTCAATAATCTCTCCCATATGCTGACAACTGCTGCGCACATGCTTGAGATGTTCCTGACCCTCGTGTCCAACCGGTCTGCATAATCCTCAAGCAACACCTGGCTAAAGCCATCGATGCTGTGCAACGGCGAACGGAGGTCGTGGGAAACAGAATAGCTGAATGCTTCCAGTTCTTTATTGGCGGCTTCCAGTTCGGCTGCCCGTTGTTCGAGTCGCTCATTCAATCGACTAACTTGTTGTTCGGTCTGCTTCCGGTGGCTGATGTCCCGAATGGCGCTGGTAACCAGAACCCCCTGTTCTGTCTCCAGCGGTTTCATGCAAATTTCGATTGGAAACTCTCGTCCGTCTTTGTGGATGGCGCTCAGTTCCAGGCTCGTCGTTGTCATTTGATCACCGCGATTCGCAAAGAAAACCGCGTACTGTTGCAAGTAGACTTTGCGATAACGCTCTGACACAAGGATGGCCACAGTCTGGCCCGCAAGTTCCTGCGGTGTGTAACCCAGTAATCGTTCTGTATGCGAATTGCTGACGACGATTTTGCCTTCCTTATTGACGATGACGATGGCATCCGGAGACGACTCGAGGAAGCCATTTAGTTTCTCTTCCATCTTGCCGTTTTCGATCACCAGCCAATACGTGCTAATACTGCCGAGAAACAGGACAACGCATGCCAATGCTCCCCCTTCCAGCAATGCCACCCTGGCAATGTGAGCATATTGAAGGGCGATGTTTGATGGCCCGGCAAGGCGCGCTCGCGCCGATTGCTCCATCGCCTGAAGCCTGGCGGAGATATTTTGCATCATCTCATAACCCTGATCGGCCAAGCCTCGTTGTCCCACGGCGCGAAAGACATTCTTGTTACCCAAGTCGACCATTTCTTTCAGTACGGCCAAATGGGCGGTGATAAGGGGTGCGAGTCCCCGGTATTGTTTCAATGCGGCTGAATCGTCCCGCAAGATCCGTTGGAGTTCATCGAGTTGAGGCTGGATCGCTTTTGTAGCGCCATAATATTGATCGAGGTGCAATTGTTTGCCCGAAATGGCAAATCCACGCGCGCCGCTTTCCGCCTCGTGCAGACTACTTGCCAGCGATGGCAGCGCGATGAGTATCTGCTGGGCGCGAGTGGTTGCCGCATGGGCTTCTTGTTCGTGAATGAAACTGTCCCATGCACTGAGGCCCAGGGTGATCAGTCCGTACAATGATCCTACAAGAACCAACGCGGTGAGTAACAGAAGGCGCCAGGACTTTCGCATCCTTCGCTTCCTTCGCGGCGTCACCGCTTGCGTTTCGGTGACCGGAGGGTTCGAATCTGCAGCGCCATTGCTCTTGCTCGCTGTCGGCAAAGATTCCAATTCTGGAGCAGCCAACGCATTCGGTTCGGCGCCCTCGATATACACGTCTCTATTGAGGAGTTCCTTGGTCGGGTTCAAGCTATATCCAACATTTTAGCCAAGCTCCGTGAAGCGTTCTCCATGCCAGAAGCGCATGGCGGGAGAAATGTTTATTGGCTAAACCGTTGGGCTACATATTCCTGCGGATGCGCCGCGGACTGGCGTACTTGCTAGGTTCAGCGACCGCCTGTGCAATCGTGTTGCTTATAATGCAGCGCTAAGAACCAACATCCCGTCGTCTGGCTTGATCGCCAACACCCCTGCCAGTCCGACTCCCGAATCCCATCCACCAATTCTTGCCGCCAAAAATTGCCGCGAAACTATCGGTTGCTATTCCTGCGATCAGGCTTACGTTGCAGTGGAGAGTCGAGACGCTCTCTCGCTGGGAAATCTCAAAGGCGAGAGGTCGCATTTAGAATGCGGTTTGGGGGGTGTAATCGGGATTCGAGCCTCGACTCTCCTTTTCATTTCCCGTCGCCCAAATCCTGCCCGATTGGATATGGGCGGACGAAGATTACGGAAGAGGCATCAGGGCGGAGGTGGCTTCCTCGAAGTTACGCAGATCAGGCTAGGGATTGTTCTACGGGTTAAGCAAGTACCGGGGAGTTGATTGCGTCGCGAACTCTCTCAACAAGCTCTGGTAAATCAAAAGGCTTTTGAAGGTAGCCCCGCAGACCCCTTTTGAGCATTCTATCAGCTACCGATTCTTCGCAACCGGTCAATAGGACAACCTGTATGTCCGGATCGAGGGACCGCAGATTCTCAAAAATCCATTCGCCCGACATGTCCGGTAGCAAGAAATCCAACAGGACCATGCCAATGTCGTGCTGGTTATCCCGAAACACCGCGATGGCTTCTTTGGCGCTGGAAGCCGTATACACCCTGAACGCATAGCATTCCAACGCGTCCTTGATCATTTCGAGAACTACTTTCTCATCGTCAATGACAAGAACGCATTCTTTTTTGCTGCGATCCATACTCTTGCAAGAAGCAATCAGCTTGCCAGCTTGGACTGCCTTCCAAGCTCCTTAACCACAGGGGGTAAGTAGCCTAGGCAGACAGCACGAACAGGTCAGAAGGGGAAAAAATGACGCCTAGGAGGGGGTCGGAGCGGCGAGCAGTTCTCTGACGCATTCGATGAGTTTCTTGACGGGGAATGGTTTGCTTAGGCACTTCACGCCGGACCTGGCCAGGAAGCACCGGACTTCTGGATCGTTGCCAAAGCCGGTCATGAAGATGAAGCGATTTTTGAATTCCGGTCGAATCTCAGTGGCTTGGCGGAAAAAATCGTCGCCCTTCATCTGCGGCATCATGATGTCACAGACGACCGCATCGTAATGGTTGGCTGAAATTTTCGCCATTGCTTCATTACCATTATGAGCAACCTCCACAAGGAAGTTCTCACTAGCCAGAATCCACTGGAGGGTCTCCGCCAACTGGCGATCATCGTCCACCAGAAGGAGCGTTTTGAATTCGTAAATGTTCGCGTAAGGCTTCCTCAAGTCTGACAGGTCGGTGGATGGCATGATTGCGGTAAGTAGCAGCCACAATGCCAATCGCCCCAATTCTCCCCGCCGAATCTCGCCGCACAGTTCCTGCCTTAACCCGCCCCCGACATCACCCCAAAAAAGTATCACCCTGACACTCACCCGACAGGGGCAAAACGCCCATTCTGGGTGAGTGTTTTGACTATGGGACGGGGCAAAACTGGGGGCGAAACAAATGGGCACAAGCCGCCGAATCTGAATTACTTATCAACTGTCGCGGCGTAGCCATGGAAGGCAGGAAAAACAAGCCTTATCAGTCGGATTGTTGTTGCCAAAAATACGGTAGTCTGATACGAATTAAATCTGAATAGGGGTCGGGCGAGATGGGTGGACAATTCTGGGTATGGCGACGGCAGGGGTACTGGGACAGGTCGTTGGCAAAGCCAACGGAAGCACACTGGCAATGACAGTCTGTGCGCTAGGCCGAGGGTTGGATTTTGCCACAACATGGGTCGCGATCAGTCAAGGCCAGGCGGTCGAGGCCAAACCATTCGTGGCGGATGTTTTATGCTTGCTCGGGCATCAAGCGGGTTTGATTACTTACGAAGCACTGATCACCACGCCCGTAATTTTTCTTGGATGCCAGTTGGCGAAGCGGGTCGTGCGCACACAGTATGCCGATGATACACACTGGCAGGTTTTTCTCTTGGTTGGCGTCGTCTCGTTAATCGTGGCACTTCATAATGTGGAATTCTTGTTCTGATCATCAGATATTCCTGCGCTAGTCCTCACGACAGCCACTACATCAGTCAGCATCCTACGCAGGCGCCGATTCTAGCCGCGATCTTATCTACCAAGCGATTTCTCTCTTATCCCGCCCGCATCCGCCGTCAGTTCCCGCCAATGCTCTTGCCGCCGTTGCCCCTCGCCATTTCGGTTGCTATTCCTGCAAACAGGCATACGATGCCGTGGTGAGTCGAGGGCCGGGGCTCGAGCCCGCGACCTTTTCCATTGTTGAATACCGCCTCACCAAGCCTGGCGATAGAGTTCGATTATTTCATCGGCCGTGGGGACAACCGGATTGTTCTGCGGGCTGCCGGAAGCCAGCGCCGCGTCCGCCATGGCCGGTAACTTCTGCTCGAAGGCAACCGGATCCATCTTGATGAAATCGCGCAGACGGCCGATGCCCAGGCGCGCATTCAACTTTTCCAAATAATCGGGCAGACTCGCCGCGGCCGTCTCATCCGGTGCGCCGTTAGCGGCGGCGCCGACCAACCGGGCGATCTGTGCATAGCGCGCCACGGCTCCGGGCAGCGACCAGCGCGTGAGTGCTGGCAAGAGCAGCGCGTTTGACAATCCGTGCGCCAGGTGAAACATCGCGCCGATGGGACGGCTCATGCCGTGAACGAGACAAACGCTGCTGTTGGCAAACGCCATCCCGCCAAGGCAGGCCGCGAGCATCATCGCCTCGTGCGCCGGGCGGTTCCCCGGCTCCTCCCAGGCAGTGAAGAGATTCGCTGCCGTCAGGCGGATGCACTCCAGCGCCAGCGGGTCGGTCAGCGGATTCGCCTTCTTTGACACAAAGGCTTCGATCCCATGGGTGAGCGTGTCCACGCCGACGTGCGCGGTGAGTGGGGCCGGCATCGTCAGGCTCAATTCGAAGTCCACCAGCGCCACGCGCGCCAGCAGGTGAACGTCGAGCATCATCATTTTCACGTCGCGCTCGGTGTCCGTGATGACGGCGACCTTGGTCACTTCGCTGCCGGTGCCGGGCCGTCGTCGGAATGCACACCAGCGGCAGGCCGGCGCGCGGATGCGATGATAACCCGCAAACTCGCGAAGCGGTGCGTCGTTCGTGGCGGCGACGGCGATGACTTTCGCGGCATCCATCGGGCTGCCGCCGCCGAGGCCAATCACGAGATCGCAGTTGGTTTTGCGCAACAACGCGAGTCCGTCGCGGACGTTTTCATCGGTCGGGTCCGGTTTCACGCCGGAGAAGACGGTGGCCGGGATGTTGGCGGCGGCCAGTTGGTCGACGCAGCGTTGCGCCAGTCCGCTGGCGACCATCGTCGCATCGGTGACGAGCAGCGCGCGCCGTCCGCCGAGCCGTGCGGCTTGAGCGGCGAGCGGCTGGCTGGCGCCGCCGGCGACAAGGATCGTGGAGGGCACGTTGAACTGCGCGTTCACAGGGTCGGATATACGATTCACCGCGCGGATTTGAAAGACCAAACTATTTTGTTGGCTTGCCTCGACCCGCACTAAAATGCAAGGCTGGGTATCATTCAGCCATGACCCAGCGCGCGAAAGTTGTTGTCACCGATTTCATCACCGAGCCACTCGATCACGAGCGCCGGATCCTGGGCGACCTGGCCGATGTGGTGGCGCTGAATGCGTCTTCCGAGGACGACCTCGTGGGCCGAATCGAGGACGCCGACGCCATCATGATTTATCATCGCACCCAAATTGGCGCGCGGACGATTGAACGGTTGAAGAATTGCCGATTCATTGTTCGCTGCGGGGTGGGATTCGACAACGTGGATCATGTGGCGGCCCGGGCGCGCGGCATCCATGTGGCGAACGTGCCGGACTACGGGACCGAAGAGGTCGCGGACTCCGCCATCGGCATGACGCTGGCGTTGCTGCGAGGCATTCATTATCTGAACGACCGTTTGCAACTGGGACCGGCCCGTGGAGTCATACCCAAGCGCAGCCTTTGCACCGGTTGCGCGGGCGAGTGTTCGGGATCGTGGGCATCGGGCGCATCGGCACGGCCACTGCCTTGCGCGCCAAGGCGCTGGGCATGGAGGTGGTTTATTACGATCCATTCGCGCCCCAGGGCCGCGACAAGTCGCTGGGCATTCGCGCCGCGGAGACCCTGGATGAACTTCTCGCCCAAGCCCACGTCGTGAGCCTTCACTGTCCGCTTACCGCGGAAACAAAACACCTGATCAACCGCGACACGATCGGGAAGATGCCGCCCGGTTCCTTTGTGGTGAACACGTCGCGGGGCGGCGTGGTCGATGTGCTGGCGATTCTCGACGGGATTACCTCCGGGCATTTGCGCGGCGCGGCCCTTGATGTGTTGGAAACGGAGCCGCCAGCGCCGGACCATCCGCTCATCGCGGCGTGGCGCGATCCGAAACATCCCGCCCACGGTCGCTTGATCATCAACCCGCACTCGGCGTTCTATTCCGAGGAAGGAATGCTCGATATGCGCGTCAAAGGCAGCCAAAACTGCCGGCGCGTATTGTTGGGGCAACCGCCCTACAACGTGGTCAATTAAGCTCGGCCCGCCATGACACCACCCTCCGCCATTCAACCGACGCGGGCGCGGCATTGGGTCATCGTCTTCGCCGTCACGCTGGCCGTGATTACCTACTTCGACCGCGTCTGTATTTCGCAGTCGGCCAACGATATTCAACGCGACCTTGGTTTCACCAAGGAACAGATGAGCTGGGTCTTCTCGGCGTTCACGCTGGCCTATGCGATCTTCGAAATCCCCGCGGGCTGGCTCGGCGACCGTCGCGGTCCGCGCGGTGTGCTCATGCGTGTCGTTGTCATGTGGTCATTCTTCACCGCGGCGACGGGCTGGGCGTGGAACCTGGCTTCCATGATCGTGTGCCGGTTCTTGTTTGGCGCGGGCGAAGCCGGCTGTTTTCCGAATCTCACCAAAATCTTCACCATCTGGCTTCCTTGGAATGAGCGCGTCCGCGCGCAGGGCATCATGTGGTTGAGCGCGCGCTGGGGCGGGGCGTTCACGCCGCTGCTCGTGTTCTGGGTGATGACAGATTCTCAACTGGCGCCAGGCGTTTCTTCTTTTCGGCACGCTGGGAGTGGTGTGGGCCGTCGTGTTCTATTTCTGGTTTCGCGACCATCCGCGCGACCATCGTTCCGTGAACCCAGCGGAACTCGCGTTGCTCGACGGCGCCGAGGTGAACGCCGTGGGTCACGGCGACGTCCCTTGGAAACGATTTCTTCGCAGCCGGTCGGTGTGGTTGCTTTGGCTCCAATACTTTTGCATGAGTTATGGCTGGTACTTCTACATCACGTGGCTGCCCACTTATCTGAAGGAAGCCCGCGGTGTGCAATTGGCGAAAAGCGCGTTTTTGTCCGGGTTGCCGCTCTTCTTCGGTGGGCTGGCCTGTTTATTCGTGGGCGTGCTTGTCCACCGCCTCGCGCGCTGGACCGGGTCGGTGCGTCACGCGCGACGAATTCCCGCACTGCTGGGTCTGGTTGTCGCCGCCAGCATGTTGGTCCTATCAACCCACATTCAGAATCCGACGCTCGCGATGATCGCCCTCGGACTGGCCGGCTTCGCCAACGATTGCGCGATGCCCAGCGGCTGGGGCGCCTGCATGGACGTTGGCGGCAAGTATGCGGGTTCGCTCTCCGGCAGCATGAACATGATGGGTAATCTCGGCGGCGCGGTCGGCTCCCTCGTCGTGGCCCAGATTCTGAAATTCACCGGCAACAATTGGACGATCTGCTTCTGGGTCGCCGCGGGAATTTACCTGATCGGCGCTGCCTGCTGGCTTTTCATCGACCCCGTCACGCCGCTGGATGGAAGCCAGGAGCGGCAACAATTCTCAACCAGCTAAGTGGGTGGGCGGAACGACGTGGACATGATAAGCGTTAGGGCAGTCCCGGATTATCGCAAGAAAGGAATTGGCGGAAGTGACGGGGCTCGAACCCGCAACCTCCGCCGTGACAGGGCTCGAAATCGTTTTTGACTACCATGAGGTTGTGCCGCCGGATCCACCCGCCGCACTCACCCGACCTACGGCGGGTATGACCTTGCCGCCAGTCCTCGCCGCCAGGGACTAGCCGTCATTTTCCGAAACGTTTCTTCTACTTGACCCCAACATAAAGCCCCCGTCCGTCCGTAAAACCGTTCCGAATGAACTTTGCTCGCAGTCCCGCCTGTCGCATGAACTCAAGAATCCGTTGCGATTCAAACATCCCGAGTTCATGGCGATCAATAAAATGCTTCACCGCTTTGTTTCTCTCGGCGACGAGATAATTCATATCCATGACGGAGCTGCTGCCCCGAACTTTGGAAACGCACAGCCGGGCAATCTTGATGTCGTTGCCGTCATACGTTGTCATGCTCGGATGACCTTTTTTGAACATTTCCTTGGTCAGCCACGGTTCAATGATGACCACGCCGCCCTTCTTCAAGTGGCGTCCAAAATTCTGCAATGTTCGTTTCAGGTCGGTATAGGTCTTTACATATCCGATCGAGCCGAAAAGGCAGGTGATCACGTCGAACTCCTTCCCTAGATTGAGCGTGACCATATCCGCTCGCTTGAAGAGAGCGCCTTTGACGTTCTTGCGGGCGACTCCCAGCATTCCAACGCTTCTGTCGATTCCCAGCGCTCGAAAATTACCTTTCAGATACTGTATATGCCGGCCCGTCCCGCAAGCGACTTCAAGCAAGTCGTTTCCTTTCGACCTCTTATATTTCACGATCAGGCGCTGAATGGTTGCGGCTTCCTTCTGGTAGTCCTTCCACGAATAAATCAGGTCATAATATCGAGCCAGGTCTGTGTAGGGGGTCTGTTTGTGCGCAGGCATGGTGAAATTCTGCTGCCGATCTGACTCCGAAGCAAGCCAATGGAGGGAATTAGCCGCTGGAATACTCGACTAAACTCTGGCCTGATTGCTTGCCGAGCTGGCGTACAAGTTTCTCCAGGTACCCTTTCATATGCTTTTCCTCACATGATGAGCTAACTCGCAACTCTCGCGGCGTAGCCATAGAAGGCAGGAAAAACAAGCCTTATCAGTCGGATTGTTGTTGCCAAAAATACGGTAATCTGATACGAATTAAATCTGAATAGGGGTCGGGCGAGATGGGTGGACAATTCTGGGTATGGCGACTGTAGGGGTACTGGGACCGGTCGTTGGCAAAGCCAACGGAAGCACACTGGCAATGACAGTCTGTGCGCTGGGCCGAGGCTTGGATTTTGCCACAACATGGGTCGCGATCAGTCAAGGCCAAGCGGTCGAGGCCAAACCATTCGTGGCGGATGTTTTATACTTGCTCGGGCATCAAGCGGGTTTGATTACTTACGAAGCACTGATCACCACGCCCGTAATTTTTCTGGGATGCCAGTTGGCGAAGCGGGTCGTGCGCACACAGTATGCCGATGATACACACTGGCAGGTTTTTCTCTTGGTTGGCGTTGTCTCGTTAATCGTGGCACTTCATAACGTGGAATTCTTGTTCTGATCATCAGATATTCCTGCGCTAATCCTTACGACAGCCACTACATCAGTCAGCATCCTGCGCAGGCGCCGATTCTAGCCGCGATCTTATCTACCAAGCGATTCTGTTCTCCCCGCCCGCATCCCGCCGCCGGTTCCCAACTGAAACCGGCCCCCAAAAACTATCGGTTGCCATTCCCCCAATCACGCTTACGTTGCAGCGGAGGGTCGAGACGCTCTCTCTGGGTAGGATTATTCAGCCGAATTGGGTCGGCTGGGTTTGCTAAGAGTTGAGCCTCGGCTCTCTTTTCTTTTCCCCCGCCGATAACCCTGCCTTATCGCAACTGAGACCACCCCCTTGGCACGGATTGTCGTCGGTTGACGCGGGTGAGGAGTGAACGGCGGGGAGCGGTTCTCTTTTATTGCTTCGCTAAGCAAGGACAGGTCAGAAGGGGGGAAATGACGCCTAGGAGGCGGTCGCAGCGGCGAGCAGTTCTCTGACGCATTCGATCAGTTTCTTGACGGGAAATGGTTTGCTCAGGCATTTCACGCCGGACTTAGCCAAGAAGCACCGAACTTCTGGATCATTGCCGAAGCCGGTCATGAAGATGAAGCGCCTTTTAAATTCCGGTCGAATCTCTGTGGCTTGGCGAAAAAAATCGTCGCCTTTCATCTGCGGCATCATGATGTCGCAGATAACCGCATCGTAATGGTTGGATGAAATCTTCGCCATCGCTTCATTACCATTATGAGCAACCTCCACGAGGAAATTCTCGCTAGCCAGAATCCACTGGAGGGTCTCCGCCAACTGGCGATCATCGTCCACCAAGAGGAGCGTCTTAAATTCGTAAATGTTGGCGTAAGGCTTCGTCAACTCTGACAGGTCTGTGGATGGCATGATTGCAGTAAGTAGCAACCAGAATGCCAATCGCCTTGATCTTACCACCGATTCCAGCCGTCCAGTCCCCCCGCCCGCATCCCGCTGCCAGTTCCACCTTGAAGCCACGCTCCCGTCAACGCCGATCTGTCTTCTCGAAGCTACGCCGATCCGGATGGCGACAGAAGACGCTACAACCAAAACAGACCGCATGCTCGCAATCGTCTGGGTTTTCCATCAGACAATACGAAATGTCCAGAGATTGCCCCCGATACCCCGTCCGACAACTTTTTGAATCGGGTAGATGCCTTTGATTGCTGATCCCCTTGTCGTCCATGGCTCCTAGAGGGAGCATTCAACCTGCCAATTCGAGCCCGCCCCCATCCCGCCGCAGTTCCGCCCATTGCCCCGCCGTTTACGTAAAGCGGTCTTCGCAAGTGCAATTTGGAACATTCACGCTAAGCTTGCTGAGAGTGAAGCATTTTACGCAAGTCAAGCTGGCGAAAAGACCAACAGGGCGGGTTGTTCTCCATTTGTTGTCTCTGCGGCGGAATAGACAATGGTCATGGCACTGCAAAGCGATTTGCCGAGAGTTGATGCCAAAGTCGAAAAGCCAGATAGTTCAATCCAACTAATCCCGTCGCCCGCCATTGCTTTCTGCCGCAATGAACAGTCAACTTGGCAAAACTGATTTGCAAATCTCAACGAACTTTTCCGGTTCGTCGGGCGAAAAGCCAATGCGTTTGAAAAGTCCGGTTGTTTTCGTCAGCAAAACGTGACGGCACAAATCGCAATTGTCGATTTTTATTCCCCACGTGAAGCCTTTCCGGCCGCCAAAAATGGACGGGCGGACTTCAATAGAGCGGATTGCATCTGTCGGCAGAACAACTGTATGGAGGAGAACCCACGATTGCAGTTCCAGCCGGTCACGGTAGATGCGATATTGCTGCCAGAGACTTTTGGCTGTGCGTTTCGATGCGTAGAGTGGCGCGTCGTTCATTACCTCGACTTCTCCCATATTCCAGCCGACTGGTCGATTACAATTCCTGACCCATTTTGGAACTACCGCTTTGTTGCTATTGATCCCCCCATCTTCCAGCCAAATCCCCCGCCCGCATCCCACCGCCCAGTACCCCACCCCCAGAATTCCCAAAAAAACTATCACCCTGACACTCACCCGATGGGTCATTTTTGCCTATATTTTGACTGCGTAGCAGTCGGAGCAGGGCGACAGTCCCGCCGCCCAGAAAAGCCGCCGGATCAATGGAAAACAGAAGAAGATCCGCATTAAGAAATTGGCGGGAGTGACGGGGCTCGAACCCGCAACCTCTGCTGCATTTTCCGCCCAAAATGTAGAGAAACACACCAGCAAATCGCACCTATCACCACACAAAAAAGGCACACCCCCCGAACTTCAAACAGTCATAGACTCATGGGACACGCTTTCCACTGAAATTCGAGCAGCAGTGCTGGCAATCATCAACTCCGCCAAGAGAACCACAAGGAGTTAGGGCGCGGCTAGGATTTTTTGGTTTCGCACCCCTTTCGCCTTCCTATGATGCGTGCTGACGGACGAGACCTACATTGACGAGAGCCAGCTAGGTACGCTCGCAGCCATTCAGTCATTGCCAAGCTACCTGAACGCCGCCTCTCAAGTAGCTCCACACCAGTCCCCACATTTAGCGGTCGCAAACGGGGGAGAAGTGTCATTTCCTGACACCGCAAGTCACGGAACCGGAGAACTAGGAGTTGGCGAAAATAAAGGCAAAACACGCGATTTGTCGCGGAATGACGCCAAAAGTAGTAATAGCAAATTGGCGGGAGTGACGGGGCTCGAAC